>CAVOVZ010000017.1:0-347085 GCA_963699985.1 Terriglobia bacterium
GAACTGGCGCGGCGCGGCACCTTCGTGCCCATCTGCAAGGAAATGGTGGCGGACCTGCTGACGCCGGTGTCGGCGTTCCTGAAGGTGGCCGAACACTCGGACTACGCGTTCCTGCTCGAAAGCGTGGAGGGCGGCGAGCAGGTGTCGCGGTATTCGTTCCTTGGCAAGGAACCCTTCCTGATGCTGCGCTCGAGCGCGGGCGGAGCGATGGACGAGCGGGCGGGGGAGGCGGAGCGCCCGGGAGCCGTGCATCGCCGTGCTTCGCCGCGTCATGTCGGAATTCCCGTCGCCGGTCGTGCCGGAGTTGCCGCGCTTCACCGGTGGCGCCGTGGGTCCTTCGGCTACGACGCGGCGCCGTGGTTCAAGCCCCCCTCGGCGCGTGGGATCTCCAGGGCCCGCCGGGGACGATGACGAGGCGGCGTTCATGCGTTCGACACGGTGCTCGCGTTCGACCACGTGCAGCACCGCATCCTGTGATGCCAACGCCCGCATCACGCCGGACGAGGACCCGAGGCGCTCTATCAGTTCGCCTGCGCGAAATCGAGTTCCTCGAAGGCGAGCTGGGACGCGATCTGTCGCAGCGCGCCCGACGCCCGGGCGCGGCAATCGCGGTCCGCGCCAACACGTCGGCGCCGAGTTCGAGGCGGGCGTCAGGCAGGCCAAGGAGCACATCCGCGCCGGCGACATCACCAGGTCGTCCTGTCGCAGCGCTTCGAGGCGGAGGTCACCGCGGAACCCTTCACGCGTGTACCGCGCGCTGCGGCACGTCAACCCGTCGCCCTACATGTACTTCATCGAGCTGGGCGGGCGCGATCGTCGGCTCGTCGCCGGAGATGCTGGTGCGCGTCGAAGGGCGGCGGGTCGAGACGCAGCCGATCGCCGGCACGCGGCCCCGCGGCGCGACGACGAGGAGGACCTGCGGCTGGCGAGGAACTAAGCGCGACGAGAAGGAGCGCGCGGAGCACGTGATGCTCGTCGACCTGGGCCGGAACGACCTCGGCCGGGTCTGCGAGTACGGCACCGTGCGCGTGCCGCAGTTCATGGCGCTGGAGCGCTACTCGCACGTCATGCACCTGGTCTCGCGCGTCGGGGGCGCCTGCGCCGAGGACGCGTCGGCTCGACGCGCTCGTGCGTGTTCCCGGCCGGCACGGTCTCGGGCGCGCCGAAGATGCGGGCGATGGAGATCATCGCGGAACTGGAGCCGGACCGCGGCGCGGCCTCTACGCGGGCGCGGTGGGCTACCTCGATTTCGCGGGCAACCTGGACTGCTGCATCGCCATCCGCACCATCGGCGATACAGGACGGCGTCGCACGCGTGCAGGCCGGCGCGGGCATCGTGGCGGACTCGAACCCGGCGGCCGAATACCAGGAGACGTGCGACAAGGCCAGGGCGCTGATGCGCGCGCTGGAATGGCCGCAGGCGGGCCTGCGGTAGCGCGCGATGGTGCTCCTGATCGACAACTACGACTCGTTCACCTACAACCTCGCGCAGTACCTCGGCGAGCTTGGGCGCCGAGGTGCGCGTGTCCGCCGCAACGACGCGATCGACGCTCGCGGACGTCGCGCGCGCTGCGGCCCGGAGCACATCGTCATCTCGCCCGGGCCCGGGCGGCCCGGAGGATGCGGGCATCATCCTCGACGTCATCCGGCGATTCGGCCCGGCCGATCCCGATCCTCGGCGTCTGCCTCGGGCACCAGGCGATCGGCCTCGCGTTCGGGGGCGAGGTCGTGCGCGCGCCAGCGCCGATGCACGGCAAGATGTCGCTCGTCGACCACAACGGGCGGGGTATCTTCGCGGGCTGAACGGCGCCGTTCGCCGGCAGCGCGCTACCACTCGCTGGTCGTGGCCGATGACGGCGCTGGCCGGCGACCTGGAGATCGCGGCTCGCGTCGCCCGACGACGGGACGATCATGGGGCTGCGGCACCGCACGTGGCCCGTGCACGGCGTGCAGTTCCACCCGGAGTCGGTCCTGACGACCGAGGGCGCGGCTGCTCCGCAACTTCCTGGAGATGTGATGTTCCCCCCTCTGCTCGAGAAGCCTCAGCGGCACGACGACCTGACCGCCGACGAGGCGGCCGTCCGCGATGACCGACATCATGGAGGCCAGCGACGCCGGCGCAGATCGCCGGCTTGCTGGTCGCGCTGGGATGAAGGGCGAGCGGCCGCCGAGATCGTCGGCTTCGCGCGGGCGATGCGCGGCGCAGCCGTGCGGCTGACCGGCGACGAGCGACGCGTTCGACACGTGCGGCACCGGAGGCGACGGCGCCGGCACGTTCAACATCTCGTCGGCGGCGCCGTCGTCGTCGCCGGCGGGCGGCGTCCGGTCGCGAAGCACGGCAACCGCTCGGTGTCGAGCCGTGCGGGAGCGCGGACGTGTTCGGGCCCTCGGCGTCGACGTGTCGGCCTCGCCGGCCACGGCCGTCGCGGTGCCTCGACGGAGCGGGCATCGCGTTCCTCTTCGCGCCGACGTTCCACCCCTCGATGCGCCACGCCGCCGGGCCGCGCCGCGACCTCGGCGTGCGGACCGCTTCGACCTGCTCGGGCCCGCTCACGAACCCGGCGGGCGCGCGGTCCAGCTGGTCGGGGTGCCGCGGCCCGAGCTCACCGAACTGGTGGCGCGGCGCTGGCGCGGCTCGGGTCCGAGCGCGCGTGGGTCGTCCACGGCGCGGACGGCCTCGACGAGATCTCCACCGGGGCTACACGAAGGTTCCGAGTGCCGCGGCGGGTTAGTCCGGACGTTCTACGTGCATCCGGGTGATGTGGGCCTGGCCAAGGCTTCGGCTGGAGACCTGGCGGGCGGCGATGCGGCGCACAACGCCGACATCGCGAGGCGCGTGCTGTCCGGAGAGCGCGGTCCGCGCCGCGACGTCGTGCTCTTGAACGCGGCGGCGGCGGTGGGGAATCGCGGGCCGCTGCCGGTCGCTCGTGGAGGGCCTCCAGGTCGCGCGCCTCGATAGACGAGGGGCGAGCGGAGGACGTGCTGGAGCGTCTGGTGGCGGCGTCGAACGTGGCGGAGGTCGCGTCGTGAGCACGCCTGCGTTGGACGTGCTGGGATGGCCGTGGCCACCACGCGGACGCGGGTCGCGTCGGCCCGAGCGCGGGTGAGTCCCGCCGCCCTGTCGGTCTCGGCGGCTCGCCGCCGGCCAGACGCGCTGGCGTTTGCGCGCGCACTGACCCACGGCCGCGAGTGGCGCGTCATCGCCGAATGCAAGCGGCGCTCGCCGTCACGCGGCGTGCTCGGGGCGGCCTACGACGCGGTCGCCATAACGCGGGCGTCAAGAGCGGGCGGGCGCCGCGGCTGTGTCGGTCCTGACCGAGCCGTCGTTGTTCGACGGTGACCTCTCGCACCTGACGGCGGCGCGCCGGACGAGGATCCCCACCCACATAGCGGATCGCGCGGAGAAAAAGAGAAGTCCTTCCGCGAGATGAACGCAACCATCATCAAGGCCCCGAAGCCGACGAGGGTGCACCCCGCGGCGGCCTGGATCGTGCCCGGCGCGTAGTGGTTGGCGACGGACGGCGGCCGAAGCGACTGGGCAACGCGCCGGGCGATCGTGTCCCGCCGCAACCCCCGGAGCGACGCAGCCTGCGCCTTCCCTCGCCCTTCCGCGACCGCCTCGGCGAAGTTCGCGAAGACGACGGTGAACCAGAGCCAGAGGGCGACGTTTCCCGTGAACCAAGCGGGCGCGGCCCCCGACGAGGGCACCACGAGGTCGCGCAGCCACACGAGTGTGGAGAGCACGCTTCCCACCTCGACGACGAACATCACTGGGTTCCTGGCAACGATGCGCGGGGAGAGCTTGATCAGGGCCTCGATCGCCGCTCGCTTCAGTAGCGAGGGCTCGAAAGCGGAAACGGCTCGAACGTTCGGTGCGGACATCAATACGCCTTTCCACCGAGCCCGACGAAGTGCTCCACGACCGGGCCGAGCGAGAGGGCCGGAAAAAAGGTCAACGCCCCGACGACGAGAACAACGAAGACGAGAAGGAACCCGAAGAGGGTGCCATCGGTGGGAAACGTACCGGGGCCGGGTGGGCTCACCCTCTTGCCGGCGAGCGACCCGGCGATGCCGAGGGCAGGGATGATCATGAAGAAGCGCCCCGCCAGCATCGCCAGTCCGAGAATCGCGTTGTAGAACGGCGTGTTGGCGTAGAGCCCCGCGAAGGCCGACCCGTTGTTGGCCGCTGCGCTGGTGAACGCGTAGAGAATCCGGCTCAGCCCGTGAGGCCCGCCGTCGTTCAGCGAGGACGTTCCGTACGGCACGACCGCCGCCCACGCACCGAGGGCAAGGACGACGAGCGGGAAGATCAACGCGTACAGCATCGCGAGCGTGACTTCATCGGTCTCGATCTTCTTGCCGAGGTATTCCGGGGTGCGGCCGACCATGAGTCCGGCGATGAAGACCGACAGGATCGCCATCACGAGCATCCCGTACAGACCGGCGCCCACGCCGCCGAACACGACCTCTCCGAGCTGCATGTTGAAAAGCAGCACGAGCCCGCCCAGCGGCGTATAGCTGTCGTGCATGGAGTTGACCGCGCCGCAGGAAGCGTCGGTGGTCACGGTGGCGAAGAGCGCGGAGCCCGCCACGCCGAACCGGACCTCCTTCCCTTCCATGTTTCCAGGGCCTTGGTCCACGGCGAGTCCCCGCAGGGCGGGGTTGCCGGCGGACTCCGCCCAGTACGCCGCGGAGACCCCGACGGCGAAGAGAACCGCCATTGCGGCGAAGAGCACCCACCCTTGTCGCTGGTCACGGGCCATGCACCCGAAGGTGAACGTGAGCCCGGCGGGGATCGCGAGGATCAGGATCATCTCGAGGAAATTCGTGAGCGGGCTCGGATTCTCGAACGGATGCGCGCTATTGGCATTGAAGAACCCCCCGCCGTTCGTTCCCAGCTCCTTGATCGCCTCCTGCGAGGCCACGGGACCCATCGCGATGACCTGCGATCCGCCTTCCAGCGTCGTCACCTCGGTGTACGGGGAGAGGTTCTGGATCACTCCCTGAGAGACGAGGACGAGGCCGAAGACGACGCTGAAGGGCAGCAAGATGTAGAGGATCGACCGAACCACGTCGGTCCAGAAATTGCCGATCGTTCCGGGACCGTTTCCGGCCGTTCGGCGTGTGATTCCCCGCGCCAGGGCCAGCGCCACGCCGATCCCGGCGGCGGCCGACGTGAAGTTGTGCCACGCGAGCCCCGCCATCTGCGTGAGATAGCTCATGGTCGCCTCGCCGGCGTACGCCTGCCAGTTCGTGTTCGTCGTGAAACTGACCGCGGTATTGAAAGCCAGACCCGGTTCGACGGCGGGTACGTTCAGGGGATTGAGCGGCAAGAGGTGCTGCACCCGCTGGAGCGCGTACGTGACGAGCAGTCCGACGGCGCTGAAGGTGAGCAGGCTGGAGGCGTATTCGGGCCACCTCTGCTCCTTCATCGGATCGATCCGGCAGAAGCGATAGATGGCGCGCTCGAAGGGTCCGAGGAATCGCCCCAGCGGCCGGATCTCGCCCTCGAGCACGCGGAACATGAAACGACCCAACGGTCTCGTGACAGCCAGGATCACGAGGAAGTACAGGAGGATCTGCACCCAGCCGCGCGACGTCATGGCATCCTCAGAATCGATCCGGACGCACGAGCGCGTAGGTGAGGTACGCGAGCAACAGCGCGGCCAGGACGAGACCGAGCACGTATTCGAAGTTCACGGTCACCTCCCTCGACGCCGATCGCAGGCGCGGACGTACATCCGGGACAGACCGAAGAACGCCAGCACCGCCAGGACGACGGCGAGATCGATCATCGGGCCCTCCCGCCGGATGCCGAGATCCACGAGCACGACGAGCCGGACTCGGAGCGCCGACCTGGCGAGAACCGGAGTGAGGCCGGGTCAACAGGATTCGGCGGAGGGCGCAGCACTGGACCCCGAAGAGAGCCGACGGGTTCTTCGACGGGCTCGAGCGCGCGCGACGCACGGCAACCACCAGCGGAGGGTGCGACGGCGCTCTTCATCGTGTGTTCCTCACCGGCGAAGTCGTCAATCCCGCGAGGACGAAAACGGGGCAGCTCGGGCGAGCAGGTGCCCAAGAAGGCGTCCCACATCGATCAGAGCGCGTCGCGTCTCGGCGCTCGCAGGATCGCCGTTTCCCCACACGTCGAGCCAACCCACCTGGCCGCGTCCGGCCCGGAGGGGGATTCGTCCGCCGTCGGCCGGGAGCGGGAGATCACGGGCCACGATTCGGTCCGAAGCCCCGGCCGGCAGCAGCGTCTCGGGCTCGAGGAGCTGGGCCGGTACGGCACGCGCCTCGCTCCGGTCGGACGCGACCACGACCTCGCCCCGTTCGTCGCGGATGACGGCGGCGGCGAGAGGGAAAGCGCTCCGCATCGCATGGAGCGTTCTCTCGAGAGCGGGCTCGACCGAGCCGGCTTGATCGATCTCGCGCAGACCGTCGTGAAGGAGCTGCAGGCGCAACCGCGCCGCCGTCAACGCGCGAAGCCCCGTGCCACGCTGCGAGCCGAAGACGGCGGCGATCAGGCCGCAGGCGGTCAGGCCGAAGAAGGCGATGATGTCGTGCTTCTCGTCGATCGCCAGTCTGAGGTAGGGCTTGGTCAGGAAGAAGTCGAGGCTGAGAACCGAGGTCAACGCGGTCGCCACGGCGGCGCGGCGTCCCCCGAGCTCGGCGACGAGGATCGTCAGCGCAAGGAACGGGAACGTGAAGTTGGAGGCGGTGGTGACGTCACGCAGCGGGATGAGCGCCATCCCGAGGACGATCGCCGCGATCATTCCGGCGGACAGGTACATCAGGTCGTCTTCTTCCTTCTCGAGCATCGCGCTCCTCCCGGCCGGATCGGGGCCGGCCGATGGACGACGGAGAGGCAAGAACGCGGGGAGCGCGAAACCCGAGGTGAATCTTCGAAACGCGATCCCACGGCACCTCGCTCCTCTCGTCTTTTCTTCGAGGCTCCGCGACAAGAGATAGCGCTTGACACGTCAATTCGGCATAAAGAACCGCCCCGGAGATGTCAAAGTTTCGTCAACGGAGAACCGATGTCGCCGACGAACGGAACCCGCGCCGATTCAGCGAATCGCTCGAGTGATCGACCGATCTCCTCGCCGCTCCTCGACAACCGACGCGATTCGTCTCCGGAGAGGATCCGATTCTCCTCACGCGAATCGTCGGCCGCGATCTCCCAGGGGCGCTCCGCCGCCTGCGGCGCGGACCTCGCCGGCGTACCTGCATCCGCAGCCGCTCCCCGCGCGGATCAAGTCGTCTGGTTCCCGAACTGACCGTCCCCGAGTCGCGGCATCGCGTTGCCACTTTCTTGTCGTACACCCGGGACCGTCCCTACCCTTGGCCTGGGGGGCGGTGTGACGTAACATCCTCGCGTTCTCTGGCTTCGGAATCCTCGTGCAGAGGGGGAGGAGACGCACGTGCCAAAGCCCGAGGCGCTGACCGTGGCGGAAATTCAGCGGGTTTTGGGAGCTCACCGGAGCGACCTCGAACAATTTGGCGTCCATTCCCTTTCCGTCTTCGGCTCCGTGGCCCGCGGCGAAGCGACCGGCGTCAGCGACATCGACTTTCTGGTCGAGTTCACAGGTAGCGCAACGCTCGCTGGATACATGAACCTGAAGCTCCTCCTCGAGGATCTGTTCGGACGCAGGGTCGACCTCGTGACGCGGAAGGCCCTGCGATCACGACTTCAACCATTCGTGGAGAAGGACGCCGTCCGTGTCGCGTGACGTTCGGCTTTTTCTCGACGACATGATTGCGGCCTGCGAGAAGATCCAGCGTTACGTCGCGGGGCGCCCGCGGCATGGTTTCGAGTCGGACGAGCAGGCATTCGACGCCGTCCTCAAGAACCTCGAGATCATCGGCGAGGCGTCCAAGCGGTTTCCGGCTTCTTTCAAAGAGCGCCACCCGGAGATCCAGTGGCGAGAGATCGCCGGTCTGCGGGACATCGTCGTTCACGAGTACTTCGGTCTCGATCTCGACATCGTGTGGGACGTGGTCTCGAATCGTGTCCCGGAGCTTCTCCTTCGGCTCCGAACGCTCGACGCCTCGCCGTCGTAGGCAGCCGACGGACCCGAAGCGGGGGTTTCCGAATCGCGAGCGCTGCCGTTCGCGGTCACCGCGGATGCGTGGCGAGCGAGCCGGCGCTGCTCGAGGCCCTCTCCCTGGATTCAGCGTGAGCCGTCGAGCGTCACGGGCACGCGCGCGCCGCGATCCGTACACCGCCGGAATCGGCTCCGGTTTCGCCCGGCCCGCAGGCGTTCTCGGCCCGGATCAAGTAGTAGCGGGCGGGTCCCCATGATGCGAACGTGGCGTCGGTCGTCAGCGTGTCCGCGCCGTCCGATTCCGCGCAGATACCCTTCGCGAGGAAGTTCCGCAACGGCTCGGATGCGAGACCAGGACATCGGAGTATTCGTCGCCGTTGACGCCCCCCACAGTCGCAATCGAAGTAAATTCTTACAATTCCTCTTGACGCGCGACTCGAATTCCGTATCCTTCCCCCAATTTGCTCGCGCCTCGGGTCGCAGGATCGAGCGGCCGGCGACGGGCTTCGATGGAGGTGGGACCACGCCAGGCGAGCGTGGGGTTTTCGGACGTCGACGTCGGCCCCGATTGGGGCCGGCGAGTCATCGGGTTGCCGGCGCGGAGACGAGGGTGGTCGGTCGTGTCGCGCGGGCGTAGCAACGAATCGGTTCTGGAGGTCAGCATGAGGAGAAGAGGTCTTCTGTACCTGGCATTGCTCGTGTCGTGGACGACGATGGCAGCCGCGGCGCCGGCGCGGCTCGCTCGCGTGGAGCCTACCTGGCCCACGCTTGCCAGTCAGATTTCGAAGGACCGAGTTCCTCCCGGGAGCCGGCTCGATCAGTTGATCCGGCAGAACCAGGACTTCGGCCTTCTCAACCCGGAGGAATCGGCGGACTCGATTCCCGTCCCGCTGTGGCTCCGGATCGCCTGGCGCAAGGCGCACCCGGAGATGACGTACTCGACCGCCGACCCGACGGGCGGATACCCGCACGTGCTGAAGGAGATCCACGACTGGATGCGCCAGCACCCGAGCCTCGAGCCCGGGAAAGCCGAGGAGGACATCGCTCCGGGAGGCGTGACGTTCGAAACGACGGTCGGGACCAACGTCCGCACGTCCGGGGCCCAGACCACGCCCCGCAGCGAGTCGGACATCCGGATCAACTTCTGGAACCCGAGCAAGGTGATCGCCGCCTCGAACAACATCGGAGGCAGCGGCCGCCAGGGGCAGTACTACTCCACCGACGGGGGCACGACCTGGGGGCAGACCACGCTCCCGCTCGCGACCGGTGACTCGTTCCACTCCGATCCGACCGTCGACTGGACCTCCGACGGGACGGCCTGGTCGACGACTCTCGGCATCAACTCCCTCGGATCGGTCCTCAAGCTGCGCGTCTACAAGTCGACCGACGGCGGCGCGACCTGGACGTTCGACACCACCGCCTCGGGAACCCAGTCGAGCGTGGACAAGCAGATGGTGTGGGTGGATCACAGCGCCACCTCGGCGTTCAAGGACTACATCTACGCGATCTGGCACAACGGCACGCCGGCCTACATGAACCGCCGGACCGCGGGAGCCGGCGGAACGTGGGGCACCCAGGTCCAGGTGAGCGGCGCGGAGAGCACCGGCACGTGCATCGGGTCGGACGTCAAGACGAACTCCTCCGGCGACGTCTTCGGATTCTGGGCCACCACCGGAAACAGCAAGGTCGTCATGGTGAAATCCACGAACGGCGGCACGTCGTACTCGACGCCGAAGGTCGTGGCCACGATGTACGACTCGTACGACATCGGGATCCCGGCGTTCAACAACCGCCGGGCGCTGATCTACGCGGCCGCGGGGACGTACCGGAACGCGACGAAGAACCTGGTGTACGTCACGTGGACCGATCTGAGCGGCCAGACGGGATGCACGGCGCCGGCCAACGAGCCCGGGTCGAACACGGCGTCGACGTGCAAATCGCGGATCTGGTTCTCCCGGTCGACCGACGGCGGGACGACCTGGTCGACCCCGGCGAAGATCAACGATCAGCCGTCGCTCAACGACCAGTTCAACCAGTGGATCGCCGTGGACGAGACGACGGGGCGCGTCGCGGTCATCTATTACGACACGGTCGCGGCCGCGGGCCGCAAGAAGAGCGACGTGTGGTACCAGACCTCCTCGGACGACGGGGTGACCTGGTCGGCGCCGTTCAAGGTCACGACGGCGATGACCGACGAGACGATCACGGGGGCGGATTCGGGGAACCAGTACGGCGACTACAACGGCATGTCGGGGTACGCGGGGACGTTCCTTCCCTCCTGGACCGACCGGCGCAGCAACGCGAAGGAGGAGATCTGGACCGCTCCGGTCAGCGAGAATCCCTGCACGCCGCCGGCCGCTCCGACGGGCTTGACCGCGACCGCGATCGGAACCGGTCGCATCGACCTTCTCTGGAGTCAGTCCGCCGGCGCGGTCGAGTATCGCGTCTACCGCGGAACGACTTCGGGAGGCCCGTACACGCTGCGAACAACGGTGACGGCCCCGACGACGAGCTTCTCGGACACCGGCCTTGCGGGCGGGGTGACCTACTACTACGTCGTGCGCGCCTTCGCCGGCTGCGAGTCCGGGAACTCGAACGAGACCTTCGCCACGGCACAGGGCGGCACGTGCACCACCCAGACGCTCTACAGCAACGGCTTCGAGACGGGCAGCGGCATGGCGGACTGGACGAAGGGGACCTTCGTCTCCGGCGGAAGCACCACGTCGTGGCGCGGGATCCAGGCCTGCACCGCCCAGACCGGGAGCAAGATCTTCCGGTACGGCGGGTCGAGCTGCACGGCGAACTACGGCAACACCACGTTCACCTACGCCCAGCCGAACGGCGCGGGCGGCATCGCGGTTCCCGCGGGCGCTACGGTGACCCGGCTGAGCTTCGGTCACCGGCGCCGGTTCGAGACGAATTACGACGGCGGCACACTGGCGGTGTCGCTCAACGGAACGAGCTACACGTTCGTGCCGGCCTCCGCCATCGTGAGCGGGACGACCTACAACGGCACGATCGCCAACAGCTGCCCGCCCGCCGGAGCGGCGGGAGCGTCGGTGTTCACCGGTGTGGCGACATCGTTCTCGAGCACGCAGGTGGACCTCGACGCCGTCTGCAACGCCATCACGGGCGGGACGGCCGGCTGCGCGGGCCAGAGCGTCCGCATTGGCTTCACGTCGATCAGCGACTGCTCGACGAACGACGACGGGTGGTTCCTGGACAACGTCACGGTGACCGCCTGCGTTCCGTGACACGGGACGGAACGAACGATTCGGAGAAGCCCCCTTCCCGGACGCGCCGGGGAGGGGGCTTCGTTTCGAGGATCGCCTTCAGGTCCTTCTCCGGCGCGCCCGCTCGAGCTCCACGACGAACTCCTCGAACGCGGCCTCCGAATTCTCCGTTGCACTCCACCGACGTATCTTCGCGAGGGAAACGCGGTTCCGCGTGGCGATCCAGATCGCGACGCGAAGACTCTGGCGGTCGTTCCAGTGATAGTAGGCGGCCAATCGATCGCGACACGAGTCGGTGGCGGAAAGAGCCAAGGTCCGGCCGTGTCTCGTGGCCCGTTCCACGGGGCGGATCCGCAGGTCGTCGCCGATCGCGAGAGGTCCGCGGGGGAACTCGACGTAGAATCGCGTCCGCGGATGAACGTAGCGGTCCCCTCGTCGCACGAAGCCGACGTTGCCCATGGCTCGATCGAGCCGTGCCTGCGACGCGGGTCCGCTCACGATGAAATCCACGTCCGCGGACTGGTAAACCCCTCGGGAGTAGAGGCTGGCGCAAGCTCCTCCGGTCAGGACGGCGCGGATCCCTTCTCGCCGAAGCGCGTCGCCCACGGCAACGGCGACCTGAGACAGGCTGGAACGTCGGGTCGGCGTCACAACGGCTTGCCCGTTCGTCGTGGTCGCCGGCGGAGAGCCTCGATCGTTTCTCGGAGTTCGGTCGCCGGCTCCGAGAGTCGCAGAAGATACGCGTCGAGGGCCTTCCTGGCGAAATACCCGGGGTTGATCCGGACGAGCCGCGAGCGCCCCATCGTGCGTGTCGCGACCAGTGCATCGCGCTCGAGGCTTCGGAGCGCTTTCTGGACTCCCGAGAGCGGAACGCCCAGCACTCGCGCCAGCTCTCTGGGGTAGCTTTCCGACAAGAGGCGCAGCGCGACGAGAACCCGGGTCCGGGTCGAGGAACCGAACGGGCTCGAATCGAAGATGACACCCATAATGGGTCATATGACACCCAACGGGTGTCATGTGTCAAGAGGCGTCGGCGGGCGCGGGCGAATCGGGGAGGGGAACCGACCGGGAACGAGCGATCGGGCAGACCGGATTCCAGGCAAACCACGGAGGGCCCGTCCCCGACGGGAAGCTCGCTCAGGGCGCCCCGCAGGACGGCGTGCACGGTCGCCAATCCGCTCGTTCGCAGAGCGAACTCCCACCCGAGCGTCTGCCGGTCTTCGAGAATGACTCCTTCTCTTCGGGCACCTCGATGCGGACCGCGGCGCCGGCTCGTTTCTTCTCCCACGGCATCGTGCCGACAACCTCGCGGGGACCCGAGCTCCTCCGCGACCCGTCATGCACGAATTCATCGTGTGCGTCGACGCCGCCAAGCGAGAAAACGGTATCATTATGCTCAACTGGCGTGAGTCACGGGAAGGGGGTAGCGATGCGATACTCCAGGAGAAGCGCCGTTCTCGGTCTCGTCGTGTTGGCCTCGATCTGCGAGGTCTCGCACGCCCGCATGGGAATCGAGCAACGGGTCCGCGACCGGCGGTCCATCGAGGAGGTGTACTGGCGCCACCGGATCTGGCCGGAAGAGAATCCCCGTCCGAAGCCGGCGCTGCGAGACGTGCTCTCCGACCTCGACCTGAGGGATCGGGTCGAGGAAGGGCTGCGCAAGTCGTCGGCGCTCGAGACCCTCTGGGGTCGGCCGATCACTGCCCACCAGCTTCAGGCCGAGATCCGCCGGATGGCGAAAAACTCGAAAGACCCATCCCGTCTCAGGGAAATCTGGTCGGCGCTTGGGAACGACCCGAAAAGGGTCCAGGAATCCCTGGCGCGGCCGCTCCTCGCGGATCGGCTTCTGCGCGAGGCGTACGCGGGGGAATCGGCGCGCCACGCGTCGAAAGATCCGGAGGCGAAGCGACCGTTCGACCTTTGGTGGTCCGAGATCCGCGCCACGATCCCGGTTCTCGAGCCCGTGGAGGACTCTTCACCGGCGCTGCCACCGATCGAGGGCGGAGAGTGCGCTCCGGGGACCTGGATCGAGATGAGTAGCGGCCCACCCGTGGGAAGGGAAGGGCATGCGGTGATCTGGACGGGAGCCGAGATGATCCTATGGGGCGGCCGCGATCCGTACTCGAGCCAGCAGAATCTCGGAGGGGCTCGTTACGACCCCGCCACGGATGCGTGGGGCTCCGTGAGCGGAAACGGCGCCCCCGCGCCCCGGTACGGCCACACCGGAGTGTGGACGGGGGACGAGATGATCGTCTGGGGTGGGAGGTCGGACGACCCTGCCAACGAACCGCTCGCCACCGGTGGCAGGTACGATCCCGCATCCGGTACGTGGACGCCGATGAGCACCGGCGCCGGCTCACCCGGAGCGCGTGACGGGCACACGGCGGTGTGGACCGGGACCGAGATGATCGTGTGGGGCGGCGGCGACCTCGTCGCTTCGCTCAACACCGGGGCGAGGTACAGTCCGGCGACGGACGTCTGGGTTGCGACGAGCACGAACCTCGCACCCGACCCTCGCGAGCAGCACACCGCGGTGTGGACGGGGAGCGAGATGATCGTCTGGGGCGGGATCTTCTACGATCCGGAGCTAGGAGAGGTGGTCTTCCTCAACACCGGGGGACGTTACTCGCCGTCCGCGAACCAATGGTCGGCAACGACGACGCCAGGCGCACCCTCGCCACGCCGCGACCACACCGCCGTCTGGACGGGGAGCGAGATGATCGTGTGGGGGGGCACCGACGCGAGCGCCGTCCTCGACGATGGAGCCCGCTACGACCCTGCGAGGAACCGGTGGACCCAGATGGGCGTCTCCACACCACGCTTTTCCCACACCGCCGTCTGGACCGGGACGGAGATGCTCCTCTGGGGTGGAAGCGACGGCTGGACCTTTCTCGGCGGTGAGCGATACGAACCCGTGAGCAATTCATGGAGCCCGATCGCTGACGGCCCGGATGCGCCGACGCCTCGCTTCGAGCACACCGCGGTGTGGACCGGGAGCGAGATGATCGTCTGGGGCGGCAACGACGGGCAGGGCGTTCCGGCGACCGGAGGCCGCTTCACCCCGGCAACGAGCCAGTGGTCGCGCACTTCGTCCGCGGACCCACGCCCCAGCGCGCGCGAGGGATACTCCGTGATCTGGACGGGGGGCGAGATGATCGTCTGGGGCGGTCAGGACGACACCTCGGGCACCGCCGCCGGGGCTCGTTACGATCCGGCGACCGACACGTGGTCGGCGGTCTCTTCACAGAACTCCACAGGTCGTGTCTGCTTCCACACGGTGATCTGGACCGGAACCGAGATGATCGTCTGGGGCGGGGACTCGGATTGCGGCAGTCCGACCGGCCAGAGCGGGGGTGGGCGTTACGATCCCGTGCAGGACCTGTGGGCCGATACGTCCCTGGCGGGTGCGCCAACGGGCCGACTGGAGCACAGCGCCGTCTGGACCGGCGAGCGGATGGTCGTCTGGGGCGGGCGCGGCTGGCTGTCGGATGGCCTGAACGACGGCGCCATGTACGATCCCGCGACCGACACGTGGCAACCCACGACCACCGAAGGCGCACCGGCCCCGAGGTACCATCACTCCGCCGTCTGGAGCGGCGGCGAGATGATCGTGTGGGGCGGCTTTGCGCAACCGGACCCGGGCAGCACGGGTGGGCGCTACGATCCGATCTCCGACGAGTGGGGACCGACGGACACGACGGGCGCCCCTTCGGTCGGCGACTCGCGCCCCTCCGCGATCTGGGCCGGCGATTCCATGCTCATGCTCAACTGGGCGGACGGGAGCATCCGGACCGATCGTTATGACCCCGGTGCCGACCGCTGGGAGCCGAGGGCGGGTCTCGACGGCGTCCTCTGGATTGCCCAGGACGGTCCGTCGGCGGTGCGGGTGTGCGGAGGGATGGTCGCACGGCGCCACCACTTGCCGGTCAGCGGCGAGTATCTGTTCTACTCTGCGGGCACGGATGCTTGGACGAGCCTCGGCGCTCCGCTCGAGACCTACGAAAGCGCCATGGCTGCCGGCGCCGGCCGACTGCTGCTCTGGAGCGGGCAGCAGCGAAGGGGACTGATCACCTGCGTGTGCGACAACCCGCCTCCTCCTCCCGGACGCGTCGTCCTGCTCAAGGTCGGCAAGGACCCGGACCACCTCTCCTGGGCCGACGACGGCGAGGCGACCGGCTACGACGTGATCCGGGGCAGACTCGCGGACCTTCGCGCGACGAACGGCGATTTCCAGATCGCGACGGAGGCCTGTCTCGCCGACGGTACGTCGCACACGTTCGTGCTGGATCCGGCAGTCCAGCCTCCAGGAGGCTTCTTCTATCTCGTGCGCGTGAGCGATACCCGGGGGAACGGCACGTACGACACGGGTTCACGCGCGCAGGTGGCTCCGCGTGACGCAGCGATCGCCGCCTCGGGCATGGCATGCCCCTGAGCGAAGGGTGCGGGAACGAAGACCGTTGAGGGTCGCCACCGACCTTTGGACGGCTGTCTGCGCGACGGACGGCTGAGACACTCGAGGATCGCCTGGATCGCCTAGCCCTGCCCTTGCCCCACAAATAAGGCTCCTCTCGATTCCCCGTGATGGCGTAGGTTTCACAGCACCACCCGAGCCCAGGGGTTGTCGGGAAGGCTGCAGCGCTGGAAGATCTTGAGCTTGAAGTACTCGGGATCGCGGTAGCCCCGGGCCTGCGCGCGGAGGACGGCGATCTTGCTGTTGATGGATTCGACGAGTCCGAGCCTGAGGTCATACTGATGACCGGCCACGACGCTCTCGAGGTGTGGCGCCAAGCGGCTGGCGACCTTAACGATCTCGGGGGAGGCAGACTTCGCCGCTTCGATCCATTCCTCCAAGCGCCGACGCAGGGCGCCGAAGTAGCGCCACGGGTGCTGGAGGATACCCCGGAGTTGCTCCTTGAGGAGGTAGGCCTCGTACAGGGGCTTGTTGATCTCCACGAGACGATTGAGGAGCAGTTTGTCCTTGTGCCGCAGCCTCTCCCGCGCACTCAACAGCAACCACTTCTTGATCTTCAAGGTCTTCCCCACCTCGTCGGCCGGGGCCCCGCCGAACAGCCGCCGCCTGAGCTGGTTCAGCGCCTCGTTGACCCACTGGATGATGTGGAAGCGGTCGAGGATGTGGATCGCCTTGGGCAAGTGCGTGTCGATGACGTCTTTGTAGCCGAGATCACTGACCACCCCTCGGAGCTTTCGGCGCCCTGTCGGACCCAGAGCACTGAGGAAGGGAAGAAATCCCTTCTCGCCCTTGCCGTCGCCGATCCAGACGACCCGTCCGCTCTTCAGGTCCGTGACGATCGTGAAGTAGACGTGACCCCCCGTGCGGGAAACCTCGTCCACGCCGATCCATCGCAGACCGCTGAGGTCCAGCAGTTGGTCGCCGAGGGCCAGTTCGATGGCCCGCTTGTCGATTCGAGCCACCGTGTCCCAAGACAGTCTCGCCATCTCCGCGACGGCCTGAACGGGCAGTCTCGTGCACAAGGCCGCCACTCGCTCAAAGAACCGGCGAGTAACCCGGAAGCCCTCCATGGCGAACGGCAGCCGCTCGACCCGTGTCCCCCCGCAGCAAGCCACCCGCATCGCCCGCACCTCGAGGAACGTCTCGAGATCGCCGATCGAACAGTCCCGGAAGCGGATTCGCTCGAATTCCTCGAACAGCCCCTCCTGGTGTCCCTTGCCACACTCGGAGCACAGGTGGAGCCCGGAACGGCGAAGCAGATGGACCAGTTTGATCCGCCGCCCCGGCTCCCACAGGGACGGAGCTTCTACAATTTCCACCGATTCCACTTCGAACCCTTGCAGCCCCAAGTAGATCGCGAGATCCTGTGTCGGCTCCTGGCTCATCCTGCTCGACCTCCCTTCTTTGGCGAGAAGAAAGGCCAGGGATGGGCCAGGATGCCTCTTACGTCAAGAGCAAACGCCCAAACCAAAGAAGCAGTGAGGGATACGAACGGTAGGTCCGATCCTCGCCGAGGTCCGGTGGTGGCAGCGAGTTCGCCCCCCCGTTCCCCCCGGAATGTCTTCCTCACTCGGTGGGACCGGGTTTCTCAGGCTTGAGCGCGGCCCGTCTCGACCTCCGACCCACCGAAAGTCGACGCCATCACGGAGTTTCGAGAGGAGCCACAAATAAGTCTGGACATTTGCGGCCGCACGACGAAGCCGCCAGTCAATCTCGGTCAGGCGATCATCCTGACCCCGGGCAGAGCCGCCCTCGTCGGCTTGATGCGGCGATACCTCGGTGGGCTCATGGGTCCTTCCGTGACGCTGCTCGAAGTGCACAAGTTGATGTACTTCATGCAGGAGGCCGGAGGGGTGCTGCGACTGCGCTACGTGCAGGCGCCGTACGGTCCCTACGCCGAGAATCTTCGCCACGTTCTCCGACAGATCGATGGGTACTTCGTATCTGGATACTCCAATGGAGGGGACGCGCCAAGCAGGGAGCTGATCCTGGTGCCCGGTGCAGTGGATGACGCCGACCAGTTTCTCGAGGGGCATCCGGTCACTCGAGTACGCTTCGAGCGTGTCGCCAGCCTCGTCGAGGGTTTCGAGACTCCGTTCGGGCTCGAACTCCTCTCGACCGTCCATTGGGTCGCGACCCGCGAAGGTGGTACGACCGCGGACTTGGCTGTCTCGCGCACGTACGCCTGGAATGACAGAAAGAAGCGATTCTCCCCCGGCCAGATCGTCCTCGCGTTCGAACTGCTCGGAAGGAAGGGCTGGCTTGAAGGCACGAGGGTCGAAGGTAGGGTCTGACGCGATCTGTTGCGCGGGATTGCACTGGTGGTATGAGCGACCATCAGATGAGCGACGCTGGCTTCGACCTCGCCGACGAAGAGAAGCTGTTTGCATCGCCGGAACCGAGTGCACTCGAGTCATTCGTGGTTGCCCATCGAGGGAATCGGATCGCCACGATGGACCCATGGGACCAAGACGCATTCGAGCTTCTTGGCCCGGCCTTCTTCAGCTTCGACGCGAAGCACTCCGGCAGGTTCCGCGTCGAGCGGGTGCCTTCTCACCGTCTCGTCGGGGACGATGTAGGCGTACACGAGCGGGGGCTTGCGGAGATTGTGCTGGCGGATCTCGTCGGAAAGGTCGTGCTTGCCCGCGGGATCTCCGAGCTCGAGCTCACGGCCGAGCTTCCGGACCTCCTCCTCGCGGGCCGCGCGCACGGCAGGAACGAGCGCAGGGAAGAAGCGGAACGACCGCGTGGGAGCGGTGTTGCGTCCGGTTCCCACCACGACGATCGCCGTCGCGCCGGAGGCGTAATGGAGGATGGGCTCCACGGCCTTGAGCGCGTTCGCCATGCTCGACTCGTACGATCGCCAGGCGCGGTCGGGCGGGGAGAGGAAGAAGGACCGCAGGTCCGCGAGCGTGCGCTCGTCCACCTCCTTCGAGCGGAGGAACGGGACGGCCATGAACCAGTGGGGCGTCCCGGCGTAGCGGACCAAGACGATCTCGACCTCGGGAAAGGCGCCGCCATGCTCGCTCCGGGCGAAGGTCCGGATCCCGTCGAGAAGGCACGTGTCGACGAACCGCGCCCAGC
This sequence comes from Terriglobia bacterium, assembly GCA_963699985.1. GTDB lineage: Bacteria > Acidobacteriota > Polarisedimenticolia > Polarisedimenticolales > CAVOVZ01 > CAVOVZ01. The sequence continues at coordinate 18,837 of CAVOVZ010000017.1, forward strand.
GGGTCTCCCAGGACGGGCCCGTCCGTCCATCGACGAGATGGCTCGAGACGTCCACCAGCAGGGCGAGGCGCAGCGGGCGATTCGCCTCCGGCGGACGGAACGACTTGACCAGCGCGGCGTCGAGCTGCCTACCGTCCACCGAGAACCGGAAGCTCTCACGTCCGAGACCGGCGACCGGCCGCCCGTGGGGCCCTCGGGCGATGACCGGAAGGGCGAGGGAATCGTAGGGCACCGACTGCACCGTGAGCCGCTCCTCGCGGCGCTCGCCGAGCGTGCGCGTCGCCTCGCGCGCGGCCGATGCGTCGAGCGTCTCCACCTGGTACGTGAGCACGCGAAGTCCGCCGGGGCCGCGCAGTCCGACTTCGGCGCGGACGGTCGCCGCGCCGAGATCGTGACCGAGGTCGGCTGCGAAGGCCGCCTCACCCGGCCGGTCGGGGAGGACCGGCGCCTCGTTCAGGAAGAGCCGCACCGTTTCGATCCGGAGCCGTTCGTCGCAATCCCCGCGGGCGAGCGCAGGCAGGAACCGCGTAGGCCCGTAAAGCACGGTGATCGCCGTGACCGCGCGGGGCTCGGTCACGACCTCGCTACGATAGAGGACGGTGAGGCTCTCGACGTCCGGGCAGACGATCGTTCCGCCGACGTCGGGAAGAGCGCCGAAGTCCTCTCCGGCAACCGCGAGCGGTCGAGCCCCGAGCACGAGCGCGCCCGCGACCAGACCGAGCAACACGATGGGTGGGCCGAGTCGAGAATGCACCGACCGCCGCTCCGGCCAAGAGTCTATCGCGCTTCGCTCGCCCGCGCGGCCGAGGGGAAGCCGCGATGCTGCGGATAGTCCGAACGAACGCCGTTTTCGCCTGACCCCCGAGGTACTGCGCTCCTGCCAAGGTCCGGGATGGGGAACCAAGTCGACCGAACCTGGGCTCCGCCGACACCCCAGACGGCCCGAGCAACGTCCCTGCAGGAACAGTGGGTGCGCGTCGGCGTTCTCGCCGCGGCCCGTCGTCGCCGCGGCCACCTCGACCCGCACCTCGCCGCTCGCCTTCGAGTCCGGCGCCTCGCCCAGCAGCGCGGCGCGCAGCTCCTTCACCACCGACTGCGCGATGTCGTCCTGCACCGCAGAGATGTCGTCGAGCGTGCGGTTGTAGGTCTCCAACCACAGGTGGAAACCGTTGGCCACCTTCACGAGCTGCACCGCGATGCGCACGCGGTTGCCCGAGCGGCGCACCGTGTCCTCGAGCAGGGCCGCCACGTTGAGCTTCCGGCCGATCACCGCGAGATCCTCGTGCTTGCCCTTGCACTGGAACGTCGAGGTGCGCGCCGCCACGCGCAGCCCGCGGACCCCCAACCCTCGCACCCGGCTCCCACGAGTGCAGGAGGACCCGACAGAAAGGCGAGCAAACCAGCCAGCCCAGGGGGGGGCCTCTCCCGGACGAGAGATGCCCGGTCCCCCAGGCAGGTGCAACGGTCCGCCCGTACGCCGATGCGGAACTCCTGAACGCAGGATCGGGGCCGAGGAGCAGACGGCGGACGCGTGCTAGCGTAGAGGCCGCGTGGTGGGAGAACCGGCTCCTCGGAGCCAAGGAGGATTGAGTTCCATGACGAACGAACGCTTCACTCGCTTCGGCGGGGTCATCGTGACGGCCGTGACGCTGGCGCTGTGTCTCGCGGCGCCGTCTGCGTGGGCCCAGAAGAAAGAAGAGAAGGCAGCGGAGAGCAGGCAGGACTTTCGAGCGAGCATCCTGAGCATCCGCAGTCAGATCGATGCCACCTTGAACACCCTGAACGAAATCCCGAAGGGCAAGGATCCCGGCGCTCGGAAAGAGGCCCTGAAGAACTACGACAACGAAATGCAGGTGATGAGCAAGGAGATCGACAAGGCCAAAAGCTACGCCAAGACGATGAAGGAGCAAGGCCAAGCCTACTTCAAGGAGTGGGAAAAGTCCGCGAAGAAGGTCAAGAACGAATCCTTGGCCGCGAGCGCCGGCGAGCAACGCGCAGCTCTTCAGGCCCAGTACGAGAAGATTCAGGCCGGCATCCAGCAGGTCAAGAACGACACGTCCGCGTTCTGGAAGAACCTGCAGGATCTGCAGAAGTACTACGGGAAGGACCTTTCCGACGCGGGAATCGCCTCCACGGCTGAGCTCGTGACGAAGTCCAAGGCCGACGGGAAGAAGGCCCAGGAGTATCTCGACCAGATCGTCGCGGCTGTCGACGAGGTCGGCGTCAAGCTCGAGAAGTAGGCCGGAGGCCGGTCGATCCGGCCGGTGCCGCCATCACGGATGAAGGCGAAGGTCGAGCCTCGGCTCGACTTTCGCCTTCCTCTCGATCGACCGGAGCGCGTCCTCCATTCCCCGCAACAGCTGTTTCTGCTCTCCGGGCTCTCTCCGCCCCGCTTCCCCCCGAAGGAAGTCGGCCCGCCAAAACCTCCGGCTGCGACTCTCCGGTCCGCGAGAAGAGCGAACGAGCGCTCACGAGCGTCGGCACGAGCTGCGTCCGAGGGCGAGAACCGTTTCCTTCATCCAATCGACCTGGTTCGGCCGGCGTGCCCGTCGAGCGCGGGCGACGACATCCTGTGCGCGGCGGTGTCGTCCTTGGAGAAGGCGCAAGCCTTCCTCTGCGAGCCCTGATCGAGCCGATCTTCGGCTCCCAGGTTCACAGCGACGCGCGTGCGATCTCGCGAACCGCGCGTACGGAGGGGGTACGTCGAAGCAGCGCCGCGTCTCCCACTGCGACCTCGAGGCCCTCGTCGTACGGGATCTCGCCGAGAAACGGCGCCGCGTGCTCCGCGGCCATCTCCCGCACCGAGGACGAGTCGCCCCTCGATGCGTTCGCGACGACGCCGAGCACCGGCGCGCGCAGCTCCGTGAGGAGCCGCAGGGTCCGGCGGACCGTTTCCACCACGACCTTGGACGGGGTGGCGACCACCAGATACTCCGCCCGCGGGACGAGCCGCACGGCGTCGAGGATCGCGTCGCCGATTCCCGGCGGCATGTCGATCACGAGGAAGTCCAGATCGCCCCACCGGGTGATCGCGAGCAGCTCGATCAGGGCGTTGGTGGCATCCGGGCCCCGCAGCGGCGCCGGCCGGTCCTTCGCGAAGAACGTGACGGACAGGAAACGCACTCCCGCCACCAGGGTCGGCTCGATCCCGCGGTCCTCCACGGGGAACCGATCGTCCGCTCCGAGAAAGACGTGATCGCAGGGTCCGGTGAGGTCGAGATCGAGGAGGCCCGTTCTCTTCCCCTCGTCCGCCAGGACGAGGGCCAGGCTCGACGCGACGAAGCTCTTGCCGATCCCCCCCTTGCCGCCGGTCACCGCGACGATCCGCCGGCAGCCGGCGAGCCGGCGCTCCACGACGGCGAGGCGCGGGTCCATCGCGGCTCAGTCCCCCTCGATGGATGCGACGGAAACGCCACGGCCGGCCACGACGTCGAAGTCCGGGCTCCCGCACGAGGAGCAGCGAAGGAACGTGTGCGCCAGCTCGGGGATGAAGTGGATCGCCTCGGTGGCGTCGTCGGTGTCGGCGCCGGCCGCCGCGGACAGCGAGAACTCGGTCCCGCAGGGTCGGCAGCGAAACCGTGCGGGCTCCGCGTCGAGCTGGAACTTCGTCGACGCGAGTCGAGGCTCCGCAGCGGGGATCATCTCCTCGAGCGCGAACGCGAAGACGTCTCGATCGATGCTCTGGAGCTCGCCGACGCGCACGCAGATCTTGGAGATCGAGGAGATCCCGTGCCTCTCCGCCTCCTCGAGGGCCGTCGCGACGACCGCTTCCGCCAGCGCCATTTCATGCATCGCGACGTGTTCCCTCCGGGACGGTCATCCACGACGGCCGAGGCGCCACACGGAAAGGACGAGAACATCCCGCGGAAACGTGCGCCGATCCGCCGGCGTGCGTTTCCGTCGGGAGCCGGGGGTGCGGGGGCGGAGCGCCCGTGAGGCCCTGCCCGCGCTCCCGGGCTACTTCGCTTGCGCCGCGGCCTCGGGCACCCGGCTTCCGAGCTCGCGGTCGATCTCGAGCAGGGACGGCGGATCGTCACCCACCATTCTGAGCCTCGCCACGATGGCCCGGGCGCTCTTTTCTTCTTCGACCTGCTCGGTGAGGAACCACTGCAGCTCGGCCATGGCCGCGAAGTTCTTCTCCTTGAACGCCAGCTCGTAGAGCGAGTCGATCTGCTTGCTGACCTCGAGCTCCTGCTTCAATGCCGCCTCGAAGACCGCCGCCAGCGACTTGAAGTCGGCCTTGGGATTCGCGATGGCCTTCAGCTCTACGACCGCGTGCCGGTTCAGAAGGAAATCGTGCAGCCGCATGGCGTGCCCGTACTCCTCCTGGCTCTGCACCCGGAGCCAGCGGGCGCAGCCCGGGAAGTGGTTCAGCTCGCAGTAGGCCGACATGGCGAGGTACGAGTACGACGACTGAAGCTCGGCGTTGATCTGGCGATTGATCGCATCGAGTACCGACTGTTTCATCGCTGCGTTACTCCTTGTGTAAGAGTTTTCGATGACTCCTCGGGGCGTCATTCGGAAACGATGAACACCCGCGGGAGGTGCCGGCGGCGCCGGCTCGGCGCCGTACGCGGGGCCGGGGGTTCGGGGGCTAGCCACCGTGTCTTCACTCCAGGGATCCGGAGCCGTTTCCGCCTCGCGGTCCCGGCGCCTACGCGCCCTGCTTGAGGGACTTGATCATCTGCTCGAACGCGTCCCGCTGGCCCTTGACCGTGCTCTCCGGACCCGTGAACTTGAAGAACCAGTTCGAATCGGGACCCTGCGCGACGGCGCCCAGGAGCATGTAACCGGGCTTGTCTTCCGCGGGGGCCATCGTCATGGTCATTCCACCTGCATACGTGCCGGCGACCTCGACTTCCAGAACCGGGATCCCGCCCACCTGGTAGTTCTTCGTCTTCATGCTCTGCTCGGAGGTGCTGCCGTCGGCCTGCTTGAATTGACTCGCCCAGCGCTGCGCGTTCGACATGGCGTCGCCCCCCTGACCGGGGCCGAAGTAGAAAACGATGCACTCGCCGTTGCCTCCCGGCCCGGGGACCTTGTACTGCGCCTTGCGCAGGTTCGAGGACGGCGGTTCTTCCACCCAGCCCGCCGGCACCTTCCATCCGAGAGCCAGCAAGCCCGACCCGCTTCCCGGAGGCGGGGGAGCGATGGTCTGCGCTGCGGTCGGGGCGGGCGCCGTGTCGATGGGCGGATGTCCGGGCGGCAGCGCGTCGGGGGAACCGGGCGATCCGCCGGGGATGGGAAGGGTGCGCGCGGGATGGTCGGAGCCGCCCGTCGAGGGCGGGAGCGCGGCCACGTCCGGCTCCGAGCCCGGCGTCCGCTCGCTCGCCGGGGACGTCGGGGCCGCCGCGGAAGGCTCCTGTGTCTGGGAGCCGCCGCCGCAGGAAGCGAACAGAGACAGTAGGGCCAGAGAAGCGAGCGGGAAGATCATCGATCGGTACCGCATGGTGCCTCCTGCATCGGATCGAATGCCGGGAAAGATTGAAAAGGATAGACGGGCGCGACGGATCCGGCCACTTCCCTCAACCCAGAGACCGGAGCGCTGACCGCCCGGCGCGCGTCCGGGTCCGGCGGGGGAGGCGGGACCGGAGGCTCGCCGTCCACGAGCCACCGGCAGAGCGACTCCGCGGCAGCCACGTCCCCCCGGCAGAGCCATTCCTCGAGGTCTCCGTCGGGAGGCAGCCCCCACTCGCGCGGATCCTCGGAGTTCGTGGCGTCGAGCCCCGCGCCGCGCCGGTACCTTCGAAAGAAATCCTGATGGAAGACGAGGAAACGTCGCGTTCGAGCCCGGCCCTTCTCGTCGTCCCGGAAGTGCTCCCGACACAGCTCGACGTAGCGGCGTACCACACCGAGCCGGTCGTCGGGACCGAGGTGGATGTCCTTCTTCTCCGCATGTTCTCGAAACAGCCAGGGCTTTGCGAGCGCCCAGCGCCCGACCATCACGGCGGTGCAGCCGGTCTCCTCCATGCGGCTGTCGGCGTCCCGCCACGTCAGGATGTCCCCGTTGCCGATCACCGGGACGGAGACCTCCGAGGCGAGCTGCGCCACGTGCGCCCAGTCGGCGGGCCGGCGGTAGCGTTGCGCGCGGCTGCGGGCGTGCAGGGCGATGGCGTCCACGCCCGCGTCCCGGGCGGCCCGCGCGACCTTCAGGTACGTGGGCTTGGCGTCCTCCCAGCCGAGCCGTAGCTTGATCGTGACCGGGATCGTCACTGCGGCCTTCATGGCCTCGACGATCTTCGCGACCCGGGAGGGCCGATCGAGAAGGGCGGCGCCGAAGCCGCGTCGCGTCGTCTCGTCGATCGGGCAGCCGAGGTTCACGTCCACGAAGTCGGCGCCCTGGTCCTCGGCCATCCGTGCGGCCTCGGCCATGACCTCGGGGATCTTCCCGGCGAGCTGAACGCCGAAGCACTTCTCCGACGGATGTCGTCGCAGGAGCGCGCTCTCGTTGCCTTCGCGCTTCACCAGCTTGTGGGCGTAGGCCATCTCGCCCAGGCAGACCTCGGCGCCCCATTCCACCGCGAGCCGGCGAAACGGGAGGTCCGTGCCCCGGGACATGGGGGCCATCACCAGGCGCCCCCGGAAGATCTCCTCCGCGGTTCGGGTCAAAACGGGGGCTCCTCGTCCGCGGCCTTCGATTCGTCTTCGGGGTCGTCGTCTTCGCCCGGCGCGTCTCGCTCGAGCTGCTCGGTGATCTGCTTCACCTGCACCTCGGCGGCGTGGATCTTCTCGCGGCAGAGCGTCACGAGCTCCGCGGCCTCCTTGACCAGGCCCGAGAGCTCGTCGATATCCACCTGGCCTTCCTCGATCTTCCGGAGGATCTCCTCGAGCCGGGTCGAGGCCTGGCCGTAGGACAGGTCCTTGCTCGCCTTCGCCGTTTTCGCCATCGATTCAGGTCTCCTTGGGGCCTTCCGAAACGAGCCGCAGCGCGCCGCGCCGAAGCTCCGCTTCCACTGCGGTTCCCGCCGGCGCCGCGCCCGCGTCGGTGAGGACCCTGCCGCTTCCCGCGCGGAGGATCGCGTATCCGCGCTCGACCACGCGTCGCGGATCGACCAGATGCAGTCGGCGGGCGCGCGCGTCGCTCCGCTCGACCTCCCGGGACAGGCCCCGCAGGCTGCGCGGCCCGACGAGGGCCACGATTTCGGCGACCCGTCTGCGTGCGGCCTCGACGTCGCGTCGGGCCGCCTGGAGGAGTTGACGGGCCCACTGGTCGAGCAGAACGCTCCTTCGCTCGACGAGCACTCGCGCCGAGCGCGTGAGAGCCGGAATGCGACGGGCGATGGCCGAGGAAGCCTCGTGCAGAGCGCTCCGCGAGGCACGGACTGCCCTCGAGCGCCGGTGGTCGAGCCGGAGGCGCTCCTGCTCGAACAGGCCGCGGGCGGCCCGGGCGAGACGCTGCGCCCGCTCGCGAGCGCGTCGCTCCTCGTCGAGCAGCCGAGCCGCAGCCGCCTCGAGAAGCGCAAGCGCGCTGGACTCCGTGCGTTCGTGCGCCGACGTCACGCGCTCCACGAGAAAGCCTGCCGCGGCGGTCGGGGTCTTGCAGCGCCACCCGACGAAGTCCAGAACCGAGAGGTCCTGCTCGTGGCCGATTCCGATCACGACCGGTCGGGGGAACGAGACGACGGCTCGGGCCAACGATTCCGAATCGAACCACGCCAGGTCGGTGCGAGAGCCGCCGCCCCGGCAGATCAGGAGAACGTCGAACTCATCCGCCCGCTCGCGGAACCAGTCGAGGGCGTTCAGGACCGATGGCTCCGTGAGCCGTCCCTGCACGCGGGCGCCGTGCGCGGTGACCCGGAAGGCGAAACCGGATTCCTGCAGGGTCCGCAGCACGTCGTTGTAGGCGTCCGATCCGAGGCTCGTGATCAAGGCCACGCGCAGTGGAACGGCCGGGAGCTGCAGCGAGCGGTTCCGCTCGAGGATTCCCTCGGCGGTCAAACGACGAACGATCTCGTCCCTGCGGCGCGCGGCTTCCCCGAGCGTGTAGTCGACGTCGAGGTCGTCCACCAGGACGCGGTACGACCCCCAGGGGACGTAGATCTCCACTCGTGCCCGGACCCGCACCGTCACCTCATCCTCGAGGCGGAACGGGTTGCCGGAGCGTTCGAGCTTCCGCTCGATCTCCCGGCGCGAGCGCTGGAACAGGGTGGCGCTCACCTGCGCGATCGCGGAGCCGTGAGCATCCTTCTCGACGAGATGGAAGCCCACGGTCGTTCGATGAGCGCTCTTGTTGAATCCGCTGATCTCGCCGACGAGCCAGATCGGTGCGCGGAACGCGGACTCGACGACGTCCTTGACCTTGCTGTTGAGGGCCGACACGGTGAGATCGCCCGCCGCGCCCCGGTCGGGCGCGACACCCCCCTCGGTCGAGGCGATCTCGGGCGCGTCGAACAACCCCGGGAGCGTCGGCCCGCGCGCGATCGCGGCTTCCCCGTCCAGAGGATGGACGCCCCCTCGGTCCCGATAGATCCGGTGCACCACTTCGTCGAAAAGGAATCCCTCGGTCCGCAACAGATCCACCACGGCGACGATTTCGTCTTCCGGGACGCGCCAGTGCTTCTCCTCGGGATGCCAGCGGCGGCCCGAGAGGCTCTTCACGAGCTCCACGAGTCTGCGGTCGAACGGGAATCGGATGTGAAGTCCACCCGATCCGTCGTGGGTCACCACCCGGCTCACGTCGAAAGCTCCTGCGTCGCAAGGTTTCGCCCCGCGAACCCGGCTACTGTAGCGGAGGGGGCGCGGCGTCTCAATCGCCGAGCCGGCAGGAGGTACGACGGAACCGTGCAGGACGAATCGGCCGATCGGGGCGAATCGGGGACAGTCCCCGTTACGCCTTCATGAAGCCCCGGGGCATCGATCCGGAATCGATGAAGCAACCCCTGGATCGGCCCGGGGGTCGTGGGGCAGGGGGCTAGCCACTGAAATCTCTACGCGAGCACCAGGAGCTGATGCATGCGCGGCGGCCCCGTTCGGAAGTGGACACCGGGGGATGCGGGCACCAGAATGTCACCCTGTCATGGCGAGGGTCGATGCGCTCGGGGTGTCCGGAGTCCCTCCGGCGGAGCGGGCCACGCCGGCGAGGAGGCGACGATCATGAGTTCGAGTCGACGAGTGCTGTCCGTGCTGTTCTGTCTGGGACTCGTGTGGTCTCTCGCCTGCGGGGGCAAAGGCGGCGATTCGCGCGGAGAGGCCGAGGACCCCGCGAAAGGGGAGCGGCCCGAGCGGACGGAGCGCCCGAAGCTCGCGGAGCGCAGGGTCTTCACTCTCGAAGGAGCCACGATCGCGCACCACGGCGCCGCAGACCCGAAACACTCGTGCGATGGCGCAGGCGTCTCTCCAGCACTCAGCTGGGACAACGCGCCCGCGGAAGCCAAGTCGTTCGTGCTCATCGCGGACGATCCCGACGCCGAGGGACGCAGCTTCGTGCAATGGCTCGTCTACGACATCCCCGCGGACGTGCGGGCGATCCCGGAGCTGGCTCCCGGAAGTCCGCTCCCGGCAGCGCTCGCCGCGGCGAAGCAGGGCCAGAACGGCGAGGAGCGCATCGGCTGGGCGGCACTCTGTCCCCCCGAGGGCAGGAGCCACAGGTTCCTGTTCCGGCTGTACGCGATGGACGCGGTGCTGGATCTTCCTGCGGGAGCGACACGCAAGGAGCTCGAAGAGAAGATGGCGGGCCACTTCCTCGGACAGTCGGCGGTCGTGACGAACTACACGCGCGCGCCGGCGAAGGCGAAGAGCTAACGAGGCTCCGCCTCGGACGGACGAGCTATGGGGAACAGGAGGATCACCTCGTGTTGGAGATGGCCCCGCGGGAACTGTCAACGATTTTGAGACACCGACCGGTTCCTCCTCTTTCACGAGGTACTCCTCGACGCCTGGCCAAACCGGTGCGCGGCTTCGCGGGCATGCTGGACCTCTTGACAGATCGGCGGACGCGCCGACAATCTGTCCCGTGACTCGCGACACGACGACACCGCAAAGCTCCCGCGACCGCCACGTTCTCGAAGCGCCGCCGACGCGCCGCGCGTTCCTCCACGCGGGAGCTCTCTCGCTGCTCGCGATGGCCGTCGGGCCGCGCGCGGCCTTCGCCTCCGAGCTCGATCCGCGCCGCCTGCGGATGCTCAATACCCACACCCTCGAGCGCCTCGACGTGACCTATTTCGACGGGCAGAGGCTCGTTTCGGCCGCGCTCACGGAAATCGACCGTCTTCTGCGCGATCACCGCTGCGGGGCGATCCACCCGATCGAGCCGGGCGTGCTCGACGTCGCGTGGAGCCTGGCGCGCTCGGTCGGTCGCCCCGACGGCGAGCTCGAGATCATCAGCGGCTACCGCTCGCCCGAGACCAACGCGCGCCTCCATGACGAGGGGCGGGGCGTCGCGCTCCACAGCCTGCACTCCCAGGGGAAAGCGATCGACCTGCGGCTTCCGGGCGTCGAGACGACGGCGCTACGCGACGCGGCCCTGACGCTCGAGCGGGGTGGCGTCGGCTATTACCGCGCATCGGACTTCGTGCACGTCGACACGGGGCGCGTGCGACGCTGGTGACGGCGGTGACTCGGGGCCGACACGCGAGGCCGAACGTCGGGTCCATTGAAGACCGGAGTCAGGGCGGATAGGGGTAGCCCTTCGCGAGCGCGGCCGCGAGCACCCGGTCGTGGCCGTAGACGTCGCGGTAGAACCGGACCCTTCCCTCCTCGTCGACGAGCGCCGTCCCGTACAGGATGTACACCCAGATCGGCTTCGCGAGCTCGACCTGAGTCGGCTCTCCCTTCGACATCGCGGCCTCGATTCGGGAGCGATCCCAAGCCGGCTCGTTGTCGCGCAGCACGAGCTCGGCGAGCGCCGCGGGGTCCGCGACGCGGATGCACCCGTGGCTCAAGGCTCTTTCCGGTCGGCTGAAGAGGGACGGCGACGAGGTGCTGTGGAGATAGACGTTGTGCTCGTTCGGGAACATGAACTTCACCGCGCCGAGCGCGTTGTTCTTCCCCGGCTTCTGGCGAATCCGTGCCTTGCCCGCCCGGACGAGCGCGAGCGATTCCGCGCCGACCGGGAGTCGCCCGCGCTCCCCCTCGATGACGTAGTCGCGCGCCTCGGCGTACTCCGGCGTCATCTTCGGGATGAGCTCCTTCCGCGCGATCGAAGGAGGCACCTCCCAGTAGGGGCTGAAAACCAGGTAGAGCATCTTCTTGGCGAAAATCGGGGTGCGGGTACCTGGATACTCCTTGCCGACGATGACGTTCATCTTGAGTGCCGGCTCGACCCCGTTCCCCGTGCGCTCGAACGCCCGCAGGCGGAACGCGGGGACGTTCACGACGATCGGCGGCTCGCCGAAGTCTTGCTCCACCCAGCGGAAGCGCTCCAGCGTGAGCTGCATCTGGCCGACCCGCTCGGCGAGCGGCGTGTTGAGCTCGGTGAACGTTCCCTTGCCCAGGGCTCCATCCGGCGCGAGCCCGTGGCGCTGCTGGAAGCTCTTCACCGCCGCGAGCATGTCGTCGCCGTAGGTCGCACGCGATGCCGCCTCTTTCCGTTCCGCCGGAAGGTCGCCCAGTGCGACGAGCAGCTCCGCGAGGCGCGGCATCCCCACGTACGTCGTCCCGGGCTTGATCGCGACGGCGGCCGCCGGGAGGGGCGACCAGTCCGCGAAGCGCGCGGCGAGCACTCGGTACCTGCGAAGCGCCTCCTGGAGGTCGCGGTAATACTCGTACTGCGGCTCGACGGCATCCAGCGCCGCTCCCACCTCGCCCGTCGCGACGAGCGATCCGAGGAGCTGCGGCAGATCGTACTTCTTGTGCTCGATGTCGAGGCCGTGGCCGAGGTTCTTCGGATTGATGCGCCCGATGTGGAGATCGGAGATGTAGCGCATCACGGACGCGGTCAGCGCCAGGTCGAAGCGCGCGAGGGCGTCGGGGGACGAAGCCGCTCCGGCTTCCGTCTCTGCGATCCGCGCGGCCCACTTCGGCCCGTCGTAATCCACCGCGTTGAGCCCCTTGTCGTCGGCCGCGGCCAGCTTGTCTGCGATCGCCCTCGCCTGCGGCGTGACCTTGCCGCCGTCGGTCCACGCGAGCGCCCACGACCGGGTCTCGTAGAAGCGCTGCACGTGAATCCGATAGTCGGAGAAATCGGGCCAGCGCAGGTCGGCAAGGCGGGACGTCGCGACCAGCGGCCCGAGGCTGGGCTCTGCCGGGGCCTGAGTGGAGGCGAGAATCGCGGCGGCCGCGAACGGGGTCAGGGCCCCAAGGAGACCTGTGACGATACGCATGCCAAGAACCCTCGGCGCGAAGCGCGGGCGGGATCATCCTTCGAACTCGACGGTGCGCGAACCCTCGGCAGTGCGGGGGGTCCGGCTCGTCGGGTTCTCCCTCGCCTTCGCCGCGGCGTCGCATCCATTCGCATCGACGCGAGTCGACAGGCTCCCGCAAGAAAGCTTTGCTGCTCGTTGCACTGCAAATCGAGGTCGCCCGGATGCTCCGGATGCCGCCCCGATGCCGTCCGCACTCCCCGCCCGAGGACCCGTTGACTTCCTTCGAGCTCCGGGCGCGGTCCCACTGTGGCTCGTGTCCGACCTGGATCCGTTATATGTTACCCGCTGTCCGGCATCGTGGTCCTTGATGAAGGGTGGCGAAAGGAGCCGGGGGATGTCCGCTGTCGGTGAGAATCGCGGGTCGCGCGCGTCGCGACTGCCGGCTTCTCTCGATGGGCGGCGACTCCTGGAGTCGTCGAGGCACAACAAGGGCTCCGCGTTCACCATGGAAGAGCGCGGTCGGTTCGGACTCCTGGGACTGCTCCCCCCGACCCCGAGGACGATCGAGGAACAGGCCGCGATGGAGCTCGAGCATCTCTCCGCCAAGCAGGACGACCTGGAGAAGTTCATCGGTTTGCTGGCCTTGCAGGACAGGAACGAGACGCTCTACTACCGAGTTCTGGTCGAGAACCTCGCCGAGCTCATGCCCATCGTGTACGCGCCCACGGTGGGGCGCGCGTGCCAGCACTACAGCCACATCTTCCGACGTCCCCGCGGGGTCTGGATCACGCCCGAAGATGCCGGCCGAATCCCCGAGATCCTGCGAAACGCGGCGGAGGACGACATTCGCCTCATCGTCGTCACGGACAACGCCCGGATCCTGGGACTGGGCGATCAGGGAGCGGGAGGGATCGGCATTCCGTGCGGCAAGATCGCCCTGTACTGTGCGATCGCCGGGCTTCACCCGAGGAACTGTCTCCCGATCAGCCTGGACGTGGGTACCGACAATCCGAAGCTCCTCGGGGACCGCTTCTACGTGGGCCGCCGGACTCCGCGCCTGAGCGGCCGGGAGTACGAGGCCTTCGTGGAGACCTTCGTGGCGGGCGTCCTCGAGATATTTCCGCGCGCGCTTCTGCAGTGGGAGGATTTCCGGAGGAGCAACGCGTTCCTCCTGCTCGAGCGGTATCGAAATCGGATCGCGAGCTTCAACGACGATATCCAGGGCACGGCAGCCGTGGCGCTGGCCGGAATCCTCAACGCCCTGCGAATCACGGGAGGGCATCTGCGCGACCAGCGGATCCTCTTCGCGGGAGCGGGCGGCGCGGGAGTCGGGATCGCAAATCTCTTCCTGGCAGCGTGCTCCCACCAGGGAATCGATGAGGCGGCGACCCGTCGATCGCTCCTATTCGTCGACCGCAGCGGGGTGGTGACGGTGAAGTCCGACCTCGGCGATTCGCACACGCGCCCCTACGCCATGACCGAAGAGGCGATGGCGACCTATGGGCTTTCCGGGGGGGGGCCGTTCGATCTCCTCGAGGCCGTGCGGCGCGTGAAGCCGACGATCCTGATCGGCACGACGTCTCTGTCGGGCATCTTCGGCGAGGACGTCGTGCGGGAGATGGCGAAGCACGTCGAGCGCCCCGTGATCTTCCCCTTCAGCCATGCCACCCACCAGGCCGAATGCACGCCCGCCGAGGCCATCCGCTGGACCGAGGGTCGCGCCATCGTGGCCACCGGCAGCCGTTTCGACCGCGTGGAGTACGAGGGACGGGCCTACGAGTTCAGCCAGGGCACCACCGCCTTCGTGTTCCCCGGCCTCGGTCTGGGGTGCATCCTGAGCGAAGTCCGCGAGGTTCCGGACGAGTTTTTCCTCGCCATTGCGTACGCCCTGGCCGACTGCGTCGGGGAGGATCGCCTGCAACGGGGAGCGCTGTTTCCCGACCTGCGACAGCTGCGGGAAGTCGGCGCGCGCGTCGCGGCGGCGGTCGTTCGCAAGGCCCGCGACCTGGGACTCGGACGGCGGATCGAGGACGGCGATATCGACCGCCTGGTCGCCGAGGGCATGTGGTATCCGGACTACCAGGCAAATTCAGGGCAGGAGGATGCCCCGGCGTGAGCTCGGGTGATCCGTCGGCGACGGGCGCGGCCGAGGGGAGGCTGGCGCTGGCGTGCACCACCCCCTTCGACCGGCTCCCCGCCGACATGGTGGTGAGGGCGTTCGGAGTCGAGTACGGGCACGTGCGTCCGCCGGAGGGAGGGGATCTCTACGTCACCCGGTTCGGCTGGCCGAACCTGGTCCGGCTGCTTCCCGGCAATTGGTACGCGGACGGCTGGTACGCCACGCACGGCGAGAGGCTGCAGGAAGGCTCGGGCACCGTCTATCACGTGAAGAGCAGGCCCGTGGTCGGAAGATCGCTCGACATGCTGGTCAAGTTCTCCCGCGTGGCCCAGGAGGTCTCCATCGTGGTGGCGACCACGTTCCCGGAGAACTTCCCTCCCGAGATGCTCGCCAATGCGCGCTTCAACAGCCCCATGGAGGAATTCGGCCTGGTGATGGAGCTGCGCCGCGGTGCGTTCGGGCCGCTCAATCTCAGGATCCTGACGCAGCGCCCGCTGGCGATCTACGCCCCGCCGGATGAAGTCGAGCTCTGGCAGCTCGGTCGCGACCGGAGCTGCTTCCACGGTCACCTCAGGCTCCTGGCGGAGGATCAAGCGAATGTGGAGAAGGCGATCGAGCTCGACATCCGAAGAGTCTACGTGCTCCTGTACGGCTGGATCAAAGGCAGGGACGCCGAGCAGAAATACCTCACCGGCGAGCTCCCGGAGGCGGAGTTCCGATCCCTGACGCCGAGGGTCGTCGACGAGATCCGCCGCAAGGGGTTCCGCGTCCTCGACAACAAGCCCAAGCACTTCATCCTGAGGAGACGCAGCCGCGGCGGCGGGTTCCTGCGCAGGAGCGGAGGGCTCGTCTACGGGCTCGTGGATTTCGAGCTCCTGCAGCGCACCGCCGAGCACCAGCATCGCTTCCGAACGGGTCGGCGTCAGAGATTCTGGCACCTGCAGAGCGATCGACGGACGGCCCCTGGCGGAGACCTGCCTTCCCACCTCAACCTCACCACGGTGTTCGGAGTGACCTACCTGTTCGGAACGACCCCCGACGGGGGAAAGGTCTGGGTCGTGGGGCGGGACCCGGGACTCTTCGACTACTTCCTTCCCGAGCGCTGGCGCAGAACGCCGCGCGTCAAGCTCTCTCCGAGCAACGAGGTCTATCGCACCCGAACGCGGGACAACGTGCACCTCGTGTACCGCCGGTCCCTGGTCGGGTCTCGGCCCCGAGTCGATCCCCTCGTCGAGTCGGGAAGCCGCATCCGGGAGCACGGGTTCAACAGCCCGTTCGAGGAGATCGCGATCGCCGAGCGGCTGCGGCAGATGGGGATCTCCACGACGCATCCCCGCGCCATCTGTCGAACCGGCCATCACTCGACGAAGGCCTCCTACCTGCGGGACGAGCGACGGTTCGCGGACCATGCCCAGCTCATGACCCCGGAGGACGTGCCCGTGCCGATCCTCAGCCCGAACCACGACTACTACACGCTCTGGGACTACTTCCGGGGAATCCGCCTTGCCGCGGAGCTCCGGGGCGAGCCGGCGTTCGGCGTGGTCGATCTCGCGGGGGCTCTCGAGGAGGGACTCCTGAGCGCGGAGGAATACGAGCTCACGGTGAACTCCACCCTCGAGCGACTGCAAGCCATCGGCTTCCGAGGCGGGACGCCCGATCACCACGAGCTCGTCGTGTGGCACACCGAGGACGGAGCCCTGTTCCGTGAGTCGGACGGACGGATCGAGCCCAGGCTCTGCATCGACGCCCTGACCGCCCACGAGTACGACCTGCTGAGCGAGCTCGAGTACCGGGGCGCCGTCCGGAAGCTGGAGCAGCGGCTGCGGGCGGTCGACTGCGAGAAGCTCGACCTCAGCGGGAAGCACATGCTCCTGTCCATGAGCCCCGACGGACGGTTCGATCCCGACGAGTCGGGCGACGTGCTCGTGACGCTGTGCAACTTCGACCTGATCCGCGGCCTCTATCGCCCCTTTCGCTGAAGGTCGGGCCGGCGCCGGGTTTCCGCTGGATTCGACGGCGCCGCCTCGCTCGGCTTCAACCCCCGGCCCGCGGTGCGGGGAGCGACCGGCGAAGGAGACGCGCAAAACCATTCGCGCGCTGCCGCGCGCACAGATGATTCAGGAGCGTTTCGGCGCGTCGACCGAGCAGCGGCTGATTCGAGATCGGCTCAGCAGCGGCTGATCAGGTTCTCCCGCTCGAAGATCAGCTCCTTGGGCAGGTGCTCGGCGAGCTGCAGGAACAGCTCCTGGTGCTGCAACGTCTGGGCGCGCCATGCCTCGCGATCGACCTTCATCACCTCGTCCCAGCGCTCGCGCGGGAAGTTGAGGCCGCTCCAGTCGATGTCCTGGTAGTGCGGAACCCAACCGATCGGGGTCTCCTTCGAACGCGCTCCTCCCGAGACCCGCTCGACGATCCAGCGGAGGATCCGCATGTTCTCGCGGAAACCGGGCCAGATGAACCGGCCCTCGGCGCTCTTCCGGAACCAGTTCACGTGGAAGATGCGGGGGGTCTCGCTGAAGCGCTTGCCCATCTTGAGCCAGTGCCGGAAGTAATCGCCCATGTTGTAGCCGCAGAACGGCAGCATCGCCATGGGATCCCGGCGCACCTTCCCCACCTCGCCGGCGGCCGCGGCCGTGGTCTCGGAGCCGACCGTCGCACCGATGTAGACGCCGTGATTCCAGTTGAACGCCTGGTAGACGAGGGGGATCGTCGTCTCCCTCCGCCCGCCGAAGATGAAGGCGCCGATCGGCACTCCCGCGGGGTCCTCCCAGGCGGGGTCGATGGTGGGGTTCTGCGATGCGGGCGCCGTGAAGCGGGCGTTGGGGTGGGACGCCTTGCGCCCGCAACCCGGGGTCCAGTCCTGGCCGAGCCAGTCGATCAGGTGGGCCGGCTCCTCCTCGGTCATCCCCTCCCACCACACGTCGCCGTCGTCCGTCAGAGCCACGTTGGTGAAGATCGTGTTGGCGCGGATGGACTCCATCGCGTTCGGGTTGGTGGCGTAGGACGTGCCGGGAGCGACCCCGAAGTACCCCGCCTCCGGATTGATCGCCCGCGGGACCCCCTGGGCGTCCGGCTTGATCCACGCGATGTCGTCCCCCACCGTCCACACCTTCCAGCCCTTGTACGAGTCCGGCGGGATCAGCATGGCGAAATTCGTCTTCCCGCAGGCGCTGGGGAAGGCCGCGGCGACGTAGGTGCGGGCTCCGCCGGGCGCCTCGACGCCCATGATCAGCATGTGCTCCGCCAGCCAGTTCTCGTCGCGGGCCATGTTGGATGCGATTCTCAGCGCGAAGCACTTCTTGCCGAGGAGGGCATTGCCACCGTAGCCGCTGCCGAAGGACCAGATCTCCCGGGTCTCGGGGAAGTGGGTGATGTACTTCTCCTTGGGGTTGCAGGGCCATGGGACATCCTTCTGCCCGGGCTGGAGCGGCATGCCCACCGAGTGCATGCACGGAACGAACTCGCCGTTCCCCAGGACGTCCAGTACCTTCCTGCCCATGCGGGTCATGATCCGCATGTTGACGACCACGTACGGCGAGTCGGTGATCTGCACGCCGATGTGGGCGATCGGGGACCCGAGCGGGCCCATGCTGAACGGGATCACGTACAGGGTGCGGCCGCGCATGCAGCCGTCGAACAAACGACGGAGGGTCGTCTTCATCTCCAGCGGATCGACCCAGTTGTTCGTGGGGCCCGCGTCGTCGCGGCTGCGGCAGCAGATGAAGGTCCGGTCCTCCACCCGGGCGACGTCCGACGGGTCGGATCGACAGAGGTAGCTGTTCGGTCGCAGCTTCTCGTTGAGCCGGATGAAGGTGCCCGCGGCGACCATCTGCTCGCAGAGCCGGTTCGCCTCGTCCGCCGACCCGTCGCACCAGTGGACGTGATCGGAACGGCAGAGCTGGGTCATCTCTTCCACCCAGGCGATGAGCGTCGCGTTCGTGGTCATCCGTTCGTTCGTCGAGGCCATGATGTCGTCTCCCGGCCCACGCGTGGCCGAGCCATCCGGCGACCGCAGGCTCTCCTATTGTCCACCAGAATCCCCCGATCGCTCAGCGGAAAATCCGCGTCTTTCTCCCCCTTCCTCCGACGGCGAAATCGCGTTCGAGCGACCGATCGCGCGAGTCGCGGTCCGTGCGTTCCCGTTTCACGTGCCGCGCCATGCAAACCGCTGCCGAGCGCGGGCTTCGGACGGGGGGAACCGTGGGCCGTACGCATCGCAGCGCGGGTCGGGGGCGTTTCGTCTACTCCCAACGAACCGAGACCGCCCGCCGATCCGTTCCCAGGGAGCTCATGTCCGTTCCCTGGACGACCACCACCTTGCCGTTCGGAGAACCCCTGAAGACCAGCGAGAATCCTTCCTTGTTCTGATCGGCGAGATTCGAATCCTCGCGGAGTCCGTCCTTCGTGAAGGCGCGCCGATAGAACGCCATCAACTCGTCGTGGCTGAGAACGGTGTCGAAGCCAATGCCGACCTGTTCTCCGTTCTCTCCGGAGACGGATTCCACGTAATGCTCGATCCCTTCCGGAACCGGGAACAGCTCGTACCGTGTCGCCGACACCGGTGCCGGAAGACCGATCCCGTCGTCACCACCCATGCCGCTCTTGATGGCGGCGCGAAGGGCCTTCGAGACCGCCGCGTCACCGATCAGCGTGAACGCCGCCCAGTCGATCGGATTCGGGTACTGGTTCATCGTGGTCAGCATCGCCTGGCGAAGCGCTTGGGCCTTGTCCGCGCCGCGCTCCAGGCCCTCGTAGAACGTGCGCATCAGCGACATCGTCGGCGCGTCCGGCACCGACCAGAGCGATACGAGCACGCTGGACGCGCCGGCGCCGATCAGGGCCCGCGACAGCCCTGCCACTCCGTCCCCCGTGATCTTGCCCAGCCCCGTGTCGCACGCGCTCAGCACGACCAGCTCGGCGTTGAGCTCGAGCGCGAGCAGTTCTCGCGCGGTCAAGAACCCCTCGTCGCCGTCGGCCGGCGCCAGCGCGAGCGAGCTGAACTCGCCCCCGACGTCATCCAGGAGGCCGTGCGTGGCCAGGTGGATGATCCGCGCCTGCGGCATGCGACTCACCGTCGCCTTCTTCGTGGCGCCCTGGCCCAACAGAACCGGCGCGTCGAGCAGCGTCGCAACCGCCTTGGCCTCATCCTCGGCTCCAGGCAGGTCGGGCAGTCGATTGCCGCGCAGGGTGGGCATCGTGGGGTTACCCACGATGAGCGCACCCTTGCCCGCTTTCGCCACCTGCTGTTGCCGCTCGTGGGTGAGGGCCAGCACCTCGATCGAGGGCGCCGCCGCGACGGTCTGCCGCTCGATCACGAACTTCCCGGTGTCGTCCTGGAGCGCCGCGAACGGCACGAGAAACAGCAGATCCTGCGGAAGGAACGTGATGAGTGCGTCCGGATCGGCCGGCAACAGGTCCGCGATGGGCTCGACCAGGAGCTGGTGCAGGCGGCGCAGCTCCGGCACCTCGGGAGCGCGCCCGCCCGGATCCGTCCGCCGCAGGTCGCCGGCGCCCCTTCCGCGACCCCGAGCGCCGATCGCCTCCCGTGCCGCGCGCACCAGCTCCGTCAGACCGAGCGGTGGATCGAGCGTCGTCTGGCGGAACGCGATCTCGCCCGTCGGCTTGATCACCCAGATCAAGATGTCGGTCGCGGGAATCGCTCGGTAGTCGCTGAACTCCAGGGGCAGGTCGGGGTCGTACTGGTAGAGGACCGAGTACTCTACCAGCGTGGATCGTTGTGCCGCTGCGATCTCTCTCATCCGGGGCTTCGTGAGAGCCGTCTCCGGCGGCGGTTCCGACCCCGCGCCCAGCCGACTCGCCAGCAGCCCGGCGAGCGCACGGGAGCGCCCCTTCTCGGCAAGCTCCAAGGCCTCGTCGGTCCGGCCCTGCGCGACGGCGACCTTCTGTAACCAGCGGATGAGCTCCACTTCGAATTCGTACTCGCCCGCGGCCGCCATGCCGAAGCCCATGCGGGCCTTCCGTGCCGCCTCGAACTCCGCTTGGGATTCGGACAGAGTCTTCTCCGCCTGCGCGAGGTTGCCCGATAGGAACTGAACGATTCCGAGCTTCTGGGTGACTTTGGCTCGGCGGAGGCCGAAACGGTCGGGGCCCTTCTGCTCCTCGATGACGAGGACCTGACCGAGCAGCTCCGCGGACTTCGCCGGATCGCCGAGGGAGAAGTAGTCGCTCGCGAGGGACTGGAGCGAATCGGCCTCTCGGTTCATCGGTCCCACGACGAGCTCGTGGGGGTGCTGCCGAGCGAACGCCAGGTTCTCTTCGTGGAGCTGAAGCGACTTCCGTAGCTCGCCGAGCTGCTTGTACGACAGCGCCAGGAAGGTGCGCGCAACCCACGCGACATCCACGTTCCCGGAATCGCCGGCCAGCTCCAGAACTTGCTGATACCGATCGATCGCCAGCCGCAAGTCGCCGGCCTTGCGCTGTTCGTGCGCCATGTTCATCAGCGCGGTTGCGTCCACGGTCTTCCTCGTCTGCAGGGCGGGCGCTCCTGGACCCCCCCGGCTGCCGGCAGGCCCGTGCCCGGCAGCCCATGCTTCATCGTTCATCGACCGGGCGCCAGCACCTACGAAACTGCTCTGCCGGTGCCCGCTGCAGGTTCGCTGCCGCGCGGCGCCTGCCGAACCGGGACTCTACTCGAAGGGCTACCTCGAGCCCGGCGATCATTACGCCTCCCAGGTGGGGAGAAGTCGGGAGACAGAGAGGCGCCGCTTCTCGCCCGTGCTCCCCCCTACGATCGCGGGCCGGACACGGCCGGGTGCCGACCGATCGAGAAGCGGAAGCGCCGTCGAGCCCATGCCCCCGCGTAGTCCACGCCGACGCGCGGCGTGCGCCGCACCGCGGCGTCGGGAACGGGCTCTCCGTGCTCGAGCCACAGGTGCGGCCCGAGAAACGATGCGCCGGTGAGCGATCGGTCCACCGCGAACGTCCGCGTGAGGCGGCCCGGGCCAGAAGCTCCCACTCCGCCGGCGGGGTCCTCGGCCGCGCGCAGGAGGATCGCCGCGGGATAGCCGCCGGGGCCGGTCACGACGTTGAGACAGTGGTGCATGCCGTAGACCAGGTAGACGTACGCGATCCCTCCCTCCTCGAACATCGGAGAGTTCCTCGGCGTGCGCCCCCGGAACGCGTGGCTGGCGCGGTCGCGCGGCCCGTCGTAGGCCTCCACCTCGACCAGCCGTCCGCGAAGCACGGTGCCGTCCGGAAGCCTCCGGCAGAGGGCGCGCCCCAGGAGGTCGCGGGCGACCTCGAGAGCCGCGCGCAGGTAGAATTGTCGTTCGAGACGTCGTTCGCTCATCGAGCTCGGGAGGTCCTCATGCTGCGTAGAATCGCCGTCCTCGTCCTCATCGCCGTCTCCTCCGTCGTTCTCCTCGCCGCCGTGGGGCGGGAGATCCTCGAAGTGATGGTGCTCAACTTCCCCGACCTTCAGAAGATCAAGGGTAGCGTCACCATCGAAGGTCCGATCCGGCACGGCGACCTGATCCGGTTCGGCGACATCATCGTACCGCCCGTGCGGCCGACCGACACCACCCGGCTCATCTCCGCCGGCACGCTGGTCACGGACGGCTACACCGACGTGGTGCTCAGCCTGAACGGCATCACGAAAGGGAACGTGCTGAAGGGAGGGGCGGTCGGCGCGTTTCTCGTGCCCGACGAGGAGTCGATCGTGCGCACCTTCCTCGAGGTGGGACAGATCCACTTCCCGCTGGAGATCGTGGCAACCGGCGTCACCGGCGCGTCCCCGTATTTCGCGTCGAAGTCGGAGCGGTCCATCGTCGCGTTCCCGCGGTACCGCGTGCTCCTGTACAACACGTCGGACAAGACGGTGACCGCGAACCTGTTCGCGTATCTCTCGTACTGATTTCCGTTGAGCGAGCCACGCGAGCCTCTCCCGCCGGTCGTCCTCGCCCGGTTCGCGCGCAGGCCGAACCGGTTCGTGGTGCAGGCGTGCATGGCAGACGGGCGCCGGGTGATCGCGCACCTCGCCGACCCGGGACGACTCCGCGAGCTTCTCGTGCCGGGGGCGCGGTTACGGCTCCGTCCGGCGCGCGGCGCAAACAGGAAGACCGCATACACCGTCGCGCTGGTCCGCGCTCCGGGCAAGCGCCCGGTCTGGGTCTCGGTGGACACGTCCCTTCCGAACCGACTGGCCGCGGACCTTCTCGCCGACGGGCGGGTGCGGGGAATCGCTCGCGCGCTCGGCGTCGAGCGGGAGGTGCGGCACGGCAGCAGCCGCTTCGATTTCCGCGTGCGCCCGCATTCCGGCGGCGCCATCCTCGTCGAGGTCAAATCGGTCACGCTGGTCGTCGACGGGATCGCCCGCTTCCCCGACGCGCCGACCGTCCGCGGCGCGCGCCACGTCCGGGAGCTCGAGGAATTCGTCCGCGCCGGCGGCCGCGCGGCCGTCGTCTTCATCGTGCAGAGGGAGGACGCCCGCGCCGTCGCGACGAATCCGGAGACCGACCCGGAGTTCGCCCGCGCCCTGGCATCGGCCCGAACGGCGGGCGTCCTGCTTCGGGCAGCGCGCTTCCGCATGTCCGCTTCCGGAGAGGCCGAGTGGCTGGGAGCGCTCCCGGTGCGAACGGGTGTCGAGGGCCGCGGTCCGCCTAGAATACGAAATCTGCGGGTCGCATTCGTAGAAGTCGAAACGCCCGCGACGATGGGACATGCCCTCGAGATCCGGAGGCTCCGATGAAAACAACGGAGAAGATCGAGGTCGAGCACGAGCCCTCGCCCGCCAGGATCGAGTCGCTCGGGGTCCGCCGCTGGCCGATCTGGACGAAGGAGATTTCTGTCTTCCCCTGGTCGTACGACGCGGCGGAAACCTGCTACTTTCTCGACGGGGACGTGGTGGTGACCCCCGAAGGCGGGCAGCCGGTTCAGGTCGGCAAGGGCGACCTGGTGACCTTCCCGGCGGGGATGTCGTGCACCTGGGATGTCCGCAGGCCGGTCCGCAAGCACTACAGGTTCGACTGACGCCGCAGGTTCGGCCAAGCGCCCGACGCCGGAGGATGTGACGCATGCCCAAGCCGCGAGTTCGCGCGGGCGGCGGCTTCGCCGCGATCCGCTACACGCTGCGCAAGGGGCGCGAGGCCGGCGGCGTCCTCGCGCTCTACCGGCGGATGCGCGCCCGGAACGCCTGCAAGACCTGCGCGCTGGGCATGGGCGGGCAGCAGGGCGGGTTGGTGAACGAGCAGCGGAGCTTCCCCGAGGTCTGCAAGAAATCGCTCCAAGCGCAGGCCGGGGACATGCAACGACCGATCCCGGAATCGTTCTTCCGCGACCAATCGGTCGCAGAGCTCGAGCGATGGACCTCGCTCGGCCTCGAGCACGCAGGCCGGCTGGCCTTCCCCGTGATCTGGCGCGAGGGGGACACGCATTTCCGGCGCATCTCCTGGGACGAGGCGCTCGACCGGGTGGCTGCCGACCTGAAGGCCGCGCGGCCCGAGGACACGTTCTTCTACTCCTCGGGCCGATCCTCGAACGAGGCGGCGTTCCTCCTCCAGGTCCTGGCCCGTGCGTACGGTACCGCGAACGTCCACAACTGCTCCTGCTACTGCCACAACGCCTCGGGCGCGGCCATGTCGCGGATGCTCGGCACGGGCACCTCGACGCTCGACCTCGACGATCTGGATCGCACGGACCTGGCGATCGTCGCGGGGGCGAACCCGTCCTCGAACCACCCGCGCTTGATCGTGAAGTTGGTGGAGATGCGCAAGCGCGGGGCCACCGTGATCGTCGTGAATCCACTGCGCGAGCTGGGGCTGATGCGGTTCCGCATCCCGTCCAAGCCGGGAAGCCTCCTGTTCGGATCGGACGTCTCGGACCTCTACATCCAGCCGCACGTGGGAAGCGACATCGCGCTCTTCAAGGCCCTGCTCAAGGGTGTGATCGAGCGCGGCGGAGTCGACCGCGCGTTCGTCCGCGAGCACGTGGAGGGATGGCAGGACGTGGAGGCGGACGCCGCCGGAGCGGGCTGGGGCGAGCTGCTCGACGCCTGCGGCGTCCGTCGCGAGGAGGTCGACCGGGTGGTCGACGCGATTCTCCGCGCGCGGCGCGGCGTCTTCCTCTGGTGCATGGGCCTCACCCACCACGAGCACGGTGTCGCGAACGTCCTCGCCCTCGGCAACCTCGCGCTCTCCCGCGGCTTCGTCGGCCGCGAGGGGTGCGGCCTGCTGCCGATCCGCGGCCACAGCAACGTCCAGGGCGTGGGATCGATGGGATTCACGCCGGGGTTGAAAACGGCGTTCGCGAGGAAGATGGAGGAGACGTACGGAATCCCGTCCTCGGCGCGAGGCCTGGACACCTACGCGTCCATGGTCGCGGCCCAGGAAGGGCGGATCCGTGTGGCCGTCCTGCTCGGAGGGAACCTCTTCGCCTCGAACCCGGACCGCGACTGGGCCCGGACGGCGATGCAGCGGATCGGCACGACCGCGTGCCTGACGACCAAGCTCAACGAGGGACACGTTCACGGCCGCGGCCGCTGCCACGTCCTGCTCCCGGTTCTCGCCCGCGACGAGGAGAGGCAGCCGACTACGCAGGAAAGCATGTTCAACTACGTGCGCCTCTCGGACGGCGGCGCCCGGCCCCCGGAGGGCGAGTTGCGAAGCGAGGTCGATGCAGTCTGCGCGCTCGCCTCGCGTCTCCTCCCCGAGGGGCCGTTCCCGTTCGAGCGGATGACCAGCCACGACGCGGTGCGCGAGGCGATCGCGCGCGTGGTTCCCGGCTACGATGCGATCGGTGCGATCGGCGCGTCGAAGCGGGAGTTCCACGTGGCCGGGAGGGTCTTTCACGAGCCGCGGTTTCCCACCCCGTCGGGAAAGGCGCGCGCCGTGGTGACGCCGCTCCCGTCGTTCTCTCCCGGAGAGGGCGAGTTCAGATTGATGACCCTCCGCTCCGAGGGGCAGTTCAACACGGTCGTCTACGAGGACGAGGACCTGTACCGCGGCAACCGGAGACGCGACGTGGTGATGATGAGCGAGGAGGACGCGACCCGTCTGGCGCTCCGCGAGGGAGACCCGGTGGTCGTGGCCACGGACGCGGGCCGCATGCGCGTGCTCGTGGCCTTCGCGCCGCTTCCTCCGGGAAATGTGGCGATGTACTACCCGGAGGCGAACGTCCTGGTGCCGCGGCGCGTGGACCCGGACTCGGGAACCCCCGCGTTCAAGTCGATCGCGGCGCGGATCGAGAGGGAGGCTGCCGTCGGGCGCAGCTCTCTTTCCGCGACTTCGGCGACTGCCGCCTCCGCCCCCAAGAGATCGGCATGATTCACGAAGGCTCGCGTCGGCAGCTTCCCGAGCGACTAGCTCTCGAACTCGTCCAGCTGCTCCCAGGTCAGGATGCCGTGCTCGACGAGGTCCTCGTAGGCCTCGCGGAAGTCCTCGGAGGTCGACGCGCCGCTTCGGTAGACCATGTCCTTGACGGTGTCGAACGCCTGCCGCGGCGGGAGGCCGCGGAGAAGATCCAAGGTCTCGGAATCGAATGCCGAAGCCATGGAACACCTCCTGATTCCACTCCGCTTTTCTCGCCGCGAGTCGGCGGGACCGGAGAGGCCGTCGGGTTCGAGCCTGTCGGGCTGCACCATGATTCTACCCCCCGTCCCCGATCGGCACGAGCCCATTCGCAGGCGCACGAGAGGGAAGCGATGAGACGGCGAAGCGACGCGAACCGTGACGGTTCCGGTCGTCGCGCCGTCGTATCCGCCACTTCCGACTGCAGGAGATCCCCATGAGCCGCTTCGACCTGGTCGCGTTCGACGTGGACGGAACGCTCGTCCACCACCCGGAGGAGAAGACAGTCTGGGAGGTCTTGAACGAGCGCTTCACCGGAAGCCACGAGCAGAACCGGCGGCGCTTCGCCGACTACAAGTCCGGCCGGCTGTCCTACGCCGAGTGGGTCGCGCTGGACGTGACCTCTTGGAAAGAGGCGGGGGCGAAGAGGGCCGACCTGGTCGAGGCGCTCGAGCCGCTGCGGCTCGTCGACGGGGCCCGCGAGACGCTCGGGGCCCTCAAGGAGCGCGGGATTCGCCTCGCGGTGATCTCGGGAACGCTCGACCTTCTCCTCGAGACGCTGTTCCCGGACCACCCGTTCGACGAGGTGTACTCGAACCGGATCTGGTTCGACGCCGACGGAGGAATCGCCGGCTGGCAGGCGACCCCGTTCGACATGGAGGGGAAGGGGGTAGCCCTCCGGGCGATCGCGGTGCGCGAGGACGTTCCTCTCTCCCGCTGCGCGTTCGTCGGCGACCACTCGAACGACCTGTCCGCGGCGCGCGTGGCGGGCTTCACCGTGGCGTTCAACCCGAAGAGCCCGGAGCTCGAGGCGCTGGCCGGGGCGGTGGTTCGATCGAGCGACCTCCGCTCGATCCTCCCGTCGCTGGAGGTCCGCGTCTGAATCTCGGGGACACTGAAGGGCACCAGCGGTTCTCCGGGATTACCCCGGGCATTAGCTGGCTCCCTTTCAGGCGGTTACCCTCTTTCTACACGCCCCCTCGGTACTCCCTCCGGAGCAGGATCATGCACGATGCCGCGGTTCGCCGGAACCTCTCTCTTCCGAAGGGATGGCCAGCCCGCGTCCGCTCCTCGACGGTACAGTCGATCGCCCTGGCCCACACCGTTGACAGATCGATTTCGGGACCTCACCTTCCGCTTCGATGAAGGCCGCCGCGCTCGTCTCGCTGGCACTGACGGCGCTCCTCTGCCCGGGGGCCGTGCGCGCGACCGCGGGGTTCGCCGAGACTCATTCGCGGCTCGAGTACGGCTCGGTCGCCTCGATCCACTGGATCCACCCGGGCGACGGCTGCGACGCCGGCAAGTACTGCTTCCTCGTGGAACGCGCCGACGGAACCTACGCGGGCTTCCGTGGGCTCAACTGCTCGCTGCTCAAGATCAACGCTCCCCCCGAGGAAGGCCGCAACCTGATCCTCGCGCAGTGCTCCGGAGACCGCGGCTGGCTCGTCTACGACCTGCAGGCGCAGGAGTTCCTCGCGGAGCCCGGGCCCTGGGAAAGGGCGGCGGCCATCTGGAGCGTGCAAGGGCTCGCCGAGCCGAGGTTCGCCGATGCGGAGCACGGCGCGCGCGGACTGTGGCGGACTTGGAATTCCCTGCTCGAAGATACCCTGTTCCTCGCGCTGCTTTGGCTGCCCTCCATGCTGTTTCTGCTGCTCCCGGTGTTCGCGCTCGTGAGCATGTGCCTGCTGGTCCGGTATGTGCGGTACCGCAAGCTCCGTCAGCTGATCCTGGGCGTGCTGTTTCTCGTGGCGTCGCTTCCGGGCGGGTGGATCGTGTGGCGGGTCGTCGCCGCGAGGCTGGCTCGGTGACTCGCGGACGGATCCGTCTCGTCGCGATCGCCGCCTCGACCGTGGCGATCGCCCTCGCCGGGCTGGCGCTCTTCACGGCCGGGCGGGGCGTGCTGCGCCTCGGCTCCGGCATCGCAGGCGCCCTCGAGGATCCGCCGCTGGCGGCGGAGCGGTTCCGCGCGCCGCTGCAGCGGGTCGATGCAGCGCTCTTCCAGCCGGCCCCACTGCTTTTGGGGGAGCGTCGCGAAGCGGCGGCGGCGCTCGAGGACCTCGCCGGCCTGCTCGACCGGGACGGAGGGACGAGGCTCGCCCGCTTCTACGCGGGAGATCTGCGTACGATGGCCGGGTGGGGCCGGGAGGACGGCCTTCTCGACGGGGAGCCGCTCGAGCGGCTGCGCGCGAAATGGTGCAGCATCCGCTCCGGGCTCTTCGATGACGCCGCCTGGTTCCGGTACAACGAGTCGGATGTGGAGAACACGCGCGAGGTCGAGCCGCGCGTTCTCACACCGGAGGAGCGGCAGTGGCTCGACGTGATCGACCGGACCGCGCGACGCCTCGAGCCGCTCGTCGAGCGCGGCGCGGCCGAAGTCGAGCAGCTCGGCGAGCCGGTCGTCGACCCCGAGTGGATCCGCGACCGCTATCCGGCCATGATCCAGGCCTGGGCGGAGTGGTCGCGACGATGGAGCGCCGAGCTCGACGAGATCCAGTTCGAGCTACGCGGTCCCCCGGGCTGGAGCCATCGGCTCGAAGTGCGCTCGGCGTACGACGACGCCCTCGAGGCGATCGATCGCCTTCGCGCGGTCCCCGCGGCGTCGGCCCGAGGCTGGAGCACGCCGTTCCGCCGCGATTGGGAGCGGAACTTTGCGAAGGCGCGCGAGCGGCTCGCGAGGGCCCGGCGATCGGTGGCGCAGGCCGGCCGCGGTTAGGCTCCACGGGGTCTGCGACACGACCGGGATGATCGCGTCATCGAAGTCGCCCGGCGTGTAGCTGACGGGAGATCGGGCAAGCTCCCCTCGCCACGGACGACGACTCCCGGACTCACGCCTCCAGTGCCGCGTCGCGCATGTGACGGAGACGGACGGCGTCATCCTTGCGCATACTGCACCTCGGCAGATTCCACGACCTCCAGCCGGAAGTACCGGCTGAGCTCCGCCGGTGTTCGCAGGTCGACCGTCCGGCGCAGGATCTCCGACAGCTCGATCTCCATTCCCGCCAGCTTGATCAAGCCGACAGGGTAGCCGGGCTCGAACTCCACGAGAACGTCGACGTCGCTGTCCGGTCGGAAGTCGTCCCGTAGAACCGACCCGAAGAACGAGAGCTTCCGGATGTGGTGGCGGCGGCAGAACTCATCGATCCGCACTGCGTCGACCGGAATGCGAACACTCACACACGCTCCTCCCCGTCCGGTTCGTCGAGTCTATACGAACCATCCGGAGGAAGTCGAGGCCCCGGCTCAGTCACCGAGTCGATTCACCCGGGAGTGGCAGTACGGGGTCGTCCGCTGCTGCCCGGAAGTCCGCGGCGGATTGGAGCCGTTTCACCACCGCGTAGCCGCGCCGTCCGGAGGAGACGGTCCGGCGGGCTGCTTCATGAGATTCGACTCTGGCCACGACGCAACACTTCCGTTTCTAGAGTGAAAATACCGGGGGCCAGCCCCCGAACCCCCCACCCGCGTGCGGTGCAGTCCGGCAGACCGGCCTGCACCTCCCGCGGGTTCTCATCGCCCCCGGGTGACGCCACGAGACGTCATGGACAAGTGGTATGCAATCGCGGGGGCGCCGCCCCCGCGCCCCCGGCCCCGTTTTCATCAGTTTCAGGGTGACGCCTCGGGCGTCATGGAGGACTGTTCCCGTGACTCTACCGCTCGAACGGCTTCTCGATCCTCGGGCCGCACGCGAGGTCCGCGAGCGCGGCGATCAGCACCCGCGTTCCGCGATGGAGGTCATCCACGGGGATCTTCTCGTCGACGTCGTGGCCGGGGTAGGGCTTTCCGGGAAACCACATTCCGAAGGCGATGCTGTTCGGGAGACGCTTCGCGTACGAGCCGCCTCCGGAGACGGCGGGCTTCGCCGCGTCACCGGTGGCACCTGCGTACACTGCCAGCAGGCGCCGGACGATCTTCGCGTCGGGATCGAACGACAGGGGCTCGTCGTCCCAGTACCCGTCGACGGCGAGCGACGCTCCGGTACGCGCGTTGAACTCCGACACCTGCCGTTCCAGGTGCGCCTTGATCTGCGGACCCTTGCGCGGCGGTGGACGGCGCAACGCGACCCGGAGCCTCAGCCTCCCGTCCTCCGCGGGTTTGATCGTCGCGACGTTGACCAGGTACCGGCCCCAGAGCGGATCGCTTTCGGTCAGCCCGAGCCCCGTCCCGTACAGGTCCTCTCCGGCGAGGCGCGCGAAGGCGAGGAGGTCGTTCTCTCCCGACGCCGGCAGCAGACCCTCGGTGACGCGCGCGAGGGCCACCAGCGCGTTGCGGCCCCCCTCGAGGTTGACTCCGCCGTGGGCCGACTTGCCGTGCGCGATCACGCTCAGGCGCTTCGGATCGCCGAACACCTCGGCGACCTCGAGGCGCGTCCCTTCCGGAAGCGGCCGCGCGCGCAGGCGCGCGACGGTCGATCCCCACGACGGCATGCCGCGGATCCAGAGCAGGGTCAGCTCGGCGCGGTCGGGGACGATGCTCGACGTCAGCCCGGCCTCGAGCTTCTCGATCCGGAACGGCAGCTCCGCGTTCGTCCGCGCGCCCGGGGCGGCGTCGAGATACAGCCCCGTCCACGCCATCTCGCCGACGACCACCGGAAACAGGTAGTCGAGAACCAGCGAGTAGTCGGGCGGCCGGTTCGCCGCCAGGTACTCGGTCATGTCGGTGTTGTCGCTCTCCTCGTCGCTCCCGACGAGGAGCCGGATCGCGTGGGTCCGGGCCGGTCCCGCCCGCTCCAGCGCCTTCATCGCGAGCAGCGCCTGGACCAGCGGCCCCTTGTCGTCCGCCGCTCCACGGCCGAGGACGTAGCCGTCCTTCGTCGCCCCCTCGAACGGCGGGATCGACCAAGCCCTCGCCTCGACCGGCTGCACGTCGCCGTGCACCACCAGCCCGAGCACCGGCGCCCCCGCCGGGCCCGGAAGATCCACCTCGACGATCTTGCCGGCATCGCGGGCGGCGAAGCCGAGATCCGCCGCGGTCTTCATCAGCCACGCTTGCTGCGCGTCCCGCGCCTCGGTATTCCCCTGCACGGTGGGAAAGCGGATCGCCTCCTGGAGCAGCGGCACCGCGCGTGCGGCCAGGCGCTCGTCGTAGTAGCGGCTCGCCTCACCGGGGCCGCGAGGCGCGGCACATCCGGCAAGCGCGACGGCGAGAACGAGCAGCCGAGCTTTCAAGCGACCTCCTCGCAGTCGGGCGCGACGGCGACTCGAAGAAACCGGCTCCGGCGCGGATGGTAGTCTATCGGGATGCAGCCGCACGATCGAGCGTCGAGCCGGCGCTCGGAGCCGCTCGAGGTCGACCTGGTCGTCGAAGCCTGCAAGAAGGACGTCGAGGGTGCGCTCCTGCGCGAGAATCTGCGGCGGTCCGTCCCCGAGCGACTCGCCCACCTCGCAGCGCTGCTGCGGTTCGCCAAGGTCGGACGTCGGGCAGGACGCGCGGCGCGTGCCCGGCGATGAGGAGTTTCAGCGCCTCCTGGGCACGCCGTCCGAGTAGCGGGCAGCAGGGTACGCGGGGAGATCGAGAGGCCACCGGCTCGATCTCCAGGATGCTGGCGTGATCCGCCCTGTCATGGACACGCCGAGCTGATCCGCGGCGTCGGCCCGGGACCGGGCCCAGTCGCGATGCCGTAGCTCCCGGTGCCACACACGGTTCGGGCCCGCACGAGGAACCAGAGAGCAGTCCCGATCGTCGGATCCTCCGCCACGTTCAGTTCGGGTTCGTTCACGCCGTACGCGCGGCACTGCTCGGAGACGCCGCTTCCCACCGGCCACTCCCCCACGTTCCCGCGCACGACGTCGTAGACGGCGGCCGGGGTGCCGATGACCGGGTTCCACGTCTGCACCGTCTTGCTGGAAAACCGCTGGTTCCCCACCTCCGCCGGGGGCCCAACCGCGGAGCCGATGCAGCGGCCGGCGGTACACGCGTCGCCCGCCGTGCAACCATCACCGTCGTCGCACGGCGCCGCATTGAATTCGTACAAGCACCCCGGGATTCCGGTGCAGAAGTCGTCCGTGCAGGGGTTCTCGTCATCACACAGCGGGACGCCGCCGTGCGGCTCATCGACCGGGCCGTCGCAGTCGTTGTCGAGCCCGTCGCACGTTTCGGGAGAGGGTTGCTGGTTCGGGACGCAGAGGATCCCCCCGCCCACGCAGGTCACGGTTCCGTACGCGCACACACCCAGGTAGATGGTGTCGCAGTCGGCCCCACCCCCGGGGTTTTCCTCGTCGATCGCGCCGTCGCAGTCGTTGTCGAGGCCGTCGCACGTCTCCGGCGAAGGCTCGACGTTGCGATTGCAGGCGATCGATCCCCCCTGACAGGCCGTGGTGCCCGAGGCGCAGACGCCAGGCTGCCCGGTTTCGCAGGGAAGACCGCCGCCCGGGTCGTCCTCGTCGGCCGCGCCGTCGCAGTCGTTGTCGAGGCCGTCGCACGTCTCCGGTGAGGGCTCGACGTTGCGATTGCAGGCGATCGATCCCCCCTGACAGGCCGTGGTTCCCGAGGCGCAGACGCCAGGCTGCCCGGTTTCGCAGGGAAGACCGCCGCCCGGGTCGTCCTCGTCGACCGCGCCGTCGCAGTCGTTGTCGAGGCCGTCGCACGTCTCCGGCGAGGGCTCGACGTTGCGATTGCAGGCGATCGATCCTCCCTGACAGGCCGTGGTGCCCGAGGCACAGACGCCGGGCTGCCCGGTTCCGCAGGGAAGCCCACCGCCCGGGTCGTCCTCGTCGACCGCGCCGTCGCAGTCGTTGTCGAGGCCGTCGCACGCCTCCGGCGAGGGCTCGACGTTCCGATTGCAGGCGATCGATCCCCCCTGACAGGCCGTGGTGCCCGAGGCGCAGACGCCGGGCTGCCCGGTTCCGCAGGGAAGACCGCCGCCCGGGTCGTCCTCGTCGACTGTGCCGTCGCAGTCGTCGTCGCGCGCGTTGCAGGACTCGGGGGCACCGGGATTCACGGACGGATTCGCGTCGTCGCAATCACTGGGGTCGCTCGCATACCCGGCAGGGACCGATCCGTCGCAGCTAGGCGTCCACAGCGCGCGATCACCGTAGCCGTCTCCGTCGCCGTCGCGGTAGTAGAGTCTCCCCTCGGGACATGCGCAGTACGCTCCGCCGGACGCGCTTCGACCCTGGCCGCCCCAGACGATCATCTCGGTCCCGGTCCACACGGCCGTGGGAAAACGGACCGGCGCGGGGACGTTGGCACCCGTCGAGGTCGCCGTCCACGTATCACCCCAAGGAGAGTAACGCCCTCCTGTGTTGAAGTATGTCGATGCGCTGCCGCCCCAGACGATCATCTCCGTCCCGGTCCAGACGGCCGTGTGGGCCAGGCGAGCGGAGGGGACGTTCACCCCCGTCGAAGTCGTCGCCCACGTATCGTTGGAGGGGTCATAGCGCCCACCGGTATTCAGGTACGAGCCATTGTAGCCGCCCCAGACGACCATCCGGGCTCCCGTCCAGACCGCGCTCTGGAACCGCCGGCCGGACGGCACGTTCGCTCCCGTTGACGTCGCCGCCCAGGTGTCGGTCGTGGGATCGAAGCGCCCGCCGGTATTCGCGTACGAGCTGCCGAACCCGCCCCAGACGATCATCTCCGACCCCGTCCACACGGTGGTGTGGTCGAAGCGGGCGGAGGGGACGTTCGCGCCGGTCGAGGTAGCCGTCCATGCATCCGCCGACGGGGCGTAGCGCCCGCCGGTGTTCAGACCCGACCCGTTCGAGCCGCCCCAGACGATCATCTCCCACCCCGTCCACACGACGCCTGGACTCTGACGTGCGGAGGGAACGTTCGCGCCGGTCGAGGTCGGCATCCAGGCGTCCGTCGCAGGGTCGTATCGCCCGCCGCTGTTCAGGTACGATCCGTCGGATCCACCCCAGACGATCATCTCCGTTCCGGTCCAGATCGCGCGGTGAAATCGCCGGACGGACGGAACGTTGACGCC
Source organism: Terriglobia bacterium (assembly GCA_963699985.1). Lineage (GTDB taxonomy): Bacteria > Acidobacteriota > Polarisedimenticolia > Polarisedimenticolales > CAVOVZ01 > CAVOVZ01. The sequence goes on from CAVOVZ010000017.1 coordinate 52,641, forward strand.
CCTCGACGTCGCCGTCCATGAGTCGGTCGCCGGGTCGTAACGCCCGCCGCTGTTCGAGTACGAGCGATCGAATCCACCCCAGACGATCATCTCCGTCCCGGTCCAGACCGCGGTGTGGTCGTAACGCGCCGACGGGACCGTCGCGCCCGTCGAGGTTGGTGTCCAGGTATCCGTGGACGGGTCGTATCGCCCACCGGTGTTCTCGCTTGCTGCACCGACCCCGCCCCAAACGATCATCTCCGTCCCGGTCCAGACTGCGGTGTGGTAGTAGCGAGCGGAGGGAACGTTGGCGCCCGTCGAGGTCGGTGTCCAGTCATCGGCCGACGGGTCGTAGCTCCCCCCGGTGCCGAAGTACGTGCCACCCTGGGTGCCTCCCCAGACCACCATTCTCGTCCCCGTCCACACCGCCGTGTGTTCACGTCGCGCGGACGGCACGTTCGTCCCCGTGGACGTCGCCGTCCAGCTGTCGTTCGCGGGTGTGTACCGCCCGCCGGTATTCCAGTTCGAGGCGCCGACGCCGCCCCATACGATCATTTCCGCGCCGGTCCACACCGCGCTGTGCGACTGGCGCGCGGAAGGGACGTTCGCCCCCGTCGAGGTCGGCGTCCAAGTGCCCGTCGTCGGGTCGTAGCGTCCACCGGTGTTGAGATGCGACCCGCCGTAGCCCCCCCAGACGATCATCTCCGCGCCCGTCCACACCGCGCTGTGCGACTGACGCGCGGAAGGGACATTCGCGCCCGTCGAGGTCGCCTCCCACGTGTCCGTGGCCGGGTTGTAACGCCCCCCGGTGTTCTCCCACGACATGGCGAGGCCGCCCCAGACGATCATCTCGGTCCCCGTCCAGATGGCGCTGTGAAAACGGCGCGCACTCGGGACGCTCGCGCCCGTGGAGGTCGGCATCCACGTGTCGGTCAGCGGGGAATAGCGCCCTCCGTTGTTCAGGTAGGAGCCGGGCGCCGCCGCCGCCCCAGACGATCATCTCCGTCCCCGTCCAGACGGCCCGGTGGAGCGAACGCGCCTCCGGGACGTTCGCGCCCGTCGAGGTCGGCGTCCACGTGTCGGTCGACGGCGAATACCGTCCCCCGGTGTTGCATACGGCGTTCCCGACCGTACCGCCCCACACGATCATCTCGCTGCCGGTCCAGACAGCCGAGTGGTACATCCGGGGATCCGGCACCTCCACCTTCGTCGGAGTCCACGCGTCGTTCGCACATGTGGAATGCGGCACGTCGGGCAGCACGTACGAGCCCGATCTCCCGTCGACCTCCGTCGGATAGGACACACGCTGCACGGACCACCAGGAATCGAACGATTCCTTGGGCCACAGGACCGTCGCCGTCGTGATTTCCCCGGCCGCCGCGGAGAGCACCGCCGTCACCGAGAACGCTTCCGGCGTCTCCTCGAGGTCGCTCATCACGCCGATCGGCAGCGAGCCGGGCGCCGCGCCGAACCTCTCCTCGTGACGCGCGAGGTACTCCTTCCACTCCGCGGCGGTGAGGTCCCTCGTCGAGGGGTCGATCGACTCGATCGGTGGATCCGTCCCCCCGTCGCGAAGCCTGGCGCGAACCTCGTGGTATTCCCCTCCCATGGATCGCATGCACGAGGCGCTCCGGCACGCGACCAGCGCGGCCTCGGCCCCACGCTTCGCCCGGTCGTGAAGACGCGGGTCGTACGCGTACCAGCCCCGAATCAGGCGCTCCGCCAGCGCCTGCCGCGCGAGGGCCTCCGCGATCACGTACGGATCGTTGCCGAGGGCGTCATACAGCTCCCGGAGCATCTCCCCGTCGCGCGTGTGCGCGGCCATGCGGTCCATCTCGGCCTGGAGCTGCTCGGCGGTCAGCGGGCGTCGCCACCACGCCGCGATGGCGTTCGACTTGCGGAGGGAGTCCGCGACCTTGGCGCGCAGAGCGACCTCGGGCATCACCTCCGACAGGAGCGGCTTCGGACCGGGATTCTCCGGAGGCCAGACCCGATGATTCCAGTAGACCTGCTCGATGGCCCTCTGCGCCTCGACACGATCCTCGAACGTGAGCGTCCGAAGGCCCGCGAACGGTGAAGGCGCGATCGCGGGAGGCGGCGAAACGGAATTCGCCTGGACGCCGAAGCAGAGGACCGTCAACAGAACGGGCAGGACACGTGCCGGTGCTGCGGAACTCCAGAATGGGCCGTTTGCCATGATGTCTCCCCTGCAGCTCCAAGGTGGAGAAGGAGCCGCGCGCCCCGCTGCGCGCGAGACTCTGGGCGAACTCGAGCACTCGCTCGCGCCCCCTCATGGAAGGGAGCGTACCCTCAAAGCAAGGTCGGGACCATGATCCAAATGGATCAATCTGGGGGGTGAGGGGATCCGCGCGGTCCCGCGGCCCCTGCCCGACCGGGTGGTGTCCGGTTCCCGTCGGAACGACACCCGGCTTCGAGGAAGAGCATCATCGGCGAGCTGGTCGAGGAGGAAGCGTGGGGCCATCGGAGGCATCCGGGAGCGGCGGGCCGGGCGACCGACGCATCGCCCGCCCTGCCCGATGATCTCGTGTAGTGTCTCGGAAATCCGCATACGAAGGTGCGTCGAGGTTACGGCTCCATCTCGTGGGTTCGGCGGTACCCCGCTGTATGCGAACTTCGGAATCGCAACACTGGCCGCGTGCGGAGCCGATCTACTTCACCAGGTCGCCGTCCGCATCCAGGTAATGGATCTCCCCCCAGCCGAGCGAACGGATCTCGGGCTCGATCTTCGCCCGGTCACCCACCACGGCGCGCGGGTTGATGCCATCACATTCCGTTGACCACGATCACCGACCTGAGATCTCCGCTGACGACCACTCCGTCGGAGTTCACGGACAGGCTCGCCCCTGCCGGGGCGCTCCCGACGAATCGTTCCCCAGAGGACCGTCTCCGTCGGGACAGCGATTGACGGCCCGCACGAGGTAGAAGAACGGAGACGCCGGGGCCGGCGTCTCGGGATCCTCGGCCGTGCGCTCGGGTCCGTCGTCCGATTCGAGGCACGCGGCCGAGCCGAAGTCGTACGGCGTGCCCGCTCGCAGCGTGTCGTAGACCAGGGCTTCCGCGCGGGTCCCGGCTGCGGCAGGAGCGTCCCATGACAAGGTTTGCTCGTCGGCATCGAACTTCACAGTCCGGACGCCCGTGGGTCTCGCCCAGACCGCCGGGTCGGAGTCGCTGCAATCCTGCGATGACCCGGCGGGGCACGAAGCGCCGCTCGTCGCGCCGTAGCCGTCGCGGTCATTGTCCACGCAATCGAAGTCCAGGATGTAGAGGCCGGCCTGGCCGAGCAGGGCCAGGTGGTTGTGTCCCCCCAGCGGGAGAATCCTCAAGCCGAGCGCCGCCCGGAACTGCTTCGACAGCGCGCGGAACGACCACGTCAGCCCGCCATCCTCGCTGACCGCCAGGGGGATGCCGCCGGACGAGCGGGCATTGTTGGCGTACCACGACGCGAACAAGAACGATCCCTGGCTGTTTCCCAGTCTGTCCGTTGCGACCAGGCCTCCCGACAAACCCAGGTACTTGTTCTCGTACGAGTCGGCGCCGGGGAAATCCCAGTCGGGGATCGTCAGGAGGGTCGTCCACGACTCGCAGCTCGGCAGCACTTCGGGAACGCCGGGGTCCCCCTGGCAGCGGTAGATGCCGGCGCGGAGGCTCCCGGCATCGTACGGTGAGCCGGCGGGGGCCGAGGGATGGTATTTCATCCCCGTCGCCACGATGATCCTGCCGTTCGTATCGCGGGCGACGCCGCCGATCGCCAGCAGCGGCGTCGTCATCGGGATCGCCTCGAACACCCCGCCGCCCACCCGGGAAGCGTCCGTGCGCCAGCGCCAGAGGCCCGAGACGGACGCGATCGGCAGCGAGAACGGGGCGTTGCCCCGGAAGCTCATGAACAGCTCGTTGCCGGCCTGGCTGAAGGCGAACGGGAACGGGTCGGTATTGCCGACGCAGCCGTCCGGCTTGCAGTGGCTCGAGTCCCACCAGTCCGGATAGCCGGCGGAGGCGTCGGGGGGGAGCTTGACCCACACATCGCCGTCGATTGAGGTGTAGATGCCGACCTCCCCGAATCGGGGAACGGTCTGAGTGGCGCAGACCTGCCCGCTCGAGGCGGCGAAGAAGCGCCCCTTGCCGTTCGTGCCGTCGCCGGGCTGGGGCGGGAGATAGGCGAGGTCGATCACGTTCCCCCTGCAAGGCTCCCAGAGATCATCCTGCGCCGTGTTCCCCGCAATCTTGTACGGGCACACCTTGTTCCAGAGGGGGTGCTGCGGATTGGGCGCCTCGTCGATCATGCCGATCGCATCGAAGTGCCACTGTCCTTCGCACTTCAGTCCCTTGATGATCAGGCCCGCGCGGTACGGCGGCAACTGCATCTCGCCTCCGCCGAAGACCAGCATGGGATAGACGAGATCCTGGCCGCAGGGCGCGTCGCCGGCCGAAGGGCTGCCCGGCCGGGACGCGACGGTCCAGATTTCCGCTCCCATGTCCGCGTCGTAGTTGTCGTAGGTCGTGAGATCGCGCACGTAGGGGACGTTCATCGGCATCAGGAACTCCTCCCAATGCCGGCGCGCGAGATCGTAGCGCCACTGGCTGCCGCTCCAGTCCGCGCGGGCCAGCCAGAGCTTGCCGTCGAACAGCTCGACGTCCGGGATGAGCGAGATATCGGGAAGCCCGGCAACCGACGCATCCGCCCAGCAGCGCAGAGCGTTGTCGTGGAAGTCGCGCTGGCTGGCGACGGCGCAGCCCTCCACGACCTCGGTGGACGTGAGCAAGGTCATCGGCCGCGCGGGAGGCGTGGCGGGAGGCGTCTCGTCGTAGTCGGGATCGACCTCGTAGAGGCCAGGCATCCAGGTGTAGAGCCTCTCGTCGTGGGCCGAGGGCGGCGAGCCGGCCTGAAAAACCCGTGCGGTGCCGAATTGATAGTGCGGGTTCGGGTACCACTCCAGGAGGTTTCCGCCGCGGCACGCGTAGCGGTCGAGGCCCCACTCGAAGGGCCCGTAGTCCGCGCCGAGCTGGCGGTAGATCCCGTCCGTTCCGCAGGCGTTGAGCTCGGATTCGTGGTCGAGCCAGTAGGCGGGAGCCAGGGCATGCCAGTTCACGCCATCGCGGCTCTTGTAGATCGCGCCGCGGTTGTCGCCGATGGAGTATCCGTTGGGCATGGCGGTGAAGAGCGCACGCCAGTCCGGGGTCTCGAAGGACTGCAAGGCGAGGTACGAGTAGTAGGGAGAGGCGGGGGATGAGGTCGCCGGCGCGGGAAGAGGATTCGCGGACCCCTCGTCCGCCCTGACCCAGTGAGGCTGCGGCACCGGATTGCCGGCATCGGGATCCCAGCGGTAGACGCCGAAGCTCGTGGCGGTGGCCATGCACGGCGGGGGCGAGGGACCGGTACTGAACACGCTCAGGTAGAGCTGCTCGGTGGCGCCCGGAAGGTCGGGGAGGAAGTGTGTCATCTGGGCGGGGTGATGGCCTTCGTATCCTCCGTAGCACCCGTACGGGAGTCCGCTGTTCTCGCGCCGCCATGGATCCAGATTCGACAAAGGGGCGCTGAGGACACCCTGCCCTTCGAGCGCGGCCACGAAAACACGCCCGGCGTGGACCTCCACGTCGATGAACGTGCGGCGCCAATCGAACTGGTTGTAGTTCGCCGGCTTCGTACAGAGGGAAACGGGGTCGTTGTAGATCGCGTTGTTCCAGATGGGGTTCGCCGAGCAATGGGGATCCTCGTCCCGATCGGTTCGGGAGAGAATCGGATCGCCGCTGCAGATCGGATCCGGGGGGGCCGGAAGGCGGATGCGATGGTACGTCCAAGTGTCGCCGCCGTCCGTGCTGACCCAGAGCAGATCGCGGTTCGTGTCTTTCTGGGGCGCCTTCAGGAAGAACCCCATGCCGGACACGCCGAACAATGTCGTGTTGCCGCCGGGATCGACGTAGGCCGTCAGCGCCGCCACGCCCGCCTGGCGGGAGTTGCGGTACTGGCCGTTGCGGCAGTACGAGCCGGGGGGGTAGTAGAAGCCAGGCCTGAACCCGTCGGACAGTCCGAGACCCGCGTTCGTGCCGGGTGTGACGCGGGTCCATTCGGGCCCTTCCGGCCTGGCCGGGTTGTCGGAGACGTAGATCCCGTCCATCGTCGCGACGATCACACGGTTCTCGATCGTGGGGTGCCAAAGGATGTCGTTGATCATCACCGAGGCGATCCCGGATTCGCGGGATTCCGTGCTCATCGTGTTGGCCAGATGCCACGTGCGCCCGCCATCGAGGCTCCTGAAGAGACCGTCGACGTCGCTGCCCGCCAGCAGGACACCGTTGCGGCCGGCGATCGTTCTGAAGAACCCTCCGGCCCCGACGCCCATTTGGTACTCGGAGGGCTGGGGAAGCTGGGCATCGGCGAACGGCGTGAGAACGGCGGCGACTGCGAGCGTAGGGATCAGAGCGAGAGCACGCCGGCGTACCCACCCATCCGGGCATGCAGGAGTCGGGTGGCATCTCATTGCGACCTCCGCGGCTCCTCGAATATACGGCGGCATGCCTTCGGTGTCGGCTGCATGGCTTCTCCCCCGCACGGGGAATGACCCGTCGCGGCCGTCGCCGTCCGGGCGTATCACGCCGGAGAACCGGTGATTCGCTATCGGGCCATGTGGGGGCCGGCCGCTTCCTTCGGTCCCTTCGGCGGCGGCTCGAGCGGACGGATAGGCCGGATGAGCTCCGTTTCCGCTCCTCCCCTCGAGTAGCGACGTCCGAGTACGGGCCATCCGTCAACTCGAACGACCCCACTCGAGCCGACTCGCGCCGTCCGTGAACCCCTTGGCCGGGGGGTGTTCACCGCCGACTCGACTTCGCGGGCACACTCCTCCTCGAGCCTGACACGTGATCCACTACGGCAGGATCCACGGGGGAGAATCGATCTCTCCCCAGTCCACTTCATTCGCCGCGCACCGCGTCGAGGATCGTGGGCACTTCCTCGAATCCGACAAAGCGATGCGCGACTCCCTCGACCTCGACAGGCGCGAAGGACGAGGCGCTGACCGTGAACGTGTGGCGGACGTTCGGATACCTGCGACAGAAGGCGAGTACGCCCGGCGGCGGCGCGGGATGGTCGAGGCGTGACTTCACCTCGATCGGAGTCGGCTGGCGGTTGTGGACGAGGACGAAGTCGACCTCTTCCTTCTTCTTGGTCCTCCAGAACCGAAGCTCCATGTTCGGCGCGAGCAGCGGCAGGAGCGTCAGAAACACGTAGGTCTCGAAGACCGCGCCCCGATCCTCCCTTTCCGCGGTCGGTCGGAAGTCCTTGAGGATGCTGTTCCTGATTCCGAGATCGTACAGGTAGGTCTTCCTCGCCTTCTTCAACTCGTTCGCGAGGTTCGAGTGATAGCAAGGAAGGAGGAAATTCACGTAGGTCTGGTCGAGGACCGCGAGGTAGCTCGAGACGGTCGGAGCGCTGACGCCCAGTTCCCGGGCGAGGCTCGATGCCTCCACGAGCTGACCCTGGTTCTGGGCGAGCAGGTAGAGCAGATGATTGAACGCCCGGACGTTCTCTTCCTTGACCAGTCCCTTGACGTCCTTGAAGAGGTAGGTGGAGAGGTACTCCTGGAGGAGCCGGTTCTTCCGCTCCTCGTCCTCCACATGGGAAAGGCCCGGCAGTCCGCCGTGGCGCAGGTAGTCCTCGAACGATGGTCGGTTCGGCGAGTCCCAGGCGCTGTACTCCGACCAGGAGAGCGGGAAGACGCGGTAGGTCATTCGCCTGCCGGCGAGGCTCTCGCGGAGGTGGGCGTGGATCTCGACCGACGAGGAGCCGCTCGCGACGACCTTCACGCGCTCGCCCGTGCGTTCGGAGCGGTCGTAGATCGACTTGAATAGCCGTCCCGCATCCTCGAGATAGTAGAACTCGTCGACGAAGACCAGATCGACACCCGCGGTGAGGGTCTCGATGACGCCGGCAATCTCTCCGCGCAGAAGCGCCAGGTCGGCCGGTTGTTCGAGGTCGAGGTAACGGGTCCGATGCCCCGCCGCGCGTGCGTCGGACTCCAGGTGCCGCAGGAGCGTCGTCTTGCCGACCTGCCTTGGGCCGACCAGGACGAGCACGTGCGGTTCATCCAACTCTCTGCGTAAGTCATTGTAAATACTGCGTCTGATCTCCATCGGAACCATTCTAAACCGGTGCCGTCGAATGGTGCAAACCCCGGACCGAGGCCTCTCCGCGTGCAGTGCGCCACCGATTCTTGTGGTCGCGCCTGCGCGATCGGCGCGACTCTCGAGTGCCTCGGATTGCCGTCACGGGTCCCGCCGATCGCGGTGGCTGAGGCGGAGCCCGAGGTCGTCGGCAGCGTCGATTTCGATCGGGATCGGGAATCGCGAATCGGGGACGGTCGGCCGGACCCCTCGGGGTTCGTGTACTCGGGGGTCCGGATTCGGGGTCATGCTCGGGGGCGTTCGGGGAGTGGAGCCTCGGGAATCACCCTGAGTGAGTTGACGGACCGCCTGTTACCGGACCCCGGAAAGGACGGCGTCCCCTGGGGGCGGCCGAAAACGGCCTTCATCCGTGCTAGCGCGGCCTGGCGGCCGCAACCAAGTCAGTCGCAGCATGGTCTTCGATCGGGAGCTTGCAATCTCCCGAGGTTTGGTGTGCGATGAGCCCATGGAACAGTTCATCGCCAAGCACTCCGACAAGATCGAGGGAGCCCTGTCGTGCTTTGACCGGGTGCTCTTTCGAGGCTATCTCCCGTTCTTCAGCGGCGCGGCCATGGCGACGTTTCTCGACCGCCGTGGCGTCCAGCGCCACGCACTGAAGAGCTTCTTGCTGCGGCAGGCGTACTTGGTCAAGGACCACGCCCATCGAATGGCCGATCGCCAGGGGCGACCCTTTCAGTATTTCGGGGCACGGGTGCGCAAGGAAGAGCTCGCCCGTCAGATCGCCGAGCGTGATGGGATCCACGAGGGGCTCGTATGTGTTCTGACGACCCTCGAGCCGTGTCGCACCTTCTCCCTCCACTGGAGCGAAGCCAAGTACGTCCAATCGGCAAGGCGGAAGTGTCTCTTCGTCTATTACTACTTCATGGACCGCGAGTTCGGCCTGATCCACGTCCGGATTCAGACATGGTTTCCTTTGCAGATTCAGGTTTACGTCAACGGCCACGAATGGCTGGCTCGAAAGCTGGCGCGACACGGAATCCGATACACCAAGGAGGACAACGCGTTCCTCGGCGTGGAGGATTTCAAGCGAGCGCAAGCGTTCGCCGATCGTTTCACCAGTCTGAAATGGATGCAGTGGCTCGATCGCTTGGCTCATACCGTCAACCCTTTGCTGCCGGACCTGCTCGCACCGATGACCTACTACTGGGTCACCGCGCAGGCCGAGTACGCGACGGACATCGTGTTCAAGAGCCGCGCGGGGCTCGCCGAGCTGATGCCAAGGCTCGTCGAGCACAGCACGCTCCACTTCAGCGCCAAGGACGTGATGTCATTCCTGGGCCGCAAGCTCACAGGGCATTTTCAAGGTGAGGTAGTCACGGACCGGTTCGATCCGCCGCTGCCGGGTCGCCTGCCGGGCTGCAGGGTCAAACATCGGATGAAACAGAACTGGCTCAAGATGTACAACAAAGCCGGGTTCGTCCTCAGGGTCGAGACCGTGATCAACGAGCCTGAGGAATTCCGCGTGCGTCGTCGCGTCCGCCGCGGCCGTCGCCGCGTGACCGCATGGGTCCCTTTGAGGAAGAGCGTGGCCTACCTCTTCCGGTATCGCGAGATCTCTCTCCAGAGCAACTCCCGGTACTTGAACGCCTTGGCCGAAGTCGACGATCCCTCGATTCCCCTGCAGGCACTGGACAAGATCACGACCCGCAAGCAGTCGTCCGCGACGAGACCCGTCAAGGCCTTCAACCCCCTGGCCCGATCCGAGACTCAGCTCTTTGCCGCCGTGATGAGGGGCGAGCACGCGGTGCACGGCTTCACCAATCGGGATCTACGCGACGCACTCGTCCTCATGGGCCAGCGCCTGGCGGACGATCCCAAGAAGTGCAGCGCCCAAGTCAGTCGTATGCTCCATCGTCTCCACGTCTACGCGCTCGTCGCCAAGATTCCGCGCTCTCGCCGCTGGCGCGTCACGCGCTTGGGCTACCGGGTGATGAGCGCGGCGCTCCGTATCCGACACACCGAGTTTCCCAGCCGCTATGCCGATGCCGCTTGACCGGCTACACTCTTCTCCGCAAAACGCGGAGAAGTGACGAAGAAAGAATCTATCCGCCGCACTTCGTGGTGGGTGTTCTCGCTGTGGATCTTCGAGGTATGCCCCGGTGGGGTGGGGGCGCCTATCATTTGAAGGAAAGTTGAAAAGAGAGGATTATCCCCAGACGGAGACCTTGGAAAACAGGAGGCTTCTGGACGCGAACGGGGAGGTAGTTCAAATGGTAGTATTCCCGGGGGCTACCTCGACGTGGCAACAACCCAGTCGCAGACCGTGTCCACTCGCGCCGGTTCCTGGGAGTCACTTCCGAGACCGCCTTGGCCGTTCCGGCAGGCAATTCGTGCACGAACAAGGGAGTAACACATCTGTCTATCCGCGGGCAATTGACTTTCCGCCCAGAAAACACTCCGCACTACGGACAAGGTGCTGGGTTTGGACGAGGTCCAGGCGTTCCGCTTCCGATGCCACTCTCACCGCAGCCGTTCTTCCCTGACACTGCGTAGTAGAACCCCTCTGGCACCGTCGGGTTGCTCGAATCGGTCACTGAACTTCCCGTCGCCACCGCAAGGCAGGTCTGATCGTAGACGCCGGCCCGAAGCGCGGAGACGGTTCCGCGGTAGACGGGATACAACGTGGCCCCGGCGACAGCGGTCCACCCGAAGGTCGTCCGGCTGGACCAGCTCAGCGTATTCCCGACTTGGCCCGGTGCCAACGTACCTGGCCAGACGGGGGCGCAGTCGCAGGCATCGCCGACGCCGTCCTGGTCGGCGTCCTCTTGGTCCGGGTTCGCAACGTCCGGGCAATTGTCCGTTCCGCTCAGAACGCCGTCCCCGTCCTGGTCGCCCGTGACGTCCGGCTCAGTCGATTTCGACGGCTCGTAGGTGTACGCGATGACGACCCCGTTTGGTGAGCGCGATCACGGTATCTGATGGCCCAGCGTTCACGATCATTGATGGACTGGGGTCTGCCCCAGGCCCCGGGATTTTCTGAGGCATGGCTCCGGTGCCCGATGGCGTAGAAGCAGGCCCCTGACGGGGTGAGCCGCCAGGGGCCCCGATGCACCATCGGCGCACCGTCGGCCTGGCTATCCCTTGTCCGGTTGCGTCCCCGCAGAGCCGGACTCTGTTTCACCAGGCAAGCTCTCTGTCGTAGGGTCGGCCGTTTCCCGTTTCCGGTTCCCGTGCACTCTATAGAGAGCGGGAAACGGGAACGGACCCTTCCGGATCGCCATTGCCGAGGAGGTACCCGTCGTGGGATCGGAGGATGCGGCCCTGGGATGCGAGGGTCGCGAGGGCCGTGCCCAGCGTACTCATCCTGACCCGGCACGCTCTTCGCAGTTCATGGCGCGTTACTGGCGTGGACGCGACCGCGAGAGCCTGCTCGACGCGTTCGAGGATCGTAGGGTCGGGGCGTTTCTGAGCGAAGGGGTTCGCCTCGGGTTCGACCAGGTGCAGAGCGAGCGCTCGACCTTCGTCGCGCAGTTCCACTGCGAGGCCATCGGTGGAGGGCGCGGCACGATGCTCGATGGTCAGACGCAGCGCGTCGCCCTTGCGCCGGAGGTAGAGGTTGGAGTCGCCCCACGCGTGAAGCTCGGAGGATCCCCGCAGCGCCTGCCCCGCTCGGGCGCCGGCGGCTGCCTTGCGCGCGTGGTGTACCAGGAGCACCGCAAGGCGGAAGCTGCGCTGGAGTTCTCGCAGATAGCCGAGCACGGGGGCCACTTCGGCGGCGGCGTTCTCGTCGATCCGGTGTAGCCGCACGAAGGGATCGAGGACCAGGAGCTTGGGTCTGAGAGCCTCGACGGTCTCCCGCAGGCGGTCTTGATCTTCCCTGCGATCGATCCTGAGGCTTGGCGCAGTGATCACATGTACGTCGAGCCCGTCGAAAGGGACCCCGGCGGTCTGGCAGATCCTCTCCAGACGGCTCCGCACGATCGAGGGCGCGTCCTCGGCGGCAAACAGGAGGACGCGGCCGGTCTGCGCGACGGGGAAGTGCCGCAGGCACGGGGCTCCCGACGCGACGGCCACCGCGACGTCGAGGGCCAGGAAGGACTTGCAGCACTTCGGTTCGCCACCGACGATTCCCACGGCCTCCCTCGCCCACAGCCCCTCGATGAGCCAGTGCTGCTCGGGCGCTGTAACTTCGAGATCCTGCGCTCGAAGGACGGGAAGCGCGCTCACGATCGCCTCGCCGCCACGACCTGAGGCTTGCGGGCTTTCGCCGGCGATGGGTCGAAGACCTCGAGGTAGAGCTTCTCGTCGAGCAGGACCGCCTCGCGGTCGGCGGCGGCGGTCAGGAGATCGGCGGCCATTCCGGTGAGCACGCGGTAGTTACCTGCGGCGTGATCGCACAGGGTGGCCATCAGCTCGGCGGTCATGAGTTTGGAGTTTCCCGCGCTGTGGAGCAGGTGTCGCAAGCAAGCCAGCAGATCATCGCGGCTGGCGTAGTCGAGCAGGAGCCGGGGCCGAATGCGGCTGCCGAGGGGGAGCAGCTCGTCGCGCCGGAGCGCCTGCTGCAAGCGCCCATCGCCGGCGAGCACCACGCTGAGGATGGACCTCGAGTCGAATTGCGTGCTCGTGAGCAATCGCAACTCGCCGAGGACCGTCGGGCTCATCTCCTGCGCCTCGTCGATAAGGAGCACCGGCCGGATGAGGGTGCTCTCGAGATGAGCGAGCCACCGCTCCCGGAGGACCTTGAATCCGCACCAGCGGTTGTGCGGTCGGAGCTGCACCGCGAAGATCTCCCCCATCTCGCGGTAGAAGTCTGCGAGGTTGCACTGCGGGTGGGTCAAAGCACCGACGGTGAGATCGCGGAGACTCCCGAGTCGGTCGGCCAGGAGCCGCAGCACGACACTCTTGCCGGTGCCGGGGTCGCCCGTGACCAGCGCGAAGCCTCCCTCGCGCACCTGGTGCTGCTCGATGCGCCGGCAGAAGCTCTCCACCTGGGGCGTCACGTGGATCGCCTCGACGGGGATCTCCGGAGAAAACGGGTTCCACTTGAGACCGTACAAGGACAGGAGTTTCTTGTTCACGACTTGGGCTCCTCGTCGTCGGGTGGAGAAACAGGCAAGTAGGCCGGCGGCAACCCCGTGGCGGCGTAGTCCGCCATGAGCTTCCGCAGGAGGGGTGCGATCGGGGAAGCGGAAGGAATCGGCACCGTGGAGTCGGCGATCGGCTCGGATACGGGGTCGAGCCGCCGCCTGCACCCGTCGGCGTTGCGAGTCTTGTCCAGGGGGTAGAGCGCGCAGAGGATCGCTCGGCTGTGGGGATCGACCACGTCGACCGAGCGCAGGTCCCACCGGGCGTAGCGGACGTGCACCTTCTCGAGATGCCGGTAGCGCCCCGGGACCTCGAAGCGCCGACCCTCGACGCTGATCGTCCCGTCCGAGCGGCGCTGCGTGCGGGTCGCCGCCATCCGGAAAGCCCGCCGTAGCTCGTCACTCGAGGGACTGTCGCGGCCGACATCTGGCCCGGCCAGATACCGATCGAGAGGCGAGCAGCCGAGTTCCGAGTGGAGCGCCCGGTTGTATCCCATCTCCACCCAGGCCTGCGTCGCTTCGTTCAGCAGGTCGAGCGTCAGTTCCTCGACAACCTCGAGCTTGGGCATCAGCGTTCCTTCGACGAGGGCCAAAACACTTGATGTTTCGCGTTCTGGTAGGGTGAATACGGGAGAGTGGTTTCTTGCACGATGCCCAGGGCTTCCAAACCGCGCTCGAATTCGGCGGAGGTGATCGCGCTCTCGTTGTCGCTCATCACAGAGCGCGGAAGCCCTCGTTTCTGGATCCCCTGTGACAGTCCGTGGACCAGGGTTTCCGTGACCTCGTCCAGATACCACTGGATGTGGCAGGCCAGGCGCGAGCGGTCATCGAGCACGCCGAAGAGCAAGGGGATCTTCCACTTCGCGTCGCGGGTCACCACCTTGCGCGAGCCGTGGTGGAAATCCAGATGCCACAGTCCGTGGACGTACTCGGCTTAGTAGCTGCGGACCTCCAGGCGCTCGAGAGGGTTCTCGGCCTCGATAGCGCCCGGGGTGTTGCGCGACGGCCGCCGCTTCCGGACCCAGCCCTGGGCCTTCATGAAGCGCCGCAAGGTGGAGTAGGAGGGCGGCCTGCCCAGGGTGGGATCCTCGTCGGCGAGGACCGCGAGATTGTCGGCGTGGAGCTGGAAGGACCAGCCCGGGTGATCGCGGTACTGTGCGTGGAGCGCGAGACGGAGGCGATCCGTGAGACGGCGGTGTCGGCCCGCGTCCTTGCGAGGCCGTCGACGGAGTCGCGCGACCGGATCGCGTCGCTCGTTTCGGGCCGCATAGAGCCACCGTTCGATCGTCGACACGCCGAAGCGCAGCGGCTCGCCCGTCATCGGGTGTCGCCAGCTCCGCTCGGCGAGCTGCACGAGCTCGGCCCGGAGCTCGCCACGCTCCGGAGGCTCCGCCAGCAGGCGCCCCACGATGGCGAAGCGCAACCGCGCCCAGCGATCCCGACTCCCGCCGTCCATCTCGTCGCCCATGGCCCCTCCATCGACGCGGCGAGCCCTCGAAACCGTTGCCCGCCGTGTCGAGCCATGAAGCTACGAGCCCTCGAAACCTCCCACCAGATGCATCTTCTGCGGGTCCCAACCGTCCATCGACGAGCCGGCCGAAGTCGTGGTCAGCGGAGAGACGAATGCCAGGGCTTGGATCAGTCTCGATCGATCGTCTTCGCCGGAGAATCGTTCGACCAGGGAGGCAGGGAGAGCACTCACCTCCACCGGCGGGACGAATCTCCCACGCACGCTCTTCCAGAACCCACCCGCGGCAAACGCCCCCCGCCACCACGCGCGCCAGCGCCGCAGCGTCCGCCGGCCGACCCCCAGACGATCCCGCAGGTGCTCCGTCCTCTTCGCCGTGATCCCATCCCGCATGGCCGACGCGAGCACCACCACCACGCCGAGGTACACGCGACGCCCCAAAAAACGCACCGACGGCGGAGTCGTCCGCTTCCTGCAGCCCTCGCGCGCGCAGCACAGGCTCAGACGGCTGCCGTACTCAGGATCCAGATCCGTCAGAGCCCCCCTCGGCTTCCGGGGGTAGCGGGCGCTGTGAAGCACGCCGCCGCATCGGCAACCCCGCCTTCGTGCTGCGAGGGCCAGATCCTGGTCGAGCCGGAACAGGAATCTCCAAAAGGTAGAGTCGGACAGAAGGGCGTGGCACACTTGCTTCGTCTCCTGGTCTTGGCGGACAAGGAGACGACCCTCTCGGGGGGCTTCTGTCAAGCTCCCCGAGGGGGGACTTCGCAGTCCATCGTTCTATTCGATCAGGATGTGGGGGGAAAGACCTCAGAGTTCACGCCCGCGCTGAGTTTGGTTGCTCGGCGCGAAGGAGGCGGCCGAGGTCGTCGTAGACGTAATGCACCTCGGCGGCGCTGGTCACGCCGACGACAAGGCACAAAGAACCTACGACAGCCATCGTCCATCTCGGCAGACATCGCCTCGAACGAGAAACCCGCGTTCGTTGTGTTTTCATCGACGCACCCCTTTGCCCCTCAAGCCCAGGCACAACTGCTGCCCCGCCGTCTCGCGGTCCATTGCTCGCCTCCGTTTTGACCGCCGTCCGGGATCTCAAGAACGCACTGACTCGCAGACATGAACACTATCCTGCCCCGCCCCAGGCGAACTCCATGGTATGGACGTTCCACCTGCAAGTCAGTCGCCTATTTCGCGGTGACCGACCGATGCGCCACATCCGTCGTCGCAATATAGGGCGTATTCTTTGAAAGGCTGGAAGACCCGTGACTCGACCATTGATTGTCCATCACGTCTCTCGTCATGTTTAGCGTCTCCGGACTCGGGACTCCGCCCCCCCCGCCAGGCGCGCTCCTGCGGGCGAAAACATCCTCGAGAGCCCCGTGCAACCACTCGCCGCCCGAGATTATGAAATCGAGTTTCAAGTGTTCGCGGACCGGACCGACGCCCTCGCTCGTGGCCAGATAGCAGAGGGTGCTTAGGAAGGCGGCTTTCACGGCAGCCGCAGTCGGAATCGCTGCGACAATCGCCGGCGCAGCCAACACCCCAGCGACGGCAACAGAGGCACCGACCCCGATCACTGCGGCGGTCTTGGCGCCAGCCACAAGTACTTCGGTTCTGCTCACGCCACTGCCGCCATGGGCCACACTGTCCTTCAGCGTCATAGTCCGATTACCGCCCTGCCAGTAAGGCCTTTCCGCCACAACACCAACGGGCATCGAGAGTTTCTTTGTTGTCACGATCAGCGGTCTGAACGGGATCGAGGTGTTAAGCAAGACTGGATTCCCCTTGGCCACGGTGCCTTGGGGATCCACGAGTGCGCCGGGCATGTTCTCTGCGTACACGTACTCGTGCAGCGAAGCGGGCTCCTCGGCGAGACCCGGAACGGGATCCTTCTTCAGGAAGCGACCGGCGTTCGCGTCGTAGAACCGCGCCCGCATGAAATACAGGTCCCCTGTGTCCTCCATTACGCCGAGACCGCCGACGTAGGTGAACGGGTTCGGGGTGGTCCCTTCGCGCCCGCGGCGCACGCCGAAGGGCGAATAGCCGTACCGGTCGCTGATCTGGCCCGTTTCGTCAGTGAGAGCGAGGACGGTCCCGATGTCGTTGGTGTGATAGTACCGCTGCGACCATCCCGAGCCGATCCGGCCTACCAATTCGGGGCCGTGGATGTAGTAGGCGACGATGTGTCCGAAGATGTCCGTCTCGCACAGCACGTGACTCATCGATCGGCCGCGATCGAGCACGTAGTTCGTCGCCGCGCTGCCCTCGATCCTGGCGATCCGGTTCCCGTCTCCGTCGTATACATGTTGGGTTGTGTTGCCGCCCGTTGCCTGAAATACCAGCCGATCCTCGACGTCGTAACTGAAGTTCGTCGTCACGCCGTTCAGCGTTCGCGAAAGCAGGTTCCCGTTGGGATCGTGCTGGTAGATCCCGTGGGTGGACGAGGTAAGTCGGTTGTCGGCGTCGTACTGGCAGCTGGTGTCAGCGCCCTCGCCCAATGGTTGAAGCGTTCCTGTCTCGGTTGCGACGGTCGGATTCCCTTCGCCGTCGCGGACCCAGGCGAGACTCAGAAGACCCTGGGCAAGCGAATCTGCGGTGCTCTTCGAAGTCAGCCGCCCGGCCGCGTCGTAGCCCCGAGTCTCGACCACGCCGTTCGGATACGTGACCGTGGCAATCCTCGTCCCGTCGTAGGTGTAGCCCGTCGCTCGGGAGGCCCAGTCCGTGATCGTCGTCAAACGGTTCGCCCCGTCGTAGCCGTAGCTCACGACCTTGCCATCGGGGTAGGTCAACGACGTCCGGTTCCCCACGGGGTCGTAGCCGTACTGCACCTGGCTTCCGTTGCTGTCGACGCTCGAACGCAGGCGGTTCAGCTCATCGTAGGTGAAGCTGCTCGCCCCATTTGGGTCGACCATCACAGTCCGGTTACCGTTGTCGTCGTACACCTGGACCACGTGGGTCGCATCTGGGTAGGAGACCGTCTTCAACCGGTCCTCGGCGTCGTACGTCAAGGTCGTCGTCAGGAGTTTCGCGTCGATGACCTGAGTCTGATTGCCGACGGGGTCGTAGCCGTACTGGTAGAAGTAGCCGATGCCGTCTTCGGACCGGATCAACCGGTTCACGGCGTCGTACGTCCGTCGGCTCACGACGTGGTTATTCGCATCCTCGATCTCCGTCAGGTTCCCGGCCGCGTCGTACCGGTACTCCGTCCATCCGCCGCCCGGATCGACGACGCACGTCAGCCGGCCCAGGGCGTCGTAGGTGTAGTCCGTCTCCTTGGCCCGGGCGTCCGTCTTGCGGGTCACATGTCCCAGCTTGTCGTACTGCGTCAGCCACTCGTTGGTGAGCTCGTCCCGGACCACCGTCTTCCGGTTCATCGAGTCGTACTCGTAGGCCACGGTAACGCCCGAAGGATCGGTCTCCGTCAGCACGTTGCCCTGGGCGTCGTAGGTGTAGGTCCACGCGTCGTTTTCGGCGTCTCGCTGTTCAACGAGCCGATCGGCATCGTCGTATCGGTAGGTGGCCACGTGGCCGTTGGCGTCCGTCATGGAGATCTTGCGGTTCAGTTGATCGAAGGAGAACTGCGTCACGCGGCCTTGGGGGTTCCCGTTGAGAGGTTCCTCGACCCGGATCAGATTGCTGTTGTTGTCGTAGAACGAGCGCGTCGTGTTGCCTCGGCCGTCGGTGAGGTGCGTTCGGTTGCCGATCGCATCGTACTGGAAGCTGTGGCTGATCTGGTGCGCCGGCGAGCCGACCGGCGGCCCGGTCGTCGACAGTAGCCGGTCCGCTGCATCGTACGTGTAGGTCGTCGTGTGCGCGGGATCGCTCGGGCCGCTGCCCCGTCCGTCGGTCAGACTCGTCCGCCTCCAGTACGCGTCGTAGCCGTACCACGTGTGGTTTCCGGCCCGATCGATTTCCTCCGTGAGGCGACCGTCCGCGCCGTAGATCCACTGGTGAACGTATCCCCTCTCGTTGGCCTCCGTCAGCCGCTGGCCGTAGGTGTTGTACGTCCAGCTCTTGGACACGTACAACGTCCGCGCGAGGTCGAGATAGCGTTTCTCGGTCAGCACGTTGCAGTGGACGTCGTAGGTCCAGTCGGTGACGAAGCCCAGTCCATCGGTCTTCCGCGTCGGCACGTCTGGGCAATTCGTGTCTGTGTAGGCGACCGAGGTGACGCCGCCGTCGTTCGGGTCCGCCGGATTGTCCGGCTCCGTCGTCGTCAGCACGTTGCCCCGGGCGTCGTACGTGAACCGCGTCGTCTTGCCGTTTCGGTCCGTGATCGAGTCGCGGTCGTCGCCGGTGTACGTGTAACTGATCACGTGCCCCAAGGAATCCGTGATTGATTTCAGCTGCTTGTACGCCCCCTCGTGGGTGTGAATGCTCTGGATCTGATGCGGCTGGCCATCGATCGTGACCGTCTGCGTCGTGCGGGTCTGGCCCGCCGTCGGGGTGTCGTAGGCCAATTGCGTAATGTTGTTGTTTCCGTCCCGTTGCTCGATCACGCGGCCCTGGCCGTCGTAGACGTTGTGGACCGTGACGACGCCACGCTGATCGGTGACGGTCTCAAGCCGTCCACTCCCGTCGTAGGCGTAGGCGATCACGCCGCTCGTCGCGTCGGTCACCCCCGTGAGGCGGCCGCTGGTGTAGGAGTACTGGACGGCGCGGGGCGGCGAACCGAAGTCCGTCACTTGCTCCAGCAATCCGCTCCCGTTGTAGGAAAAAGTCAGCGTGCGCCCTGCTGGATCGGTGACCGCGGTCACCCGGTCCGGAAACGCCGGCGCCCCATAGGCGAGCGACAGGGTGTTGGCGTTCTTGTCCGTGACGCTCACGAGTCGCCCCGAACTGTCGAACTGGTAGACATCGCGGTTCTTCTTCGTGACGGTCCAGGTGCCGTTGCCGTTGTGCACGAGTTGGTCGTAGATGCCGGCGAGCGCCGGGGTGTAGCCCCCCGCGCCGTTGCTCATCCAGTAGGCGGTTTGCCCATCGTCCCAGCGCACGGAAACCTGGCTGTTCGGCGCGGTCGGATTCAACACGACGAAGTACGAATGGCCCCAGCCCGGACCCAGGGGACCGGTCCGGGTATCTGCGCTGTTGTAGAAGCGGCGTAGCCCGAGCCACGGCCCTCGCGTCGCGATCGAGAGGTCGAGTTCGTCTCTCGTGAGATTCCCGGTCGCGGTGTTGACCGGGTCGTTTGTCCTTCCAGAGTTCTCCTGAGGGCCGAGCAAGGCGTCAGGGGGCGGCGTCCCGTAGAGGGCCAGCACCTCTTGCGCGCTCAGCGCCCGGCTGTAGATGCGAACCTCGTCCATCACGCCCCGGAACGGGTTGTACCCTCTAGGATTGTATCCGTGGGCAAGGTAGAGATGCGTTACTTCGGTGAAGTTGTAACTGCAAGACGTCGCACTGCGATCAAACCTACCGTTGTAGTAAAGCAGAAGTTGGTTGTGAGCGACGTCAATGACCCCAGCGAGGTGCAGCCACTGGTTCTTCGGCAGCGCATTTCCGGTCTGCGAGGAATCGACAGTGCACCATGTCCCCGGCGAATTGGTCTGAACTTGCAGGAACAAACCGCCCGCCCACCCCCGCTGGCCCAGCATGATGGCTGGGTAGGAGTCGCTGTCCATTAAGGTGATGATGGCGCCGCTGTTGCTGCCCGCGTTGCCGGCAAGCTTGATCCAGGCGGCGAAGGTCACCGATTGATTGTCGAAGTTGAGCCCATTCACGTTCGGGACGTCGACGCCGTCGTCGGCGCCGTCAAACGACAGCGCGTACCCGGACTTGCCCGCCACCCAACTCGGGCTGCCGCGAAACGAACCGTCGTGAGCGTTTCCTGTAGCATCATGCGCCACCGTACCCGCCCCCTCGTCGTACTTCCAATATCCGACAAGCCCGTCGTCCAGACCGGCCCGTACCAATGACGTGCTCGACATCGCCAAGGCGAACGCGATCAGAGCGATCAAGGGAAGTGCGGTCTCTGTCGGTCTTGACTTCATTTCCCCCTCCCTGGCGCGGGCCCATTCCGGGAGATCACCCGCGAGCGCCGCGCGGATTGGGATACTTCGGATGGACCGGATTCTAACACTGCGAAGGAGTGGGTAAGATCCGGGTACGTAGGTTTCGCTCGCCGCTTGACACACGCGAACAGGCCTGGGGTTCACACGTAGCGGATATGCGATGTTGTGTTTATGGATGGACATCGACACGGCCGGAGCCGCACTGCGCACTGGGACGCATCGCGTATCGGAGTGGATTCTCGAACCGACGCAGCAGCAATCCGCAAGATCGCGTTGGGTGTGGGCGTGAAGGTCGCCTCCCTGGCGATCTCGCCTCCACCTTGACGCTGCATCATAAAGGACGTTCTGCCTATCCGGTTCACTCACCAGAGCCCAACATCTTGTGGGTCGTCGGGGGCCGCTGCCCGTCAGGCTAGGCTACGATTGCAATCCGGCCAGCGGCGTTCGGCGCCGGGTGAAGCGGAAGAACAGCTCGGATTGACGCGGTGAGGCAGATGCTCTCGGCTGGCGCCCCGATTGGCGCAGCGGCCAGGTGTCCCCGGAAGACGGGCCGTCCCGCGTGGTCGGCCTCCGATGCCGGCACGCCACATGTAGTGGCTTGGTGAGTCAATCGGATAGGCAGAAAGGACGTTATGATGCAGCGTGCCCGTAAGTTATTGTACGTCAATGGGTTGCGAGCCCTCCTTTCTACCAATCGCACCGAAGAGGTCCCGTCCCTCTGCGGGACCATGCGAATACCGACGAAAGGGAACGGCGACGTCGTGCATTCGCCACCGTATGGCCTCCCCGCCTCGCGGACGGTCGCCCCTCTTTTACACCCGAATCGGGGTGATGGCGCTCAGGGAAAGAAGACCTTCGAGGTCACGTTTTCGGTGGCCAAGATTACGCGGCCAGATTCCGCACAAGGGGTGATGGTCGGCGACACTTCGCAGGCCCTGTCGGTGGCGGTGGCCGTTACTGAACCCGAGAAAGAGGAGAGGGCGTCCGAGTTCGCTTCCGGTTCCTTCCACGGGTGGAAACCAGTTCAGCCTTTTGCGGCGCCTGACGGTCGCCGATCACGTTCGACCCGCCGTTGATGGGAACGCGTCCGACCAGCCCGTTGGGGTCGGTGGAAGGCGGTTCGCATCGTCTCAGTTCACGTAGCCGCCCGCGATCGTGAACGGTCGCTGCCGGGCCAGCTTCAGGACCTCGTCTCCGACTTTCCCCTGCTACCTACGATCGGGAAGGCACTTCGCCGGCCGTTCACTCAGACCGAGCCCCTTCTGATCCGCTGCCTTCGCGTGAATCAGGCCCCGGTCAAGACCGCCGTACGGATGAGCGGACATGGCGACAACCGGCTTTCCGAAGAGGTCGGGAAACGAGACAGACGATCGTGTGGCAGCCTTCTGCTCGCGAACGCCTCCCCAGTGGTTCAACGTTGCGTTTTGAAAACGTGAGCCGGTCCACAGCATCTGATGACGGGTGGGTCGCGATCCATGATGGACTGGGGCTCCGCCTCAGGCTCCGGGATTCTCTGAGGCATGGCTAGGGTGCCCGATGGTGAAGAGACTCGCGGCCGCAGCGGAGAGACGTCCGTTCTCGAGCGCCTCGAGGAGGCGGAGCGCGTCTTCCGTCTCTTCGGCCTCACCCATGAACCGGACTCCCGTCGAGTTCGTCGTGACCCCCTCGGCGACAGTTTCGTCCGGGGCGTCGCGGCTCGAATGCGACCGGGGACGCTTGCGGGCCTCGAGGTGACGGAGATGCGACGACGGGATCGGCCGGAAGACCGCTCCGCCGGCATGGGGCCGTGGCACGCTCCCGGCGAATCG
The DNA here is from genome assembly GCA_963699985.1 of Terriglobia bacterium. Classification (GTDB taxonomy): domain Bacteria; phylum Acidobacteriota; class Polarisedimenticolia; order Polarisedimenticolales; family CAVOVZ01; genus CAVOVZ01. The sequence goes on from CAVOVZ010000017.1 coordinate 75,121, forward strand.
GAGCACGATCCGGATCGAATCGCGCCTCCTTCACTCGGATCGAACGTATGCTCCTTCCGGAATCCGAGGAGCCTGAGCGGATGGAGGACGGCCCGCACCCGAGGGCGGAGGAGACGATGGTACCTCTCACGCTGCGAATCCGGATGGGCCTTCTGATCCCTCTCGCCCTCCCGCTCCCTCCGGGACTCGTCCGAGTGCCGGAACAGTGCTCCGGTCACCGCGAGCACCGTCTCCTCCACGCTTCGGGCACGGGACTCCCGCGGGCGGAGATCGATGGCTCCCTTCACCGGGGCACGCCCCGGCGGGCCGGGCGAGCGACGCATCGCCCGCCCAGCCCGATGATCTAGCCGCGTACGGAGCCGACCTACTTCACCAGGTTCCCGTCCGCATCCAGGTAACGGATCTCGCCCCAGCCGAGCGAGCGGATCTCGGGCTCGATCTTCGCCCGATCGCCCACCACGACCCAGGTGAGCTTCTCGGGGCGCACGACCTTCTTCGCCGCGGCGGTGACGTCGTCGAGCTTCAGGGCGCGGACCTTGTCCGGATACGTCGTGAAGTAGTCGTCGGGAAGCCCGTATCGGAGGATCTCGCCGATCGACGCGCCGACCGCTCCCATCGTCTCCCACTGTCCGGGAAGAGTCCGGGTGGCGAGGTCCTTCGCCTTGTCGAGCTCCGGCCCGGTGGCCGGCCTGGGTCCGACGATGTCGCTCATCTCCTTCATGATCTCGACCAGCGAATCCTTCGTCTTGTCGGTCTGCACGGGAGCGTAGGCGAGCAGGGGTCGCTGGGCCTTCGTGCCGGCGATGAAGGTCCCGGCGCCGTACGACCAGTGCTTGTCCTCGCGCAGGTTCATGTTGAGCCGGGCCGTGAAGTCGCCTCCGACGATGTTGTTCATGGCCTCGATGGCGACCTCGTCGGCGGGAGTGCGCGCCGGCGCGGGGAGCCCGGCGAGAACCACCGACTGGAGGGCGCCGGGCTTGTCGATGATGTACACCGCCTTGCGGTCCTTGGCCTCGACCGTCTGGATGTTCTTCTTGGGAGCGGTTCCCTTCGCCCAGTCCTTGAAGAGCGCCTCGATCTTCGGCCGGATCTCCGCCATCGTCGTGTCGCCGGCGACGATCAGCTTGGCGTAGTTGGGCTTGAACCAGGTCTGATGGAACTTGACCAGGTCCTCCCGGGTGATCTTCGACACGGTGGACTCGTACCCCGATCCGGTGAACGGGTTCGCGTAGGCGTGTCCCTGGCCGAAGAGGAGCGCCGGGAACACGCGCAGCGCCATCCCGAACGGACTCGACTTCTCCTCCTCGATCTGCGCGAGCTGCAGCTTCTTGAGCCGCTCGAAGTCGGAGGCCGGAAACGAGGGATGGAGCACGACGTCGGCGAAGATCTGGAGCGACGCGTCGAGCTTGGACTTCAGCGCCGAGAGGAAGACGGAGGAGGAATCGAGGTCCGATCCGGTGCGCAGGTTCGCGCCGAGCCCGGCCAGCTCGTCGCTGATCTGCAGTGCGTTGCGCTTGGCGGTCCCTTCGTCGAGCATCGACATCGCCAGATCGGCCGTTCCCGCCGGTCCGAACTGGTCCGCGGCGTACCCGGCGTCCAGCGTCAGGTTGAAGGTGACCAGTGGCACCGCGTGCCGCTCGGCCAGAACGATCTCGAGCCCGTTTCCAAGCGTCGCCCGCTCCAGCTTCGGGAAGCGCGCGGCGGGGGGAATCCCGGCGTCCGGGAGCTTCGAGCGATCGACGCCCGTTTCCGCAGCCTTGAGGTCGGGGAACGGGTGCACCTCGAGGTTCAGGACGCCGTCCGCGAGCCATCGCTTCGCCGTCCCCTGCACCGTCGCGGGAGTGGCGGCGTCGAGCCGCGCCAGCACGGTCTTGTAGCATTCCGGATCGCCCGCGTAGACCTGGCATTGCGCGAGGAGGTCCGACTTCCCGCCGAAGCCGCCAATGCGCTCCGCGCCGCGGATCAGCCCGGCGCGGATCTGGGTCTTCACCCGCTCGAGCTCGGCGGCGGTCGGCCCCTTCTCGAGGAACTTCGCGATCTCCTCGTCCACCGCGCTTTCCACCTTCGCCAGATCTCCTCCCGGCTGCGCGGTCGCGATCACGTAGAACTGCCCGCCAATCTCCCGCTCGTCGACGAAGGCGCTCACGTCGGTCGCGATGCGATCGTCGTAGACGAGGCGCTTGTAGAGCCTCGAGGACTTGCCGCGCGACAGCAGCGCGGCGACGAGGTTCAGGTCGTCGTTGTCGGCGCTCCTGAACTCCGGGACGTTCCACACCTTGTAGAGCCTCGCCTGCGGAACCCGGTCCTCGACGCGGAGGCGCTGCGTCCCGGTCCGCTTGGCGATCCAGGAGGTCTGGTGCGCCACCGGCGGTCCCGGGGAAAGGTTGCCGAAGTACTTCTTGACCTTCTCGACCGCCGCGGTCGTCTCGATGTCCCCCGCGATGACGAGAACCGCGTTCGACGGGCCGTAGTAGGTCCGGAACCAGTCCTTGACGTCATCGAGCGCGGCGGCGCCCAGGTCGTCCATCGACCCGATCACGGTCCACGAGTACGGATGCGCCGCCGGATACGACGCCTTGGTGATCAGCTCTTCCGTCACGGCGTACGGCTCGTTCTCGCCCTGGCGCTTCTCGTTCTGGACCACACCGCGCTGCTCGTCGAGCCGCGCCTGGTCGATGGCGCCCACCATGTACCCCATCCGGTCGGACTCCATCCACAGCGCGGTGTCGAGAGCGGAGACCGGAACGTTCTCGAAGTAGTTGGTCCGGTCGCTGTTCGTCGTTCCGTTCAGGTCGGTGGCGCCGATCCGGGCCATCACCTTGAAGTAGTCGTCGTTGAAGTTCTCCGAGCCGTTGAACATCAGATGCTCGAAGAGGTGGGCGAAGCCGGTCTTGCCCGGCTTCTCGTTCTTCGATCCCACGTGGTACCAGACGTTGACGGCGACGATGGGAGCCTTGTGGTCCTCGTGCACCAGCAGCGTCAGGCCGTTGTCGAGAACGAACTTCTTGTACGGGATGTCGAGCTCTTCGGCGCCGGCCGCGAACAGCGGCCTGGGCACCGCGACGAGCAGGGCCGAAAGCAGCGCGATCTGGGTGAGCGTCCCGAAGCGTGAGCGCATGTGTCCCTCCTTGGGTTCAACCGGTCACTATACGTCAGGAGAGGCGGCAGGTTGCAACTCGGGGCGAGGCCGATTCCAACCGACTCCGGGTGTCCTACCACCAGAATCCGATCGCAGGGCCGCGATGCGGGAGGACGGCTTCCGCGGCGGCCGACGAGCCGATACAATCTCGGCAGCGACGCGTCGCTCGAGTTCCCGCTCCGGAGGGAGTCGCCGCGTCGTGAGGGGAAACGAACCAGAGGAGGCACGCCCCCCTGCCGTCGGGAAGCCTCGCTGTCCGGCCGTGATGATGACGAGATCCGCGATCCAAGGAGGGTCCGCATGAAGCACCGGAGGGTTCTGGTACGGGCGCTTTGCACGGTGGGAACGTGTGCCGTGTTCCTTCTGCCTCCGCCGGTCCACGGAGCGACGGATCCACCAGGGCACGCGAGAGAGGACGAGGTCGTTCGCCCCTCGGGGGCGGCGATGCGCGCCCTCATTCCGGTCGCCCTCCCGGGGGAAGCCTTCGCGGACTTCGAGACTTGGAGCGAGACCTGCCGAGAACCAGCAGAGGAGCAGGAGCGTGCGGACTCCTGGAACGCGGTCGAATCGTACTGCCCGCCGAGCGGGAGTGAGATCCCCGGGGGGCCCCGAGTGCTCGCCGGCGACACCCTCCACGTTCTTTGCGGAGAGGACGAGTACTCCTTGCTCGAGGGGCGTCTGACTGCCGCCGAGGTCCGGTCTTCCTCCGAGGCCACGGGCTCGACGATCGGGGTCCAGACGGTGCTCTTCATCCGGGTGAACTTCCCGGACGACCTGACGGATCCGCAGAGCGCCCAGAGCTGTCAGAGCATGATGGACAACCTGGTGAGCCCCTTCTTCGTCGAGAACTCCTACGGGCTGACCAGCATGGTCACCACGGTGACCCCGCTGATCACTCTCCCGCTCGCCCGCGCGAGTTACATCGGATGGCCGTGGCGACTGATGGCGGACGCCGTGGCGCAGGCCGCTCAGCCGCCCTACAACTACAACTTCTACGATTACGACCGGATCGCCGTGCGCTACATCCTCGACCCGAGCTCGGCGGCCACGGGTGGCGGCGCGGGGGGCACGGGGAACCCGATGGTTCCTGGAATCGTCCTGACGGGCCCGGCGGGGAACTCGAGCCCAGGCATCGCCTACCACGAGTTCGGCCACACGTTCGGCCTGCGTCACGCCAACGCCTGGCTCGCCGCAGGCGACAGCGTGGTCGGCACCGGAACCAACCTGGAGTACGGGAACCGCTTCGACGCGATGGGCACCGCGACGCAGCCGGAAGGGCATTTCAATGCCTACGAGAAAAACCGCCTCGAGTGGCTCCCCTCCACGAACGTGCAGGCGGTCACCGCGAGCGGCACGTACCGACTGCACTCCTTCGACGACGTGGCCGCCCTCACGCCCGGTTCGACCTACGCGCTGCGGATCCCCAAGGACGCAGAGCGCGACTACTGGCTCGACCATCGGCGCCGCTTCACGTCGAACGCCGCCGAGTCGAACGGTGTCGAGGTTCTCTGGGATGCCTGGGCGCAGAACACCGGCCACAGTCAACTCCTCGACACCACCCCGGGAAGTCACCTGCAGTACGGAAGCGCCGGGAACTTCGCGGACCGCGACGATTCCGCCCTGAGGCTGGGATGGACGCTCGCCGACGAGGTCTCGGGGATCTTCTTCACCCCCGTGGCCAAGGAGAGCTCCGGGGACCACTGGATCGACGTCGAGGTCAACCTGAGCCCGTCGCCCACCAACCGCCCACCGACCTGTGTGCTTGCTGCATCCCGAACGTCCGTTTCGGTCGGGGGCAGCGTGACGTTCACGGCCACGGCCTCGGATCCGGACTCGGACTCGCCGGCCTACGGGTGGGACTTCGGCTGGAAATTCACCGGCGACAAGACCCCGGTCAACGGCCCGGTCATCACGCGCAGCTTTCCCGCCGCCGGGGAGTTCGTGGTGCGCTGCGTGGCGAGCGACAAGAAGGGAGGACGCGCCGCCGATTCCGTTCTCGTCCGGGTGGGGAATCCCTCCGGCTTCCGGATCTCCGGGTCGGTAACCGCAGGCGGTCTCCCCCTGGAGGGCGCGAGGGTGACGGCCGGCTCCTCGGTGACGTGGACCGACAGCGACGGGACCTACACGATTCCGGAAGTTCCCGCGGGAACCTATTCCGTGACCGCCACCAAGGGCTTCCACGCCTGCTCTCCTTCGAATTTCGACGGGACGGTCACCGTGGGACCGAACGCCCAGGCCAAGAACTTCGCCTGCGTTCGATCCACCTTCACGCTTCGAGGCCAGGTGCAGGACGGGAGCGGGATCCCGGTCCATGTCACCGCGACCAGCGGCTCCGCCGTGTACGGCGCCGATTCCGACTCGGACGGGTTTTACGCGATCAGCGGCGTGCCGATCGGCGCCTACACGCTGGCGGTCGATCTGAGCGGCGGGATCGGTCCGGATTTCGCCAATCCCGTCCTGGTGGAAGGGGCGGACGTGTCGGGCCTGGACTTCGTCTGGCCACCGATTCTCATCACGACCGCGAGCCTGCCCGCGGGCGTTGTTGGGACTCCCTACTCTCAGACCATCGTGGCGAGCGGAGGGAACCCGGCCCGTTACGACTGGAGCACGGCAGGATCCCTGCCGCCGGGGCTTTCCCTCTCGCCCACCGGCACGCCTGCAGCGATCCTCGCCGGCACACCGAGCGCCGCGGGGACGTACCTCTTCACCGTGACGGCGACGGATCTCTTCGGGAACTACGGGAGCAAGACCTTCCAGATCGTGGTGGGCTGCGCCCCCGCTCACGATCACCACGACGAGCCTTCCTGACGCAGCACGAGACACCCTCTACTCCCAGACGATCACGGCGAGCGGGGGGAGTCGGGTCGGCTATTCCTGGAGTATCTCCGGAGGATCCCTGCCGCCAGGTCTCTCCTTGACGCCGGGCGGCACTCCGTCGGCAACCCTCTCCGGAACGCCGAGCGCGACGGGGAGTTACTCCTTCGTGGTCCGGGTGATGGACGGCTCCGGGACGGTCGCGACCAAACCGTTCCAGATCACGGTGGCTGCGCCCCCGCTCGCGATCACGACCACCAGCCTTCCGGATGGGACACGAGGCGTTCTCTACTCCCAGCCGATCACCGCGAGCGGGGGAAGTCAGGCTGGCTACTCCTGGAGCATCTCCGATGGATCTCTGCCTCCGGGGCTTTCCTTGACGCCCAGCGGCGTTCCGTCGGCGACTCTGTCGGGCACGCCGATCTCCCCGGGGACCTACTTCTTCACCGTGGAAGTGACGGACTTCGGCGGAGCATCCGCGAGCCGGGATTTCCGCGTCGAGATCGCCGCGGGCCAGCTCGAGATCACGACCACGAGCCTTCCCGACGGGGTTCTCGGCTATCCGTACTCCCGGCCGATCGCAGCGGTCGGGGGCAGCCAGGCCGCCTATTCCTGGAGCATCTCGGGAGGATCCCTGCCTCCGGGACTCTCCCTCTCTCTCGGCGGCACGCCGTCGGCGACCCTTTCGGGCACGCCGAGCTCCGCCGGGACGTATTCCTTCACCGTGAACGTGACGGACTCGAGCGGCGCGGTGGCGAGCCAGCCCCTGCTCCTCACGGTGGCTGCGAGCTCGCTCAGGATCACGACGACGACCCTTCCCGCCGCGACACGAGGTACTTACTACGTTCAGTCGATCACCGCGAGCGGGGGCACTCAGTTCGGCTACTCCTGGAGCACGCCGGGTCCCCTGCCGCCAGGGCTCTTCCTCACGGCCACCGGGACCCCTTCGGCGTTTCTCCACGGGACTCCGAGCACGCAGGGGTACTTCGTGTTCCCCGTGACCGTGAGGGACTCCAGTGGAGCGATCGCGAGCAAGTCGGTGCAGATCACCGTGCGCGCGCCCTCGATCGCGCCAAAGATGCCGGAAACCCCTGGTGGTCTGCCGGAACCGCCGAGCTCCGGGATCGTCGACGCGCCGTGAGGTCGCCCAGCGATGACCGGTCGGCCGCCGCGCCTGCCGACGGACCGTCGCTCGCGGCGCTGATGATCGACTCCACGATCCTCGGGGAGGTCATCGACGCTCGCGGTCGGTGCGCGATGGGTGAACCCCGGAGAATTTGATAGGAGACCGACAAGTCAGGTGAGAAAGCTCGGAAAACGTCCCGCCCGGTCTCGAGCATCGACGAAGCCGGGAGAGATCGACATGGCAGGCGAACGCCCCTTCTTCGTTTGGACGAGGTGACGCGCCCTCACTGCTGCCTCCAGGGGATCCAATGACCGACGAGCGTCAGCTGATCGAGAAGCTCCAGCGCATCGAAGCGCTGTTCGCCCGGGCCGCGACGGACGGCGAGCGAGCCGCGGCGGCGAGCGCTGCCGACCGGCTCCGCAAGCGGCTCGCGGATCTCGCGGAGCTCGATCCTCCCATCGAGTACCGCTTCTCCGTGTCGGACGGTTGGTCCAGGAAGCTGATGCTGGCGCTCCTGCGCAGGTACGGCGTCGAGCCGTATCGCTATCGGAGCCAGCGGCGGACCACGGTCATGGCCCGCGTGTCCCGTCGCTTCGTGGAGGAGACGCTGTGGCCGGAGTTCCAGGAGTTCAACCGGACGCTGCAGTCCTATCTTTCCGAGATGACCGATCGGGTGATCGCGGAAGCGATCGGCGCCGACGGCGGGGAGGAAGAGGTACGATCCGACGCGTCGTCGATCGCCGACGGCGACGATCCGAAACGATTGCTCGGGGGGCCCACGAGGTGAAGCTCGCTCCGGACTCGAGGCGCAAATCCGGGAACAGCCCACCGCGGGCGGCTTCCTGCACCTGGATTTCGCGAGAGACTCGCTCCAACGTTTCATCGTTCCGATCGGAGGAGGGATCCCAGTGACCGTGACACCGATTCCCGAAGGATTTCGCACCGTGACGCCCTACCTGGTCGTTGCGGGCGTTCCCCGACTGATCGCGTTCCTGTCGGCTGCGTTCGGGGCGCAGGAGATCGAGCGTACGCAAGGCCCGGACGGCCGCGTGATGCACGCCCAGGTTCGGATCGGGGACTCGGTGGTGATGATGGGCGAGGCCATGGAAGGGTTCCCGGCCGTGCCCTCCCACATCTACCTCTACGTTCCCGACGCGGACACCGTCTTTCGCGCGGGGATCGGCGCCGGCGGCGTGTCCGTGATGGAGATCGCGACGCAGCCGTACGGCGACCGGTGCGGCGGCGTGCGGGATCCGTCCGGCAACACCTGGTGGATCGCCACGCACGTCGAGGACGTCCCGCCCGACGAGCTCGCAAGAAGGATGCAGTCGCGCAGCGAGAAGTGAACGCTCGCTCCAGGAGCCCCGAAGATGCCCGTCGTCCGTCTTCTCCCCATCGACGAGCGGATCGCGGCCGGCCTTGCGACGGGTGCCGCCGAGCTCGAAGCGACGCTCGGTGCGGGAATCGGCGACAGCGTGGAATCGTGCGAGACGTGGTGCGCCAGACGCTCTCCATGATCGCCGCCTCCCCGAGAGACTCGATGTTCGGCGGCTACCTCACGCTCGACGCGGAGAGCCGGGCCGTCGTGGGGACCTGCGGCTTCCGAACCCAACCCTCGAAGGACGGCATCGTCGAGATCGCCTACTTCACGTTTCCCCGATTCGAAGGCCGGGGGTACGCGACCTCCATGGCGCGAGAGCTCCTGGCGCTGGCCGCGTCCTCACCGCTCGTGCGCCGTGTCATCGCCCACACGCTGCCCGAGCGCAACCCGTCCACGCGCGTGCTGGAGAAGGTCGCAATGCGTTTCGTGGGGGAAGTCGACGACCCCGAGGACGGTCGGGTCTGGCGGTGGGAGAGCACCGCCGTGCGCGACCAGCCGCCATGATGCGCGAAGATCCCGCCGCGACCGCCGATCGGCCATGCTGAAGGCTCTGCTCGTCACGTCCCGGGTCACGTTCGTGCCGGACAACTACGCGGCGCTGGCCGAGGGCCTGGCCGACTGCCCACACGTCGGCGGACTTCTCGTCCTCGACAACCGGACCCCGCGCCTCTTGCTCCAGGCCCTGGGACTGATCGCGACCGGCGCCCCGCGGATCGGCTGGACGCTCGTGCGCAACTACGTGGCCGGAAGAGACCGGGAGAGGACGGCCGCGTACGCCCGCTTCGGGAAGCCCGTGTGGCGTCTCGCGACCATCAACCGCCCGGAGGCAGTTCGCCTCGTGACGGAGAACGGCTTCGATCTCGCGGTCAACGCGCGCACCCGGTTCATCTACCGGCATGAGATCCTCTCCGCTCCGCGGCTCGGGTGCATCAACGTGCACCATGGCCTCCTGCCGGAGCAGCGGGGGACGATGTGCGACCTCTGGGCACTTCACGAGGGGAGGCCTGCCGGGTTCTCGATCCACGTCATGGCGCCGAAGGTCGATGCCGGACCTATCTTGTCCCGGGTGGAGGTCTCTTCCGGAGACGAGCGGGACTACCGAGCGTACCTGGCCCGGTCGAGCCGGAGCGAGCAGGAGGAGGTGCGTCGGGTCCTCGACGAGATCGAGCGAACCGGTCGGGTCGACGGATCGCCGAACGTGGCGCCGCCCGGCCTGAAGCTCCGGAGGAACCCCACGTTCGCGGCTCGTCGCGCCATGCGCAGGCAGGGTCTGCGCATCTGAGGGAGCGTCCATGAGCATGTCATCTCCCGGCCACGACATCCGCATCGGGTACCAGGCCGGCGAGTCGCCCTGGAACAACGTGATCCAGTTCCTCGAGCGCCACGTCCAGCGCTTCCCGGACCGCGTCGCCCTCCGATGGGTGGCGCCCGAGGACCTCGCCCGCTGGGACGGACGCGCCGAGTCCGCGATGCCGCACCGCGGCATCACGTACGCGGATTTCCTGCACGGCGTGCGGCACGCCGCGCGCGGTCTCCAGGACCTGGGCATCGCCAGGGGCGATCGCGTGGTGATCTTCCTCCCCATGGGCGTCGGCATGTACACCGCGCTCTTCGCCGTCCAGAGGATCGGGGCGATCGCCGTGTTCCTCGATTCGTGGGCCCGCCGACATCACCTCGGCGCCAGTGCCGCCTGCGTGGGACCGAAGGCGATGATCAGCCACCGCGCGGCCTTCGATCTGATCCGCGACGTCCCCGAGTTCGCCTCCATGCCCCTGCGCATCCTCGCCGGGCCCGGCGCGGACGCGTCCTGCTGCGCGAGGCTCGAAGCGCTGCTCGAGACGCCGGCAACGGTGCCGCTCGCCCCCGTCGAGCCCGAGTCCACCGCGCTCATCACGTTCACCACGGGAAGCTCCGGCGTTCCCAAGGGGGCGAATCGGACCCACCGCTTCCTGGCGGCGCAGCACGAAGCTCTATCGTCGGTGGCTCCGTACGAGCCGACCGACTCCGACATGCCGGCGTTCCCGATCTTCTCCCTCAACAACCTCGCCAGCGGGGTCGCGACCGTCCTGCCCGCGATCGATCTGGCCGCCCCCTCCGAGCGCGATCCCGCCGCCCTCGCGAGCCAGATCCTCGGCGAGCGGATCACCTGCGCCACGCTCTCTCCCGCGATGCTCGTGGGGTTGGCGCGATTCTGCGACGCGTCGGGGACGAGGCTCGAGTCTCTGCGCCGCGTGATCACCGGCGGAGCGCCCATCAGCCGCGACCACGTGCGGGATTTCAAGCGGATCGCCCCAGGGGCCGAGCTCTTCATCCTGTACGGCTCCACCGAGGTCGAGCCGATGGCCCACATTGAGGCGGACGAGATGCTGCGCCGCCCCGTCGACCCGGACCCCGAAATCGTCGAGGACGGAGTCAACGTCGGGCACGTGAGCGCGGACCTCCGGCACCGCTTCATCCGCATCGTTGACGGCCCGGTGGATCTCCGGCGGACCGCATGGAAGGACATCGAGGTCCCACGCGGGGAGGTCGGAGAGTTCGTCGTCGCGGGCGACCACGTGTGCCGCGACTACTACAACAACCGGGACGCGTTCCGCGCCTCGAAGATCGAGGAGGCCGACGGCACGGTGTGGCACAGGACGGGCGACCTCGCCCGGCTCGACGAGGACGGGTACCTGTGGGTCGTCGGTCGCGTGCACAACGCCTTCCAGCGCGCCGGCTCCACCTGCTTTCCCGTCCGGGCCGAGGGAATCCTCGAGCGCTTCCCGTTCGTCCGTCGCGGGGCGTTCCTCGGTCTTCCGGATCCGCGGCTCGGCGAGCGCGCCGCCGTGGTGGTAGAGCTCGATCCCGACGCTCCGGAAGCTCCCGTCGCTCTTCGCGAGATCCGGCGCGTGTTCGAGAAGAACCGGATCCCGATCGATTCGTTCTACGTCGTGGACCGCATCCCGTTGGACCCCCGGCATCACTCCAAGGTCGAGTACGCTCTCCTGCGCACGATGATCCGGGACTCCGACTGCAAGGACCACCTCGACCATGCTTGAAGCCGCGAGGCGATGGGGCCGGTTCGTGCGGGAGCGCTTCCCGCCCGCCTCTCATCTGCCGATGGTGGCGGTCGTGACCCTGGCCAATGCTGCCTTCGCCGGCCGCGCCGAGGAGATGCCCGTCCGCCCGCTGCGGCTCCTGACGACGTTCACCGTGACCCTGCTGTTCTTCTTCCGGCTCCGCTGCTTCGACGAGATCAAGGACCTCGAGGTGGACCTCCGCTTGAACCCTTCGAGGCCGCTGGCACGGGGCCTCCTGTCCGTTCGCCAGGTGCTTCGCGCCATCGCCCTGCTTGCCGCCGTCGAGCTGGTGCTTTGCGGATGGCTCGGCTCCAGGGCCGTTCTCGTTCATGCGGGAGCCTCGGCGTACAGCTTCCTCATGTACAAGGAGTTTTTCATCGGCCGGATCCTGCGACCGCTCCTGACCACGTATGCCGTCGCGCACACGTTCGTGTCGATCCTGCTCGGGTGGTCGATCGCCGCGCAGACGACCGGGCGGGCCTGGCACGAGATGGCGTGGCCGGTGCTCCTGCTCGGGCCGGTCAACTGGGCGCTCTTCAACGTGTTCGAGTTCGGCCGCAAGACGTTCTCGCCCGACGAGGAGCGAGCCGGCGCGGACAGCTACTCGTCGCTGTTCGGGCCGGCCGGTGCCGCCGCTCTCACGCTCGGCCAGATCGCTCTGGCCATGGCGCTGCTCGCCGCGCTCCCGGGGCAGGTTCTTTCCGCCCCCGCGGCGTGGCCTTCCCGCGCGTGGACGCTGCACCTTCCTCTCGCGGCGATTGTGATCGCAGCTGCCGCGGCTTATGTTCTGAGTCCGCGACGCGCGGCGAGAGTCTACCGTTCGATCGTCGGGGGCTATCTGATCGCGTTCTATGCCGTCCTGGCCTGGCAATCGTTGGCCTGAGGATCGAGGATGCTGGTCCGAAGCGGTTCCTCGGACTCCTTCGCCCGGCGCGAGGCGGGCGGCAAGGGGTACAACCTGTACCTCATGTCGCGCCTCGGCCTCGAGGTGCCCGAGTGGGTGGCGCTGGGTCGCGGGACGTACGAGCGATTCGTCGCGGCGAGCGGCATCGGTCCCGGGATCGACGAGATCCTCGACGGGTTCGCCGCCGGAACGCTCTCCGGCGCCGATGCCGCGGCCCGGATCCAGGAGCGGATCGAGTCCGCGGCCCTTCCGCCGACGATCGCCGCCGAGATCGACGACGCCCACGCGACGTTCGAGCCGGGGGCAACGATCTCCGTGCGCTCCTCGGCCGCCGACGAGGACGGCGCGGTCCACTCGTTCGCCGGCCAGCTCTCGAGCTTCCTCTACGTGGCCGGGTGCCAGGACGTGATCCGGTGCGTGAAACGCTGCTGGGCTTCGGGCTTCTCCGAGCGCGCCCTCGCGTATCGCCGGGAGAACCGCCTCTCCCTGCGCGGGGTCGCCGTCGCGGTCGTGCTGCAGCGGATGGTCGACCCCGACGTCTCGGGGGTCCTCTTCACGTGCGACCCCGCGCTTCGCGACGCGCGCACGTTCGTGACGACCGCGGTCTACGGTGTGGGCGAGGGACTGGTCTCCGGCGCCCTCGACGCGGACACCTTCTGGATCGACGCCGGCAGCGGAGAGGTCGCCCGCCGCCAGATCGCGGCGAAGACCGAGGCGTTCCGGCGAGGCGGCTCGGGCGAGTGCCTCCGGGTTCCGGTCGACGAGCGCCTTCGCGACGAGCCCAGCCTCTCCGGACCGCAGATCCTCGAGTTGCACCGCATCGGGACCGCGCTGGCAGGGTTCCACGGGCAGCCTCAGGACATCGAGTGGGCGATTGCGAACGGGCGGATCTTCGTTCTGCAGACCAGGCCCGTGACCGCGCTCGACGAGAACCTCACCGGGTTTCCGAATCTGTGGGACAACTCGAACATCGTGGAGAGCTACGGCGGGCCCACGCTCCCGCTCTCGTTCACGTTCGCCTTGCGAAACTACGAGGCGGTGTACGTCCAGTTCTGCGAGATCCTCGGCGTGCCGCGCTCGGTGATCCGCGAGATGGAGTCCTACCTCGGGAACATGCTCGGCTGCATCGACGGCCGCGTCTACTACAACCTCTACAACTGGTACAAGCTGGTCGGCATCCTGCCCGGCTTCCGCCGGAACCGGGAGTTCATGGAGACCATGATGGGGGTGAAGGAGCAGCTCTCCCCCGAGATCGCCGACCGGATCCAGCCCCACCCCTCCTGGAGAACTCCGATCGGTCGTCTGCGGCGCCTCCGCACGGGCCTCTCGTTCCTCCTCGATCACTTCCGGATCCAGGGAATGGTCGACGAGTTCCTCGCGCGCTTTCAGCGGGAATACGCCGAGTTCCGCGGGCGCGACTACGACCGCATGCCGAGCGACCGCATCTTCGAGGCCTACCTCGAGATGGACCGCGCCATGCTCGGGCACTGGAAGGCGCCGATCGTCAACGACTTCCTCACCATGGTCCACTTCGGCCTGTTCCGGAAGCTGACGGCGGCGTGGCTTGCGGATCTCGATCCGAACATCCAAAACGATCTGCTCGCCGGCGAGGGGAACCTGGAGAGCGCCGAGCCTACGCGCGAGCTCATCCTTCTCGCCGGGGAGGTCGCGGCGGACCCGCCCCTCCGCAAGCTCGTCGAGGAGACCCCGCTCGGCGACCTCATGGAGACGCTGCGCGAGAGCCCCTTCCAGGAGCTCCACGGGAAGATCCGCGCGTACATCGACCGTTTCGGCTTTCGCTGCATGAGCGAGATGAAGCTCGAGGAGACCGACCTGTTCACGGACCCGGGTTTCCTCTTCGCGTGCCTGAGGAACTACCTCCGCTCGGGAACGACGGACCTGGCGGCGTTCGAGGCCCGCAAGCAGGACCTGCGGCGAGACGCCGAGAAACGCGTCGCGGGAGCGCTCCGGGGGGTCCGCAGGCTCGTGTACCTCTGGTCGATGCGTCAGGCTCGCAAGGCGGTCAAGAATCGGGAGAATACGCGATTCGCCAGAACCCGCGCGTACGGTGTCGCACGAACGATGTTCCAGGCGATGGGCCGGGACCTGTGCCGCCGCGGCGTGCTGGTTCATCCGGGCGATGTCTTCTGGCTGACGCTGGAGGAAGTGTACGGAATCCACCAGGGAACGCTCCCGGTCTACGATCTCGCCTCCTACGTGGAGATCCGCAAGCGCGAGTACGCCCGGTTCGAGTCGCGGGAGCCCCGGAGCCGGTTCCTGACCCGGGGGCCTGTCTACTGGCAGAATCGCTTCCTCGTCGAGGACGAAGCGTCGGAGCCCTTCCCGGCGGGCGAGTGCGATCTGCGCGGCCTGCCGTGCTGCCCTGGCATCGTGGAGGGGCTCGTCAAGGTGGTTCGGTCGCCCCGGGACGATCTCGTGCTCGACGGAGAGATCCTCGTTGCGCCTCGGACCGATCCGGGCTGGGTCCCGCTCTACCCGAGCGTGTCCGGACTTCTCGTCGAGCGCGGGAGCCTCCTCTCGCACTCCGCGATCGTGGCGCGCGAGATGGGCATTCCCGCGATCGTCGCGATCCGAGGTCTCACCTCGACCTTGAAGACCGGGATGAGAGTCCGGATGGACGGAAGGGCCGGGACGATCCGGATTCTCGCCGCGGTCGAAGATGCGACCCGCGCAGCGGACCATGAAGTCGAGCAGCGAGGGACGATCGATTCAGGAGATCCGCCATGCCCGTATCCAGAGACGTCGCGATCCAGATCCTGAGCGCGCTGCTCCACGGCGAGAACGCGCAGGAGAAGAGGGCGCGCCTCGCTGCCCCGGCTTCCCAGCGCCGAGCCGCTCCCGCCGCGCCTTCCCGGAAGCACCGAGTGTACCGCCGGGGCGCTGGAGCGACGGCGTGCGATCCTCGCCTCCCAGGGGATCCGCGTGGACCGGCTGGCCGGGATCGGCGCGGACGTGGATCCCCAGGATGTCGCCGGAAACATCGAGAGCTTCGTCGGCTTCGCGCGGATGCCGGTGGGCGTGATCGGCCCGCTGCGCGTCAACGGCTCCTCCGCCCACGGCGACTACTACGTTCCCATGGCCACGACGGAGGGGGCGCTCGTCGCCTCCTACAACCGAGGGGCGCACGTGGTCAGTCTCTCCGGGGGCGTGTCCGCGATCTGCCTGACCGAAGGGGTGAGCCGGGCTCCGTGCTTCGTGTTCGAGTCCATGGGGGAAGCCGGGCTGTTCCTCTCCTGGGCTCTGGAGAGATACGGCGCCTTCCAGGACTTCGTGAGCCGAACGTCCGGCCACTGCCGATTGGTGGACATGCGTCCCACGATGATCGGCAAGGAGATCTACATCGGATTCGACTACAAGACCGGCGACGCCGCCGGACAGAACATGGTGACGATCGCCACCGACGCGCTCTGCCGGCACATGATCGAGCACGCGCCCGCGCGGCCCCTCCACTGGTACGTCGAGGGGAATCTCTCGGGAGACAAGAAGGCCACGATGCTGTCGTACCTCTACGCCCGCGGCCGGAAGGTGGTCGCCGAGGCGCGCATCCCACGCCGCCTCCTGCGGCGCTTCGTCCACGTGGAGCCGGACGAGATGGTGCGCTACTGGCAGGTCTCGATGCTCGGGGGGGCGCAGAGCGGCTCGATCGGAATCCAGGCCCACTTCGCGAACTGCCTGGCCGCCGTGTTCATCGCCTGCGGCCAGGACGTGGCCTGCGTGTCGGAGGCGTCGGTGGGTCTCACCCGCTTCGACGTCACGGCGGCGGGCGAGCTCTACGTCTCGGTGAGCATGCCGAACCTGATCGTCGGCACGGTGGGCGGCGGAACGCGCTTCCCCACCGCCCGAGAGTGCCTGGAGATGGTGGGGTGTCACGGTTCGGACAAGGCCCGCGCGTTCGCGGAGATCTGCGCGGCGACGGCCCTGGCCGGGGAGATCTCCATCACGGGCGCGATCGCCGCGGGCGAGTTCGCGGCCGCCCACGCCGCCCACGGCCGCCGGAAAGCGTGAGCGTGGGCGATTCGATCGAGGGGCGAGCGCGGTTCGACCTGGTTCGCTATGCGAACTGCTGGGAGGACGCCCGAGTCCTCCGCGACGCGCTGCACCCCGGACCCCGATCGAGGATCCTCTCCATCGCCTCGGGGGGAGACAACTGTTTCTTGCTCGTGGCCGCGGGAGCCGAGGTCGTTGCCGTGGATCTCAGCGCGGCCCAGCTCGCGTGCGTCGAGCTGAAGGCCGCCGCCATCCGCGCGCTCGGCCGGGACGATCTGCTGGCCTTTCTCGGCGTCCATCCGTCCGAGGACCGCGAAGAGGTCTATGCGTCCGTCCGGACCCGGCTCTCCCAGGGAGCATCGCGCTTCTGGGACCAGCGGTCGTCCGAGATCAAGGCCGGCATCCTCCACTCCGGGAAGTTCGAGCGGTATTTTCGGACGTTCCGGACGAAGCTCCTCCCGCTCCTCCACGGGCGGAAGACCGTGCGTCGGCTGATGGAACCGAAATCCGCCGAGGAGCGGCAGTGGTTCTACGATCGCGTCTGGAACACCTGGCGCTGGCGTCTCCTGTTCCGCGTCTTCTTCGGCCGCTTCGTCATGGGACGTCTCGGCCGGGACCCGGAGTTCTTCCGCTACGTCGAGGGCCCCGTCGGGCCGCGGATCCTGAATCGCGTCGAGTACGCCCTCACCGTGCTCCCTACGAACGACAACCCGTATCTCGAGTATGTGCTGAACGGCAACTACGCCGAGGCCCTGCCCGACTACCTCGATCCCGAGGTCCTGCCGCGCGTCCGCGACGGACTCGACCGGTTGACGCTCGTCGAAGGACCGGCGGAGGAGATCGCTACGGCTCGCGGCGGGTCCGGGTTCGACGGCTTCAACCTCTCGGACATCTTCGAGTATCTTCCGATGGAAGCGTGCGCGCGGATCTACGGCTCGCTGCTGCGGGCGGCGAGGCCGGGCGCCCGGCTGGTGTACTGGAACATGCTGGTCCCGAGGCGCCTCGCCCTCCTCTTTCCGGACGAAGCCCGCGAGGCGAGCGGCGCCGCGTCGGAGCTGTTCGCCCGTGATCGGGCCTTCTTCTATCAGGATCTGGTCGTGGACGAGGCGCGAGGATCGTCCCGGGGTCCCGCGTGAACTTCCTCGCTCGCGAGCTCGCCGGCGCGAGCGTCGTCGCCGGGCTGTACCTCGCGGTCATCGGCGCGGCCGAGGTCCTTCGAAGGTCCGGCCGTCTCGCCGCGGAGCCCTCCCGCAAGCTGGTCCACGTCTCGGGGGGGCTGATCTCGCTGCTCCTGCCAGCGTTGATCGAATCCTCCGTCACGGTGCTCGCCCTCGCAGTGGGGACCTCGGCCCTTCTCGCGTGGACCCAGCGCACCGCCCGGCTCTCGAGCCTCCACGGAGTGGCCCGCAGGACCAGCGGCACCGCGTACTACCCGCTCGCCGTGTTCCTCGTCTTCTTCCTTTCCCGCGGGCGTTCGGGACTCTACGTCTCGGCGCTCCTGGTGCTTGCGGTGGCCGACGCCCTCGCCGCGCTCGTCGGCTCGCGGTACGGATTGGTCCGCTATCAAGTGGATCGCGAGTCGAAGAGTCTCGAGGGTTCGCTGGCCTTCCTCGTCGCCGCGTTTCTCGCCATCCACCTCCCGATGCTGCTGCTCACCGACCTGCCCCGGCCGATCTGTGTCTTAAGCGCGCTCCTGGTCGCGACGCTCGTCACCGGATTCGAGGCGGTGTCCCTCCGCGGAACGGACAACCTGTTCGTTCCCATCGGCGTTTGCGTCATCCTGCCGAAGATCACCGCCAAGCCGCTCGCCGAGGTCGTCTACCAGAACCTGAGCCTCTTCGGGATCGCTCTGATCGTCGCGGTGATCGCGGCGAACGTGCGCTCGTTCGACTTCGCGGGTGTGCTGATGGTGGTGCTGTTCACTTACGGCGCATGGTCCCTCGGCTCCGAGCTGTGGGCTCTCCCGATCTTCGCGGGATTCATCGCGTACGTGGCCGCAACCGTCGGGTGGCCACTCCTGGACGAAGGCCAGGCGCGGGCTCGTGTGCGGGTTCTGTTCCGCGCGTTCGTGCTCCCGTTCCTCCTCGTGGTGATCGGCAATACGCTCGACGCGGCCCGGACGATGTACGGCCCTTTCCTCGCGGCCAGCACCGTCGTCCTGACGTTCGGTCTGTGGAACCACCTCCTGCGCCGGCGCTCTCGAGCTCCGGGGTGGCGGCGGTCGAGGTCGCTCGCCTGCGGACTCCTCGCCTGGGGTACTGTAGGGGTTCCCGCGTGGCTCGCGTGCTCGGGCTCCTCCCCACTCTGCCTCGCGGTTCTCGCCCTGCTCGTGCTTCCCATCGCGCTCGCCAACGATCTTCGACTGGGAGAGACGCCCCGTCTCGACGACGAGGAGCACCGATGGGACGCGGGGCGCATGCTCATGACCGCGGCCGCCGCGATTGCCGTGCTCGTGCTCCAGGCCGCATCTCTCGCCCCGAGCTGGGTCCTGCCCTGAGGGGCGTACGTCAACAAAGGCGACCAGTCCGCGCAGCGACGCGACGCGGCGCTCGATAGAGCGGTGCGGTGAATCGGGGACAGCCGTCCGGCCGCCTGCGGCGTCAACCTGAGATCATGAAAACATCCCGCTGGACATGCACGCCGGTCCGCCGGCGTGCATGTCCGGCGGGAGCCGGGGGTCCGGGGGCCGGCCCCCGGAATCCTCATGAAAGTCCAGGATTCGACGGCCGATTTTCGCCCGGCGGGTTGTTCGGAGCCCCCGGCCCGCCTACATTCCTCTTCCAGGATGGAAATCTCGGACCTTCCGGAAGATTCGCACGTCGGTCTGGTCGTCGGGGACGACGCGTCGGTGCGCTCGATCGTGGCCTGCCTGCTGGCCGACCTTGGGTTCGCCGTTCTCGAGCGGGAGGACGGCTCCGAGGCGATCGACCTGGCGGTCTCCCGTCGTCCGGACCTGGTCGTGGTCGACGTGGAGCGCGGCGCGCAGAAGGGCGTCTCGCTGTGCCTGGCCCTCCGTGGGATCCCCGGGTTCGATCGCCTCCCGTTGATCGCGCTTGCGGATCGCGACGATGCGGACTCCATCGCCGACATCTTCGAGGCGGGAGTCACCGATCTCGTGTCGAAGCCGATCGCGCCGGCGGTCCTCGGATACCGGATCCGTCACGTGCTCCGCGCCGACGCCATGTCCGAGGACCTGAGGCGCAGCGGCGAGACTCTGGAGGCCGCGCAGAGGATCGCACGACTGGGAAACTGGGAGTGGGACCTCACGACAGGCAAGATGACGTGGTCCGAGGAAACATTCCGGTTGATCGGATTCACGAGCGCCGGACCGGATCCGAGCTTCCACGATCTTCTCGCGCGCGTGCATCCCGAGGACATGACGCGAGTGGTGCGGGCGCTGGAGGCGGCGCTGCGCGGCGAGAGCGCATTCGATCTCGACCACAGGATCGTCCGACCGGACGGAGCTCTCCGGCACCTCCACTCGCAGGCGGAGATCACCTGGGACGCGAAGGGGCAGCCCGCCCGACTGAGCGGAACCTTGCAGGACATCACGGAGCGCAAGCGGGCCGAGAGTCAGATCCGGTTCCTCGCGTTCTACGACAGCCTCACGGGGCTACCCAACCGGTTCCAGTTCCGGGAGCAGCTCAAGAAAGCGCTCGCGGTCGCGCGCCGCAACAAGCGCCTGGTCGCGGTCATGTTCATGGACCTCGACAACTTCAAGCGGATCAACGACACGGCCGGGCACAGCGCCGGCGACGCCCTGTTGCGCAAGGTCGCCGATCGGCTCAAGGGCGCGATCCGCGTCACCGACACCGGGGCGCGCGACGACGTGCCGGGCCCCGGAGAGTCCGTGGCGCGCCTGGGCGGGGACGAGTTCATCGTCCTCCTGCCCGATCTGTCCCGACCGGAAGACTCGGCGAAAGTCGCCGCGCGCATCCTGGATTCGCTGCGGGCCCCGTTCGACCTCGAGGGCGGCGAGGTGTTCACGACGACGAGCATCGGCATCAGCCTGTTCCCGCAGGACGGCACGGATGTGGAGGACCTGCTCAAGAACGCCGACGCGGCCCTGTACCATGCCAAGGACTCGGGACGGAACAACTTCCAGTTCTACAGCCCGGCGCTGAACGACAGCGCCTTCGCGCGCTTGACCCTGGAGTCGAGCCTGCGAAAGGCCATCGACCGGAACGAGTTCGTGGTGCATTACCAGCCGCAGGTGTACGCCCGCGACGGGAGGCTGATGGGCGTCGAGGCCCTCATCCGCTGGAACCACCCCGACCTCGGCATGGTGCCGCCGGGGCAGTTCATTCCCCTGGCCGAAGAGACGGGACTGATCCGGCAGATCGACGAGTGGGTCCTGCGGGAGGCATGCTGCCAGAATCGCGCGTGGCAGCGAATGGGACTTCCGCCCATCCACGTGGCGGTCAATCTCTCGGGCCATCAGTTCCGCCGGAAGGACCTCATCGAGCGCGTGGGGATGACCGTGGACGCCGCGGGAATCGAGCCTCGTTACGTCGAGCTCGAGATCACCGAGAGCGTCCTGATGGAGCATGCCGCGGAGACCCTCGAGATCGTGAACGGCCTGAAGTCGCTGGGCTTCCGCGTCGCGGTGGACGACTTCGGCACCGGATACTCCTCCCTCGCCTACCTGAAGCGCTTCCGGGCCGACGTGCTCAAGATCGATCGCTCGTTCGTCCACGACATCGCCACGAGTTCGGACGACGCGGCGATCGTGGCCGCCATCGTGACCCTCGCCCAGACCCTGAAGATGACCGCCATCGCCGAGGGGGTCGAGAGCCCGCTCCAGCGCGGGTTCCTCCACGAGCAGGGGTGCGACCTGATGCAGGGCTACCTGTTCGGTCGACCCGCGCCGCCGGAGGCGATCACCGAAATTTTGCGATTGCAGTCCGGCGAGGTCGGCGGTGGGGGCGGTCTGACGGAGGCTGCCGCCCAGGTGGACGAAGCGCAGAAAGTGCCGGTCCTCTGAGCGAGCGCCCGATCCGGGAATCCTGCCGGCAACGGATCGCGCCCGTTGCGCCAACGCGTCTCGGCGAAGACGAGCGCGGCGAGCGGCACTCCGTGACCCCCGCGGGGACATTCCGCGGCTCCATGGAGTTGTAACCTCGCGGGCGATTCGCGCCGGGCCGACTCGATCCACCCGAGATTCGAGTCGCGACACGGACAACCGCGACTTTGTTCGATCGTGCCGAGACACGAGCGATTCCGCTCCACCGCGCGCACGATCTCGTAACCGGCGTGACGACACACCGGACACGGACGCGATTCTCTTCGATGGCACTCGCGTTGCTCCATCCGGGGGGCCGAGCAAACAACACAACGACACACGGAGGAATTTCATGCTGCACTTCGCCGGAGCCTTCAGGTTCGTGGTGGTGATCGCATTCCTGACGGGCTTCTTCCCGTTCCGCCCTGGTTTCGGTATCGTCACCGAAGCGGTGGCCGGCGGGCCGAGGCTCTCCGCCACGGTCTCCGAGCCGTTCGAGTTTCAAGGCCGCGTGTTCCCGGCGGGTCCGGTTTCCGTGCGTCCGATGGCCGACTACAACCCCTCCGCGAGCATCGACCAAGTGTGGATCGGAGACGAGTGCCTCGGCATGATGGTCGCCGATCGTCACCCGGCCTCGAAGCCTTCACGACACGACGCCGTACTCCTCGAGCGGAGCGCCGGCGGCCGGCTCGTTCTGGTGGGCTACGTTTTGCGCGACCAGGAGCAGAATTCGACCTTCCGGTATCGATCGCCGGCTGCGATCGTCACGCGCGGCCCGGCCGCTCCGGCTGGCGATGGCCCGACGACCGTCGCGGCGCGTTGACACGACGTCTCTCTCTCTCCTCCCCTCCCCCCCAGCCTGGCCTCGACCTTCGGGTCGAGGCCGTTTCTTTTTCGCGATGGACCCCGCGGAGCCGTTGATACAATTGTTCCCTTACCGGTTCGGGAGATCCACTCACCGTGCCGCTCGTCGACGTTCACGCCCATCTCTGCGACCCGGCGTTCGAGGCGGATCTCGACTCCGTGCTCGAACGAGCGCGCGAAGCCGGCATCGCGGCGATCGTCGCGGTGGGAGAGACGCTCGACGACGCGCGCCGCAATCTCGAGCTGGCCCGGGCGCACCCCGGCATGGTGCTGCCGTGCGCGGGTCTCTTCCCGACGATCCTCGACGAGGAGCAGGCGGCCCGGATGGAGGCGTGGATCCGCGCGCACCGCGAGGAAATCTCCGCCATCGGCGAAGTGGGCCTCGACCGGGTCAAGGTGCGCGAAGCAGCTGACGTCGAGTTGCAGCGGCGGATCTTCGGTCGGTTCGTCGCGCTCTCGCGGGAGCTCGATCTTCCGTTGAACGTGCACTCGCGATCCGCGGGGCGCGAGTCGGTATCGTTCCTGATCGACCGCGGCGCCCGACGCGTGGTGTTGCATGCTTTCGACGGGAAGGCGGCATCGGCGCTCGCGGGAGTCGAGGCCGGCTACCTCTTTTCCGTTCCCCCGTCCGTCGTCCGCTCGCAACAAAAGCAGAAGATGGTCCGGAGGCTTCCGCTTTCGTCCCTGCTCCTCGAGACGGACAGTCCCGTCCTCGGCCCATCGTCGACCGAGCGAAACGAGCCCGCGAATCTCCGGATCGCGCTGAGGACCGTCGCCGAGCTGAAGGGAATCTCGGAGGAGATGGTCGCGGAGACGACGTCCGAGAGCGCCTGCCGGCTATTTCGAATCGGGCTTGGCGCTCGTTGACCCGGCGAGGAAATGCGGGACGCGCAGGAGCGCGCAGACGGACTTCCCGTCCTGGATCTCGCCGCGAAGCGCCATCGCCACGGCTTCGGAGAGTCGGACGCGCTCCACCGTGAGGGCCTCGTCCGCCTGCAAGTCCTGGCGCCCTTGCTCGAGCTCGGTGGCGAGGTAGAGCCAGATCTTCTCGTCGGTGAAGCCCGGCGTGGTCCAGATCCAGCCCATCGGCACCAGGCGGCGCGGGCGCCGGCCCGTCTCCTCCTCCACCTCGCGGAAGGCGCAGACCTCGGGAGCTTCCCCGCAGTCGAGCTTTCCCGCGGGCACCTCCAGCAGCCAGCCTCCCGTCGCGTGGCGGTACTGGCGCACGAGCAGCACGCTGCCGTCAGCGTCGACGGGAACCACCGCGGAGGCGCCGGGATGGCGAATGATCTCGAGGTCGCAGGCGCTCCCGTTCGGCAGGCGCACGCGCTCCACCGACAGGTCGACGATGCGGCCCTTGTAGATCGGCGTGATTCCCAGTCGCTCGATGTCCGACATGAAGGGTATTATGCGGTGGGGATTGTGAACAGCAACCGCATGTCGGGAATTTCGGGGACAGCAACCGAAACTCGCGGAGCGACCCGTGGACTGAAGTGCCAGCGGTCGCGCGAGTTTCGGTTGCCGGCATGCAAATCCGGGGGCTCCGCCCCCGCGCCCCCGGCTCCCTTGGGAAATGCACGCCGGCAGACCGGCATGCATTTCCCAAGGGATGTTTTCATGATTTCAGGGTGACGCCCCTGGGCGTCATGGCAGACTGTCCCCCGAATCGAGTTTCGGTTGCTGTCCCCGAAACTCCCGACGTTCAGAAAGGGCACGCGTGATGGAGCCGATCTATCTGGACTACAACGCCACTACGCCGGTGGCCGAGGAGGTGCTCGCTGCGATGGTGCCGGCGCTGCGGGATCTCTGGGGAAACCCGTCGTCCAGCCACCCCTACGGGATCGCGGCACGGCGGGCCCTCGACGAGGCGCGACAGGAAGTCGCTCGGATGCTGGGGTGCGCCGCGGACGAGGTGATCTTCACGAGTGGAGGCACCGAGTCGGACAACGCGGCGATGATCGGGATTGCGGAGGCCCGGCAAGCTCACGGGCGCCACCTCGTCGTCTCGTGCGTGGAGCACGCTGCGGTGGACGAGCCGTGCCGGGCCCTCGAGACTCGAGGCTGGAGCGTCACGCGCGTACCGGTGGGCTCCGACGGGCGGGTCGATCCCACCGCGTTCGCCGCGGCATTTCGCTCGGATACGGTTCTCGCGTCGCTCATGCACGCTCAGAACGAGACCGGTGTCGTGCAGCCGGTCGCCGAGGTGGCGCGCCGCGCCCGGGAGCGCGGGATCGTGGTCCACACCGACGCGGCGCAGTCCGCGGGGAAGATCCCCGTCCGGGTCGACGAACTCGGTGTGGACGCGCTGACGGTGGCCGGGCACAAGCTCTACGCTCCCAAGGGGGTCGGGGCGTTGTACCTGCGACGCGGAACCCCGTTCGCGCCGTTCCTCCGGGGCGCGGGCCACGAGGGGGGGCGACGCTCGGGTACCGAGAGCGTTCCGCTCGCCGTCGCGCTGGGAGCGGCGTGCTCCCTCGCGGCGCGAGAGGAAAGTGAGAGACCCGCGCATCTGCTCGCGCTGCGGGAGCGGCTCGAGCGCGGCCTCCGGGCCCTGCTGCCCGACGTCGTGATCCACGGCGCCGGCTCGGAGCGTCTCCCGAACACGCTGTCCCTCCTGATCCCTCGAGTGCGGGCGAAC
The DNA here is from genome assembly GCA_963699985.1 of Terriglobia bacterium. Classification (GTDB taxonomy): domain Bacteria; phylum Acidobacteriota; class Polarisedimenticolia; order Polarisedimenticolales; family CAVOVZ01; genus CAVOVZ01. Next base: position 100,056 of record CAVOVZ010000017.1, read on the forward strand.
ACGCTGCTGTCTCGACTCGATGGAGTGGCCGCCTCCGCGGGGGCCGCGTGTCATGCAGGTGCTGAGTCCCCGTCGAAGGCTCTCCTCGCGATGGGCATTCCGGCGGAGATGGCCCTGTGCACGCTGCGTCTCACGGTGGGACGGCCCACGAGCGCCGAAGAAGTGGACGAGGCCGCGCGTCGAATCGCCGCCGCCGCGCACGCGCTCCGGTAGGAGCTCCGAGGCAGCCTCCTTCTCGGCGACCCCGCAGCTCCGAGCCGCCGGTTGGACACGCGGATCGAGTTTCGGCGAGGGATGCATCCGCTCTCGAATTACGACCGTGTTTGTCGAAATTCGCACGGGGGCCCGCCGAAGAGTAGCGCTCCGTCTCGTTTAGAATCGGCGCACGAGGCCGCGGTGCCGCGCATCAGGTCGATGCGCGCCCGCGTGTCGAGGGGGGAGTCATCATGAAACACCTTGGTTTCTTCATCACCATTTCGGTCTGCCTGGCGCTGCTCGGATCGAACGCCTCCGCCGTCTGCGAGTTTCCGGAGAATCCTCCGCTCGTCATCCATCCGGAGTACTGTGGCTGCGTCGGCGACGGCGTCGCGGACGACACCTCGTGCTGGCAGGACGCCATCAACGCTGCGCGCGGGCTCTTCTACATGACGGGTCCCTCGGGAGAGTCGATCAACTTCATGGGGGCCGTCGAGGGCGCGCCGACCGCGAACTACCGCATCACGGGAACTCTGGTGATCCAGGACATTTTCGGCGGCGTGGTCGCCGGGAACGACGCCCACTTCACCTGGGCCGGCCCGGCCGGGATCCCGATGTGGAAGATCGCCGACGCCCAGGGCTTCAAGATCGAGAACATGACGATCCGGTCCTCCTCGAGCGCGCCGCTCGATACCGCGTTCCTGATCACGAACGCGAACAACACGCCGCAGGGCCACTCGAACGTCGTCGAGCACGTGAAGGTGGACGGGACGAACGCGGGAGGGTTGCAGTACGGCGTGAAGATCGCCCCGGGCCCGGGAGGTGACGTCGGGAACGACGGCAACGTCATCCGCGACTCCCAGTTCGGAAACGTCTCATCCGCCGGAATCTACCTGGAGGGCCAGAACGCCCATCGGCAGTCTTTCTACGACGTGTATGCATCGGCCGAGTGCGGGACGGGAAGCCGCTGTCCCGGGACCTACTACGTTCACATGGTATCGGGGTCGTTCACGAGCATCGGGGGGGCCGCGTGGGGCTTCGAGACGCAGTTCTACCTGCAGCAATCGGGTTCCGGCGGCGCGGTGCACATCGTGGACCCAAACGCCGAGGGCTGCGGGCACTTCCTGAAGAATTCCATCGGGAACAGCAGCGCGTGGAACCCGATTCACGTGACGGGAGGGCGCTTCGCGACGGACTTCTTGGACGCGGACTGCAAGATCGTCGAGTACACCGGCCTCGGACCGTTCTCGATCGAGAAGATCGCCTTCGGCGGCTGGACGTGCACGCCCGGATCCTCGAACTGCCCCCCGACGACGTGCGCGGGCAATCCAGTCCTTCACTTCAGGGCGAGCCCGCAGCCGCCGAGCGCGACCGGCCGCGACTCGCGGATCGTCGTGAGCGGCGTCGAGTTCGGCATGAAGAACCGGGCCGGGTACTTTCCGGCCTCGCCCGCGGGCGGCTGGGATCCGATCGTGCTCGCCGGGAACGGATACGGGAACTACAACCGGCTCGTCTCGTTCCAGAACGCGTGCCTCACAGACGCCGGGCAGGGCATCTGCCGCGGTCTGGCGTCGGGCATCGGCTACACGTCCATGACGAAGAGCGATCTCGACGCGACCGTGGACCTGGCCAGCGGACACCAGTCGTACTGCTCCGACTGCCGGCCGTGGACCTCCCCTTGCGCCGGCGGCGGCACCGGCGCCGTTGCGACGCGAATGAACGGTGCGTGGGATTGCGGCGGAGGCGTCGTGACCCCGACGGGCGCGCAGGCCCTTTCGAACAAGGATCTCACGGCGGCGACCAACACGTTTCCCTCCTCGCTCGTCACGCTGACCGGGGCGCAAGCGCTCACGAACAAGAACCTGACGGATCCCACGAACCTGATCCCCACCGCGCCGACGGACGTCGTCTTCCTCGTGGTTCCCAGCACGTCCGCCACCGCATGGTCGAACATGCCGGCCGCCGTCACGGAGGTCTTCGGCACCACCACGCGGCGCGTGAAGGTGGATCTGTCGCGCTTCACGCAATTCCGGATCGAGTGCGCCCAGGGCGCGGTCTCAGCGAGCTCGGCCAAGCTCCGCCTCCAGTACGCGTTCGATGCACGGGCGACGACGTGGTACGACCTGGAGAACGGAAGCACGATCGCCGATCTGGCCCTGGCGTCCGCGAGCCCGCCGCCCGTCGCGGCGGGATCCTGGGGGCAGATTCACGCGAACGCGCGCGCGGACGTCTTCGTGCGCGTGGTCGGAACGGGCGGCGATGGCGCCAAGGACCCGAGCTTCCACGGACTGAGAGCGCAATTCCGGTAGGAAGAGGGGCATTCGGCCCGTGATCGCGAGTCGGGGCGGGCGGCGAGCCGTCCGCCCCGGGCTCCGCCTCCCTCCCGTGACCTCCCGCGGACTGCCATCGGGCGCATCGCCGCGTCGCTTTCTCTGTCGTACGCCCGCCGCTCCGGCCGCGCAACGTTGCCGACGAGCGTCCTCGGGGGACTCTACAATGGCCCCACAGGGGAGGTGATTCCATGAAGGCGAGCGTCATGATCAGCGTCATTCCGCTGGGCACCGAACTGTCGCTGTCGAAGTACGTGGTGGCGTGCGAGCGGATCTTGGAAGAGGCGGGGCTCAGCCCGCAGCTTCACGCGCACGGGACCAACGTGGAAGGGGAGTGGTCGACGGTGTTCGATGCGATCCGGAAGTGCGTCGAGACGGTGCACGCAATGGGCGCCCCGCGGGTGTCGACGCATCTCAAGGTGAGCACTCGGACGGACCGACCGGTGAGCGGAGACGCGATGGTGCGGAGCGTGCGGGAGAAACTGGGGGAGAATTAGGACGGCTCGCCGCGGTTTCTCGACATGCTGCCGTCGGACACCCGTGTTCGCGCGGACCGCGGCCGTCGATGTGTGGGATGAGGCAACAGGTCGACCCCGCCGGGGTTCCCCGCGAGCCCCGACGACCCGGAGCATTCGCCCGACATCGATCCGCACGAACACAAATCCTCTCCGGATCCCTGGACGGGGTCCTCAGCCGGCGACTCGAGGTCCGGAGAGAGTCCTTGATCGCGATCGGCGCCGAAGTCCTCGGATTCTCAGAGGCCTTCTCTCACCGTGACGTTGCCGTTGACCGTACGCACCTTCACGGCGTGGCCGCCGTCATTCACGACCCCCGACATGCGGATGTACTTGCGGGGAGTGCCGTGATCGTGGTCCCAGTCGGAGGTCACCGACTGCTTCAGACCGCCCGGTGCCGTGATCTTGAATTCCTTTCCGCTGTTACGCGTGAAGGCAATCTCGAGATCCAGGTCCATTCCGAAACCTGCCGGGACGGCGAGCTCGATGTCGCCTGCCATGGAGGTCAGGTCTACCTCGCCGCCCTGCCCGGTGACGTGGACCTCGATGTTGCCTCCCATGGTCGTCGCCTGGACCCACCCGTCGATGGAGTCGATGTCGATGCTCCCACCCATGGTCTTGGCACGCACGAAGCGACGGGCGCCGCGGACCTGGATGTTACCTCCCATGGTGTGCAGGTCCGCCCCTTCGGGCGCTTCCTCGACTTTCACTTCGCCGCCCATGGTAGAGATCTGCACGGTGTCCGGGACCGCATCGTCGACTCCTCCTCCCGTGCGCTCCGGCGACACGACGCGCCCGCCCCGCGACCGGACGTTCTTGTAACGGACGTTTCCGCCCATGGAGCTCCCCCGGACGTCGCCGACGACGTTCTCGAAGGTCACGGAACCTCCCATGGTCTTCAGGAATCCGTCAGGCTGATCGAGATGATCGGAGAGCAGCTCGAGTGCCTTGAGCCGGAACGCCAGGTTCGGATCGCTCCGCATGGACAGGACCGTGGCCTCCCGTACCTTGGGCTCGACGGAAGCGCCGGCGTACGAGAGAGCGCTCAGCCTGCCCCCCGTGCTCGACCGGTCGAGGATCGCGTGGACGATCACCTCGCGGGTCAGCTCCGAGCCCATCGGCTCCACGACGCTCACGTGGGTGGTGCCGTGCGGGTACCGCGCGCGGCCGGCGGGCGGCCGCCCGCCAGCGCGCGGACTGCGCGAGTACTCGGGCGGTGACGGCCTCGATCTCGGCCTCGGACGGCTCATCGGCGCCGGAGCCGAGCCGCACCAAGTCGTCGTGCATTGCGAGGAGGCTCGCGCAGGATTCGCACGTCTCGCAGTGGGCGCGGAGCGCGTCGGCCTCCGAGAGCTGGATCTCGCCGGCGATCTCGGCTTCGAGCATCGATTCGAACCGCATGCACTCGTTCACGGAAGCGCCTCCTCGGACGACGTGAGAACGGACCGCAGCTTTCGGAGGCTGCGGAAGAGGGTGTTGCGGGCGGTCTCTTCGCTGCACTCGAGGACGGCGGCGATCTCGCGCGCCGACAGGTCCTGGAAGTAGCGCAGGACGACGGCGAGGCGCTGCCGCGGCGGCAGGGACGCCAGGGAACGATGGAGCGCGTCATCGGGGACTCCCGGCGGACCAAGGTCTCGTGCTGAGGCGGCTCGCCGATCCGGGTGGCCAGAGGGTTCAGCTCGCGGATCTTCCGACGCCGTGCCGACCAGGCGCAGTTCATGGCCTCGTGGGCGGCGATGCGCGCGATCCCGTTCTTCACTTCCCCGTCGCCTCTCCACTCCGCGATTCGCTCGTGGACCTCGAGAAACGTGTCCTGCACGAGTTCCATGGCACTGTCCGGGTTTCGGGTGAGCCCGTAAGCGATTCGGTAGGCGAGCCGTCGGTGCCGGCGCATCAGCTCCCCGAAGGCGGGGGCGGAGCCGGCCCGAATCTCCGTGACCAGCATCGAGTCGGTCGGCTCCACTCCTGCTCCTTCGGACATCGAGACACCCCATCGGCGGTTTCGTGAGCACCGTTGCATACGACGCTGCCCCCAAAAGCGGGCGCCGCCCGGCTGCGCGTCGGACGCTCCCGACGAGAGGCACGTAGGTGTGCCGGTCGGCCATGGCCTGGCCGCCGACCTGCACCAGACCGATCACCGGAACGAGGGTCCCCAGGTACCAGAAACACCCCACCGTCAGGTACGGTCGACGCCGGGCAAATCGGATCGCCAGGAAACCGACCGCAACCAGGGCGATCGCGCAGAGAGTCGGCTCGAGCCCCGTGAGGGACGTCGGCGAAGCCGGCCCCAATACGTTCCCCTGCCCGTGATCCGTATCCCGTGTTTCGCGGGGCTGTGGCCGTTCGACGCGCGGCGCGGGGCGTCCCGCTCGTCGCAGGAGGGTGGACGAACGGGAACCGAGAGTCAGGGGCGCCCCGCCTGTTGTTTCCGGACCCTCTCGAGCGCCGTTCGCGCGGAGAGAGAGCCGGACTCGATGCGCAGGACCTCCTCGTACTCGGCGGCAGCCCGCGTCCGGTCCCCCTGGCTCTCCAGCACGAGGCCGAGGTTGAAGCGGGCGTCCACGTAGGTCGGCTGGATGCGGAGCGCTTCCCGGAACCGGGTCGCGGCGTCCGCGAGCTTCCCCTGTCTCGCGAGGACTCCGCCCAGGTTGTTGAGGGCGAACGCGTAGTCCGGCTTCGCGCGGAGCGCGCTCTCGAAGTGCGCGGCCGCCCGGGCGAGGTCACCGTCCCCGACGGAGACGATTCCCAGGCCGTTGTGGGCGACGAAGTTGTCCGGAGACACCTGAAGCGCATGCTCGAACAGCGCGCGGCTGTCTCGCCACGAGGAGACCTGGTGCCGCGTCATGACGACACAGGCCAGGACCGCGGCGCATGCCAGCGCGACGAGAACCGCCTTCCCGATCGGCCAGCGCGCTGCGAGGTCTCGCGCCCCCCAGGCGACGATGAGGATGATCCCGACGAGAGGCACGTAGGTGTACCGGTCGGCCATGGCCTGGGCGCCGACCTGCACCAGGCCGATCACCGGAACCAAAGTCCCCAGGTACCAGAACCACCCGACGGTCAAGTGCGGTCGACGCCGGGCAAATCGGATCGCCAGGAAACTGACCGCGACCAAGGCGATCGCGCAGAGAGCCGGCTCGAGCCCCGTGAGGGACGCCGGCGAGACCGGGTAGAAAACCGCCAGATCCACCGGCCAGATCGCCTTCCGCAGGTACGCCAAGTAGGTCACCGCCGCGCCCGCGAGACGCGATCCAAGCGGAAGCGCGTCCGTCGGCACGACGACACCGGCGCGGGTCTGGGCCGTCAGCGTGATCGCGCTCGACACCGCCGACAGCCCGAGGAGAGGCAGCTTCTCGAGAACCTCTCGCCGCCCCACCCGCCACGGGACGAAGCGGCCGATCGGCCACAGGTCGACGAGGATCAGCACGAAAGGGAGCGTCACGAGCATCGGCTTCGACATGAGGCCCAGCGCGAGCGAGAGCACGACGAGCGCATACCGGACCGCGGATGGGCGCTTCGCGTAGGCGGCGTAGCTCAGCAGCGTCAGCATCCAGAAGAAGCCGCCGAGAACGTCCTTGCGCTCGGCCGCCCAGGCCACGGATTCCACTCGCAGGGGATGCACGGCGAAGAGCGCCGCCGTGAACGTGCTCGGCCAGCGGTCGCCGCTCATGGAGAAGAGGGCCAGGAAGAGGATCGCCGCGCTCAGCGCGTGGAGGATCACGCTCACCAGATGGTGCGGGCCCGGGGCCATTCCGAACAGCGAGACGTCGAGCATGTGGGACATCCACGTGAGCGGATGCCAGTTTCCCTCGTAGAAGCTCGTGAGCGCCCAACCGATTCCGGCCGGGGTCAGCCCGTGTTCCACGTACGGGTTGTCGACGATGTACGCCTCGTCGTCGAGGTTCACGAATCCGTGATGCGCGACGGGCCCGAATGAAACCGCAACGAGCGCGACGAGCCCGGCGCAGATCCAAAGAGTCGACGCCTGCCGGAGGGACGGCCTGGCGCCGAAAGATGGAGGAATCTGTTCGTTCACGCGCGCCTCAGAGGGCTGGGGAGCCTGACGGCGGGGGCGAGCCGCCGGGAGGAGCCGTGGGCGCTGCGTCGGCCTCCGCGACGGGGGCGGTGGCGGCGCGGAAGAACCGGCGCGTGTACAGCAGGTACCCCACGAGCGCGATCGCGGAAAGCACCGCCGAGGCGATCAGGAACGCCGGGCTCTCCATTCCCGGGACCGGCGCGGCCATGGACCCGGAGGAATCCTCCCCCATGCCGCCGGCGGTCCACAGTTCGCTGGGATCGACGCGGATCACCGTGAGGACGAACGACGCGGTGCCGAGGATGGTGAGCGCGAGCGCCCCCCACCAGGCCGCAGGCCTCAGTCGGTAGAAGGCGTACGCGAGCCAGATCAGGAGCGCGCCGGAGACGATCCAGGCGACCGCGCCTGCGGCGCCTCGCGCGGCGAAACCGAAGACGGGGAGCGGAGGCCATCGGCGCGACCACGAGACAGGTGACCGCCCCCAGCACGAGAGTCACGACCATGGACAGAACGGGTGCGGGGACCCGGTCGGTCCAGGCGACGGACGTGTCGTGGCGCTCGACCGTTGCCCGGACGCTCCCGCTCCGGAAGAACAGGACGAACACCACGGGGATGACGACGTACACGGCGGCGAGGATCGAGGTCAGGAAAACGCGGAGCACCGGGCTGGCCAGGACGTCGGGGAGGCTGCCGTCGGCGGAGTCGGAGAGGGTGCCGACGCCGCGCAGCATGACGAGCCACAGGAAGAAGCCGAGCACGCCGGTGGCGAGCCAGAGCCACGAGGCGGCGAGCGAGAGCGTCCGCGCCCAGCGGCGTTTCCGGATCGTCCCGATCCCGGTCGTGACGAAGAACGCCGCGAGCAGGACGTAGAAGCCGAGGGAAGGCAGCAGCACGCGCGCGTCGATGACGGGCGCGCCCTCGATGGCACCCGAGCGGACCAGCGCCGCGCCGAGCGTCGCGACGCCGGCGAGGCCGACGAGACCCAGCGCCACGAGGAGCTCGAGGACGCCGAAGACGACGAGCCACACGCTCCGGTCGGGGAGCTGCGAGGCGGCGGCAGGTTCTCGCTGTGTCGGCATGGCGTGTCGTCCGGCGACGACAACGATTGGCCGATCCGAGCCGTTCGTCAAGGGTTCGGCTCGCAGCGGGTGGCGGTCGAGAAGTGACGCGCAGGCGCACCGACGAGTCTCGGGGGTTGCGCGCCTCGCGGACCCGATGCACCATTCTTCCCGCGACTGAATACACAACCGAGAGGTGGGCCATGACCGTTTCGCCGAGAAGCTGTCTCGCGGGCGCTCTGGCGCTCGTCACCGTGGTTCCCGCAGCCTTTGCCGCGACGTCCGTGCCGGCGCCCGGCGCGACCCTTCGCGTTCATGTTTTCGCGGCCTCCACATCCCAGCCGATCGCCGGCGCGATGGCCGAGATCGCCCCCGTCGATGCCGAGGGAGCTTTCCGCCCCGGCATCGCGGACGCTCAGGGATGGATCGAGTGGACGGGCCTTCCACCGGGACGATACCGGGCGCGGGTCGGCGCGAGAGGTTTCGTCGACTCCCGTGCCGAGACGATCGCGCTCTTGCCGGGGGGCGGCGTGGTGTCGCAGTACGCTGCGCTTCTCGCCGGAACCGCCCTCGAGGGGCGCGTCGTGGACGCGTCGGGACGTCCGGTCGGATCGGCGCGCGCGTGCCTGTCGTCGCCGGTTGCTCACAGCGCGACGGTCGCCGCCGGCTTCCAGCCGGCCTCGCTCTTCGGCGGGCCGCTTTGCGTTCCGGCGGCGGGGGACGGGAGCGTGTCGTTCCCGGACCTCCCGATGGGGCAGTACCGCCTGAGCGTGAACGCGCCGGGCCACTCCTCGATCGACGGCCAGATGCTCGACCTCGCCTCCGCGGGGGCGCCGACCTGGGTGCTGAGTCCAGCGGGCTCCATCGCCGGACGGGTGCTCGACATCGGAGGCATGCCGGTCGCCAGCGCGAAGATCACGCTCAAGGACCGCCTGCGAGGGACGAGCGTCCCCGCGGCGACCGACGCCTCAGGATCGTTCCGCGCCGACGGGCTCGCCGCAGGCCCATGGCGCGTCGAGATCGAGCCTGCGGAGCACCTGACGATGGTCCGTGACGGAGTCCTGGTGAAGGCCTCGCAGCAGAGCGACCTCGGCACGCTGCGGGCGCGTGCCGCGGCCGCGATCGAAGGCCGGCTGCTCGGAAGTGACGGAGCGCCGGTGGCGGCGGCGGAGGTCCGAGTTCAGGAGAGCGGAGGCGCACGGAAGATCCTCCGCCGCACGGTGACCGACGAGAAGGGCGGGTTCCGCGTCGCGGGCCTTCCGAGCGGTGCGGCGGTGGACCTCCTCGCGAAGCCGAAGAGCGGCTGGACTCCGAAGAGCTTCCATCGGATCGCGGTGCCCACGACCGGCGGGACGTTCGCGCTCGAGGCGACCGCTCGAATCTCCGGAGTGGTGAGCGTGGAGAGCGGCGCGCTGCCCGCGGCCGCGCGAGCGTCGGCGTTCCCCAGAAAGGAGCACCCGGCGTTCGACGCGAACGGAGGACTCGCCGCCAGCGCGCCGGTCGATCCCGCGACGGGCGCCTTCACGCTGGAGAACATTCCCGCGGGTGGACCGGTGGAGATCCGCGTGCACGCGCCGGGCCTGAGCGAAGGGCGTGCGGAGGCGGACCTCTCGCCCGGACGCGAGGCCTCGGCCGTCGCGGTCCGCATCGGCTCACGGGGCCCTGCCGTCCGCGGCGAGGTGCGTGACGGGAGAGGGAATCCGGTGGTGGGCGCGCGGCTCGGACTCGCGATCACCGACGAGCAGGGGCGATTCGTCCTCGAGGGGCTCGATCCGGGTACGACCCGGCTCGTGGTGCAGCACCCTTCGTTCGCTCCGGCAGTGAAAGAGCTGAGGCCCGGAGCGGAGCGCGACGCCGTGGTCGTCCTCGAGGACGGCGGCTCGATCGAGGGGACAGTGTCGGACTCCGACGGGCGTCCCGTCGCCGGCGTCCGCCTGGCGACCGACTGGCCGGGTGTCACGGCGACGACCGGCGCCGGAGGCCGGTACCGTCTCGATCGTGTTCCGTCGGGCGACGCCGGGATCCAGCGACAGGCGCTGGGGACCTCCGGCGACGTCGAGCGGAAGAAGACGACCGTTCGCGCCGGCGAGACCGGTCGCCTCGATTTCCGGATCGGATCTGCTGCTCTCGAAGGGGCGCTCGCGCGCGGCGGCGAGCCGGTCGTGGGCGCGGACATCTCGCTGCACCAGCCGCTGGGAGGTGCGAAAGGCTTGCGCGCGGAGGAGTACCTGCTCCAGAGCACCACGAGCGACGAGGAGGGCAGGTACCGGCTGGTCGGCGTTCGCCCCGGCCGCGCCACCCTCACCGTGAACCTCGGCACGGAGAGCCTCGTGATGCCCGCGTATGTCGCCGGAGATTCCGGAGCGCGTCTCGATCTCGACTTGCCCGCGCACGTTCTCGAGGGGATGGTGCTGGGCGTGGACGGCAAGCCGATCGTCGGCGCCTGCGTCGCGTCGGAGCTTCTGCGCGCCGCCGGAGATTCTCCCGCCCACATCGGTCGGGTCGCCGGTGACGGCGCGGGCGAGACGGCGGACGCGGAGCAGGACGAGCCACGCGGCTACTCGCGGGTGAATACCGACGGCGAGGGTCGCTTCCGGCTCTCGGTCGAGGAGCCTGACGTCGCCAACGTCACCGTCTGCACGTGCGCTTCCGGCTGCCAGGAGATCGCCGTGGAGGATGCGGCGGGCGGCCCGGTGACGCTCTGGTACGCGCCGATTGCGAAGGAAAAGGCCGAGGAGGAAGCGTCCGAGAAGAAGTGAGGACGGCCCGCGCGACGCGGTCTTCGTGGCTCCGGTTACGAACTCGGGGACGTTCTCCCGTGAAGCCACGGCGTGTCACGCTGGAATCATGAAAACATCCCGCGGGAAATGGACGCCGGTCTGCCGGCGTGCATTTCTCACGGGAGCCAGGGGCGCGGGGGCGGAGCCCCCGGATTTGCAGACCAGATGTCCCCGACGCCCCGGGGCGTCACCGAAACGATGAAGACCTGCCCGACGTGCAGGCCGGTCTGCACCGTACGCGGGGTCGGAGGCCGGGAGCGTGCCTCGGAGCGTCACGCCAGATTCGGCGACAGCCAGCGCTCTGCTTCCTCGAGCGCCATTCGCTTGCGCGCCGCGTAGCGCTCGAGCTGATCCCGGCCGATCGTCCCCACCGCGAAGTACCGCGCCTCGGGGTGCGCAAGGTAGATCCCGCTCACGGATGCCGCGGGGTGCATGGCGCAGCTCTCGGTGAGCCGAGATGCCGGCGCTCGACTCGGCGTCGAGAAGAGCGAAGAGGGTCCGCTTCTCGGTGTGGTCGGGAAGCGCCGGATAGCCGGGCGCGGGGCGGATCCCGCGGTACCGCTCCTTGATCAGGTCCTGAATCGTCAGCGACTCGTCGCGGCCGTATCCCCACTCGCGACGGACCCGGGCGTGCAGGCACTCGGCGAACGCCTCGGCGAGGCGGTCGGCCAGGGCCTTGACCAGGATCGCGCGGTAGTCGTCGTGGTCCCGCTCGAAACGGGCGGCGAGCGCGTCGGCGCCGATCCCCGCGGTGACGGCAAAGGCGCCCACGTAGTCGTCGATCCCCGACTCGCGAGCGGCGACGAAATCGGCGAGGGCGAGGAGAGGCTTCCCGTCGGCCCTGGCGCGCTGCTGCCGCAGCGTGTGCAGGCGCGCCCGCTCGCGGGTCCGCCCGTCGTCCTCGAACACCACGATGTCGTCTCCGACCGACGCCGCGGGGAAGAAACCGTACACGCCGTTCGCCTGGAGAAGCCCCGATGCGACGATCTCGTCGAGCATGCGGCGGCCGTTCTCGAAGAGCTCGCGGGCCGCCTTCCCCCACTCCGGATGGTCGAGGATCCGCGGGTACACGCCGCGCAGCTCCCATGCGTGGAAGAACGGCGTCCAGTCGATGTACGGGACGATCTCCGAGAGGGGGAAAGAGTCGAGCGCGCGCGCGCCGAGAAAAGACGGCCGCGCGACCATGGACGGGTCCCAGGAGAGATCGGGCTTCCGCGCGACCGCCTGCTCGTACGGGACGAGCGGCTCCGCCGAAGCGTGGGCGAAGGCCCGGCGCAGCGAGTCCTGATCGTCCCGGTTCGCCCGCGCGAACGCTTCGCGCGCCGACGGGCTCACGAGATTCCCGGCCACCTCCACCGCGCGCGAGGCGTCCAGGACGTGGACCACGGCTCCGGAGTACTCGGGTGCGATCTTGACCGCGGTGTGCTTCTTGCTGGTCGTGGCGCCGCCGATGAGCAGAGGGACCGTGAAGGCCTGCCGCTCCATCTCGCGCGCCACGTGGACCATCTCGTCGAGGGACGGGGTGATCAGTCCCGACAGGCCCACGAGGCTCGCCTGGGTCTCGCGCGCGGTCCTGAGGATCGTCTCGGCGGACACCATCACCCCCAGGTCGACGACGTCGTAGTTGTTGCATCCCAGCACGACCCCGACGATGTTCTTGCCGATGTCGTGCACGTCCCCCTTCACCGTCGCGAGCACGATGCGCGTCTGGCGGCGGGCCGAGCCGGCGGCGGCTCTCTTCTCCTCCTCCATGTACGGCTCGAGCCGGGCCACCGCCTTTTTCATGACGCGCGCGCTCTTGACCACCTGCGGGAGGAACATCTTCCCCGCGCCGAACAGGTCGCCGACGACGTTCATGCCCGCCATGAGCGGCCCTTCGATCACGTCCAGGGGGCGAGCGTACTTTCGGAGAGCCTCCTCCACGTCCGCCTCGACGTGGTCGGCGATTCCCTGGACCAGCGCGTGAGCCAGACGCTCCTCCACCGTACCGGCGCGCCACTCCTCGTCTCGCTCTCGGACCTTCCCTTCGCGCTGCACCGACTCGGCGAACGCCACGAGCCGCTCCGTGGCGTCCGGCCGGCGGTCGAGCAGCACGTCCTCGACGCGCTCCAGGAGGTCCTTCGGGATCTCGTCGTACACCGCGAGCTGTCCCGCGTTCACGATTCCCATGTCCAGGCCCGCGCGGATCGCGTGGTAGAGGAACGCGGCGTGCATCGCCTCGCGGACGGTGTCGTTCCCGCGGAACGCGAACGACACGTTGCTGATCCCTCCCGAGGTTCGCGCGTGCGGAAGCGTCTCCTTGATCCTGCGCACCGCCTCGATGAACGCGACGGCGTAGCCGGCGTGCTCCTCGATGCCCGTGCCCACGGTGAGGACGTTCGGATCGAAGATGACGTCCTCGGGAGGGAATCCGGCCTTCTCGGTGAGGAGACGGTAGGCCCGCGTGGCGATGGCCAGCTTCCGGTCGACCTCGGTGGCCTGGCCCTCCTCGTCGAAGGCCATCACGACCACCGCCGCGCCAAAGCGCCGGATGCGATGGGCATGGTCGAGGAAGACGTCCTCGCCTTCCTTCAGGCTGATCGAGTTGACGATGGCTTTTCCCTGGATGCACTTGAGCCCCGCCTCGAGCACCGACCACCTGGAGCTGTCCACCATGATGGGCAGGCGGGCGATGTCCGGCTCGCCGGCCACCAGGTTGAGGAACGTCGTCATGGCCCGCTCGGAGTCGAGCAGACCCTCGTCCATGTTCACGTCGAGGACGTTCGCGCCTCCCGCGACCTGGTCTCGCGCCACCTCGAGCGCCTGCTCGAACTCGCCGGCCTGCACGAGACGCGCGAAGCGGCGCGAGCCGGTGACGTTCGTTCGCTCGCCGATCAGGACGAAGTTCGTGTCGGGGCGGATCGTGAGCGGCTCGAGCCCGCTGTAGCGCGACTGGACCGGAGGGGCAAGCGCGCCGTCGCGGCGGCACGCCGCGGACCGCCTCCGCGATGGCACGGATGTGCGCCGGGGTCGTCCCGCAGCAGCCGCCGGCCAGGTTGAGCCAACCCTCGCGGGCGAACTCCCCAAGGAGCCGCGCCGTGCTCTCCGGTGTCTCGTCGTACCCGCCGAACGCGTTCGGTAGCCCCGCGTTCGGGTAGCACGCGACGTAAAGCGGCGTCTTCTCGGCCAGCTCCTCGATGTACGGGCGCATCTCCTCGGCTCCGAGCGCACAGTTCAGCCCGACTCCCAGGAGGTCCGCGTGGGAGATCGAGACGAGGGCCGCCTCGAGCGTCTGGCCCGAGAGGGTGCGGCCGCTCCGATCGGTGATCGTGAGGGAGGCGATCACCGGCACGCGGCGCCCCCCCTCGTCGAAGAACCGGGCGATGGCGTGGAGCGCGGCCTTGAGATTCAGGAGTGTCGAAAGTCGTCTCCGGGACCAGAAGGTCCACGCCGCCGTCGACGAGCCCGCGGACCGCGTCGTGGTAGGACGCCTCGAGCTCGTCGAAGGTCACCGCGCGCAGCGACGGCGTCGTTCACGTCGGGGGAGAGCGAGGCCGTGCGGTTCGTGGGGCCGATGGAGCCGGCCACGAAGCGAGGCTGCTCCGGCGTTCGCGCGGTGACCGCTCTGGCCGCGCGCACCGCGATCTCGGCCGCGGCGCGGTTGATCTCGTACGCGAGCGTCTCGAGCCCGTAGTCGGCCAGCGACACCGCGGTGGCGGTGAAGCTGTTCGTCTCGATGATGTCGGCGCCCGCGTCCAGGTACGCGAGGTGGATCTCCTCGATGACTGCGGGTCGGGTGAGGCTCAGCAGATCGTTGCAGCCCCGCACGTCGCGGGGATGATCGCGCAGGCGCTCGCCGCGAAAGTCGTCCTCCCCGAGCCTGTAGGACTGGACCATCGTCCCCATGGCGCCGTCGAGGACGAGAATTCGTCTGGCGAGGAGCTTCTCGATCGTATCCGGCGCGCTCATGACGCCCCGCTCTCGAGCCTGCGGGATCCGGCGGATGCGCGCGGCTCTCGTTCCGCCTTCACGATGGAGTCCGCCCTATCGACCCGATCCCGCGCGTGCGGGGGGTGCCGCGCGCTGCGCCGGAGGAGACATGTCGAGGTCGAAGCCGAGCCGGATCGCCTCGGCACCCACGCGGGTCTCGACGAGCCGGCTCTTGACGCCCACGTCTCCCCCCCGCGTCGGGAGAAGCCAATCCGCCTCCGCCGGAACTCGATAGGCCGGAAGCAGCGTGCCGATATCGAGAGGTCCGGTCACAGGGAGCGGGACCTCCACCCTGTCGAAGCGGAGCACGCACATTTTCCCGCCCTTCTCCTCGGCCACCTCGAGCGAGAGCCGGGTCGTGAGCGGCAGGTCGAGGCCGAGAGCCGGGATCCCGACGCGCAGGGAAGCGAGCACCTGCCCGCGACCGTTCTTCCCGGCGGCATCGAAGCCGGTCACGCGGACGTCGCGGATGTTGAGCGCGATCTCGTTCCCGCTGGGAAGCGGGAGAATCACGGTCGGCGCCGTCACGGCGCCCAGGAACCCGGTGAGCGTCGCCGCGTCGAGAGTGATCTCGACGCGCGCATCGACGGGCGGGGCGAGCCAGGAGCCGAGCACGCACGCGATGGCGAGAGCGCGCAGGGAACCGAGACGCGGAAGCCTTTTCATCCGAGGAGCCCTCCCTGGGCGAGCCGATCGAGGCGAACGAGACATTCTACGCGAATCGGCGGCGGGCGCTCGTGAGGTCGCGGGCATGCGAACGTGAAACAGGGAGTTTGTGGGGAGTTTCCGGGGGCCGGCCCCCGGCGCCCCGCGCGCGTCGCAGGCCGGCGGACCGGCACGCGACGCACGCGGGTCGTTTCATGATTTCTGAATCGGGAAGCGGACATGGTGGGCATCGGCACAGTTCCTTCCCGCCACCCACCAGTGTCACTCGAGGATGGATGAGGACCCGCTTGGCTGATGGGCCGGTCTTCCGGCCCGTTAGCCGTGCGGGTTCGGGGGTCCGGGGACCGGCCCCCTGCGCCCGTCAAAACCGGCGAGGTGTAGTGGATGAATTCTCTCTTCGTCAGTTCTCCGCGATTTGCAGAGAAGAGTGTAGCCGGTCGAGCGGCATCGGCATAGTGGGTTCAAAATTCCGTGTGTCGGATGCGGAGCGCCGAACTCATGACCCGGTAGCCCAAGCGCGTGACGCGTAAGCGTCGAGAGCGCGGGATCTTGGCGACGAGAGCGTAAACGTGCAGACGATGGAGCATGCGACTGACTTGGGCGCTGCATTTCTTGGGGTCGTCCGCCAGGCGCACGCCCGCGAGGGCGAGCTCGTCGCGTAGATCCCGATTGATGAAGCCGTGCACCGCGTGCTCCCCCCGCATCACGGCGGCAAAGAGCTGAGTCGAAGAGGTAGGTTACGCTCTTCCTCAAAGGGACCCATGCGGTCACGCGGCGACGGCCGCGGCGGACGCGACGACGCACGCGGTACTCCTCAGGCGAGTGGATCACGGTCTCGACCCTGAGGACGAACCCGGCTTTGTTGTACATCTCGAGCCAGTTCTGTTTCATCCGATGTTTGACCCGACAGCCCGGAATACGGCCCCGCAGCGGCGGATCGAACCGATCCGTCACCAGGTCACCTTGGAAATGCTCGGTGAGCTTGCGGCCCAGGAATGACATCACGTCCTTGGCGCTGAAGTGGAGCGTAGCGACCTTCACCTGCGGTATCGTCGTGGCGGAGATCCTCAACGGCCTGCGGGCCGGAGAAGAGGCCGCGACCGAGTCGTTCTTCCACGCGAGGGGCGACATCGTGATCGACGGGACGACCGGGCGGCGGGCTGGGAGCTACCTGGCGCGGTACGCGCGGTCACACGGCGTAGAGATCGCCGACGCGCTCGTCGCCGCCGCGGCAGCGACGACGGGTCTGCGCCTGTGGACCTTGAGCCGGAAGCACTACCCCAGGAGCGACGTGCGTTTCGTCGACGCCTAGGCCGCTCTCGAGGGCGACCGGTCACTCGGGGCGAACGCCCTCAGCCCGACGGCCCGTTCCGGTTCCCGCCGTAGTTCCCGGCCCCCGATGCATCGACTCAGGTGCCGGTCCAAACCAGGCAACCGGTGCCGTCGTGGTGAATTCGTCGACGTTTATCGGGTTCTGCAGCGATCCGTCCGCAACGGGCCATGTGGTCCCCTCGGCAGGCCGAGAATGATCCGTTTGGATCAGGACGCATGAGCATCCCGCCCTAGGAGAATGATCCATTCGGATCATTGCAGGAGCGCTCTCCCCGCCGTATTCAGTCAAAAGAGACGCGCCCGAGAGAGGTAGGGGATTCTCATCGATCCCGCGGGAAGAGAGCGGGCGGTCGACTCGAGTCGTGAGGTCAGGCGGCAATGTCGAGCTCGCGGTGCTCCGGCCCGATGTCGAAACGGCTCGTCTGCCGAAGACCTCCTTGGTGGCCAACGAGAAACCGTACCCGGGCGACGCAACTCCTGACGCGTTCGCTACCAAGACTCGTCGCATTGAAGGGGGGCACCCATCGATTCACAACTGGCACAATCCCGACTCCTCTCGGCGTCCCCGAATGCAAGACACGGAATGCAAGACACGATCTTCGATCTCACTGGAAGGTGACAAGGAGACACACATGCACACAGAACATCTATGCGATCACTCATCACTTCGAATTGTTCTAGGGTGCTTCGCTCTCTTCCTCTTTCTCGCACCCGTGGACGCCGCAACCTGTGCCCAGGACGCCGCCATCGTCACCTCGGAGCTCTCGACTGAAGACGGCGAGGCCGCACGATCTGGAGTCGACGCAATCGTCGATGCGGAAGCGGTTACGCTTCCGCCCTGCACAACCTACGTGCCGGCCGGCACTTACGTGAACCAACACTGGACACAAGCAGGGTCGCCGTACTGTATCCAAGGCGATATTCGCGAGGGTCAACTCACGATCGATCCCGGCGTCATCGTGATCTTCCAGGGACACTACAAGCTTGATGTTCTGGGGTGGATCAAGTGTCTCGGGTCCCGAGAGGAACCAGTCAAGTTCACAGCGGGAAGCCCCACCTACTGTTCGTGGGCTGGAATCACCATCGCAAACCAGCCAGAAGGTTCAGAGTTCAACTACTGCATCATCGAGAAATCAGACAGCAGTGGGGTCTCTATCACCGACGGCGCGAGCCCCATCTTCGACAACTGCACTCTGCGTCACAACAGCAATACAGTTGGAACAGGTGACGGGGGTGGCATCAACGCAGTCAACGTGACGAACGACATGAACCTGACGGGCTGTATATTTTTGAACAACACGTCGAAGCGACACGGCGGCGCGATCCACGCCACAATGAACGCTGGAAAGAGGCTAACAATCGCAGACTCGTTTTTTCGGGACAACGCTGCCAATCCATCTCGTGCAGACGTCGATCCCCTTGGCGGGGCCCTGTACCTGGAAAACGGCGACTGCGACATATCGCGGACTCGTTTCGTTGGTAACCGAGTCGATTCGCGCTGCACGGGTGGAGGTTGCGACGCTGTCGCAAGAGGTGGAGCTGTGTGCTTCGCCGGAGGGGACAATATTCATGTCGATTCCTCAGAGTTCACCGGCAATACAACGTACGCGAACTGTGCGGCTGCTTGCAGCAGTACTACACACAGCCTGAGTTACGGCGGTGGGTTGTATGTGTTTTCCGGTACAGTCACAATTACGAATACGGTCATCAACTGCAATGTGAGCACGTATGCTGGTTGTGATCCGGACCTGTTGGGTAGCGGCGTGTACGTGAACGGAGGTACAGTCTCCTTGGTTAACGACACGCTCGCTTTGAACAACCGGACCGGGCTGTATCGGGCGGGGGGAACGGTGAACGTAAAGAACAGCATCCTCTACTACAATTACCCCACGTCAACGGGCCCTCCACCCGTTTACGGCGCTCAAGTCGGCGGGACTGTCACGATCACCTGCTCCGACGTTCAGGGCGGCTTCACCGGCCTCGGCAACATTAACCTGGACCCGCAGTTTGCCCGAATTGACTGCGAGAGCCATGCAGTCGCGTTGTTGCCGTTTTCGCCGTGTGTTGACGCCGGCTGCTCTGACGGTCAGTACAACGATGCCTGTTTTCCACCATCTTGGGGGTCAGAGCCGAACGACATGGGAGCGTACGGTGGTCCCGGAGCGTGCAACTGGCTTCCTGCCGCTGGAGAGGTAACGGGACTGAGATTCGACAACAAGATTCTACTCCGATGGAACATGAACCTCGTTGTGGACACCTACAATGTCTACAGAGGATCAGTGAACGCCGGTCCGTGGGAGTATGACCATGTCTGCCTGGCGTGGAGCGTTCCGAGCTTGACGGATTATCACAACGACAACGACAACCCAGCGATGGGAGCTGGCTTCTACTACCTAGTCATCGGCAGCAATTCGACCGGGTTGTTGCCAATCGGTTATCGCGCGCAACGGAACACGGGCTGCGCCGGACAAGCGGCGATCATGGACTGGCTTCTGCGACCGGATCCAGAGTCGTGCCCGTAGCGACCAAGAACCCGAGCTGAAGTGGACCCGGTTTTCTTGGACACGGATTCGTGGAGAATCGGTGATTCAAGGAGGCTGAGAGCATGAAGCGATCGATGAAGACGAAGACTTCCGGGTCTGGATCTGGGTTGTTGGTGGGAGTGGAAGCGGAGGGAGCCCGTAGGGCGACCGTAGCTTCCACTCCCACCAACAACGGCGCGGCGCCGGGGCCGCTGGCGCCGGGGCCGCGCTGGAGCCCGTCACGGAAGCGGGACCTGGTGCTTCTGGGGCATCCGGCCCAGCTTCGCCTTCGTAGAGCAACCCCAGACCAATGGCGTCGCGGAGCGATTCAACCGCACGCTGCGCGAGCAAGCGCTCAACGGCAAGATCTTCCGCAACCTCGAAGAGGTTCGGAAGGCGGTCGTGGAGTTCGTGGAACGGTACAACCAGCACTGGCGCCTCGAGAAACTCGGCTACCTGAGCCCGGTCATGGCCCGTCTCGCCTACGCCGAGGGAATCGCCGCTTGACCCACCGCAGATCGATTCTCAGGGGTGCTACGAGTCGTCTCGGGACGAGATCGTTCAACCAGAGCGATTCTACGAAGTCGTTTCACGCGGCCGTCGCCGCCCAACCGCGCCGAACGACATTTGGCGCCTTCAACGAACAGTTCAACACGTCAGACTTGTGTCCAAGGATCCGGGCGCGGTACAAGGGGGGCACCCATGTCTACAGCACATCCGTTCGTCCGCCGTCTCCCGTGCTTCGCCATCGTTTCGTTTGCCGCCGCGGCCGCGTTGTCCGGCGGCGCTGCTGTGGCCGAGGAACTCCAGCTTCCGGCGGGCGCAAACCAGAACTGGTGGGCCGCCGTCCGGAACGACATCGAGGCAGCGGAGTATGACATCACGTGGCAGGATCGGCCGGCCCTCGCCGGGCAGCCGGCGTCGTGGCAAGCGCCGAATCGAGCGCACGGTTTCAGAATCTATTTCACGTCGGAGGGGATTCGCGTCGTTCCGCGCCGGGAGGGCGCGTCGTCGTGGGAGTGGGGGCTCTCCGCCGTGTCCTGGGGGCGAGAGGGGGCCATGCAGCAGCTGGAGGCGCCGCGGCTCTCGGCGTACGAGAACCGCATCGACTACTCGCGGCGGGACGTGACCGAATGGTACGTGAACGACCGAAAGGGGATCGAGCAGGGATTCACGATCTCGACGCCGCCGGCGGTGATCGAGAGTGACCGGCCGCTCCGCATCGAGCTGGCGCTCGCCGGCACGCTGAGGCCGGTATTCGCGGAAGACCGGCTCTCGGTCGACTTCGCCACGGCGGACGGCCGGAAGGTCGTCCACTACGCGGATCTCCGGGTCACCGACGCCGCGGGCCGGGTGTTGGCGGCGTGGTTCGAAGGGTCGGTTGGCGACGGCGTTCGCGGCATCCGCATCGTCGTGGACGATCGCGAGGCCCGCTATCCGGTCAGGATCGACCCGTTGGCCACGAGCCCGTCCTGGTCCGACGGGGCAAACCTCGCCAGCGCGAATTACGGCTGGTCGGTCGCGGCCGCGGGAGACGTCAACGGCGACGGGTACGGCGACGTGATCGTCGGCGCGCCTTTCTACGGCAACCCCATTGCGGAGGGGGGGCGGGCGTACGTTTACTTCGGGAGCGCCTCGGGTCTGAGGGTCACCCCGTCGTGGATTCACGGAGCCGATCGAGCCGCCTGGTACGGGAGCTCCGTGGCAGCCGCCGGCGACGTCAACGGCGATACGATCAGCGACATCATCGTGGGCGCTCCGCACTGGTCGAACGGTTACACCCACGAAGGCGCCGTCTTCGTCTACCTCGGCTCGCCGAGCGGGCCCCTCGCCAGTCCCGACTGGACCGCGCAGGGGCGGCGAACGAACGCGGAGCTCGGTTGGTCGGTGGCCTCCGCGGGGGACGTGAACGGCGACGGCTACTCCGACATCATCGCCGGCGCCCCGCGCTACGACGACGGTGAGGCGAACGAAGGGCACGGGTTCGTCTGGCACGGTTCCGCGGCAGGACTCGGGGCCGCGGGCACGCCGTCGAACGCCGACTGGCTCGCCGAGAGCAACACGGCGGGCATCGCCAGCGACACCAATTTCGGAACCTCCGTCGGCATGGCGGGGGACGTCAACGGGGACGGCTACTCCGACGTCGCGATCGGGGACGCCTACCACAATCGGGCGTACGCTTGGTTCGGATCGTCCACCGGTCTCGGAGCGTCGGGCACGCCGGCCAACGCGGACTGGATGGTCGAGGACCCGCAGGCGTCGGCCGACTTCGGCCGCTCCGTCGCGACCGCCGGCGAGGTGAACGGCGACGGCTACAGCGACGTGGTCGTCGGCGCGAGGGTCTACGACAACGGCCAAACGAACGAGGGAAAGGTCTTCGTGTACCACGGCTCCTCGACCGGTCTGCCCACGACGGCGAACTGGTCGAAGGAGGAGAACCAGACGGGCTCGTACTTCGGCTGGTCGGCAGGGACCGCGGGGGACGTGAACGGTGACGGTTACGGCGACCTGATCGTCGGCGCTCCGGGCTGGGAGAACGACGAGGCGAACGAGGGGCGGGTTTTCGTCTACTTCGGGTCGTCCTCCGGTCTCGGGGCTTCCGCGGCCTGGACCTACGAGACCGACCAGTCCGAGGCGTGGCTCGGCGTCGCGGCGGCGACGGCCGGCGACGTGAACGGGGACGGCTACTCAGACGTGGTCGCCGGGGCCTACGCGTTCGACGTCGCGCCGCTCGGCAACGAAGGGGCTGCCTTCGCGTTCCACGGAGGCCCCGCCGGGCTCGCGAACTCAGGCTGGAACGACGAGTGCGACCAGCCGGGGGCCGACTACGGGTTCTCGGTCGCGTCGGCGGGGGACGTGAACGGCGATTCCATCTCCGACATCATCATCGGCGCCGGGAGCTTCGACAACGGCGGAGTCAACGAGGGCAGGGCCTTCGTATACCACGGAAGCGTCAATGGACCGGGCACCACGCCCAACTGGTATGCGGGAAGCAACCAGGCCGGCGCGCAACTCGGAATGTCGGTCGCGTCGGCGGGGGACGTGAACGGCGACGGCTACTCCGACGTGATCGTCGGGGCCATGACCTACGACAACGACCTGTCCGACGAGGGGAGCGCATTCGTCTGGCTCGGCTCCGCGACCGGCCTCGGCGACCCCGGAACGCCGGCCAATGCCGACTGGAGCGCGGAAATCCATCAGACCAGCTCCCGCTTCGGGCAGTCGGTCGCATCGGCGGGGGACGTCAACGGCGATGGCTACTCCGACGTCATCATCGGCGCGCGGTGGTACCTGTACGACTTCGAGATGGAAGGCTCGGTCTTCGTTTGGTACGGCTCCGCCTCGGGCCTCGGCGCGAACGGCACCTACGGTAACTTCGACTGGCAGGGGAATGCCGAGCAGGAGGGGGCGGAGCTCGGCACCTCGGTCGCGTCGGCGGGAGACGTCAACGGCGATGGCTACTCCGACATCATCGTCGGCGCCCGGTACTACGACGACGGGCAGACCAACGAGGGAGAGGCGTTTGCCTGGTACGGCTCTTCCCAGGGCCTGGGCGAGCAGGGCTATCCCGGCAATGCCGACTGGAGGCGGGATGGCATCCAGCCAGGGTGGTATTTCGGCACGTCCGTGGCGTCCGCCGGGGACGTCAACGGGGATGGCTACAGTGACGTGATCGTCGGTTCCCCCGGGTACAGCGGTGGGTTCGCGGGCGAGGGACGGGCGCTCATCTTCTACGGCAGCGCGGCTGGACTAGGCACGACCCTCACCTGGAACGCGAACGGCGGGCAGGCCGGCGCTGCCTTCGGAACGTCGGTGGCCTCGGCCGGCGACGTCAACGGGGACGGGTACAGCGATGTCGTGGTGGGAGCGTACCTCTTCGACGGAGGCGCGGGAACCGACAGCGGCGACGCGAGGCTCTTCCTCGGCTCGGCGTCGGGCCCCGCGCTCCTCCCCGACTGGAGCCGCGGTGGTAACCAGGCCGGCGAACGTTTCGGGCAGTCGGTCGCGTCTGCCGGCGACGTGAACGGCGACGGCTACGCGGACCTCATCGTGGGTTCGCCGGACTACGACAACGGGCAACCCGACGAGGGAACCGCGTGGCTCTTTTACGGCAACGCCGGGAGGGGACGGAGCATCGTGCCCTACCAGCGCGGATACAACACCCCGGTCAGAGTGGACCGGCTCGGGAGGTCGGACCGGTCCGACGGATTCCAAGTGGGTGTCCGCGGGCACGGTTTCATCGGACGCGGCGACGTGAAAGTGGAGTGGGAGTTCAAGAAGCGCGGCCAGCTGTTCGACGGGACCAACCTGTGGCGGAACGGAGCGTGGGTGGACAGCGGCACGTCGTACGCCGCGCTCGCCGGCGGCTCCGTCGGATTCCAGACGAACGATGTCTATCACTGGCGCGCTCGCGTGACGCAGCGGGTGACGACCTCGCCGTTCCAGCCCTGGGGACGGTGGTTCGCGCAGCCCTGGGGCGGGTGGAACGAGGCCGATCTGAGACTGTGGCTCGATACCGACGCGGACGGCGTCTCGGACAACGCGGACAACTGCCCGGCCATGGCGAACCCGGGCCAGGCGGATGGCGACGCCGACGGTACTGGCGACGCCTGCGACAACTGCCCGGGGATCTGGAATCCCGACCAGGCCGACATGGACGCCGACGGGCTCGGCGATCTCTGCGATCCCGACATCGACGGCGACGGATGGGCCAACGCCTCGGACTGTGCTTCCAGCGATCCGGTCTTGTGGTCCATGCCGAGCGATCCGTTGCACTTCCGGATCAGCAAGTCCGCCGAGGGCAATCTGACGTGGCAGGCCCCGGCACAGCTCGGGGGTACGACGATCGTCTACGACGTTCTCAGAAGCGGGCGGGGCGACGACTTCAGCACTTCGTACGCCATTTGCGTCCTGTCCGACGTCAATACACTCGCCACGACCGAGGGCTGGAGCCCGCTCGTCGGGCGGGCGTACTACTACCTCGTTCGCTCGCAGAATTCCTGCGGCAGCAACATGGGCTCCGACTCGGCCGGTGTCCTGCGCGTCGGCCGAACCTGTCCCTGAGCCTCCCGGGGCGTCTCCCGGGTTGCAGCCGGGAGACGCACCCGTTCGGTTCCTGAATTCAGATCTCCTGACATAGGTGGGGACGAAACGGTCCGCTTTTTCGTCCTATCGCGGGCCGGTGACGGAGTAGTGGAGCCGGAGCGGGGTACCGGGGAAGTTGGTGAGCAGACGACTGAGCTCATCGCAGAGCGCCTCGATCGCGCGAGTCCGATGCGCCGAACTGAGCGGCACGATGATCACGCGGAGTTCCCCGTCAGTGACCGCGAGATCGGCGGCCGAGGCAAGGGCGGACTGGATGAGCGTGCGGCCCTCGTCCTCGACGCGCCGGTAGTGGGGAGCGACGAGCCGGACCAGGTCGCTCTCGGCCTGATAGGCGAGCATCTCGAGGAGGTATGGCCGGGGCGAGGAAGCGCGCATGGCTCACCTCCTTGACTGCTCTGGTGCGAGTGTATCTCGAAGCTGAGCCGAGAGCCTCTTCGGCGGTCAGATGAGCGGTCCCATGCCGGCAATCGCCGCACACACCCCTGCGCCGGCCGCGGGTTGCGTCATCAGTTGTTTTTCCGAATCGCGCCTGAGGGCGCGCAGGCGTCGTTCCCGACAGCGATTTGCGGGGTTTGGCAGCCCGGGGTAGAGTCCCCCGTGGTGCGCCGTCGGGTTCTCGCGGCCCGTCGGCAAGACGGCTCGAAAGCGGTCAGGTGAACATGCGTGGCGTGTCGGTGCGGATCCGGATGGTGTGGCTTGCGTGCACCGCCTGTTTCCTCGTCGCCTGTGCGGGGGAGAGTGACGCGCCCCGGCGGGACGAGCGCGGCACGACGCTCGAGGTCCGGCCTGCGGCCGCGGCCCAGGTCCTCGACGAGGTCCGGCGCCCCGGCGCCACCGCGGTCGTCCTCAACGTGTGGGCGACGTGGTGCCTTCCCTGCAAGGAGGAGTTCCCGGACCTGATGCGACTGTATCGAGCGTTCGCACCGAAAGGAGTGCGTCTCGTTCTCGTGGCGGCGGATTTCGAGGACGATCGGACGGAACGCGTGCGAGAGTTCCTGGCCGCTCGCGGCGTCGACTTCCCGACCTTCCTCAAGGAGCAGGGCGACCAGGAGTTCATCGACGCCATCGAGCCGCGGTGGTCGGGAGCGCTCCCGGTGACCTTCGTCTACGACGGAGCCGGGAACCTGAAGAGCTTTCGCGAGGGAAAGACGGACTACGAGACCTTGGAGAAACTCGTGCTCGACGCGCTCGGGCCGAACAAAGACAAAAAGGAGGACGGATGAACCTGCGTGCTCTCTCGATGGTGGTCTTGTCGATGATGGTTGCGGTGCCGGTGCTCGCCCAGAACGAAGGGCCCAAGCCGCTCGCCCTCGGCGCCGCTGCTCCGATGAAAACGGCGACCATGAAGAACGTGGACGGCCGGGATCTCTCGATCGCCGACATCGAAGGAAAGAACGGAACGCTCGTGGTCTTCACGTGCAACCACTGCCCGTACGCGATCGCATGGGAAGAGCGGATCGTGAAGCTCGGCAACGGGTGCGCCGCCAAGGGAATCGGGATGGTCGCCGTGAACTCCAACGACCCGACGATCGTTCCCGGCGATGGGATGGACGACATGAAGAAGCGGGCGACCGAGCGAAAGATGGGGTTTCCGTACGTGGTGGATCAGGACTCGAAGCTCGCCAAAGCGTTCGGCGCGACGAGGACGCCGGAAGCGTTCCTCTTCGACGCGAAGGGCAAGCTCGTCTACCACGGCACGATCGACGACAACCACAAGGAGCCCGAGAAGGTCACCAAGACCTTCCTCGCGGACGCTGTCGAGGCGGTTGCCGCCGGCAGGCCTGTGGAGCTCGCCGAGACCAAGGCTTTGGGGTGCAGCATCAAGTTCAAGAAGTGACGCGGCTCGTTCACAGCCGCAGGTACTCGAGCGCGACCTTCCACTCCAGGGTGCAAGCGAGCCGGCGGCGGAGACCGCGGTGGGGCTGTCTCCCGCACACCAGGTCGGCCACGACCGATCCGATGCGTGGGCTCTGTCGTGCCGCGCGGACCATCAGCTCGAGGAATGCGGGACGGAAGAAGCCGGCCTTGCGCTCCGCGGCCCGCCGCAGCTCGGGGTGGATCTCGTCGCGGATGCGCTCCGCGTAGTCGGCTCCGGGATCGGGACGGGCGGACGCGAGAGCCGCGGAGGCGAGATCCGCCGATTGAAGGGCGAAGTGAATCCCCTCGCGGGTGATGGGATCCACGAGGCCGGCGGCGTCCCCGAGGAGCAAGCAGCGTCCGCGGGACGCCATTTCCGCGTCGAGGTCGGCGGCGGACAGGGACGGGATGATCCAACCGTACGGATCGTGCCGCGTCGCATCCCGGCAGACGCCGGACCTCTCGATCCAGGCTCGGGCGAGCTTCAGGAGCTCCGCGCGGCTCGCTCCGGAATCCGCCTGCGCGCAGATCCCGACCGCGGAGTGATCCGCCCGCGGGAAGCTCCAGCTGTATCCCGGCGGATCGGCGCAGAACGCGACGAACACGTCTTCGGAGGTCGAGCCCCGCGCGTAGAACCCGGCGGCGATCGACAGCTGCGAGGGCCGGAACGGACGAAAGCTCCTGCGCCGCACGAGGCTGACCGCGCCGTCCGCGCCGAGGAGCCACCCGCCCCGGTAACGGCCTCCCGCGGTGCGAACCTCCACGCCGGATCGCGTCGTCGTCGCGTCCACGATCCGCTCGGGAACGAGTCGCGCCCCTGCTGCGAGGGCCCGCTCGAGGAGCGCCCGATCCAGCTCGGCTCGGCTCGCGATCACCAGGCCGCTGCGCGGTTCGAGTCCGAAGGCAGGCAGGGGAACGACCGCGTCGGACGCGGGATCCCGGGCAAGGGTCGCCGTCGCCGAGAGGCGAATCCGCTTCGCGGCGACGTGACGGAGAGAGATCTCGGGGAGGATCTCCTCGATTCGAGCGAGGGCGCGGCCGGTGAGCCCGCCTCCGCAGGGCTTCTCGCGAGGATGGCTCGGGTCGAAAACCGTCACGCGCGCCCCGGCGCGCGCGAGCCGGTACGCCGCCCACGATCCGGCCGGCCCGGCGCCCGCCACGAGAATCTCCGCCGCGGCGCCGGAGGGGACATCGGATCGAAGCGGCGAGAGAGGAGACGCACCTGCAGTCGAACGGAGTGCCCTCGTGGCCCGCTCTGCGAAATCAGAGGCACGAAGCAGAATGTCCACGGCGGACATACTACCGGGCTCGGGGCGGAACACCGGACGTGCCGGAAAACCGGCCCTCGTGTCGAACGTCGCCGTGGAGCGGAGCTTTGATACCATTGCCCGACGAGTTTGGACGAGATAGCGATCGCGTCCGGTCGCTTGGCGCCGACCGGTGGGTAGGTACTGCTCGTGCAGGACCGAAGGGGTCCGCGGGCGGAGCGCGGACGAGGGGTTGCCACGATGCGACGATCGTTGATCTGCCTGCTGCTGATTCTCGCGGGAGTCTGGCCGGCGCGGGCGATGGAGCTCGAGCTGAAGGACGTCAAAGGGAAGCCGCTGGCGTTCGCGCAGGTGCAGGTTCTGGGGCGAGCCGGCTGGTCGGTCACCGACGCGAATGGCACGGTGACCATCCGGCCCGACCCCACGCCTCCGTTCGAGCTGCTCGTCGCGGACGCGAGCGGCGTGCTCGCGCGGCCGGTGATGGTCGAAACGATTCCGGCGTCGGGGCCGCTGCGGATCACCGTCGGCGCCGGAATCGAGGAGAAGGTCGACGTGGTCGGCGCGGTGCCGGACGCGGTCCTTCCACCGGCCGCTGCGCGCACGGTGATCGGGCGCGGCGACATCGATTCGCGCAACCCGCAGCAGCTCGCCGACGTCCTGATCACGCTGCCCGGCACGGGGCGGCTCGAGGAGGGAGCGTCCGTCGTGCCGTCGGTTCGGGGGTTGGCGCGCTCTCGAACGTTGATCCTGCTCGACGACGGTCGCGTCACGGCCGAGCGTCGCGCGGGACCCTCGGCGACGTTCCTCGATCCGGAGACGCTGGCCGAGGTCGAGGTCGTCCGAGGACCGGGGAGCGTGGCGTACGGCTCCGAAGCGTTCGGCGGCGTGATCCGTGCCCGCACCCGTCTTCCCGTCCCCGGCGCGCCGTCGATGTTCCGGTACACGGCAATCGCCGGGGACAACGGCGATGGCCGAAACGCTCACCTGGAGTGGAGCGGGAGCCTCGGCGGCGGCGGCGCGATGATCGGAGGCAGCTGGCGCTCGTACGATCCCTACGAAAGCCCGGAAGGCGAGGTGTTCAACTCCGGGTCCGAGGGTCGCGGCTTCCGCGCCGGCTATCAGCACCAGGCGGGGCGCGGGAACCTGAGCGTGCTCTGGCGCACCGACCACGGGCGCGACATCGGCAAGCCGGCCCAGGATTCCAATTTGACGCGGGCGTACTACCCGGAGGAGAACTCGCATCGCTCCACCGTCGGCTACCAGATGCCGGGAGTCGACAGCTGGTCGCGCTTCGCCTGGAGTCTCACCTGGGCCGACTACGAGCTGGTCACCGTTCGCGATCGCTACGCGACTCCATCCACCGGAAGGAAAGTCTCGCAGTCGGACGTGGATTCGAAAGACCTGGGCCTGCGTTTCGATACGGAGCGCTCCCTCGGCCCGGCGCGGCTGGCGACCGGGTTCGACGCCAGCAGCCGCTACGGGCTGCACGCAACGAACCAGTTCACCGATTACGATCTCGCCGGTGACGTCAGCTCGATCGTCGAGGAGACGGCCATCGACGAG
This sequence comes from Terriglobia bacterium, assembly GCA_963699985.1. Lineage (GTDB taxonomy): Bacteria > Acidobacteriota > Polarisedimenticolia > Polarisedimenticolales > CAVOVZ01 > CAVOVZ01. The sequence continues at coordinate 129,253 of CAVOVZ010000017.1, forward strand.
GCCCGACGCATCGACACCGCGCTGTTCGCGCAGCTCTCGGCCGATCGCACGCGGTTCGGATGGAGCACCGGCGCCCGGGTCGATCGCGTCACGACGCGGAACCGCGGAGGGTACTTCGGCGATCGCACGACAGGCGAGACGGTCCCCACGGGATTTGCGGCGGGAACCATTCACCTGGCGAAATCGCTGGATCTCACCGGGCAGATCGCGCGCGGATTTCGCGAGACGCTCCTGTCCGACCGCTACTTCCGTGGCGTGTCCGGACGGGGATACGTGGTCGGCAACCCGGACCTGAATCCAGAGACCGCGAACCAATACGACCTCGCTCTGCGCTGGGACGACGGACGATGGCGCGCCGCCGGGTACCTGTTCCGCTACGAGATCGATGACTTCGTCGAGCGATACCAGAGCGGCGCGGATTTCACGTTTCGGAACCGGGAGCAGGCGACGCTCCAGGGGGTGGAGCTCGAGGCCTCGGTTCTTCTCTCCGCGGGGATCGAGCTGCTGGCCGGCCTGAGCTCGCTCACCGGCACGATCGAAGCGGATCAAATCGTTCCTACCGACGCGCCCATGGCCGATGTCCCGCCTCGCTCGGCGTTGCTGCAGGTGCGGCAGCGGATCGGGGATCGGTGGTCCTGGATGCTGCGCGCAGCGGCCTACCGCGAGGACGACAGCCCCGGGGAGACGGAAAAAGCCATCCCCGGCTACGCGGTATTCGACGGCTCGGTCGGGGTGAGGCTCTCGCATGCGCTGGAGCTGCAGCTTCTCGCCCGCAACCTGACCGACAAGGCGTACTTCGCGACGCCGGACGAGGTTGCGGCGTTGGCGCCGGGACGGGGATTCGAGCTGAGCGTGCGTGGCAGTTTCTAGTCGGCTCGAGCCGCGGAGGTCCGTGAAGAGATCGCAGGGATGGTCCTGACGGCGGGCGGTCCGAGGAGCGGGGATTCGAGCCGCCCACGGAGCACCCGATCGATGACGAGTCCGAGCTGCGCGGGTACCGCCGTCGGCCGCATCGCCTCGTCACATTTCTGTAGTAAGGGACCTGCTCTCCTCCGGGGGAGGAACGCCGTGAGCGTCGATCTGATCCTTGGGAACGTGCTGGCTCCGCCGATCCTCTTCTTTTTCCTCGGCATGGCGGCCACGTGGCTCGGCTCGGACCTGTCCATTCCGCAGCCGATCGTTCGCTTCCTCTCGCTCTACCTGCTCTTCGCCATCGGGATGCACGGCGGCGTCGAGCTGGCCACCGGCGGCCTCGGGATGCGGGCGATTCTCGCCCTCGGAGCCGGGGTGCTCCTGGCGTTCGCCGTCCCCGCCTGGTCGTTCTTCGTGCTGCGGCTGAAGCTCGACGTCCCGAACGCCGCGGCCGTCGCGGCGACCTACGGCTCGATCAGCGCGGTCACCTTCGTGACCGCCGGGAGCTTCCTCGACGATCTCGGCATCCGCTGGGGCGGGCACATGGTCGCCGCAATGGCTCTGATGGAGTCTCCCGCGATCGTGGTCGGCGTCTTTCTCGCGCGGTCCTTTGCCCAACCCGATGGTCCGCGCCGCGGCGGCGAGCCGACCGGACCGCGAGAGATCCTCCGCGAGGCGTTCCTCAACGGAGCGGTCTTCCTCCTGCTCGGGAGTCTCGTGGTTGGAGCGGTGACGGGCGAGCGAGGCTGGGAGGCGGTGCGGCCGCTCGCGGAGCTTCCGTTCAAGGGGATTCTCTGTCTCTTTCTTCTCGACATGGGGCTCGTCGCGGCGCGAAGGCTGCGCGATCTGCGCGCGTCGGGGCCGTTCCTCCTGTCGTTCGCCCTCCTGGCGCCGCCGGTGCACGCCGCGATCGGCATCCTTGCGGCGCTCCTCCTCGGGCTCGATCGAGGCGACGCGCTGCTCCTCGCGGTCCTGAGCGGAAGCGCCAGCTACATCGCCGTTCCCGCCGCCATGCGCCTCTCGGTTCCCGAGGCGAACCCCAGCGTCTACGTCTCCATGGCCCTCGCCGTGACGTTTCCGTTCAACATCGCCATCGGCATCCCGCTCTATCTCGCCGTCATCGACGCGCTGCGGTAGGACACGATGACCCCTGTCAAGAAGCTCGAGATCGTGATCGACCGTCTCCACCTCGACGCGGTGCTTCAGATCCTCGACCGGGCCGGCGTATCCGGCTACACCGTCGTGCGGGACGTCACCGGTCGTGGGGATCGGGGCGAGCGCTCCGCCGACGAGCTCACCGACGTGTTCTCGAACTGCCTCGTCCTTGCTGCCTGCTCTCCGGAAACGGCGGACGAAGTCGCGCCGGACCTCCGCGATCTCCTCGCGCGTCACGGGGGCATCTGCCTGATGAGCGATGCGATCTGGCTCCGGCACTGAGCCGTCGTCCGGGTGCGACGACGTTCGAGCGCGTTCGTACGAGATCGCGACCCGAGCGCAATGGAGCGCGGTCCCGATCCACGGAGTGGGCCTTCTCGCAACCTGTCGGGCCTTGCAGGGTCCGTGTGGAGTGCTGCGGCTGGCTGGTCGGCCGCGTTGCGGGGCCGTTTCCGCCCGGGCTCCCGCGGTTCCCGCCCCCGGAGCCCTCGCCGCGTCCGGAGAAGCGGCAGAGGTACGAGTTCGGCGTCGTGCCGGCCGTGCGGGCGAGTCGCGGAGATCCCCGGGGTCTCGGACCCCGACTCCGCTCCGAGGAGGCGTCCGCTCCTGCACCGCGCAACGGTCAGTTCTCCTCGGATGACGGGGAAGCGAACCGGCGCCACGGACCTCGGGCCGTAGTAGGTCAGCGCCTTAGCCCAGGCCTTCTTCCCCACGAGCGAGCCCGTGATGCGCGAAGGGTAGTCGTCGTAGTACGGGTGGATTCCCCCGAAGCGCCGCGAGATCGCCGCCTGATCGGCTGCGTCGAAGTAGGTCGCCCACTGCAGCGTCACGTCTTGCGTCGGACCCAGCTCGAAAGAGAGATACTGGTTCCGCCTCGCCACGAACGTGCCGACTCCACCGGGGAAGTACGGCCAACCCGTGACCTCGGCCAGGACCTCTGCGGCTGCCCGGCTGTAGGTGCTGTGACCGGAGGGATACCCGGGGAACGGGGGCGTGACGAAGGTGGATGCCTGGTACGGCATCCACTCCAAGGCGCGCCTCCAGACGACGCCGCCGATCGTGGAGCGCGGATTCTCCGGGCTCCCCTTCCAGACGCGAATGGCGATATCCTCTTCGTACCCCGCCAGGTGCTCGTGTCTGCCGCCCGGTTGTGTCGTCTCCGGCGTGATCAGCTCGATCAATCCCGGAACCAGGGGCAGGCCGTCGAGGTGATACGACGGAGCCGCCGGATCGGAAGACTGTCCCAGGCTCGCCATGTATCGAACGAGCGTGATCGGTCGCGAGGCGTCGTAGTAGTTCTTCGTGCCCCAGCACCAGATCGCGGCGTCGTGCACGGCACCGTTCAGGGCCAGGTAGACCTTGACGTCCCACTCCAGATCGCGCACCACGGGGCCCCGCCCCCCGATTCGCTTGTTGCCCCTCATCCGAGGATGGTCCGCGACGTAGTTCGCGATCACGTTCCAGTGCCCCGGCGGCGTTTCGGAGTGCGGTCCGTCGGCCCAGAACTCGGCCACGACTCGCGTGAAGTCCGCGCGGGGGACGACGTTCGGCGGATACGGGAGCGCGGTTACCGGGTTGAGCGCGCGGCCCGCGCCGTCGTCGGCTCCGAGGGAGTTGTTGCCGATCGCCGCCGGAGAGATGTCGACCAGGACGCCGTCCGCGGGATCGACCTGGCTGCTGTATCGGATGACCTCGGCGATCGCCGTCTTGACCGTCTCGTCCCCGAAACTGCCCAGCTGAGGCGGATATCCCGGGTTCAGATACAAGCCGGTCCCCGGTTCCGCATCCGACGGGCGCAGCGCGAACGGAGTCACGTCTCCCCAGCCGACACCGATGAATCGCTGGATCATCTGTCCGATGATGATGCCGTTCTGCGTCACGTAGTAGTCGAACGCCAGAGGCTGCCAGCGGTTCGGGTCGATCAGATCTCCGACACCCGGGAATCCGAAGATCATTGGCGGGTTCACCGGGGAGTAGCCGCTGTTGTCGGGATAGCAGCGACCCTCACCCTCGTTCGAGCCGTCGCTCTGCCCGTACGCGATCACGGCCGCGGCGATCCGGTTTCCGAGCGCCGCCGGCGACGGTCCGAACGTCGAGGTGAACGCCGCGTCGTAGCCCAGGGCGGTCATCTGCGCGTCGAGGGCAAGTTGGGTGATCCCCGCGTTCGGGTGGCAGGGCTTGCCGTCGATGTCGACGTACCCGGCGGGGAAACGGTACTTCAGGAGTCGATAGGCCGCGTAGCTGATCGCCTCGGCCCGGGCGGCCTCGACGTTCACCGCCGCTTGCTTCTCGCGGACCAGATAACCGATCGCGAGGGGGGAATACGCCGCCCAGGCGTCCCACATCGCGAGCGAGAGGTGGAACAGAGTTCCGCGCGTGGACCGGCGGCTTGGGGAGATCGATTCGGATCGCTCCGAGGATCTGCTCGTTCCAGATCCGTGCCGCGCTTCGTTCTCCGGTGACGCTGGTCTCGCCCGTCGCCCGAGCCAGCGCGGCAGCCATTGCGGCGCCGTCGGAAAGGAACAGGGCCACGACGGCGAGCCCCGCGCAAACGCGCTGTCGTGTGACACTCACATTCGACCTCCGTATCCCGGTCGTTGTCTCGCGACCCGTCTGATTCCAGCGATCGTCGAGGCCGCGATGACCCGGCGGGCGTGCCGCGTGCCGATACGATGAGCCGGCGGAGCGATGCACCCCTTCCGCCGGATGGACACCCCGGGGGGTCTCACGGGCACGACCCGCGAGACCCCCCGGGGCTCGATGACGAACGTCGGCTTTGATCGGGGCAGCCGACCGCGATCAAGCGCCCGAAAGGCGCCGGTAGTACATGAAGCAACCCGCCGCCGCCAGGAGCGCGGTGAGGACGACGATCCCGATCGTCGAGAGCGTTGGCACCGCGGGGCCGCCGCGGTTGGGCGTCACGTTCGCGCCGCGCGTGGTCGCGACCCCGCCGAACTGACCGGTGGCGTCTGCGGCGTTCCGGAACGGGCCCGTTACCCTGGCGCCGAGCTCGATGGCGAAGTAGGTGCCCTGGCTCGGGTACCCCGCCGGAATCGGGTTCACGAAGTACTGATCCACCCCGCTGGTGGGGTCCTGATCTTCGGCCCAGAACGCCGCGCTGTCCACGTTCGGATTGGTCGAATCCGGCGGATCGTAGCCGGTATTCAGATTGAACAGCGGAGGCGGCGCCGGGCTGCTCAGCCGAACCAGGTTGATCTGCCCGAATCCGTATTCGCTGCCCGAGACCTGCCCCGTCGAGGGGTTGTGATAGCCGATGTCGTTCCCGGCTGCGTCGATCAGGAACCAGTTCAAGGAGATCTCCTCGGCGGGGTCCCAGTCGGCGATCGTGATGATGAAGCCGTCGCGCACGTTGTTTCCGTTGTCGATGGCCAGGACCTGGGACGGGCCGATCATCGGCGGCGATCCTCCGAAGTTGGTTCCCGTCGGAATCATGTTCGTCAGGGCGGTGATGCACTCCTGCTGGGTGGTCGGCGCCGCGAAATTGGGATCGAGCAGACCGTTGAAGGTGAAACCGGGAACCCCGCCACGGTTCCCGGTGAACGTCGGATGGAGCGATCCGGAACGCCGGAACCACCGTTCCGAACTGGACCTTCGTCGCCGTCTGCTGCACGACCGTGAAGTCGTTGTTGAGAGCCTGATTGCCCAAAGGCCGTGCTGAAGTCGGGCCCGAACGGACGGCCGTTGGCGTCCACGGAGGCGCTCACAACGTAGGGAAGGTTGCCCACCTGAATCCCGGCCGCTGCGACCGAGAAGTTGACGCCGGCGGCGTCCGAGCCGGTCCAGTTCAGCACCTCGAGCATGATGCTGAACGTGTTGGTCACCGCCGCGTCCCCCTGCTGCTGTGTGACGGAGTAGCAGAACAGCGGATACAGCCGCACGTTGCACGGCGGCGGGTTCACGGGCGGATCGGCCAGAACCACGTCGGAACAAATCAGCGAGCACAACAGGAACAGCCCCAACCATGTCAATCCACGCTTGCTTTTCGACATCGTCCCCCTCCTCCTCCTGAGATTCGGTAAGCCCATTGGCTGAAAGGTCCACTCGGGCGCGTGTCGGGGACAGCAAGTCTCGGACCAGATGGCATCGTCGCCGAGAATGCGCCGGAATCGGCGCTCGCGGCTGCGTCGCCTTCCCGTGCGGTCGTCAGGTGCAGGGACGTTTCGCACCGGTGTCCTCGGCTCCACGGCCGCAAACCGCTGTCTGCTATTGCACTTGGACGGAATGGTGCATTCCGCGCCAGCGCTGAAGCAACTCGCACCGGATCGAAGGCGCCGTCGCCGCGCAGTCTGGTCCGGATCGGTGGTGGGGAGCGTCTACCTCGGCCCTTCGCCGCTCGGCTTCGGGTGCGCGGCGAGGGCGCCGCGGGGAACCGGGTGCGGCGCGCAGCGAGCCGCCCGCTTCGCCTGTCGAGATGCCGAGGTCCCGCATCTTGCGGCGGAGCGTCGAGCGGTCGATTCCCAGCGCCCGCGCCGCGTGGGACCGGTTTCCGGCATGCTCGCGGAGCGCCCGCGAGATCGCTTCCGCCTCGAGGTGTCGAAGGGTTCGTTCCTCGGGCGTGGGACCGGTTTCTCCGGGGACCGGCGCGCCCGAGGGCCGGAGCTCGCGGTGCAGGTGATGCGCCTCGATCGGGCCCCCGTCGGCGAGATCGCGCGCGAGTCGCACGGTGTTGCGGAGCTGACGCGCGTTTCCAGGCCATTCGCACGCGGCGAGTCTCTCGATGGCCTGCCTCGACAGCTCGACGCCCTCGGAGCCGAGGAAGTGGCGGGCGAGGATCGGAATGTCCTCGACTCGGTTCCGGAGGGGTGGCAGCCGGATCTCGAAGCCGCACAAGCGGTACAGCAGATCCTCTCGGAGCGATCCTTCGCGAGTCAGCAGCGCAGGATCGCGATTCGTGGCGGCAAAGAATCGCACCGACGCCCGTCTCGGCTCGCCCGAGCCGACCGGCCGGTACTCCCCGTCGTCCATCACCCGGAGCAGCTTCGCCTGATGCGAGGGGGAGAGGCTCTCGAGCTCGTCCAGGAACAGGATCCCGCCGTCCGCCCGCGCGAGGAGCCCCACGTGGTCGCAGACGGCGCCGGTGAACGCGCCGCGGAGGTGCCCGAAGAACTCGCTCTCGAAAAGATCGGGCGGGATGGCAGCGCAGTTGTGCGCGACCCAGGGGCCCGGCGACGGCAGCGACAGGCGGTGAATCGACCGCGCCACGAGCTCCTTGCCCGTCCCGGTCTCGCCGGTGATCAGCACGTTCACTTGACTTCGAGCCGCGAGCGAGACGAGGTGCCGCACCTCGACGACGGCAGCGCTGATTCCGACGATCTCCGACGGCACGCCCACCGGCACTCCGGGGTCTACGTTGGCCGCCAGCGCCTGCCGCGTCGCGCCAAGGATGGATGCGGGCGACGCGGGTTTGACGAGGTAGTTCACGGCGCCGAGATGGATCGCCTCGATCACCGCGGTCACCTCCTGGGAAACCGTCAGGAGGATGACGGGGACTCGAGGCCAGCGTTGTCGGACGTGGCGCAGAAGATCGAGGCCGTCCATCCGAGGCATGCGGAGGTCGGTGATCACGAGATCCGGGACGACGGCCTCGATCGCGACCAGCGCCTCGACGCCGTCGGCGGCCCCTCGTACCTCGAAGTCGGCGTCACGCAGTGCGAGGGTCAGGAGCTCACGGCACGAAGGATCATCGTCCACCGCGAGAATCGAGACGGGCTTCACGATATCCCAGTCTGCGCCGAGAGCGACACGGAGAACACCGCCCCTCCGTCCGGACCCGGGCTGGCCACCAGAGTTCCGCCCCGGGCCGCCAGGAGACGGCTGGCGAGGAACAACCCGTATCCGCTCCCACCGGGCTTCGTCGTGATCCCCGGGGGGAAGTCCCCACGAACGGCGTGCGCCGGAGGTCCCGCGCCTCGATCGCGTATCTCCAGGCGGTACCGGTCACCGTCGAAGCGCGAGGCGAGCGTGATCTCTCCCACCCCGCCGGATGCCTCGGCGGCGTTTCGCAGCAGGGCCTGGACGATCTCCCGGAAGGCCTCGCAGGAAATCGAGACCGGAACGTCCGCAGCATCGAGGCTTCGACGGAAAAGAACCTCGGGGAACCCGACCTCGATCTCTCGGCACTCCTCCTCGACGACTCGTCGGAGCTCCGTAGCGCGGACCGTTTCGACCGGTCTTACGACCGATGTCGCGCCGGGAGCGAGAGTATCGTGGGCCAGCGCCTCGAGTCGGTCGATCGCCGCGCGGAGACCTTCGAGGACGGATTGACGGTACTCGATCGCCCCGGTGATCCGCGGCTCGATGAGTGCCGTGAACCCTCGCAGCGAATGGACGGCGTTCTTCAGGCCGTGGGCGAGCCGGGCGACGTGTTCCCCGACCCGGCCGACCGTGCGCGCCTCCTCGATCTCGATCTCCAGCGCCTCGAGCCGCTGTCGCAGAGCCGCGTGCCGCCCGGCCATGTCGTCGCGTTCCCTGCCCCAGTGCCACGCGGCGCATGCCGCCACCACGCCCATCCCGCCGAGCACGGCACTCTGCACTCCGACGAGCCAAGGATTGCCCTGCGCGTCGAGAAAGAGTTCCATTCCGACGAGCGCCGCCGCGGAGGCGCCCGCAAGCAGCAGGATTCCTGCCGGCGGAAGCGTGAGCACCGAGAAGACCACTTCCAGGCTCAGCCCCACCAGAAAAGGCGAGCTGCTGCCTCCCGTCACGCGGACCAAGGACAGCCATGCGGCCGCTCCCAGCAGCGCGGATCCGCGCAGACACCACGACCCGAGCCGCGGTCGGCGGGACAGGAGGAACAGCGTGAGATTGAGACAGGCCGCGGCCCCCAGGATGAAGAGGAAGATGTTTCCTACTCGAAGCTCGCGGCGGAGGACGAACGCCGTCACGCACGCGAGAACAAAGGCGCCGTGGCGAAGCACCGGGACTCGATCGGAACGGGCAAGGGCCTCCAGCCACCGCAAGGGCCACCTCTTGGAGGTCACCATGGGCACCCCCTCCCGCGCACACTGCTTCGAGCGGCCGGGGCGTCTTTTTGCCCTCTCGATTTCGAAATGCCCCGAGCCTTGCCCGGGAGTCTACGCGGCGGAGTCCCGATTGCCAAGAGAAGAATTCAATCGCCGGGAGGGGCTCGTGGGCCCAGTCCGTGGGCGGAAGCGTCGAGCCGCCGACGCTCTCGCGCATCCAGGCCCGCGTGCCGAGGAGCTCGCGGTTCGATGACGACCCGAAGACTCCGCTCGCCCGTCCGCCCGCTCCTTCCGTCGGCGCGTTCGCAAACGCCCCGAACCGTCCACGCTGCAGGCGGGAGCGGTCTCCAGCTCGCCGCACCGTCTCGTCGCGGGATCCGCCGCACACCCGAACCATCAGAAAGTCCTTTGCCAACGAGGAGTGCGGTGGTAGTGTTCGGGAAGTACGAAGGAGGTGGCTTCATGCCCAAGGGAATCTCGCTTCACTTAGGACTGAATCGCGTGGATCCGGCACAATACGAGGGTTGGGACGGTTCGCTCGCTGCGTGCGAATTCGACGCCAAGGACATGGCGGCTATCGCCAAGAAGCAAGGGTTCGCGGGGAGCGACGTGATCCTGACGAAGCAGGCGACGAGCAAGGCGCTGATCGATGCGCTGGGCGCCGCCGCGAAGAAGCTCTCGAAGGGCGATCTCTTCCTGCTCACCTACTCGGGGCACGGCGGCCAGGTGAAGGACACCAACGGCGACGAGCCGGATGGCCGCGACGAGACCTGGGTCCTCTACGATCGGCAGATCGTCGACGACGAGCTGTACGCGCTGTACGGGAAGTTCAAGGCCGGCGTGCGGATCTTCGTCCTTTCGGACAGCTGCCACAGCGGCACCGTGACCCGTGCGGTTCCGGCGTTTCTGACGGGAGGGCCGCGCGCTCGTTTCATGCCGCATGAGGTGGGAGAACGCGTCTACCGGGCGCACAAGAAGCTCTACGACGCGATCCAGAAGGCGACGCCGCCTGCCGCGCCCGGGAAGCTCAAGGCGACGGTGGCGTTGATCTCCGGTTGCCAGGACAACCAGGTCTCGCTCGACGGCGATCGCAACGGGCTGTTCACGGAGACGCTCCGAAAGGTCTGGGGCAACGGTAAGTTCCGCGGCAGCTACAAGAGATTCGCCGACACGATCGTTGCGCGCATGCCCGTGACGCAGACGCCGAAGTACTTCGTGGTCGGCGCGCCGAACCCCGGATTCGAGAAGCAGAAGCCGTTCTCCGTTTGAGTTTGCCTTACGGGGCTGCGCCCGTCACCTCGGGAAGAAACACGCCCAACCGGAGCGATGCCGGTCCGCCGGCGTCGCGGAGGGCGGGAGTGGGGTTCGGGGGCAAAGCCCCCGAGCATCTGTTTCTTAAGAGCCGGCGGGGTTGGCGAAACGCGGCCCGAGTCGCCGTCGGGGCTGCCGACCATCCGTTCGGGTTGGAGCGCCGCGCAGACGAGCAGCTGCGGGCCGTCGAGGGGAGCGGCCCGACCGGCGCTCTGACCTGACGGTTCGTCGGGTCGCGGCCGTTGCCGCCGCGCCCGTCCGGCCAGCGACTGACGCGAAGCGTTGGTGCGCAAGGATGCTCCCGTGGCCGCTCCTCGACCTCTCGTCATCTACGCCACACGGCCTGGCGGCACCACGCTCGACCAGGATGAGTTCGGCGGCAACCCATTCGCCACCGCTCTCATCGAGCTTTCCCAGCGAAAGGGCCTGAAGCTCCGACGTCTGCTCCCCGCACTGCGCCAGTTGACGCTCGATCGGAGCGCAGGCCTCCAAACGCCCACCTGGGAGCGCTTGCCGTCCGACATCCGCTGGGCGTTTCCACTACCGCCCGGGAAACGCAAGGAGCGCCGGATCGCGCTGGTCCTGGTGGTCTCGGAGTACGCGAGCCCGGCCACACCTCGCCTCCTGGGGGCGGCCCACGACGAACGGCGGATCTCCTCCATGCTGGCTGGGCACGGGTTCTCGGTGGTTCAGGGCGTTGCACCGCATCGGCTCGCGATGCTGCTCGCAGTGCGTTCGTTCGCGCGGAGGTCGAAGGGATTCGACGTGGCGATCGTCTACTCGACCGGCCATGGCGTCGAACGCGGAAATCACGTGTACCTCGTGCCCGGCGACTACCCGTTCCAGCACGGCTACAGCACCACGTCCCTCCGTCGGCATGCGGTTTCGGTCGGCCGTATCGCGTCCGCGTGCAGGGCGGGAGCGATGAACATCACCTTCTTCGCCGGCTGCCGGATCGCCGTCGCAGGCGATGCGGAGCGCTGACCTTCATCGAGCCGATCCACGACGTAACGCTCCGGCTGGCGCTTCAGCAGATCCTCGAGTAGCGCGCGCCCCTCCAGGGTGGGCGCCGCCTCCAGGCGCTCGGCGATCGCCGGCCAGTCCTCCTCGAACGGGTCCGGGCGTGTCCGCCAACACCGCGGCGGGCTCTCCTCCGAGGGCAGCCGCCCGGTCGCCAGGTACATCCGGGCCGTCTTGCGGTCCATCCCGGAGCGCAGCGCCGCCTGCCCGACCTGACCGCGTTTGCTGATCTCCTCCATCAGCTTCCTCACCTGGGCGTCCGTCGTCCGCACTCGCAACCTTCACATTTTCAGGAGATTGCAGGATAGCGACTACCGGTTCGCACCCCTCAAAGATGGGGAAGTGCCGCTGTCGCCCATGGGGAGGTGTGATTGTCGTCGGGCACCGGAGTCTAGGACGGACCGGTGCCTCGGAGGGAGATTCAACTTTGTCGAGATCGCAGGTAAACTCCGGGTCGCGCGACCAGCGTTCGAGTATTTGGACACTACGGGCAGACGATCGCGGAATGCCTTCTCAAGGTCCGATCGCCATTCTTGCTGTCCCAACAATGATCTATTTGGATCATTGTCGGCGCAGTTCTGGCCCCGTATAGTGGAAAGGGGTGTTGGTGAGTTGTCGCCGGTCCCGGGGAGGACGACTTCACTCGAAGTTCGGAGCGTCGCCGCGAAGGAGGATGCAGGAGGGGGACAGTTGCCCATCTGAGGAAAACAAAAGAGCAACTGGCGCGTTTCACGGATCTATAGAATCCCTGGCGCCGATGCGGTACAGCCGTGGTAAACAGCAAAGGGCTCACTGAGAGGGCCGCTCACCCGGCGGACGTACATTATCGTGCAGGATCGCTGGTTTGGGAGCCCCCCTCCGAACTGGCGGCAAAGAAAGGAGAGTTTCCATGCTCGGAAGTCGCGTTGCTCAGGCCGCTCTCATCGTGTCGACGATTCTCTGTCTTTTCCCCGCCCAGACGGGCGCGGCGATCTGCCCGCCTTTCACCATCCACGGGAACATCGGAAGCGGCAGCCCCGACTCGCCATCCATCTTGGCGGTTCGGGAGGACCGAGTCTTCCGCAACGCTGTGTCCTCGTCCTGCACGGCTCCGAAGGGGTGTGCCCCCTACGGCACTTCGGACCTTTTCCCTGTCGACGTCTACTGGGACAGGTTTCGGAACCTAGGCGATTCGCCTCTGTGCATCTCGGTGAGCCAGGTCGCGGATGAGTCGATCTTTCCGGTCATCTACCTCGGAGAGTTAGGAGACTTCCTCTGGACGGACGTCTGCGCGAATTTCCTGGCCGACCCCGGGAGTTCGGGAGTTATGTCCTTCTCCTTCGTCGTCCCTCCCCGATCGGAGTACGTCCTCGTGATGGAGAAGGTATACCCCGGCCACAGTGACGCCTACACGGTGACGATCGACGATCCGCCCGCCGTGAGGATCATCCAGCCTCTCTACGATCAACCGGGTCTCCCCCCGGTGAACATCCCGATCAACGTGTTCCTCAACAGTTGGGATCTCAACGGTGTCGTCCATGAGACCGTCTCGCTAAGGGGCAAGGGGACCGGCACCTGCCTCCTGTGGGACGGGTATTCGTACGGCGATCGGGACGGTCTCCTGTCGGACGATTTGAGTTCCGCGATGGGGCTCCAGATCAACAAGTCTCTCCTCTGCCAGGCGATGGCCCGCTGCGGGATGCACACGTTGTTCTCTCCGGAGGTGGTCGCCGAGGCGTGGGACTGCGCGGGCAACCACGGCTCCGCGGGCCGCGTCATCCGCGGGAGACTCTCGAAGTCGGAGGTGTGCTCCTGGCCCTGATGCCGACGGAGGCAGAATAGCCCCTCGCCGGAAGGACCCGGGCGCGACCGGTTCCGGGATCCGTCCGAGAGGATCAGGACTGTACCGCGCCACCGAGAATTCAGGCCGAGATTCTGCCTTGGGGGTGGGACGAACAGAGCGCTTGTTTGGGCTATCCGCTGACCGCCTTCGCAACGCGTGAATGAGCCAGTTGGAGCATTGACGGTCGCTTCTCCCCGGCGTAAACACGCGACAGACGCGAAGGTGCGAGCGCGTCGGCAGCCAGAGGACTGAATGGTATCCGAGTAGCAGGCCGGGAAGGGCGGAGGTGAGTACGTCGCGTTGCCGGTCCCGCCGGGGCAATGGCCAGTATGGCCGCAAACCCAGCACTTCTCACCAGGGGACGTCTCGTGTGCCCCGACCGCGGCGGGTCTTTGCGGACCCTGAGGTTGGCTCGAGCGGCTTCACCAGAGCGCCCTTGCTGCGCCGTTCGAGCTTCCAGGTGGGGAGTCGATTTCGCTGGTTCGTCCGCGCCCTCTTGGACCCGGTGCAAAGGAGTGGACCATGATCGGCACAACGAATCACGTCGCGCGGCTTCATGGCGGCGCGCTCAGGTCCGACCGATACGTCGGACAGGTACTGATCATCCTGGCGGCCATCACGCTGTTTCCCGGCGCGATGGGGTCGAGTCGCCCGGCGCCGCCGGCAAGCAGCGACGGGCGGCCGGAGGCGTCCTCCCCGACGGCCGGTCCCTCTAGCCCTGCCCTTGCCCCACAAATCCTCCGGGACATTTGTCAGGGTGAGGGGCCGGCGCGGATCATCGCCAGTTGGTATCCGGCAGCGAGATTGTAGAGATGTACGATTCCCTTCCAGATGCACTTGGGGCCAGGTGGCGGGTCGGAACGGCGCGCCAAGTATCCACCTTGTCTGGCGACCAGGATGATCGCCTGACCAAGATTGAATGGCGGCTTCATCCCTCGTTTGCCCTTCTGCCACTCGAGGGCCTCGAGGACCTTGACCTCCCACTCGTCGAAGAAGACCGTGCAAGGCAGTTCGGGCACCTCGCGGCCGAGCAGGGTCATCAGTTGAATGCGCCACGCGAGCACAGCATCGATGGCGATGACGCGCATGAGTCGTTCGGCGGTTTCATTCTGATGCTCCTGGACCTTGCAACCACTCTTCAGGACATGGTGCCATTCTTCGATACGCCAGCGTCGGGTATAGAGGTCCACGATGTGTGCCGCGTCTCGCGCCGTTTCGACTCGTTCCGTGGTCAACAGCAGCCACTCGATCCGCTTGGCGCCAACCGGCGGGTGTTCCTCCCGGGCATAGACGCCCCACAGCGTGATGGCTCCTTTCGAACGTAAATCGCTGCGTGTCGATTGAACGGTGACTTCCTGGAACCGCACCGTCAAGACGGCCTGTCGACCCGGCATGCTCCTTTGCTCAGGCTTCCCCCGCTTCGCCTGCTTCCACCGTTGCCGAGGAATGACGACCTCGATCTGAGCCCCATTCCGGCTCGCCTTGAGCTCCTCGAACAACTTGCGTTCTTTCCCTTGCAGCCGCCGGTTGTACATCGCCCGCACCAGCACCCCGACACGCTTGCGCGTCGGCTCCGCGTCCAGGAACAGCTCGAAGATGTCTCCCTCCCGGTCGATCACCGTCAAGAGACGGGTCTTCGGTGTCTGCTTCGCCACCGCCACGCAATCCCGATATCCCTCCAGCCAGCGGAAGCTCTTCTTATCCTCGATCGGGCGACCGACCGACTTCTTCCCCGCCTTCCCCTTCTTCTCTGGAGCAAAACAGACCGACCGCAACACCCCCAGCGGCAGCCCGTCCGTCGTCAACGCCAGGGACGAATGCAGCTTCAGACCCAACGATTCCGCCCCGGTCTGATTCGTCCCGATCAGACCGAGCCCTTCGGTGTGGTGTCGCGTCGAAAAATTGAGATCCGTCGTGTCTTGCACCACCAACACCGTCTGGTGCGCCATGATGCGCTCGATCGTCCGGTCTCGGTGGGTCGTCAGCATCGCCTCCGGATCGAGCTTGTCTCGATCGCTGTCGATGAAGTAGTAGTACCCCTTGGCTGCCTTGCGATCGCCGCCGACTGCCTCGAGGTAGGACACGTCCGGTCGCTTCGAGCGGTCCTCAGCGATCTTGATCAAACGGTCTCGCAACCGCTTGTCCCCCAACTCCACCGTCCCGAACTCCTGCTTCGCCCACTCCGTCGCGCCGTGACCATGCTCCAGAGACAAGGGGCGTGGATAGGAACCTCGTTGCGCTGGCACTCCCATTCGGCTGCGAAAGTCCGCCTCCAGCGGATAGACGTAGATGTCCTTGACGCTCTGCAGCGAACGACGCCCGGAGTCGTTTCGCCCACGCCCTTTCGTGCGGCCGATGCGCTCCCAGTTGGCCGCCTGAAAGCATGTCCCTGCATGCCGCTCGCCGTCAACAAAACTCTCCAAGAGCCACGGCCGGTACCCGTACCGCGTCTCGAAATCCCTCCCCACGCGGCGCACACACACGCCCAGCACGTGCGAAGCCAGGTTCCGGCAGCGGACGCTGGGCCGGATCAGGAAACGACTCAGGTTCACCACCCGGCCCTCATGCCGGAGCCGTTGCCCCCGCGTCCAGCCGATCCAACGGTCCCGCGCTTCCAACTGCAACGCCGACGCGCTGAAACCGATCGCTCCCAACCACCCATGCTCCGAGGCGACCAGATACCTCAACTGCCGACCCACGAGGCGTCGCTTCCCCTGCGGATGCTCCCGAGCGATCAGTTCATTCCAGGTCCGCATCGCCGGGTCATCCTCCGGCTGGACCAGAACCACACGCAGGCCCCGAACCTCCCCAGCCACCTCGGGAACCCCCTCCGGTGCGGGAACCGCCCGTTCAAGTCGCCGCGCACGCCAGTGCGCTACGATCTCGAGCTGCCGCGGAGGGAGCCGGAAATGACCGGCGGCCTCCAGATCCCGAAGTGCTTTCAGGCACGTGAAGACCTGAAGCTCGCCCCGAGCGTCACGAAAACGGAATTGTCGACACAGCGAGGCCGCCAACCGCGTGCGAGACCGCGTCGCCCTCGAGCCGAGCTTGCGCCGCACGACGGCGAGCTTTGCCGGCTCGGAGAGGGCATCCTTGACCGTGGATTCTCTGCTGCCCACGCACGAGGTCTGGAGTTCGTGGCCGTCGGGGGCGCTGTCTGCGCCGGCGTCTGTCTGCTCGCTTCAAGCTCGGAGAATCGACTCTCGAAACGGCTTGCTCTCCCATGGATCGCGGTGGGCATCGGCGTGGGTGAACTCGTGGGTGCCGGCGTCGACCACATGCTCGTCGGAGTCGCCGGCGGTGCGGCGATCGGATTGCTCCTGTCGGCCATCCGGCTCCGGACTCGATCCTGACGGGAGGCTCGCCGCGTCCCGCACCGCGCGATGACGCGGGGCTGAGCTACTTCCCCGGAACCGGCAGCCATCCTCGCGACATGTAGTCCGTCAGCGTGATCCCGATCAGGATCGCGAGCCACAGGACCGAGATCGCCATGATCACCCCGACCAGCTTCTCGCTGTACCTCAGGTGCATGAAGTAGAGGATGACGAGCGTTCCCTTCGTGCAGGCGATTCCGAGCGCCAGGGGCGTGTTCAGCCAGCCCAGGTCCTGGAAGGCCACGACCACCGTGACGAAGGTGAGGACGAGGAGCGCGGCGAAGACCGCGTAATACGTGCTTTTCGGGACGACGTGGTGAACCGTCATGCGCGTCTCGCTCCGGGCCGCCGGCCCGCTCGATTCATGATGCTGCTTCCGGGGCCGCGGATGCGGCCGCCCGGCTCGGCGTTGCCGGCGCTCTTCCTCGCCGATTCCGGGACTTCATCGCCCAGGCCACCGCCGGGTCAGTGCCTGCCCAGCAGGTAGAGCAAGGGGAAGAGGAAGATCCAGACGATGTCCACGAAGTGCCAGTAGAGGCCGACGACCTCCACCGGCGTGTAGTACGACGCCGAGAACTCGCCGCGGCGGGCGCGGACCATGAGATAGAGCAGGAGCCCCACGCCGACCACCATGTGGAGGGCGTGCATTCCCGTCATGCCGAAGTAGAGGGAGAAGAACAGCGCCGACCCGCGCTCCGTGGGGGCGAACTTGAGCCCCGGGACGAGGCTCTCGTCCCACTTGTGGTGGTACTCGAACGCCTTCACCCCGAGGAAGACCAGTCCGAGGAAGATCGTCGAGGCGAGGAACGCGAGCTGCTGCGCGCGCTTTCCCGTCTGGGCCGCGTGGACGGCGAGCACCATGGTGAGGCTGCTGCGCGAGCAGGACCGCCGTGTTGAACGCGCCCAGCGTGATGTCCATCTCGTGGCTTCCCGCGTGGAACGCGTCGGGGAAGGTCCACTTGTAGACGGCGTAGGTCGCGAACAGGCCGCCGAAGAACATGATCTCGGTGACCAGGAACAGCCACATCCCCAGCTCCGAGGCCTGACGCTGCTGCTCGAGGTCGTCGAAGTGGTGGGCGAGCGGGCCGTGGTGCGCGGCCGGCGGCGTGCGCTGCGTCAGGCAAGCTGGGCCTCCTCCTCGGTCTTCACCCGCGTGTAGTCGTAGACCTCGTAGTCCACCACCGGCGTGGAGTCGAAGTTGAACGTCGGCGGGGGAGAAGCGGTCGTCCATTCGAGGCCCGTGGCGCCCCAGGGGTTCCGCCCCGCCACCTTGCCGTACTTCAGCGACCAGCCCAGGTAGACCAGCGGCAGCAGGTAGCCCAGTCCCAGGATCGAAGCGCCCGCGGTCGACAGGACGTTCAGCGCCTGGAACTCCGGCGGGTACGCGGCGTACCGGCGCGGCATCCCCAGGTAGCCCAGGATGAACTGCGGGAAGAACGTCAGGTTGAACCCGACGAAGATCAGCGCCGCCGAGATCCGTCCCCAGAACTCCGGGTACAGCCGTCCGGTCATCTTGGGCCACCAGAAGTGGATCCCGCCCAGGTACCCCATGACCGCCCCTCCTACCATGATGTAGTGGAAGTGAGCGACCACGAAGTAGGTGTCGTGGACGTGGATGTCGAGCCCCAGCGCAGACAGGAACAGTCCCGTGAGCCCGCCGATGGTGAACAGACCGATGAAGCCGATGGCGTACAGCATCGGCGTCTGGAGCCGGATCGATCCCTGGTAGAGCGTCGCGGTCCAGTTGAACACCTTCACCGCGGACGGGATCGCCACCAGGAAGCTCAGGAACGAGAAGATCATCGCCGCGTACACCGACTGGGTCGTGGTGAACAGGTGGTGGCCCCACACGAAAAAGCCGATCAGGGCGATGGCGAGGCTCGAGAGCGCGACGAAGTTGTACCCGAACACGCGGCGGCGGGCGAACGTGGAGATCAGCTCGCTCTGCACGCCCATGGGGGGGAGGATCATGATGTACACGGCCGGGTGGGAGTAGAACCAGAACAGGTGCTGGAACAGCACCGGGTCGCCGCCCAGGCCCGGATCGAAGAAGCCGAAGTGGAAGACCCGCTCGAGGGCCACGAGCACGATCGTGATGGCCACCACCGGCGTTCCCAGCATCATGATGATCGAGGTGGCGTAGTGGGCCCAGATGAACAGGGGAAGCCGCGACCAGGTCAGTCCCGGCGCCCGCATCTTGTGGATCGTCACGATGAAGTTCAGCCCGGTGAGAATGGACGAGAAGCCCGCGATGAAGATCCCCAGCGCCACCGGGACGACCTTCGTGTTCGTCCAGCCGGTGCTGTACGGCGTGTAGAAGGTCCATCCCGTGTCCACGCCGCCCGCCGCCAGAGCGAAGAGGGTGAACAGGGCTCCGATCGTGTAGAGGTACCAGCTCAGCAGGTTGATCTTGGGAAACGCCAGGTCTTTCGCCCCGATCATGATCGGAACCAGGAAGTTCCCGAGCACGGCCGGCACCGACGGGATGAGGAAGAAGAAGATCATCGCGACGCCGTGCATCGTGAAGACCTTGTTGTAGTTCTCCGGCTGGAGCAGGTCGCTCCCGGGAGTCAGAAGCTCCAGGCGAATCAGCAGCGCGAAGATTCCGCCCACCATGAACATGAACGTGATCGAGATCAGGTAGAGAATCGCGATCCTCTTGTGATCCGTCGTCAAGAGCCAGGACTTGAGACCCCAGCCCGCGTTCAGGTAGTGCTCCTCGGGGAGCGTCTGCTCTTCGTTGCGCATCATGACTTCGAACCCCGGTCGGTCGCCGCCGGCGGGTTCGCCGCGGGAGTCGCTGGCGCGCCCGTGGCCGCGGGTGCGGCTTGCTCGGGCGCGAGAGTCTTGATGTACTCGATCAGCTCCATCAGACCCTGCTCCGTGACGAGGCCACGGAACGTGGGCATCAGGGCCTGGTATCCGGTCACGAGCTTCGCGCCGGGGTTGACGATCGACTCGCGAAGGTACCCCTCGTCGGCCTTCACCTTCTCGCCGCTCGCCAGCTCGACCGACTTGCCGTAGAGCCCGTCGAGAACCGGGCCGCGTCCCTTCGAGTCCTTCCGGTGGCAGGTGGCGCAGCCGAGGGACACGAAGAGCTTCTCGCCTGCCGAGGCCGGGCTGACCTGGCCCTCCGCACCCGAGAGCCATGCCTGGAAGTCGGCCGGGGGCAGCACGACGACGGAGCCCCCCATCTCCGAGTGCTTCGTCCCGCAGTACTCCGCGCAGAAGAGATGGTACCGGCCCACCTTCGTCGGCTGGAACCAGACGGTCGAGTAGCGGCCGGGGAACACGTCCGCCTTGATGCGGAACGCCGGGACGTAGAAGCTGTGGATCACGTCCTCGGAGGTCATCGTGAGCTTCACCGCCCGTCCCAGCGGAACGTGGAGCTCGTTGATCTCCCGGCGGCCGTTCGGGTGCTGGAGCTTCCACATCCAGCGCTTGCCGGTGACGAGGATGCTCATCGTGTCGTCGGGAGGGCGCGAAAGCTGGAAGTACACGCTGGTCGCCCAGACGAAGATCGTCATGGCGATGGCCAGCGGGATCAGCGTCCACGCCACCTCGAGCTTCATGGCGTGCGCGGGCGGAGGCGGCGTCGGGTCCCCCGGCTTCCGGCGGTACCGGATGACGAAGAAAATCACGAGGCTCGCAACCAGGATGCTGAAGAACAGGCTGACGGCGGACAGGAAGAAGAACAACCGATCCACCGGCCATGCCGTGGTGGACGCCTGATCCGGGAAGAGCGGGAAATCGTTCAGCATCGGGCTTCCGATCAGGCCGCCGCGCCCCGCGCATGGCGGGCTTCGCGCCGGCGGGCGAGCAGGATGAAGGTCACGAGAGCGAGCACCGTCAGGATCGCGCCGGTGCGCACGAGCTTCATCGTGGCGGCGCTGTACTTACCGCTCTTGGGATCGTACTGATAGCAGAAGAGGAGCAGCTGGTCGACGACCGTGCCGATCTTGTTCTGGGACGCCTCGATCAGGGCCAGCCGCACGTCGCGGGGGGCGTAGTCGATGCCGTAGAAATACCGAGCGACCTTCCCCCGTGGGGTCAGGATCACGATTCCCGCGGCGTGAGCGTACAGGTCGGTTTCCTCGTCGTAGGTGTAGCGGAAGCCGACGGCGCCGGCGAGGCGCCGGATCGAGGCTTCGTCGCCCGTCAGGAATCGCCACCCGGCCTCCGCGCCCACGCGCCGGTACTCCGCCAGGACGTTCTTCTTCTTCGCGGCGGCCAGCTCCGGACCCTCGCCCGGGTCGATGCTCAACGTGACGATGTTGAACTCTTTCCCCACCTCAAACGGGAGGGCCCGCAAGCTCGACAAAAGCCCGTTGAGCACCAGCGTACACAGCATCGGACACTCGTAGTACACGAGGTTCAGAATCGTCGGCTTGCCGCCCAGAAGATCCCCGAAGACGACCGTCTTTCCGGTCTCGTCCCGGAACGTCAGGTCCACCGGCACCTGCGCGTCCATGTGCTGATCGATGCCGACCCCTTCGAGCTGCGAAGGAAGGGGGTCCTCGGCGCGCGCGGGAAGCGGTGCGAGCGCAAGAAGAGCCACCGCCGCGACGATCGTCCTCAACGTTTCCTCTCCGCCGTGGGTGCGCCGCCGGAGACGGCCCCGGCGGAAGCCACGGCTCCACTCTCGGCGCCGTGCTCCGGACGCGTCGGAACTCCCTGCGCCAAGACCATCTCCATCGCGCGAGCGAGAGGGATCCGGACCGTTCCCGCGCTGCGATCCACCCAGCCGTACCCGTTCACGAGAGTTTCCTGCTCCTGACGGTACTTCGCCAGGTCGATGACCGGCGTTGCCTGCAGTCGCGGTTCCGGAGGAAGCCGATTCGCCTCGGCCGGAACCAGCGACATGGGCGCCGCCTGGTTCCTCGCCTCTCGCGCCGAGAAGTACCCGAACAGCAGATCGACGACCAGGAGCGTCAACGGAATCGACAGGAGGATTCCGACCGTGAGCAGGGCCGCCCCCCGGATGTTGATGTCCCGCGTCTCGTGGCCAGGCCCGGACGAGCCGGAACCATGCGAACTAGTCACCGCCACTCCTCCCACCTCTCTGGAGAAAGTCCACCCACGATCTGGGCCGGATCGTCCGCGATCCGGCCCAGATCGTGGGTGCGGGGGGTCCGGGGGGATCCCCCCGGAGGGTGACAGACCCGATGGGTCGCGAGTCTTCGCCAATGGCGGCGTGCCCCGAGGCTCGCCCACCACGACCGACGCGACGCGGGCTCTGGGCCGGATCGTCCGCGATCCGGCCCAGAACGAGGGTCGGGGCGGTCCGGGGGGATCCCCCCGGAGGTCCACAAGTGCGTGCCGATCGGCGAATCCCCATCAACTCAATGCCGCCCATGAGCCAACGCCTCCCGCAGCTGCGGATCCCCCATCGGAAGGAGCGGACGCTGCGCGAGCGACCGGGCGAACACGAAGAGCCAAACCCCGCCCACCCCCGCAGCGGTGACGAGCGAGAGGCCGAGCACCGCAGCGGCCGAGCCCTCGAAGGCCGGCACGATCATCCACGCCAGGTCGACCAGGCGCAGCAGGATGACGAGGATCGCGATCCAGCCGAGGATCCCGGACCGACGCTTCGCGCCGCGGGAGAGGAGCATCACGAACGGAAGCACGAACTGTCCGAACGCGATTCCCAGCCCCACCCACTGCCAGCCGCCCCGGAGGCGCTTCATGTACCAGGGGATTTCTTCGGGAAGGTTTCCCGCCCAGATGATCAAGAACTGGGAGAACGCGAAGTAGGCCCAGAGCATGACAAACGCCAGGAGGAGCTTGCCCAGGTCGTGGAGGTGGGTCGGCGAGACCGCCGACGTCAGGGGCTCTCGGCGACCGAGGAGGATCACCGCGGCGATGGTGAAGGACAGCGCTGCGAGCGCCTGCCCGGCCATGAACAGCGCGCCGTAGATCGTCGAAAACCAGTGCGGCTCGATGGACATCACCCAGTCCACCGACGCGAACGTTCCGGTGAGAACGAACAGGACGAGGCCAGGACCGCTGAGCGTCCGCATCTTGCGGCCGACCGCATCGTGGCCTCGCTGCGTGTCCTGCTCGCCCGACCAGCGGGTGAGCAGAGCCGTGAGCGTGATCCAGATGGCGAAGTACACCGCCGCACGGACGAGGAAGAACGGGACGTTCAGGTACGCGGCCTTGTGGCGGAGGATCTCGTCGGCCTGCACCGCGTCGGCGTGGGACCACTCATAAAGATGATGGACCCCCGGCACGAGCGGAAGGAAGAACAGGGCCATGAGCGGGAGCGTCCGAGCGCCGGACTCCAGGACGCGGCGGACCACCACGGCCCACGAGCCGCCCGACAGGTGCTGGATCATCAGGATCGCGAGGCAGCCCAGAGAGATCCCGAGCCAGAACAAGTAGCCGACCAGGTAGGCGCGAAAGAGAAGCGCGGGAGCCAGGAGCGCCGCCGCCGCGCACGCCGCCAGCCCGGCGATTCCGACGGCCAGGGCCCGCCCTCCGAAGCGACCGAGCGCCTCCTTGGGGATGGTCTCCAGAGCGTCCGTCATGGCTTCGGTGCCTCTTCGAGCCGCGCACGCTCGTCGGGGGGAACGTCGGCCAGCGTGGCGTCCTGGCTCCGCTGGAGCACCCGAACGTACGCGACGATGGCCCAGCGGTCGCGAACGGGGATCTGGGCCGAATAGTCCTGCATCCGGCCGAATCCGTTCGTGATCACGTCGAAGAAATACCCCGGCGGCGACTTCCGGAGCCGCTCGATGTGGTAGGCGTTCGGTTGCGGGAACCCGCGGCGGACCACGATGCCGCGACCGTCGCCCGTCGGCCCGTGACAGGGCGAGCAGAAGATGTTGAACCTCTCCTGGCCCCGCAGGAGAACCTGGCGCGTGATCGGCACGGGGAACGTCTCGACGAGCTTGCCGCCGAGCTTTCCGGTGTACAACTCCTCGTCGTCGCGCAATCCATCCCGGGACACCGTGTCGGCGGGGATCGGCCGGGCTGCTCGGCCGTCCGGGAAGAAATCGCTGGCCGCCAGCGGCTTGTACTTGGGCTGGTCGTGCATGTCCTGCCGGCAGCCGACGGCCGCCAGCAGGAGCAGCGAGACGGCGACCGGAACGCTAATCTTCAACGTCGTACACTCCGACCGGCGACAAGGTCTCGAGGAGCTTGCGTGAGCCGACGCGGTCGAACTTCGGATCGTCGGCCTCGATGCAGAGGAAGAACCGGTTCCGGCTGGCCCCCTCGAACTCCGGCACGTTGAAGACCGGGTGGTGGGGCCGGGGCAGACCGTTGAGCGCGATCATCCCGAACACCGCCGTCAGCGCCGCCCCGAGCACCGTGCACTCGAACGTCACGGGGACGAACGAGGGCCAGCTGTGCAGCGGCTTTCCACCCACCAGCAACGGGTAGGTATGGACCGCGGTCCAGTACTGCAGCATGTAGCCGCCGAGCCCGCCGAGAATTCCGCCGGCGAGGACGAGGAGGGGAAGGGGCGGGCCGCCCCGGTGAGGCATCGCCTCGGCCAGGGCCTCGATGGGAAACGGCGTGTAGGCATCCATCCGCGTGTACCCGGCCGCCCGTACGCCGCGGGCCGCGGCGACGATCCCGGTGGGAGATTCGAACTCGGCCATGACGCCGTGGACGGATGCCTCACGCGGCATGATCGGCCTCCTTCACCTTCGCCTCGGGGACGAGCGTCCGCATCTCGAAGATCGAGATCACCGGCAGGAACCGGATGAAGAGGAACAAGAAGGACAGGAACAGGCCGATCGTTCCCAGGTACAGCCCCCAATCCCAGATGGTCGGCGTGTACATGCCCCAGGAGGACGGCAGGAAGTCGCGGTGGAGGCTGGTCACCACGATGACGAACCGCTCGAGCCACATCCCGATGCTCACGATGACGGCGACGACGAAGAGGGTCGGGACGCTCGTCCGGAACTTCTTGAACCAGAGGATCTGCGGAGCCAGGGCGTTGCAGAAGAGCAATGCCCAGTAGCTCCACGCATACGGCCCGGCCATCCGGTTCCAGATCGTGAACTTCTCGTAGGTGTTCGCGCTGTACCAGGCGAAGAACGCCTCCATGGCGTAGCCGTAGACCACGATGAGGCCGGTGGCGAGCATCACCTTCGCCATGTTCTCCAGGTGCTTCATCGTGATGAAGTCGCCGAGGCCGTAGACCGCCCGGAGGGGGATCGCGATGAGCAGCACCATGGCGAAACCGGCGTAGATGGCTCCTGCGACGAAGTACGGCGGGAAGATCGTCGCGTGCCATCCCGGAATGATGCTGATCGCGAAGTCGAAGCTCACCACGGTGTGCACGGAGAGCACCAGCGGCGTGGAGAGCCCCGCCAGCAGGAGGTACGCGGTTTCGTACCGGTGCCAGTGGGCCGTGGAGCCGCGCCACCCCAGTGCGAGGACCCCGTAGGCCAGCCGGGCCGCGGGGTGCTCCGCGCGGTCGCGCAGCGTGGCGAGGTCCGGGATCATCCCCACGAACCAGAACAGGGCCGACACCGTGGCGTACGTGGAGACGGCGAACACGTCCCAGACCAGGGGGCTCCGGAACTGGGGCCACAGGCCCATGGTGTTCGGGTAGGGCATCAGCCAGTACGCGAGCCAGGGCCGTCCCGTGTGGAGCAACGGGAACATTCCCGCGCAGGCCACCGCGAAAAGGGTCATGGCCTCGGCGAACCGGTTGATCGACGTGCGCCACGATTGGTTCAGGAGGAGGAGGATCGCCGAGATCAGGGTTCCCGCATGTCCGATCCCGATCCACCAGACGAAGTTGATGATCGCCAGGCCCCAGCCCACCGGGATGTTGACCCCCCAGATCCCGATTCCCTTCAGCAGCAGGTAGCCGACCGAGGTCATCAGGACCATCACCAGGCCGAACGAGAGCGTGAAGCCGACGAGCCACCCGCGCGAGACGCCCTGGGTCAGGACGAGGGAGCTGATCTTGTCCGTGACCGAGGCGAACGTGTGCCCCGGCTTCAGGATGGAGGACTGCGGATCCCGGCCGTCGCTCTTCATCAGGCCTTCTCGATTTCCGGGTTCGGGTTCCGCAGGGAGCCGAGGTAGCTGGTCCGCGGCCGCGTGTTCAGCTCGGCGAGCAGCCCGTAGTTGCGCGCCCCGGACTTCGACCGCGCCACGCGGCTCGCCTCATCGTTGATGTCCCCGAAGACGATGGCCCCGGCGGGGCAGGCCTGCTGGCAGGCCGTGACGATCTCGCCGTCGGCGATCGGGCGATCCTCGATCTTGGCGCGGTTGCGCGCTTCGTTGATTCGTTGCACGCAGTAGGTGCACTTCTCCATGACGCCGCGGCTGCGGACCGTCACGTCCGGATTGCGGGCCATCTCGAGGCTCGGCGTGTTCCAGTCCTGGTAGAGGAGGAAGTTGAATCTGCGGACCTTGTAGGGGCAGTTGTTCGAGCAGTACCGGGTGCCCACGCACCGGTTGTACACCATGTCGTTGAGCCCCTCGGAGCTGTGCACGGTGGCGGCCACGGGGCAGACCAGCTCGCACGGGGCGTTCTCGCAATGCATGCACATCACCGGCTGGTGGAGGGTCTCGGGATCGTCGAGGCCGCCCTCGTAGTAGCGGTCGATCCGGATCCAGTGCATCTCGCGGCCGCGCGCGATCTGTTCCTTGCCCACCACCGGGATGTTGTTCTCGGCCTGACAGGCCACAACACACGCGTTGCACCCGACGCAGGCGTTCAGATCGATGGACATGCCCCAGGCATGCCCCTCGTACGCGTGGGGCGGGTACATCGTCTCGTCCGGCGCCGGCTCGTGCGCGACGTGGCTCATGAACCCGGGATCGCGGCGGAATTCCTCGAGGGTCGCGGAGCGCGCGAGCTGGCGCCCCTCCATGCTGTGATGGGACTGCGTCGTGGCCAGCGGGTGGCGCGCCCCGGTTTTGCGAACGGTCAGCCCCGAGCCGAACCACGGCGCGTCCGAGGTGCGCAGCGCGTACGCATTGAATCCGGCACCGTCGCCCACGCGTCCCGCCCGCGAGCGGCCGTAGCCCAGATGCACGGTGACGGATCGATCGGGCTGACCCGGGAGGATCCACACCGGCGCTTCGACCTTTGCCCCCCGGTACGCGAGCTCGACCACGTCCTCGTTGGCCAGTCCGAGACGCTCGGCCATGGCCGGGCCGATCGTCGCGGCGTTCTCCCACGTGAGCTTCGTCAGGGGACGAGGCAGCTCCTGGAGCCAGCCGTTGTTGGCGAAGCGTCCGTCGAACACGTTCGGGTCGGTGCGAAAGACGATCTCGATCTCGTCCGCCCCCATCGGGGTCGGGGCCGGCAGGGCCGCCGGGACCAGCGACTTTTCCGGGAGGGCCGAGCTCGCGACGACGCCGTCGCGCAGCGCGTGGCGCCAGAAGCGCTCGAAGTCCGCTCCGGCGCCGGATCGCGCCGTCCAGTGCTCCTTGACGAGGTCGTGGCTCGAGCGGCCGGGCTGTCCCAGCAGGACGGCCAGGACCTCGTGGCTCGTCATCCCGCCGTAGAGCGGCTCGACGAGCGGCTGGACGATGCTGACGGATCCGTCGAACGCCCGCGCGTCGCTCCACGATTCCAGCGGGTGGGCTTCCGGAACGTGCCACTGGCACTGCGCCGCGGTCTCGTCGTTGTACAGCCCCAGGTGGATGCGAATGGCGACCTTCTGGAGCGCGTCGCCGAATCGCAGGTCCGACGGGGCGTCGTACACGGGATTCCCGCCCAGGATCAGGAGCGTCGTGACGCGGCTCGCGTTCATGTCGTCGACCAGGGCCCGCAGGGACTCGGTCTGGTCGGTGGGAGCGGCCTCGACCGGCTCGATCTGGAGCACCGTCCGGCCGGCGTTTCTCAGGATGTAGTTGATGGCGTGAACGACGGCGTGGACAGCCGCCGGCTGTCCCTCGCCGGCGACGACGACGGAGGATCCGGAGTGCGCCTTCAGATCGCGAGCCACCGCCGCGATCCACGACCGTGTCTCCGCTTCGAGCGTGGTGGGGACCGACGCCCCGGGTACGCCGACCTCGGCCGCGAGAGCGCGGACGAGCGAGTCGATCTCGGAAGCGCGCACGGGCAAGCGGTGGTCGGCGAACCCGCCCGTGAGGGACGGCGTGCTCTCCGCGACGTAGATCCGGCTCATGCCGGCTTGCGCGTCCGGGCTCCGGCGCTCGGTGATCTCCTTGACGTAGCGGACCGATCCGGGGAGGCCGGTGAAAACGTCGGCGTCGAACGCGACGATCACGTCGGCACGATCGAAACGGTACACGGTCTCGACCGGCTCGCCGAACGCCAGCGTGGCCCCCGCTCGCACAGGGTCCCGCGTGGCCGGTTCCCACTGGTGCCAAACTGCCTTCGGGAAGGTCTCGAGGAGCTTCGCGAGCTGCGCCGCCAGGGTCGGCGAGGTGACCGTGCCCGTGAGGATGCGCAGCCCCTCGCCACCCACCGTCTTTTTCGAGTCGACGATCCCCTGGACCGCGGCGAAGAAGTCCGACGTGGTGAGGATCTCGCCGATGTGAAGAACGTTCTTCGAGCGATCGGGATCGTACAAGCCGAGGATGGCCGCCTGGCAGAACACGTCGGTGCCGCCCAGGCTCGCCGGATGGTCGGGATTCCCCTCGATCTTCGTCGGGCGACCGAGGTGGGACTCCGCCAGGACCCCGGTGGCGTATCCGCCAAGGGAGAGGGCCGTCGCGTAGAACACCGGCTTGCCGGGGACGATCTCTTCCGGAGGCTTCGCGTACGGCCAGATGGTCTCTTTCGGCTGGCGCGTGCATCCCGTGACGCCGGCCAGCGCGAGAGACGCGCCCATGATCTGCAAGAAACGTCGGCGCCCGACCGGGTCGCTCCATTCCGAGGCGTTCTCCGGGAATTCGCGGTGGAGAAGCTCGAGGAACTCCGGCGTCTCGGCGATCTCGTCGAGGCTGCGCCACGCTCGCTTCCCCTCGTCGGAGGCGAGGGTTTCCCGGATGCGAGACAGGTCCATGCGCACGTCGCTCCTCATCGATGGCACGTGGAGCAGTCGACCCGCGGCTTGATCTCGTACTCCTTGACGAGCCGTCGGCCCAGCGTCTGCTGGTCCTCCGCGGGCTTCCAATCCACGAGGTACACCGCCTCGCGCGGTCGGACGTAGCGTTCGGGATTGCGGTGGCAGTCGAGGCACCACTCCATCTGGAGGGATTTCTCCTGCCACATGAGGGACATCTTCTGGACCTGGCCGTGACACGTGACGCAGCCCACGCCCTTGTGGACGTGCACCGCATGGTTGAAGTACACGTAATCGGGCAGGTCGTTCACCCGCGTCCAGACGATCGCAGTGTCGAGGCGGTAGCTCGCGCGTACGGGCTCGAGAGTCGGGCTGTCGGCGAAGAGCTGGGAGTGGCAGTTCATGCAGGTCTTCGTCGGCGGGATCCCCGCGAAGCTCGCCTTGTCCACGGACGTGTGACAGTACCGGCAGTCGAGCCCCATTCCGCCCACGTGGTGCGCATGGCTGAACGGGACCGGCTGCTCGCGCGCGACTCCGGCCTGGGTCACGTACGGCGACCGGCTGAGCCGGTCGAGGAGCCAGAAGCCGCCGCCGGCCGCCAGCCCGACGGCGACGATGCTCCAGAGCGCGATCGCGTTGGCGCTGCGAGGGAAGATCTGGGACATGTAGGCTTGTTTCCCCGTCGATTCGAGCCAGCGAACCGGGGATTCTAGACCCGCGCACCTCGCCGTGCAATGCGTTTCACGAAACGGGGTGTGCGGTCGAAAAAGTCCCAGAATGCGGTTCGATACGGCGGGGAGGCCGGCGCGTACGCGGCAGCGTTTGCGGGTCGCAGATCAACCCGGAAGGGTCGCCTGCTCTCCGGCGTGGGCGCGGATGTAGTTTCGGACGCGGAACTTCCGGGCGGTGTTCTCCGAGCTCATGTACCGGACGGTGCCGAAGATCGGCCGGCGCGGGGCCCAGGGCCGATCATAGCGGCCGAGCACCCAGAAGATCCCCGTGTACGAGTTCGGGTCGCGACCGTCTAGGGCGTATCGGTTGTTCAGCTCGATCATGATCTCGAGAGCCTCGCGCGGCGAGGCCGACCATTCGAGGATCTTCTTGCCCCAGAGCATCCGGAGGTAGTTGTGGATTCGCCCTTCGCGCGCGAGCTGGGATTGGGCCGCATTCCAGAGCGGATCGTGCGTTCGGGAGGCCGCGAGCTGGTCCAGGGTGTAGACGAACGAGCGGGGATCGGAAGCGTGCTCCGCGAGGGTCCGGAGGGCCCACGCGGGGAGCGACTCGTAACGATCATGGTCCGTTCGGTGTGCGCACATGTTGAAACCCAGCTCGCGCCAGGTGATCAGCTCGTCGAGGAAAGACTCGGCCGCGCTCCCGACTCCCCACCATCCGGTCCGGCTCCCGGTGGCCTTTCCGGCGAGGTCGAGAGGGGACCAGCCTTCCCGCTCCATGGTCTTGGCGAAGACCTCGTGAACCGAGATGTGGCCGAAGTGCAGCCAGGGGGACAGGCCGCTCGAGCCCTCGGCCTCGGGCTCGTTCCGCTTGTCGCCGTAGTCGGCCAGGCGATCGTCCAGGAATCTCTCGAGGACGGTCCGGCCGGCCGAGAAGCCGCCCCGCGACGCGACGGCGCCGACCGTGTGATCCAGCGGGAGCCGATCGAGGGTGTGACCGGCCCCGTCGAGCATCGCGGCGGAGGCCCTGGGCCACCGGCTCGTGATCGCGGCAGGCAGCGCGTGGATCGCGGGGAGGGGCGCTCCCGCGAGAGGCCGCGCCTTCGGGAACTGCTGGAGGTGCGGCGGTAGGGTTTTCTGGAGGTGGCGCCGGAAGCTGTACGCGGTCTCGAAGACCCGATCCGTATCTCTCATGGGGAGAAGCCCATTCGAGTCCACCGCTTCCAGCCGCACCGGAATTCGTCGGGCTGCGGCCGCGACCATCCTGGGAAGAAAGAAAGCAGGGAAGTCGTCGGTCACGACCACGCAAGCCCGCGAGGCGAGAGCCTCGAGCAGCCCTTTCCCGGCGCCCGGCGCGGTCTCCACGTACGGATAGTACAAGACGTTGCTCGGCGCGAAGCGGGCCGAGTTGTCCGCCATCCCGTCCAGCACGAATCGATGGAATCGATCGCTCGCCCAGCGGTACTCGCAGCGGAGCGCCTCCAGAACCACCAGAGGCTTCCCGAGCTGCCGGCTCCAATCGACCGCACGGTCGAGCGAGAAATTCCACACGGGCCGCCGAAAAGCCGTCATCCAGTAAACGACGAACTCCCCGTCGGCGCGAATCGCCTGGGAGTTCCCCTGCCGAAACCGCATTGCAGGGACAGGGCTCAAGAAAACATCTCCGTGGCTTCGGGGCGGGGCGCCCGGGGAGCGGGGAGGCCTCCCGGGCGCCCGCGGCAGCAGGGATCAGTTCGGGAGGAGGACCGAGTCGATCACGTGGATGACCCCGTTGGTGGCGACGATATCCGTCTTCACCACGTTGGAGTTGTTCACCTTCACGCCGGAAGAGGTGTCGATCTTCAAGTCACCGCCCTGCACGGTGCGCGCGCTGGTCCGCTTCGTCACCTCGGCGGCCATGAGCTTGCCGGGAACGACATGGTAGGTGAGGACCTTTCGGAGCGCATCCGAATCCTCGAGGAGAGAATCGAGCGTCCCGGCGGGGAGCTTCGCGAAGGCCTCGTCCGTCGGCGCGAAGACGGTGAACGGGCCCTTGCCCTTCAGGGTGTCGACGAGTCCGGCGACCGTGAGCGCCTTCGCCAGGGTGTTGAAGCTTCCGGCGGCGATGGCAGTGTCGACGATGTCCTTCTTCCCGGGCTCCATCTTGGCGCCCGGGCTTCCTGCGCCCGCCACCCCGAAGGCTGCAAGGGACACAACGGAGGCGACGACCACGGTTCCGAGGAGGAGATTCGAACGACTTCGACAGAACATCCCTGGCTCCTTGTGTGCGCTACAAGCGCTTGTTTTAGATTCGTCCAGGAATTTACATCAACAAAAATCAAAAGTCAACTTGAATTATGGACGGAAGCTGGCAATACTATGAACAGGAGCAAGAAAGATGTCGATCAATCATCGATTCCAAGTCCAAGAGCCACGTCATCCGATCCAGGTGGTCTCGCGCCGGACAGGATTGAGCGCGGATGTGATCCGCGCCTGGGAGCGCCGCCACAACGCGGTAGCACCCGAGCGCTCGCCAACGAGTCGGCGGTTGTATTCGGATGCGGAAGTGGAGCGCCTCTCCTTGCTGCGCCGAGCCACCTTGAACGGCCGCCGGATCGGTGACATCGCGCACCTTTCCTCGCCGGAGCTTCGGGCGCTCGTCGACGCGGATGAGGCCGCGACGTCTCGCGTGCCCCAGCCTCCGCGCCAGGCGGCCGAGAGCCCGGTGGCGCAGACCCAGCTCGCGGCGTGTCTCGAGGCCCTCCGCGGCATGGACGCGCTCCGGCTGGAGCAGGCCCTTTCCACCGCGGCCATGACGCTGTCGACTCCATTGCTCATCGAAAGGGTCCTGGCTCCGCTGATGCGGAAGGTGGGGGATCTCTGGCGCGACGGCTTGCTCGGCATCGGCCACGAGCACCTCGCCACGGTGCTCGTCGGATCTCTACTGGGCTCGTTGCGAGCCGCGTACTCGAAGCCTGGAGCCGGGCCGGAGATCGTGGTCACCACGCCAACCGGCCAGCACCACGAGCTGGGCGCGCTGATGGCCGCCGTGATCGCGGCCGCCGCAGGATGGCGTGTCTCCTATCTAGGGTCGAACATGCCCGCGGAGGAGATCGCGGCCGCCGCGGCAACGCGACAGGCGAAAGCGGTGGCGCTCAGCATCGTGTTTCCTGAGGACGATCCCGCGCTCGGCGACGAGCTGCGTCGCCTTCGACGAGGACTTACCTCCGCGACGGCCCTTCTGGTCGGTGGGCCTGCCGTGAGAGCCTACGAGGCCGCGATTCGCGACGTCGGAGCGACCGTCGTCGCCGACATGACGAGTCTCGGCAGCGAGCTCGACGGATTACGTTAGACCGTTTCATTCACGAAGGTCCGTCGCGAGACCGCGTTCGGCGAGCTCGGTCGCGCCGTGGCCACAGCTGTGATGACGGGCATCCGCCGGGGCGAGGTCTCGAGACGTACTGGAACAGGACGCCGCCGGGTCCGAGTTCCCGCGGGTGCCACGCAGGACGGGCATCTTCGCGACTCGAGTGATCTCGCCGAGGTCGGGCTCGCGACGGTCCTTCGAGAGTAGTCCGGGCTAGGCGCTCACGGAAGCGGGCGCTCTTTCGAGCGACGTCGATCCCGAGCCCGCGCGCAGGCGAAACGTCCACAACCCCAACGTTGTGGCCGATGCGAGGACGAGGGCCCCGGTAGCCTGATGCGCGGTGGCGAGCACGACCCCCATGGTTCCCGGAGTCGGCCCCTGATCGAGGAGCCTCGTCGCGACCAGGGCGCCGGCTCCCAGGAGCACTTGCAGGAATACCAGGGCGATCATCGTCCACGCCGATCGCCGCAGTGGGGCGAGCTCGGGGGCCGGGTCCAGCGAACGAACTCCCGCGACGATCGCCAGCGGCAGGAGCAACCCGCCGACCGTCACATGGACGAGGAGGGCCGCGTCCAGGTGCCGGAGCGCCGCGCCGAGCCCGAGCTGCGCGAGAAGCGACCCCAGCAGAACCCAGGCGAGAGCGCGGTCCGTTCCTGCCGAAGCGGAGATCGTGGGGCGGGCGTGCTTCCAGGCCGCCGTGGCGCACACCGCGATCGTCACCATCAGCGCAAAGAAGAGCTGACCGAAAACCCCGTGGATCACGGCGAGATAGATGTTGGGGGCGGTTGCATCCGCCGACGCGCTCCACGTGAATCGCCCGGTGACCCGGAGGCCGCCGAGAATCCCCTGCGCGATCACGAGGACCACGGCGAGCAGCGACAGCCGCTTGAGCCAGCGCCGCCCGTCGAAGATCTGCGCGTAGGCGGCGAACGCGACCGTGGTGAGTCCGACGAGCGAGCCGAAGAGGCGGTGCGCGTGCTCGTAGTAGATCCCGCCGGTCATCCGTGAGAGCGGGTACAGAAACATGTTGTAGCCGTACGACCGCGGCCAATCGACCACCGCGAGCCCCGCGCCCTGGCTGGTGACGAGCCCGCCCACCACGACCAGCAGGAACGTCGTCGCCGCGGCGATCTTCGCGAAGGCGGCAGTCCAGTCCCTTCCGCCATCGGTCGCCGCGTCCGACCGAGCCGCCAGAGCGGCGCCCGCGCCGGCAAGGACCATCGAGGCGACGATCGA
Organism: Terriglobia bacterium; assembly: GCA_963699985.1. Classification (GTDB taxonomy): domain Bacteria; phylum Acidobacteriota; class Polarisedimenticolia; order Polarisedimenticolales; family CAVOVZ01; genus CAVOVZ01. Next base: position 163,037 of record CAVOVZ010000017.1, read on the forward strand.
TCCCGGCACGAACCAGAGCGCCGAGGGAACGATCGCGTTGGGCTGGCGGCCCGTGACGAGGCTCCCGAGAATGAGGAGGTTCATGAGGGACGAAACCGCGCCGACCGCGGCGCCGGCTCGAAAGCGGCCTCCTGCCAGGCGCCCGGCGGCGACCCCGCCTCCGAACAGACAGGCGAGCATGAGTACGAGAACGAGCGAGCTCGGCGCCATGACGAACGGAAGCCGGCACAGGTAGCCGACTCCCCACACGGCGCCGGTCGTACCGAAGGCAATCGGGATGAGCGATCGCATCGCGTTCCTCCTCGGAGGCGCGATTGTAGCCTCTCCTTGACACCTCCGGCAGCCGCGGTATAACGAACGCCTCTGGAGCGAGGATTCCTATTGAGCCTGAATCGTGCAAGCCTTCGCGATCTCGCGACGCTGGCGAAGCCCGAGGTGACCGGCCTGGTGGTGGCCGCGACCGCCATCGGCTTCTATCTGGGCGCTCCGCAGCCTCTTCCGCCGGGACGATTCTTCGCCACCCTCCTCGGAACCGCGCTGGTTTCCGGCGGAACGGGCGCACTGAACATGTGGTGGGAGCGGAATGCCGACGGCCGGATGCGCAGGACCGCGGCACGACCCCTCCCTTCGGGCCGGCTGAGCCCGGCCACGGCGCTCGTGTTTGGGCTCGTTCTCGCCGCTGCGGGAGGCGCGCTGCTCTGGCTCGCGGTGAACGCGCTCGCGAGTCTCCTGGCGCTGGGAACCCTCGCCAGCTACCTCCTCGTCTACACGCCGCTCAAGACGCGCAGCCACCTCTGCACGCTCGTCGGCGCGGTCCCGGGCGCAGCGCCGCCTCTGATCGGGTGGGCCGCCGCGCACGGGAGCCTCGGGCCCGAGGCCTGGTCTCTCTACGCGATCCTCTTCCTCTGGCAGTTTCCGCATTTCCTGGCGATTGCGTGGATGTACCGCCAGGACTACGAGCGCGCCGGGATGCGCATGCTGCCCCCCGCCGACGCCGACGGAACCGGGACCTTCCGGCAGATCCTCCTTTTCACCGCGGCGCTGCTTCCCGCCAGTCTGATTCCGTCGCTCCTCGGCGTCGCGGGGACCGTCTACGCGTTCGGTGCTGCCGTGCTCGGCATGGCGTTCCTCGCGGGCGGGTACTGGGCCGCGCGAGCCCGCACCAGCCGGCACGCGCGCGTCTTGCTGCACGTCTCGGTCGCCTACCTGCCGCTTCTCTACGCGCTTCTCGCTCTCGATCGTCGGGTCAGCTGACACGGGGGGCGGATTCTGTCGTACCTCTCGTACCTTCCCACCTGGAACGCGATCCTCAACACCACGAGCGCGGTGCTGCTGGCTTCCGGCTTCGTGCAGATCCGCCGCAAGCGGGTGCGCGCCCACCGGGCGTGCATGCTGGCGGCGTTTGCCGTCTCCACCGCGTTCCTCGTCTCCTACGTCGTGTACCACGCTCAGGCCGGGTCGAAGCCGTTTGACGGGCAGGGATGGCTGCGCCCTGTCTACTACTGCATCCTCCTCTCGCACATCGTCCTCGCCGCGGCGATCGTTCCCATGGCGATCGTGACGCTCCGGAGAGGGCTCCGCGGTGAGGTCGAGCCTCACCGACGGATCGCCCGACGAACGCTGCCCCTGTGGATGTACGTCTCGGTCACCGGGGTGGTGATCTACCTCCTTCTGTATCACGCAGCGTGAGGCGGTTCGCGCGTGCGCGCGATTCCCGGATCGATGGCGCGGCGCCCCGAATTCCACTGCCGCTCGATCCGGGTTTGCGTCGCCGCTGCCGCGTGGCGTGCTCGCGGCGTTCTCGCAAGGAAGGGGCACCGCGGAAACATGGAAACGGCGGACGCGTACGTTTTGACCGAACACCTCGGTACGCCGGCGACCTCGACTCAGAGTGTGATCCGGGGCGGGCTACCGTCCGAATCCGTCCGCCCCGACCGGCGGCGGAAGTGACCGGACGTACCGGAGGAAACGATCGGGAGGTCCGAGAAGCTGGATCCCCATTCCGGGCGGCCGCCCGATCTCGGCCTCCTTGCGCGCCCACGCCACCTGCCCGCGCAGGCCGAGCGGGTCGGCCTGGATCGTGACCTCGAGGACCACGTCGAGCCCCTGTCCGACCGGGCTCGGAGTCTGGACGAACACGCCGGCCTCCGAGACGTTTCTCGTCACTGCGCGCAGGTTCAGCTCCTCGAAGCCGTATCGCACGGGGAGCACCACGGGCCAGCGCGGTGCGGTGCTGGTCCTGTGCCGCGCTGCGGTGGGGTCCGAGCTCGGCGAGCCCGCGGGCGCGACATCGAGCCCGGTGCGCATCACGAACCCTCGGGCGGCGCAATGCTCGCTGATGAACCGGATCGCTTGCTCTTCGGCCCGCTGCGGTGTGTTCCCGACGAACTTCAGGACGGCGCGCCCGCCGGGTATCGTCCAAGGGGAATGTGGAAACGTCAGCACGCGGGAGCGCCAGCTCTTCCCCACCGGCGCGACCAGCACTCCGTAGGCTTCGACGCTCGTGGGCGTTTCGACGACCACGCTCCAGCTGAACCGCTCCGGGCCCGTGGCGCGGACGTCCCCCGGGCAGCGGCTTCCCACCGCATGCCGCGTCCCGCAGACCTGGCACCAGTCCGGATGTCGCGGGTCACGCCCGAAAGCGGGATCCAGGCGAGGGTCCGTCACGGGGACGAACTTAGGGATCGTGCTCGGGGCAGGCAAGCAGTCCCGCGCCGCGCCGGGCGTCGCCGAAGAACGCGCAGCTCTCAACTTGTTGATTCGAAACAGTTTGATTTGTTCGTCCCCGCGGGAGCAAGGCCGCGCGCCGGTGCAGTCTGAAGATCGGATTGCACGGGGCGGACGATCGGCCGATCCTTCGCTACACTTCCCGGTTTCGAGCTCGTGGCGGTCGGTTCCGAAGTCGGTCGTTCTGCGGGAGGAGGAAGCATGCGAGGAAGCCGTGCGGGAAGCGCTCCGATGACCGGTTCTTTGGGCCTGCCCTCGGCGGCCTCGGCGGGCGCCGCGGATGCCGCCGCCCGCATCGACATCCCGTTCCGGACGTTCGTGCTGGCAAACGGCCTGACCGTTCTCGTCCACGAGGACCACAAGGCTCCGATCGTCGCGGTGAACGTCTGGTACCACGTGGGATCGAAGAACGAGAAGAAGGGGAAGACAGGCTTCGCGCACCTCTTCGAGCACCTGATGTTCAACGGCAGCGAGAGCTTCGACGACGACTACTTCCAAGCGATGGAGCGCCTCGGCGCGACCGACCTCAACGGGACCACGAACGAGGACCGCACGAATTACTTCCAGAACGTTCCGGTCGCGGCCCTGGACACGGTCCTCTGGCTCGAGTCGGACCGGATGGGGCACATGCTGGGCGCGGTGAGCCAGGCGAAGCTCGACGAGCAGCGTGGCGTGGTCCAGAACGAGAAGCGCCAGTACGAGAACGAGCCGTACGGCGTCGCGGACGAGCTGATCGTCAAGAGCACCTTTCCGGAAGGTCACCCTTACTCGTGGACGGTCATCGGCTCCATGGACGATCTGAGCGCCGCCTCCCTCGACGACGTGCACAGCTGGTTCAAGGCGTACTACGGCCCGTCGAACGCCGTGCTCTCCATCGCGGGGGACATCGATCTGAAAACCGTGAAAGAGAAGGTGGAGAAGTACTTCGGCGACATCCCGCCCGGGCCACCGGTGGTGCGTCAACATGTTTGGGTCGCCAGGAGAACCGGCCTGCAGCGGCAGAGCGTGCAGGACCGGGTCCCTCAGGCGCGTGTCTACGAGATCTGGAACGTCCCTCAGTGGGGATCGCGAGAGGACACGCTCCTCGAGCTCGCCTCGGGCGTCCTCGGCTCCGGGAAGACATCCCGGCTGTTCAAACGTCTCGTCTACGAGGACCAGATTGCGACGGAGGTCAACGTGCTGGTCGACGCCAGGGAGATCGCCGGCCAGTTCCGCATCGAGGCGACCGTGAAGCCCGGCGGTGACCTGCGCGCCGTGGAGAGGGCGATCGACGAGGAGTTGGCCCGGTTCCTCGCCGAGGGGCCGGAGCCCAGGGAGCTCGAGCGGGTCAAGACGTCATGGCTCGCCGGATTCGTTCGCGGCATCGAGAGGATCGGCGGATTCGGGGGCAAGTCCGACATCCTCGCGAAGGGCCTGGTGTTCACCGGCGATCCCGAAAGCTACAAGACGACCCTGGATCTCGTGCGGAACGCGACGGCCGAGCAGGTGCGGCAGACCGCGCGGGACTGGTTGTCGGACGGGGTCTACGTGCTCGAGGTCCATCCGTTTCCGGAGGGGTCATCGGCCGCAACGGGGGCGGACCGCTCGAAGATGCCCGAGGCGGGCATCCCCGCGGACCCGCGCTTTCCGAAGGCGGAGCGCGTCACTCTCGCAAACGGCCTGAAGGTCGTTCTCGCCGAGCGCCACGCGGTGCCGGTGGTGGACCTGACGCTCCTCGTGGACGCGGGATACGCCGCCGACCAGCTGGCGCTGCCGGGCACGGCGAAGCTGTCCATGAACATGATGGACGAGGGGACGGCGCGACGGGACTCGCTTCGGATCAGCGAGGAGCTCGCGCTCCTGGGAGCGGAGCTCGACACCGGGTCGAATCTGGACATGTCCTCGGTGTCGCTCTCCGCTCTCGAGGCGAACCTGGACGCGTCCCTGGACCTGTTCGCCGACGTGATCCTCCATCCCGCCTTCCCCGCCGCCGAGCTCGAGCGGATTCGCAAGGAGACGATCGCGACGATCCAGAGGGAGAAGGTCGGGCCGGTTCCCATCGCGCTCCGCGTGTTCCCGCGACTCGTCTACGGACCCGACCACGCCTACGGAAATCCCTTCACCGGCTCGGGCACCGAGCGCTCCGTGGCCGAGATCTCGAGGGAGGACCTGGTTCGCTTCCACGAGAGCTGGTTCAAGCCCAACAACGCCACGATCGTGGTGGTCGGCGACACCACCATGGCGGAGATCCGGCCGAAGCTCGAGGCGCTGCTGCGCGACTGGAAGGCGGGAGAGATCCCCGAGAAGAACGTGAAGACCGTGGAGCAGCGCCCCGCGTCGGCGGTTTACCTGGTCGACCGGCCCGGCTCGATCCAGTCGATCGTCATCGTCGGGCTTCTCGCGCCTCCGAAGGCCGACCCGGACGAGATCGCCATCGAGACCATGAACGGGGTCCTGGGCGGGATGTTCACCTCGCGACTCAACATGAACCTCCGGGAGGACAAGCACTGGACCTACGGCGCCGGCAGCTTCATGCCGAACGCCCGGGGACAGCGCCCCTTCCTCGCCTTCGCTCCCGTCCAGGTCGACAAGACCGGGGAAGCGATGGCCGAGATGCTGAAGGAGTTCCGCGACATCGTCGGCGATCGCCCCGTGAACGCGGACGAGCTCCGCAAGGCGCAGAGCCAGCAGACACTCACCCTCCCCGGCCAGTGGGAGACCGCGGACGCGGTGGCCACGTCGCTGTCCGACCTGGTGAGCTACGACCTTGCGGCCGACTACTTTGACACGTACGCGGGCAAGGTGCGGAGCCTCACGCTGGACCAGGTCGCCGTCGCGGCGAAGCGGGTGATCCAGCCCGGCTGCCTCGTCTGGGTGGTCGTCGGCGATCGATCCAAAATCGAGCCCTCGATTCGCGAGGTCGATCTCGGTCCCCTCAGCTTCCTCGATGCCGACGGCAACGTGGTGCAGTAACGCTCCACGACCTGATGCCGCGGCTCGTCGAGCGCGAGCTTCGACGCTTCCCGGCCTGCACGGACCTGGCGCACGAGCGGGCGAAGCCGGTCGCCTATCGGCGCGAGACGACCACGGTCGCCGAAGAGCTGCACGGCAGGTAGCGCGCGTCTCCCGCGAAGCTCACCTCGAGCATTTTCGGCCCGACCGGGGCCGTCACCACGAGGAGGCACGTTGCGGTCCCGGTCGCGTCGGTGGTGGCTCGGCAGCTTTGCGTGCCCAGCTTGAACGTCAGCGTGCGAGCGGCCACTGCACGACCGTCGTCATCCTCGAGCAGCCTCGCCCGGAAAGCCGCCGGCTTCCCCTGGAGCACGACGGACGGACCCAGGTAGGTTGTCCGGGTCTTCTCGTCGCAGTTCTGCGTGGCACCTCCCTGGCACCGGCCGGCATTGTCGCAGGTGTCGTTCGTCGTGCAGGGATTGCCGTCGCTGCAGGAGGCGCCGGGGTTCGGAGCGTAGACGCAACCGCTCGCCGGGCTGCAGGAATCCGTCGTGCAAGCGTTGTTGTCATCGCAGACCATGGGCGTGCCGGCGTGGCAGGTCCCGCCGGAGCAGGTCTCGACGCCGTTGCAGGCGTTTCCATCGCTGCACGATGCGGTGTTGTTCGTATACGCGCAGCCACTACTCGGGATGCAGGCATCGTTGGTGCAGAGGTTTCCGTCGTTGCAGACCAGAGGGGGGCCCGCCTGACATTGGCCGGCCGCCGAGCAGGCGTCGTTCGTCGTGCAGGCGTTGCCGTCGCTGCAAGGAGCGCCCGGGACCGGAGCGTAGACGCAGCCGCTCGACGGATTGCAGGAATCGGTGGTGCAAGGGTTGTTGTCGCTGCAAGCGACCGGGGTGCCCACGCATGCTCCTGCAACGCACGCGTCGCTCGTGCACGGATTCCCGTCGCTGCAGGGGTTCGTATCGTCCGGAGTGGAAACGCAGCCCGTCGCCGGGCTGCACCCGTCATCCGTGCACGCGTTGTTGTCGTTGCACACGATCGGGGTGCCCACGCAGGAACCGGCCACACAGGCGTCGGTGGTGCAGGCGCTCCCGTCCGTGCACGCATTCGTGTTGTCCGACGTGAAGACGCAGCCCGTCGGGGGGCTACAGGTGTCGTCGGTGCAGGGGTTGTTGTCGTTGCACGCGATCGGGGTGCTGGCGCACTGACCTGCCGCGCACGCGTCGACCGTGCACGCGTTTCCGTCGGTGCACGAATTCGTGTTGTCCGGGGTGAAGACGCAGCCCGTTGCGGGGTTGCAGGTGTCGTCGGTGCAGACGTTGTTGTCGTTGCAGGTGATCGCGGTGCTGACGCAGCGGCCCGCCACGCAGGAGTCTGTCGTACACGCGCTGCCGTCGGTGCACGCGTTCGTGTTGTCGGGAGTGAAGACGCAGCCCATCGCGGGGTTGCAGGTGTCGTCGGTACAGACGTTGCTGTCGTTGCAGACGATTGCCGTGCTCACGCATTGGCCGGCCGCGCAGGCGTCGGCCGTGCACGCGTTGCCGTCGGTGCACGCGTTCGTGTTGTCCGGAGTGAAGACGCAGCCCGTCGCGGGGTTGCAGGTGTCATCGGTGCAGACGTTGCTGTCGTCGCAGACGATTGCCGTGCTCACGCACTGGCCCGCCACGCAGGCGTCTGTCGTACACACGCTGCCGTCGCTGCACGCGTTCGTGTTGTCGGGAGTGAAGTCGCAGCCCGTCGCGGGGTTGCAGGTGTCGTCGGTGCAGACGTTGCTGTCGTTGCAGACGATTGCCGTGCTCACGCATTGGCCGGCCGCGCAGGCGTCGGCCGTGCACGCGTTGCCGTCGGTGCAGGCGTTCGTGTTGTCCGGAGTGAAGACGCAGCCCGTCACGGGATCGCAGGTGTCGTCGGTGCAGACGTTGCTGTCGTCGCAGGGGATCGCGGTGCTGACGCAGCGGCCCGCCGCGCAGGCGTCTGTCGTACACACGCTGCCGTCGCTGCACGCGTTCGTGTTGTTGGGGGTGAAGACGCAGCCCGTCGTGGGGATGCAGGTGTCGTCGGTGCAGACGTTGCTGTCGTTGCAGGCGATTGCCGTGCTCACGCACTGGCCGGCCAGGCAGGCGTCGGCCGTGCACGCGTTGCCGTCGGTGCACGCGTTCGTGTTGTCGGGAGTGAAGACGCAGCCCGTCGCGGGGTTGCAGGTGTCGTCGGTGCAGACGTTGCTGTCGCTGCAGACGAGCGCCGTGCTCACGCAACGGCCCGCCACGCAGGCTTCCACCGTGCACACGTTCCCGTCGGCGCACGAGTTCGTGTCGTTCGGGGTGAAGACGCAGCCCGTCGCCGGGTCGCAGCCGTCGTCCGTGCAGGGGTTGGCGTCGTCGCAAATCAGAGCCGGTCCGCCGATGCACTGGCCGGCGGCGTTGCAGGTGTCGTTCGCCGTGCAGTGGTCGCCGTCGTCGCACGTGACGTTCGGCCGGCAGGTGTCCTGTTCGGCACCGTTCACGCAGAGCAACGAGCCGGCTGAGGCGCAGGTGCCGACTCCGCATGTCGTCGGCGTCGTGACGTAGTCCTCGTCGACCGCTCCGCTGCAATCGTCGTCGACGCCATCGCACGTCGTGTCGGTCGGGGACAGCGGGGGGTTCGGCCGGCAGGAGTCCCTTTCCGTGCCATGATCGCAGTAGGTGCTTCCGGTCGACGCGCAGGCACCGACGCCGCAGATCGTGGCGCGCGGGACGAAGTCCTCGTCGTACGCGCCGTCGCAGTCGTTGTCCTTGCCGTCGCACGTGTCGACCACTCCCGGGTGTATCTCGGGATCAGAGTCGTTGCAGTCGCCGCACCCGTCCTGGGGGCGGAGGGTGCAGGTGGGCGTGCACACCGCGTACCCGTCCTCGTCGGCGTCCCTGCAGTAGATCGAGACGAGAACGATCGGCGGAGAAGGAGAATCGTCCGTCGTGGTGACCCGCTGCGATCCCGTGGAGTCGCACCAAACGGCCTCCTGGAGAGTCTGATCTCCACCCGTCGGGGAATAGCTGAAAAGCGAGGTGAGCGGAATCACGCGCGCCGAGTCGAGGGTAACGGCCCAGTAGCAGCTGGCGACCAGGCTGGAGAGCGTCGCCGATTGGAACGGGCTGCCGATGCCGTCGTGGTCCTCGACCGTCACGAACACGAGCGCCTCCTCCGCGCAGGTCGAGCCGTCCTCCTGGAAGACCTGCCCGAAAATCGTGTCCGGGGCGTTCAGGCCGAGCGTCGGCCCGGTGCTGGCGGTGTAGTGCAGTCCGCCGTTGTCGTCCCGGCCGCTCACGTCGCAAACGAGGTCAAAGTAGTAGAGCCGGGACGGAGCGAGCCCGGTCAGCGTGACGTGGTGCGTGCAACTCGACGTCGCCGGTCCCCGATCGTCGATCGCCGTCGAGCCCAGCAGCGAGGTCAAACCGTATTCGACGTTGCAGACCTCGTCGCCGGGGGTTGTCCATGCGACCGTCATCAGCGTATCGGTCTGGTTCGTGACGCGCGGCGTCGCCCAGGCGAGAGGCCCGAAGGCCGCCACGAGAGCGGCGAGCCCGATCCATGCCACACCCATTCCCCCAGCGCGTTTCATCGTCGCACCTTCCTTCCCGTTGCACGCACGACGGGAGCCTCCCCCCTGGTTGGTCGCGTCGGCACTCGATGCGGTGAACAGTTCGATTCCTTCCGACGAGGTCATGGCGCGGTCGTTCCTGCCTGGAGGACGTGGGCCGATCCCGCTCCCACCGTGCGGCTCCGCCGAGGGCCGGGGATCTCCGCCGGTGGACGTCGCGTTCCGACTCCGGCGGTCGGCTGCACGCAGTACGTGGAAGCGCACGTCGCGCGCACGAAGTAGCCGTTTCCAGGATCGAGCGAGAAGTTGTTGAACGGAAGGCCACAGACGTGGCCCTCCCATCGGCCGTTCGCGTACCGGTCGACCTCGGCGGGGCATCCGCCTTGCGCCGCCACCGCTTCGCAAGCGCCCTGCGCCGTGACCGCCGCGCTGCCCGGGGGCCTCGAGATCGCGTTCCAGCCGATCGAAAGCGGAATGCAGATCGGCAGGGGAATGCAGAGACCCTGCTGGTGCCACACGCTCGTCCCGCCGGACTTGACGAAGTAGCCCCTGCCGTCCTCGACGGCCCAGTTTCCGAAGGGGAGACCGCACACGTGACCTTCCCACCGACCGCCGGCGTACCGGTCGCACTCCGTCACGCTTCCCCCGTCGCCATTGATGTCCTGGCACAGCCCCTCTGCCTGGTACCCGAGGTGGACTGCCGGCCCCACGAAGTTCCAGCCGATCGAGACCGGCCTGTCGAAGGTGCAAGAGCAGCCCTCGTCCACCTGGCCGTTGCAGTTGTCGTCGATTCCGTCGCAGGTCGCATCGGTCGGTGAGATCGGCGGTCGGGGAACGCAACTGTCCTGCACCACACCGCCCACGCAGGAGGTCGTTCCCGTCGAGGCGCAGGCGCCGATGCCGCAGGTCGTGGGCTGAGAGACGAACCCGTCGTCCACGGCGTTGTTGCAGTCGTTGTCGAGGCCATCGCACGTGTCGGGACGATTCCCGGGAAACACGTTGGCGCGGGTGTCGTCGCAGTCGAGGGCCGCGCCGTTCGGACATCCAGGCGCGCCGGGCGCACCGGATCCGTCGCGGTCCCGATCCGTGCAGGGATCGCAGGCGTCCCCGATGTCGTCGAGATCGGCATCGGCCTGGTCCGGGTTCGCGACGGTGGGGCAGTTGTCGCAGGCGTCGCCGTCTCCGTCGCCGTCCGCGTCGATCTGGTCGGGGTTGGGCGTGAGGGGGCAGTTGTCGTCGCAGCCGAGCCACCCGCCGCTCGAGCAGGGATGGTTCCCGGGGATCCCGTCCCCGTCGCCATCGTCGAGGACCCCGTCCCCGTCGCTATCGACGCAGTCGGTCCCGCCACCCGGAAGGACCGTGACCGTGACCGTATCCCGCCCGGTGTAGCCCGCGCCGTCGGTCACGGTCAGGACGAAGATGTGCGTGCCGACGGACAGACCGAGCGTCGCGGAGCTTGCGGTGGCCACCTGCCGGCAGTCCTCCGTCCAGGCGTAGCTCTGGATGGACCCGTTGCTGGCGCTCCCGGACCCCGCGAGCGTCACCGTCTCCACGCAGTTCGCGTCCACATCGGTCACCGTCCGGTCCGCCCCGGCATTCGCGGTCGGCGGTCGGGCGTGGTCCCACAGCGCCAGCATCGAGAGCGACGTGTCGTACGCCTCGCCCGCCCAGGACCCGTCCGCCTGCTGCATGCCGCCGAGCGCCGTCACGGCGCGCTCGGTCGCGGTGCTGAACGGGTAGGTCTCGCCGCGGACGAGGCCAAGCGCCGCCAGCGCAGTCACGTAGGGAATCGTGGCGCCGTCGTAGCCGAAGGAGCCGTCCGCGAGCTGCTGCGACTTCACGTAGGCGATGGCGCTCGCGATCCGCGAGTCGAGCTCGTACGACTTGAACCGGATCAGGCTGAGCAGCACATGGAGTGTCGTATAGAACTCCGTCGGCTGCCCGCGCTGAAGCCCCCAGCCACCATCGCCATTCTGCGACTGCAGTAAGTAGTTCAGCGGCTCGGCGAGCGCCCGAGTGTCGAAGTCCGGCGTTTCGTATGACGCCGTCATCGAATAGCTCGCTGGAGAACCAGGAGGACTCGGGCTCTGGACCGAGATGTAGTTCGTCCCCGGCGTGAACGGAAGCCCCGAGTCCGGAAAGACGATCGGGTACGGGCCGCCCGGAGGCAGGCCGAAATACGGGTCGAACTGCGTCGGCGGCGATCCCTGCTTCATTCGAAATCGAACGGTCGATCCGCCCACGGTGATCACGATCCGGACCTTGAGCGCGTCGCCGGGGATCGTCCAGGTGTGGGTCCTGGTTCCACCGCCGGCGAGCGCGACGTTCGTCGCGGTGAAGCCGCCGTTGAACCCCGTGCGGTCGAGCGCGAGGAGCGCCAGGGCCGTTGTCAGGCAGTCGGTCTCGTAGCCGGCTGCCACGCCCCAGCCCCCTTCGGGCCAGTTCGGGATCGAGGAGCTAGGCTCGGCAGGATTCCGCCCAGCCAGAAGCTGGAGGGCGAGGCTTCGAGCTTCCTCCCCGAATCCGGACACAGCGGCGAGCCCGCTCGTCTGCCGAGAAAGGAACTCGTAGTTCGGCGACGTCTGCGCGGTGAGCCAGGCACCCCCATGAGCCGCGGAGGAGTAACACGGATCGAGGCTAGCGAGCGTGTCGAGCGTTGTCGGCGTGTCGATGAGAACGAATAGCGAGCCCCACGAGCCGTTCGTGTTCTGGTGGGAATCGAGCCAGGCGCGACCGGAATCAACAGGCTGAGACGGCGCGACCGTTTCGATCGAGACGTCGGCGGGGGCGAACGCGAGACGTCGAGGCGCGCCTGTCGAGAGGGAGCCCGCAGGACGCGCTGAACGGATTCCGTCGCTGACGAGTCTGCGCGGCCTATCGACCGCGTCCGATGCGGCGGCCAGACCGCTCGCCAGACACGACATGATCGCGCCGAAGAGCAAAGTCCGCGCTATTTGCCTGGTCATGACTCCCCCCGATACTCAGAAGGTCCTTCGCGGATGCAACTCGCCATGCTCAACGGCCCAGAAAGCGAGAAACCGTCCGCATGATCGACTTCCGTCTGCCAGCTTCACGTCTCCCACCGACGCCGCGCAGCCTTGCTCCTCGTCGCAGGCCCGTCTCCAACCCACATCGCGTCGCTCGGCATCGCCCACCAACGGGTCTTCATCGCCCGAGCCGCGCCGGCCCTGAACCCTCCCCACTTGAGGAATTTCGCGTCCCGAACGACCCCGCGAAGACCGCCGTGCTCCCTCGTGTCAGGCGACCGCGTGGCGGCCCACGCCCGCGCCTCTCCGCCACGCTAGAACATCGTCCTCCGTAAGAGACTCCTGATTCCCTCCAATCACGGAAGCCGGCAGACCGCCACGATTGCTCCCCACCTTATCGTGTAGGGCACGACGCGAAGCGGCAGCCCTCGCTCGACTTCCCTTCCGTACCGTCATGCCGGATGAATGCAATACCTCCCTATTCCGCGACCTTCTCCTCCCACGGACCGCAGACGAAGTGCACTTCCCCCGTGAGGGGGTTGACCCAGATGATTGCTCGCAATGCCTGCTTGTCGGTCACTCGTGCTTCCCATATCTGCGTGCCCCTCTTCGCAAAACCATCTACGTCGAAACCTATGACGATCACCGTGACCTCACGCACGGCCTCGGTCGCAGAGACATTCCCTTTGACCTTCTTGATGTAGTTGTCAAAGGCCAAGCGTTTCGCTGCGAACTCGGTTTCGACTTTTGCGCCGGGAATCTTCACCATTGGAGCCGACAGATCGCGCGCCGAGCACAACATGACGCAACCAGCGACCACAAGTAGAATCATGAAGGTCCGCACAATCGCCTCCCTCGCCTAGTCCGGACTATTCATGAACGACCTACTGCGAGGGCGAATCTGCCCGTCCTGCTCGACGTCCTCGGGCCTCGTGCCCTACGACGTACCGTACAGTACCGTACAGTACAGTACGTCTCGGGCCCGAGTCCCTGCGGGTGTCAAGCAGGACCGGCATCTTCACCGCTTCGCTACGGTCCTTCATGAATAGTCCGGGCTAGTAGTCCGTAAAAACCATGTTCCGCAGTATATTCAACCCGGGCGGGTTCTTCCGGAACAGGATCACATTCACGATGACGTTCAAGTCGGTCTCGTCGCCATCACCGTTCAAGTCCATACTCACAGCCGGCTCATCAACCGGATACGTTCCGGCGATGTAGAACCCATCTATCGTGTCGTCAATGCTCTGTAGACTGGCGTGCTGAATTCCGTAGGACGGATCATAGTACTGGCCGCTGATCACGACCTGATGATTGTTGAACAAAGACGCAGGATTGGCGTTGCCTTGCCCGGGAATGCCGGGCGCATCGTTGACTTCGGCGAACGTCCAGTTGTAGCTCGTCGCACCGATCAGAGTTGCGTCGCTCTCGAATATGTTCAGGTAGGGATGAGTTGGATGGCCGCTCGTTCCCGCCCCGTTGAACGTCCAGTTCTTCACAACGAACCCATCGTCGGCGATCGGCTCAAAGATGACATACTCGTCGATGTCATCAATGCCCTGTACTTTTCGCATATCAATGAACAACTTCGCCCAGGCGCCGCACTGACCGTCTCCGTTGGCGAGCAGACTGGCGGTCGTCAAATTGCCGCAAGTGTAGGACGCATAGTAGGTGAGTTGCACGCCGTCGACGCGGCGTACGTTTCTGTCGGTAAACTCCCCCCAAATCTTTGCGGTGCAACCGGCCGCCGTTGTTTCACCGTCGGCGTTCTTGCATCCAAGGTGAGCGAGCGTGTGGTAGACCATGGTCACCGGATCGCCAAGGGTGACATAGGTCTGATTTGCGCTTGTTGTGGTGGTGTACCACGTCGACCCGTCGTCGAGCGAGAAGCGCCAAGTAATCGACATGGGATCGAAAAAGTCGATTTGGTTGACGAACGGATTCGAGCATTCCACATCGGAGAGAAGGAGATCAGTTCCGCTGACGGTGGCCGCCGTCTCCGGAAAATCGAGATTGCCGGGCCCGTCACCTTTCATCGTGATGTCAAGGGGAAGGCCCCCGGGTTCGAGCCGCCACTTGGCAGAAACACGCATCTTGGTGTTGCGAGTGAAGCAGATCGGGTACTTCTTGTCTCCGACGTCATCGGCGTCGCCGTCGAGCGGCGAGGAATTGTCTTGCCAGTGCGGCGCAGTGTAGTCCCCGCTGCCGTCGTCCTTCGTGACGGTGTGGTGCTTCGCGCCGCTGAACGACACGTGTTTCAATGCCAACTTGAAAACAGTCATCTTGTGGTCTTCGTCGGCGCTCCCCAAGGTGAAAACGAACTCTGTGCGGCCTCTAGCCACCTTGCCGCCTGGGAGGCCGACCAGCAGCTCGACGGTTTGATCCTCCGGAGTGGTGCTGGGCGTGGTGTTGTGGGGCTCGAGGCGTGTGATTCTGTTCGAAGGCGTGAGGTACCGGATCAGCGGCGCGCCCGTCCACGAATAGGAGAGTGGCAAATCCGCCCCACTGGGGTCTCTTGAGGGGAAGATGCATGCCTGCAGGTCAATCTGCGACGTGCTGCCAGCGGGGAGGATCGGCAAGAACTTCTCGGGGTCGGAGCCGCACGTGAAGGGCGTCCACCACCTGTCGGGACCTCGAATCAGCACACCGACGATGCTCACCTTCCGCTCTGCCTCGGCGATTGTCGAGGTGAAAATCCACCAGATCTCCCGGCCGACCCAGACCGTGAAAGTGTAGTTTCCTGGCGAGAAGGTCCTGGTCGTATTCCGCGTCGTGCGCTTGTAGGTTCCCGTCGCCGGGAGAGTTCGCGTCGAGTTGTCGTCGTACGTGACGTGAAGCACGTACTGGAACACGAGATGCTCTTCGTGGTCGCGAGTGAAAATCGCATTTCCGTCGGGCGAGTCGTCCGCAGGCCGCGTGATCTCGATCTCCACGCGCCTCACCCGCTTGTCCCCGTCCGAGAGATCGACGAACTCAGGCGGCCAGGTCTCGACCGTGGAGCCGCCGTTGTTGTTTCCCGAGATGATATAGCCGGCGGCCCCCGTGGCGGGCTCCATGTCGATCCAGCCGGTTCCGGTCCATTGACCTGTGGCCGGAGTGCCGATGGTCATGGGGGCTGCGGGGAACGTCACGACGTGCCCGTTCTGGATCGCGTTGGTCAGGGACTGGCGGACGGATGAGGATTGAGTGTTGGCCGGAAGCGGGAGCGAGGCCCATCGCTTGTAGATCGTGATCCCCGCGTTCGACGCCAGCTCGAGGATCTTGACCGTGCTCACCGAATCCTGGCCAAACGCGTCTTCGTACACCCGGCTCTCGAGGAGGGATCCCTGCGGCCCGGTGAGGACCATGAAGTCCCTCGGCTCCGGGTCGCCGCCCTGATAGCGGTCGACGGGCCAGACACCGAGAACGGAGCGGTCCGCGTCGACCCGCAGGCCCTTCCACACGAACGTCTGCGGCGTTCCGAAGATGTCGTAGGTCACGTTGACGACGTTCTCCACGATCGCGTCCGCCACGTCGGTGGTGACGAAATCGCGCATCAGCCGCGCGAGCTGGTGATCGCTATCGCTGCAGCGCGCCAGGTAGTCCATCGCGATGTCTTGGCGGAGCGAGGCCAGGCCCTCGGTGTCGTCTGCCGGCGGCGGATTCAACAGCTGCTCGGATACCCCTTCGATCGCGAAGCCGATGGTCTGGGAGGCGCCCGTCGTGATCGTGTTGTAGATCGCCGGGACGACGTTCTGGGGCAGACCGGAGGCGTTCGTCGGGGCGAGGAAGTAGATGTCGGACTCGTGCGTCCGCCCCATGCCGACACCGGTCGCGCCGACGGCGACGTCCTGGCCGTCCACCCGAAGCACGGGCTTCAGATTCACGAGGTAGGGCGGGGTCTGGTAGATCCCTCCGCGGGAGTCGATGATCGCCTGGTCTCCCGACGTTGCCCCCACGTAATCGATCGTCACGCGCCTGGTCGCGATCGTCGGGAGATCGACGGTGTGGTTGATCAGCGTGGTCGCTCCGTCGTGGAGGTGGAAACGGACCTGGTAGCGACGCGCGGCGGGAATCTCCGAGAACGCGCCTCCCCTCGACCGCACGGTGTAGGGGAGCGAGGCGGGGAGGATTCCCAGGCTCTCGGCCACGAGCTCGTGCGTCCGCATCACGTCGCCGAGCGTCATGTCCGGATGGCTCGTCGCGAGGTAGCCGGTGAGCTCTTGCTCGAGCAGCTCCAGCGGGGTCTCCGCCCGGGGCAGCGTGACGCTGGGATCCGTCGGGTCGTAGTACTCGTCGATGAACGCTTGCGCGTCGAGGCCCATCTCCTCGGGGATGTCGAGCCCTGGGCGGACGTCGGTCAGCTTGAAGCTCGGATCTAGGGGCACCCAGGTCGGGCTTCCGTACCCGCGCCGCACCCAGGCCTCGACCCAGATCCGGCGGGCGCGGATCGCGACGACGGTCGATCCGGAGCTGACCGTCACCCCCTCCAGCCCCTTCGTCGTCAGGATGCTCCCGGCTACCTCCGGGTCGTCGACCGCGAGCCACCCCTTGGCCTGGTCGACCGTCATCTCGACCTGACCTTCGGCGTAGCGTGCGGGGTAGTTCTTCGCCCGCAACAAGGCGATGAGGAGGCTGGCGAGGTCGTAGTCGTTGCCCGCGCGCTGGCGGAGCGTTTCGACCGACCCCTTCTGCGAGCCGTAGTAGGCCTGGAACTCGCACTCGTTCCGGACGAACTCGTACATCGCCTGCGGCGTGCCGAGCTCGTTCGCCTTGTCGGTGATCTCCTGGGTGATCTGCACGTCGATCGTCGGCAGCAGGTCACCGGGCGCCATCGGAGTCCCGGCCGCGGCCGCCGCGACATCCACGACGGGCGCTTCCGGATCGAACTCCGCCCGTGGGGCGGGGAGCTTGTTCTCGAGCCGCCACAGGGTGGGCGTCGGCTCCACCAGAACGGGTGGCTCGGGAGTTTCGTCCGCCGGCTCCCGCGCGCCGAACTGCGCGTGCCACTTGACCCTCGACGGATCCTGCGCGGGCTGCGCCGTGGAATCGTCGGCGATTGCCGGTAGGGCCGCCGCGAGAAGCAGCCACGAGACTACGATCCACAACGCCAGAGAAGAGCATTGCTTGCGCATCTCCGAACCTCCACGAAGAAGCCACCGCTGACTTCGCGACGTGCCGGCTCGATGCCTCGTCGCCGGCCCGTTCATGGTTGCGATGTGTGCTGGTCCACGGACTCCTCGGGTCGAGCCGTCGGTCGAGTCCGGATCTGCAGTCAGTCCGCACCCCTGTCGAGGCTGAGATAACTCTCTAGTTCGGTCGGAGTCAACATCTTTCCGCGGCGAATGACGACCCCGCAGGTCTCTTTTGCGGAGACGATTCTTGCCCGCTGAATGCGCAGCCGCGACGGCCGCTCACAGAACGCCACGCGGCAAACGAACGAATCTCGAGAAGGCGCATGGATCGGACACACACCGTCCTCTTCGCGGCGACGGTCTCGGAGGCCGAGATACCCGCCGCGGCTTCCCTCGAAGCGAGCCGAATCATCCGCGCTGAGATCGCCGGCCCGCGGCGCGCCGAGAACTGCTCTTCGAGCCCCCGGCGGCCGCAAGGCCGGCGTCGTGCTCCGGCGCGTCCCGCGCTCGTTCGCTAACGCTACGCTTCGCTCGAACCTCAGCGCGCGCAGACCTCGGTCTTCAACAGCCGCAGGCGGATGATCCGCTCCGCATAAGCCGTCTGGCCGCACGCGTTCGTCGCCGTGATCCGGACCTTCGGCCAGAACAGGCTGGTGTATCCGCACGCGGCCATGGCCTGGCAGAGCGTGTACTTGTTGATCAGCAGCGGGAACTCGTCCGCGAGAAGGCCGTCCCGATCTCCGAAGAGGGCCCCGTCGAAGAGGACGCAGCTGTCCATCAGGTACGCCATCTCGCGTACGACGGGGGAGCCGTTGCCGTTGGACTGGAACCGGAAATAGATCGGGATCGAAACCGAGGGCGAGCCGCGCTGGTCGTACGTCGGCTCGAGGATCTGGACCGAGGGCGGGGCGCAGGTCCACGTCTTCTCGGCGATCTGCGCGCACTTCCGCTGATTCGCCCCGTCGACGAAGCACGCCTCGATCCGGTCCGTTCCGACGCCGCCCGCGCCCTGGTAGGTGAAGCTCACCCGCCCGGTCGCGTCCGAGGTGCAGTTCGCGTTGGGGCTGCACGTGCCACTGGCCCCGGCGTTCGGCCCGGAGAGGATCGTGAAGGTGACCAGGATTCCGGGCTGCGGCGTGCCGAGGAGATCGGTCAGGGTTGCGGTCACCGTGTGAGACGTTCCCGCCTGGTTGGTTGCGGCGAGGGGTGAGAGCGCGATGCCCACGACCGGGATCCCGCACGGAAGCAAGGACGGATTGAACGGCTGCTGCAGCTCCTGAACCCAGATCTTTCGAATGTTGGCTTCATCGAAATACTGGTAGTCCTGATCGAGGCCGTTGTAGAGGATCAGCCCCATATCCGTCGCGGGCGGATACTTGGCGTAGGTGTGGACCGGGCCGGTCCTGCCGAGAACGTTCGTCCCGGCCATGTCGACACACCACTGCGGATCGAACGTCGTCATCACGTTCATGTCGCCGACCGCATCGGTGCCGGTGCCGAGGAGTGCCGCATCGATGTAGTGCGGGTCGGCCGCGAGGTTCGACGACAGCCTGTTCTCCTCGACGATGGTCAGCGTGCCCTGGGCGCCCTGCGCGCCCGGGTTCGCGGTCGTGAACGGGTAGGGGAGCCAGCTGTAGTCCACCGGTCCCGGCTCGCACTCGCTGTCGAAGATGATGAGCTTCTTCCCCGCGGCGACGAACGCGACCAGAGCGGCGCGTTGCTGCGCGGAGAGCGTGGCGGTGTCGCATCTCATGTCCTGGCTCGCGACGTTGAGGACCGCGGTGTCGAACGGAGCCAGACTCGCCGCGCTGACCGCGGAAGGGATCATCGCAGTGAACGCGAAATCGCCGAGCTCTCCCGGGGGCCCGACCACCGGCAGGCAGCCGCCCCCGGTGAAAGTCATTCCGTTCGCGTAGGTCGCTCCGCTGTTGCACGGCGAACTGGTCTCGAGATTCGCACCTCCGATGATGACGACGTTCACGGACTGCCCCGGATGCGGGTCGGCGTATGCAGGCTGACCCGACAGTCCCATCCACAACGAGATCAGCACGACGCCTACGCCCGCGCCGATCGCAGACAACGATTTTCCACTCATGAGGCCCCCCCCTTCCCGACGAATCGGGTTTCAGAATCGACCGAGTACTCCAATCGCCCCGCCCTGCGCCTGTTTTCTATCCTCGCCGCGTGTGGGAGTCAACTGGATACCGCGGCGTATATCGACCGGAAAAGTCCTCATTCGGCTTCTCCCAAGGCTCGTCCTTCGAGTCACCCGCGACGTGCGGCGCAGGATCGGCCAGAGAAGCGGCCGGCGTTGGCTCCCGGAGGAGCCGAGACACCCCAGGCGCCGAAACGGCACTTCGCGGCCCCAAGACCGACGTCTGCTGCGTCCGCCCGAGATACCGCCTTCGCGTCTGCTCGACGAGTGAATCTGGGCTCCCCTTTCCAAACAACGTCCCCGGGGGGGGCTGTTTCGCGGGTAGTCCGCTCTTGAGAACCTCGAGAAACAGATGCTCGGAGGCTCTGCCCCCGAACCCCCGCTCCCGCCCTCCGCGACGCCGGCGGACCGGCATCGCTCCGGTTGGGCTGTTTCCTCCCGAGGTGTCGGGGCGCGGCCCCATACGGCAAGCTCGTGATGAACGAAGGACCGTGACGACGCCACAATCCGGATCTCATCCAGGGATGCAACGTCGTCGAGTCCGCGCTTCTCGGGGTTCCACGATCGCCGCACCGCCTCGCAGGCCGGCGGGCGATCGCCGGAGGGTCGGCCCGCTGATTCGCGCCGGAGTGCGCGGCACCGGAACGCCTCGGGGCGTTCGTCGATCGGCGAACGCCCCGAAGATCGCGCCTCGGCGATAGGTTCCGCCGCCCGCTATCGCGTGCAAACCTCCGTCTTGAGTAACCGCAGCCGGATGATCCGCTGCGCGCCGTTCGTGTTGCCGCCACACGCGTCCGTCGCCTCCACGCGGATCGTGGGCCAAGAGAGGATCTGGAAGCGGCACGCCGTCATGAACTGGCACAGCTTGTACTTGTTGAGCTGGATCAGCTCGTCCGAGAGGAGCCCGTCCCGGTCACCGTACGTCAGGCCGTCGTAGATCACGCAGCCGGAGAGCTTGATGACCTCCCGGGCGATCCCGCCGCTCGCGCCGTCGTCGTCACGGCTGCGGAGGCGGATGTCGATGGGGATGTCCACGGGGGGAAGCCCGAGCTGGTCGTAGGTCGGCTCGAGCAGCACTACCTCCGGTGCCGTCGTGTCGATCGTGAAGTCGATGTCGTCCATCGCCTCGTTTCCGGCGTCGTCGCGAACCGTGAGGACCACGTGATAGTCGCCGGTTGCGCGGTAGGTCGGTCCTCCCGGAGGGGAGTACGAGACGTCGAGGGTCTGGTCACAGTTGTCGCCGGCCACGTGCAATATCGTGACCGGTCCCGCGTGGCAGGACCCGCCTGGTGGAGGAGTGATCGTCACAGTCGGATCCGTGTCGTCCGCGACCGTGATCGAAGTCGTGCACGTGTCCGCGGCGTGATGGCTGTCCGTCACGGTGAGGATCACGGGGGTCGGTCCCAGCGGGTACGGCCCGGCAGGGTCGACCGCGAACGTGATGGGATCCCCGTCCGGGTCGGAAGAGCCGTCGTCGAAGTCGGTGGCCAGCGCATGGCCCTGGCAGCTTCCGTTCGCGGAGCGGTGGACACTGCGGCATCGAGCGTCGGGGGGGAGATTCGGAACGATCTTGACGGTGGTCGGATCGGTGTCCGATACCCCGGGGCACGTGTCGGTCACCCTCACCTTGATGGTGTGGACGGTGCCGACCGGACCGGGCGGCGCCCAGAGGTAGGTACAGCCGGCGGCGTCGTCGAACTCGCCGTCGTTGTCCAGGTCCCACGCGCACGTCACCGTGTCCCCGGGATCGACGTCGGACGAGCCGGTGGCATCGAGAGTGACCGTGCAGCCCATGCAGGTTTCGTACGGGCCGCCGGCCTCCGCCACGGGCGGATGGCAGCCGATCTCGACGGTCGTACACTCCCGATCCGTGCAGGCCGGATAGCGTCCGGCGGCGTCGGTCACGCAGACACATACCGTGCCCGTGAACGGCGCGGGCCAGACGTGCTGGCACTGGACGCCGGTGCAGTCGTCGCACTGCCCGTCGTTGTCCAGATCCCATTCGTAGCTCGCGATCGTGTTGTCGGGATCCCACGAAGCGGAGGCATCGAGCGTCACGACCTGACCGGGCGAAGCCTCGTAGGGGCCGCCCGCGTCGCCGTGCGGACAATGGGGAGGAGGATGGACCCAGACCTCGCAGGCGGTGACGTCGGTCCGCTCCCCCGCTGGATTGTCGTCGATGACGCGCAACCCGACGCAGTAATGCCCTTCGGCCGGGAATCCGCCCGGAATCGTGGCCTGCGGACCGCTCGCGTCGTCGTACTCCCCGTCGCAGTCCAGATCCCACTCCCAGCGCACGATGGTGCGGCTCGAGTCGGGATGCGTCGAGCACGACCCGTCCAGGTGAATGTCCTGGTTGAGGTTGTACTCCTGCTCGTCGCAGTCGCAGATCTCGGCGTCTGGAGGCGGCTGGGTGACGCCGGAGCTCAAGGTGAGGATCCGCCAGCCCGTGGCGAAGGCGCTGTATACCGAGTTCGGTCCGCAATCGTCGGAGCCGCTCCAACCGCCGCCGGCGGATTGGGTTCGGACCAGATACGCGCCGAGTCCCTCGCGACCGGAGCTGGCGGGGGCGTGGAACCAGTCGAAGCTGTTGGCGGTCTGGCCGCCCGCGGTGCAGTCGTACTCGGTGATCCGGGCGAATCCCGGATGCGGCGCGTACGCGGGGATCTCCCTCGGGGCGACCATCGCCTTCATCACGCCGTACATCGTGTAGCTGTTCCCGAACAGTCGCTGGTAGGTCCAGTCGCACGCCGAGTCGTTCCAGTGCCGGTAGAGGAATCCGATCGCGCCCTCCACCTTCGGATCGTCCAGGGGTGTGTGGAGGAAGAGGTGAGAGATGATCCCCGCGGCGGCCTTGGCGTTGTTCGGGATTTCATGTTGTAGCTGTAACCGAACCCGCCGTGATTCCAGTCGCACTGGGGGCGCTGCACGTAGTCGAGGAAGCGGATCAGCTCGGTCCGGACGAACGCCGGAACGATCGTCCCCATGTTGGCCTCCGCGGCGATGAGGGCCAGGGGGGGCCACTGGGTCGTGGACATGTCGGAGTTGGAGTAGTTCCCGTAGTACCGCCATCCGCCCCGTCCGGATCCGGAATCGACCTGGCCCCAGGCGAAGAAGTCCGCCATGTCCTGCACGATGTCGGCGTAGGGGCGCAGGTACACGTTGGTCCCACCCACGTCCGCCGTCCGGTTCGGGGCGCCGCTGCTGGCGAGCGCCGTCATGCAGATGCCGCCGATGTACGTCTGGCGCGAGTCGTAAAGGTTGCTGCTCTGGTTGACGACGATGCCGATCCCGTTCCCGTTCTGGTCGGGGTTCCCGGCGGGCTGAACCGAGATCGGGTACGAGTACGCGTTCGTCAGAATGTAATTCAGGGCGCGCCGCACCGTCTCGACGTACGGATCGTGGTCGTTGTCGGCGTTCGTCCTGTGACCGCTGATCTGGAAGGCATCCACGGCCGTGCACGACGCCGCGAGCGGATACCCGCCCGGGTCGTTCCAGTACCCGTACGGCTGCCCGTAGCCGGGCGCGCCGGCACCAAAGCCGGCACGTTGCATCTGCACGTGCAGCGACCACAGCGCCTCGTCGATGGCCATGCGGACCCGGATCTGAAGGTGGTCGGGAATCGTCAGATCGCTGCTCTCGTAGAGCTTGATCCGATAGGTGTCGTAGTCCTCCTGAGACGCCGCGTTGCGAACGCGAAGCGTCGCGACGAACGGCGTCCCGGGAACTCCCGTGTAGGCGTGCTGCACGGACAGGTCGTACGCGTTGGCGATGTGTCCCCACGCGGTGCTACCGCCGTCGCCGAACTCCCAGCGGAACTCCGTGGCGTCGCCTCGCGCGATCCCCTTCAGCCGGATCGTCGCCCCGCTGTAGGAGGAATGACTCGGCGCGCCGACGAGCGTCCACGGAACGCAGATCGCATCGGGCGCCGCCGAGGCGATCGTGATGGCGGTGAGAAGGCAGATCACGGCGCAAACAGCCCGCGCCGGAAGGCGATGAGTCTCTTGCATGGAACGATCTCCCTGGTGAAGGACCGCGTTGCTCGAAAGCGGGTGTGGGGGCTTCTGAGTCGGCGAACGGACGTCTCAGGGGCCGCTGCCGCGCGAACCGCGGCAAAGTCGCCCGACGCGCAAGGGCGGAGCCCGAGAATGGTCGTGCGATCCCGCGCTTGCCATGATGCCCCCACCGAAACACGCTCGGATCGCGCCCGACGGAGCGGAGCGACCCAACGTGTTCCCGGCTGATCGCGGTGATCGAGCCGGAGTATCTTCCGGATCGGAAAAGGAAGTCAACTGCCGTGGGATGGGTGTATGACGGGAACGTGAGGAGGAGCTGAATCGAAGCGAATCGGGGACAGCAACCGAAACTCGCCAGTACACAACTCATTCAAACCATGGGGTCTCGTGCAAGTTTCGGTTGCTAGAGTGAAAACACCGGGGGCCAGCCCCCGGACCCCCGCACCCGCGTACGGTGCAGTCCGGCGGACCGGCCTGCACCTCCCGCGGGTTTTTCATCGCTTTCGGGTGAAGCCCCGAGCTTCATGGGGAACTGGAGTGAAAATACCGGGGGCCAGCTCCCGGACCCCCGCACCCGCGTACGGTGCAGTCCGGCAGACCGGCCTGCACCTCCCGCGGGTTTTTCATCGCCCCCGGGTGACGCCCCGGGGCGTCATGGACAACTGGTATGCAACCACAGGAACTCCGCCCCCGTGCCCCCGGCTCCCGCGGGAAACGCACGCCGGCGGACCGGCGTGCATTTCGGCGGGACGTTTTCAGCATTTCAGGGTGACGCCTCGGGCGTCATGGACGACTGTCCCCGATTCGCTCGAATCGCGAGTCCGGTTTCCTCGGTCCGCAGCAGGCCACGCGGCGACGTCGCCGCTGCGGATCTGGCGAAGCCGCCAACGCGCCAGGTGAAACTCGTTCATCGGGTCCGGCGGGAACTGCTTCGGATCGAACATCAGGTCCGTCGCGACGCACGCCTCGTACCATCCGCGAGCCTGCTCGACCGATCCGCGCAGGAGCGACGCCTCCGCGGCGTAGTAGAACGCCTCGCAGGTTTGTCCCGGATCGTTCCGGTTCGCCGAGGCCACGAGGTCGTCAGGGGAGATCTCCGCGCCCAGGCACGCCAGCACGCGGTCGGCCCAGCTTCCGGGCCTGGCAGCCTCCCGGGCGGCGCGCAATTCCTGGCGGGCCCTCTCGAGCAGCGCGGCCGCCGCCTCCCGCTCGCCCTGGCGCTGTAGTTTTCCGGCCTGGTCGTGGCGCACGAGAAAGAGACGGGCGTCCGCCAGAGACGTTTGACCGGTTTGCCGGCGGAACTCCTCGTAATCGGCCGCAGCCTCTCCCGCGCGGCCGGAGATCCAGAGCGGAGTGGCGCGCTTGTAGAACAGGAACGGATCGACCGCTCCTCGCCCCGTGGAGATGAACCACAGATCCTGGATCGCTTCCTCGTACTCATCGAGACAGAGGTGATTGAGCGAGAAGAACCGCGCGCCGAAGTCGGCGGGGCGGCCTTCTCTCGCCGCCGCGTACGTGGCGAGCGCTTCCCGGTGCCTTCTTTCCAGCGTCAGCGCGTGCGCCTCGAGCAGCTTCCAGTCGGGGTCCGCCCCCTCGGCCACGCGTCGTGCGGCATCGCGGGCGCACTGTGGTTTCTCCAGGCGCAGGCATACGTGGTAGAGCCGACCCCAGGCGGGCCAGTTCTCGGGATCCAGCTCCAAGGCTCTCCTGGCGCTCCGCTCCGCGGTGGAAGGATCGAGGGTCGCGATCGAGCGCAGGTACCACGACTCAGATGTGTCCGGGGCCTCTCGGAGCGCGCGGTCCTTCAGGTCATTCGCCCCCGGGTTTCCGATCTGCTCGTACATCTCCGCGAGCAGAAACCGGGAAGGCCACGCCCGGGGATCGGGCCCGAGGCCGGCTCTCAGAATCGAGATGCCCTCCCAGTAGTTGCCGCGCGTTTCCCGGGCGGCTGCGAACTTGGTCCGTGCCAGCACGAGCCATGCTTCGGGTAGCCCGGGAAACCTCGTGACCAGCTTCTCCGCCGTGCCGACGCCCGATTCCACGGGGCGCAGTTCGGCGAGGTGCAACGCCTGGGAAGCCGTGAGGCGGGCCGCAGTCAACTCCCTGGCCGAGCGCGCGCTGTGCCAAAACCACCCGGTCGACCCTCCGACGGACGCGAGCACGAGCACAGCGATCGACGCGGCGGCGAGGACCCGGTGCCGGAGGATCGCCTTCCGCACGGCGTATACCCGGCTTGGCGGATGGGCGAGGACGGGCTTGCCCTCGATGCATCGACGCACATCGGCCGCGAGCTCGGCCACCGAGCGATACCGGCGCGCGCTTTCCTTCTCGAGAGCCTTGAGGACGACGGTCTCGAGATCGCCGCTCAGCCCCGGCGCCGCGACGCTCGGGCGAACGGGCCGCGCTTCGCAGATCGTCCGAACTGCATCGGGGAGGAACTCTCCGACCTCGTAGGGCCATCGACCGGTGAGCAACTCGTAGAGAATGACGCCCAGCGAGTACACGTCCGTGGCGGCGCCGGACCGCCCGGGGTGCCCCGACGCCTGCTCGGGGCTCATGTACCGAAGTGATCCGATCAATTGCCCCGACCGTTCGAGCGTGAGGACGCGACTCGCGTCTCGATCGAGCATCTGCACGAGGCCGAAGTCCAGGATCCTTGGGGCGCCCTCGCCGTCGACGAGGATGTTCGCCGGCTTCAGATCCCGGTGGACGATTCCGTGCTCGTGCGCGTGCTGGACCCCGTCACACACCTTGCAGAAAAGATCGAGCCGCGCGGCCACGGTCGATTTCTCGCGCTCCACGTGCTCATCGATCGGCACGCCGGCGACCAGCTCCATGGAGAAGTAGCGGCAGCCGTCCTCCGTCTCTCCGGCGTCGTAGACGGTCGCGATCGCCATGTGCCGCAGCGCCGCGAGCGCCTGGATCTCCATCTCGAATCGGCGCGATTCGCCCTCGCCGGAGCCCGACCATCCGCGCAGCACCTTGAGGGCGACCCGCCGTCGGGGCTGCCTCTGCTCGGCCTCATAGACGACCCCCTGCCCGCCCTCGCCGAGGATCCCGAGGATCCGGTACGGGCCGATCCGCGCCGGATGGCGGACCGCGGGCATTTGCTCGGGCCACGAGGCGACCTGCGACGCGAGCTCCCGGTGGACCGCCTCCGCGTCGAGCAGGTCGCCGGCCCTCTCGTCGTGAACGAGGAGGACCTCAATGTCCTCGCGGAGGTCCTCGTCGCCGCGACACGCTTCCGCAAGGAAGCCGGCCCTCTGATCGGGGGGAAGATCGCACGCCGCAAGGAAGATCTCGGAGATCCTTCGATGGCGTTCCGTGCTCACGGCCGATTCCCGCCGACGAGGCGCAGCTCCCGCGCGAGCCAGGCGCGAGCCACTCTCCAGTCCTCTTTTACCGTCCTTTCGGACACGGCGAGCACGTGGGCAACCTGATCGATGCCAAGGCCGCCGAAGAAGCGCAGCTCGACGACTCGCCCCTGCCGCTCGCTCAGTTGGTGGAGCTTCTCGATCGCTTCGTGGAGCGCCAGTACGTCGAGCGTCCTGTCCGAGCCTGCGGCGAGCTCCTCGTCGAGCGTCACCCTCGTGAGCTCCCCTCCGCGCTTGCGGGCCTGATGGGCCCTTGCGCGGTCGACGAGGACGTGACGCATCTGCACTGCAGCCACGGCGAAGAAGTGGGTCTTGCCGGCCCAGCTGATACGGCTCGCGTCGATCAGTCGGAGGTAGGCCTCATGAACGAGCTCCGGGGGCTCCAGGGAGTGTTCATAGGGAGAGCGGCAGAGGTACCGCGTGGCGAGGCCTTGGAGCTGCTGGTACACGAGGGGGAGGAATCGGGAAGCGGCGTCGCGCTGCCCGGCCGCGCAGGCTTCGAAGGCTGCGGTGACGTCCACGGTGCTCCGTTCGAAGAGGCGAGTATACGCCCCGTTCCGAGGCCCCCGACGTTGCAGGCCCGCAACGGGGCGCCCCGGATGCCGAGGCCGTCCGAAAGCCCCTTCCTTGTCGTCGAATCGGCGAACCCGTGTCCCTTTCTCGTCGCTCGAGCCGTGTTGGCCGAACTCCGCGTTTGGGAGTGGCGTGCCGAGCTGCCGGTGTGTCTGCCCTTTTTGCCCCCGCTTTCCGATTACCAGGACGAGGGCAGCCGGTCCACCGGACAGGACGTTTCGGGGAGGTGGACGGTGTCCTGAAGAGGCGCGTCGGGCAAGTGGGCAGCGCGCGTCATCGTTCCGCCGGCCCGAGACATCCGCCCGGTCCGTGGCAGGCAGAGAGGAGGGGAACGTGAAGAAACGTTGGGTCCTCGCAGTGGGACTCCTGCTGGTGTTGCCGTCCCTGGCGCAGGAGAGCCCGAGCTACACGCTGCAGGAGCAGACCTTCAACGCCGGGGGCCACCCGGCCGAGGGGACGATCGTCTCATCCGCGAGCTTCCGCATCACGCTGGACGGCGTGGGCGAAACCGTCGCCGCGGCGGGGCTCGCGTCGCCGTCGTTTCACGTGAACGCGGGGTTCACCGCGGACTACCGGCCGCCCGGCGAGGCGACTGGGCTCCACTTCATCGACGAGCAGACGCTGCGCTGGAATCCCGAGAGGTCGGTCGGGGCCTACAACCTTTACCGCGATCTCATCAGCACGCTGTCGTCCCTCGGCTTCGGGACGTGTTTCCGGTACGACCTGACGGGCGAGACGACGAGCGACGCGGGGCTGCCCCCTGCCAACAGCGGTTGGTTCTACCTGGTCACGGCCGAGAACCGGCTGGCGGAAGAGGGAACGAAAGGCTCGAGAAGCAACGGCACGGCGCGGGCCAACCCGAGCCCGTGCCCTTGAGGAGTATGCGCCATGAGAAGGATGGTTCCGATTGCGATCCTGCTGTTTGCGACCTTCCTGGGTGCCTCGGGGGCGGAGCCGCCGGCCCTCGTCAACTACCAAGGTGTTCTGCGCGATGCCTCGGACAGGCCGCTCTCGGGTTTGCACGACATGGTGTTCACGTTCTACTCCGCGGATGCCGGCGGCGATCAAATCCTGATCGACAGCCACACCTTCGCCAGCGGTGGCCAGGTAACCGTGTCGGGCGGACTGTTCAACCTTCAACTCGGCTCGGGGGCCGTAGCCGACGGCTCGGGGCCGGGGACCTACACGTCGCTCGACCGGGTGTTCGGCAGCTACGGGGAGGTATGGCTCGAAGTCCGGGTCGGGGTGGAGACGCTGTCGCCACGCACGCGGATCACCTCGGTCGCCTACTCAATCAACGCGGCACAGCTCGACGGCAAGCACGAGAATGAGTTCGCTCAGCTCGCGGTTGCGAACACTTTCTCGACCGGCACCCAGACGATTCAGAGTGGCTCCTCGACAACGAAGGGCCTCGTGCTTCGCGGCACTGCGGGCCAAAGCGTGGACCTCCAGGAGTGGCAGGACGGCACGGGCGCAGTCGTCGCTTCCGTCGGCCCGAACGGGGTATTCGCCGGGAACGGATCGGGACTCACCGCACTCAACGCCAGTGGTCTCACATCCGGTACCTTGCCGAGTGCACAGCTCTCAGGCGCCTACTCGAACGCGCTCACGTTCAACAATCCAGCGAACAGCTTCACGGGGAGCGGCGCGGGGCTGACGAACCTGGACGCGACCGATCTTGCTTCGGGCACGTTGCCGAGTGCGCGGCTGTCGGGAACCTACTCGAACGCCCTCACGTTCAGCAACGTCGGGAACAGCTTCACGGGGAGCGGCGCGGGGCTGACGAACCTGGACGCGACCGATCTTGCTTCGGGCACGTTGCCGAGTGCGCGGCTGTCGGGAACCTACTCGAACGTCCTCACGTTCAGCAACGTCGGGAACAGCTTCACGGGGAGCGGCGCGGGGCTGACGAACCTGGACGCGACCGATCTTGCTTCGGGCACGTTGCCGAGTGCGCGGCTGTCGGGAACCTACTCGAACGCCCTCACGTTCAGCAACGTCGGGAACAGCTTCACGGGGAGCGGCGCGGGGCTGACGAACCTGGACGCGACCGATCTTGCTTCGGGCACGTTGCCGAGTGCGCGGCTGTCGGGAACCTACTCGAACGCCCTCACGTTCAGCAACGTCGGGAACAGCTTCACGGGGAGCGGCGCGGGGCTGACGAACCTGGACGCGACCGATCTCGTTTCGGGCACGTTGCCGAGTGCGCGGCTGTCGGGAACCTATTCGAATGCACTCAACTTCAGCAACGTCGCGAACAGCTTCACTGGCAACGGCTCCGGGCTGTCCAACGTAGATGCGAGCGAACTCGGAGGGCACGCCTACAGCGATTTCCTCAACACATCCACAACCGCGCAGACGAAGACCGGCAAGCTCACGGTGATCGCGAGCGCGGGAGGCGCGATCGTCGCGAAGAGCGAGCCGGCGGGGTGGTTCGAGAACACGACGGATTCACGGTGCTTTGCCATTCTGGGCGGCTCGACCGGAGACTACGGGGTCGAGGGATCGGGTCTGTCAGCCGGTGGGAGCTTCAGCCAGATCGGCGGCGATGCCCAGGCCGACGTGGCAAGCGAGGGTTCTGGCATCAACGCCACCGGTGTTACGACGGGCGGCTTCTTCAGGAGAATCGATTCGGGGTCCCCCATCTCGCACGCCTACCTGGGGCACACCGATTCGGACGGGGATTCCTACGGTGTCGAGGCGTACGGCAACTCCGGCTCAGCAAGCACCTCCAATGTCGCGGGTGGCTACTTCGCCGACCGAACGACTTCTCCGCGCGCCA
Source organism: Terriglobia bacterium (assembly GCA_963699985.1). Taxonomy (GTDB): domain Bacteria; phylum Acidobacteriota; class Polarisedimenticolia; order Polarisedimenticolales; family CAVOVZ01; genus CAVOVZ01. The sequence goes on from CAVOVZ010000017.1 coordinate 193,270, forward strand.
CGGCACGCATCGCCTGGGCTGATTCGTCCAAATCCTATGGCGTCTGGGCGCAAGGCAACCAAGTGGGCGGGTTCTTCCAGAGAAACCTGACAGGGTTTCCCTCGGCACACGCCTATCTGGGTCACCAGAGTTTGACGGACCTGTCGTACTTCTACGGTGTCGAGGGATACGGGAACTCGGGAGCCGCAGGCACGGCCGACATCGGGGGTGGCTACTTCGCCGACCGAAGCAATACTCCCCGGGCCGCGGCGCGAATCGGGTGGATTGACTCCTTGACTGCAACCGCGATCGGTGTTTGGACGTTCGGCAGGGAGTACGGGGTCTTTGCGGGCGGCAACAACGCCGGCGGATACTTCTACGACTGGGACAACATCGGCGACGGCAACGCCTACGCTTACGTCGGCCAGTACGCCTCCGGGGTGTACTACAAGGCCAAAAGCAATGGCACGAACTCGTTCGTGCAGAACCACCCGGAGGTGTCTGGCCAAGTGATCGTTTACGCCGCTCCCGAGGGAGACGAAGTGGCGGTGTACACGCGAGGGACTGCGCGAATGGTCGACGGCGAGGCGCGGGTGGCACTGGGCGAGACATTCAAGTGGGTCGCCAACCCGGACGTCGGCCTGACCGCGCACCTGACTCCGGTCGGGAGCTGGGCCGATCTCTACATCGATTCGAAGTCGACCTCGGAGATCGTGGTCCGGTCTCAGTCCGGCGATCCGAACGCGGTGTTCGACTACGTCGTTTACGGACTCCGGATCGGCTTCGAGCGGATGCCAACGATCCAGGCGAAAGAGGACTACTCGCCGGTTCCGCCGCCGGGGGGCGTGGCGGAATACTACGCGCAACACCCGGGCTTGACGCGTTCGAACGCGCTGGAACGGTTCCAGGCCGAGAGCGCGAGCCTCGGGATGACGGGCGCCCTCGATCTTTCGCGGTCACAGGCGATGGTCGCTGCGATCAACCGATTCGATCCCGATGTGGACGGCACGCTGAAATCGAACTTGAGGCATCAGGAGGCCGAGGCCCGAAGCGGCGATCGGGCGACTGAATCGCGACTTTCGCGCGGCGATCAAGTCACGCCGTCGACGAGTTCAGCACCGGCTTCTCCAATGCCTACACCGACGACGCCGGTTGCCCGCGCCGAATGGCCTCGGGGCGAAGAAGTGGGACTCAACGATGAAGGACCGAGCTTCCCCGTGAGCGAGCCGGTCGAGCCGGGGGACCTCCTGGTCCTCGATCCGATCCGCCCCGGACATCTCAAGCGTGCCGATGCACCGGCCGATCCGACCGTTGCCGGAATCGTGGCCCGCGAGATGGTCACCGGGGAGGACGGCGAGCCGCAGGCTCCGATGGTCGACGGGCTCTATGCGGTCGTCAAGGCCGACGCCTCCTACGGTGCAATCCTCGCGGGAGATCTGCTGGTGACCTCCGCGACGCCCGGACACGTGATGAAGGCGCCGGCAACCTCGGTCCCGGGGACCATCCTGGGCAAGGCGCTCGAGTCCCTCGGGTCGGGTACGGGCCCGATCAAGGTGTTGGTGATGCTGCGGTAGTTCGAGCCACGGCGGGGCCCGGGGCGTCGCCCCGGGCCCGACGCTGCGCGGGCATCACAATCCCCGTCGATTCGCTCTTCGGCGATCGCGACGATCCTCGACCGAGCGGAGATCATCGCGCCGCCTCCCTCAGGACTTCCTTTCGAAGCACGGTCTCGAATCGGGTTCGGCTCAGGTAGTGGTCCGACAGGAGCCGCCCGTTTTAGACGAGATGGAACACGCCGTGGTACGACGGGGCGTTCTGGGCTTCACGCGCGCTCGTCATTCTGGTGACCTTCAGCTTCAGGCCGTGCTCCGCGGCGGCCTCAGAGAGGTCGTTCTCGGACCTCGGCAGCGTCGGACATTGCGCCGAGAAGACGACGCGAAGCCCGCGGTACCTCGCGAGGTTTCCCTCGATGTCGCGGAAGGCCGGGGCCGGGCCCTTCTTCAGCTCATGAGCTTGCTGTACGGGGCTGCGCCCCGACACCTCGGGAAGAAACAAGCCCGACCGGAGCGATGCCGGTCTGCCGGCGTCGCGGAGGGCGGGAGTGGGGGTTCGGGGGCAAAGCCCCCGCGACGCTGTTTCTTAGGAGCGGCCGCACGGGGCGGGCGCCCCGACACCACCGGAAGAAACAAGCCCAACCGGAGCGATGCCGGTCCGCCGGCATCGCGGAGGGCGGGAGCGGGGGTTCGGGGGCAGCGCCCCCGCGCCGCTGTTTCTTAAGAGCGAGGAGCTGGAAGCGGCCGGCCTCGGCGACCGGCTCGAAGCGTTTCCGAGGAACAACAGGCAATGGACGAAGAGCCGCTCCTCGGCGTCCACGGGGCGCCAGGCGAACGCGCCGGGGCAGCTCCCCGAGCAGCGGCGCGACAGCTTCGGCGTCGTCGGGTGAAGCGACTCCAATCTGGACCGCCATGGCGACGCAAACCCTCAACGGACGGCGTCGGAGGGGCTCACCGTCGCACGGGTCCAGCCGGGAACGAGACGGGCGAACAGGAATCGATCCGTTGCGGCTGCCAGGAGCACCCCCGCCCCGAACATCAGATAGTCGAGGGGATCGAAGGTCCTCCCGAGAAAGGGGATGCCGAACCCCTGCAGCGTCTCCGCGAGCGACGCGATCCCGAAGACGAGCGCGGCCCTCGCGCGCCAATCGCGAAGGATGGGCGGGCGATCCTGCAAACAGAGCAGGAAGTACACGCCGAACGGGATGACGACGTCCGAGAAGTAGCCGTAGTAGAGGCCGCGCAGCGAGCCGCGGAGGTAGCTTCCGGCCCGGAAGGCGTGCAGTAGGGCGATGACCACGACGATGCCCACTACGATCGCACGTCGGGTGGGGGAAGGTCCTTCGATCCGGCCTGAGTCGAACGTCGCTCGATTCATGTCGATCCTCGCGCGGCCGGTCTTTCTCGCATCTTCCCGTCTCGCCGAGGCGAGTGGAGCCAGGTCAGTATGCCACGGGAGATCGTTCGTCAAACGCCGGGCGCTCGTCAGGTGCGAGCGGTCCGTGAAACGTTCTCGTCCGCCGGGCATCCGAAGCGATGGGATGAACCGCCAAAAGTCCATCGCCGGGCTCGATCCAGTACTTCGCCGAGGCCTCAGCGACGACTTCGGCCTGTCTGCTCACCACGGTTCTGCCGTACGCGCAGTCTGCCGGTGTCGGTTGCTTTCCGGACGAGTCAAATGTACACTTGGGATGTACATGTGGAGGCTGCATGGTACGCATCGGGATCGCGCAGGCACGGGCGCGGCTGGCCGAGCTCATCGAACGTGTCCTGGCGGGGGAGGAAGTCGTCGTGCTTTCGCGCGGCCACGAGGTCGCCCGCCTCGTCGCCCCCGCGCGTTCGCGCAAGAGACTTCCGTCCCTTGCGCGCTTCCGCGCATCCGTGCGGATCCGGGGGGGGGCGGTGAGCGCCACGGTGCTCGAGGCGAGGAAGGACGAGCGCTTCTGAGCTACATCGACACGAGCGTTTTGGTGGCGTACTACTGCCCGGAGAAGCTGAGCGCCCGAGCGGAGCGTCTTCTGTCCGCGCAGTCCGAGCCCACGATCAGCGGTCTGAGCGAGGTCGAGCTGGCATCGGCGATTGCGCGCAAGGCCAGACTCGAGGAGATCTCTCGTGCCGACGCAGACCGGGTCCTCTCTCGGTTCACCGCGCACCTCGCGGACGGTCTGTTCCGTCGGGTTTCCCTGGAGCGCCGCCACTTCGATCTCGCCTGGCAATGGCTGAGCGAACGCCGAACCACGCTGCGTACGCTGGACGCCCTCCATCTGGCGGCCGCAGCGGCCCACCAGCTCAACATCGTGACCGCCGACGCGCCGATGGCACGAGCCGCTCGCGCGCTCGGGATCCAGGCCAAGCTCCTCCGGCAGCGTTGACCCGAGCGTCGGTCTTCCCGACGACCACCCGCCGGGCGGTCGTGCCGTCATCCCTCGCCCAACTGGCAGGGGCGGGAGCCCCGAGAACGCCCGGATCGTTCAAGTCGCGAAAGGAGACATGTTCGCCTCGCCCCCGGTCGCCGGTGGGCCCGTCTACGTGGGTGATGACAACGGGACGCTGTACGCAATCGACGTCGAAAGGGGCGAGCTCGTCCGGGAGTTCCAGACCGAAGCGTCGAGGATCTCACGCACGGGTGGCGGAATCAGCGACCGGCCGCGACCCCCGCCGAGACGGAGGATGGCTCGGGGCCGGTGAAGACGTGGGCGTCCCCCTCCGGCCATCCGAGCGGATTCCCGCAGCCACGGGGGCGAGGCCCGTCGGACCGGGTGATGAGCTGCTGCACCCAGTCGAGCTGCCTCAGCCGCGCGCCGTGGAGCTGTCCTCCGGCGTTCGGCGCGGCGATGGCGAACACCAGCTCTCCACGGCCGGTATTCGCGAAGCCGGCAAGAACGGCGGTGCCTCCGTCCGTCGAGGTCAGCGTTCCGGTCTTGGCCACGACCGAAGTGGCGAAGGGCTCGTGGTAGAGGGGAAGGAACGAGTGGGAGAGAGTCCCGGGGTCGCAGCCGGCCACGGGGAGCACGGATTCCACGGTCAATCCCAGCCGGCCGCACGTCTCACGCAGCTCGCGGAGGAGTCGTACGATGAGGCGTGACGACATGCGATTCTCTCCCAGGCCGGAGAGGGTCGCGAGCTGGAGCGACTCCTCGGGGAGCTCCCAGGTCCGGGCCAACCGGGTGACGAGCTCGGAGGGCGGACCGAGCGTCGATCCGAGGCGCTCGATGTCGTTGTTCGAGTACGCGTCGAAGCGCCGGAGCGCGGCGACGAGCGGCTTCGAGCGGTGGGTGAGGAGGATCTGCGCCCCCTGAAGGTCGGCCCCGGCTGCGGCGCCTGTCGAAACCTCGACACGCGGGGGAGCCGAGGCCGGGAGCGAGTAGCGAGCGGCGAACTGCTGCCAAGCGGCTCGAGTGCCGCGGTCCCAGCGTGTCGGATCGAGGGCGACGCGCAGCCGCTGGGCCATCATCCTCGCGCGGGTCTCGGGGTTCTTGATCGTGCGGTCCGAGCCGCCCTCCCATCCGATCCAGAAGGTGTCGTTCACGCGGAGGATACCGCGCACGCGCCGGATCCCGAGCTGGTTCAGGCGGGCGGCCACGAGAAAGGCGTTCTCGGCGTGGAAGTCCGGATCCCCGGTTCCCTGGACGAGAAGGTCTCCTTCGAGAACTCCGGACCTGGCGGCGACTCGGCCGCGCGTGGCAAATCGCGTGTCGAAGCGATGGTCGGGGCCGAGCTTCTCGAGCGCCCAGAGCGTCGTCGCGACCTTCACGACCGACGCCGGATTGATCGGAATGTCGGGGTCGACGGAGCTGACCTCCGCTCCCTCGAGGGTCTCCACGTGCCACACGAGGTGAACCGGCTTCAGAGGCTTTCGCGGCGCGCGCGTCGTCTTGCCGCGGCGCTTCTGGCCCGCTTCCGCATCGCCGAATGCCAGAGCAATCAGGAGAGCGAGGACGACCAGGGCAATCGTGGGGCGATTCGAAGATCGGGGGGGCCGTTCTCTGCTCATTCCTCGATTCCTCGGCCGGTTCCGGCCGGAGCCAAGTCGCAAGGCATCGGTAACATAGGTCGGATCCGACAAGGCCGCTAGCCACCTGTTTCCGTAACCGTGTTGCCCAACCCGCTCCTTGTTGGTACATACTCTCCGGACTCTGGATCCATCCTGGATGGGATCGACGCCGTCACGCAGAAGGGGGAACGGACATGATTGGCACTCGAGGCTCCCGCGCCCTGGCTCGTTCGTCCGCGGTTCTGGCGCTCCATTGCGCATGCTGTCTGGCCTGGGCATGGAGCCCGACGCAGGCCGCCGACGTCACGCGGCCTGCGGAGGTCGCGGGCCTCGGGGCGGACCGAAGCGGCGGCGACGTCGGCCTGTCCTGGAGCGCCGTGACTTCGGACGCCCTCGGGCGACCGGAGACGATCGGGCAGTACCGGATCTACCGCGGTACCTCCGCGTCGTTCGTCCCGGATATCGCCGGGGGGAGCAACCGGATCGGGACGGCGGGCACCGCGCAGTTCACCGACCCCGGCGCGGCGGGGGACGCAGCGTCCTACTTCTATCTCATCACGGCGGTGGACGCGGCCGGGAACGAGTCCGCCTCGAAGCCCTCGAAGGTCCTCCATCCTCCCGTTCTCTCGGGATCGTGGACCGAGACGACCATCGACCTGACCTGGACCACGGCCCAGCCCTCCGGGGAAGTCGCCGGATACAGGCTGTACTGCGGGCTCGCTTCGCGCTCGTACGAGACGGTGATCGACGTCGGGCTCGCGACGAGCCGCTCGCTCGCGGGGCTCGCGCCGTGGGTGAACTGGTACTGCGCGGTGACCGCGCTGGACTCTCTCGGAAACGAGTCCGCCTTCTCCAACGAGCACGTGGACGCCGTGGCCGGCCGGGTTCGCGTGCGCGCCCACGACGACGACGGGCTCTGCTGGCTGAGCGGGGGCGCGAGCTGCCCGCCGCGGCCGGGCACGATCCAGCGCTCCGACGGGTTCCAGCTCCTGGTCCCCACCGACTTCCCCGAGGGCGCCTGGACGCGGGTGCAGGTGACGCTGACGATGGACTCGCGCCTGTGCACGCCGCCGGCACACGGCACCGTGAACAAGTGCAGCGACGAGAACCCGGGGGGTACAACCCGTGCGGCGACCCATGGGACCGCATCGCGCACCTCTTCCTCGTCCTCGACGACTGCGTCGCGAGCGGGGGGAGCTGCATCACGAACTCGAATCTCGAGCTGATGCGCGCCATCACTCCGTTCGGAACCGACGCGCCGCCTCCCGACGGAACGGGCACCGTCCCGCCGCGGGCCCTCACGCTCGACATCACCCCGTACGTGCCGCTGCTCACCGGAAGGAAGTACGTCGGAGCGGAGATCGGCAGCTACGTGCAGGCGGGCTGGCACGTCACGGTGGACTTCGAGTTCAGCAAGAGGCCGGACGAGGTGTCGCCCAAGCCTCCGGCCGCCGGCATCGTCGTATACGGCTTCGGCCCGGCACCCCTGCCGCACAAGCAGGTGACGATTCCGGCTGACGCGACCACCGTGAAGATGCGGTTGTTCACCACGGGACACGGGGGCGGTTCGTACTGCGACGGCGGCTCGAACAACGCCCTGCCCTGCGGCGTGGACGCCGACTGTCCCGGCGGCTTCTGCTACCCGTGCGACGAGTTCTGCCACCGGACGAACCGGCTCCTCAAGAACGGAACGATCGCCTGGGGGGCCGTTCCGTTCCGGAACGACTGCAGCCCCTCGGGGAGCCCCTGCTCCAACTGGAATGCGTGCGGCTACCCTTCGTGCACGTTCCCGCGAGCCGGCTGGTGCCCCGGGTACATCGCGTGCCACAAGAACGATCCGTGCTCTCAGGACATCGTGTTGACCGGCCCCCTCCGGCCGGGAGGGACCTACGACCTCGAGTACGTCGTGTTGAATCAGAACGGATACTGGCCGGTCAGCGTCGTGATCTACTGGTACCGGTGATCGTCTCGAACGAGCCGTGCGCCGAGGAGGCGACAGCCCGCCAGGGCGATCCATGATCGAGGCACGGGATCCGCGGGACGCGCCGCCTGCGGGAGGTTCCGCGCCCGCAACCGAACCCACCGCCTCGGCCGCGCCGGAGCAGGGCCCGCCCGCGTCGGTGCTCGCCGCGCGGACCACCGGACCGGAGGGTCCCCGCGCGGCGCCCGCCCTCCCCGTCGCGGAGGGCTTCCGCTGGTCGCACGTGCTGCTCGCGGGCCTGATCGCCGCCTACGCGGTCGTCCTGCTGCGCACCGCGTGGATTTCGGACGACGCGTACATCACGCTGCGGACCGTGGACAACCTCGTGCACGGGCACGGCCCGCGATGGAACGTCGCCGAGCGGGTACAGTCGTACACGCATCCGCTGTGGATGCTCCTCCTCTCGGCTGCGTACTTCCTGACGCGGGAAGCGTTCTTCACCACGGTTGCGCTCTGCACGATCCTCTCGATCGCGACGGCGGGTCTTCTGGCGTGGAGCTCCCGAACCCGGCCGTGGGCGGCCGGGTTCGGACTGATCGTCTGGATCCTCTCCCGCGCGTTCGTGGACTTCTCGACCTCGGGGCTCGAGAATTCTCTCACGCACCTGCTGGTCCTGGTGTTCGTGCTGGCCCTGCTTCGCGAGCCGCGCGACGCGCGTAGCGTGCTCGCGCTGTCCCTCGTGGCCGGCCTTGCGACTCTCAACCGGCCCGACGCGATCCTGCTGGTCGCTCCGGGGTTGTGCGCCACGATCGTGCTGTCGCGCAGGAGAGAGACGTTGCTGGCCGCAGCGGCCGGCCTCCTGCCGCTGCTGGTCTGGGAGATCTTCGCGGTGGCGTACTACGGCCTTCCGGTTCCGAACACCGCGCTCGCGAAGCTCCGCGCCGGGATCCCCGCAGGAGAGCTGGCCGCGCAGGGGCTCGCGTATCTCGGCGAGTCGGTGCGACACGATCCTCTGACCGTCGCCGTCGTCGCCCTCGGGGCGTCCTGCGGCCTGGCGTCTCGCCGCGGGGCAGCCGTCGCCGCGGCCGCCGGGGCCGGTCTCTATGTCGCATGGGTCGTGCGCATCGGCGGCGATTTCATGAGCGGTCGATTCCTCACGGCGCCGTTCGTCGTGGCCACGGTTCTCTTCGTGCACTGCGAAGCCTCGAGGCGGCGCTTGGTCTCTCTCGTGCTCTGCGGCATCGCGTTGTTCCTCGGCCTCGCGACGCCGCATCCCACCGTCACGAGCGGATCCGACTACGGGCTCCGGCACGACGCGCTGATCGACCCGCACGGCGTGACCGACGAGCGCGCGTTCCACTTCCATGCCCTCGGCCTCTTCAACGGACAGGCCGGATGGCAGCGTCCGCTCGCCGCGATGACGCTTCGCGGCCGGGAGCTCCGGAGGACCGGGACCACGCTCACCGTGGAGGAGGGCGTCGGCGTCGTCGGGTACTACGCCGGTCCCGCGGTCCACATCCTCGACACGCTCGCCCTCGGCGATCCGCTGCTCGCGCGCCTGCCTGCAGTGGAGCGCGATCCGTCCTTCGATCGCCTGTTGCGGCTGCTCGGCCACCCGCCGTCCTCGAGGGGGTGGCGCAGCGGACACTTCCATCGAAACGTCCCGGAGGGGTACTTCGAGACGCTTCTGACCGGTGCGAACCGCCTGCGCGATCCTCGGCTGGCACGACTCTACGACGACGTGGTCCGGGTCACCCGCGGCCCGTTGTGGAGCGCCGAGCGGCTTCGATCGATCGTGCGCCTCAACCTGGGACGGCACGATCCGCCGGATGCGCCCGCCCGCCCTCCCTTCGAGGCGGTTCCCTGGGATGTGGTTCTCGCTCTTGCCCCGACGGCACCGGAGGGACCCTACCGCCGTGGGCTGTTGCGCTTGCGAGGGGGCCGTGTCGCCGAGGCGGCGGAGGACTTCGAGCGGACCCTCGCGATCGACCCGGCTCACTACTTCGCGAGGACGAATCTGGCGGAGATCCGCCTCGAGGCCGGCCGCCGCTCCGAGGCGTACGACCTCGCCCGGAGCGCCGTGGCCCTTCGTCCGGAGATCGGCGAGGCCCACCTCATCCTGGCACGGTGCCTTTGGTCGCTTTCGCATTTCGACGAGGCGGCCGTTTCGTTCCTGCGGGCGGCCGAGCTCGATCGCTCGATCGCCGCCGGAGCGCTCGAGAACGCGGGTCGAGCGATGCTCGACGCCGACCGTCCCGCCGACGCGGTGCGGTGGATCGAGAAGGCGGTCGCTTCCGATCCCGGCTACGCGGGGGCGTGGACGAGCCTGGGGATCGCGCAGCTGCGGGCCGGCCGTCCCGCACGTGCCGTGGAGAGCTTCGAACGAGCGCTCGTCCTCCAGCGAGACGACTCCGACGCGGTACTCGGGCTCGCCGACGCATGGGAGGCTGCGAACGACCTAGCGCGATCCGTCGAAGCGCTCCAGGAATTCCTCCGGGCGAATCCGGCTCGGGCAACGGTGCACTTCCGCCTTGGCGAACTGCTGGCGAAGCGCGGCGATCGCGCGGGCGCCGAGGTCCATTGGAGGGAGGCGGCACGACTCGGGTACCCTTCGGGGCGCCGGGCACCGGGGGAGCCATCCGGACGCTGACGCGAGAGCGGTTCCCGCGGAGGGCGCATCGCGGAACGCGTCCGGCGCACGGGACGACACGGAGAGCACGATGGATCCGTTGCGGGGGGCGGCCCGGGAGCCGGCGGTGGAAGCGTCCGACGGCCGCGCGATGCGTCGCGACCGGGTCGTTCGGAGGATTCTCTTCGCAGCGGCGCTCGTGGTTTTCGCGTTCGGCCTCTGGCAACAGCGCAGGTTCGTCCACGACGATGCGTTCATCTCGCTGCGTTACGCGCAGCGGTTCCTGGCCGGCGAGGGTTTGACCTGGAACGACGGGGAGCGGGTCGAGGGATTCTCCCATCCGCTCTGGCTCGCGCAGACGATCGTTCTCGGCGCGCTCGGCATCCCACTTCCGGTGGCGGTGCGCCTGCTGGGCCTCGCGTACGCTGCCGGCGTGTTCGTCCTCTGGGTCCACTCCCGCGCGCACCCGCTCGGATTGCTCCTGCTCGTCAGCCTGTTCGGCTGGCCCCTGTGGACCCTCGGGGGTCTCGAGACCGTCGGGTACTGCTTCCTGGTACTTCTCGGCGTGCGTATCGCGGAGCGGACGATCGAGGGGACACCGTCGACCCGGCGGAACGATGAGCGACAGCACCGGGGGCTCTGGCTCGGTCTCGCTCTCTCCGCCGTCGGGTTGATGCGCCCGGAGGGGATCGGCGTGGCCGCCGCCCTCATCGTCGCGGTCCTGCTCGCGCGGCGCCGGGCGGAGGCGGCCATCGCCCTCTGCGTGTTCTTGGCCGTGACGGGCGGGTACCACGCGTTCCGATGGATCTACTTCGGCGACTGGCTCGCCACGGCGGCCCGCGCGAAGGTCACAGGGCTTCCCCTGGCGGACGCGCTGCGGGCGGGGATCGCCTACGTGGCTTCGACGGCCGGCGAGGCGGGCGGCACCGTGGTCGCTGCCCTCGCAATGATCGCCGCGTCCCCCGAGCGCCGGAGAAGCGCTGCGCTCGCTCTCGCCGCCGTTCCCATGGTGGCCGTCATCGTCGTGGGGGGAGGCGACCACATGCCCGGCGGCCGGTTCGTGCTACCCCTCGCCGCACTCCTCTGCTTCCTCGGTGGGCGCGCGATGATCGCCGCGTCCGGGGCCCGTCGCGCGGCGCTCACGGCCGCCGTCCTCGTGGTCGCTTCGTGGCAGACGGTTTTCACGTGGGCGTTCCCCATGCCCCGCGATGCAGCCGCCGCGGTCGGCGAGATCGTGGGCCGGGAGCTCGAGCGCAGACTGCCGGCCGGGGCTCTCGTGGCGACTGCGACCGCGGGATCGATGCCGTACTTCGCCCCGTCGCTCTCGTTCCTCGACACGCTGGGGCTGAACGACCCCTTCATCGCGCGCAGCGCGCTCGTGCGGGGAGCCGAAGGCCCCGGCTCGCTGCCGGGGCACCGGAAGGGGAACGCGGCGTACGTCCTGTCGCGCCGGCCCGACGTGATCCTGCTCGGGACGGCGGAGGGGATCCTGGGCCGGAGACCGATCTTCGCCGTCGACGCGAGTCTCCTCGAGGCACCGAATTTCCGCGCCCGCTACGCGCCGTTCCTGATCTGGGCTCCGGTCTTGCCGGAAGAGCGTTCCCACCCGCGGGTGGCGCGGCTTCTCGACTCCACGGGAAGCCGGATCCCGGTGACCGTGTACCTTCTCGACGACGCGCCGGCGGCCGGGGTCCTACGCGAACAGGCGACGCGTCTGGTTCCACCGTGGCAGTCGCGATGAGCCGGGGCCGCCGCGCCGGCCGCCCCGCCCGATCCGTGGGGCGTCCGCATCCCCGCGGCCTGCGTCTGTTCGACCGTCGCCTGTCGTTCAGGCGTCGCGAGCCTCACGAGGTGCGACACGCAGAGGAGAAGAACGTGCGTCGCGGCCGGCCCCTTCCAGATCGTGATCCTCTTCATGGCTCGAGTGAGAGATCCCGGTCCGGAGCGTCGTGGGAAGTGCGCGTCCGCCCGATGCGGGCAGCGCCTACCGTGCCCGGTCGGAGTCGCCCGGCTCCCCGGCGTCGCGGTCGAGGTTTCCGCTCCAGAGGTAGGTCCGCGTCTCGCGGACGACGACCCCGGACAGGGCGATCAGGGAAACCAGGTTCGGAACGGCCATGAGGCCGTTCGCGATGTCCGCGAAAGACCAGACGGCGGGCAGCGGCGCCACCGAGCCCACCATCACCGCCCCGACCCAGGCGACTCGATAGGGAACCACGGCCCGCCCGCCCAGGAGGTACTCGGCGGCCTTCTCGCCGTAGTAGCACCAGCCGAGGATCGTGGAGAACACGAACGTCAGCAGGCCGCCGGTGAGAACGACGGGGCCGATGGTCGGAATCTCCGCGAACGCGGCCTTGGTGAGAGCGGTGCCCGTCAGCCCGCGCATCCACTGCCCGGAGTTGACCGCGACGAGACCAGTCAGGGCGCAAACCACCACCGTGTCCCAGAACGTGCCGGTTGCCGACACGAGCGCCTGCCGCACCGGATTGCGCGTCATGGCCGCGGCGGCCACGATGGGGGCGCTGCCGAGTCCGGATTCGTTGGAGAAGAGGCCGCGCGCGATCCCGTACCGGATCGCCTCGCGCATGCCCGCTCCGGCGAAGCCGCCTACGGCGGCCTGACCCGACATCGCGCCCTCCAGAATGAGCCGGAACGTGTCACCCAACGAGTGACGGCCCAGGTAGAGGAGGATGAGGCAGCCGCCGACGTAGAAGATGGCCATCGAGGGGACGAGCCCCTCGCACACGCGCGCGATGGAGCGGATTCCCCCCAGGATCACGACGGCTGTGAGCGCGGTGAGCACGGTGCCCGTCCACCAGGGGGAGACGTGAAACGTCTCGCGCACCATGGTGGCGATGGAGTTGGCCTGAACCATGTTCCCGATTCCGAAGGCGGCCGCAGCGGTCAGGAAGGCGAAGATCATCCCCAGCCACCGGACGTTCATCCCTCGCTCCAGGACGTACATGGGACCGCCGGACATGCTCCCGTCTTGGCCGCGCACCCGGTACTTCACCGACAGGACCGCCTCGGCGTACTTCGTCGAGATCCCGAAGACTCCCGTGAGCCACATCCAGAGCACGGCGCCGGGCCCGCCGGCGGCCACCGCCGTGGCGACGCCCACGATGTTCCCCGTGCCGATCGTCGCCGCGAGCGCGGTGGTGAGCGCCCCGAAATGGCTCACGTCGCCGGTCCCCTCGCTCTCGCGCCGGAGCGAGAGGAGGATGCCCCGGAAGGTGTAGCGCTGGATGAAGCGCAGGCGGATCGTCAGGAACAGGTGGGTTCCGAAGAGGAGGATGAGAAGGGGATAGCCCCAGATCAGATCGCTCGCCGAGGCGAGAGCTCTCTCGATCGATTCCAATCTCCACCTTCCTCTCGCTCGCAGCTTCGGCGAGGCGGGACAGTCTAGCCCGGATCATCCACGAAGGACCTACCGCCGTATCGACTTCCGGTGACGCCGCCTCTCCCCGAAAACGCCGACGATGCTCCGGTCGGGTCGATGAAAGGAAGCTGGCATCGAATCGAGCCCAACGGTCGCGTCACGTGTTCGGCCTTTGCTCCAGCGGATCCTCGGACCTATGTTCCATCCAATCCCCGCGTGGCGGTGCCGGATCGAGGTGGTGGCAGCCGCGCAGGAGGCCCGTGCGATGCGTCGATGGAAGCGGACGGCATACAGCGGCGACGTTCGCGCGGGGGTGCTCGTTCTCCTCGCGGCTTCTCTGATGATTCCTACCGTGTCGGCTTCTCCTCCGGACGGTGTGCGGCTCCTCGTCGACAGAGGGCCGGGGCCCGGTCAGCTCGAGCTCCAGTGGAGCGGAGGACAGCCGGTCTTCGACCTGTATCGCTCCACGGTTCCGATGGCGGTGGTCGATTCCGAGAATCTGATCTCGAGCACGGTGAGCCGGAGTGCCGTCACGGATCAGACCCCCGCCCCGATCCTGTTCTTCGTCGTCGCGAGTCCCTGCGTCGTGAGCCCGCCCGAGGTGTGCGACGGCGCGGACAACGACTGCAACGGCGTGGTGGACGATCCGGAGAGCGCCGCATCGTGCTCGCTTCCCAACGCCCTCGCGGCCTGCATCCACGGCGAGTGCGAGATCGCCCGGTGCGATTCGGGATACGTCGACTGCGACGGTCTCGTCGACTCGGGATGCGAGCAGAGCGCGGCGAGCCTGGAGACCGACGTGTCGCATTGCGGCGCGTGCGGAAACGCGTGCGCGATTCCGCTCCACGGGATTCCGGAGTGCCGGTTCGGCACCTGTGGTTTCCACTGCGGCCAGGACTTCTCGGACTGCAATGCCCAGGCGGCAGACGGCTGCGAGGCGAACGTGACATCGGACGCCGCGAACTGCGGCGGCTGCGGCATCGCGTGCCCGGCGGCCCCCGGCGCGGCCGCGACCTGCCGAGACGGCGCGTGCGGCGCGCAGTGCCTCGCCGGCCGGCACGACTGCGACGGGAACACGGCGAACGGGTGCGAGAAGAGCGACGCGGACCTTCGCGCCGACTCGTGGAACTGCGGGGCCTGCGGGGTCGTCTGTGGGCTCCCGAACGCGATGGGGGTCTGCGCAGGAGGAGTCTGTCGGAATGCCGTCGCCTCGTGCGCGGCGGATCATTTCGACCTGAACGGCGATCCGTCGGACGGGTGCGAGTACGCGTGCTCGTTCGCGGGATCTTCGGACCTGCCCGACGACGCATTCACCGACACCAACTGCGACGGGATCGACGGCGAGATCTCGATGGCCGTCTTCGTGTCCCCGTCGGGAGACGACGCGAGCCCCGGGACCCCGATCCTCCCCATGGCGACTGTCGGTGGGGCGATCCTGCGTGCGATCGCCACGGGAAGGATCGAGGTCTACCTGGACTCGGGCATGTACGTCGAGCGGGTTGAGCTCGCCGCCGGGATCTCTCTCTACGGAGGGTACGCGAGCGCGGCGGGCTGGTCTCGCTCGGCTGCGAACGTCTCCGAGATCCATCACGCAGCGGTGGTGGACGGGAGGATGAGCGCGCTTCAGTGCGTGTCGGTAGCCACCCCCACGAGGATCGATCGGGTCCGCGTCACGACGGCCGACGTGAACGAGATCGGAATCTCGAACTACGGCGTGTGGGCCCGGAACTGCGCGGGACTCGAGATCAGGAATTCCGCCATCGTCGCCGGCAGCGGCGGGCCGGGCTCGAGCGGTTCTCCCGGCGTGACGGGAAGCTTCGGCAATCCGGGGCTTGCAGGCGGACCTGGATCGTGTGACCGAGGCGGGTTCGGTCCCGGCGGCGGCGGCGGGGTCTCCGCCTGCGCGCGAAACGGAGGTGCCGGCGGAAGAGGAGCGTTCGAAGGAGCCAATCCGGGCCAGGCCGGCTCGCCGGGAGTCGGCGGAGCCTTCGGCGGGGCGGGCGGAGCCGGCGGAAGCCCAGGCGGTCCCGGCTCGAGCGGCCAAGGCGCGGCGGCGGGCGCCGGCGGCTCGAACGGCCCCGGAGGGACGGGCGGAACGACCGCGAGCGGCGTGTGGGTCGGCATGAGCGGAGGAGCCGGGTCGACCGGCGGGCACGCGGGTGGCGGCGGTGGTGGCGGTGGCGGCGGTGGCGAAGGCTGCCTCTTCTGCGACGACGGGAGCGGCAACGGCGGCGGCGGCGGCGGGGCCGGAGGATGCGGAGGTGGCGGCGGCACCGGCGGTGGAGCGGGCGGCGGGTCGTTCGGCGTGTTCCTCCTCGACTCCACGGGTGCTTCGATCTCGGCATCCACGATCGCGAGCGGCAACGGAGGCAGCGGCGGCTCCGGCGGCGCGGGTGGAGCCGGGGGGCAGGGCGGACTCGGCGGCAGCGGAGGGACCGTCTGCACGAGCGAAGTCGGGCGGGGAGGAAGCGGAGGGCCCGGCGGTCACGGTGGCACGGGCGGCGCGGGTGGCGGCGGCGCGGGCGGACCGTCGTTCGCGATCTATCGCGCCGGAACGGTCGTCACGCTGGGTGCGAACACGTTGATCTTCGGCTCCGGCGGCTCCGGCGGTTCGTCGCCGGGAACCCCCGGGGCTGCCGGCGCGAGCGGGACGGTCTTCTGACCCATCGGGGGTCTACGACAAGAGAGCGAGGAGACGATCCTGCGAATCGGGGGCAGTCGTCCCTGACGCCCGAGGCGTCAACCTGAAATGGTGAAAACGTCCCGCGGAAATGCGCGCCGGTCCGCCGGCGTGCATCTCCGCGGGAGGCGGAAGTGCGGGTGCGGAGCCCCCGTGTCTGCATGCCGGCAACCGAAGCTCGCACGACGCCCCGTGGTTCAATGAGTTGCGTGCTGGCGAATCTCGGTTCCTGCCCCCGATTCGCTTCGATTCAGCTCCTCCTCGCTTCCCTGTCGTACACCCACCCATCGGGCGGCCCGGATGGCGCGTCGGCGTGCGCCGGGTCCTCCGAAGTGACGGCACGGGCCCAGCACGGCCTGGCCCGGCATCCTCGATCCGCGCTCGCCCACCATCACGGCCATCCCCCGACTGCGCTACACTTTTCGCCGATCGTCGCGCCGGGAACGGCCGGCGTGCGGCGCAGCGAGGACGAGTCCGTGCCTGACCAAACGACGAACGAAGTCCCTTCCAACGAGGTGACCGCTGAGGCGCCGCCGCCCGCGGAGGCGGACGGCCAACTGGTCCTCGCGACCGAGGTCCTTCCGTCGCGAATTCCGATCCTCCCGCTTCGGATGCGGCCGTTCTTCCCCGGGCTCCCGATTCCCGTCGAGGTCCGTGGGGGGCAGGTCGCTTTGATCCAGCATTCGATCGAGTCGTTCAACGAGACGATCGGCGCCGTCCTGGTTCTCGACGACGAGAAGCCGGACGGGCCCGCCAACCTGCACTCGGTGGGAACGGCCGGAAAGCTCCTGCGCGCGGTGCAGTCGGGGGCCGAGACCGCCCACGTGCTGGTGAACTTCCTCCGGCGCTTCACCGTGGAGCGGGTCGTCGAGCAGCCGCCGCTGCTCCTCGCGGACGTGAAGTACCACGACGAGCCCAGCCTCGCGGTGCACGACGAGCTGAAGGCGTACTCGATGGCTGTCGTCGCCACCCTGAAGGACCTGGTCCAGCTCAACCCTCTGCAGTCCGAAGCGATCAAACTGTTCCTGAGCCGATCCACGCTCGACGAGCCGGGGCGGCTCGCCGACTTCTCGGCGAACCTGACCACGGCCAGCGGAGAGGAGCTGCAGCAGGTCCTGGAGTCCTTCGACGTCCGCAGGCGCATCGACCGAGTGCTCCTGCTCCTGAAGAAAGAGATCGAGCTGTCGAAGCTCCAGGCGGACATCAGCCGTCAGATCGAGGAGAAGATCTCCAAGACGCAGCGCGAGTTCTTCCTCCATGAGCAGCTCAAGGCGATCAAGAAGGAGCTGGGCCTCGAGAAGGAAGGGAAGGCCGCGGAGATCGAGAGGTTCCAGGAGCGGCTGCGGACTCGCACGCCGGCCTCCGAGGCGAAGGCCGCGATCGAAGAGGAGATGGGGAAGCTGCAGCTCCTGGAGCCCGTCTCGCCCGAATACACGGTCTCGCGCAACTACCTGGACTGGCTCACCGTGCTTCCCTGGGGGGTGTTCAGCGAGGACGCCTTCGACGTCGAGCGCGCCCGGAAGACCCTGGACCGGGACCACCACGGCCTCGAGGACGTGAAGGAGCGGATCCTCGAGTTCATCGCCGTCGGGAAGATGAAGGGAGGGATCTCCGGCTCCATCCTCTGTTTCGTGGGGCCGCCCGGAGTGGGGAAGACCTCCATCGGACGGAGCATCGCGGAGGCGATCGGACGAAAGTTCTTCCGCTTCTCCCTGGGAGGGATGCGCGACGAGGCGGAGATCAAAGGGCATCGGCGGACCTATATCGGCGCCATGCCCGGGAAGTTCATCCAGGCCATGAAGGCGGTGGGTACGGCGAATCCGGTCATCATGCTGGACGAGATCGACAAGATTGGGATCTCGTTCCAGGGAGATCCCGCCTCGGCGCTGCTGGAAGTGCTCGACCCGGAGCAGAACGCCGCCTTTCGGGACCACTACCTGGACGTTCCGTTCGACCTCTCGAACGTCCTCTTCGTCGCCACGGCGAACCAGATCGACACGATTCCCGCGCCGCTGCTCGACCGCATGGAGGTCATCCGGCTCTCCGGGTACATCCTGGAGGAGAAGCTCGCAATCGCGCGGCGCTATCTGATCCCGAAGGGGCTGAAGCAGCACGGCCTGAAGCGCGGTCAGGTGTCCATCGACAAGCCCGCGCTCGTGGCGATCATCGAGGGGTACGCGCGGGAGGCGGGGGTACGCGGCATCGAGAACCAGCTCAAGCGAATCATGCGTCGCGCCGCGACCCGCCTGGCGAAGGACCCGTCGCGATCCATCCGGGTCGCGAGGAAGGACGTGGAGGAGTTTCTCGGGAAGCCCGTCTTCAGCGCGGACGATCTCTTCGCGAGCGTGCCGGGCGTGGTCACGGGACTCGCCTGGACCAGCATGGGCGGGGCGACACTGCAGATCGAGGCGGCCGCGGTGCCGAGCCGTGGCAAAGGGTTCAAGCAGACGGGGCAGCTCGGCGAGGTGATGCGGGAGAGCGCCGAGATCGCCTACTCGTACGTCATGGCGCGCCTGAAGGACTATGACGCGAGCCCGACGTTCTTCGACGACCACTTCGTGCACCTGCACGTTCCCGCGGGGGCCACTCCGAAAGACGGCCCCTCGGCAGGGATCACCATGGCGGTGGCCTTGATCTCGATGGTGACCCGGGCCCCGGTCCGGAGGGGCCTGGGAATGACCGGGGAGCTGACTCTGACCGGGCAGGTGCTCCCCATCGGCGGCCTGAAGGAGAAGGTGATCGCGGCGCGCCGGGCCCGGCTCGAAGCCCTGTTGTTCCCGGAGGCCAACCGGAAGGACTTCGAAGAGCTTCCTCCGTATCTGAAGAAGGGGCTGAAGGTGCACTTCGCCGACCGCTTCGAGGAGGTCCGGCGCATCGCGTTTCGGAAGAAGTGAAGATCGACGGGTCGAGCGTGCGGCAGGATGAAGAACGGGCGAGGACTCCGGCGGAGGTCGTCCGGGACGGTTCGGGACGGGACAATGGGCGTGCGCCTTCGATTGCGGAGATCCGCGGTGGCGTGTCGGTCGACTGCGATCGCGCGAACGACTCCGCCGCGATGCGGTTCCGGATCGCGACCGTCGAAGCGGGCGATCCGTGGGTCACGCGACATGAGCATCGGCACTCGGATCCTGTTCTTCGTCGACGATCGCATGATCCGGGTGCCTCTGCGCCGGTTCGACCGCTTGTACCGCAGGGCCCGGAGCGAGAGGATGCCGGAGCACGCAGGCCGGCGCGTTCGCTGCGCGATGGTCTACGTGCACGTCGTACTGCGCAGACCCGTGGATGTCGTGCGCATCGACTACGCGGTGCTCCCGTTCGGCCCCGACGGGCGACTCGACGAGGGTGGGCGTCGTCGTCAGGATGCCCTCGTGGCGGAGATGGTGAGCCGAACCCTCTGCGGCGGCTCCGGGCCCGTCGTCGCGATCGGGCCTTACCTGGCGGGCCGGCAGTATCGGGCCGAGTTCAAGTGGGAGCCGACGGAGCAGCAGGTTCGGTCCTTGATCGATCTGGTGCTGGAACGCTGAGCCGTCGTCGAGGGGAAGACCCCGGGCCTCACAGAGGAATCGTCATGCCTTCGCGCGCGGCTTCCACGTCGGGGAACTCGCGCTGCGCCGCCTCGACGATGGCGTCCACCTGGTCGTCCGATCGGTCGGGGTCGTGGTGGAACAGGAGGAGCCGCTTCACCCCTGCCTCGTGCGCCACCGCGACCGCGTGCTCCCACGTGCTGTGCCCGAAACCATTGCACCGTGCCGCGTACTCGTCCGGCGTGTACTGCGCGTCGTGGACGAGCACGTCGGCACCTCGCGCCAAGTCGATCAGCGCGCGGTCGCATTCCGGGTCGCCTCGCTCCGTATCGGTTACGAAGACGAGGGAGCGGCCGGCGTGCTCCAGGCGGTAGCCTGTGATCCCCTGGGGATGACGGAGCGGGGCAGAGGTGACACGGACTCCGTCCACGAAGAGCGTCTCGCCGTCGAGGTCCACGTAGGTCTTTGCCGAAGGGGTGTCCGCGAAGCTGACCGGAAACCACGGCGGTTGTAGAGCACCTTCCAGCGCCGACTGGACTCCGAAGCCCTCGTGCGTGAACCCGTGGAACGAAAACGACGACCGCCAGTCGTAAACCGGTGGAAAGCACGGAAGTCCTTCGATGTGGTCCCAGTGGTAGTGCGTCAGGAACACGTGGAACTGGTACCCGGCTGCGTGCGGCTCGGATGGAAGATCCGCCGCGAGCGATCGCAGGCCGCTGCCGCAGTCGAGGATGAGTCGCCGGTCGGGGGCGAAGGCCAGATCCAGGCAGGCGGTGTGTCCCCCGTACCGAACGATGCGGCGACCCGAGATGGACGCGGTGCCGCGTGCCCCGCGGATCGTGACCACGTAGGGATCGTTTCTCACGGGACGCCTCTCCTCTCTTCGGGAACGGAAACAATGTATTCCGAGTCGCATGCCACGGACAAGCGAAGAGAATCGGGGGGCAAAATAGAGGAGCCGACGAGAAGGCGAGACGACGCGATGGGGAACAGTCTTCCATGATGCCCGAGGGCGTCACCCGGAAACGACGAAGACCTGCGGGAGGGTTGTACGAAAGGGGATTGAGGAGGAGCTGAATCGAAGCGTATCGGGAACAGTCGTCCGTGACGCCCGAGGCTTCACCCTGAAATGACGAAAGCGTCACGCGGAAATGCACGCCGGTCCGCCGGGGTGCATTTCCTGCGGGAGCCGGGGGTGCGGGGGCGGAGCCCCCGTGTTTGCATACCGCAACCGGAGCTCGCCAGCACGCAACTCATTCAAGCCACGGGGCGTCGTGCGAGTTTCGGTTGCTGTCCCCGATACGCACGTGTTCGGGAAACAACACGTCAGGCGCCACTGTGTGCTATTTCTTCTTGAACGATTCAGCGAGCTCCTTCTTGATGTCCTTCCAGCTCTTGGCGAACGTCTTCTCCTCCTCAGCGGTGAGGATCCGGAAAGGAACCCGGAGCAGGCTCTTCTCGAACCGAACGTTGAGCCAGTGCTGTCCGTAGCGGATACCCCCGGGGACCTTGAAGTAGAGGCGGCCCAGGCAGGCCCTGAAATGGTCCAGTTCCACCTGGTCCGAGACCAAGTTGCGGCTGGCCGTCTCGGCGAAGAAGCCGATCCTGCATGGCCGCTTCGTGCCCGGCGGGAAGTAGTTGACCGAGTCTCGCACCATGTCTGCCCGCCGGTCCAGCGCCCGAAGGTCGGCCTCCCGGTATTCCAGATTGGAGGAGAGTGGGATGGTCTTCCCGTCCGGGGTCTCGAGCGAAAGCGCCTCGCGCTTCAGCACGTAGTTGGGCACCTTCTCCCGGACCGTGGCCCCGATCTCGAGCAACAGCCACTCCTCTCCGATCGATTGGTTGGCGGTCCGGTACCCGAGGGAGATGAAGCCCTCGTTGTTGTAAGCGACCCGCACGAACTGGCCCTCGATCGAGTAGACCTCCGGCACGCCGGGATCGGGCGCCTTCACGGTTGGCTCCTGGGCCCATGGGCCACCGCTCGTCAGCACCAGCGCGATCATCGCGATCCGTACCGCTGCGGTCGGCGGCCGCGAACTTCGTCGTCTCATGAGAATCTCCTCTCCAGGCTTCAGCGATTCGAATCGCGGCGTACTCATTCTCTCAGCAAGCCTCGGTGCCACGCAACCGGCGCCGTTCGTCCGGGTGCACGACGGGAAAGTGAGGAGGGGCCGAATCGAAGCGAATCGGGGACAGTTGTCCATGACGCCTCGTGGCGTCGTGCGAAAGCGATGAAAAACCCGCGGGGGTCCGGAGGCATGCCCCCGGCATTTTCACGCCAACAGCCGAAACTCCACTCCAGTAGATCAGGAAGACATCGTGCAAGGGTGGAGCCCCGCCCTGCGCCAATGCAACGCCTTCGGGGCCGAGAAGTCCAAGAGTCCGGACGTGGCAGGTGGGATGCACATCCTGCCGGCGCGATACGGACCGTCACAATCAGCGCTTGTTTGTGGTAGACTCGCGTCTCGCGGCCGGGCTGGTCGCGGGAGGAATCAGGGAAGAAGTCGTCGATGGCGATTCTCGCCTGCGCTTTCGCAGTCATCGACGCGCCGTCCCGGGACGAAACCCGCCCAGAAGCCGCATCGAGAGGAAAGAGAGAAAAGGAGACACGGATGAGGTATACACCGCTCGTGAGATTTGCTCTGGTCGTTCTCGTTGCGTTGTCGCTCGCGGCCCCTGCGGCGAGGGCGGCAGACATGACACTGAACGCCGTGCTCTATCCGGACGGCGAGAAGACCGACGTCAAGTTCAAGACGATGGATCGCGCGCCGAAAGCCAAATTGAGCGGCACGGTGCGACCCGAGCAGGGTCAGTCGTGGATCGAGCTCGATTGGAGCAAGCTCGAGCCCGCGCTCCTGTTCGGCGGCGAGGTGAACTGCTGGGTCCTCTGGACGATCACGCCCGACGGGACCGCCCAGAGTCTCGGCGAGCTCCCCGTGCGCGAGGATCGGAGCGGATCCGCCCGCTTCTCCTCCCCCTTCAAGCACTTCGCGCTGGTGGTCACCGCGGAGCCGTTTGCGGTCGTTCGGCGGCCCTCGGACCTCGCGGCGTTCGTGTCCGAGCCGACGACCTCCAAGAAGGCGAAGAACAGCACCTTCGGTTTCGGAGGGTTCCGGACAGGTACGAAGCGGGACACGGAGTCGATCGCGGCGCTCAAGTACAAGGACAAGACCCCCGTGGACCTGCAGCAGGCCCGCAAGGCCATCCAGTTGATGGACCGCTTCGAGGCCGAGAAGTACGCGCAAGCACCCGCTCGGGACGCCCGGGTCGCCCTGGGACAGGCCGACGACGCATATGAGGGGCGCGTCGGGAAGAAATCCGACGTGCCCGAGCTTTCCCGGCGGACCATCTCCCTCGCCGCCGAGGCCGTGCGCGCCGCCGTGAAGCAGATCGAGGCGCAGAAGGCGGACGAACAGGAGGCCAAGCGCCTCTCGGATCTCGCTCAGAAGCAGGCCGAGACCGAGGCGGAGAAGGCGGCCCGGCTCAAGACCGAGGCGGACCTGGCCCAGGTGGAGAAGCAGCGTGAGGCGCTGAAGCTCGAGGTCTCCCGCGTCCAGATGGAGAAGAAGCAGGTCGAGGCGGATCGCGAGCAGATCAAGCAGGAACGGGATGCGCTCGCGACGCGGCTTTCCGGCGCCCTCGGCAAGGTGGCCTCCACCGAGCGGACGGGCCGGGGTCTCGTGGTGAGCCTCTCGGGCGGCATCCTCTTCGAGACGGGCAAGTCCGCTCTCAAGACCGACGCCAAGGTCTCGCTGGCCAAGCTCGCGGGGATCCTGCTCATGATCCAGAACACCAACATCCAGGTCGAGGGGCACACCGACTCGACGGGATCCGAGGAGAAGAACGCGAAGCTGTCCCTCGAGAGAGCGTCGGCGGTGAAAGAGTTCCTCAAGACGCAGGGCGTGGAGGAGGCTCGTATGAGCGCGAAGGGCCTCTCCTCGAGTCAGCCCGTGGCGTCGAACGACACGCCCGACGGCCGGGCGAAGAACCGCCGCGTCGAAATCATCGTTCCCCAGTAGGCGATCGGGTCAAGACACCACATCCTGCATTCCGAGAACATCCCGGAATGCAGGATGTTGGGGTCTGGCGCCGCACTTTCAGATCATCGACCCGCGCGATCCGGCAAACGGGACCCCTCGTGAACGCGACGATCACAGCTGTTCTGTCCGGCCTATTGCTCGCAACCACACTCCCTCGGCCGAAGTGAGCATCCCACAGCAGCAGATCCGGTTCTAGCAGAACGAAAAGGGCGCCACGGTCGAGGGCAGCATCAAGGGCGACCAGATCGTCGCCTACGCGCCAGGGCCAGCCGGTCGATGGTGTTCCTCGTCGAGTTTCCCGGCACGATCCGGCCGGCGTACTACGTCGGCTCGTCCCTCACGATCGTCCCATCGCGAATCTCCACGACGCGCGCGGCGCGCCGGGCGAGAGCGGGGTCGTGACTGATCACGATGACGGTCCGGCCGGCCTTCCAGAGATGATCGAACAAGGACAGAATGTCGCTTCCCGATGACGTGTCGAGATTCCCGGTCGGCTCGTCGGCCAGGAGGATATCGGGGTTCATCGCCAGCGCCCTTGCGATCGCCACGCGCTGCATCTGTCCGCCGGACAACTCGGTGGGCTTGTGGTCCATGCGGTCGCCGAGCCCCACACGCTCCATCAGCTCCTTGACTCGCTCCCGGCGCGAGGACTTCGGCACGTGGCCGAACAGGAGCGGCATCTCGACGTTCTCGAACGAGCTGATCTGCGGGAGGAGGTTGAAGTTCTGGAAGACGAACCCGACTCGCTCGTTCCGCACCGCGGCCAGCTCGTTTCGGTCGAGCCCGCTCACCGCCTTGCCCCGCAGCTCGTAGGTTCCAGAGGTCGGCGTGTCCAGGCATCCGATCAGGTTCATGAGCGTGGACTTGCCGGAGCCCGACGGTCCAACGATCGCGACGAACTCGCCGCGGCGGACCCGCAGATCGATCCCTTTGAGCGCCTCGACCCGCACCCTGCCGGTGTCGTACACCTTGCGGATCGCCTCCATCTGAATGACCGTCTCCAGCGGGCCGTCGCGGAAGGCCCTGGTCGTCTCGTCGGTTGCGTTCACATCCGCCTCACTCGTACCGAAGGGTCTGGGCGGGGTCGACGGCCGCGGCGCGGCGCGCCGGGAAGTATGCGGAGAGCAGGCCGATGATCCCGAGCACGGCCGCGGAGACCACACCGACGGCGGGGGAGAGGGTCGGCTTGCCGAGGAACTCCAGGGCCTCGTTTCCCTCGGTCGGGAGCTGCCTCAGCAGGATGATCAGTCCCACCGCGATGCACAGCCCGAGCATCCCGCCGATCACCGTGTAGAGGAGCCCCTCGAGAATGAACGGGCCGGTGACCCACCTCGGTCTCGCCCCCAGCGCCATCTTCACGCCGATCTCCCGCGTCCGCTCCTTCACGGTGGCGTACATGATGTTCGCGACCCCGACGCCGCCGATGAGGAGCGTGAGCCCGCCGATGATCCCCAGGAACATCTGGATGCCGATCAGCACGTTTCGCAAGACCGCCCCGCTCTCGACGGTATCCCACACGCCGAGAACCGGTTCGTCCGTCGGGTCGAAGGCGTACTTGGCGGCGAGAACCTCGCGCAGGCTCTCGAGGCACGATCCCATGAGCGCCGGTTCCGTGGGTCGGACGACGAGGTTGTTCAGGGCCTCTCGACCGAACTGTGCCTTGAACGTCGTGATGGGGATGACCGCGCTGTCCTCGTCGGGTCCACCGTAGGTTCCCATCTGCATCTTCTTGACCAGCACGCCCACCACGGTGTACGGCGCGCCCATCACGAGCAGGTTCTTCCCGACCGGGTCCTCGTCTCCGAAGATGCTCTTCGCCACCGCGTTGCCGAGGAAAATGACGCGTCGCCGCTCCTGCTCGTCCTGGTCGTTGATGAAGCGGCCGCCCTGAAGCGGAATGTAGTTCCGCAAGTCTCCGTAGACCGCTCCCGTTCCGATCACGTGTACGTTGATCGTCTTGCGGCCGTACACGACGCTCGTGCCCCAGCGGTGCATCTCGCCGACGGCGGCGTCCAGGTCCCGGACCCGCTCGCGAATGAGCGGAACGTCCTCGAGGACCGGCCGAATCGGCCGGCCGGGAGCCATGCCTTGCCAGGTCTTCGTGGTCTCGCCCGGCCAGATCACCGCGATTCCGCTTCCCATGCCCGCAGAGCCGCGGCTCAACTGGCGTTTCAGGCCTTCTCCGAACGAGAGCAGCAGCAGGAGCGAGACGGTGCCCCAGGCGATCGCGGCCACGGTGAGGATCGCGCGCTTCTTCTGGATGCGAGCCGAGCTCAGGAACAGCGTCCACGAGATCGCAATACCGCGCAGGTCCATCGCGCACCTCTCACAGCTTCATGGCCACGACGGGATCGAGACGCGACGCGTCACGGGCGGGGAAGTAGCCGGCGAGGAGGCCGATGGCGCCAAGAAGCCCCGCCGTCAGCGCCGCGAGAGGCGGCGAGATGACCGGATCGCCGATGTGCTCCGACACCCCGAAGAGGGGAACCACTCTGCACAGCCCCGCCGCGATGCAGAGGCCCACGGCGCCTCCGATCCCCGTCAGCAGGAGGGTCTCGAGCAGGAACTGGGACAAGATCGCGCTCGATCGAGCCCCCAGGGCCATCTTGATGCCGATCTCGCGGGTCCGTTCCTCGACGACGACGTTCATGATGTTGGACACGCCGATCCCGCCCACGATCAGCGTCAAGCATCCGACGATCCCCAGGAACAGGCGGAAGGCGAGCATGAAGGTGTCGAGGAACTGGAACATCTCGGTGGTGTCCCAGATCGCCAGTGCCTCCTTGTCCTTGGGATCGAACCGGTGCTTCCTCGCCAGGATCTCCAGGACCTGAGCTTTGAGCCGCTCCGTGTCGGTGGACTCCATGGCCTTGAAGATGAACAGGCCCACATGCTCGGCGCCGGTGAGGGCGCGGAACGTGCTCCCGGGCAGGAACGCCTTGTCCTTGTCCCGGCCGGAGTAGCTCGAATCCTGGCTCTTCTTCTGGAGAACGCCGACGACCAGGAACGGCGAGCCCTGAAGCAGGACCGTCTTCCCCACCGGATCGGTGGTCTCGCCGAACACGTTCTTCGCCAGATCGTCGCCGAGGAACAGCACCCGCCGCCGCCGATCCACGTCGATCGGGTCGATGAAGCGGCCGCCCGCCTTCGGGATCAGGTTCCGGATCTCCGCAAAGACCGGCGTCACGCCGGACACATCGATGGCCAGGGTCTTCATGCCGTAGGTGAGCTTCATGTTCCCCTGGTATTCTCCCGAGATCGCCTCGAGCCGGTCCGCCTTGGCCGCGACCAACGCGATGTCCTCGTCGTCGAGCCGGATGCGGCGTCCCTTGCCCAGCCCTTCGAACGGGATGGACGTCAGCGACGGCCACGCGATGCAGATGTTCTCGCCGAGCCCCGCCGAGTTCCGCCGGACCCGCTCGTGGAAGCCCCGTCCGAACGCCAGGAGCAGGCTGACCGCGACCGTTCCCCACACGATCCCGAAAACCGTGAGGAACGTCCGGAGCTTCTGGCTTCGGAGATCGCGGAAGAGCTGCCGCAGCGCGATCACAGCCCCTTGATCTCCTTCGGCGGGCGCTCCACGACCTTGTCGCCGCTCTCGAGCCCCTCGGTGATTTCGATGTTCAGGCCATCGGAGAGCCCTGTCTTGACCTCGACCTTCCTCGGAGCGTCCTTGGGCCCCGGCCCGGGGACCTCGACGAACGCCTTCTTGCCGCCGTCCTCGAAGAGCACGAGACGTTCGGGCACCAGCAGAACGTCCTTCTTCTCGCGAATGACCAGGTCCACGGTCGCCGAGTAGCCGGAGCGGAGCACGGACTCCTGGCCGGGGTCGAGCTCGATCTCGACCTGGAAGAGCTTCGCGTTGTCCTTCTCGATGGCCTGCGGCGCGATCCGCGTGAGCTTGCCGGTGACGGGCTGGTCCGGAAGTGCCCCGACCTTGAGCCGCGCGGGAAGTCCCTCGTGAAGCTTGCCGACGTCGATCTCGTCCACGGTTCCGCGGAAGATGAGCCCGCGCATGTCGGCGATCGTCGCCAGATCGGTGCCCGACTGGTAGCTGGTCAGCGGAACGACCGGATCGCCGGGATTGACGAACCGCTCGAGGACCGTGCCACCCGCCGGTGCCCGCACCACCGATTCCATGGCGGAGCCTCCTCCGGTGATCTTTCCCTTCTTGACCAGCTCCAGGCTGTCCGTGGCCTGGGCGAGGCTGATCCGCGCGTGCTCGAACGCTTCCTTCCGGAGGTCCAGATCGCCCTTCGGAAGAATCTGGTCGAACGAGAGCTTCTGGGCACGGGCGTAGTCGGCCTGCGCCCGGTCGAAGCCGGCCTGGGCCAGCTCGACGTTGCGCTGCGCCTCGGCCAGCTCCGCCGGTGTCGGGTCGGGGACGATTTCGAAGAGAACGTCGCCGGTGCGCACGGTGTCGCCCACCTCGAAGTAGCTCCGGCGCACGATCCCCGAGATCTTCGACTTCACGTGGAACTTGAGCCTGGGCTCGATCTTGCCGATCGCCACGGCCTTCTCGGTGATCGCCCCGCTGGCGATCGGAACGAGCTTGAACCCACCGTCGTTCCCTCTCCTGCCGGCGAGCCAGGCGTACGTTCCGACCGCGCCTCCCGCCAGGAGGCCGAGAATCGTGAGGCCCTTCACCACCTTGTGCATGGACCGCCTCCTTCGCGTCCCCGATCCTCTGTTATACGTCCGATTTCGTGCGCCGGTTCTTCCTTCCCCCGCACCGCGGACCATCCGGAGCACATGGCGGGCTCTCGAGGAATAGACGCTCGGGGGCTTTGCCCCCGAACGCCCACTCCCGCCCCGTGCGGCCGCTCTTGAGAAACAAATATTCGGGGGCTCTGCCCCCGAACCCCCGCTCCCGCCCTCCGCGACGCCGGCAGACCGGCATCGCTCCGGTTGGGCTGTTTCTTCTCGAGGTGTCGGGGGAACGCCCATGCGGTCGCTCCTAAGAAACAGCGGCGCGGGGGCTCTGCCCCCGAACCCCCGCTCCCGCCCTCCGCGACGCCGGCAGACCGGCATCGCTCCGGTTGGGCTGTTTCTTCTCGAGGTGTCGGGGGAACGCCCATGCGGTCGCTCCTAAGAAACAGCGGCGCGGGGGCTCTGCCCCCGAACTCCCGCTCCCGCCCGCCGCGATGCTGGCAGACCGGCATCGCTCCGGCCGGCCGAGTGCAACGCGCCCCGGACACAGAGCCGGGACGGCGCGCCCAGCGCGCTCGAGCGGATACGTCAGGCAGCAAGGAGGGACAGGAAGCAGCGGTTCACCGCGCTCCTGCACCACGTGTACGACGTCGAGCGGCTGCGGAAGGCCTACCGCGAGATCAGGCCGGACGCAGCACCGGGTATCGACGGCGAGACGTGGCGGCATTACGGGGAGAACCTGGATGGAAACCTTCAGGATCTCTCGGGAAGGCTGAAGCGGGGAGCGTACCGAGCGAAGCCGGGTCGGAGAGCGTACATCTCGAAGGCGGACGGGCGGCCACGGCCGCTCGGTGTCCTCGTGCTGGAGGACAAGATCGTCCAGCGCGCTGTCGCCGAGGTGCTTTACGCCATCTACGAGGTGGACTTCCTCGGGTTCTCGTACGGTTTCCGGCCCGGGCGCAGCCCACACAGAGCGCTGGACGCACTGGAAATCGCGATCGTAACGAGGAAGGTGAACTGGGTGCTCGACGCAGACATTCGTGGTTTTTTCGACACCCTCGACCATGGATGGCTCGTGAAGTTCGTCGAGCACCGCGTGGGGGACCAGCGCGTCGTGCGGCTCATCCAGAAATGGCTGAACGCGGGCGTGCTGGAGGATGGCGAGCGGACGCAGAGTGAGGTGGGGACGATCCAGGGTGGAAGCATCAGCCCTCTCCTGGCAAACATCTACCTTCACTACGTGTTCGACCTCTGGATCCGGCGATGGAGGACGAGGCAGGCGCGGGGCGAAATGGTCGTCGTGCGCTTCGCGGACGACTTCGTCGTGGGATTCGAGCATCGCGCCGAAGCCGAGAGTTTCCTGGAGGAACTGCGCGCGCGGTTTGCGAAGTTCGGCCTGGAACTTCATCCTGACAAGACGCGTCTGATCGAGTTCGGCCGGTATGCGGTCGAGAGGCGCGACAAGCGGGGTGACGGCAAGCCGGAGACCTTCAACTTTCTGGGATTCACGCACATTTGCGCGAAGGGAACGCCCATGCGGTTTGCTCGTAAGACACAGCGGCGCGGGGGCTCTGCCCCCGAACTCCCGCTCCCCGCCCTCCGCGATGCGGAGAGTGGCAGACCGGCATCCCTCCGCGTTGGGCTGTTTCTTCACGAGGTGCCGGATGGGAACGCCCATGCGGTCGCTCTTAAGAAACAGCGGCGCGGGGGCTCTGCCCCCGAACTCCCGCTCCCGCCCTCCGCGATGCTGGCAGACCGGCATCGCTCCGGTTGGGCTTGCTTCTTCCTGAGGTGTCGGGGGAACGCCCGTGCGGCTGCTCAGAATCGAGAAGCGTCTCGAGCCGACTCCACCGGGACGATTCGGCCCGAGCGGATCAGCCAGAGCTCCGCGCGGGGAGGGGCGGGCAGATGCAGGGCGCGCATCGTGGCCTCGACGTACACGGCGATCTGCCCGCGGTACCGAGCGGTGATCGCTGCCTCGTCGTCCTCTCGATCGGTCTTGAAGTCGGCGACGACCACCTGTCCGTCGGCGTCCTGATAGAGGAGGTCCAGGGATCCGAACCAGGTCGTCCCGTCGCCGCGGAGCAGCAACGGCACCTCGCGTCCGAGGACGCGGACCTGGCGCCACCGCGAGGCGAGAGGCGAGTCGAGGAACGCATTCGCGAGAGATCGCGCCTCGCGCGCGACCGCCGATGGATCGGCGCCTGTCTCGGCCGCCGCCGCGCTCGACAGCGTCGCGAGTAGACTCGAAGTGGCGAGGTCCTCGGTCCCGTCGAAGCGCCGGAGCAGGGCGTGGAGCACGGTGCCCGCCGCTCGCGCCACCTTGCGGTCCATGGAAGGCTCCCGGCTCGTAGACGTCGTCGTCGGCGGGCAGCATCGGACGCGCGGCCCGCCTCCTCGTGCGTGCTCGGCTGGGATAGAAGCGGCCGCGCGGTGCGTCGCAGTAGGCCCACGGCGCCTTCGTAGGCGGTTACCGCCGGCCCGACCTCGGTCGCGTCCGACCCCGTGCCCGTCGGGACCGCGGCGACGGCGACGGGAACCTCGAAGCTCCTGTGGACGATCCGGCCGTCGAGGAGGACCGCGCCATTCGGAGGCGGGCGCTGCGCGTCGTACCCCCACGCGCGGAGAGCATCGAGCCATCGGGCCTCGCCGCGCGCCGGTCCGGCTACGACCGCGAGCACGTCTCGAGCCCGGGTGAGCGCGACGTAGAGAACGCGGGTCTCCTCCGCCGCCGAATGCCGCGCTTCGTCGCGATCCAGCCGCACCCTTGCCGCGCTCCTCTTCTTCCCGATTCCCAGAGCGATCGCGGGACCCTCCGGGAGCCTCGCGACCCGCACCGGATCTCGAGCGTCGCTCCGATGCTGCTCTCCGGCGAAGTCCGCCACGATCACCCGGCGGTTCTCGAGCCCCTTCGCCTTGTGGATGGTCATGACGCGAACGGCGTGGTTCCCCTCGTCCGCCAGCGGCGAGTCCGCGTCCAGCTCGGCCACGCGCTCTTCCTCCAGCGCTTCGAGGATCTCGCGAACCGAGAGCGTGCCGTCGCGGCACAGCTCCGCCGCGAGGCGAACGAGCTTTCTCACGTTCGCGACTCGCTGCGCTCCCTCGAACGAGACCGCGCTGAGCGGCAGGAGGCCGGTGCGACGGACCACGTGGCGCACGAGGACGTCGGGAGGGAGGTCCCGGGTCTCCTCGGCGAGGGATCGGAGCAGATCGAACGCCCGCGCGATCCCGGGGAAGCGCGCCCGATCCGCGAGCCGCTTCCAGGACCACGCCGGTCCGCCGGCCGCGTACTCCGCGAGCTCGACGTCGGACACGCCGCCCAGGGGCGAGCGCAGAAACGCGAGAAGCGCGGCCGGATCCGAGGGGAGCACCAGCGCGCGAAGCGCGGCGAGGAGGTGGCCGACCTCCGGCCGGTCCACGAAGTTCCGACCTCCGTCGACGACGAACGGGATTCCCTCTCCGCGAAACCCCCGAAGGTACAAATGGAGCGACGAGAACGCGCGGAAGAGAACCGTGATGTCGCCGTAGTCGCACGCTCGTTCCTCTTCCACCCACTTCCGGATCTGCCGGGCGATGACGGTTCCCTCTCGGAGCCGGCGCTCCTCGGCCCGAAGCGGGCGAGCCGCCCCGTCGCCTCGGTTCTCCGATCCCGCCGCGCCGCTCGACTCGGTGGTCCAAATCTCGACGCAGCGCGCGGCGGATTCCGGAACGCGCGTCGCGTCGATCGGAACGTAGCGGGGCTGATACGGCGATTCGATCCAGCCGCCGCTCCCCGCTCGAAAGAGGACGTTCACCGCGTCGAGAATGGGAGCGGCGCTGCGGAAGTTCGCGCTCAACGTCCGCACGCAGGCTCCCTGGTCGAGAATCCGAAGCACGGCGCGCCGGAACGCGCCGTAGTCCGCGCCGCGGAAGCGATAGATGGACTGCTTCGGGTCGCCCACGATGAACAGACGCCCCGGGGACAGCTCCGCCCGGAACGGGTCGGTCGCGGATCCGCCCGGTCGCTCGCCGAGGTAGAGAACGATCTCGTACTGGACCGGGTCGGTGTCCTGGAACTCGTCCACGAGAATCATCCGGAAGCGGCGCTTCAGCGCCTCGCGGACGTGGGGATGGTCGCGCAGGAGATCGCGGACGAGCGACAGCAGCCCGTCGAAGCTCACGAGTCCACGGCGAAGGAGCGTCTCGCGGAATCCAAGGGCGAACGGGGCCAGCACATCGAGAACGTTGCCGGCCAGCTCCTCGTCGAGATGCTCGAGCTCCATCACGAATCCGCGCGACGTGGCGACGAACTCCTTCAGGGCGCGGGCCGATTCCTCCGAGGGTTTCTTCCCCGCGCTCGCACCGTTCCGGATCCGGCTCGAGAGCGCGTCGTCCCCGGCCAGAAGATCACGCACGGCCTCGGGGCCCCGGTCGAGAAATGCTCCGAGCAGACGGCGCACCGCGGCGAAGTACTCGAGAGTCGCCGGCGTCCACACGCGCTCGCCGGCCTCGACCTCGGTGGCGCGGGCGAGGATCGCCTCGCACTCTGCACGCAGCAACGCTCGCGGATCCGGGGCGGATCGCGGCCCGCTCAGAAGCTCCGCGGGCACGAGGAATCCGGAGAGGCCGCGGGCGATCTCCCGCAGCTTCGATTCCGGAATCCGTTCGAGAAGGTCGGACCAGGGGCCCGTCTGCGTCGCGCGCGGACCCCACTCTTCGGCCGCGAAGCGCTCCCACTCCGTCGCGAAGAGGGAATCGAACCGCTCGCCGCGGTCCACCTCGAAGCTCGGATCGACGCCCGCCTCCCGCGGATGAGAGCGGAGGATCTCCGCGCACAGGGAGTGGATCGTCGTGATCGTCGCCCGGTCGAGGGAGGCGAGAGCCGCGAGGGCGTAGCGGCCCGCATGGTCGAGTGGCACGCCGCGCTCGAGGGTCAGCCTACGAAGAGCGCGATCGGCGGCATCTTTCTCATCGGGCTCCGGTGTCGCGGCCCCGCGCGCAAGCGCTGCGAGCCGCTCGAGCCCTTCGGCGAATCGCTTCTTCATCTCGCCGGCGGCCTTCTCGGTGAACGTGATCGCCGCGATGTCGCGGACCCCGACGGTTCCCGACCCGACGGCGGTGAGCAGACGCTCGACCAGGAGAGCGGTTTTCCCGGTGCCGGCGCCCGCTTCCACCACGACGCTGGCGGCGAAGTCGCCCGCGGCCGCGGCGCGATCCGGGCGGTCCGGCAGCGCGGTGCTCATGCGCGGCTCTCGTTCCCGTCCCCGTATCTCTCCTCGGGGAGCATCGGTGCCTTCCTGTCCTTCTCCTGCACCTGCAGGAAACGGTTCCACGCCTTCGTGCGGTTGCGGCGCTCCAGCGTCGGCGGGTGGTTCCGGCGGCAGGCGCGCCGGTAGGCGCAGACGGTGCAATCGTCCCCGGGGTTCAGCGGGTAGCTTCCGGACCGCGCCAGGTCCAACAGGACGCGCAGCGTCTCGAGGAAACCGGCGGTCGAGTCCGGTGCGTCGAACCCTTCGAACTCGGCCCGCTCCTTCTCTTCCCTGTCGTCGAGGGTCTCGTAGACCGCGCGGACGCGCAGGAGCTCCACGCGCGCGCCCTTGCCGGCCATCATCCGGTAGAGCGGCACCTGGAGCTCGCGGCCGCGGAGCATCTCCGTGGGGCTCGTGGCCGTCGCGAACCGGCGCGAGGTCTTGTAGTCCCCGATCCACGAGCCGTCGTCGTCCTCGAGGATCCGATCGAACCGCCCCGAGACGTGAAGCAGGACGTCGCGGCCGAGGTCGAGCGTCTCGCCCCGAACCGTCTCGAACGCGACGGGCCTCAACCCCTTCGCGGAGATCCTCGTGAGGTCCCACGCGACGAATTGCTCGAGAGCCGCGAGCCAACGGTCGCGCTGCACGCGCCAGAGAACAGGGACCCGGCCGGCGAGGCGGCCTCGAAGCGAAGCGATGGCCTCCTCCCAGGCGTGCTCGATCATTGCGGCCCCCCGCGAAGGGAGATCCGCGGCTCGAGCGGGATCGAAGAGCCCCTCCTCGGCGAGCCTGCGGTACGCCGTCTCGAGAGCCGCGTGCACCTTGCCGCCCAGGTCGCCCGGGTCGATCCCGAACGGTTCGGCGGCTTCCCGCAGCTCTCGCACCCTCAGAACGTCCCGGAAGAAGAACTGCAGCGGACACCGCCCGAGCCTGGAGAGCGCGCTCACCGCGAACGGTCCCTCGAACGCTCCTGCGCGGCCGACCCGCCCGTCGTAGCCGGGATCTCCCGGGCCAAATCCCTCCGTGGCGCGTAAGAGTCGAAGGCCGGGAGCGATGGCGGCGTTTCCCGGCGTGAGGAGTCGCTCCGCCTCGTCGACGTCTCGCGCCCGGAGCGCCGCGCGAAGCTCGGCGTCGGCGGCGGAGAGCAGCCCCGGATCCTTCCAAAGTCCGTCGATCCAGCCTTCGGGATGCGCGGATCGCATCGACGCATCCCTGTCCGCGCGCTCGAGGCTCGGCGAGCCGAAGCAGAGCCGCGCGACCTCGCGAAGCGCAAGCGAAGGAGCCTTCGATCGACCCGCCTCATCGGCCCGCTGCCACGACACCGCCACGGAGTCGCGAGCGCAGCCCAGGAGATGGGCGAGGAGCCCACGCTCCTCCATCTCTCCTTCCTCTTTCAGAGGGACCGGGCGCAAGGTGGCTTCGCGGAGCCTTCGACGAGCGTCGTCGCGCAGGAGCGGATCGGGCCGGGGCGGCCGCGGGATCGAGCCCGCGTGGAAGCCGAGGAGGATCGACCGGCGGAAGGTGAGGCCCCTCGACTGCATGGCGTCGAGCACCTGCACCCCTTCCGTGCCCGCGCGGGCGGCTACCTCGCATCCGTCCACCGCACGCTCGAGCGAGGCGAGCATGGTCGCGAACGGGACTTGCTCCGTGTCGCCGACCACTGCGGAGGCTTCACGCAGGTCCTCGAGAACCCCGAGGAGCGCGGCCAGACCAGGGGACGCCGAGGTCGGGTCGGCGTCGGAAAGAACGTCGCGGACGAGGGAGGCGACGGCCTCGACGTGCGCCTCCCATGAGCGCGCGCGCTCCGGTGCGACCCGGCGCGCGAGCGCGGCGAGCCCGCTTGCGAGCTGCCGCGCCTCGCGCGCGCGAAGCTCCGCCCGACGCGCGGCGGCGGCCTGCTCGTCTTCGCTCGCGTCCTCGCGAGCGTCGACCTCGGCGGCCCACGCCGGAAGGTCGCGCGTCCACTCCGCGAGTCCTCCGAGGATCCCGGCCTTCCGGCTCCAGATCTCGATCGCGTCGGCGCCGGGCGCAGCGACGCCGGGGAGAATCCGGTCCCAGCGCAGCCGAGGCGAAGCGAGGAGCTCGCACGTCGGGGCCCGGGGAAAGTCCTCGGCCACGACGCGCAGGATGAGGAGCAGGTCGCGAGTCGCGGGATCGCGCCGGAGCGGCGTCCGCAGCGATGTGGTCCAGGGGAGGTCCTCGTCGCGGAAGACCTCGTCGAGCACCGCGCCGTACGGTGCCAGATCCCGGGCCAGGATGGCGACCTCGGCCGGCTCGCAGCCCTCGGCCACCGCGGCGAGGGCGCGACGCGCGGCGAGAGTGGCCTCCGCGAGCGCGCCCTGGACGTGGTCGAAACGGATCGCTCCCTCGGGAAGAGAGTACGGCGCGGACTCCTCGTCGTAGAGGGCGGACAGCCGCGCACCTGCCAGGCCGCCGCGGCGGTCCTCGATTCGCTCGATCTTCTCGCCGGTATCGAGAATGTGCCGCTCGGCGAACGCCGTTGCGGTCTCGAACGCCGGTCTTCCTGGATCCGCGGGGAGCAAGAAGGTGACGGGAACGGCCTCGTGGATCGCGCGCACGAGATCGAGGTGGACGCCGATGAGCTCGTAGGCGCCGTGGTGGAGTACCGCAGCGACGCCCTGCGACCAGCCGGACACGAGAGGGGCCGCGGCTCGCACCAGCGCTGCGTCGTCGCCGTGTCCGCGTTGCTCCGCCTCGTCGAGGCCCCTCACGTGCTCCGCGAAGATCTCGGCCAGACCACGTTCGAGCTCGTCCGCATGCAGGACCGTGCGTGCCCGAACGGGATCGACGCCGGCTTCCCTGAGGTCGGTCAGGCTCGACAGAAGGGCGCGCCGCGCGCCCGGCCTCTCGGCGAGGAAGCGCGTCCACGGGTTGCCGGGGCACCGCGCGATAGCGCGGTCGAGGATCGCGTCGAGCAGCGGTCCGCTAGCGGGGCGGAGCGACCGCCGCGGGTCCTGCTCGAGGATGCGCAGAGCGAGCGAGCGATGGTGGAGGACCTCGACGGCGAGACGCGCGCCGTCCCGCTCCGCGAGTCGCCGAATCACGTGCCGGGCGAGCCGCGACGTCGGCACGATCACCACGACGCGAGCGAGAGGATCCGTGGCCTGCGCCGCGGCGATGCGGCGAAGCAGCTCGTCCTCGAGGACGAACGGATCCGGATGCGCGATGACCTTCAAGCACTCTCCGCGTCTGCGTTCGAACGAGTCTGTCCCCACCGCCCCCACCGGTCAAGATCGGCGCGATTTCGGGATTTCGGGGGAATTTCGGGGACAGCAACCGAATGTCAATTTCGGGGACGTCAATCTCGGGGACAGTCGTCCATGACGCCCGAGGCGTCACCATGAAATGCTGAAAACGTCCCGCGGAAATGCACGCCGGTCCGCCGGCGTGCGTTTCCCGCGGGAGCCGGGGGCGCGGGGGCGGAGCCCACTGGTTTGCATACCAGTTGTCCATGAAGCTCAGGGCTTCACCCGAAAGCGATGAAAAACCCGCGGGAGGTGCAGGCCGGTCTGCCGGACTGCACCGTACGCGGGTGCGGGGGTCCGGGGACTGGCCCCCGGCATTTTCACTCTAGCTGTCCATGAAGCTCGGGGCTTCACCCGAAAGCGATGAAAAACCCGCGGGAGGTGCAGGCCGGTCTGCCGGACTGCACCGTACGCGGGTGCGGGGGTCCGGGGACTGGCCCCCGGCATTTTCACTCTAGTTGTCCATGAAGCTCGGGGCTTCACCCGAAAGCGATGAAAAACCCGCGGGAGGTGCAGGCCGGTCTGCCGGACTGCACCGTACGCGGGTGCGGGGGTCCGGGGACTGGCCCCCGGTATTTTGACTCTAGCAACCCAATTCCGCGCGACGCCGATTGTCATCAGAAGCCGCCTGCGGGCGAATTTCGGTTGCTGTCCCCGGAACTCCCCAAAATTACAGGATCGCTTGACCGTGACACCCTGAAGGAGGACATTGGGACCCGCAGCAGGAGACCACGCACCGTGTACGACACCGCGCGGCCGTTCCTCCTGGCCCTCGCCATCGGCCTCCTGATCGGCCTCGAGCGCGAGCGCGCCCACGCCGACTCGAAGATGCACGACCCGCTCGGCTCGCGCACGTTCACGCTCCTGGCCCTTCTCGGCGCCGTCGCGGCCCACTCCGAGGATCGCGCTCTTTCGGTCGTCCTGGCTGCGTTCGGCGGGGCGATCATCCTGGCCGGCTACTTCCGAACGCGGCTCGGCGAGAATGGGTCCGGCGTCGGGGTGACCACCGAGATCGCGGGCATGGTGACGTTCGTTCTCGGCTACCTGGCCCGGAAGGAGCCGGAGCTGGCGGTGATGCTCGCCGTCATCACGCTGGTCGTGCTCGCCCTGAAGCCGCGCATCCACCAGTTCGCGCGATCGGGCCTCAGCGCGCAGGAGGTCTCGGCCGCACTCACGTTCCTCGTCATCGCGTTCGTGGTGATGCCGCTGCTGCCGGATCGCACCGTGGACGCCTGGAGCCTGGTCAACCCGGCGCGACTCTGGCTCATGCTCGTCCTGATCTCCGGGATCGGC
The DNA here is from genome assembly GCA_963699985.1 of Terriglobia bacterium. Lineage (GTDB taxonomy): Bacteria > Acidobacteriota > Polarisedimenticolia > Polarisedimenticolales > CAVOVZ01 > CAVOVZ01. The sequence goes on from CAVOVZ010000017.1 coordinate 231,403, forward strand.
TTCGGGGGATACATCGCGGTTCGATGGTTCGGACCGCGGCTCGGTCTCGCCCTCGCCGGACTCGCGGCTGGGGTCGTTTCCTCGACCGCCGCCACGGTCGTTCTGTCTCGAAGCCACCGGGAAAGCGGCGGTCCTGCGGGACCTCCCGCGGCCGGAATCGTCCTCGCGAACGTCGCTTCCGCGGCGGCCCAGATCGTGGTCGTATCGGTGATTCTCCCGTCGATGGTCCCGGCGCTGCTCCCCGTGATCGGGACCATCGTGGTGGTGGGCGCAGCCGCCACGGCGGCGGCGCTGAAGTGGACGGGCCAGCACGGCGAGGGTAACTCGTTCCGGATGGAAAACCCGCTGGAGCTGAAGCCGACGCTCGCCTTTGCCGGCATCCTGGCGGTGGTATTCGTCGTGACCTCCGCCGCGGCGCGTCTGCTCGGAACCCAGGGGGTCCTGGTGACGGCGATTCTCGGGGGCATGGCCAGCGTCCATGCCGTGAGCCTCGCCGTGTCCAGCCTCGTCGCCGGCGGCACGATCCCCGTCCGCGAAGGAGTCCTGGCCATCCTCGTCGCGTTCCTTTCGAACGTGACCGTGAAGCTCGTCCTGACGGCCTGGGCCGGAGGGCGGCGGCTCCTGATCGCCGTGGCGCCGCCGCTGCTGGCCATGATGGTCGCGGGCGTGCTCGGATTCCTCGCCGGGCGATAGGGCCAATCACCCGCGTCGACGCTGCGCCCCGTCCGCACAATACGCCCTCTGAGAAGAAAGACCCGACCAATCCATTCCCTATTCGGAGATAATTCCGACATACCGAACCGTTGGCTGCTCGGTCTGGAGGGGTAACCATGCGTGTCTGCGGCGGAAGCGTGGTCGTGATGGTCGCCGTTCTGGTCGGGATGGAAGCGCTGGCCGAGAGCGGGGCGCTGCGGGTGGAGGTCCGCGATCCGGCGGGAGATCCTCTTCCCGGCGCGACGGTCACCCTCGCGAGCGATGTGCAGCGAGTGCCGGTATCCGCGGTGACGACCGGCCCTGACGGAGTCGCCGTTTTCCCGGTTCTCCAGGGGGGAGGCGGGTACGCGATCGAGGTGGGATTCCCCGGGTACGCGCGGCAGCACGTCTCGGGGATCCGGATCCGATCCGCGGAGCGCTCGGACGTGTCGATCCGACTCACCTCCGAGATTCGGGAGGCCGTCGAAGTCGCCGCCACGCGTCCGGTCGTGGACCTGGACACGGCAGTCGCCCCTACGAAATTCAGCGACGCGTTCATCCGCGATCTTCCCGTCGCGGGTCGTTTCTATCAGAACGTCCTCACCATGGCGCCTGGCGTTCTGGACTCCGACGGCGACGGCAACCCGAACGTCCATGGGGCGCGATCCCGCGACTTCAAGGCGCAGGTGAACGGGGTCAGCAACGTGGATCCGCTGACGGGGCAATGGTTGAGCTACGTGAACCCGGATTCCGTCGAGGACCTCGAGGTCGTCCCCTGGGGGGCGGGGGTGGCGAGCGGGCGAGCGCAGGGAGGGTTTGCGAGCATCGTGCAGAAGCAGGGCTCGAACGACTTCGAAGGAGTCGTTCAGCTCCTCTATGCCTCGAGCCAACTCGACGGGAACGGCGCGAGCGATCTCCCGATGAATCGCGTCGGTAGCTTCCAGACGTTCCAGCCGTCCGTGCAAGTGACGGGGCCCATCCTGAGAGACCGGATCTGGTTCCGGCTGTCGCACATGTGGGTCGATCGCCAGGACCCCGTGGACGTCGGCGTCTCCGTGGAGACCGTAGGTCTCGATCAGCAGGTCCACTCGGACCAGATCACCTGGCAAGCGTCCCCGCGCAACAAGCTCGTCCTCCAGTACGACAGCGATCCGACGCGAAAGTCGCGGATCAACGTCAGCTCGCGGATCCCCGCGGAGTCGGCCCAGGATTTCGAGTTCGGCGGTCCCACCTGGAGGCTCGGCTGGACGGCGGCGTGGTCTCCGCGTCTGCTCGTGGATAGCGCCGTCTCGTGGCAGGACCACAGGGTCAATCTGCTTCCCAGCAGCCCGGGGATCGAGAACGACTGCGTCGAGAACACGGTCTACCCCGTGCTCGACGCCGCGCAGTGCTTGTACACGAATCGAAACGAAACGCAAGGTTCCTTCTATCGCACGTCTCGGGATCACCGGCAGCGCCTCACCGTGCAGAGCCGGATGGAGATGTACGGCGGACGCCTCTGGGGGGCGTCGCATCAGATCACCCTGGGCGTGTCCATGGAGAACGAGCGCTACTCCCGCGACCTCGAGCTGGCCCCCGACCTGCTGTTCACCACCTATCGCGCGGGGATTGGTTTCTATGGAGATGCGTCGTACCGGCTGCCCGTGCCGCCGTCCTCGACGGCCGAGGTGAGGGGATCGAACGGCGCGATCTACCTCGAGGATCGGATCCGACCGCACACGAACCTCACGGTCAGCGTCGGGGTGCGTCTGGATCGGGAGGCCATCGATGGCCTGGGCTGGACCTGGTTCGATCCGGAAGCGGAGCAGGAGCTGTTTCGACGACGACTGGCGGCAGGTTGGAGCTCGGTGCCTCTGACCAAGGCGGTGTTCACCGCCTACCAGGAAGTTGCGCAGTTCCAGGCATCGCTCGGTCAAACCCTGGACGTGAGTCCCGACGAGACTCCGCTCAGCGCCATCGCGGTGCAGGGGGCCTTCTGGCGCCACCGTCGAAGTCGGGCGAACCTGACCATCCGCAACACGAACCTCACGCCGAGACTCTCTCTGGCCTGGGACCCGCGGGGGGATGGGAAGACCAAGCTCGCGCTCTCGGCGGGCCGTTACTACAACGCGATCCCGCTGGCGGTGCCCTTGATCGAGCAGGAGCCGGCGGACGTCGTGATGGAGTTCCTGTCGCACCGCGTCTACGAACGCGAGCGCGGGTTCTACTACGTCACGTTCGACCAGCCGGGAACCATCGGGGCCACGATCAATCAGAGGCGGGTGGCTCCAGCGCTCCGCACCCCGTATCAAGACGAGCTCGCGCTGGCGTTCGAGAGGGAGGTCGCTTCGGACACCTCTCTGCGCCTCGCGCTGCTCCGGAGGAAGTTCCGCGACCAGCTTCAGGACGCCAACGTGAACCACATTCCCGGCGACTACGGGCGATGCCGCCTCGACGATCCTTATGTCGGCTGGTACGTGGACCCGACTCATGGCCCGGACGGGATCCTGGACGACTGCCGCCACGGCGGCGACGGCGTTCCGGACCTCTACACGCAAGATCCGGGCTGGGGGAGCATCCTCCAGGTTGGAAACTACAACACGGCCGACTACCGGGCGGCGATCGCCGAGATCAACCGGAGATTCCACGGCGGATGGGGCCTCGACGCCTCGTACACCTGGTCGGAAGCGGTCGGCGACGCGGAGGACTTCGATCAGATTCTGGGCAACGACCGCACTCGACGGGACGACGAGCGCGGGCCGCTGGCGTACGACCAGCGGCATGTCGTGAAGCTGCACGGTACGGCCGCGATCGGTGGGGGCGTGCATCTCGGCGGGACCGTGACGTGGGACTCGGGCCTGCCGTACTCCGTGCTCGAGACCGCGTACTCCGCGTTCGTGGTTCCGCCGCAAAACGTCGGCGCCCCCGAGGATCGCGCGGGGTTCGAATTCCCCACGGGACACCGAAACGACCAGCGCAGCCCTTCCGGTTGGAATTTCGAGGTTCGAGTGGCGAAAGACTGGACAGTCGCGCGTCGTGCTACGCTCCAGCTCTCCGCGGAGTGCTTCAATCTCATGAACAATGGCAGGCTCCGGGTTCTGGACACGACGGACGGCGTTCCGAATTTCGTGCGACAGTTCGGCCGACGGTGGCAGGTGGGCATGCGTCTGGCATTCTAGGCGGTCTCGCGGGCGTTCTCCCGACACCTCAGGAGGACACAGGCCCAACCGGAGCGATGCCGGTCTGCCGGCGTCACGGAGGGCGGGAGTGGGGGTTCGGGGGCGAAGCCCCCGAGCATCTGTTTCTCGAGAGGGAGGGGACCGTGCGTTCTGTGGGCATCGTCGGCTCGGCGATCTTCGTGCTCGCGGCGATCTTCTCCGGATCGGAAACGCTCGCGCAATCGGGCGGACTGCGCGTACGGGTGCTGGACGCCGATGGGGCGCCGCTGCCGGGGGCCATCGTGGTTCTCACGAACCGGCAGCAGTTCGTGGCCCCGACGACCGAGACCACGAGGGCGGACGGACGGGCGGAGTTTCCGATCCTGAGGCCGGGCGGCGGGTACTCCCTCCAGATCTCCTTCCCGAGCACCGCCCGGCAAGTGCTGGACGGCCTTCGGGTGCGGATCGGCGAGAGCCCCGAGATCGTGGTGCGCCTGACCCCGGAGATCCGCGAGCAGGTGGAGGTGACGGCGAAGCGCGACGTGGTGAGCCTGGACGAGACCGCCGCGTCGACCAAGTTCTCCGATGCGTTCATCGAGGACCTCCCGGTGCAGGGACGCTTCTATCAGAACGTTCTCACTCTGGCGCCGGGAGTGCTCGATTCGGACGAGGACGGGAATCCCAACGTCCACGGAGCGCGGGCCAGGGACTTCAAGACGACGGTGGGAGGGGTGAGCAACGTGGACCCGCTCACCGGGCAGTGGCTCAGCTACGTGAATCCCGAGTCCATCGACGGCCTCGAGGTGATCACTGCAGGGGCGGGCGCGGAGTTCGGCCGCGCGCAGGGGGGGTTCGCCCAGATCGTGCAGAAGCAGGGGGCGAACCAGTTCGAGGGGGTGCTGGGCCTCGTGTACGCCTCGAGCCGTTTCGACGGCAGCGGGAGCGGCGCGACGAGCCCGGCGCGGACGCCGAATTTCGAAAGCGTCCAGCCACTGCTCCAGCTGTCGGGACCGATCGTGCAGGATCGGTTGTGGTTCCTGTTTTCGCACGAGTACATCCGGCGGGAGGACCCGGTGGACACGCTGCGGCGCGTGGAGGTTTCTACCCGGACGCAGTCCATTGCCACCGATCAAATCACCTGGCAGGTCTCGCCCAGGAACAAGCTCGCGTTTCAGTACCAGAAGGATCCGACGACCCTCACGAACGTCGGAGTCACCACCAGGTTCCCGGCCGAGTCGTCCCGGAAGGAGGAGATCGGCGGGACCACATGGAGAATCACATGGACCGCCGCGCAGTCTCCTCGCCTCCTGGTGGAGAGCCTCGCCGCGTACCAGGACGGTGTCTCGAACGTGCTGCCGTCGGTCGAAGGCGTCCCGAACGATTGTCTCCTCAACCTAAAAGTCCCGTCCCTCGACCAGTCCGCGTGCTTCTGGACCGACAAGAACGCATGGAGCGGCTCGTATCCACGGTTCTCACGCGACCGCCGGCAGCGGCTCACTGTGTCGAGCCGTGGCGAGGTGTACGCCGGGCGTTTCTTGGGGTCGAGTCACAGGCTCAAGTTCGGGTTCACGTCGGAGAACGAGCGATACTACCGGCAGCTCGAGCAGGGACCAACGGCGACCTTCACCCTCGACCCTATTGTGCGCACCTTAGGTGTCGGCTCCTACCGGGTACCGTTCCCCACGAGTTCGGTATCGCGCATCACAGGTGCGAATTGGAGCGTCTACTTCGAGGACCAGTTCCGCCCGACGAGCGGACTGTCCTTCACGCTAGGGGCCCGCCTGGATCGGGAGGGGACCGACTCGCTGGGCTGGCAGCAGTTCGATCCTGCAGCCGAGGCGCTCAGGTTCGAGGCGGGGGCCTCGCAGCGGAATCCCACCGTTCTCGCCAAGCAGGTGTTCACCGCCTACCAAGATGTGGGGGCGTTTCAGAACTACCTGGCGGAGTTGCTGAACGTGCTGCCGGAACTCACCCCGCTGAGCGGCGTGACGCAGCAGAGCGCGGGCTGGCAACGGAGCCGCAAGCCTTCGGACGTCGCGCTCCGGAACACGAACGTCGCCCCACGTGTCGCGGTGGCGTGGGACCCGGGAAACGACGGGAAAACGAAGCTGTTCGCCACCGCCGGCCGGTACTACGACAAAGTATTCCTCGCGATTCCGCTGATCGAGGTCGAGCCGGAAACGGTCTTCTTGGATTATGACGCGCGCAAGCAAGTGGCCGGGGAGGACCCGGGCGAGTCGTCCATCAGCACGAGGGTAGTGGACCGCGATCTCCGCACGCCATTCCAGGACGAGTGGTCGGCCGGAGTGGAGCGGGAGTTGTGGTCCGAGACGTCGCTGAAAGTCTACTGGCTCGCCCGGAAGTTCCAGGATCAGTTCCAGGACCGCGACTTGAATCACCTTCCCGGCGACTACGGGTCGTGCAAGTCGCGCGCGCCGTGGGTGTCGACCCAGGACGGCCCGGACGGGCTCCTCGACGACTGCTGGGAGGGGCCCGACGGGTTCACCGACCTCTACGTGCAGAACCCGGGATGGGGGGACGTTCTGGAGGTCGGCAACTTCAACTCCGCCCGCTATCGCGCCTTCGTAACCGAGTTCGTGCGCCGTCAGTACCGCGGGTGGCAGATGGAGGCCTCCTACACCTGGTCGAAGGCCGAGGGTCAGGCCGAGGACTTCGACCAGCTCCTGGGGAACGATCCGACGACCGCCAAGGACGAGGAGGGGTTCCTCGCCTACGACCAGCGGCACGCCGTCAAGGTCAACGCCACCACGGTGACGCCCTGGGGGGTCCGGCTCGGTGGCAGGATTCTGTGGGAGTCGGGGCTTCCGTATTCGGTCCTCGTGACCGGCAAAGAGCCGAACGCGGTCAAGCCGCCTCCCCTTGCCCTAGGTCTTGCGGAGCAGCGGGACCGGCTGATCTATCCATCGAAGCGTCGCAACGATCAGAGAAACGAGGCGTTCTGGACCTTCGATGCCCAGGTCTCGCGTGACTGGACCCTGCGCCGCGCGACGTTCTCGTTGACCGCGGAGGTTTTCAATCTGCTGAACGACCATTCGCTGCGGTTGTACGACGTTACGAACGACCAGAGAAACGGAGTCCGCCGATTCGGCCGACGCTGGCAGCTCAGCACCAGGCTGTCTTTCTGACGGGCTCGGGGATGGGGACAGGCGTGGAGCGGCCAGGAATCGATTTCGACGATCGGGATCGCAGGGATCTAGCGTCGAGGGGGATCTCCCTCGACGAGGCGGAGCGACAGCTCGCCCTCCTGCGCGAGCCCCCGGCGGCGATGCAGCTCGCGCGGCCGGCGACCGTTGGCGATGGCATCGTGCGCGCCGAGACGGGGGAGATCGAGGCACTCGCGTTCCTCCACGACGAGGCCGCGCGAGAGGGCAGGCTCCAGAAGTTCGTGCCGGCCTCGGGCGCGGCGACACGCATGTTCCAGGACCTGGTTGCATATCTCAGCGCGAGTCCTTCGTCGTCACGGCCCGATCTCGAGAAGCGCGCGCGAGACGGAGACCGGGAAGCCGCAGCGGTCCTCACGTTCCTCGACGGACTCGGGCGCTTTCCCTTCGCGGGCGCTCTTCGGGAGATGCTGTCTCAACGGGGGCACGATCTCGATCGTCTCGCGTCGGACGGAGACGTCGCGACGATTCTCGACGCGATGCTCTCGCCCGAGGGGCTGGGGTACGCGGAGATCCCCAAGGGCCTCCTGCCGTTCCACCGGTACGAAGGAGCGGTGCGCACAGCGGTGGAGGAGCACCTGGTCGAAGCGTCGTCTCTCGTGCGTGATGTGAGCGGAGGATGCAGGGTCCATTTCACCGTCTCGTCGGCCGACCGAAGGCGGTTCGAGTCCTTGATCGAATCGCTTCGGCCGGCGTACGAGCGCTCGCGCGGGGTCAGGTTCGACGTGGAGCTGTCCGAGCAGGCTCCCGGATCCGACACGCTCGCTCTCGAGCGAAGTGGGGCGCCGTTCCGAGGTCCCAGTGGCGAGTTGATCCTTCGGCCGGGGGGGCACGGCGCCCTCCTAGAGAACCTGGACGGTCTCGAAGCGGATTTGGTTCACATCAAGAACGTGGACAACGTCGCGGTGGAGCCACGGGCACGGGCCGGCCTCGCGTGGAAGAAGGTGCTCACGGGGATGCTCGTCCGACTCCGGCGGGAGGCAGGCGAGCGTCTGCACGATGTCGAGGGCGGCTCTGCGGCCGCCCTGGAGCAGGCAGCCGTCTTCGCGAGTCGGGCTTTCGGCGCGCAGGTCGCGGACGGCCCAAGGCGCGCGGCGGCACTGCTGTCGCTGCTCCGGCGCCCGATCCGCGTGTGCGGCGTGGTTCCGAACACGGGCGAGCCGGGAGGGGGACCGTTCTGGGTCCGCGGGAAAGACGGGCGGGAGAGCCTGCAGATCGTCGAGTGGGCGCAGCTGGACCGCTCGGTGGAGCAACGACGGATCTTCGCCTCGTCGACTCACTTCAATCCGGTGGACATGGTGTGCGCTCTGCGCGGCGCGGACGGTCGCCGGGTTCGCCTGCGCGACCACGTGGATCCGGATGCAGTGATTCTCACGTGGAAGACCTGGGGCGGGCGGGACCTGCTGGCGCTGGAGCGGCCCGGGCTCTGGAACGGGGGGATGGCGGACTGGAACACCGTTTTCGTGGAGATCGCGGCGACGACGTTCACCCCGGTAAAGACCGTCCTCGACTTGCTGCGGGAAGAGCACCAGGGGTGACTCGGCAATTCCGGCGCATCGCGCGAATTCAAGGGGTCATTCTGCGCCCGTGAGCCCGGAGAAACCCGCGCGACCAGGGGTTCGGGGAGCAGACCGCGAGGGGAGGACCGGGGCGGCGGCCCTCCCCCCTCGGCGTGGCCGGAATCCGGTGGGCCGGATGGCCCCACCGGACGCCGTCGCACGTTTCCAGAATCTCGGCCGCGTGGCGCGGCGCGGGGTGTCCTCGAGAACCGGACATTCCCGCAGCCGTCGTGGGGTGCATCGCAGCGCGATGGAGGTTCCGCCGGCGATCCCTTCAGGCGACGCGCGCGTGAGGCGCGCGTTCACGGAAGGAATCGCGACGTTGCCGGTGCCGGCCCGAGTCGCGGCGAAGACGAGTGCCTCGCCGAGTCCGGGAGCCGCCTCGATCGTCTCCGCTCTCGCCCGTGCTGCGAACCGGCGACTCCTCGGGCTCGATCGGTCGTCGAGGTCCGTCGGGATCGGCTCGGCAAGACGCCTCCGCGCGACCCCAGCCGGCAGCGAACGACAACGCGCTTCGATCGATTGCTGGCGACCACCCCCCTTCGATCCGTCACGACGGGAGCAACTACGGCTGCGACTGCGGCTCGGCGGGAGGCTTCCACTTGCCCAGTCCCTGTCGCAAGATCTCGCCAAAGCCTGTTGGATGGAGCGCGTGATACCACTGTCCCTTGTAACGGACCCAGTGGTCTTCCATGGCCATCTCGCGACCGAGGCGGCTCGTCTGTCCGAGCTTGACCTCGTACTTGGCCTTGACTCCCACCGTGGCCTCGTCGCCGTTCACCTTCACGCCGGTGATCTCGAACGAGTCGGTGGCGAGCACGTTGTTCTCCTGCAGCGACTTCTGCAGGGGGTGCACGTAAGGAGCCAGCGCCTTCAGATCTCCGGTCATGCGGGCGTTCCAGTAGCCCGCTGCCCGCGCCCGCACCGCACGCTCCGGGCCGAGACCCAGGGTCGACAGCCAGCCGCTGCCGGCCGCGATGGCGGTGACGCCACACGCTCCTGCGATCATCAACACCCCGACGGCGATCTTCCGCTTGATCACAGATCCTCCTGTGTCTGGCCGCTTCGAGAGGCGGTCGTGGCCCGGGCCTCGGACGCGCCCGGGAACTGGAGAGTTCCAACCAGATCGAGAGTCACGAGCTGTTCCTCCGCGCCGTTCCGGTAGCCCGGCGGGATCTTGGCGATCCCCACCAGCCTCACGTTCCCCGCCGCCGAGCGCGGCATCCCCGAGGCCGACAGGAGCACGCCGTTCCCGTTACGGGCCATCACGGTGCCGGTGGTGAGCGACAGGGCGAGCGGCGCCGCGTTTCCGGCGTTGTCCATCGCGTGGATCGAAAGCTGGAGCGTCACCTGACCGGTCGCCGAATCGAAGGTGCCGACGGCGGAGCCCGACTGCTGGAACTGCATGGACTGTCCGAAGGCCAGCGGAACGCGCGGAAGCTCCAGGCGGGATGCGAGGCTGAACGAACCTCCCGACGAAGAACCCAGGACCCCCAGCTGCTGCGGATAGAACTGGTTTCGGGAGCCCAGAAGAGTGAGCGAGCTCGCCGGAGACACGGCCAGGATCGGCGTCGTCGTCGGCTCGACGGGATCGCTCGAAGAACCGTCACGGTCATCGGCCGGTGTCGGGCGAGGAACCGGCAGCGGCTCCTCCCCGTCTCGCGGGACGGCATCAGGCGGCGGATTCGAGGGACGATCCGCCATTCCGCGCGACGGGCGCGCACCGGGATCCCAGGGAACGACCGGCGCGCCTGGAGACGCGGCGCGTGCCACCGTCGTTCCGAAATTCGGCTCGGTAGGACTGGCTGCAGACGCAGTGCGCGTCAACGAGAGCGATGCAGGGGCTGGGGACGGGGTGGCGCCGCCGGGAATGGCCACCACGACACCGGGGTCATCCACGGCCTCGCCAGGACCTCGGGCGATCGACGGCCAATTCGCTCCGGTCTCGTCGACTCGCACCGACGGCGGATCCTCCGATCGCGGCGCGTCGTTTTCGGCGAGCGTCGGCGACGCGAACGACGATCCCCGCGCGTTGCCTTCGAGTGCGACGACCAGGGGCTCCGCGCCGGAGCCGTCGGCTCGAATGCGCAGCTCCTCCCGGAGCCGGCCCGTGCGGCTCGGCGCTGCTCGGACGGAAATCCGGCCCGTTGCGCCGGGCTCGAGCACCATCTCGTCGCGATCCAGCGTGAAGGTGGAGCCGGACCGATCCACGCGGAGGTGCACGGAGGAGGGCCCGGTGTTCCTGAGGACGAGCTGCCTCTCCGCGACGGTATTCCCGAGGATCTCTCCGAAGTCGAGATGATCGCTAGAAAGGACGATGCCGGCCTGCCCGCCAACTTCCGGGAGCGCCGCGGTTCCCGTCCGAGGCGACCGCGAGGTCTGGCGTTGCAGTGCGATGCCTCCCCCGAGCAGGAGTCCCGCGATCACGGGGACGAGAGCGAGCCGGATCCTGGTTGCGATCATCGGATTCCTCCGGCGTCCCGCGACGGCGGGACGATGTCGCCAGCAGATGTACCGGCCGGTCGTGACTCCATCAACGAGCAGTTTCGACATCGCTGGACGCGATCCGAGATGAAATCCGGTCCGTCCGGATCGTCGCCGCCGTCGGCGTTGTTGCCGCGTGCATCGAAGGATCGATTCGTTCTTCCGCTCGACTCGCCCGGCGCTCGCTGCGATCGGCACGTCGAGAGTTGAGCCCGAGAACAGCGTGTCGGCCCGGTCGATTCGCGGGCGCCATCGTCGGCACTCGATCCGAGTTTCAAGCAGTCTTTCGAGCGTTCTCCCGACACCTCGGGAGGAAACAAGCCCAACCGGAGCGATGCCGGTCTGCCGGTGTCGCGGAGGGCAGGAGTGGGGGTTCGGGGGCAAAGCCCCCGCGCGGCTGTTTCGTACGAGCAGCCTTGCGGTCGTTCTCCCGACACCTCGGGAGGAAACAAGCCCAACCGGAGCGATGCCGGTCCGCCGGCGTCGCGGAGGGCGGGAGAGGGGGTTCGGGGGCAAAGCCCCCGCGCGGCTGTTTCGTACGAGCAGCCTTGCGGTCGTTCTCCCGACACCTCGGGAGGAAACAAGCCCAACCGGAGCGATGCCGGTCTGCCGGCGTCGCGGAGGGCGGGAGTGGGGGTTCGGGGGCAAAGCCCCCGCGCGGCTGTTTCGTACGAGCAGCCTTGCGGTCGTTCTCCCGACACCTCGGGAGGAAACAAGCCCAACCGGAGCGATGCCGGTCCGCCGGCGTCGCGGAGGGCGGGAGTGGGGGTTCGGGGGCAAAGCCCCCGCACGGCTGTTTCTTGGGAGTTCAGAACGAGCCGCCCCGTGCGGGTTCCTCGAGATGCAGCGCCAAGGCGTCTCCCACCGTTCCGCTCTGATACAGGATCCGCGCCCACGCAGCGGCGCCGAGGAGAGCGGGGCCGCCGTCCTCGCGTCGGAGAACCGTGCCCGCCGCGGCGGTCTCCACGATGGCGCCGTGCACCCCGCCGTCCACCACACCCGTGCTCCCAGTGCCGTAGACCGTGCAGCTCAGCTGCACCCAGCCGTGCTCCTGGCCGTCGAACGCCCCGCCGAGGTACGGGTAGGCGAACTCGGGATCGATCTCCGAGAGCGCGATCGCGGTGAAGCACCCGAACTGGAGCGAGTTGGAGAACTGGGACTCGAACGCGTCGATTCCGATCACCGAGCAGTCGGTCAGGGGAGGGAACTGACGATTGAAGCCCAGCGTGAAGAGCACCAACTCCGCGTCGAGCCCTCCGTCGAAGTCCGGCGCCAGGAAGTCGGCACCGACGACCGAAGGGAATTTCCGGTACTCGTTCCCGTCGAAGGCGAAGGTACGGTCCCCGTCGCCGCTCTCTCCCTGGATGGAGATTGCCGGGACGGAATAGGCGGATCCGCTCGTGTAGTCGATCACCACTTCGGATCCGAGAAGGACGTTGTCCGTCAGGACGTGATGGCCGGAATCCTCCACGTTCACCGTGGCGAACCCCACGTGCTGCGAGCAGGATCGCCGGGCGCCGGTATCCATGTTCTCGATGGTCGTGACGTTGCGCACGGCGTCCCGGGTCAGAACGAGCGTCTCGGTGTCGAGTCCGCTCATGGGAACGTCGAAGTCGCACTCGTAGCAGTAGCGCGGATCCGAAGCGTCGCCGTTGATGAAGGCGACGTGCGCCACCAGGGTGCTGCTCGAGGTGTTCGTGATCGTCAAGAACGTCTCGACGATCCCGGTTTGCGCGTCGGCGGAGACCCCCGGGTAGACGAGAAACGCGCCGACCTCGTTCAGGTCGATGCCGGCACGCGCCACGTCGGACCCGATCCCGAGCACCGCGATGATCGCCGCCGAGGCTGCTCCGATTCGCATCTGGCCGTCCCTCCCGTCGTCGTGCGAGCCGCTCGCGCGCTCGCCCTCGCTACGAGACGTAGGGTCGCGCCGAACCGCGATCAACTCCGAAGTTGGTAAGGAAAGGAGCGGAGATCGGTGTCTTCCGGGAGGTCGGGCGGTCCGCCCCTGTCGTGCCTTTCGGCATGGTCCCGGCGGAATCCCTCCGGTGCCGAAGTCCCGGAATCCACGTCGGGGAGCCGACCTCACGGCCGGGCCCGCGGTCATCGGGAGAACGTCGTGAATCGTGCGGGGCGCACACCGCTCGGCCCAGGCGTCGTGCCAGCGAAACGAAAAGGCCGGGGAGTTCGTCTCCCCGGCCTCGAGAAGAAACCGTTCCGGGGGCTCGATCGGGAGCCCCCGGAGCGGATTCGAGGAAACGGATCAGAACGTGCCGCCGCGGGCCGCGTTCTCGAGATGCAGCGTCATGGCGTCGCCCACCGTGCCGCTCTGGTAGAGGAGCCGCGCCCAGCCGGCCGCCGTGGCCAGCGCCGGGCCGCCGTCGTTGCGGCGAAGGACCGTTCCGGCGGGAGCGTACTGGGTCAGCGCGCCGTGCACGCCACCCTCGATCACGCCGTTGGTTCCCGTGCCGAACACGGTGCAGCTCAGCTGCAGCCAGCCGTGCTCCTGCTGGTCGAACACGTCGCCCAGGAAGGGATACGCGAACTCGGGGTCGATGTCCTCGAGCGAGGCCATCGTCCAGCAGCCGAACTGGAACGAGTTGGAGAACTGCGACTCGAAGGCGTCGAAGCCGATCACGGAGCAATCGGTCAGCGGGGGGAACTGGCGGTCGAACGCCAGCGTGAAGAGGACCAGGTCCGCATCGAGGAGGCCGTCATAGTCCGGGGCCAGGAAGTCGGCGCCCACGACCGACGGGAACTTGCGGTACTCGGTGCCGTCGAACGCGAAGGTGCGGTCGCCGTCGCCGCTCTCGCCCTGGATGGAGATGGCGGAAACGGACATCGCCGCGCCGTTCGTGTAGTCGACCACCACCTCGGAGCCGAGGAGGATGTTGTCGGACAGGACGTTGTGGTTGAAGTCCTCGACGTCGACGGTCACGAACCCGATGGCCTGAGAGCAGGAGCGCTGGGCGCCCGTATCCATGTTCCGGATGATCGTGACGTCGCCCTGCCGGATCAGCACCAGGGTCTCGGTGTCGAGGCCGCTGAGCGGAACGTCGAAATCGCACTCGTAGCAGTAGCGGGGGCTGCGCTCGTTCCCGTTGATGAACGACACATGGGCGATCACCGCCATCTCCGAGGTGTTGGTGATCGTGAGGAACGTCTCGACCTGGAGTCCGTTCGCCGTGGCTGCGACGCCCGGATAGACGAGGAACGCGCCGACTTCGTTCAGATCGATGCCGGCCTGCGCCGTGCTAAAGGCGAGGGCCAACGCGAGCCCCGCCAGGAACAGGTTCTTCTTCATACGTCTCTCCCTTTACCGTTCCTGTGCGGCGTCATGCCGCATCAGGTTCACGTGTCGTGTCGAGTCGGGGAGGAGCGAGGCCGCTTCCGTGCCTGCCGAGCTCTGCCGAGATGGGGGCCTCAGGGACTTCATGTCTTCTCCCGCCGAGTCCGCCCCACGTTTGCAAGATCGGGGGGGAGCGAACTCGTCGCGTGCATTCGTACGAAGCGGAGGGGAGACGATCAACGCCGATGTTCGTATGGATCGCGCGGCGCGTCGGCAGATTCGGGGATGTTCGAGGAGTCGCGGGGCGACGGCAGGTTCCGGATCGAGCCGATCCGGGAGGCCTCGATCGATCGTTTGTTGGCGGTGCGGGGTGCGAGCCGTGCAGCGCGCGATGATCTTCGCGTTCGTCGCTGGAACAGCCTACTTCTTGCCTTCGCGAACGCGCTCCACGTACTTCCGCCCGGCGACCGCGATCCGAACGAGCTCCCCCTCCTTGATGAAAAGCGGGACCAGGATCTCGATACCGTTTTCGAGGGTCGCGCGCTTGAGCGTGCTCGTCTCGCTCTGGTGCATCGGCGCCGCCGTGGAGGTAACCCGCAGATCCACGAACTCCGGGAGGATCAGCGCGACGGGCTGGTCGTCCAGGAATTGCACCAGAACACGCCCGCCTTCCTTCAGAAACGCGGCGCCATCCCCCACGGCCTCGCGCGGCAGGGTGACCTGGTCGAAGGTGACGGGGTCCATGAACGTGAACTCGTCGCCGGTATCGTACGAGTACTCCAGCGGTCGCTTCGAAAGATCGAGGGCCTCCACCTTCTCGTCGAGGCGAAAGCGGCGGTCGGTCTGAGAGCCGGTCCCCAGCTTCAGGAGCCGCGCGTGGACGAAGCCGTGGAGCTTCCCCTGGCCCGCATGCGCTTCTGTCTCGAGGACCTGGTAGGCGACACCCTCCAACCGGATCGCCATCCCCGCGCGGATCTCCGTGGCCGGAATCATGGTGGGAGTATACCCGGTCGGTGCGCCTGCCGCGGTTCGGCGGGGCCGCTCGCGGCAGCAGCCGGCCCGTCGAGGACGGGCCCCGCGGGTCGACGCTCCCGGATGAGCGTCGGCTGAGCCTGCGGCCGCAGCGCCGCGCCGCCGACGCTGCCTGGATCGCCGGGGAGATCCACGGGGAATCGCTCACCGGCTACACTGACGACGTGCGCGATCCCGATCCCGCCTCTCGCCACCTGCCGATGCGACGCACCGCGCGCGGAGTCCTCGTCCTGCTTTTTCTGACGGGGGCGGCCCCGGGAAGCGCACCCGAGCCCTCCCGCGAGGCTGTCGCCGCACTCGCCCGGCGGATCGTCGAAGCGCGCAGCGATCCCGCCCGCCGTCAGCTCGCCGATCAGGCCCCGGCATCCGAGGCGGCGCTGCTCGCCCGCGCGCTCGCGAAGGAGGCGCGCCCGCTCGTCGACGACAACGATCCGCGCGCTCCGGCGCTGCTCGATCTCGCGCTGGCGACGGCCCGACGTTCCGGTGACGGCGGAGCCGAGGCCGCGGTGACCGCCGTCTTCGGCTACCTCCGGGTGCGCCGCGGCGAGCCGCGCGAGGCGCTGGCGTTCTACGAGCGAGCGCGGTCGCTCGCCGAAGCCGCAGGGGACCGGAAGCAGGCGGCCAGGGCGCTCAACGACATCGCGAACCTCCTTTCGGATCGCGGCGAGCTGCAGGCGGGGCTCGAGGCGTACCGTCGCGCTCGGGTCGTGGCGGAGGCCGATCGCGATCTCGTCCTCGTCGCGACCCTTCACCGCAACATGGGGATCAGCCACCGGATCCTGGGCGACCACGACCTGGCCGTGGAGGAGTTCCAGCGAGCGCTCCCGATCTACGAGGAGCTCTCCGATCCGGAAGGGAAGTCCGAGGTGATCGCATCGATCGGCCTCGCGCACTACGATCAGGGGCACTTCCGCGAAGCCCTCGAATTCCTGGCTCGAGCCCGCGAGGTCGCCGAGGCCGCGCGGCTGCGCCTCACGACCGCGCGCATCCTCAACAACGAGGGGGCGGTGTTCGTCGAGCAGGGGGACCTCGACCTGGCGCTCGATCGTTTCCGCGCCGCGTTGGCAGGCGCGAAAGCCGCGGCGGACAAGGGGCTGCAAGCGACGTGCACGTCCAACGTCGGCGACGTCCTCTTGAAGAAGGGCGATGTCGCGGCCGCGGTGGCCGCGCTCCGCGAGGCGCTCCCGCTGCTTCAGGCGGTGGACGACGCGCTCGCGCAGGCGAACGTGCACGCGAACCTCGGACTCGCGGCGCACCGCAGCGGCGATTCCCGTGCCGCCCTCGAGGCGCTCGACCGCTCGCGCGCGCTGCTCGAGCGGATCGGCAGCAAGACCGGGCTCGCGAAGAACCGCGCGGACACCGCTCTCGTCCTCCTCGAGAGCGGCAACGCCCGAGGGGCCCTCGCCGCGGCGGAGAGCGCGCTTGCGCTCGCGCGCGAGACCGGAGCGCCGCTGTCCGGCGCGCTCACTCTCGCCGGGCTCGCCCGGCGGGCCCGAGGCGACCGGTCGGGCGCGCGGACGCAGCTCGCCGCCGCGGTGGATGCCGTCGAGCGGGAGAGCGCGTCGATGGCCGGCGGCGAGGAGCAGCAATCGCTGTTCTTCGAGGCACGCCGCGCGCCGTACGTCGCACTCGTGGGGCTCCTCGCCGGATCGGGCGATGCGGCGGGCGCCCTCGCGATGTCCGAGCGGGCGCGAGCGCGCGTCATGGTCGATGTGCTTCGTCACGGGCGCGCTCGGCTGGACGCGGTGATGACCGAGACAGAGCGCGGTCGGCTGCGAACGCTGGAGCGAAACAGGGCGGAGATCGACGCGCGGCTCTCCGCGGAGGAAGGCGCGGCGCGAACCGAAGCGGCGCTCGTGACCGGGCTCCGACGGGAGCGAGAGGAGCTCGCCCGGGAACATGCGGCGCTGGTCGCCCGGGTGTACGCGGCCCACCCCGAGCTGGCCGCCGTCCGAGGCGCGGCCGACCCGATGTCGCCATCCGCCGCAGCGCGCCTGGTCGACGACCGGACCGCCCTGATCGAGTACGCCGTGTCGGAAGATCGAGTGTGGACGTTCGTGCTCGTGCGTGGTGCCGGTCCGGCCCCGCGATTGACGATGCGGCCGATCGTCCGGGACGGCGGCCGACCTCGAGCGGCGCGCGCGACTCTACCGAACCCGGCTGGCGAATCGAGATCTGGACTACCGAGGGCTCGGACGGGAGCTGTACGGCGCGCTGATCGCGCCCATCGAGAGCGAGCTTTCGGGCCGGGAGCGCTGGATCGTCGTCCCCGACGGCGCGCTCTGGGATGTGCCGTTCGAGGCGCTGATCGCGCCCGACGATCGGTTCGTCGCGGAGCGCACGGCCGTCTCGTACGCGCCGTCGCTGACCGCGCTGGCGTCGATGCGCGCGCTGCGCGACCGGCGGCTCCCGGCCGGCGATCGAACGCTGCTCGCGGTGTCGTACGGCCTTCCCGGCGGCGACGAGCTAACGGCGACCCTGTCCGGCCTCTACGGCCCGGGGAGGGCCAAGGTCCTCGCGGGGAAGGAGGCCACGCGCGAGGCTTTTCTTGCCGCCTGCGAGCCCCGCGGGATCCTGCACGTGGCCGCGCATGGAGCGCTCAACGACGCCGCGCCTCTCGCCTCGACGCTCGCGCTTGCCCCGACCAAGACGCGCACCGGAGACCTGGAGGCCCGCGACCTTCTCGACCGTACGCTACGGGCCGACCTCGCGGTGCTCTCGGGATGCGAGACCGGACGAGGCAGAACGGGAGGCGGCGAGGGGATCGTGGGCTTCTCGTGGGCGCTGTCGCTCGCGGGCTGTCCGGCTGCCGTCGTGAGCCGGTGGAGGGTCGACGTTGCGAGCACGTCGAAGATGATGCGCACGTTCCACGAGACGCTCCTCCACGACCCGGAGCGGCGCGGCCGGAGCCTGGACGCCGCGGGAGCGCTCCGACGGGCGGGGCTCGATCTGTCTCGCGCCCCCGAGACGCGTCATCCGTTCTACTGGGCCGGCTTCTTCGTGGTCGGGGCCTCCCCCTGACCCGCACCGGGTAGGGCGCCGCCTTCGTTCGCGAGCAGACGCTCGACCCGGATCCGGGCCGATCCGCGAAGCGCTCCCGGCTCCGCGACGATCCGGTCGAGCAGGCGATTCGCGTCCGCGATCGCGCCGTGGCGGGCAAGGACTACCGCCCGCGCGAGATCCGAGCCGCCGGCCCGGGCCAGATCCCGATCCAGCGCCTCCTCTTCCCCCTGGTCCAGGATTGCGATGCGTGCGCGGGGCGCTTCCGGGGGCGGCAGCACGCGCTCTCCCTCGGCGGTCGTGACGCGCACCTGCCACGTCAGGACCACGCCGCGCGGGAGCGGCTCGGCCGGCACCCACTCCGTTCCTGCGAGAGGTCCGCTCTCCGCGACGATAGATTCACCCGGTGCTGCGACCATGACCTCGTACTGAAGCGCGCCCGGCTGCTCCGGCCAACGGAAGGTCGGCCTCGCCTCGCGGACCGAGGTTCCCGCCGGATCGAGCGAGGGGAGCGCGGGCGCAGAATCCCCGGACGAGGGCGTCGGAGGCGCGGCCAGCGTCGGGGCGGGCTCGGCGAGCCGAGCGAGCGCCGGGTAGCGGGCGAAGCGGCCGGACGCCAGGGCCAGATTCACGGCTCCGCGGAACTCGTCGGGCACTTCGCGCAGCGCGGTACCGCGGTCGAGCAGCCAGGGCGAGAGCAATCCCGCCAGCAGCAGACTTGCGGCGATCGCCACCGCAGGAGCGAGCCTCGGCCGCCGCGAGAGCGACGCGACGTCCGCGTCGAGACGATCCACCGCCGAGACGATTTTCGCGAGCTGCGACGCGCACGACTCGCATCCCGCCACGTGCCCCTCGACCGTGGCGGAGCGAACCGGGTCGAGACGGCCCAGAACCCAGTCCCGCAGCGAGGCCCGCACGTCGGGCCGGTCGCATTGGAATCGCGGGGGGGAAGCGCCTGGCGTGCTCACGAGGATTCCTCTCCTCCCGTACCGTGCGCGCGAAGCGCGCCCCGATTCATGAACCGAGCGATCTTCCCCCGAGCGTGATGGAGCCGGGACAGGACCGTTCCGCGCGGGATCCCGAGGGCCAGCGCAATCTCTTCCGCCGACAGGTCGTCGAAGTAATGCCGCGTCACGACGTCGCGGTGTCCCGGGGGGAGACGGTCCAGCGCCTCTCCGACGCGCCGCCGTCGCTCCTCGATCGCGGTGCGCTCGAACGGATCCTCCTCGAGGGTCGGCAGATCGTCCGGACGTTCTCCACCGACCGTGACTCCTCTCGCGCGCAGCCGTCGGCCGATCGCGCGGCGAAGAATCGTGGCGAGGTAGCCGCCCAGGGGGCCGTCGCCGTGCCAGGCCCCTCTGCGCAGGGCGGGGAGAGCCGCCGCGAACGTGTCCTGCACGGCGTCCGCGGCGAGATCCCCGCCGCCCCGAGCGGCTGCGATTGCGAGCAGCCCGTGCCGGAATCGCACGACGAGCAGCTCCTCCGCGACGCGATCGCCTTCGCGGATGCGCCGCGCCAGCTCCGAGTCCTCTTCGAGCGGCGATTCGATCGAGTTCCCCACGGCTCGTCCCGCGAAGATTGTCCACGCCTTCGACGGCCAGGGCAATCGGTCGCGGGGGATCGATCGCGCGGCGGGAACGAGACGAGTCGGAGCCGCACGGCCGGCAGCGCGTCGGCCGGCCCGGTCGTCGTCCCGTCCTCGAAGGCGCTCGTGGCTGCCGCTCATCGTGGGATCCAACCCCGAGGAGTGCCCGAGGGTGCTCCATGGAAAGGCCGTCCCCGAGCCCTCCCGGGAGCTCGCCTCACCGAGTCGATTCGCGCCGCGCTCGACCGGCGGGACGGCTAGGACTGGTCCCGCCGGCCGAGAAACGGTCGTGAACCGATCCGGAATCGGGGGGCCGACCCCGGATCGATCAGTCGCAATTCAGCCCGCAGACCGACGCCAGCTCGGACACGCAGCGATCGTCCCAGGAAACCGCACAGCAGAACGCATCGGCGGCGCAGACGGCCGCGACGCAACTCCCCGTCACCGGCGGGTTGTCGCATCCGGGCGCCAGCGGACCGCCCGTCGAGCACGGCTTGTGCGCGCAGGCGCCGGTCGTGCAGACCAGATCGCGGCAGGTCGAGTAGACCTTCTCGACGCACGTGTTGTCCCATGCAACGCCGCAGCAGAACGGATCGTTCGCGCAGATCTTCGTCACGCACGGCTCGCAGCCCTGGCCGAGGGGGCCGCCCGGGGAGCACTTGTCGTGCGAGCAGGTGCATTGCCCGGACGTGCTCTGGAGTCGCGCGGGCTCGCTCGCGCCGACTCGCGCTTTCCCCGCGGGTCCTTCCCCCGTGGCGTTCGAGGCCCGGACCAGGTACCAGTAAAGACCTCCCGTCCGCGGCGTCTCGCCCAGGATCGCTCCCGTCGTCGTGCCGGCGGTGGCGAGCCGGAGCGACGAATCGGCGTGACAGTTCAGGAGCCTCGGAAGGTCGAACGAGGTTCCGGTGTACACGTTGTAAGTCCGCGCGAGTGGGGCGGCCGACCACTCGAGCGTGTCCTTGGTCCCGGGAGCCCATCGAAGATCGACGTCTCCTGGCGGAAGGTCCTGGGGGTAGAAGGTCAGGCACCAGTTCCCCATCGACCCGACATCTCCGGCAGCGTCGTCGTTGATGTAGAGGCTCCACGTCCCGTTGGGATCGGTGTGGTCCCAGGCGGCGAGAAGCGGCGGGTTCGGATACGGCCCCGCCGGCGCGGGCGCCGGCATCGCGTCGCCCGGCTCGAAATCCGTGGGATGGTGGAAGCCGCCGTTGTCGATCACTCCGGTATCGGGCAGGGGGTCGGGGAAGGCATCCTCGAACGCGATCCAGAGGTTGTGACTCACGGGCACGTTCCCCCCTGCGTCGGACATCAGCATCATCTTCTGTCCCCTCGGACCGACGAGCAGCACGTCGAGGTCGTCGGGATAGGTGTGGTTCAGCCGACCCAGCCAGACCCTGACGTGGCCGATCGGCTCGCTGATTCCGGAGACCTCGATGGTCGTCGGATAGAGCGACGCCGGCCCGGAGGTCGCCCCGGGAGCCCCGGCCGGGATCGTCACGCCGTCGCCGCAGCGCTCGTGCGAATCGACGCGTAGCCGGAACGTCAGGCACCACCCTCCCTGGAGCGCGCCGACGTCGCCCGTCAGGTCGTCGTAGACGTAGAGGCTCCACGTGCCGTTCGGCGATCCGCTGGCGATCTGGGAGAGCAGAGTCAGGTGCGGCCCGGCCGGGGCAGGCGCGGGCATCGCGTCGCCCGGGTCGTGGTCGGTCGGCTTGTAGGTCCCGGCGGCGATCCCGGCGGCATCGGGCAAGCTCGCGACGGCGTCGTCGTCGAACGTGATCGTGATGCCGTTCAGGTCGGCATCTCCCCCCGCGTCCGACATGAGGACGATCGCGCGTCCACTCGGTCCAACCAGGAGAACGTCCAGATCGTCCGGGAAGGTGTGGGCGAGGCCGTTCAGGGTCACGGTCGCCTTGTCGACGACGCCGGTCATTCCGGCGACGGTCACGGAGGAGGGGTAGGGGCCGGCCGGGCCGGTCGTGGCTCCAGGCGCGCCCGAGGGGATGGTGAGCGGAGCCAGGTTGCAGTCCGTCGTCGGCGCGACCGTGGTGAAGGAAAGGCAGTAGCCCCCCTGGATCACCCCGGCCGCCGAAGGGCTGTCGTCCACGACGAACAGGTTCCAGGTCCCGTTCGGATCGTCGCCGTTGAACACGCTCAGGTAGTCCGAGGTGGGCCCCGCGGGAGCCGGCGCCGGGTATGGATCCCCGGGATCCCGGTCGAACGACCAGTACGTCCCCGAAACGAACGGATTCGGAACGGTGCCGCTCGCGTCGTCGTCGAAGGTGAGCGTGACCCCGCTGGCTCCGCCGCCCCATCCCATGTCGGAGATGAGAGCGACGCTCTGGCCCTGCGGCCCGACCAGCAGGGCGTCGATGTCCTCAGGACGGGGATGCGTGAGTCCCCTCAGTGTCGCGGTGACCTTGGCGACGATCTGCCCCGTGAGACCCGTCACCTGGATCGGCACTGGATAGGGTGCCGCGACCGCGTTGTCGAAGATCCCGATCGGCGCGGCGGAGCAGAACTCGCTGGCCATGAGGAAATCGAGCGACCAGCCGCCCGAGATGGCGCCGGCGTCTCCCGCCAGGTCGTCCACGACGAACAGCGACCAGGTCCCGTTCGGGTCGATGCCGTTGAGTGCCGAGAGCGACGTGGCCGCGGGACCGCCCGGCGCCGGAGCGGGGAAGGCATCGGCCGGCGCGAAGTCGGTCGGCCGGAAGATCCCCGAGGTCAGCGGCCCGGCCGGCGGCACGAGCTCCGCCGCCGTGTCGTCGAACGTGATCGTGACGGGGGACGCAGGCGCGGCGTTGCCACCCGTGTCCGCAAGGATTTTCACGCTCTGTCCGGTGGGGGCGACGAGGAGGACGTCGACATCGGCCGGGAATGCGTGCGTCAGTCCCTTGAGGGTGACGCGGACCCTGGAGATCTTCCCCACCAGGCCGGAGACGGCGATCGTGGAGGGATACGGAGTGGCGGGCGCCAGGTCGTTGATCGTGATTCCGCCCGCGCTCGCGAACTCCGTGGACGCCGGCGCTCCCTTCTTCGTGCATTCGCTGCGAAAGGTGACCGTCCGCTCGCCGCGAAGCTCGAGATCCGGGTGTCCGACGATGTAGCGGCCGTCCCACGTGAGCCCGCGCAGGATCGCCGTGGGAGCAGTCGCTTCGGGTTGAAGCGATTCCCGGACGATCGAGACGAGCATATCGGCGCGCCCGTCGCCGTCGGCATCCTCGATCCGCGCTCTGGGCTGGCCGTTCCACGCGCGAGCGACGGGCGCTCCGTCGAGCGTGATCGTCTCCGGGTCGACGTGCGACGCGTCGAACGTGTCGTCCCCGAGGATTGCCACGGCGATCGGGCCCTGCTCGCCGATGGCGACCACGCCGGCGGCCTTCCCGGGGGAAATGACCGCGCGCACCGTCATCGGGGGCTGCTTCTCCGGGCCGTGCGGCCGAAGCGCCGCGATCTCTCGCGCGCGGCGGATCGCGGCGTCGGGCACGATCGGCGCGGAGCCCGTCACGACGCGACGGTCCCTGGTTCGCGCGATCAGCGCCGCCTGCGAGCCCTCGGGGGAGATGCGGATCCGGCGCTCCGCGACCGCGACCACGAGGTCGTCGAGGCCGTCTCCGTTGACGTCCCTGACCTCCGAGAGTCGGCCGTCGGCACGCTTGACGGCAGGCGCTCCGGCGAACACCACGGTCCCGGCGTCGACGAGCGTCGCGTCGAACGTCGACGACGAGAGGATGGCGATGGAGAGGCTCCCCGTCGCCCCGAGCGAGTCACGGTCCGAGGACCTGGCGGGGAGAGGCAGGATCGAAGCGACGACGGCAGACTCCGGCTTCCGCTGGAGGTCCACGAATTCCGCCGAGATGGGGAGGCTCGCCCACGCTCCGAGGAGGGCGAGCGCGACGGACAGCATCCGTCGCGGCGACGGGACCTTGGCTGCGATCCAATGACTTTCAACGGGTTTCATGATCTCCCCCTCCAGGATGTCGTCCGGCCGAGGTCCGGACGGAAACGTCTACCGCTCGCCGTTCGCGGCCCTTCCCGCTCGACACGCCCGTTCCGGCGGGACGCGCTTCACGAGACGAAGCCGCGCGATGATTCGACCCCTGCGCGCTGCCGGAAACACTCGTCGAGCGATCCGAGCCACGCCTCCGCTTGTCCCCCGCTATGTGCGCCGGTCCCGCCGATCGATTCACACGATTCGTGTGTTTCTGAGGCGGGGGCAAGGGGGAGACGCCGCGGCGCCCGGCTCCTCTCGATAGGTCCGCGCGCGCACGGGGCGTTCGTGTCCAAGACCCGGTTCGTCTCCCCCGTCCTCACCAGTCGTCGAGGAAAAGGTCATGCTCGAAAGTCTGAGGACGGCGATCCTGCTGGATCGCCGCTGGCACTGGATGAGAGGTGAGATGGAGCGCTCCAAGGAACCTGACCTCGCTCTCGTGGCGGAGGTTTTCGCCGATCGCGGGGTCCCTTACGCCGTCATCGGCGGAGTCGCTCTCCAGATTCACCAGCGCGAGCCTCGGACGACACTCGACATCGACATCGCGGTTCGAAGCCGAGACGAGATTCTTCGTGACTCGCTTCGCGAATCCGGATTCCGCGAGACCGGCCGACACGAGCACGTTGAAAACTGGATCGGTCCGGAAGGTACGCCCGTCCAGTTCACGAACGATCCCGCGCTCGCCGGAGCGGTCTCGCGCGCGGTCGAGGTGCAGCTCGGACGCGCGGCCCTTCGAGTGCTCCAGGTGGCCGATCTGCTTCACAAGACGCTCCGAGCCGGTCGCGATCCGGCTCGGAGGCGCTCGAAGCGCCTGCAGGACCTCGCGGACGTGCAGGCGCTGGCATGAGCTCCAAAAATTCCGAGGCGACCCGGTCGCAAGGTGCCGCTGCCATGGGCTTCGCGCGCGGATCCGATGGAGCGACCAATGAAAGGGCCGGCCGACGACGACGTCGGCCGGCCCCGATCATGCTGCTCTCGTCCGCTCTAAGGACAGGTGGTCGTGATTCGAGGCGCTCCGTTGCTTCGTTGTCCCCACGGACCGATACCGCACGAGCTTTTCGCTCGCACCAGGTACCAGAAGCAAGCGCCGCCCTCCGGGCTGGCTGCGTCCGAGATGTCGGGAGTCGCGGTGACGCCGCACACCTCATCTCCGCCGCCGGGACCGACGGGCAGATTCGCGGCCAAGCCACGAATCGCATCGTATTGAGTCGCACCCGCCACCGGCGAGAAGTTGTAGTTGCTCTTGCTGACCGCGACGAAACCGCTCACCTCCGCAGGATTGCCCACCGAGGTTCCGGGGCGGCAGCCGAAGGGGCCGCCTCCGGTGAGCGTGATCGTGTCGATCTTCTGCCCGACGGCAGCGGTGGATGTGTCCGTCCCCACGCGCCAGCGGAGCACGACGGTCTGGCCCACGGCGGCCGGCGGGAGGCTCACGGTGGTCGTCACGAATCCACCCGTGTTTCCCGTCCACGCCTGGCGGCCGGCGAGGGGGTTACCGCAGCAACCCGAGATCGTGCCGTTGTATCCGCCGACGATGAAGCTGCCGCCCGCGGCGAGGATGTCCTGGAAGGCTCCCGCGCCGATCTTGAACTCGAGCACGCCCCCGTCGAACCCATTCTCCAGGAGGTAGCTGTTGCGGAAGCTCAGCACCGCAGCCGTTGCGATCGCGATCGGCGGCGAATCGAGCACCTTGTCGGTGACCGTGGCCGGACCGTCCGTCCCGGCCGAGTTCGGCGGCGTGTCGCTGCTCGCGGCAGCCGTCGTCCACAGGCTGCCCGTGCCCGACGTCGCCCAGCCCACAGGCAGGGCCGGCGCGGTCACGCCGTCGAAGTTTTCGCCGATGCTCGCGCCGCACGTGTCGTTGGCCGTACAGACGTTGCCGTCGTCGCAGGCAGCGCCGGTCGGATCCGGGATGCAGGTCGCCGAGCAGCAGTCGCCGTTGTTCCGATTGCCGTCGTCGCAGAACTCGCCCGGATCGATGGCGCCGTTGCCGCAGCACGGAGCGGTGTTGAGAGTGAGGGTGTACTCCACGATGGTGTCGTTGGATTGGAATTCGCCGACCTGGATGAAGTACGTTCCCGCCGCCAGAACCGAGGACGCCCCGCAGGTGCGCACGATCCGCGAGAAGGCGCCGACTCCGCCGTCATCGTCGAAGTCGATCTGGTTGAATTGAGCGTCGCGGAGCGTCAGGGTGGTGTCCCCCGCGGTACCGGCCGTCTCGATCGTGACCGCCGAACTCTCCGTCAGTGTGAAATACCTGGTGTCCAGATCGCCGGTGCCGCAGATGCTGAGGGTCTGCGGGGAGCCGCTGGGGATGAAGTGCGCGACGGCGTCGTCGGGCTCCCACGAGTCGGCGTTGCAGATGCCCAGGCGCCAGACGCCGCGCCCCTGGCTCGACACGTAGACGGACTTGTTGTGGTCGGCCTCGCTGAAGTACGCGTGCCTGGGTCGCGGTATGTGCGGCGTCCCCGATGTGTGGGAGTTCCGTGGATCGGTCACCAGGCCCCAGCTCGCGCCGTCGTTCTGGCTGAAGAAGATGCCGGAATCGCGGCCGCCCGCGTAAATGTTGCTCGCGTCGAACGGATCGAACGCCACGAACGAGGGTTGATGATAGCCCTGCATGGCCGTGAAGCCGGTGAGCCCGCGCTGGTTCTTGATCGGGAAGTCGCCTCCGCCCCTCATGATGGTGTCGAGGCTGGTCATCGCCGACCAGCTCGCGCCGCCGTTGGAGGATCGGTACATGAGGGCGTCGGTGGGGGTCAAGCTGGAAGCGATGAGCCGGTTCGGGTCGTTCGGATCGACGGCGAAGATCCCGAAGCCCCCGCCGTTGGGCAACGTGATCTGGGTCCAGGCGCCGGCGGGATCGGTGCCGGCGAACTTCCACAGCTGGTCCGTCGTCGCGTCACCGTTGCAGTCGCCGGTCTGGACGTAGAAGGTGGCTGAATTGGACGGGGTATACACGGCGCATGGCACGCGTGGCCGGCACGTGGCGGCGCCGCCGCAGTCGGCGTCCACGGCGCAGTTCCGCGGCGGGTAATCGCTACAGACTTCCTTGCTGTCGCGCTGGGGCTCCGTGGCATTCCCGAGCTCGGTCCAGACGATCGGGGCCGCCTCGACGTCCTGGGTGATGTACAGGCCTCCGTCCGCTCCGGTGCAGCCGCCGCTACCGACGGTGCAGTCGGTCGTGATCATCGCGTACTTCTTGTCCCCCCAGCGCGCGAGAACGTCCGGGAAACGGAAGCCGGGCGGCAAGCCGGTGGCGGGATAGTTGATCACGCCGCCGGTGCTGAAGTCGGCGCTCTTCTTGTAGAAGTTGGTGGCGCGGGGTTGGCTGCAGCAAACCGAGTAGATGATCGAACCGCTGCCGAAGTCGGAGGCAACCGTGTCGAAGCCGTCGCAGCACACGTCGCCGTCCCAGTCCGGCAGCGGCGTCCCCGCGTCGAACGTGCCGAAGACGCCGTTGTCCTGGTTCCCGAAGTAGACGTGGTCGTCGTCCACCCCCGCGAGGTTCGCGCCGTCCAGGCTGAAGGGCCACAGCGCATGGGGAGTGACCGTCGGTTGCTCCCAGGCCGGGGTGTGGCAGGCGGGACTCGTCGACAAGGTATTCAGGTAGACCCCGCCGTCCGAGGACATGAGCAGCGGGCAGGCATCGTTGGCCGCGGAAGGATTGAAGACGATGCTCCCCATGTCGTCGTGGCCGCCCACCGCTCTCGTGTAGCCGTCCTTCTTGCAGCTTTCGCCGGCGGGACAATTGGCGTCGACCGTACACGTCGTCGTGGTCGTGACGCTGCACACCAGCACCTGGGGAGACCACGGCGGGTTGTTTCCCGTCCCGCATTTCGCTCCGGTCGCACCGCTGTTGCACTGCACCCGATAGAGTGACGTGTCTCCAAACCACAGGTCGAACACTTGGCCCGCGGGCGCCGTCGACCGCTTGTTGGTCGCAACGAACGGGATCCGCCCCTGAGGGAGGGGATTGGTGCGTGTCTGGGTCCACGTGAATCCGTCGGTCGTTTCGTAGATGTTGTTGCCGACCGTCGCGAAGAGGTTCGTGTTGTCGATCGAGTACGGCGACACCGCCATCGAGCACAGGCCCGAGGGCAAGCCGGTCCCCGCGGTCCAGCTGCCTCCCGTGCTCCGGTAGTAGTGTCCGGCGTCGCCGCACATGTCGGCGCCGAATCCGTCGCCGGCGGCAACCACGTCCCAGATCCGGACGGCTGCGGTTCCGCCCGGAGTCGAATACGACCAGGTGTCGCCGCCGTCCGTGCTCACCGCGAGGCCGCAGCTCGTGCCAACGTAGATCCGCGCGCTGTTGGTGGGGTCGATCGAGATGCCGAATGCGGACAGCTCCGTCCGATCTGCGGCGATGGCACAGAATCCGACCGGCGGCACAGCCGTCGCCGGACGAGTCCAGGTTGCGCCACCGTCGGTGCTGACGTTGATCCCCGAGAGCGAGGTGGCGCGTCCGTCGTAGAACGAGGTCGCGTAGACCCGATTGGAATCGCCGGGATTGACCTTGACGTCCCACGTCACGACCGGGCGGTGGCCGTCGAGCTTCTCCCAGTTGGCGCCGCCGTCGATGCTCTTGTAGATCCCGCCCCACTCGGTCGCGGCATACATCACGGACGCATTGTTGGGGTCGACCGCGATGCCGTTCACGCGCCCGCCGCTTCCGGAATCCGGGTCGCTCGCGTCGTACGACGAGGTGTCGGGGCTCACGTCTTCGAGGCTGATCACCTGGGCCTGGAGCGCGACGGCCGGCACCAAGCAGAACAGGACCAGCACTGCGAATCGGAAGCCGCCGGAGAGATCCGTGCGGCGGATCATTCGGGCACCATGTCGGCGGGACAGATCGGTGCGTCGAACCGCCCCGTGCCGCTCACGATCCAGCCTTCGGATGTTTTCGTCAGCAGTCGCCAGTAGTAGTACAGACCGGGCCGCGCGTCCTGGAAGGGGATCTCGCGCTCGCTACCCGGGAGATCGCCGGAGGTCAGGTAACGGCCCTTGGCGAATCCGTCCGCGAATTCCGAGATGTCGACGCGGTGCGATTCGACCCCCTCGCGCTTTACTTCCCACCTGAGCTCCACGTCGCTGGCTTGCAGCACCGTCCTGCTGCAGCGACCGTCCACCGCCATGAGCGTGAACGCGTCGCGCGCCGGGCTCTCGTAGCTCGCCGGCTGAGAGACGAGCTTGATCGCCAGGGCAGCGGCGTCGGCTTCGGCGAAGCGACCCGACGCCGCGGCCGGCAACGCAACCGTTGCCAGGATCACGGACCACAAAGACATGAGTCTCATACGAACCCCCCGTGTGTTGATTGCTTTCCCGGACCCCACGGCATCCCGTCGCGGGGTCCCCGCGATACGACCTCCAACATTTGTCGAGCCGCTGGCTGGCTTCAGGATACAGGAGTTCCTGCCGAGTGCCGAGAATTTCTTACTACTAAAAACGAATTGACGCGGCATAACACAAATTCTTCTTTTGCATGCCTCATCTCTGATCGAACTATCTTCGTGAACCCGGGGCTCCGCTGCGGGGCCACGAGAGGGATCGCGGATTGCCGCTCGGCTGGTGCGGCTGAACGCGACCGGCGTCCCTCGTTACCGCGTTGGACCATGCGTCCGCTTCCAGCGTGCCTCCCGGACCCCGGTCCGCGGGAGGGGACTGCAGGGAACGTCGGAAAACGAAAGAGGACGGACGAGAGCGGCGACGAAACCAGCCCACATGATGGAAGCCTCGAGTCGTCAGCGAATCAGGAGCTTGGTTTACGGGGCTGCGCCCCGACACCTCGGGAAGAAACAAGCCCAACCGGAGCGATGCCGGTCCGCCGGCGTCGCGGAGGGCGGGAGTGGGTGTTCGGGAGCAAAGCCCCCGAGCATCTGTTTCCTGAGTGATGATCCCCGCGGAGGTTCGACCTCCGACGCCGGCAACTTCGTCGATGCGGTCGGGCAGGCGCTAGAATCACCGTGTTTTCTTGTCGATCGCGTTCCTGGACCCTGCGCCGTCGGCGGGAGCGAGCCGATCGTCGTTTCGACGGTCCGTTCGCCGGCATGAGCGCGACTTCTGCGTTCTTGACCCCGGAGGACCATGGGAGCCACCGGACCTTGCAGGGCACGTCACGAGCCACCGACACGCGGCGATCGTGAGGCGCGGCGGGGAGGGCTCTCGTGAACCGATTCTTGGGACTCGTCCGTCACGAGTTCAACATGTCGGTTTGCCGCAAGGGGCTTTGGATCGCGTACGGGATGCTGTTCGCGTTCCACACCCTGCTGCTGTTCTCGCCGGCGCCGATCGGGGAGTGGGTGCCGGGGGAGGTGATCCCGGCGAGCGAGACGTGGTCGGTGGCGGGGCGGTTTCTCGTCGCGGTGAACGTCTTCTTCCCGGTGGTGGCCGGGATCCTGTCGGCCGACAGGATCGAGCGCGATCTCCGGATCGGCGTGCGGGAGCTGCAGGGCAGCACGCCGTTGAGCCTTCCCGTCTATATCCTGGCGAAGTACCTCGCGGCGGTCGGGTCGTGCCTGCTTCCCTTGCTGGCCTGGGTGACGGCGGTCGCGGTGGTGATGACCGCGGTCGGCCACACGTCGGGCGGGTTCATTCTCACGGTGCCGGTCGCGTTTCTCGCCATCAGCGTGCCGGCGTTCGCCTTCGTCATCGCGTTTTCGCTGGCCTGTCCGCTGGTGATGCCGTTGAGCGTGTACCAGATCCTCCTCACCGGGTACTGGTTCTGGGCCAACTTCGTTCCACCGGGCCTGTTTCCGACGCCCAACGGGACGCTCCTGACCCCCAGCGGGATGTTCGTACTGCAAGGGTGGTTCGGCGGGCCGGTCCCTCAGGGGTATGGTGGCTCGAGGCCGTACACCGCGCTCGATGCCGGACTGAACCTCGCGGTGCTGGCATTGTGCAGCACCGGCGCGTTGCTCTCGCTCGAGCGCTTCCTGCGGCGCCGGGCGCGGCTTTCATGAGGGTACGCTCGTGAACCGCGCTGCCCTCCGATACTCCTGGCTGACGGTTCGACGCGATCCGCTCTGGTTTCCGCCGGCGTTCCTGGCGGCATTCGTCGTGATCACGCTCATCCTGCGGCACCCCGAGATCCAGTTCACGATCGCGCGCGCCTACCTGGGGTTCATGGTGCCGCTCCTGGGCGGGATGATGGCGGCGTACGCGGTGCTCGACGATCCGGCGCTGGAGCTGCGGTTCGCGACGCCGTCGCGGCCGGCGGGATTCCTCTTCTCGCGCCTGGGGTTGGTCCTGACGGTCCAGGCTCTGAGCGCCGTCGCGTATCAGGTGGTGCTGCGAGTGCTTCACGTCGATCTTGCGCCGCTCGGCGGGTGGCTCGCCGTGCAGCTGTGCTGGCTGCTGCCGACGGTCAGCCTGATGGCGCTCGCGACGTTCGGTTCGCTGGCAACCACGCAAACGGCGTTCGGAGCCTTCCTGGCCGGCGCGGGATGGCTGCTGCAGGTCGTGATGCGACCGTGGCTCCTGCTGAACGCCCGGCT
This sequence comes from Terriglobia bacterium, assembly GCA_963699985.1. Taxonomy (GTDB): domain Bacteria; phylum Acidobacteriota; class Polarisedimenticolia; order Polarisedimenticolales; family CAVOVZ01; genus CAVOVZ01. Next base: position 262,851 of record CAVOVZ010000017.1, read on the forward strand.
CGTCTACCTCTTCATGGGCGTGGTCGAGCCGAACCATCCGAGCCTCGCCGCGAATCGGATCGCACTGTCGGTCGTCACGGCCGGTCTGCTTCTGGGCTCGTGGGCGCTGCTGCGCCGCCCGGAGCGGTTCCTCGGAGCGAGGGTATCGTGATCGAGCTTTCCGGAGTGGCCAAGACCTACGGCCGGGGCTCCAAAGCGGCGCGTGCTCTGCACGGAGTCGACCTCAGGATCGGAGCCGGGATGTTCGGGCTTCTCGGTCCCAACGGGGCCGGCAAGACCACGCTGATGCGGATCCTGGCCGGGGTCGTCAACCCGAGCGCCGGGGCGATCACCGTCGAGGGGCACGACCTCACCACCGAGTCCGGCAAGCGCGCCGCCAAGGCGATGCTGGGCTACCTGCCGCAGGAGCTCGGCATGTACCTCGAGCTGACGGCGGCCCAGTTCGTCGACTACATGGCGATCCTCAAAGGGCTGAGCGACCCTGCGCGGCGCGCGCGACGAGTCGCGGAAACGCTCGAGATGGTCGCGCTGCACGGGGTCGCCGATCGCAGGATCAAGGGGTTCTCCGGCGGCATGAAGCGGCGCGTCGGAATCGCCCAGGCGCTGGTCAACGATCCGAAGCTGCTGATCGTCGACGAGCCGACGGCGGGGCTCGATCCCGAGGAGCGGATCCGGTTCCGTAATCTGCTCGTCCGCCTCGCGGCGGACCGCACCGTGATCCTCTCCACGCACATCGTGGAGGACATCGGGCAGACGTGTCGCGACGTTGCCGTGTTGGCCCAAGGTCGCGTGCTGTTCCGCGGCAGCCCGGCCGAGCTGACGCAGTCGGCCGCCGGACACGTCTGGATCGTCACCGGCACGCGACTCGAGGAGCCCAAGCCCCGCTCGACGATCGTGTCGATGCTGCACCTCGCCGATGGGATCCAGTACCGGATCGTCGGCCCGCACGCCGACGACTACCCCGGAGCGGAGCCGGCGCGACCCAGTCTCGAGGACGGGTACGTCTGGCTGATGAAAGCCGCGCACGAGAACGTCGATGCGCTGGTGAACGGGCGGTAGGCCATTCGGTGCGGTCGTGCGGAATCCACTTCGATGCGGGGCCCGCCTGGCTGGCCGGAGCCGTCTCACGGAGCGACGATTCGCGACTCCTCCGGCCGGGAGGGTGCGGAACAGGGGGCGCAGACAGGAACGTGGATTCTCTCGACGCTCCTCGAAGGCCGAGGCTCTCGATCGGCAAGGCCGTAACGGCCGAATCGACCCAGCCCAATCCGCGGTGAGGGTTGGAACCTGGTCCGCAGGAACACGGCTGGGGTGTACGACAGAAAAGTGCTGAGCAGACAGATCGAAGCGAATCGGGGACGCCAACCGAAACTCGCGAGCCCGAAGGTCATTCAAACCGCGAGCCGTTGCGCGAGTTTCGGTTACTGGTAAGAAGGCGTCGAAACGGCGAACTCGTTCGCGCGACGAACCGACACCGAACTTCCTTCCCCAACTGCGCATCAAGCCACCTTCATGATTGCAGCGGGAGGCCTTCGGGGTCTCATGAGCTTGCTGTACGGGGTTGCGCCCCGACACCTCGGGAAGAAACAAGCCCAACCGGAGCGATGCCGGTCCCCCGGCGTCGCGGAGGGCGGGAGTGGGGGTTCGGGGGCAAAGCCCCCGCTACGCTGTTTCTTCAGAGGGACGGTCCCCGATTCGCAGCAGCGTCTCGGAATTCTTCTGTCGTACGCCCGCTCGGCTGGCACCCGTTGCAGGATGTTCGGGACATAATGACCTCGGGAGGGTGGCCGTGATCGAGAGGTCGCAGATTCAAGATCTCGCGGATCGGATCGCGAAGGAGTTCAATCCGGAGCGAATCATCCTCTTCGGCTCCCATGCGTCGGGTGTCCCGTCTTCAGACTCGGACGTGGACTTCTTGGTCGTCCTGCCTCACCGGGACAAGGGCTGGCGCGTGGCCACCCAGATACGGCGGCGCGTACGATCCCCGTTCCCGCTGGACCTCATCGTGCGGACGCCCGAGCAGGTCCGGGAGCGTCTGGCTCTCGACGATCCCTTCGTCAAGGAGATCGTCGAGCGGGGGCACTTGCTCTATGAAGCCGCTCGCGGCTGAGTGGGTCGTCAAGGCCGAGGGAGACATCAGAACGACGCGGCGGGAAATGGTCGCCACGGACGGCCCCAACTACGACGCAGTCTGCTTCCACGCCCAGCAGTGTGTCGAGAAGGACATGAAGGCACGTCTGACGAATGCGGGGGTGGCCTTCCCGAAGATCCATGACCTCGGTGCGCTCCTCGACTTGGTGCTGCCGTTCGACCCCTCGTGGGAGAGCCTGAGGGATGACCTCGATGCGCTCTCCTCACGGGCGGTCGAAGTGCGATCCCCAGGTGTCGACTCGGACGCCGAGGATGCCCGCGGCGCTCTGGAGATCGCGCTGAGAGTTCGCGCGGTCGTTCGGCCGAGCTTGGGACTGCCCGCCTGAACCCCGCATGGCATGCCGGTTCGCCAGGCTGGGGGAAGCCGCTCCCGCCGCGGGGACGTCCGCCTCGCCGACGGGCCAGCCGAGGAACAGGCCGGCTCAGTCCGCTGCCTCCGTGCGGCGGCCGTCCAGGTAGGCGTAGGCCGCGATCCCCAGCACCAGCACGAGACCGATCACCGAGGCCGTGGACTCGCTCCCGAGCAGGTACCGCGCCGGCTCCTCCCCGACGTCGAGCCTGCTCCACACGTGGGTGAGGAACGAGTCCGAGCTGCCCGGCCCCGGCACGATCCGGAGCACCGCGCCGAGCACGCCGATGAGCGCCGAGCCGGCCAGCAGACCCGAGGCGACGAGCGTCCCCTTCTGCACCCGGGCGGTCGCGAGTCCCTCGTCCCTCGTGGATTTGCTCAGCATCCACGCGACGAACCCGCCGAGAAGGAGCGGGGTGTTGAGCTCTTGCGGGAGGTACATGCCCAGCGCGAATGCGAGCGGCGGGACCTTCACCATCTCGAGCACGAGCACCACCAGCATCCCGATTCCGTAGAGCATCCACGGGATGGTCGCGTTCGAGTCCATCAGCGTCGTGATGATGGACTTCATCACGTTCGCCTGGGGCGCGGGCACCGCGGGGTTTGGCACGAGGGCGCCCGTCGCCGGGTCCGTGACCTGGAATCCGAAGGCGCGGTCGATGAGGAGGATGGCGGCGCCCACGCTGAGCGCCGCGACCGCCGTTCCCAGGAACTTCCACTGCTGCTGGCGGGCCGGTGTCGACCCGAGCCAGTAGCCGATCTTGAGGTCGGTGATGAAGCCGCCCGCGAGCGACAGCGCGGTGCAGACCACCGAGCCGATCACGAGGGCCACCATCATGCCGTTGGGTCCCGACAAACCCGCCTGGACCAGAATCGTCGAGCCGATGATGAGCGTCACCAGCGTCATGCCGCTCACCGGGTTCGTCCCCACGATCGCGATCGCGCGGGCGGCGACCGTCGTGAACAGGAAACTGATCACGAACGCGATCAGGAGGCCCAGCAGCGCGTAGGTGAGGCTCCCCGTCACCCAGAAGAAGAAGATCGTGAGGGCGATGACCACGAGCGCCATCATCCCGATGATCGACGACATCGGCAGGTCGCGGTCCGTCCGCGCGGCACCGGTGTCCACCGCGTGCTTCGAGAAGATCGCCTGGAATCCAACGCTGAAGCTTCCGACGATGACCTTGATGTTCTTGGCGATGCCGAGCAGGCCGGCCGCCGCGATGGCGCCGATGCCGATGAGGCGGACGCCGCACTCGCGGCTCGTGAAGATCGCGTTGGCGCTCGGAGCCCAGGCCGTGCCCCCGGCGGCGACGAAGTGGTCCTGCACGAAGCCGAAGAACGGCACCAGCACGAACCACGACAGGAAGCTGCCGGCGCAGATGACGGCCGCGTACTTGAGCCCGACGATGTAGCCGAGACCGACGAAGAACGCGGTGGTCTCCATCTTGAACAGGATCTTCGTCTTCGCGGTGAATCGTGCGAAGGCGTCACCGAGCATCGTCGAGTTGAAGTGGGTCCCCCAGACTTTCATCACGTCGCCGAGGAAGTCGAATCCGGCGCCGACGAGCATGGAACGGACGAGGACGCCAGCCTGCTTGCCCGCCTTTTCGCCGGTGACGAGGATCTCGGTGGTGGCGGTGGCCTCGGGGAACGGGAGGAGACCGTGCTGGTCGGCGACGAAGTAACGGCGCAGCGGGACGAGAAACACGATGCCCAGGACGCCCCCGAGCAGCGCCGCCATGAAGATCGTCGGGAACCCCGGACTGAGCCCGAGCATGAACAGCGCGGGCAGCGTGAAGATCGCGCCCGCGACGACCACTCCGGAGCAGGCTCCGATGCTCTGAATGATGACGTTCTCGAGAATCGTGCTCGGGCGGGTGAACACCTTGCCGATCCCCACCGCCAGGATCGCGATGGGAATCGCCGCTTCGAACACCTGCCCCGCCTTGAGCCCCGAGTAGGCGGTGGCGAACGTGAAGAGGGCCGCCATCACCACGCCGAGGAGAATGCTTCGCCCCGTCGCCTCGGGAGGACTCTGAGACGCCGGCACGAACGGCTCGTACCTCTCACCCGGCTCGAGGGGACGGTACGCGTTCTTCGGCAGCGAGCGGGTGGTCGGCTCCATGTGCAGCTCCTCTCCGGCCCGAGGCCGGCCGACAGTGTAAAGGGGACAGATCTAATTTCCCAGCGCGAATACAGCGCGAACAATGAGGACTGGAATAGTGCGGACAGATCCTTTTCCATTCTTCCCGGGCCGCTGACGTTGGGGAGAAAAGTAAGAAAAATAGGTCTGTCCCCATTTTCTCGTGGTAATCTTGGCTGGTTCCATGCATTGCTCAACCGGACGTTTGCAACGGGACCAGGAGGATTGGCCATGCAACCCGCGATTCCTCGGGTTTTCGCAGCCTTCTTTCTCGCGATGACGATGATCGTGGCACCATCGCTAGCGCAGCAGCCACCGACCCCGCCTCCTTCTCCTCCATCTCCTCCGCAGGAGGCCCCCGCGGCGCCCGCGCCTGCCGCCCCCGCGCCTGCCGCGCCGGCGGCGCCCGTGGTCGAGAAGGTGAAGATTGTCGTCGACGACAAGGCGAAGAGCGACGGCGAGATCCGGTTGCTCTTCACGCCGGAAGGCGGCGAGGCCAAGACCGTCCGCGTGACGGTCCAGAAGGGCATGGACAAGAAGGAAGTGTGCAGGGACCTCACCAAGGAGCTGGCTGTGATCCTCGGGTCGAAGTACAAGGTCGATCACTACGACGCCGACAAGGTGAAGGTGGAGGTGAAGGACGGCGCGAAGTTCAGCCTCACCATCGCCGCCCAGACGGTCACGGGCCTCAGCGTCAAGCTGGACTAATCCGGCATGGTGCGCGCCCCGTCAGGCCCCCGGGCTGCCGAGGGCCAATTCCAGGGACCGCGGCCGCCGGCCCGTTGTGGGAATCTGCTCGAGGCCGTGACCTTCAGCCAGCCGGAAGGAGAATCGATGCGAGGTCTAGCCGTGTTCGCTCTGGCCGCGATCCTCTGCGCGGGCGCCGTCCGCGCCGGATCGAGCGAGGTCGACTTCGATCCGAAGGCGGAGTTCGAGCGGTTTCATACGTGGGCCTGGGTGCAGGATCGCGACCAGGGGCACCACGGCGTGCTCGCGGACGCGACGGCGCGACAGCGCGTCGAGGCGGCTGTCGCCCAGCGTCTCCGAGAAGCGGGCCTTCGTCCGGCAGAGGAAGGTCAGGCTCCCGATCTCCTCGTTCGTTATCGGGGTGACATCGGCACGGGGAAAACGGTGACCACCAGCGCCGGCTCCATCGCGAACTGGAGCGATCCCGGTTACGCCACCGTGCAGTTCCAGGAGTTGAGGGCAAGCCTCATCATCGATCTGATCCAGTCGGCGACGGACGTGCTGGCGTGGCGGCTCTACCTCGACGTCAAGTACGGCAACCCGAGCGACCCGCCCGACAAGCTCGCCCGGGCGCTCGAGAAGGGCTTCGCGAAGTACCCTCCGAGCAAGTCGGAGCGCGCGAAGAAGGCTCGCGCCCTCGAGAAATCGCAGTCTAAATGAGCTTGGCCTTCGCCAGCGCCTTCGCGACGGCGGCTCCGACCTCGCGTGCCGCGCGGGGCACCGTCAGGGGGTCCAGCGTCTCGCTCGTCCCCGACCAGACGAGCCGGCCGCCCTGTGCCGTCATGCGCCAGAGATCGGTCCGAACGCGTACGCGGGTCTCCTTCGCGAGGTACCCCGGGATGAAGACCTGCTGGTAGGTGTACCAGTAGCCGCCCCAATAGCCCTGGCCGAGGTACGAGGGAGAGTACGAGGTCATCCCTTCCTTCCACGTAACCTTGTCGTCCTGCCCGACGACGCGGCTGACCAGCACCGCGTCGAAGCCCTCCGAGGCCAGCTTCGCTTCGAAAGGCTCCCGCTCCTTGGGAAGCTCGGAAAACGATCGATTCGAGGCCACGGCCGTGGCTCCGCGCAACGACAATTCCCCCGCGGTCACGTCCTCGAAGGTCGCGCGCGTGATCGGATCCTTGGTGACGGCCAGAACGAGGAGCTTCCGGGCCGGCGCCTCCTGCGGCTGCCCGTCCTGAGCGCTCTCCACGATCTTCGTCTTGGCGCCTGCCGCGGCCACCGCGATCCAGCACGTCGCGACTGCCACCCAGAATCCTCTCCGCCAACGCGATCTCATGAAACCTCCGGGCGCGGGCCGCGCCGCGAGGACGGCAACAACGACACCAAAGCAGTCGCAAGCGCACCAGCGCGATTCTCGGTCCCAGCAGCAGTATACTGCGCGGCCGTGCGGGGTCACATGCTCTCGGGTTCGCTTCTGAAGGAGGTCGTGATGGTGATGCTGTCCGCGCTCGTGCTCCCGGCCGTTCTCGCCGCGGCCTCGTCGTCCCCGGCAAGCGATGCCGCGCCGCCGGCCGCCCACTCGAACGTCTCGATCACTCTGACCGTCGGCCGTACGGGAGGGCCGTCTGGATCCGCCGACAGGATCTACAAGGTTCTCGGGCAGGAAGGATCGCCGACGCGGATGCTCGTCGGGTGGAGGACTCCTATCCCCACCCGCTCCTCGGACGAGAAGAGCGGAGAGCCGTCGTCGACGTCCTACGTCTATCAGAACGTCGGCGTTGGCGGGACCTTCGAAACCCAGGCGCTCGGGGGAGGACGGCTGCTCGTCGCCGGCCAGATCGAGATCAGCGGCGCCCGCGAGGCGTCCGCGGCGGCCTCCTCCGGCGGGAAGCCTCCTCTGATCGGAACGTTCCAGCAGGACCTGCGCGTCGTCGTCCGAAGCGGCGAGAAGCTCCGCGTCGCGGAGGCACCCGATCCCGACGGCGGAACGTTGTACATCGATCTCCGGGTGGACCTCCTCGAGTGACCGGCGCCCCGGCCCACCGCCGGAGCCTTCGATGGACCCTACCGGTCGCGATGGCGATGGCCACGGTGCTCGCAGGACGCCTCCTTTCTCTCACCGTGACGCCCGCCGCTTCATTGCGCTTGACCGACGGCAGGACCCTGGAAGGTAAAGAAGTCCGCAGGGAAGGAGACGTGTACATCCTCGAGCTCGAGGGGGGGCGGTCATTCCTCTGCCGATATCGATCGTCGCCGAGGTCGGCCTCGACGCCCGCGACGTGCCGCAGAGTCCCCCGAGCGTGCCGGCCGACGTGGGCGGTGCCGGCGATCAGATCCCTGGCGTCCCGCAGATCGGGCCGACGCCGGATGAGCAACTCGCCGTCTTCGGCGCGCCGGCGCGATTCCAGCCGGATATCGTGAAATCGAACCTGGGTCCCACGTACTGGGAGCTCGACCCGGCGGAGAACAACTTCAATCCCTCGAAATGGGCCCAGGCGCCGACGGATCCGAACTGGCAACCGACTTCCGCCTACGATCTCAACAAGGACGTGCTCGCCGAAAGCCGGTCCACCTTTCAGAAGGGCTCGACTGACCCGACCTGGGTCCCCCAGGATGGGTTCAAGAAGCGCTAGCCCGGATCATTCATGAAGAACCTACTGCGACCACGAATCTGCCCATCCTGCTTGACGTCCTCGGGTCTCCGGCCCTGCGACGTACGGCACCGTACGTCTCGGGCCCGAGCCCCTGCGGGCGCCAAGCAGGACGGGCATCTTCGCGACTCGACTGAGCTCGCCGAAGTCGGTCTCGCTGCGGTTCTTCATGAATAGTCCGGGATAGCCCGGATCATTCACAATGCTCCGTCGCGAGCCGGCCCTCCTCGATCCGCGCCGCGGAGCGGAGCGTGGTCGTCGAGCGACGCCATCGAGACGTTCTCGACGCCCTCGTTCCGATGCCTCACGACCGCGACGAGGTCGGTTTCGGAGCCGCTCCCCGGGAGCAGGCAGGGGCGGGTCGCGGCACGGGTCGCGGAGCTCATCGGTTCCCGCGTGCGTCGCCATCGGCTCGGCATCGTCTTCACGAACGACACGGGGTTCGTTCTCGCGCGCTCGCCCGACCCCGTGCGCGGTCCCGACGTCGCGTTCGTGTCACGGCAGAGGTTCGAGGCGGTCGGAGGCTCCGTCGCCGCATTCCCGGGCGCTCCCGATCTCGCGATCGAGGTCCTCTCCCGAGCAATACCGGGGCGGCGTTCCGCACCAAAGTCGCCGACTACCTCGCCGCCGGAGCGCGGCTCGCCTGGGTGATCGACAGCGAGGAGAAGACGGTCGTCGTGTATCGGACCCTGCTGTCGCCCCGCACGCTGGGTCCCGACAATGCGCGCGAGTGCGAGGAATCCTCCCCGGATTCACCGTGACGGTCTCCACGATCTTCGAGATCTGAGCCGATCGCCGAGGGAAAGCTCTCCGCGACCCCGCACGACCGTCAGGGCCGCGTCGCGGAGCGCCTTCTTCCCGACGCCTGGGAGCCGCAGCAGGACGCTGCGCAGCGACTCGTCGTCCTGACGGCGCTGACTCTGACCAAACACGCCGCCGAGGTGTGGGCTCGTCGTCACCCGGCGCGTCGGTGGCTTTCCGGACCTCTCAGAATTTCACCATGTAGTTCTTGGCCTCGAGGCAGGCGCTGAAGGCCTTCTTGAAGGCATCGAGCTGCTGCGCCGTCGCCTGCTGCGCCTGCTGCCCCTGGGCTTGGGCTTGCTGCGTCGCCTGCTGCTCGGCTGCCTTGCCACGGCGGCGTCCGGCCACGACTCCGGCCGCAGCGCCGTACGCTGCTCCCTTGCCGGGGTCGTCGCTCGCGATCTCGCCGATCAACGCGCCGGCCGCAGCGCCCTTCAGGGCCCCTGACGCTCCCGCCCCGGCGCCGGCCTTCTTGGCCTGCTCCGTCTGCTGCTGAGTCTGTTGCTGCTGTTGCTGGGACTGCTTTTGCAGGGCGAACGGGTCGGTGCCGACGTTCTGAACGGCCCAGTTGTAGCACTCGGCCTCGTCGGTGGACTGCTGTTCCGGTTTCTGCCCCTTGGCGGGGAACGCGTAGACGCCAACAGTCGCGGCGAGGGTCTTCTGGCCCGAGGGCGGGGCCACGGGTGCCTGGGCGAGCGCGATGCTCCCGATGCTGAAGATTGCCAGAAGAACGATCGCGATTGGTTTGTTCATTCGTGTCACCTCTTGGGGGCTGCGGGACCAGCCCCGGGAAGGGGAGTGCAGGCGCCGAACGCGTTCACGGCAAAGCCGTCCCGCGCGACGGCCGCGGTGAGATCTCCCGTCGATTCGTAGATCACGATGCTGAAGGCCCTTCCGCGTTCGGCTCCCTGCAGGATGATCAGGCCGTCCGCGCGCTGGAGATGGAGAATCGGAGTTTCTCGACGATCGGGACTCGCCTGGGTGGTCCTAAGGACCTTGGCGGCGAGATCGACCTCGATGAACTGCGGGACGTTGAACAGGAACGCCGAGCCCTGCTCGCACTCCTCGTCGGCGACGCAGAGCACCGCCTGCGCGGTGGAGCAGAGGAAGGAATCCCGTCCTTCGAGGCTGTCGGCGAACGCCGGGGCGCCCGGGAAGAGCGCCGCGACGACGATGAGCAGAGCTAGTTTCGACTTCATGACACCTCCCATGCGTTCTGCGTTTGGACTCTCAGTGGCGTGGGCGCGGGCGGAACCTGCGCGCGCTCACGCGGGGCGGGCTTCAACGGAAACCGACCCACCGCAACCAGGCGCGCCGCGTTCACTTCTTCTTGCGTCATCCCTCGACCCTGCTGCGCCGCAAGCCCGGAGGATGCTAGCACACACTAGCTCCTCGGGATTCGGCGTCAGAACACGTTCCCGAAGCCGAAGTAGATCGTCGAGCTGGAGTCACCCGGTCGTCGATCGAGCGGGATCGCCCAGTCGAGGCGCAGGGGGCCGACAGGGGAGGACCACCGGAGCCCGAGCCCGTACGACGCGGAGAGGTGCCAGCCGACGTCGTGCAGGGTCGGCCAGACGTTGCCGGCATCGAGGAAGAGCATGCCCGAGAAGGTCCTCCCGAGACGGACGTGCATCTCCTGGTTGGTGATGAAGAGGACCTCGCCGCCGAGCGCCTCTCCCTGATCATCCTGGGGCCCGAGGCTGTTCGTCGGGTATCCGCGCACCGAGAACTCGCCTCCCGCCCGCAGCCGATTGTCGAAGGGCAGGGAAGCGTCCTTCACGTTCGCGGTGTTCACTCGGTAGGAGTGAGCCCAGCTCAGCCGGCCCCGCTCCCGGTCCCCCAGGGGGAGGAAGTGGCTCCACTGCTGGAACGTTCCGAGGCCAGTCAGGTCGCTTCCAAGCCACTCGGACGATCCGATCAGGTTCAGTCCGTAGAAGAACCCTTTCGCGCGCCCGGCACCCGCGGAGGGGAAGACCCGTGAATCGTACATGAGCTGCCAGCCGAGGCGAGGGCTGATCGCGCGCTGATCGAGAGGATCATCCGGGTCGGGGCTCTCCGCGGTCAGGTCCCGGCGCTCGAACTCCACGTAGGCCCGGTTTTGCCAGCGCTTCGAGAGTGGAAGCGTGATCTGTGCCCACGCCTGCTCCCCCTCCGACCACACGCCCTCGACGAGCTCCTTCTTCCACTCTGCGAGCCCCTCGAGCGAAGAGCGCTCTCCGAACGCGCGCGGTACCACGTGGTACAGCTGGACCCTCTTCTCGTTCTCGCTGTAGATCGTCCGGAAGCCCGACGTGTGCCCGCGACCGAGCGAGTTGAAGTTGTAGAGGTCGGTCACGACGCCGAAGCCGACGTTGCTCTCGTATCTTCCGCCGTACGCGAGCTGCCACCGTTTCCGCTCCGTCAGATCGAACCGGATCTCGGTCGGGATCGGGCGATCGGCCTCGACCGCCGTTGACGTCCGGGCGGACGAATCCGTGGGCGGATCGGTCGAGACGCGGATCTCCTGGAAGACTCCCGTCCGGGCGAGCCGCGCTCGCGCCTTCGAGATCTCCTGGGGATCGACCGGGGTGCCGGCGGTGAGGTCGGCCACGCCGTGGATCCACCCCGGCTTCGAGGCCCGCGATCCACGGTAGCGGACGTCGTCGATCTCGAACGTGGGACCCGGTGTCACTTCGAGGGTCAACGCGCGCTCGAGAGGACGCTCCGCCGAAACGGGCTCGAGGCGCGCCTGCACGTCCACCTGCGCATGTCCCGTGCGCCGCATCTCTTTCTCGATGGCGAGGATCGATCGAGCGACCCGATCGGCGATCACCGGCTCTCCTTCCCGGGCTTCGAGCAGGGGTTCGAGGCGAGCCTCGTCCTCCGGAGTCAGGCCCGTGATCGCCACGCGCGCAAATCTCTGCCGATCGCCCGGTTCCACGCGAACGACCAGGTCGCGTCCGTTCGCGGAAAGCTCCCTCGACACGACGTGCGCGTCGGGATAACCGACGGCGGCGAGGGCGCGGACCACGCGCCGGTCGGCGGTGGGTTCGGCGGCGGCAAGCGAGATCCGCGTGAGCGGCGTCGCGCAGAGCGAGGAGAGGGCGGATGCTTCGTCGGGAGGGACCCCGAGGAATCGCGGCGCGTCGGGATCGACCTTTCTTCCTCCCTCCGCGCGAACCCGGACGGTCAAGAGCGCTGCTGCATCGCTTGCGTCGCCTCGGTCGACCCAAACCTCCACCTGGGGCTCCAGATGGCCCCGGAACCGGAGAGCGCGGATCGTCTCCTGCCGGATCTCCTCGAGCGAGGCGGTTTCTTCTTCTCCCGGCCGGTAGAGGGCGGCGATGGCGCGTCTCGCCGAGGCACGGGGACGGTCCCCCTCGAACCGGTTCTCGATCTTCCACCCCGGCACGACCCGGATCATCAGATCCACGCCGCGTCGCTCGTGCGGCGCCGTTTTGACCGACATCTCCGCGAGCGGGTAGCCGGCGCGGCGCATCGCATCGACGACGTCGAGCTCCACGTCCAGCTCCGATCCCTCCGGGATCGGGTCGCCGGGGCGATAGGAGATCGCCTTCCTCAGACGGCGCTTCGAGACCCCCTTGGGCGCGTCGATTCTCACCTTGCGCAGCCGATCCGCCGTCTCGTCGTCGTCCAGTCCCTTGCCGAGCCGCACCGTCTGCTGGAGCGTGGCGCCCGTGTTCTTCGCGTCGTTCCGGAAGAACTGCGCCGTGAGGCTCGGCACGGCGTCGAGCCCGTGGACGTCGAGGATGAACGTCTGCGCCTCGGTCTCGATGGGGTTGTTCGAGGCGATGAACGTGGCGTACCTCGAGAGGTGCTGCGTGAGCGTCGTCCGCGCGGTGGTATCCGTCTCGCCGAAGAGGGTGAGCGGCTGGTAGCTCAGCTCGGTCTGGGTCGCGCCTCCGCTCACCGCACCCGCGACCCGTTCCTGGTAATAGGCCATCACCCCGGCGGCAAACGCGTCCATGACCTCCTCGCTCGAGGCCCGCTGGGCGGTGAGGTCCATCGCTCCGCCCCGTCCCGGGCCGAGCACGGGAACCTGGTACCAGGAGTGGTACCACTGGTTCTTGATCGTGGGGTCCTCGATCGAGCTCGTCGTCTTCATCGCGATGCGCGGGGATGCGGGGGGGTCGCCCGACCAGGACAGCGTCGCCTCGTCGATCCGCACGATGCTCCCGAGGAGATTCAAGAGCCCTCCCGGCGTCACGCGTGCCTGTCCCGAGATCTTCGGTGAGGCCAGGCTGCCCGTCACCTCCAGCGGGTCCCACTCCGCGTGGAGGTCCGCCAGGTTGTTCTTGATCTTCAGACCCTGGCTGGTCGTCAGCTGGAGGTCCAGACGAATCGACTCGAGCACGGGATTGTCCGCGGTGACCTCCGGCTCGAGCACCGAGCGAAGCACCTCGCGGTCGAGAGCGACGTTGCGCCGGAGCGTTGCCCGTTCGATGTTCAGGCTCCCCTGCAACGTCCGCTCGCCCTCCGCGGGCCAGATCAGCTCGAGCTGCCCGCCGATCCGAGCGGTGGCGCCGTAGTCGAGTCGGTAGGTCGTCCCCCGAAAATCGGTCTCCAGGCGGGCCTCCCCGCGACCGATCGTCCCGCGGATCTCCACGTCGCCCCCATTCCAGCGCGCTTGCGCGGATTCGATCTCGAGCGTGCCGTCCCGCACGCGGATGCGTGCCTCCGGCGACTCGAAACGGGTCGCGTAGGGGGACAAGAACGAGATCCGTGCGTCCGGTCCGCTCACGTGGATGTCGGCCGTCGCGGCGCTGAGCGGCCCGCGGGCGGTCGCCTCGACGGCCACGCTGCCCGAAGCGGTCCCCGAGCCGAGAAACCGCACGAAGGTCGCCGCTTCGACGCTGCCGTGAAGATCGAAGGAGAAATCTCCGATCAGCGAAGGGAGATCGCGCTCCAGGGTCCAGTCGCGCGCGAGATCCAAGGTCCCCGAAATCTCGACGCCTTGCCCGCCGGGATCGTTCGGGCCCGTGGCCCGCAGCGGGGTCGGCGCGAGCACGACGCTCCCGTCCCGAAGGTCGATCCGGATCGGCCCTTCCGCTTCGACGCGACGGCCGTCGAGATCGAGGGCGAAGCCTTGCGCCTCGATGGAGCCGGAGGACGACAGAAGATGGTCCGTGTCGAGCATGCCCCGGACGCTCACCGTGCCGCTCACGGCGGGAAACGCGCTCGGAAGTGGAAGGAGCGGCTGCAGCGCGCGGAGGTCGATCCCTTCGGCCTGAAGCGAGATCGGTCCCGAGTCGTAGCCGGCCAGCGTCTCGCGGAGCGGGCCGGCGAAACGAGCGAGCGCGGCGAGCGGGATCGCTGCGCGCACGAGCGCCCCGGACGCGCCGGAGCGGACGTCGAGCGGGTCGAGGTGAACCACGCCGCCGTCGAGCCGGACGTGGACCGTCGCCCGGTCGATGCCGTCGAGGGGGTGCTCGATCGCGAGGTCGGCGTCGGCCTGGCGGGGAGGCCAAGCGAGATCGAATCGGCCGCTCCCGGAGATCTCGCCCGGTGGGATTCCATGCGCCGCGGGGGGAAGCGTGGCGGCGATCTTCTCGACGGCGACGCTCTTCCCGTCCGAGGAGGCTTCGAGGGCCTGGACGAAGAGCCCGGGCGCGCCGAAGCTGGCTCCGTCGACGTCCCGAGCTTCGAGCGTCACGTTCTCCGCAAGATCGAGGAACGGGGCGTCGCCGGTCGGTCGACCGGACGCGAAGAGCCGGATGGATCCTTGGCCGTTCGGATGCCAGATCGCGTCGAGGACGACCCGCGGCCCCGTCACGGGACCGAAGACGCGGGCCTCCCCCTCGAACGGCCCGGCGAGCATCTCGTCGAGCGGACGCGCGCCGGACGGAAGAGCCACTCCGGCTCGACGGCCGAGATCCTCGACCGCCGCAGCGAGATCGGGGAGATCGACGCGAACGATCCCGTCTCGCAGATCGAGCCCCAGAAGCTGCGCGTTCGCACGTCGCGTTCCGGGCATTCCGGGGAGCAGAGATGCTCGAAGATCGAGAGCGAGGCCGGATTGCCATCCGCGCCAGCCGGGAGGCGAGCTCCCCGAGAGGGTTGCGAGAGTCTCCTCCCGGTCGCGCCACGTCGCATCGATGCGGAGCCGCGGCCCGGCGAGCGGGCCCGCCGCCTCGACCGTGGCCTCGAGCGAGCCGCCCGGAACGGGACGGTCCTGCCACGGCACGCGGATGCCGAGCCGGTCGAGCCCCGCGGGAACGTGCGGCTCGATCACGCGAAGCCGGGCGCTCTCGATGTTCACGCTCCTCGGATCCGCCCACGAGCGAAGCGTCGCGGTTCCTTGGAGGCGACGCTCGCCCTCGGACTCCGGGAAGAGTGCCGCGCGAACCGAGCAGCGCGCGGAGCCGGCCGCGGCGCGGGGCGCCTCGGGCTCCGACCGAGCTCGCGCATCGAGGAGACGGGTGCCTCCTCGCCGCCAGACGAGCGAGGCCTCGCCGCGGATCGCGTCCGCGCGCAGGTCGGCCGCGGACCGCGCCGACGTGAGATCGAACTCGAGATCGCCCGCGACGTCGACCTCGGTCCCGCGGAGGGCGAGGGTGGGGGGCAGCTCGACCGGAACGAAGCGCTCCGCCGCGTCCACCGGGACTCCGCGCGCTTCGATGCGGACCACGCCCCTCGGGCCCGCGCCGCCTTCGCCGCCGAGCTCGACGCTTCCCGACACCGCGAGCGAACCCCGGGGGACGAGATCGGGTGCCAGGCGGGCGAGATCGGCCTGAAACTCGTACGAGGCCTCGAAGCGAACGGTCGGGCCGATGCGCCCGGCCCCCCGGGCGCCGAGCGTCAACCCGGCGCCCCGAGCCTCGAGCGCGCGGACCTCGAAGGCTCCGTCCGTCGCGATCGCGATCGCACCCTCGAGGTCGAGATCGTAGGGGCGTGCGCGAAGCTTCACGAGGAGCCCGGCGTGCGAGACCACCGCCGTCACCCGTCCGCCCACGAACGACCCGTGCGCGGCGAGATCGGACAGACGGAAGCCTTCCAGCCATGCCGCCGCCGGGTACCGGGATCCCAGGGCGTCGATCTCGCCGCCCCGGATGTCGAAGGAGCGGATCTCGAAGCCGAAGCCCGTTTCCGCCGACTTCGCGCTCTCCCGGCTCGGCACGGAAGGAAGAGGCGCGCCCAGCGCGAGCCGGGGTTCTTCGACGCGCAGATCGCGCAGGATCGCGTTGCCGCCGAGGAGAGACCCGAGGTCGAGCTCCGCTCGAACGCGCGCAGCGGTGAGGAACGGCTCATGGCCCACGCCCGCCGACGCGACCTCGAGTCCTCGAAGCTCGATCACACCGTTCCACGGATCGAGATCGAAGTCCTGCGCGCGAATCACGGTTCCGACGCTTCTCTCGAACCGTTTCGAGGTCCTCGCGATGACGACGTCGCGAACGCTCTCGAGATGGAGGCTGCCGAGGATCGCCGCGGGGATCGCGACCGCGACGAGCACGGCAACCAGCAACGCCCAAGCCAGGCGCCGGCGCCAGCTGCCGCGCCGCTTCGGCCTCGGTTTCTCACCCAGCGACATCGCCAGATTATAGTGACGAGTCGAGCCCGAGGCGCATTCCGACGCGTGTCTCGGGCGCGCCGAGGTGCCGTCGTGACGAGGCGAGACGGCTCGTGGCCGAATGGTCCGCGCGACCGGCCTCGAGATCGCAAGGGTTAGACCCATGCCGATGGGCGCGCTCCCCTCGCCCGCCGCCTGTCCCGTCGATCCGCCGGTTCCACCGCGCACGATGCGCTCGAGTCCCAATTTCAGAGTGGTCGTGCGGGGCACGGATCATCCGTGACCCTCCACGGGTCGGCGCATTGCAACAGGGGTGGCCGGGGCGGCCCGCCATCCCTGACCCTATCCGCACCCGCGTGCGGTGCAAGGCCTGCACCTCCCGCGGGTTTTCATCGCTTTCGGGTGACGCCCCGAGCTTCATGGGGAACTGGTAGGTCTCTCGAGAAACAACGTAGCGGGGACTTTGCCCCCGAACCCCCACTCCCGCCCTCCGCGACGCCGGCGGACCGGCATCGCTCCGGTTGGGCTTGTTTCTCAACGAGGTGTCGGGGCGCAGCCCGGTACAGCAGGCTCATGAGGGACTGTCCCCGATTCGCGGCATCAACTCGCCACCCCTCTTTCGTACACCCCTTCGGGACGTGGGGCTTCCGCGCCTGCTCGCGGTAGACTATGTCGCGCTCGACCGAGTCGACTGGACGAAACCGCGAGGGATCCCATGGCACCAGACCACGACCTGGAGAAGGAATCCGGAAGACTCGAGGAGGCTTTCTTCGCACGCGACAACGCCTCGCTGCTCGAGGAGTTGCGGACGAGAACCGACGAGGAGCGACGCCGAGAAATGCTGCGGGAGGTGGTGAAGATCCAGGACGAGGCGTTCGTGGATCGTCTCGTCGCGCTGGGGATTCGCCCCGAGACGGCCCTGTCGGTCGCCCTCATCCCGCTCGTCTTCGTCGCGTGGGCCGACGGCGACATGAGCGACCGGGAGCGAAACGCGATCCTCGAGGCGGCAAAGCAGCGCGGCGTGACGGCGGAGAACATCGCCCGCCGGCTCCTGGAGAGCGGGCTCGCGCGCAAGCCCGATCCGCGACTTCTCTCCCTCTGGAAGACCTACGTGCGCAAGCTCTGGGGCTACTTCACCGCCGACGAGCGCTGGAAGATGCGCCGGAACGTACTCCAGTCCACGCGCGACGTTGCGGAGTCGGCCGGCGGCTTCCTGGGCCTCACCTCGAAGACATCGGCCGAAGAGCGACGCGTTCTCGAGGAGCTCGAGAGGTTCCTCGACGAGAGTTGAGCGCTCCGGCGATGGGAGCGGCGGTTGGCGTGTGCGACGTCGATCCTTTAGCGCTCGAGGGAGGGAGCGGGCGTGCCGATCACGAAGCGAAACACGGAGATCCCGCCCGCGAAGCGATACCCGAAACCCAGCCTCGGGAGCTCGATCTTCCAGAGCTTCGCCGGCTCCTTGGTCCCGAACGTCACGCCGACTTCGTACTGATCGTCCACGCTCGCTGCGTCCGCGTGACGAAGAGGGAAGTGGGGATCGCCGAAGTGAAGATACTGCGTGGCGTACAGCCCGTAGTCGGTCTCGTGCCCCCGGATGGACCATCCCATCCCATGCCGCGCCTCGAGGCAGGTCTCGAAAGAGAAGAAGTCATCCGCGGGGGCGTCTCCCCTCGGTTCGACGCGGCCGTAGATC
This sequence comes from Terriglobia bacterium, assembly GCA_963699985.1. Lineage (GTDB taxonomy): Bacteria > Acidobacteriota > Polarisedimenticolia > Polarisedimenticolales > CAVOVZ01 > CAVOVZ01. Next base: position 280,842 of record CAVOVZ010000017.1, read on the forward strand.
GCCTTGTTTCCCAGAGCCAGCCCGAAGCGACCGGCCGTGAAGTCGGCCACGCTGCGGACACCCGTCGAGATGACGTAGGCGCTCGCTTCGCTCGAGCGGTCCGCCGCCATCCCGAGCTCGGCGAAAGGCATGAGCATCCAGTTCTTGCGGACCGGAAATGCGAAGCTCGACGCCGGGGACGATGCTCGCCGTGTCCAGGTGGCTCGGAAGTCCCGTGTCCACGACGTCGATCGGTTTGAAGTCGAGGAAGCCGATCGTCATGGGGATATTGACGCGCACGCCGACACGCTCCGGGCCTTCGGGCCGCGGCGTCCAGGAGAAGGGAAGCCGGTAGACCTGCACGGTCCGTCCGTTCATGTCGTAGATGCCCGACCCGAGCTGGGTCGCGAAGGCGTAGTTGACGATCCGCTCCTCCTGGCGGGTGAGCGGAGCGTCGGCACGAGCAGGTGGCTGCCCGACGGTGCACAGGAACAGCGTCCAAGTCGCCGTCGCGAGTACCGTCCCGTGCGGTCTCGGGATGGCCGCGGGCTTCCTCCGCTCGCGTCGCGGCTGCCGAGACCCCGACGAGAACGATGAGCTCCGCCGGTACAGCGGTGCGGCCGATCCGGCCTCCACTCGTCGGAACCCCCCTGGCGCGTCGGCGTTCGCCGGCAGCCCTCCGATCGGCTTCGGCGTCGAGAGGCCGCCAACGATCGCGAGCGACACCTCACCGCTCGACGTCGAAACCCTCGCTCGGGTCCACCGACTGGCTGACCCTGGTCCAGAACGACTGCCCGTTCTCCGTCGTGGACCTGAGCCCTACTTCGCCTTCGGCTTGTGCTCGACGAGGGGGATCTCGTCCGCCAGCGCGAAGCGGATGATGACGTCCAGCTTGTTCTCGATCTGATAGAAGCGCGCGACCGTCTTGGCGGGCAAGATCTTGCCGAACTTCGGGGCCCAGCCGCTCTTGATCTTGATTTCCTCCTTCTGGATCGCGAAGAACTCGTCGAGCATCGGCTGGGCCTGGGCGTCGGTCATCGTGTCCTGGTTCTTGGCGTAGTTCTCGAGGAGGCCGATGAAACGGTCCCCCAGCTTGGCCATCTCGGCCCGGTAGTCCCGGTAGAGAGGCCAGAAGGCCTTGGACTGTTCATCGGTCAGCGGAAGATTCTCCGCGACGATGGCCTGCCGCTCGGCCTGGATCTCGCCGCGCGTGAGAGCGATCTCGTGATGAACCTGCGCGAAAGTCATCGTTCCCATGCCGGCGACCAGAAGGGTCGTGAGGGCAAGCACCGCGATTCGTCCGCTTCTCATTGCTGTCTGTCTCCTTTTCGTTCGTTCGGTCGTCCGTATTTCGGAGGCCGTTGTTCCTTCGCGACGTGCGGCCGATTCTCGATCCCGGCTTCGCGCACGACTCGGCAACCGCCCCGATGCCCGTCGCACTATACTGCGGGTCGGTGCGAAGATCGAGTCGACTCAGGGTGTACGGCAGAGAAGTGTTGAGTGATGCTGCGAATCGGGACAGTCGTCCATGACGCCCGAGGCGTCACCCTGAGATGCTGAAAACGTCCCGCGGAAATGCACGCCGGTCCGCCGGCGTGCATTTCCCGCGGGAGCCGGGCGCGGGGGCGGAGCCCCCGTGTTTGCATACCAGTTGTCCCTGAAGCTCGGGGCTTCACCCGAACGCGATGAAAAACCCGCGGGAGGTGCAGGCCGGTCTGCCGGACTGCACCGTACGCGGTGGGGGCTGGCCCCCGGTATCAGCAACCGAAACTCGCACAACGCCTCGTGGTTTGAATGACTTACGGGCTCGCGAGTTTCGGTTGCTGTCCCCGATTCGCTTCGATCTGCCTGCTCACCACTTTTCTGTCATACACCCGGCGACGCGCCAGTTGAACGAGCGATCGCGTGCCCGAGTCGAGCCCTGACCACCGTCCTCTTCGAGACAAGACCCGCCCTCTTCCTCTCCGCGGTTCTCGCCGCGCTCCCTGCGGCGAGCGCGGCCGCGTCGCCGGCCAGGCCGCCCCGCTCCGATGGCGGTGCATGAGCGGGAAGCAACGACGGACGATCAGGGACGGCCCGCCGCCGACTCCTTCTCCCGACTCCCCTCGATCCCGATGAGGTCCCCCGAGACGACGATCTCGACGCGGCGGTTCTTCCGACGCCCCTCCGCGGTGTCGTTCGGCGCCACCGGCCGGGTCTTCCCGAACCCCTTGGCAGTGATCGAGTCCTCGGACACCTTCTGCTCGACCAGATAGTCCCGGACCGAGCCGGCACGATCCTCGGAGAGCTTCTGGTTGTAGTCGTCCCGTCCCGTCGCGTCGGTGTGCCCCTCGACCTCGATCTCGAGCCCCGGGTGCCCCAGCAGGATTCCCGACAGCTTGGCCAGCTTCTCGCGGGCCTCCGATCTCAGCGTGAACTCGTTCAGCGTCGAAGAGGACATCGCCGAGATTCACGATGAGCCCCCGGGCAGAGTCCCTCGTCTCGAGGATGAGATTGAACTGCGCGAGGAGACGGGCGCGCAGCGACTGCTTCTCCGCCTCGGCCTGGCGGCGGCGCCGGCGGCGCTTTCCGCGGTCTCTCGTCGCCGCGCCTCGTCGTCGGCAGCGGCCTGCGCCTGCCCGGCGGACAGCTCGGCCTGAGCGCGGCGGAGGGCTTCCTCGGCCTTGGCGGCCTGCGCTTCCGCGGTTCGGGCATCCGCCTCGGCCTTCTCCGCCACGACCCGCGCTTCGTCAATCTTCCGGACCGCGAGCGAGCGCGCCGCCTCGGCCGACTGAACCGCCTCCCGGGACTTCGGCGCCGCCATATTCTTCTTCTGCTTGTTCTTGTCGCGCCCGAGCGCTTCGGCCTGCTCGAGGCTCCGGGCCGCGCGGGAATACGGATCGCTCGCGAACGAGTCCGCGCGGAAAGACTTCGCGATGCGCACGGCGTTGCGCGCCTGGTAGAGGTCCGGCGGAAGCCCCGACTTCGGGTCGGGAGCGTCGATTCCCTCCCCGGAGTATGTGTCCTTCGCGAACGCCTGGAACTGCACGTCCGAAGGGGGAGCCTTCTCCACGTCCTTCGCAGCGAACCGGTTTCGCAGGACCACCAGCTCGCTCGGCGCGCCCACGGCGAAGTACGGCTCGGCGGTCACGACGATCCCGAACGCCGGAGCCTGCGTCGACGCTTCGAACTTCCCGGTTCCCTTCTCGTCGACGAAGACCTCGCCGAGGTTCCGCGGCCGTCCCTCCGCGGTCACGGCCCACACCACGTAGGTCAGATACTCCGGACCGAAGGTCGTGGCGACGGGAAGCCCCTTCACGGAAACCGAAACCGTCACGGAGCCTTTGCTCAGCGAGAGCTTCGCGCCGCCGGTCGCGCGTGGCGCGATCTCGGTGGCTGACAATTCGACTTTCGAGATCGACCCGTTGCCGTAGCTCGCCACCGGGACAGAGACGGCGACCGAGGGTCCCGGAGCCGGGGTGGGCGCCGACGCCTGCGCGATCGTGCCCAGCAGCGGAACCGCGATCGCCGTCGAGAGAAGCCATGTCGAAGAAAGCAATTCCTTCATCGTAGGCTCAACCTCCGTCGTCTTTCCAGTGAACGGCAGAGGAGCGAGTTTCGGCGGGCGGGACTCGACTCCTGGGAGCAATCCCGCTCATGACTCGCCGCCCGCGTCGGATCAGAACGACCTTCTCCGGCCGGCCGAGCCGACGTGGATCGCCACTCCTCGGTACTCTCCCGCTGCCCGTGCGTCCAAGGATCGGCGGCTCACGACCATCGGAAGATCACCCGCAGGGACGTACTCGTGGGCCAAGCTCAGCTCGACCCCTCCTTGCCGGCGTGGAACGACATTGCGGGCGGATCGGCGCCGTCTGGAATTGGAAGGTCTTGACGGAGCAGCGTCCCACCCACTCGTTCTCGTAGTCGAAGGCAAGGCCATCGTCACCGAACTCGTAGAGGTAGACTCTGCCGGCCCACGCGGAATGGGTCGCCAAGCCGGAAAGGAGAAAGGCCGAGCACGTCCGACCGAGGAAACCCATTCTGGTCTCCTCCGTTCCCCGCTCTCTCATTCCGCGAGAGCACCGCTGGCGGGAGGGGAATCGAGTGTCGCCGCCGACTCAGAAAGCCAGCGTGACGTACGCGCTCAGTCCGGTAGTCTCGAATAGGGCTTTCGCGTCGTAGTCTCCCGTCTCGTATTTCTTCAGCCGGATCGTGGTCCCGTCGTAGCCGACGGCGACCCCGACGTGCTTCGAGAAGTGCCATTTGAGGCGGGCCGAGGCTTCCCTCATGCTCCCTTCGATTCCGGCGTAGTTGAGATAGAACAGGCGGGTGAACATCTCGACCGAAAGTCGGTCCCGCAGGACCCAATCGACCCGCAGGCCGACCAGCGGGACGGGGAACTGGATTTCGCTGCTCTTCTCGAAATGGCCGGTGATCGGTTTATCGGGATCGGGACCGATCACCCCGCCCTCGGCCGCCAGGCCCGGGGCCAGCCGGAGGTAGCAGATCCCCGCCGACCCGGAGATCCGCACTCGACTCTCCTGGAGGAAGTCATGCCGATACGCGGCGTAGGGGAAGCGGGAGTCGAAGGTGCCGGTCACGAACGTGTCCTGCGTTAGCGTGTACTCGCCCCACTTGAGGTCCGCGGCGAGATATGCGTCCGCCCGTCCGGTTGAACTCGACGTAGCCGAAATCCAGGTACCCCTTGTCGCTGAATCGCCAGTACCCGTCCAGGCGACCGGCGGACTTGGAGACCGGGATGTCGAACAACTCCTCGAAATTGATCGACGCACCCGTTCCCGCTCCCTGAACGGTGAGGCCGGCCTCCGTGACGAAATCGGCCGACCGTTCCTCCCAGCATGAGCTGCATGCGATCGGGCACGTCGCCGAATTCGGCGTGCGCGGGAAGGGCCGAGGTCAGGAGAAAAGCGGCAAAACGATCGCCAATCGTTGTGTGCAGGACATGTCAGGCTCCTTCGACGTCGGGTTCGGGTCGCGAATCGAAGGAGAACCGATACTCCTCGCATCGGATCGTTTGCGACCGGATCGAGCTTCATCGTCCCAGCGTGCGCGTGAAAAGTCAAGACTCGGTGCCATCTTCTTCCCCTGAATCGGGGACATCCCTCATGAGCTTGCCGTATGGGGGCTGCGCCCCGACACCTCGGGAATAATCAAGCCCAACCGGAGCGATGCCGGTCCGCCGGCGTCGCGGAGGGCGGGTGGGGGTTCGGGGGCAGAGCCCCCGAACATCTCGTCTTGAGAGCGGCCGAACGCGGCGGTCGCGCCCCGCAGGACGTCAGGAAGAAACAGCCTCAACCGGTTAGCGCTGAACGGCCGCCGGCTCGACGGAGGCCGGCCGGCGTCCGGTTGCGAAGCCCGCCTGCGTCTGTTTCTCGTGAGGACCCCGAGGGCGCGCCCTGCGAACATGAAGGTGGTTTGACATGCGGTCGGGGAAGGAGCCGGTTCCGTTCGTCGCGCGAAAAAGGTCGCCGTTTAGACATCTTCACGCTAGGAACCGAAACCCGACAGCGAACCAGTTCCGGATGAGTCCATGCCGATGAGTTTCGGCTGCTGACCCCGGCGCGCACGCCGAAGTCCGCTCGCCCAGCGTCCAGTCCACGCCCACGCCGTGCACTCGTGCCGGCCCCTTGCACGCGTCGGAGGGAAGGGACTATACTTCGACACTCGACGAAGCAACGGAGTCATCTCATGCGGGAGATTCTCGCGATCACCAAGGCGCTCGCCGACGAGAGCCGCCTTCGCGCACTGATCGCCGTGAAGGACGGCGATCTCTGCCTCTGCCAGTTGATCCAGGTCCTGGGTCTGTCCCCGGCCACGGTGTCGAAGCACATGGACACTCTGGAACGGGCGGGATTGGTCGAGCGTCGGCGACAGGGCAAGTGGCGCTTCTACCGGCTCGCCGAAGGTTCGGCGAGCCCTGCCGCGAGGAGTGCGCTGGAGTGGGTTCTCCACGAGCTTCGCAGCGATCCGCAACTCGCCGAAGACGCCCGCAAGATCCGGAAAGTGCGGCGCCAGGATCTCGAGGAGCTGAGCGCGTGCTACCGAAGTTGAAGGTGCTGTTCCTCTGCACGGCGAATTCCTGCCGGAGTCAGATGGCGGAAGGCTGGGCACGGGCGCTTCACGGCGATCGACTCGATCCGTATTCCGCGGGGACGACGCCGGGGCGGGTCGACCCGCTGGGCGATTCGAGTCATGAGCGAAGCAGGGGTCGATCTTTCCGGGCATCGATCGAAACGCTTCGACGATCTGATGGGGGTCGACTTCGACTGCGTCGTCACCGTTTGCGACCGGGCCAACGAGAGCTGTCCGGTATTCCCCGGGAGGGTGAAACGCATTCACGCGGGATTCGAGGACCCCCCGCGACTCGCGGCGGGCGCTGCCACCGAGGAGGAGGCCTTTGGCCACTATCGCCGCGTCCGGGACGAGATCCGGGCATTCGTCAATACCTTGCCGGACACGATCGGAGTGGGCCCATGAGCGATGTCGCGAAGAAGCGCCTGAACTTCTTCGAGCGCTATCTCACTCTTTGGGTTGCGGCCTGCATGGTCGTGGGAGTCCTCGTCGGGAAGCTCCTGCCGGGTGTGACGAGCGTCCTTCGCCGTCTCGAGTTCGGCGAAGGCAGCCAGATCAACGTCCCGATCGCGATCCTGATCTGGCTGATGATCTATCCGATGATGCTGAAGATCGACTTCGGGAGCCTCCTGAACGTGGGGAGGCGGCCGGGCGGCCTTCTGGTCACCCTCTTCGTCAACTGGGTCGTCAAGCCGTTTTCGATGGCCTTGCTCGGATGGCTCTTCTTCAAGCACCTGTTCCTGCCGTGGATCGGCCCGGAGCTTGCCGACCAGTACGTTGCGGGAACGATCATCCTCGCCGCCGCCCCGTGCACCGCGATGGTGTTCGTCTGGTCGTACCTGACCGACGGCGATCCGGCCTACACGCTCGTGCAGGTCTCGCTGAACGACCTCATCATGCTCGTCCTGTTCGCGCCCATCGTGGGCTTCCTCGTCGCCGGCGCCAGCGATCTCCAGGTGCCCTTCGCGGTGCTCCTCTACAGCGTGGTCGCTTTCATCGTCATCCCCCTGGTCCTCGGCACGCTGAGCCGGGTCGTGCTGATCCGCTTCAAGGGAAGGGCGTGGTTCGAGGGGGAGTACCTGCCCTTCTTCCATCCGATCACCACGATCGCGCTTCTGGCGACCCTCGTTCTCATCTTTGCCTTCCAGGCCGACAACCTCACGGGCCGGTTTCTCCACGTCGTGCTCATCGCGATCCCGATCCTGATCCAGGTCTACTTCAACTCCGGCCTCGCCTACGGCCTGATGCGCTTGTTCAAGATCCCTCACAACGTCGCGGCGCCCGGCGCCCTCATCGGCGCCAGCAACTTCTTCGAGCTGGCGGTCGCGGTCGCCATCACGCTGTTCGGACCGGAATCCGGGGCGGCTCTCGCCACCGTCGTCGGCGTTCTCGTGGAGGTGCCGGTGATGCTGTCGGTGTGCGCGTTCTGCAACCGGACGCGGCGGTGGTTTCCCGCGTCCGAGGCGGCGTCGAGTGCGCCGGCAGCCTGAAGGAGGGACGGATGAGCGAGGAAACCGTCGAGGCCGTGACGAGGGTGGAGATCTTCGAACCCCCGATGTGCTGCCCGACCGGCCTGTGCGGACCCGTGCAGGATCCGACGTTGCTCGACCTGCTGGAGACGGTCCGAACCCTGGAATCGGACGGGGCGCGGGTCGCGCGCTACCAGCCACTCGGCAACCCGGCCGCCTTCGCGCTCGGGCGAATGGGGGCGCGAAGCATCACGGAGAGCGTCGAGATCGTCGGGACGCCGACGAGGCCATGGACCTTCTGCCCGACCCTTCGCTCGCGAACAGGGACGACGAGATTCGAAGCTCTTGCCGGGGCGCCCTCGGAACCGTTGTTCGAGAGGCTCGTGGGCGGTGTCGGGGAGTCGCCCAGAACGGCGCCGTCGAACACGCACAACCTGTCTTCGAGCTCCCCGACCCAATACAAGGAGTCCATCCGATGAACCGATTCGCTCGTCTCGTCATGGTGTTGCTCGTGTCCGTCATCGCCGCGGCGCTCGTCACGTTTGCGGCCACCCCCCCGCCGACCGCACCCCAATCCGGCGCGTCCTCCACGAATCCCGACCCTGCGGCGGGGAAGCATGTGGTTCGCGTCTACTACTTCTACACGACGCAGCGCTGTGCCTCGTGCAGGAAGATCGAGGCGCTCTCCGCCGAGGCGATCCGCGCGAGCTTCGAGCGAGAGCTGGGTGACGGGAGTCTGGAATGGGAGGCGGTGAACACCGACGATCCTCCCAACCAGCATTTCATCGAGGATTACAAACTGTACACGAAGTCGCTCGTCGTGGTGGACGTCGCGAGCGGAAAGCAGATGCGCTGGAAGAACCTTCCGAAGATCTGGGAGCTCCTGCGAGACGAGACGGCGTTCCGCCAGTACGTGGAGAGCGAGGTGCGGGCGTATCTCGAGAAGCGATCGTGAGCCAGCTGGTCGCCGCCTCCCTGACCGCGTTCTGGCTCGGCCTGCTCGCGGCGATCAGCCCCTGTCCGCTCGCGACGAACGTCGCCGCGATCTCCTACATCGGGAAGGACCTCACGAGCGGCGCGCGGGTGCTGGCCTCCGGGGCGCTCTACGCCCTCGGCCGCGTCGCGGCCTACGTCGCGGTGGCGGTGCTCGTCGTGTCGAGCCTCCTGTCCATTCCCGCCGTCGCTGCGTTTCTGCAGGACGGGATGAACCGGATCCTCGGACCTCTCCTGCTCGTCATCGGTGCTTTCCTGCTCGGGTGGATCCGGCTCCCGAGACTCGACTGGGGGGGGAGGGGAGAAGCGCTCCGACAGCGCGCGGCGCGCGCGGGTCTCGCGGGGGCCGGCATCCTCGGCATCCTGTTCGCGCTGTCCTTCTGCCCGATCTCCGCGGGGCTGTTCTTCGGAAGCCTCGTCCCGCTGTCGGTGAGCTCGGGCTCCCGGATCGTCGTGCCGGCGTGCTTCGGGCTGGGGACCGGTCTCCCCGTGGTCGTCTTCGCGGTCCTGCTGAGTCTCGGCGTGCGTCAGCTCGGTCGGGTATACCAGGCTCTGACGCGGGTCGAGCGCTGGGCTCGGGTGTCCACCGGCGCCGTCTTCGTCCTGATCGGACTCTACTTCGTAGCGACCCGGATCGTCGGGTTGAATCTGTAGATCGAGGAGAAGCCATGACCACTCCCGTGAGCGTCATCGAGATCCTGGGCCCGGGCTGCCCGCGTTGCCACGAGACCCATCGGGTCGTTCAACACGTCGTCGACGAGGCGAAGATCGATTGTCTCGTGCAGAAGAACGCATCGATCGATCGAATGGTCGAGCTCGGCGTCCTGAGCAGTCCGGCCATCGTCTTCGACGGACGCGTGGTCCTGTCGGGACACATCCCGAAGACCGAGGAAGTGCGCCGGCTTCTGGGACTCGACTCGCCCGGAGCGCCCCGGTGAAGGAGCGGACGAAGCTCGTCATCCTCCTCGCGGCGTTCGGCGTCGCGTATTTCCTGCCCATCGAAGCGCCGCGAACGCAGACCGCCTTCCTGGAGGGGCTGTTCCTCGTCAAGGACTACGCACGGCAGCATGTGATCCTCTGTCTCGTGCCGGCTTTCTTCATCGCGGGAGCGATCGGGCAGTTCGTCAGCCAGGGCGCGGTGATGCGGTATCTGGGTGCCTCGGCGAGCCGCGTCGTAGCCTACAGCGTCGCGTCCGTCTCCGGCAGCATTCTCGCGGTGTGCTCCTGCACCGTCCTGCCGCTGTTCGCTGGGATCTACCGCCGCGGGGCGGGGCTCGGGCCCGCCACGGCGTTCCTCTACTCGGGGCCCGCCATCAACGTCCTCGCGATGATCCTCACGGCGCGGGTCCTCGGGGTTCGGCTCGGACTGGCGCGGGCCGTGGGCGCGGTCGCCTTCGCCTTCGTGGTTGGGCTCATCATGGCGGCGATCTTCCGCAAGGAGGACGCGGCCCGACTGGCGAACGGTCCGGATCCCTTTGCGCAGGCCGCGGTCGGAGCGTCGGAGCGCGGCCCGCGGCGGGACGCCCTCTTCTTCGGGACCTTGGTCGCGATTCTCGTGTTCGCGAACTGGGGCGCCCCCAACCGCGAGGTCGGTTTCTTCGCGGCGTTGTATCGCATCCACTGGCCATTGACGGTCGTGCTGCTTGGCGCGCTCGGGTGGATGATCGCGCGCTGGTTCCGGCGCGACGAGCTGACGGGATGGCTCCAGGCGACATGGGGCTTCGCGAAGCAGATCACGCCGCTGCTGCTCGGCGGCATCGTGGTCTCCGGATGGCTCATGGGCCGGCCGGGCACCGACGCCGGGTTGATCCCGTCGTCCTGGGTGAGCGTCGTCGTCGGCGGGAACTCGCTCGCCGCGAATCTTCGTCGCGTCCGTCGTCGGGGCGTTCATGTACTTCGCGACCCTGACGGAGGTGCCGATTCTGCAGACGCTGCTCGGATCCGGGATGGGGCAGGGGCCCGCGTTGGCGCTTCTGCTCGCCGGGCCTGCGCTGTCGCTCCCGAGCATGCTCGTCATCAACTCCTATCTCGGCCCGAAGAAAACCGCCACCTACGTGGCGCTCGTGATCGGCATGGCGACCATGACGGGCTGGGCCTACGGAGCCCTCGCAAGTTGACGGGCGAAAAGGGGACAGATTTATTTCCCGGCGAGGCGCGCAAGAATCCGAACGGATCGCGTGACGAGACGACGCGGCCGTGACGCTCGGCCCGCCAGGAGGTATGCTGAGCTGTGGTCCCGCCTCCCTGGGTTCGTCCGATGCCGCGACCGCCGCGCGTCGTCTTGCCTCACTATCCGCATCACATCATTCAACGGGGACACAACCGAGCAACCGTGTTCGTCGGTGAGGCGGACTACCGGCTCTACCTCGACACGCTGGAGGAGTGGAAGACGACGCTGAACTGCAAGCTTTACTCCTTCTGCTTGATGACGAACCACGTCCATCTCGTCATCGATCCCGGGGACGCCGCCGCCAGTCTCGGTCTGCTGATGAAACGGCTGGCAGGCCGGTACACGCGCTATGTCAATCGTATCGCGCGGCGCAGCGGAACGGTCTGGAACGGGCGATTCAAGTCGAGCCCCATCGAAACGGACCGCTATCTGATGGCCTGCTGCCGGTACGTCGAGTTGAATCCCGTCCGTGCCGGGATGGTTGCGTCCCCGGAGGAGTATCGGTGGTCGAGTTTCAACGAGAAGATCGGTCCGTCCTCTCGCCGCTTGCTCGACGAGGATCCGGGTTATGCCGAGCTCGGCGCGACGCGCTCGGAGCGCGCGGCGCGATATCGGCAGTGGATCCGGACGTCGGTCCCGGACGGCGAGTGGGAGCGGATCCGGCTGGCGGTCCAGCGCGGGCAGCTGACCGGGGGCGTTCGGTTCCAGAATCTTGTCGAGCGGCGCACCCGCCGGCGAATCGAATTCCGCGGACCGGGCCGGCCGAGGAGGAGCGGCTCTGGGGAGAAATAGATCTGTCCCCGTTTTCTCCGGCAGCACGCCGCCGCCGGTCGGCCGGCGTTCCCGCTGAGTGCTTCGCTTCCAGACCATTCCGGGCCGCCGCCGCCGGCAGACCGCCCAAGGAGATAGACGATGCGTGCCAGGGCATTCGATTCGCTACGGAGGCGCGAACAGCGAGAATTCCGGGCGGCGTGGGGCCTTGCAGCAGCCCTGCTCGCCTCGATCGCCTTCGGTGGGACTCCCGTCGCGGCGCAGAACCAGATCACAACGGTCAGCCCCAACTCTGCGGTTCAAGGAACGACGGGGCTGCTCGTGACGTTCACGCTGGACACCGACGTCCCGCCGGCGCCGCCGGCCGGCATACTGCCGACGAGCGTGACGATTGGTTCCCTCACCGGGACATCCGCGACGCACTCCAGCCAGTACGTCGTCACTGCGGTCTTCAATATCCCCGCCGGCGAAACGCCGGGGGCCAAGGACTGCGCGGTCAACTTCACGACCCCGAACGGCTCGCTGACCTTCTCGAAAACCGGGGGGTTCACGGTCGCGTTGCCGCCGAACTCGCCGCCCGTGATCACACGGCACCCTCAATCGCAGACCGTGTCCGTCGGCGCCGCCGTCTCGTTCACGGTCGTCGCGTCCGGGACTGCGCCTCTCGACTACCAGTGGCAGAAGGACCTGGAGAACATTGGCGATGCGGACGGTGCTTCCTACATCATCAACTCGGTCTCGACGGGCGATGCCGGGAGCTACCGGTGCGTCGTCACGAACGACTACGGATCCGCCGCGTCGGACGCTGCCGTGCTCACAGTGGACACGAGCGTGCAGGTGATCCAGGCGACCTACCCGGTGGTGGACACGATGCAGTCCGCCTGCTACGGCGCCTCGGCGGCCATCACCTGTCCCTCGACGGGCCAGTCCTTCCATGGACAGGACAGCCAGTTCCAGGGCTACCAGCCGCGGTTCACGAAGAGCGCGGACGGGCTGACCGTCTACGACAACGTGACGGGGCTAACCTGGCAGGACACGCCGGACACGAATGCCAACGGGACCATCAACTCCAGCGACAAGCTCAACTGGACCCAGGCTCAGGCACGCCCCGCGGCGCTCAATGCCGCCCACTACGGTGGGTTCAGTGACTGGCGTCTGCCGACCATCGAGGAGCTCTACTCGCTGATGGACTTTCGGGGCACCGACCCCAGCAGCTACACCGGCACCGACACCTCCGTGCTGACGCCGTTCATCGACCGCGCCTACTTCGACTTCGCCTACGGGGACACGAGCGCCGGCGAGCGGGTCATCGACTCGCAGTATGCCTCGAGCAACGTCTACGTCCTCAACCCTTCCGACTCCGGGTACACGAAGCTCTTCGGCGTCAACTTCGCCGACGGCAGGATCAAAGGATACGACCTGACCATGCCGGGCGGCGCGAGCAAGACCTTCTTCGTGCAGTGCGTGCGCGGCAACGCGAGCTACGGCCTGAACAACTTCGTCGACAACGGAGAAGGGACCATCACCGACCGCGCCACGGGGCTCCTATGGGCCCAGCCAGACAGCGGGAGCGCCATGAACTGGGAGGACGCCCTCGCCTGGGTGCAGGCCAGGAACGCCGCGGGTTACCTCGGGTACAGCGACTGGCGGATGCCCAACGCCAAGGAACTCCAGGGCATTCTGGACTACACCCGTTCTCCCGACACCACCGGCTCGGCCGCCATCGACCCGGTATTCCAGGTCTCGTCGTTCACCAACGAAGGAGGGAGCGCGACGGACTATCCGTGGTACTGGGCGTCGACGACCCATGCGGCGTACGGCGGCGGCGGGGACGGCGTCTACGTCTGCTTCGGCCGGTCACTGGGCTGGCAGCAGATCGGCACGAACACCTGCTACGCCCTCCGGGACGTCCATGGCGCGGGGGCCCAGCGCAGCGACCCCAAGAGCGGCAGCCCCACCAGTTTCTACCTCGGCACCGCCTGTAGCGGGGGATCTGCCTATGGCCACGGGCCGCAGGGCGACGTCATCCGCGTCACCAACTATGTCCGCCTGGTGCGGGGAGGCGCGGGCCCCCTGCGCGCCGGATTCACCTTCTCCCCGTCGTCCCCGACCGACGCCACGCCCGTGACGTTCACCGCGAGCGCCTCCGGCGCGACGTCACCCTACGCCTACGCTTGGGACCTGGGCGGGACGCCGGCAAGCGGGGCAAGCCCGATCCACAGCTTCGCCGCGGGCACGCACACCGTCACCCTCAGCGTCACCGACGCGGCCGGCCTGGTCTCCGCCACGACCCAGGACGTGACCGTCGGGGCATCTTCCTCGGCGCCGCCTCCTGTCGCGGACGGAAAGGTGGCGGGGGTCGCGGCGACGTTCTCCAGGAACGCCACGATCCCCGGCCGGATCGACGTCACCTACGACGCTGGCGCCTGCGTCGCCCAGAACGCCATCATCCTTTACGGGAATCTCGAGAACTTCTCGACCTATCAGGGATGCGCGCAGAGCAACGCAGGCAACTCGGGGACGACGAGCTTCGACGCCTCCGCCCTGGAGAATGTCTGGTTCAACATCGTCTGGACGAACGGTACGACGGCGGGTCACCCGGGTTACGGGTCGAGCGCGACGGTAGACGTGGAGAGGTCCTGGAACGCCGCGGGACTCTGCGGCGTCATGGCGGACGACCACGGGCGAGACGCCTGTCCGTGATCGGAGCGCGAAGGAGAGAGGTTCGACTCCGGCGGGCAGCGACAAGAGAGCCCATCATGACGAAGTTCCTCACCCACGTCACACTGGTCGCGCTGCTCGCCGGCACGGTGCTGAGTGCGGCCACGAATCAAACCGTTGGCCTGTTCCTCTACACGTCGAGCTCCTGGCCAGGCTATACGCTCTTCGCGCCGAACGACTCAACGAATACCTACTTGATCGACAACGCCGGCTTTCTCGTCCATTCGTGGCCGTCTGCCTACCAGACAGGCCAGTCGGTCGGCCTATCTCCTGGAGAACGGCCACCTCCTTCGGACGGCGAACGTACATAACTCCGTCTTCACAGCGGGAGGCAGCGGCGGGCGTGTCCAGGAGATCGACTGGGACGGGACCGTCCTGTGGGACTTCGCCTACTCGAGCACCCTGCACTGCCAGCACCACGACATCGAGAGACTCCCCAACGGCAACACGCTTCTTATCGCCTGGGAGTCGAAAACCCGAACCCAGGCGATCGCCGCGGGACGCAGACCGACCCTCGTCACCGCGCAGGGTCTCTGGCCCGACCATGTCGTCGAGGTGCAGCCGAACGGGACAACGAACGGAACGATCGTCTGGGAGTGGCATCTCTGGGACCACCTGATCCAGGACTACGATTCGAGCAAGGCGAACTACGGCACCGTCGCCGACCACCCCGAGCTGGTGGACCTCAACTACTCCACCACCGGTTCGAACCCCGACTGGACCCATTGCAACTCGATCGACTACAACCCGGCCCGCGACCAGATCCTCATCAGCTCCCACGGGATGAACGAGATCTGGGTGATCGACCACAGCACCACCACGGCGCAGGCGGCCGGCCACACGGGGGGGGGGAACGGCGTGAAGGGCGGCGACCTCCTCTACCGCTGGGGCAACCCGGTGGTATACCGGCGGGGCACCACCGCTCAGCAGAAGCTCTTCGGCCAGCACGACGCGCAGTGGATCCCGACCGGCTACCCCGGCGCGGGGGACATCTCGATCTTCAACAACGGCCTTGGTCGTATCGGTGGGACGAACTACTCCACCGTCGACGAGATCACTCCGCCCGTCGACGCGAGCGGTCACTATGCGCTCGATTCCGGTGCGGCCTACGGTCCCACGGGGGCGACCTGGACCTACATGGCCGCGACTCCGACGGACTTCTACGGTCAGAACATCTCCGGCGCCCAGCGCCTGCCGAACGGCAACACGCTCATCTGCGTCGGACCGAGCGGCGTCCTCTTCGAGGTCGGCGCCTCCGGTGAGACGCTTTGGAGATACGTGAACCCTGTCACGGCCGGCGGACCGGTGACGCAGGGGACCCAGCCGAACGGCAATCTGGTCTTCAAGATCCGACGCTACGCCCCGGACCACACCGGCCTGGCCGGGTGGAGCTTGCCCCCGCAAGGAATGGTCGAGCTGCACGACCAGACCATTCCACCCCCGGTGGCCGACGGCAAGCTCATCGGCACCGCCGCCCGATTCTCCAGGAGCGTGGGCATCGCCGGTCAGATCGACGTGACCTACGACCCCGAGCCCTGCTCGGGTTCCGATGCGGCCATTGTCTACGGGACCCTCGGCGACTACTCAGGGTACGCGGGGTGCGCCTAGCCCGGATCATTCATGAAGAACCTACTGCGACCACGAATCTGCCCATCCTGCTTGACGTCCTCGGGTCTCCGGCCCTGCGACGTACGGCACAGTACGTCTCGGGCCCGAGCCCCTGCGGGCGCCAAGCAGGACGGGCATCTTCGCGACTCGACTGAGCTCGCCGAAGTCGGTCTCGCTACGGTTCTTCATGAATAATCCGGGCTATCGCGCCAGGCAAAGCTTGGGGAAGGGGGATCTCACCATGAGCGAGTGAAACCTTTCGACGGAGTCCAGCTGGTGAAAGTCCAGCCCGGCCAAAGTCGTAGCGGGCAGGCCGGAAGCGAGTCTTGCTCCTCACCGGGCGACTGGTGGGGTTGAAGCGTAGACAGCGAGGAAGTGGGCCGCGAGGGTCAGCTCCGAAATCGTATATCGTTGCGGATGCCGACGCCGTTAGCCTGGCGGAAGGCAGCATCGGGGCGACCGTTACCGCGAGGTCGCTAAACGAGCCGCCGGAGTCCCTAGCCCGGGGCACGCTTCCAAAGGGATTCCCCAGGAACCTGGGAGACCTCCTGTGCTCCACCCCGAGATCGGGATGGTAGGGATGGCCCAAGGGAGACCGGAGGGCCGCTCCGATGGCGCGGGAGGAGTCTTACAACCCCGTAGTACCGAGGAAGGTGGGGAACTGGCGCGGCCGGGACCCACTGGAGGAAAGGGGCGAGCAAGTGGACGCAGCGGCTGACGGAGACATGGCGATACACAGAGATCGGAGAAACATGTCAACGGAACTCAACCGCATAGCCGAACTGGCCAAGGGGGACAGGAAGCGGCAATTTCTCTCCATCGCTCATCTGCTCACGCCGGAGGCGTTGCAGCGCGCGTTCGAAGGTCTGCGGAAGGACGCAAGCGAGGGAGTGGACGGTGTCACGTACAGGGAATACCAGGCAGACGCGAAAGGGAACATCCAGAAGCTCCACGAGCGGCTCCGGAGCAAGCGGTATCGGGCACAGCCCCTGCGCAGGGTCTATATCCCGAAGGAGGACGGGAACCAGAGACCGATCTCGATTCCGTCCCTGGAGGATAAGATCGTGCAGAAGGCGATGGTCGAACTGCTCAACGCGATTTACGAGCAGGATTTCCTCGAGTGTTCGTCCGGGTTCCGGCCGGGGCGCAGTCCACACAATGCCCTCGATGATGTCGGTCGCATCGTTTGTAGGCGGCCGATCCGATGGGTTCTGGAAGCCGACATTCGAGGCTACTTTGACTCTATCGTGAGAAACCTGCTCATGGAGATGGTGGGGAGACGGGTGCAGGACGGCAGTATCCTCCGACTGATTCGGAAATGGATCCAAGGGGCTATCCATTTCGCTCTCGTAGCCCCAAGATATGGGGGTGGACGACCGGCCCTCCCATCCAGTCGGCGGCGTCGACTATCCGCGGACGCTGCAGGAGTTTGACGAGTGGTTCTCGTCAGAGGCGGCGTGCCGCGAGTTCCTGGAGCAGCTTCGCTGGCCCAGTGGGTTCATTTGTCCGGCCTGCGGAGGTCAGAAGGCGTGGCCGACGGCTCGTGGCCAAATGCGGTGCGGTACTTGTCAGCGTCAGACGTCAGTGACTGCGGGCACGATCTTTGAGGGCGCCCGGAAGCCGTTGCGCATGTGGTTCCAGGCCATGTGGTTCGTGACCAACCAGAAGCATGGGGGGAGTGCGTTGGGTCTCCAGCGCGCTCTGGGGCTGGGGAGCTACCAGACCTCTTGGTCATGGCTGCACAAGATGCGCCGGGCCATGGTTCGCCCAGGACGAGACAAACTCCGTGGTTTGGTCGAGATCGATGAGTCCTACGTGGGTGGCGTCGAGAAGACCGTTCATGGACGTGAGACGGAGACCAAAGCGATCATCGCGATCGCGGTGGAAGTGCTTTCACCAAAGGGGTTCGGGCGCATCAGGCTACGCCAGATCCCAGACGTGTCAGCCGCCAGTCTCACCCCGTTCGTTCTTGAGGCCGTCGAACCTGGCTCGGTCGTGCACACCGACGGCTGGAAGGGTTACAGCGATCTTCCGCAGCATGGGTACACGAGGCAGAAGACGTTGCTCTGCGCCACCCTCGACCCGGCACATGTAGCGATGCCCGGAGTGCACCGCGTCGCCGCGCTACTGAAGCGCTGGCTCCTCGGAACACACCACGGCGCCGTCAGCCGGAAGCACCTCGACTACTACCTCGACGAGTTCGCGTTCCGTTTCAACCGCCGTGGCTCCAAGGCGCGGGGCCTGCTCTTCTATCGGCTTGTACAACAGGCCGTGCAGGTCGGCCCCGCGTCCTATGCCAAGTTGGTGAAGCGCGGCCGGCACCCCGGCCACAAGATGTAGGGGCTACGAGAGCGAAATGGATAGCCCCTTGGATCCATATCGGCGTCATCGACGATGGACGGCTTCTCGTCTCCGAGACAGGGACGGGTCAGGGGCAGGTCGTCAGCCCTCTACTGGCCAACATCTACCTCCACTACGTGCTCGATCAGTGGTTCGAGGAGGTCGTCAAGCCCCGCCTGCGGGGGGAGGCCTATGAAATCAGGTACGCCGATGACTTCATCCTCTGTTTTCAGTACCGGGAGGACGCGGAGAGGGTGCTGGTGGTTCTGAACAAGAGGTTCGCGAAGTACGGGCTGACTCTGCACTCGGAGAAAACCCGGCTCATAGAGTTTGGGAGGCAGGCCTTGGAAGAGGCAGCCAAGCCCGGGGGGAGGAAGCCGGCCACGTTCGATTTCCTCGGCTTCACGCACGTAGCGGCCCGAAGCCGCCGAGGGCGCTTCACCATCCACGTTCGGACGATGCGAAAGCGTCTGCGGCGAAGCCTGGCCGAGGTCTCGACCTGGTGCCAGGCCCACAGGCATGACCCTGTGGAGGAGCAGCAGAAGGTGCTCAACGCGAAGCTGCGGGGACACTTTGGATACTACGGCCGCCCGACGAACTACCAGGGCATCTGGAGGTTCTACCGGGTGGTCCGGCGCATCTGGAAGAAGTGGCTGAACCGGCGAACCCGAGGGAAGACCCTGGACTGGTACTCCTACGCGCTGCTTCTGCTCCGGCACCCGCTGCTGCGACCCCGCATCACTCGCTCCTGGACCAGTGAGACGAGTCACGCTTGAGGAACCGGGTGCGGTAATTCCGCACGCCCGGGTCTGTGAGGGGGGAGGCCCGACCTCGTTATGGCGAACCTAAACGGGCACGAAGCTGGAAACGGCGGACACGGCCAAGGGGAACCTGTAAACGGGGCTGGGCCTCCTCTACTCGGAGGCCGATGCGGGCAACGGCGGGCGGCGACCATCGCCGCCGACGGTCTGGACAACGTGTGGTTCAACATTCTCTGGACGAGCGGCACGACGGCAGGGCACCCCGGCTTCCGATTCGACGGGGCCGTCGACGTGGCGGAGACATGGACCGCCGCCGGCCTCTGCGGCCTCACGGCGGACGACCACAGCCGGAGCGCGTGTCCCTGACAGCCGTCCGAGCCCGCGGAGTGCTCGTGGGGCGGCACCCCGGTGTGGGTGCGCTCGGTGTCACAGCGGCTGAGCTCTTTGGGAAACTCCGCCTACCAAGCGCCTATCCCGAAAGCCACCCGTTCGAGACGCGAACCCCAGGAACCCTCGGAACCCCGGTCTGTCGTTCTAGTGTCTCCCGCCGCCGTGGCCTCCGGGCTTCCCATCGGCGACGTGGTGGGCGGCCAGTTGGCAGGAGACGAACTGGATCGTCTCGTTCACGGCCGGGACGTAATCATCCAACAGCGGGAACGCCGCCTGCATCGCGGCCAGCGAGAGCGCCTCGACCGGACCTCTGAGCGGGTCGATCGGCAGATCGGGATGCACGAAGGCGAGGTATCCCAGCGCTTGGCGCGCAACATCCGCGGCGAGCATCCGGGTCGCGGTCTCGTCGTCCTGGGCGAGGCTCGCGCCATAGAGGAGCATGTACTGGCGGAAACGTCCCTCCATGGTCTCGACCACGTCCGGATCGGCGCCCTCCATGGCGGCGGCGAGCAGGCGGGGGACAGCCGGCGAGCGAAGCAGGGCCGCGCCGATCACGCGCTCGCCGAGCTGTGGATCCGCCTGACGGAGCACGATGTCGCCGTCGGCCTCGACGACGATGTGGCAGAAGAGCAAGCGATCCTCGAGCGGGAGCGGGAACCCGATCTGTTGCTCGATCAGCGCCCAGACGCCGGCGGCGTCGAGGGCCGCATCGAGGGCGGCCGCTTTCTCGATGACGTAACCGTCGATCGGATCGTGCGCCGTGGAGTCGTCGCCCCACACGTTGTTGTGGCTGACCCAGCCGAAGCCGCAAGCTTTCTCGGCCCGTGGCCGCGCCGCGTCCCAGACGGCCATGAAGCCCTCCTGGCCGGGCGCGCCATGCGTGTAGTACGCGAGGAGCGGGTCGAAGGCCAGGCTCAGGTCGGCCTGGAACAGGTCCGGAGCCATCGCCCCGTACATCTCCTCGATGTTGAGAGACTCGACGTTCGAGCCGATGTGGTCCGCGATGTAGGCGTGCGTCGCCGATCCCCAGCCGAACACGGGAGGGGAGACGGGCGCGAGCAGGACCAGCAGTGCCAGCACGAAGACAACGCGACGGTTCATGGCCAAACCTCCTACGCGCCGGGCCGAAGCTCGGGCGCGTCAAGATGGATCGGAACTCCACATCACGAGATGACCCGTTCGCTTGGTCCGTTCAACTCCCGGCCCCCGCTGCCGGGGTGGGGGGCGTTGGCCGTCCGGTGTCTCTCCACGCCAGGCATGTGTAGGAACACGCTAGACAGGGTGACGGCGCCCGTTTCCAAGAAGCTGGAGTATACGGCAGTTGCGCGGTGGGGAGCATGCCGGCCAGACCTATCCCGGCGCGCCGTGTAGAGGTCCGCTGCTGCAGCAGGTTCGAGCTCTGGGAGCAGCCGATCAGGCTGCAAGTCCCGGAGGTGAAAGTCCTCGGCCGTCCATTGCCTGGTTCGGACGGCCAGCCTACCCGATGCACGCACCGGCAACGGTGGGTGTCCTGCTCGGACGCAGAAGTCACAGCTACCCTGCAGCCTTCGAGACGCAACGGTAGGTAAGAAATGAAGAAATAGGTCTGTCCCCATTTGTCGCCGGAACTGCGCATGAAGCGCGGGGAGAAGTCAGCCAGGCCGCCGAGCGTGATCGGCAGTGCATCGACTACATGCCGGGAGAGGCGCAACACCCTCGTTGCCTCGTCATCTGAAGCGGTTGCGCGGTCATCGCCCGGACAGGAGCTGCGAGTCCGGCCGGAACTTGGGTCCCGAAGACCGTCGTGGCGCTCACGGATCGGGCGGCATCTGTGGCCGGAAGCAACAGGCGATACGATCCTATCGCGGGGCTTCGGAGGAACGGAAAGGGAAATAGATCTGTCCCCATTTCTCGAAACCTCGACGGCCGCTCTGACGTACCGACGTGAGGGAACAAAGGGGACAGATCTAATTTCGCAATTTCGCAAATCTGCAATTCAGAATCGCGCCGTTGAACGGAGACAGGCGACGGGTGAGAGAAATAGAGAGAAATAGATCTGTCCCCGTTTTTCACATCGACTACATGCCGGGAGAGACGCAATACCCTCGGTGTGTCGTCATCTGAAGCGGTTGCGCGGCCATCGCCCGGACAGGAGCTGCGAGTCCGGCCGGAATCTGGGTCCCGAAGACCGTCGTGGCGCTCACGGATCAGGCGGCATCTGTGGCCGGAGGCAACAGGCGATGCGATCCTATCGTCGGGCATCAGAGGAACGGAAAGGGAAATAGATCCGTCCCCATTTCTCGAAACTTCGACGGCCGCTCTGACGTACCGACTTGACGACAACCGAACCGCGTCGTGCGGGAGGGGGAGTATGATCGGACGGGTCGCTCCGCCTTTCGCGCGAGGCGCTCGGGACGACCGAATGAACGTTCCCGGAGCCGGCATCATGAGAAGACTAGCTCGCCTCTGCCGCGTCGCCTCGATTCTCTGCATCGCATCCCTGACGGCTGCGACCTCTCGGGCCGGCGAGGGCGCGCCTCCGGACACGGGAAAGCTCGAAGCGGATTTCGCGCGCGCCTACAGGAGCGGGAACTACGCCGACGCGCTCGCGGCTGCCGAGAAGCGCAACGAGATCGCGGAACCGAAGCACGTCGACGCGCTGTACGACATCGCCCGCATGCACTGCCTGCTTGGCCACTCCGAGCAGGCCTACGAGTGGCTCCAGAGGGCAGCCGACGCGGGCTTCGGGGACGCCTTCGGCCTGCGGAAGGACGACGCCTTCGAGAGCATCCGCGAGCAGGAGCGGTTCCGGGCGATCGCCCGAGCGATCTGGGCGAGGAGCTACATCGCGATGCTCGAGCGGCCCGAGCGCGAGCAGTTCCAGAAGCCGGATCGGGTCATGGAGGCGCTGGCGCTACGCCCCGGCGAGCGGGTGGCGGACGTGGGCGCCGGGTCCGGCTACTTCACGATCCGTGTCGCAAAGGCCGTCGGACCCTCCGGCGTCGTCTGGGCGATGGACATCGCGCAGGAGATGCTCGACCACCTCGACAAGCGCGTGAAGTCCGAGAAGCTGGCCAACGTGCGGCTCGTCAAGGTCCCGAAGGACGATCCCCAGCTCCCGGCCGGAGGCGTGGACACGATCCTGATGGTGGACACGCTCCACTACGTTCAGAACCGAGCCGACTACGCGAAGAAGCTGCGGGCAGGGCTCGCCCCCGAAGGGCGGGTCGTCGTCATCGACTACATCCCGAAACCGTTCGAGCAGCGGCCGTGGGGGCCCCCGCCGGAGCAACAGATCTCCCGGCAGATCGTGGACGCGGAAATGGCCGAGGCGGGATTGAGGCCCGTCAAGGTGCATGACTTCCTGACGGAACAGTACTTCGTGGAATACGGTGCGGCGCCGCGGACCGTGCCGGAGCCACCAGAGTGAAGGACACGGCAACGCGAGCCTCTTGCGGTTCGTGCTGGAGGTGAAGATCCATGCGCATCCGTCGCTATCGTTTCGCGTTCGCCGCGCTGTCGCTGTTCCTAGCCGTCTCGATCGCCGGCTCGTCCGGCGAAGGAGGCCCCGTCGACTTCAGCCCGGAGCGCTGGATGCTGACCGAGGCCGAACAAACGGAGATCCTCGGAAGGAAGTGCCTCATGGGGACCGCCTACCTCCAGGAGGCTGAGTTCGAGAACGGCGTCATCGAGGTGGACGTGGCGGTCACCGGGGCCCGCTCGTATCCCGGGATCGTCTTCCGCATGGAATCGCCGGGCAACTACGAGAGGTTCTACCTCCGTCCGCATCGGGCGGGTCTCTACCCGGACGCCCTCCAGTACGTTCCTTCCTTCAACGGGGTGGACGGATGGCAGCTGTACAGCGGCGAAGGCTTCACCGCGCCGGCGAGCATCCCCCCGAATCAGTGGATCCACTTGAAGCTGGAGGTTTCCGGGACGCAGGCGCGGGTGTTCCTGGGAGACGCGCTCCGGCCGGCGCTTCTGATTCCCGAGCTGAAGCGCGGGGCCAGCAGGGGAACGATCGGCGTGATGGGTCCGAGGGACGGGTCCGCGTGCTTCTCGAGATTCGTCTACCGCCGGGACGACGAGCTGCGCTTCGATCCGTCGCCAGCGATGGATCCCCCGCCGGGTCTCCTCACGGAGTGGCAGATCTCGCAGCCCTTCCCGGCCCGCCAGGTCGACCCCGAGCGGCCGCCGAGCGGGCAGAAGCTGCAACCGATCGTCTGGCGGGACGTAAAGGCTGATCGGACGGGGCTCGTGGACATCTCTCGAGTCTTCGCCAGGTCGGGAGGCGAGCCGGACTCGGTCTTCGCCAGGACGGTGGTCCGCGCGGAGCGCAAGGAAACGCGCAAGCTCCTGTTCGGATACAGCGACGAGGTCAGCGTCTTCCTGAACGGCCGCCTCCTCTTCTCGGGCGAGAGCGCCTACCGCTCCAGGGATCCTTCCTTCCTGGGCATCGTCGGGACGTTCGACGCCGTCTACCTGCCCCTGGAGAAGGGAGACAACGAGCTCCTCCTCCTCGTCACGGAGACCTTCGGGGGGTGGGGTTTCGTCTGCCAGGACGGCACCGCGGTGTTTCGTCAGCCGGGGATCGAGAAGTCATGGGAGACCCCGCGGGACTTTCGGACTCCCGAGTCGGCCGCGTACGATCCGGCCCGCGACGTCGTCTACGTCTCCAACTACGACGGATACAACCCGAGTACCGACGAGGGGAAAGCAGTTCGTCTCCAGGCTGACGCTCGACGGCAAGATCGACGCGCTACGCTGGGCCGAGGGGCTGAAGAACCCCACCGGCCTCGCGGTCTTCCGCGACAGGCTGTACGCCGCGGAGCCCTCGAGCCTCGTGACGATCGATACGGCGACGGGCCGGGTCATGGAGCGAGTCGCGGTGCCCGGCGCGATGATGCTGAACGAC
This sequence comes from Terriglobia bacterium, assembly GCA_963699985.1. Classification (GTDB taxonomy): domain Bacteria; phylum Acidobacteriota; class Polarisedimenticolia; order Polarisedimenticolales; family CAVOVZ01; genus CAVOVZ01. The sequence goes on from CAVOVZ010000017.1 coordinate 305,010, forward strand.
GTCGCCGTGGCCGCGGACGGTGCGGTCTACGTCTCGGACTCGCGCAGGAACGCGATTTTCAAGCTCGCGGGAGGCCGGGTCGAGGAGTGGCTCGCCGAGGGAGAGATCGCCCGCCCGAACGGCCTCAAGGTCCACGGGGGCAGGCTGCTCGTGGCGAACAACGGCGACGGCCGCCTCCTGTCCGCGGATCTCGCGACCAAGGAGATCCGCACGGTGGCCGACCTCCCCGGGGGAATCCTCGACGGCATCGAAGTGGATGACGCCGGCAACCTCCTCGTCTCGCACTACGAGGGGCGCCTCTATCGGATCTCCCCGTCGGGTCAAGTCGCGCGGCTGCTCGACACCAGCGTTCCCGGAATCCGCATCACCGACTTCGCGTGGATCCCAGGACGGAACCTCGTCGTCTTCCCCACGTGGACCGACAACCGCGTGATGGCCTACCGGCTGTCGCCGGGACCGCGTGACGTCGGTCGCCGCGGTGGCAGGCCGGCGGACCGCAGGCGACCAATGGACGAGCTGGCAGAGGGGCCGATGCCGGCGAGCGACCGCGTGGCAGCCGACGAATACTCGACATCCTTCGCGAGGCCGTCGTGGCTCGGAACGGCCGGAGGATCGTTGTGAACCGGTGTTCTCCTCCCCGACCGACGCGCCGGGACGAGCGCGCAACCCCGTGACGCGGAAAACGGCTCCCCGGGTGCCCGCGGTGAGCGTGGCCTCGTTCCGGGACGATCCACTGTATCCGCGGATCGAGCGCGCGGTGGCCGCAATCCTCGCGAAGGGCAAGGTCGTGGCTCCCGTGGACGTGCTCGTGGGGATGAGCCTGCTCGCGCCGGAGCAGCTCGAGGCCTGGCGCAGGGGCCGCGTGCCCTACCTGGAGAAGGTCATCGGAACCAATCTCACGCGCCTTTCGAGACTGCTGCGGATTCTGCGGTTCCACGCGCACGATCTGAAGCTCGTGCCGTCCGTCACAGCCTACATGCGCTGGGGGAAGGGACCGAAACAGCGCCTCCGCTTCACGAAGACCGGCGATCCCAGGCTCGAAGAGGCCTACTCCCGTCACTTCGTCTGGCCGGGCAAGGGCCCGTTCCACCCTCCCGCGCCCAAGGAAACCGGCGAATGAGCACCCGTGCTTGCGGGCCGGAGAGGCTGTCCGTCCAGCTTCGATGACCCGTTGTTCCTCAAGTCGGCCCCTCCGGCAGAATCGGCGTTACCCGCGAGGAGCTCCGAATGTCCCTTGTCGCGGTGCTCCAGACCTCGCCGAGGTTCGCCGGCTCGTGTGCGTGGCGGAGCTCGTCACACGTGCCGCCGTGCTTGACCCAGCACCGTTCCCGAATCCAGATCTCCTGACATAGGGCGGGACGAAACTGTCCGCTTTTCGTCCTATCGCGGACCGGGGAAAATAGATCTGTCCCCTTTCTATCGGCTCAGTGGCAGGTGGCGCAGGAGCGGCGCTTGCAGCCGGAGCAGCCGCCGCCGGAGGCGCCCGAGCCACCCTTGCCGCCGCCGATGCCGAATGCGGAGGGGAGCCGTTCCACCTTCCGGCTCTCGCAGGCGGGGCAGAAGGGGCGCGCGGCGGCGGCCCCGACGATCCTCTCGAATCGCTCGCCGCAGGAGCGGCACCGGTATTCGTAGATCGGCATCGCGAGACTCCGCCGGCCCTTCCGCGGGCCTATTCCGCGGCGCGCTGAGAGCGCGCTCGCTCTCCACCGGCCGAGCGCGGAGAAGAGCCCTGCCTCTCCGCTCCGGCGTCACACGGTCCACTCTAGCGCGTCGTCGAGCACGCTCTACGCCGCGGGCACGACGAGCAGCGTGAACAAAGTCGGGAAAATAGGAAAATAGGTCTGTCCCCGTTTTCTACTGCGAACGCGCTCGCCTCCATCGCGAGAGCGCGGTGAGGAGCCCTGCCTCTTCCCTCCGGCGCCGCGTGTTCCACTCCAGCGCGTCGTCGAGCATGCTGTACGCCGCGGGCACGACGAAGAGCGTGAGCAGAGTCGAGACGGCCATGCCGCCGAGCAGCGCCAGCGCCATCGGCCTCTGGACCTCGGCTCCCGGGCCGAAGGCCAGCGCGGGCGGGAGCGCGCCGGCGATCGTTGCGACCGATGTCATGAGAATCGGCCTCAGTCGGATCGGGCAGGCCTGGAGCAACGCCTGGTGCCGCTCGACGCCGCGCTCCCGGATCTGGTTCGTGAAGTCCACCAGCATGATCGAGTTCTTCTTCGCGATTCCCATCAGAAGGATCAGCCCCAGCATGCTGTAGACGTTCAGGCTCTGGCCGGCGACAAAGAGGGCGATGAGCGCCCCGCTGATGCTGAAGGGGAGCGCCAGCAGGACCGTGAACGGGTGCGAGAAGGCGTTGAATTGCGACGCCAGGACCATGTAGGCGACCACCAGCCCGAGCGCGAACGCGAACCAGAGCGACTGGAACGACTCGCGGTAGGCTCGCGTGCTTCCCGAGAGCACCGCGCGGTAGCCGTCGGGCAGAACCGAATGCGTGATTGCGAGCGAGCGGTTCACTGCATCTTCCTGCGAGACGCCCGCCGCCATGTTCGCGAAGATCGTGATCGCCCGCTCGCGGTCGCGGCGGGTGATCGTCTGCAGCGTCGGCTCCTGGTCCAGGCGGATCAGATCCCCCAGGCGCACGACCCCGCCGCCGGCCGTCCGCACCAGGAGGCGCGAGATGTCCTCGGGCCGGTCCCGCTGCGGCGCCAGGAGCCGGACGCGGATGTCGAAGCGGCGTCCCTTGTCCTTGAACCTGCCGACGCGCATCCCACCGATTGCCGCGTTGACCGTCTCACCGATGGCGGCCATGCTCACGCCGAGGGCGGCCGCCTTGTTGCGGTCGGGCACCACCTGCACTTCGGGCATTCCCACCTGGTAGTCGCTGTCCACGTCGGTGACCATCCCCGACTGACGCATCTGCTCCATGATCTCCCGCGCAGCGCCCGCGAGTCGGCTCCAGTCGGGGCCACGGATGTTGAACTCGATGGGGAATCCGCCGCCCCGCGACGGGCTGAATCCGCCCAGAGAGATGTCCTGGAGCACGACGCGCCCCCCGGGAATCGAGTTCGCGTACTCGCGGACGACGCCCATGAACTCCTGCTGCGTCAGCGGCCGCCCGAGCTTCGGGTCGCGCGGCCGGTCGCCGCGCGCCTTCAGATTCACGAACGCGTTGCCGGTGTTGACCTCGCTGCCGCCGAAGCCGCCCACCGCGCCGGAGAACAGCGTCACCTCGGGACGGGAGATCAGGAACTCCTCGATCTGGCGGAAGTAGCGGTCGGTCGCGTCGAGGCTCGAGCCGACCGGCGTGATGAAGCGGAGGGTGAACCGGCTCATGTCCTGGCTGGGGACGAATTCCTGCGGCAGCAGCCGGACGATGAGGAGAGACAGCGCGAAGAAGGCTGCGGCTCCCGCGAGGACCCACGTCCTGTGGCGGAGCGCCGGCTCGAGCGCCCTGAGGTAGGTCGCCGACAGGCGGTGGAACAGAGCGTCCATCGCGCGGCCGAGTCCGGCCGCGGCGCTCCATCTCGAGGAAGCGCGAGCAGCGCATCGGAGCCAGCGTCAGCGCCTCGAGCAGCGACAGCAGCACGGCGACGGAGATCGTGACCCCGAACTGGAAGAAGAACTTGCCGATGATCCCCTTCATGAAGGCCACCGGCAGGAAGATCGCCACGATGGCCAGGGTGGTGGCCGCGGCGGCGAACGTGATCTCCCGCGCGCCGACCGACGCGGCCTTGACCTTCCCCTCGCCCATCTCGCGGTGCCGGTAGATGTTCTCCAGCACCATGATCGCGTCGTCCACCACGATGCCGACCACCAGGGTCAGGCCGAGAACGGTGTAGGTGTTGAGCGTGAAGCCGAGGAAGTAGATGACGATGAACGTCCCCAGGATCGACGTGGGGATCGCCAGCAGGATGTTGACGGTGGTGGACCAGGATCCCAGGAACAGCCAGCAGACGAATCCCGTGAGGAGCGCGGCCAGCATCAGCGTGAACAGGATCTCGCGGATGCTGCGCTCGATGAACGCCGTCGTGTCCCAGTTGACCTCGAGGCGCAGCCCTTCGGGCAGCTGCGTCCTCATCCGCTCCATCTTCGCCTTGACGTCCCGGCCGACCTGGACCGCGTTCGCGCCGCGCAGCTTCGTGATGCCGAAGCCGACGGCGGGCTCGCCCATGGCACGCCCGACCCGCCGCCGGTCCTCGAGACCGTCCTCGACCACCGCCACGTCCTGCAGCCGAACCGGCGCGCCGTTCTCGTAGGCGACCATCAGCTCGCGGAACGTCGCGACGTCGATCGCCTCCCCCTCCGCGCGCACGTTCATCTCGCGCTCGGCCCCCTCGATGCGGCCGGCGGGCACCTCCTGGTGCTCGCGCGCGATGGCGCGATTGACGTCGATGACCGTCAGCCCGTGGGCCTCGAGCCGCGGCGCGTCGTACCAGACCCGCACCGCGCGGTCGCGGAACCCCATGACGTGGATGTCACCCACCCCGTCGATGGTCTGGAGCTGGGGGCGGATGACGTTGCGGACGTAGTCGGCGAGGAACGTCGGGGAGCGGTCGCCCGAGAGAGAGAGCCGGATGATCGGCTGGTCCTCGGGGTTGGTCTTGGTGATCGTCGGCGGATCGATCTCCCGCGGAAGGTGGCGGGCCGCTTCCGAGACCTTCGTCTGGACGTCCTGCAGCGCGGCGTCGATGTTCCGGCCCAGATCGAACTCGACCGTGATGCTGGCCTGCCCCTGGCGCGCGGTGGAGGAGATCTGCTGGATCCCCTCGACGGTGGTCACCGCGTCCTCGAGGACGTCCACGACGTCCGTCTCCATGATCTCGGGGGACGCGCCCTCCCACGAGACGGACACGCTCACGATCGGGAAATCCACGTCCGGGTTCTGGCTGATTCCCAGACCGCGAAAGACGTCGCCGAAGCCGGTGTAGCAGATCACCCCGAACCCGATCAGCGCGAACATCAGGACCCAGGCGAAGACGTGATTACGAATCGAGATGTCCGCCAGCGTCATCCCGGTGGCGATCGTTCTCGGGTCCTCGTTCGGTTCGGCACCGCGGCCGTTTCTCGTCTCGCTCATTTCGGCTCCGCTTTCTCCGTGCGAGACGGCGCGGCTTGCACCGCCTCGACCGCGACGCCGTCGGCCAGGCGATCGGAGCCCTCCGTCACGATCACTTCACCGGCCTTCAGGCCCGACACGATCTCGACCGAGCCGTCTCCCGTCCTGAGGCCGATCTGCACCCGTTTCTGGGCGGCCTTGCCGCCGTCCACCGCGTAGACCACGAAGCCGCGCTCGCTGGCCTGCACGGCCCCCTCCGGGACGACCACGGCGCGCTTGCGGGTCTCGGTCTCGAGGGCGACCTCCGCGAAAAAGCCCGGCTTCAGCACGCCGGGGTTCCGCACCCACGCCAGAACCTCGACCTGCCGCGTCGCTGGGTCGGCGACGTCGCCGACGTGGTAGACCTGCGCGGTGAACTCCCGGTCCCCGAGGGACGCGACGCGGAACGACACCGCTTGCCCCTCGCTCGCCTTGAGCGACTCGCGCTCGGAGACCTTGAACCGCAGCCGGAGGCGACCGATGTCCACCAGCGTCGCGAGGACGGTCCCGGCTTGCACGAACTGTCCGGTGTCCACGCCGCGCGTGTTGATCACTCCCGCGCGCTGCGGGCGCACGTCGGAGCGTTTCTGGTTCAGGAACGCGATGTCCATCGCGGCTTTCGCCGCGGCGGTGTCCGCGGCCAGCCTCTCGGTCTCCTGGCGAACCCGGTTCAGCTCCTCGGCGGCCACGAGCTGATCCTTCTCCAGAGCCTCGCGGCGCTTCATGTCGGATTCCGCCCGGCGCCAGTCGGCCAGCGACCGGCGGTAGGCGGCCTCCGCGCGCGCAGCCTCCAGGCGATACCGCTCGGGGTCGATCCGCAGCAGGACGGTCTGAGGCGTCACGCGGTCGCCCTCGTGGAAGAGCACCTCCGCGACGGCCCCGTTCACCTCGGCCGTGATCTGCACCAGCTCCTCGGCCTCGAGCGACCCGAGAGCCTGAACCCTGTAAACCACGTCGCGCGCAATCACCGATGCCACACGGACCTTGAGTGCCTTCGGTCCGGCCCGGCCCCCTCCGTCCACGGATCCCCCGCCGTTCGTGCACGCCGCCATCACCACGACGGCAACAAGAAAAGAGGGGACAGATCTATTTTCTTCATTTTCCCGTTCCGCCCGGCCAAACGCGAATCCGGGCTTCTCGCACGACGAGTCGACCGTGCCACGACGTTCGACTCGCCAACCGATCTGCTAAACTGCCGATCCGCCTCCCAGGGAATGCTCGATGCAGCGAGCTCCGCGCGTTGTACTGCCGCACCATCCACATCACGTCACGCAACGAGAACACAACCGAGTAGCCGTGTTCGCCGGCGAGGCGGATTACCGGCGGCACCTCGACACGCCGGAGGAGTGGAAGGCGAAACTGAGTTGCAAGCTCTACGCCTTCTGTCTGATGACGAATCACGTCCATCTCGTCGTCGATCCCGAGGAGAACGCTGCCAACCTCGGTCTTCTGATGAAGCGACTCGCGGGCCGGTACACGCGGTACGTGAAGCCGATCGCGCGGCGCAGCGGAACGGTCTGGAACGGGCGATTCAAGTCCAGCCCGATCGACACGGACCGCTATCTGATGGTCTGCTGTCGGTACGTCGAGCTGAACCCTGTTCGAGCCGGCATGGTGGCTTCTCCGGAGCAATACCGGTGGTCGAGCTTTGACGACAAGATCCGTCTTTCCCCTCGCCGCTTGTTCGCCGAGGACCCGGGCTACGCCGAACTCGACGCGACGCGCTCGGAGCGCGCGGCTCGACATCGAGAGTGGATCCAAAGCTCGGTTCCGGACGGCGAGTGGGATCGAATTCGGCTGGCGGTGCAGCGCGGGCAGTTGACCGGGGGAGCGAAGTTCCCGGATCTCGTCGAGCGGCGAACTCACCGATGGGTCCAATTCCGCGGACCCGGCCGGCCGAGGACGGACGAACCAGAGGAGTAATAGGTCTGTCCCCATTCTTGTGCGGATCAGGGGCAGGGGGGTGCTGCGTCGAATCCTGCTTCTCCGAACGATGCACCGCACGCGTTGCGTCCTCGCACCAGGTAGAACACCCCTCCAGCCGTCGGTCGCGCGTCGGTCACGGGCGGGGATGCGATGCCGTACGCGAGGCAAGTTCCCACCGTGGGTCTCGCCCAGAGGTCCTCGAGCGAACCGCCCGTTACATCGTACACCGTGCCGGCGCCGGCGTGCGCCGCGAGATCCTCTCAGACGAGAAACGCTCCCGTCTTCCCACTCCGGGCGACCATGAGTCCCCGGATCGGCTCGGGGAGGGCGATCGAGCCGGCGTCGAGGGGCGCGCAGTCCCGTTCGCCGGCCACACCGTCGCCATCGCGGTACGTGTTCGGCCGGCTGGCGCAGCAGGACGGGATGTGCTCGCAACAGAGAGAAGACGACACCGCTCGCAGCAGGGTTCCTTCCGGAACGTCTCGCGAGAGATCCCAGATCATCGCCCCCGCGAGTCCACGGAAGCCGGCGAGGTCGGATTCTGACGTCGAGCGACTGCGCATCATCGTACGCTACGAAACCGCAGCCGGAATCACGGCGGAGATACGGCACCCCGGCGATCGCGTCGAACCGCGTTCGGATCGCCTGCGAGAGAAGGACGAGATTGGCCCGGTCGGCGACGCACCGCGTGGTGTCCTTTCCCAGGAGCGTGCAGAAGGGCTCCGCGGCGTACGCGGCACCCGGGAACTCCCAGTCGATCGTGGCCCCGTCGTATCCGTGCGTCCGGCAGTATGACTCGAGGTTCGCCGCGAGAGTCGCGCGGAGAGCGGGATCGGCGGCGATGGCCTGCAACCGGAGCCCGGTGCAGCCTCCCCAACCGCCTACCGCCGCCAGGACGCTCCGGCCCGCCGCGTGGGCGGTCGAGACGAGCGCCGGTCTGGTTGCCCGGTAGTCCGCGACTTCTTGCAATGTCGCGTCCGGAAGGACCTCGACAAACGCGTGGGCGACGATCGTGACCGCTCTCCATTCAATGTTCGATGGAAGAAACGGGATGTACCGCGCCCAGGACGGGTAGGAGCCGACGACGTCGTACGGACAGACCGCCTCTCCCGCATGCCCCGTCGCCGTGGCGACCAGAACGGAGAGGGTCGAGAGCCTTCGTGCGACGCGGCGCACGTCTCGGCAGTCTCTGAGCACGTCACCTCCCCCACGGCACGATTTCGAGCATACGGAGGCGGACGCTTCCGCGCCACGGAGACGCGTGGAAGCCGCAGCGGCAGTCACGTCGGTCGCCGCTGACCGCAGAAGTGGAAAATAGATCTGTCCCCTTTTCTATTCGCTCATCGGCACGAGGTAGACTCCTCCGCCCCACGCCGCCGACGGCTCGTACTGGTCCTTCGACCGCACCGCGATCCCGATTCCGGCCGGGTCGAGTACGGTCCCGCTCGACGACACTCGAGTTCCGTAAACGTCCCGCTCCGGGGGAGTCCGCGCATCGCTCCACGCTACGAGCCAGTTTGAACCATCCCACGCGACTGCGGGCTCGCTCTGGTCGCCCGCCACGGTCGAGAGCGAGAGGGTGTCCATGCGAGTCAGACTCGTGTTCAGGCGCGAGGCGTAGATGTCCAGGTTTCCCGACCTCGCATCGTCCCAGGCGACGAGGTAGTACGAGCTGCCGAAGGCCAGCGCCGGATGTCGTTTCGGGCTCGACGGAGAGGTTTGAATGGCGATCGACGGGGAAACGGCTCCGGATGTGTTGACGATGCTCCCGTAGAGGTCCCTGTTCGCGATGCCCGAACGGCTATCCGACCAGACCACACCGAAGTTCGTCCCGTCGAAGGCGACCGTCGGCTCCGTCTGGTCCCCCGTCGCGGTGGAGATCGCGACTCCGCTCGAGTCGAGAACCGATCCGGAGGCGTTCACCCGGGCTCCATAGATGTCCGAGGTCGATCCGCTGCGTCGGTCCGCCCAGACCACCAGCGCGAGCGAGCCCGCGACGGCGATCGCCGGACTGGATTGCTCGCCCGAAGCGCCGGACACGAGGATGCCGCTCGTGAGGACGGTCCCCGACGTGTTCACGAGCGCGGCGAAGATGTTCTTGTCCCCGGACCTCGTATCCGCCCACACCACGACGTAGTTCGATCCGACCAACGCAACCGCGGGCTGGGACGCGCCGAATCCCCCCGTGGAGATCTGGAATCCTCCCGGATCGCCGACGATCGTCCCGCCCGGCGACACGCGAATGCCGCGGATCGAGCTTCCCGACGCCATGTCCCTCCACACCACGAGGAAATTCGTGCCGTCGAACGCCACGGACGAAGCGTCCTGATCGTAGGGTACGATGCCCGAGACATCGAAGCCGGATGGGTCCTGCACCACTCCTGCCGCCGTGATCCGCGCGGCACGCACGTCGAGGCTCACGCACCGTCCCGTGGCGACCACGCAGCGATAGCCACTCAGGCACTGCGCATCGCCGCTGCACGATCCGTAACAAGTCCCCGAGCCCTCGTCGCATCCGAAGGGAGTGCAGTTCACGCACGCGGCCCCGCCCAGCCCGCAGCGCAGGCCCGAGGGCGGGTGGCAGAATCGGCCGTCAAGACAGCACCCATCGGGGCATGAGGTCGCGTCGCACACGCACGAGCCGTTCACACAACGCTGGCCCGGGCTGCACGAGGATGTCGGCCCGCAGACGCACGAGCCGTTCCAGCACGCATCCGTGCGATCCGGCGGGCACGCGTAGCACTCCTGCCCGCCCGTCCCGCAGCTCGAGATCGTCGGCGGCGAGACGCAGGTCGTCCCCGAGCAGCAGCCGCTCGGACACGAGGTCGCGTCGCACACGCACGAGCCGCTTTCGCAGCGCTGGCCCGAGGCGCACGCCGCTCCGATGCCACAGGTGCACTGCCCGCCGGTGCAGCCGTCGGCAAGTGAGAGATCGCAGGTGGTGCACGCCTGTCCTCCCGTCCCGCAGCTCGAGATCGTCGGCGGCGAGACGCACGTCGTCCCCGAGCAGCAACCGTTCGGGCAGGAGGTCGCGTCGCACACGCAGGCGCCGCTCACGCAGCGCTGCCCCGACGCGCATGCCGCGCCGGGGCCGCACATGCACTGCCCGCCCGTGCAGTTGTCGGCGAGGTTCGGGTCGCACGCGACGCAGGCCCCGCCGTTGCCGCCGCAGTCCGCGAACGTCGGCGGCGCGACACAGCTGTTCCCGGAGCAACATCCGCTCGGGCAGGACGTTGCGTCGCAGATGCAGACGTGAAAGACATCCAGGCAACGCTGTCCTGCGGCGCACCCAGGATACGGTCCACATCTGCACTGCCCATTGCTGCAGCTGTCCCCGACGACGTCGCACGCCACGCAGGCCTGTCCCCCCAGGCCACAGCGTGTCAGGGTCGGCGGCGAGATGCAGGTGGTTCCCAGGCAGCACCCGCTCGAGCACGACATGCCGTCGCACACGCAAGAACCTCCAACGCAGTGCTGGCGGGAACCGCACGGTGCGCCCGATCCGCACCGACACTGAGCTCCCGAACAGTTGTCCGCGCGGAAGGTGTCGCAGGCCACGCATGCCTGTCCGCCCGTCCCGCAGCCCGACATCGACGGTGGGGACGAGCAGGTCGCTCCCCAGCAGCAGCCGGTCGGGCAGTTGGCCGGGTTGCACACGCAGGGAGGGCTCGAGCAGGAGGCCTCCTCGGTCATCGGGACGAGGTGCACGCTCCCGCCCCAGGCGATGGACGGCTCGACCTGATGCCCCGGTCGCACCGCGATACCGATCCCCGACGGATCCAGCACCGTCCCGCTGCTATACGACACCCGTGCGCCGTAGACGTCCGGTTCGATAGAAGCACGCTCGTCGGCCCAGACCACGAGCCAATCCGTCGAGCCGGGCGCGACAGCGGGCTCGCTCTGGTCCGAGGCCGCCGTCGAGATCGGCCACGCTGCCTCCGCCGACAACCCAGTCGTGACCCGCGAGCCGTAGATGTCCAGGGTCCCCGACCTCGAGTCGTCCCAGACCACGAGGTACTGAGGGCCTCCCGGGTACGCGACCGCCGGACGGCGCTTGTCGCTCACGGGAGAAGTCTGGATGGGGACGCCCGCCGGATCGAGCACCGTCCCGGCCGTCGAGACCCGCGTCCCGTAGAGATCGTGATCGATGAGGTGCGACCGGCTGTCGGCCCAGACCACGAAGAAGTTGGTGCCGTCGAACGCCACCGCCGGTTCGACCTGCATGTTCGTCGCCGTCGAGATCGGGATCCCGCCGGGGTCGGTGACCGTTCCCGAAGAGCTCACGCGCGCGCCGTAAATGTCCGGGCTCAATGCCCGCTCATCGGCCCAGACCACGAGGGCCAGCGAACCCGGGTTGACGGCGATCGCCGGATCGTGCTGCGAATTCGCGGCACCCGAGACGAGAATTCCACTCGGGTCGAGGACGGTCCCCGACGCGCTCACGCGCGCGGCGTAGATGTTCGTGCTGCCCGATCTTGCATCGGTCCAGACCACGAGGTAGTTCGGGTTCACGTACGCGACGGCGGGCTCGGATTGATCCCCGGCCGCGATCGAGATGGCGATCGGGCTTCCGACGACGGTTCCGTTCGCGGCGACCCGCACTCCGTAGATGTTCCCGTTGACGCCGTCGCTCCGCGTGTCTCTCCAGACCACGAGGAAGTACGCGCCGTCGCAGGCCACGGCGGAGGCATGTTGATCGTACGCAAGACTGGCGACGTTGAACCCGCCGGGGTCCTGCACGACCCCTCCGTACGAGACCCGCGCGGCGCGGATGTCGCGGTGCACGCACCGACCGGTCATGCAGCGGTACCCGTCCGTGCACTCCGCATCGCTCGTGCAGGACTCGTGGCAGGCTCCGGCGACAACGTCGCACCGGTAGGGAGCGCAGCTCACGCACGCGGAGCCGCCCATTCCGCAGGCCTGGTCGGAGGGCACTTGACACGAAGTGCCGCTGCAGCACCCGTTCGGACAGGATGTGGCGTCGCACACGCACGAGCCGTTCACGCAGTGCCGGCCCGGAACGCACCTCGTTCCGGAGCCGCACAGGCACTGCCCGCCCGTGCAGTTGTCGGCGCGCACCGGATCGCAGGCCGCGCACGTCTGGCCGTTCGTCCCGCAGCTCGACACCGTCGGCGGCGAGACACAGATCGTGCCCGAGCAGCATCCGCTCGGGCACGACGTCGGGTCGCACACGCACGCGCCGCCGGCGCAGCGCTGCCCCGGGGCGCACGACGCTCCCGAGCCGCACATGCACTGCCCACCGGTGCAGCTGTCCGCGAGCGAAGGGTCGCAGGCCACGCACGTCTGTCCGCCCGTCCCGCAGCTCGTCGGCGTCGGCGGCGAAACGCACGTCGTGCTCGAGCAGCAACCGCTCGGGCACGAGGTTGCGTCGCACACGCACGACCCGCCGACGCAACGCTGTCCCGAGGCGCACGCCGCGGCCGTACCGCACGAGCATTGGCCGCCCGCGCAGCCGTCTGCAAGGGCTGGATCGCAGGCCGCGCACGCCTGGCCGCTCGTCCCGCAGCTCGACACCGTCGGCGGCGAGACACAGATCGTCCCCGAGCAGCATCCGCTCGGGCACGAGGTCGGGTCGCACACGCACGCACCGCTCGCGCAGCGCTGCCCCGGGGCGCACGACGCTCCCGAGCCGCACATGCACTGCCCACCGGTGCAGCTGTCCGCGAGCGAAGGGTCGCAGGCCACGCACGCCTTTCCGCCCACTCCGCAGCTCGCCGGTGTCGGCGGCGAAATGCAGGTCGTTCCCGAACAGCAACCGCTCGGGCACGAGGCGGCGTCGCACACGCACGATCCGCCGACGCAGCGCTGCCCGGAGCCGCACGCGGCTCCCGAGCCGCACCGGCACTGTCCGCCCACGCAGTTGTCCGCGTCCGCGCCACAGGCGGACGCGCAGCAGCTCGACGCCTCGCAGAGCCCGCTGTCGCACTGGTTGCCGTAGAGGCACGGGCTTCCCGTCGCGCCGCAGGTGAGAATCGACTGCGACAGGCACGTCGCCGCGCCCCGCGGTCGCTCGGCACCGCTCGATCGTTTCCCGTAAGACCCTTCGAAGCGGGCCGTCCGGGGAACGACCAGGTAGTACTCGTTCGTCGGGCCGGTGGCGATCGTGGCGCTTCCGAGCCCTCCCGTCGAGCACGTGCGCGGGGCGTGGCCGGACCAAAGCCCCATCGTCCCCGCGTACACCTCGTAGTCGTCGTCGAGCGGCGCGCACGAGCCTCCCCACGAGAGGAGCACCGTGCCGCCGGGCCCGCGCGATGCCCGCAGCGTCTGTCCCGGGGCGAGGCGGCCGTCGGGCACGACGCCCGCCCCCGGCGGATCGCTCACGTGCCACGAGAAGAGAGCGTGGGACACGGCGTTCCCGTCGCTCACGCTCACGTCGACGACATAGCTCCCCGCCGCCGTCAACGTTCCCGAGATCACGCCGCTCGTGGGGTGGATCGCGAGCGAGGGCGGCAGACCTGTCGCGACGAATGCGAGCGCATCCCCGTCGGGATCGGAGGCGAGGATCGAGATCGACACCGATTGCCGGGTCCATCCGTACTGGTCGGCAGGACAGGTCACCTGCGGCCCTCGATTCGGCTGGACCGTGACCTGCTTCGAGACCGAGGGGATGCCCGCCACGACGACCGTCACCAGGTATCTCCCCACCGGCATGTCCGCGGGGAGCTTCACCCGTGCCTCGGTGTCGGACCACGCGGGCGATACGGTCGACGACGAGACGTACGAGCCGATCCCGTCCCCGACCCGCTCCAATGTGGACGATCGGATGGTTCGCCACGGCGCCACCACCGCCGCCTCCTCCACCTCCCTCGAGTCGCGTGAAGCCGCTTCCCGTGACGACCAGATCCTCACCGGGATAGCCGCGGCTGCCGGCTCCGCCCGCGGCCGCGACGACCGGGCGGGCGACCGTGGGCACCTCGTGCCCCAGGTCGAAGAGACGCGAGCAGCAGGTGGGACTGCCCCCGAGCGATTTCGCCGCCCGCGACCAGCACGCGTCCGTCCGCCCGGACCACGGCCGGCGGAACGTCCAGCCAGATCCCCTCGTATCTCGGAGCGCCTCCGGTCGGCTGCCACGAGCTCGTCTCGGGATCGAAGATCTCCTGCTCCTCTTCATCGGCGGAATCGACGCCTCCCACGACGAGGACCTTCCCGTTGGGGAGCACCGCGGCGGCATGTCCGGGTCTGCGCGCGGCGCGCGCCTCGCGGCCGGGCTCGGGCGGCGTCCATGCGCCGGTGGTCGGATCGAAGATCGTCCAGGAGTTGAGCGCTCCTCCTCCGCCTCCACCGCCGCTCCCGAACGCGACGAGGACCCGTCCGGACGGAAGGGCCAGGCACGAATGCCCTCCGCGCGGCCACGGGCATGGGGAGATTCCGGAACGACCGAGTCCCCCGGGGTCGTGCCCGCGAGACGCACCACGTCCGCGAGCGGGTTCATGCCCGCGGCGTCGGACCAGCCTCCGGTCACCAGAACGCTCCCATCGGCGAGGAGCGCCGCACCGTGTCCGGAGCGAGGACCGGGAAGCGAAAGCGCGGACGAGGCCCAGGCGCCCGTCGCGTCGCGGATCTCCCAGGTGTCGAGCACGGTGCCCGCCTGGTCGATCCCGCCGACGACGAGGACCCGCCCATCCCGCAGGAGCGTCGCGGTGTGGTTCCTCCTCGCGGTCCCGAGCGAGGGCGCGACGTTCCAGGTGCCGTACGGGCTCCCCGAGAGGTCGCGCGGGTCGAACACCACGCAGCTCGATGTGGCAACACCACCCGGCCCCGCGCCGCCGATCACGAGCACCTTCCCGTCCGGCAGCACCACCGAGGGCGCGCGAACGCGCGCCCCGCCTGGGGCGTCCGGCACGGCGTGCCAGGCGCCCGGCGTCCCGGCGCAACCGGGCTGCGGATCGGGATCGGCGTCGAGGACGAATGCCGAATTGGTTGGTCCGAATCCGCCGTCGCCGAAGGCCAGGAGGACTCTCCCGTCCGCAAGGAGCGCGGCGCTCGCGCCCCGTCGCGGATTGGGATTCGCCTCGCCGCCGATCGGCCCAAGATCGCAGTACCTGCCGTCCGAAGGATCGAAGACCTCGGTTGCGAGGACATCGCCGCCCGACGCATCTCGCCCCCCGAAGACCAGGACTTCGCCGGTCGGCAGGACGCTCGCGCTGTGATCCACCCGCGAAAGCGACGTCACCGACGTGGACGTGCCCGTCGCCGAGATCCGATCGAACGTCGTCGCCAGGTCGTTCGGCGAAATCCGGCCCCCGGACACGAGGACCCGTCCGTCGCCGAGCAGCACCGCGGTGTGACCCCAGCGCGGCGTCGACCCGGGCGGCTGCGGCACGATCGCGAGCGTCTCCCCGCCGCAGCTCGACGACGGGTCGTACACGACCAGATCGGTCCGCGGCGTGGTTTCGGCGTCGTCGGTCCCTCCGATAATCAAAACCTCGCCGGTCGGCAGGACGGTGGCGGTGTGACCGGCCCGGCCCTCGACCGCGCCGAGACCCGTGGCCTCGCACCACGCTCCGCCCTCGTAGCGGAGCACGCGATCGAGCGCGACGTGCGCGCCCGGCGCCGTCGTCCCGTCGAACCCGCCGAACAGGTAGACCACGCCTTCGGGATCGGGGCCGTCCGTGAGCAGGGCCGCCGCGTGGGAGAACCGTCCTCCGGGGGCGGGCATCAGAGTCTCGGGGTCCCACGCTCCGATCAGAGGATCCAGCCGCTCCGCCGTCGCGAGCGCGGGAGCGCCGGATTCGGGACAGGTTGGCGCGCCCGCCGGGCACCCGGCGCCACCCGCGACGAGGACCGCGCCGCTCTTCAGCACGGTCGCGGTGTGTCGGAACCTGCGGCTCGACATCTCGGGTCCAACGGACCAGCGCGCGCCGGGAGCCGCGTCGGGATCGTAGAGGAGAGTTCCCGCGAGCACCTGTCCGCCGGGATCGACGCCGCCGGCGACGAGAACCCGTCCGTCGCGAAGGAGCACCGCGGTCGCTGCGCGCCGCTCCTGACCGGACGGCTCGGGATCCGACGCCACCGCGCTCCACTGTCCTGTTCGCGGATCGTAAACATCAGTAGTTGTAACGGGGGCTCCCGTGGCGTTCGTGCCGCCGAAAACCAGCACCCTGCCGTCGGTCAAAAGCGCGGTGCTCGTGGAGCGCCGGCCCGACAGGTCACCCACGCGGCTCAGCGTGGGATCGACGGTGATCGGATACGACGCGCCCCGATCGGCGACGAGAATACGGATCCGTCCATCGGCGATGGCAAGATGCGCCGGCAGGGACCGGCCGCGACGGTCCGTGGCCACGAGGTGACCGTAGAGGAGTGTCGCGATGCCGTCCGCGTCCGCAAGCGCGACCGATCGGCCGCCGTCCTGCTCGTAGGGAGTCAGCCCACCGTCGATCGCGACATCGAGCACCAGCGGTCTTCGCGAAGCGCGTCCCGGTGGCGAGCTTGGAATCGTGAAGCCGTGCTCGATGTCGGAGCGATCGGCGCCTCCCGCCCGGAACCACTCGATGATCTCCGGCCTTCGCAACTCGATTCGATCCGTCCCATGCGCCGGCTGGGCGGCATCGACGGGAGCCAACTTGCCCTCGCGGCCGAAGCGCTCCAGCCGGAGGACGACCGGCTGACGTGGTGCGTGCCGCAGCTCGAGCCCCGCCGCGCTGACGCGCGCCTCGCTGCCGTCGAGCCGGAGGACGGCGGTCGCCTCGTCGGCGGCCGATGCCGCCGGCCCCGAAGCGGACAGGAGAAGGAAGGCCGTCAGGAAAGGAGCGAGCACGTTGGATGTTCCGGGTTGCATCGTCCTACCCCCTCTGCGCCCTGAGGTTGGAAGGCGCTCGAAGCTGAATTTGGGGGAAGTATACCGTTTCTCGAACCCTGTGGCGGCAGAGATTGTGCCGCTCGACGCGCTCCATCCGTTGCGTTCTTGCCGAACGGCTGCCGCGTGATTCGCCGAGTGGAAGTCGCATTCGCGGACCCTTGCGCTCGCGGTCGCGGTCTTTCGACAAACGCGCGGGCGGTGACTGTCACGGGCTCAACGCTCGACGAGCGCTCGTACCGCATTCGTGAAATCCTCCATCTCGATCGGCTTCAGGAAGTACGCGCGGGCTCCGCGCTCCAGCAGCACTTTCCGGAGTCCCTCGTCCTCGTCCCCCGTCACGATTACGACCGGGATCTCCGGCCAGCGGGAGCGGATGAGGCTGAACGCGCGGAGGCCCTCTCTGGGCGAACCCGTGTCCGGAGGGAAGTGGAGGTCGAGCAGGATCAAGTCGGCAGGCTCGCGTTTCAGCGCCTCGATCGCTGCATTCGGATCCGCCGCCTCTTCGACGCGATACCGGCGCCGGAGAGCATGCCGCAGCAGACCCCGCGTCGCGAACTCATCGTCGACGATGAGAATTTTTCTTGCAGGTGCGCCGGTCTCGTGTTCCTTGCTTCTCGAGCGCGGAACGTGAAGGTCGTCGGTCCGAGGATCGCCATGCTCGGACGACAGGAGCGCGACCATCAGCGAATGAACCATGACGCCTTCGAGTTCCTTCTTCCCACCTTCATCGAGCGGGCCTCACGCTCGACGCGCCAAGCAGCCCGCATGCCACGACTACTTCGAGCGGACAGGGAGCTAGGAATCTCCGCCAGGAAGTCAACGATGAGGACGACCTCGGCTGTGATTGCAAGACGCCGGGGCTCTACCACGGAGCCCGCACCCGTGAGTTTCTCACGGGTGCCCGTGAAAGATTCACGGGGTCAGCGCCCAAGGAGGACTTTCCATCCGCTGCGTTTTCGGTCGAGGAAGAAACGTCGAGTTCCAAGGCAGATTCAACAATGAAGACCTGCGAGACACGCGCTCGACGGAGACCGATTCGAGCTCGGAGTTTCGTGTCGTTTCGGCCGATCGTCAGGTGGTTTCCCGCGATCGCGTCGATGTCAGCGACCTCCAAATCCCGTTCCGCCTTCGTCGTTGCGCGACCTCGTCCCGCTGCGCGGCAAACACTGAGCGTCCTGCGGCACTCTCCGCAAGAAGAGGCGAGAGATGTGATTCTCGGGAGGGAAAACGCGGCGTGCGTGCGCGAGTGTGGTCAGGTCCGTGATGTCGAACAACGGAACCGGAGCCCTTGAATCTCTCTCGGTTGCCGTGAGAGATTCAAGGGCTCATCGGCGACTTGGGGAGCTCGCCTGCATCGCGTTTCACGAAACGAGGCTGCGGCTCGCACACCCTCCATCGATCTCGCCCTTTCGTGAAAGATCTCGGATCCGGTTCACGCGGGCACCGGGCACAGGGCGACGTGCCGTTGGTCTGTCCTCCACTCGTCACTTCGGCGTGCGAGCTGCCGGGAGTTTCATGGACGCGGCGTGGTCGCTCGGCGCGCTGGCACACTCCCCCCCACTTTCCGTGCCGGACGGGCAGCGCCAGTTGGGGTAGCTATCGCAGCGGTTCCCTGCATTCTGAGAAAGCCCGGCTGTTCCGTTTACGGGAGTGAGACGAGTCCCGCCCGAACCGTTCGCGCCGCTGGAACCGCCATCCCTTCCGGAACCCTTCGGGCCGCCTGATCCTGCCACGACCACGGTTGTAGTGGAGGCTCCGCGGGCGCCCGCTGCTCCCCCCGGACAACCGTCGCCACCCTTGCCACTCCAGCCATGATACGCAGCCGCGTTGCCTCCGTTTCCGCCGTCGCCGCCGTTGCCGCCAACCGTCGAATCAAACCCCTCTTCGCCGCCGTCGCCTCCGGAGCCGCCATTTCCCGCGTGTGCGTATGTGACCACGCCGCCCGCACCACCTTTCCCTCCCTTGGCGTTGTTCCGACCGAGCGTGTAGGGACCGTCCGTGCAGCAGCTGCCACCGTTGCCACCGTTTCCAGCGTACCCGTACGCGTCCCCTCCGTTACCCCCATCTCCGCCATTTCCTCCTTTTCTCCTGCACATGCCATCCCCACCGTCGCCGCCGGAGCCGCCGTCTCCCCCGTACGCGGTGACCGCGCCTCCCTTGCCGCCGTTGGAATACGTGGAACAATTGCCGGCAGAGGTCGTTCCGTTGCCCCCACTCTTGCCCACCGGCCATACGTCGTCCCCGTCGCCACCGTCGCCACCGTGCCCCGCGGAGGTGCGGCACCCGGCGTCCCCGCCATTTCCGCCGCTCCCGCCGGGGTTTCCTTTCGCGTAGGTCGCGTCGCCGTTGGTGCCGTTGGTCTCCACCGGTTGAGCGCCCGAGAGCGCTTCCGTCGCATCTTCGAGATCCACACCTCCCGACGCTTCCTGCTGCGCGACCGGGAGATTGAGGCTCGTGATCCAACCTCGGTACTCGGCGCCCGTCGAGTCACCGCCGTGACCTCCGTCCCCCGCGCTCGTCTCCTCACTCACCCAGCTATCCAACTCCTCGACCCCGAGCGGACAGGGGAAAATGTCGAGCTCCCCGGCGAGTCCACCATCGCCACCGTCACCACCTTGCGAGCCATCGAGCCCGTTGCCCCCATCTCCGCCACTCCGACCGTAGAACATCGGGTCTTCATCCGAACCGCGTGAGCCCGTGGGGAGATGGATCGAGCCCGATCGAATCCGTAAATCACCGCCCCTGCCTCCATTGCCGCCTCGGACCGCACCCGGACCCCCCGCTCCGGCGTTGCCGCTGTCGAGGCGGGCGCCAACGTCCAGATAGAGCGCGCTCTGAGACCAGAGTTCGAGAGTGCCGCCCGTACCGCCGGCTCCGCCCCTTGACTCTGACCCTTCGCCGGGCGCGCCGTCTCCTGCGGCGATGCGCGATCCGGGATAGAGACGCATCTCTCCGGTCGCGTGGAGGTGGATCGAGATTCCTTGCGCGCCGGCAGGATCGAGCCGCTTCTCCGCCACCAGGGCGCCACGAATGTGCACCTCGGTGGCCTCGACAACGAGGTCATCGTTTACCCACCAGGTCTCCCCGGCGGGAACCTCGAACACGGGAATGATCATGTGCCCCTGCATTGTCCTGTCCGCTTGCGCTCCCGAATTCAGGTGTGACGCCGGTGTCGCGATCGTGAGCCAACACACGATGACGGCCAGGACCCACCATCGTAGTCCAGCAACCAGAACTCGCATCGAGTGTCTCATGGACGTCTCCTCCTCTCCTCATTTCGATCAGGACCCTCAGGAATCACCTTGCGAACACGCGAAAGACCTCCGGCGAAACTCTCTGGCGCCTTGGCCTGGTGAAACCGCCAGTCGCGATCCGGGCACCACCTTTTCTGCGCTCGTCGCGCGGCACTCTCGTGCCGCACGCCTAGCAACGCGAGTGCCACAGCCATCACCGTGCAGCGAGGAGTCCAAACGTGTTCTCGGAACGGCAAATGGAGCTGTCGCGTCGAAGACTCGCACGTGCGCGAATTCCGCACGCGAGGCCGGAGCGGTGAATCTCTCACGGCTGCCCGTGAAAATTTCACGGGCTCATCGGCGAACCACGAAACGTATCGGCTGTCGGCTTCCGGCGATACGAAGTCTTCGCCTTCTGCGGCCGTTCAGTCGATCTCGTGCTTCCGGCACAGGTACCGGACCTGGTTCTCGTCCAGTCCCAGCATCCGGCCGGCCGCAGCCTTGTTCCCGTGGCAACTCATGAGAGCCCTTCGGAGCAGCTCGCCCTCGTACGCGCTGACGGACGCCTTCAGCGTTCGCGTCGCGAGGGGCTCGCCGGATGTCGCGGCTTCGGCGCCCTGCAGGCCGACGGGCGATACCGAGACGGCGGGAAGGATCAGATCCCGATCGTCGAGCATCCCTCCGGTCGCGAGCACGAGCGAGCTTTCGAGCACGTGCCGGAGCTGCCTCACGTTGCCGGGCCACGGATAGGTCTCGAGCAGGGCGAGGGCGGCCGGCGTCATGCGCTGCCTCTCCCGACCGAGCTCCCGCGCCAGCGCGACGAGGAAGTAGTCCGCGAGTGGAGCGATGCACTCTCGTCGCTCCCGCAGCGGTGGCAGCGTCACGGAGGCGACCTGGAGGCGGTACAGCAGATCCTCGCGGAACCTCCCTTCCGCGACCATGCGCCCGAGGTCGCGGTTGGTCGCCGCCACGAGGCGCACATCGACGCGGACCTCCTGGTTCGACCCGACGGGCGTGTAGGATCGAGTGTCGAGGAACAGGAGGAGCTTGCTCTGCGCGGCGGGACTGAGGTTCCCGATCTCGTCGAGGAACAGCGTGCCGCCGTCCGCCATCTTGATCCGTCCCGTCCGGGGCGCGTCTGCGCCGGTGTACGCGCCGCGGTCGTGGCCGAACATCGTGCTCTCGAGGAGCGTCTCGGGAATCACGGCGCCGTCGACGACGACGAACGGCTTGTCCTTTCGCGGGCTCTCGTGGTGGAGCGCGCACGCGACCGCGCTTTTTCCCGTGCCGCTCTCGCCGGTCAGCAGGACGGTCGTCGGGACCGGCGCCAGCCGCTCGAGATGCGAGAACACCTTGCGCATCGACGGGCTCTGTCCGATCAGGCTGCCGAACGAGCAGCGCGCGCGCACCTGCTCGCGGAGATCCCGCAGCTCCCGTTCCAGGTCCGCGCGGTCGAGAGCGCGCGCCACGACGATCTTGAGGACGGTCGGATCGATCGGCTTCAGCAGGAAGTCGGCGACTCCCTGCCGGACCATGTCCAGCGCGAGGCTGCGGTCCTCGTCTCCCGTCGTGATCACGACCGGAAGCCACGGCGATGCGGACCGGATCGCCGCGTGCAGGCGGATCCCTTCGTCCGCGGTGCCGGGGTTCGGGGCCAGGTGCATGTCCAGGAGGACCAGGTCCACCGCGTCGCTTCGCACGGCTGCCAGAGCCTCCGCAGATGTCCCCGCCTCGAGGACGTGATGGTCGGACTTGAGCGCGTGGTAGAGGAGACGGCGCGCGGCCGGCTCGTCGTCAACGATCAGGATGTTCTTCATGACGACCTACCTCGATGCGGACCCGGGTTCCGTGGCCCGGGCGGCTGCGGACGTCGATGGTTCCGCCGAGCCGCGTCACGTCCTGCCGTACCTGGTACATGCCGAGCCCGAGCCCCTTCTCCTTCGTCGTGACGAACGGCTGGAAGAGGCCGGTCTCGATGAACTCGCGGCTCATGCCGCGGCCCGTGTCCTCGATCTCGATGAAGTGCGTCGGCGCGTGGTCGGCGCCCCGGCTGCGACGCTCGTCCGCGGGCCCGGCTCGCACGGTCAGGGTTCCCCCGTGCTCCATCGCCTCGACCGCGTTAGCCACCAGGTTCTCCAAGATTCCCGCGAGCATCTCTCCGTTCGTCACGACGGGCCGGCCGGCGCCGAGCTCGAGGTCGACGCGAATCGCCGCCGGCAGTCCGGGCCTGCGTCCCTCCACGATACGCCCCAAGAGGGCGTCGAGGTCGCACGGCTCGGCCCGGATCTCGTCGCGGCGCCCTCCTCGACGCAGCTCCAGCGCCAGGGACTCGACCTGCCCCACGAGCTGCTTCATGAGGGCCGGGAACTCGGCGCGAAACTCCGGGTCGTCGTAGTTCTCCTGCAAGTTGTAGAGGAGGAGATTCATCTGCGACGCGACACCCTTCAGGTCGTGGACGAGTCGGGAGCTCTGGCCCGTGATCGACCGGGACTCCGCGGTCATCATGAGATCGCGGGCCATCTCGTTGATGTGCTCGGCGATTTCCCCGAACTCGTCCCGGCGGCGCACGCGAATCGTTCGCTGAAAGTCGCCCCGCGCGATCGCGCCGGCGCTCTCGGCGATCTCCTCGACGGTGCCGCCGACGCCTCGGGTCACCAGGACGATCCCCGCGGTAACCAGCAGAGCCATGAGGGCGATCAGCGCCAGCCCGATCCTGGCGCTGGCGCGGACCGGCGCCAGGTACGGGGCGAGGGAGATCGATCCGCCCAGGAGCCAGCCCGTCGTTCGGTTCAGACCGACCCCTCGAAGGGTGCTGCCGGTCTTCACGAAGGTCCAGCGCTCCGTCGAAGGAGATTCGTCGCGTCGAGAGGATGCGGTACCTTCCCGTGCGTAGGGAGCGGTTGGGACCCCGTCCTCCGCGCCGATCGCGAGACCGATCCGCGTCGGATCCGAGTGGTACAAGAATCTCCACGCTTTCTCCCCCGCTTCCCGCGCCGCCGCGAACGCCTCGTCGAGCTGCTGAAACGCCGTCTGGGTCATGACGTGCTCGAAAAGCGTCTGGATGCTCATCTCCTCGAAGAGCGTACCCGACCGAGGCCCGTCGGCTCGCGACACCGGGATCGCGACGGTCAGCGTCGCTCCCGTGGGAGGAAAGTGCGTCCGGGCTTCCGGCAGCGGGGCCGATCCCCCCGCCGCGTCGCTCGTCCCGCCCGGCCCCGACGGATCTTCCGGGTCGGAAGGGCGAAAGCTCGCTCGCAGCGTGACCAGTCTTCCAAACCCCGCGAACGAGCCTTCCACGACCAGCGTGTCCGCGACGGACGGGTGTTGCACCAGGACCCGCACCGCCAGCCGCGGCTCGCGATTGAAGTGGCCCACCGTTTCCTCGTTTCTCGCGAACCTCTCCAGCTGCGAACGCGGCGACAGCCCGGGCTCCACGACCACGCGCTGGGTCAGGCGGGCCAGAAGGAAACGCTCGGACTCCACCTCGCGATCGATCAGGTCCGAGAGGGTGGTGAGCGTCCTCCCGAGATCCTGACGGGCTCGCCGGTCCGCCAGGGCGAACGATCCGAGCGTCGCCAGCGTCGCCAGCACGCCGATCGGAACGAGGGCGAAGAGGAAGAACGCGAGGATGAGCTTCTTCCGCAGCGTCATGGCGTCTCACGGACTCTCGTCGAGCAGCCGGATCCTCTCGTAGAAGCAGAGATTCAGCGGGTTCGTGCAGCTGGGATCCCAGTCCGCGACTCGGGGAGACACGTACTGGAGAACCCTCTCGTGCATCAGGAAGATCGCGGCGACGTCGTCGATCAGGATCCTCTCCATCCGGCGCGCGAGGGCGAGGCGCGTCGCCTCGTCCTGCTCGGCACCGAGGATGCCGAACAGTCGATCGAACTCCGCGTTCGAGTATCCGCCGATGTTCTCGGCAGCCCCCGAGACGAAGATCCCCAGGAGATTCCGTGCGTCGGGATAGTCCGCCATCCACCCCGCGCGGAAGAGATCCGCTTCGCCTCGCTTCATCGCCTCCGAGTACTCCGTGTCCGGATAGGTCTGCAGCTCGACTTCGAGTCCCAGGCTCTCGAGTTCCCGGGCCACGTCGCGCCCGAGTCCGCGATTCCACTCTCTCCACCCCAGGCGCAGAACCGGAAGACCTCGGCCCGCGGGGTATCCGGCCCGTGCGAGTAGCTCCTTCCCTCGCGCAGGGTCCGGGTGCTGTCCGGCGAGCGCGGGGTCGTAATCGGGAAGGCCGGGAGGGAACAGCCCCTTCGCGGGGATCCAGCTCCGATCGCAGGTTCTCGAGATCGCGTAGCTCACCGCAAGGCGTAGCAGACGGCTCCGGACGACCGGGTGGCGGGAGCGGTAGTCGAACCGCGTGTAGATCGTGTTCAGGCGCGGAACGTCGAACGTCCTCAGAAGCTCGAGACCACGCCTTGCCGTCTCCCGGCCGCTCCGTGCCTCCGGACCTCCCAGTTGGGGCTCCCCTCCCGCGAGGAGAACATCGAGATCTCCGTCGGCGAAGCGGCGGTACATGTCGATGCCCGCCTGGGGCAGGAATCGGATCGCATCAATGTATGGCAGGCCGTGGCCGTCGCCGTCTTTCCCCCAGTACGCCCGACTGCGAACGAGCAGGATGCCGGAGAGCGGCGCCCACGCCACCAGGCGGAACGGTCCCGTGCCCACCGAGCGAATCCGGAGGTCGTCGCCGTAGGCCGCAATCGCTTCCCGCGCGACGACGAAGCACCTCGACTGGGCCAGGAAGTGAAGCAGGGTCGAATCGGGCCGCGAGAGCCGAATCGTCAGCTGGGTCGACGAGGTGGCCTCGATGCCTGCGATTCCGTCCGATCGTAGGGAGAGGTACTCCGGGAGTCCGGCGAGCGCGGGCAGTCCGGCAGGCGTCGATGCGCCGCGGAACGGTGCGAGCCCGCGCTCGATCGAGAGCTTGGCGTCTTCCGCGGTGATCTCGCGTCCCTTGCCGTCCAGAAAGCAGGGGTCGTCGATGAATCGAACTCCTTCGCGTAGATCGAACGTCCAGGCGAGAGCATCGGGCGACACGCGCCAGCCGGCGGCGATCCGCGGGACCACGGCGAGGGTTCGAGGGTCGTAGTCGACGAGGCCCTCGTAAAGCTGCCGGATGATGTTGTGGGTGTTGATGTCGTCCCCGTCCCGGGGGTCGAGCGTGTTGATCTCTCGCGGGAGAGGAACCCGGAGGATGGCGGGGTGGTTTTTCGCGGCCTGGTTCGGTACAGCGCATCCGATCGGCCCTAGGCCCACCAAAACGGCGAGTGCGGCGGCGGCTCCCGCTCGGAGGCGGCAATCGGACCTGAGCCTCGAACGAAACGAGAGGGGCATTGCGCCCGCCTCCCGCAAGCCACGTGTCCCGGCGGCACCTGCCGAGTCAGCCTACGCCCGTCGGGTGCCGGGGTCAACGATCGGTGCCGCGCCGTTACGGCAGAGAAGTGACGCGAGCGCAGATCGACACGAATCGCGGACAGTCTCCCGTGACGTCCGAGGCGTCGTCCTGAAACGATGAGAAGTACGCGCAGGGGATGCGCGGCGCTCTCCGGGTTCGCATCCTCCTCGCGTGCCGGCATGATCTTCGTGCGGAACCTCGCGTTCGGCACCGCGCCCGCCATCGGTCACACCGCATCGAGGACGCACTCGGACGCGGGGTCGCAAGAATCGACTCACGGCTCGGTGCGCCGCCCAGCGACCGCTCGCCTGCCTCCTCTCCAGAACCCCGGGCCGGATCCACTTCGGCCCACGACCGGTCCCTGCACGACGAGGGCGGCAAGACACCCGAGGAGTGAAACCACGCTCACCGCTCCCCAGAACGCGAAGGTCCAGGGACGGCGGTAGCGCAGCTCGATCGCGTGATCGCCGGCCGGAACGAACAGTCCGAGAAACGCGTACTGCCCGGCGAACCGCTCCACCGGACGGCCGTCGAGCGTTGCCTTCCACCAGGGGTGGAACGACTCCGAGATCACGACGAAGGAATCATCCTTCGCGCGGCTGCGCACCCGAATCAGCTCGGGGTAGGGTCGCGTCCAGCTGAGGTCCGGTGAGGCGCCGAAACGCGCGGTCTCCCGGAAGAGGGCCAATGCGTCATCGAGCGAGATCGCTCCGGCGGGTGCCCTACGTGCAGCGATGCTCTCGCGATCCGCGATGACGGTGCTTCCCGCGGGGATCCGCGAGGCGTCGTCGTCGATCCGGGCGAGCCCGACGTTTCGCTCGCCGAGCGCCACGGCGAGAGCGATTCCCGGCTCTCCCGCTCCGCCGACGAGCACGCACGCGGTCGGATACGCCTGCACGAACGGACGGTATTCGAGGTTCTCGTAGAGCCGGACGTCGGCAGCGCGCTGCACGAGGCGAAACTTCGGGCACGACGCCGGATCGGCGCCGCTGCTGGGGTTGTCCAGGACGTATTTGACGTTCGCGAAGCCGGCGAGAACAGCGGCCTCGCATTCCGTCGCCCCGTTGTGCATCCGGTCGAACACCAGATCGAAGAGCTCCCGGGTCCTGCGCGGAGCCGAATAGGAGCGGAAATCCCACGCGAGCCGCTTGCCGTGCCAGATGTAGACCAGATCGGCCTGGTTGCTGTAGCGCTCCGCCGGGAGCACGCGAAAGTCCTCCGGGTCCGCGGCGATACGCTCGCCGATACGACGCAGGCTCGCGAGGGAGTCGGGGGGATAGTAGAAGGAGTCGAGGTGGCGCCGGTACGGAAGGAAGTCCAGGATCGCGATCAGCACGATCCCGAGGAACAGCGGCTGGTAGAAGCGCCTCGTTCCCCACCTCACCTGCATGCCGCCGACACACAACGCCGCGGGGAAGACCGACGCGATGGGGAGAGCGGTGACGACGAACCAGTCCGGGTTGCGGAAATCGCGCAGGAAGAAGACCGTTTGCGCAGGAGCGGAAGGGGTGCGGTGCAGAGGAAGAGCGTCACGAGGATCGCGAACGTGACGAGACCGAAAGCCGTTCGGAAACGCGCCGCCGGGATGTTCCGGACGACGGCCGCCGAGCCGACTCCGACGCAGACCAGCGCGCAGAGCAGCGCGGCCGCCTTCCCGATCCAGAGGATCGCCGGCTCCCGCAGGAGAAACGAGAGGCGCTCGGCGACGCGGCCGATGATCGGGTGGGAGCCGAACGAGAGCCAGACCGACAGCGGAAGAAGGAGCAGCACGGTCCAGAAGCGCGCCCGCCACGCTCCGAGCCACTTCGGAGCGAGCGCGCCGAGCGCAATGAGGACGAGCAGGCTGATTCCGACGTAGCGGCTGGCCGAGTCGTCGAAGAGCGGGCTGAGGGGCTCGAGGGTGCGACCCACGGCGCCGTTCCGGTCGAGCAGCGAGTAGAGGTTGTCGTTGGACCATCGATCCATCCAGCCCGCCTGCTCTCCCGGGCGCCAGCCACCGCGGAACGGATCGCCGAGGAAACCGTTCAAAAGATCGAAGGCGTTCAACGCGACCGCAATCGACAGCGCCACGACGTAACGCGCGGGGTCACGAAACGCCTGGAAGACACCGCGGACGGAGCGATCGTGCTTTCCGAAGAGCGCTTTCGCCAGCGCGACGAGCGTCACCACGATTCCCACCATCAGGCACAGCAGCAGCGTGCGCTGCGCGTCCCGGTGGAGGCAAAGCGCCGCGGCGAGTGCCAGCAGGACGAGGCTCCGTCGTTTTCCGTCCTGCATCCGAAAGAGCGCGAGGAAGAAGAGCGGGATCAGCGCGTACAGCATCGGCACCACGACGTGTCCGAAGACCGCCGTCCTCGTCACGGGTGCCGCTCCGATCGGATAGAGGAGACCGGCGAACAGCGCCGCGTCCCCTCCCGCGCCGATTCCGCGGAGGAGCGCCACCATCGCCCAGCCTGCGAGGACGAGGTAGAGCAAGACGAGGCCCTTGAGCCTCTCGATCGGCTCCCAACCGGCAAACGGCAGAGCGAGGAGCTTGAGGGGGCTCGGGGCGCGCAGGATCGGACGCCCGCACATGAGGTACGGATTCCACGACGGCACCGACAGAATCGACGGCACGAGCCGCGCATCCACGGCGGACACCATCGCGTCCGAACCGAAGTCACCCGACGGGGCGCCCTCGGCGAGAAACGGACGGTAGAACCATAGGATGAAGATCGCCACGATCGCGAGGTCGAGCCACGCGGGACGGCGATCGAGAAGCGCGCGGACGAGCCTCAAGAGCGATTCACCTCGGCCGTCTCAGGACGACGACGCTCGAGCCATCGGTGCCGGCTCGCCGTTCCGGGTCACGCCGACGGCCACAGCAAGCGGAACACGATCCCCGTCGCGAAGGCGTAGACCGACGCGTCGATCATGCCGCGAACGGAGTTCGCCCAGGGAATGCCCTTCCAGATCGAGTCCTGCACGTAGCCGAGGGCGTATCCCGCGAACGCGACGGTTCCGGTGATTCGCATCACCGTCAGCCCGTCGGCGGCGAACGACAGAGTGTGGCGCGCGACGTAGGCCGCGATGAAGCTGATCAGGAACGACAGCGCGAACCACTGCACCAGGTGTACCCCGAGATTCGGCGGACCGTTGCGAAGTACGGTGAGCGTCGCGACGGGCCCCTTCGCGAACTTCTCGATCACGACCGGGTCCTTCATCTGGGAAAGGTCGGCCGCGTGGGGGATGAAGTAGAGACCCGGGAGCGGGCCCGCCTTGCGAATCGCGTCGGCAACCGCATCCTCGGCCGGCAGCTTGCGGTAATCCGCCCGGTGGTGCTCGAGCAGCATGTGGGAAACGGAGCTGAGGACGAAGACCGCCACGGAGGCGACGAGGACGGGCAGCCAGAGGCTTCCGAAGGGCATGGGGACCTCCTTGTCTGGTCCCGGAACGACTCCGGGACCGGAGAGACGAATTCTAGAACGGAATTCCCGCATTTCACTCGCATGGCCGACCTGCGGGGAGGACGCTGTAGGGAGGTTTCACGCGAGGCGAGACTGCGCGCCTTGGTCCCGTCGGAGCGACGTGCGCCGCGACCTCAACGAGAACAGCACCCATGCCGAGGAACTCCGGCACCGGAAGGCGGCGGCGAAGCGATCGCGGCACGTCGTGACGGGGATCTCGAGGCAGCGTCGTGCGAGCGATAGGACAACCGCCCGAGCGGGATCGACCTGAATGCGGTGGGTTCGACCCGAGGAACCGCCGATGCACCGCACCGGGGCATGGGCTCGACCCGGGGCGCGCCGGACTGTACGATCTTATCATAAATGATAAGTCAGTTTCTTTCCCTTTCCTGGGCCAACAGATTCGCGAGCAGCGGGGCTTCACCCTGGCCGAGTTGGCCCGGCGCGCCGGCACGAGCGGCCCTGCGCTGCACCGGTACGAGAACGGCTGGGAGCGTTTCAGCCTGAGAACCCTGAGACGGATCGGGGCGGCGCTCGATGCCCGGCTCGAGATCCGTTTCGTGCGGGCGCCTTCGGAGCCGGCGACTGCGCGTCACCGGTCTCGCAAGACGCTGACGAAGATGCTGGCCCCTCTGTTCTGGGAGCGCGCTCTGCGAGAATCCGACCTCGCCGCGTACGCGGACTGGGTGCTGGAGCGCGTACTCACCTCGGGAAGTCGCGAGCAGGTCCGAGCAGCGCGAGCGTACTTCGGCGACGAAGCAGTCCGCCGCGCTGCGGAACGCCGGGGTGTGGACCCTCGGACGCGCCAGTACTGGCGCCTCATCCTCGGGAAGGGCGATCGTGCACCCCAAAGTCCTCCACGCTGACGGCTGGACTCTCGTCCGCGAGCTGGTCCGTGCCGAGCTCGTGGCGGGATGGGCTCTTGCGGGGGGGACCGGGTTGGCCCTTCCATTGGGTCACCGCTCCTCGAAGGATCTGGACTTCTACCGAGACGGCCCCTTCGAGGTCGAGGAGTTGGCGTTGGCGCTGGCCCGTGTCGGGCCGGTCCGCGTGCAGGCTCGCTCGGCCGGCACGCTTCACGTCACTCTCGCGGGATTGCGAGTGAGCTTCCTCTCCGCACGAGCGCCGCTGCTCTTTCCCGGGACTGCGTATCGTGGAATCGTCGTCGCCGATCCGCGCGACATCGCCGTGATGAAGGTGATCGCGATTGGAGGTCGCGGCAGCCGGAAGGACTTCGTGGACCTCTACTTCTATCTCGGAAGTGGAGGTTCCCTCGATGCCGTATTCGAGATGATCCGTCGCCGATTCGTCGCCATCGACTTCAACGAATACCACCTGCTGCGCTCCCTGACGTTCTTCGAGGACGCCGAGACCGAGCCCATGCCCCGGCTGCTCCGCAGTGTCACGTGGGCCGCGATCAAGAAGACGATCGTCGCCGAGGTCCGGCGATTGTCGTGAGGGGAGCCTCGACCCGAACGCGTCAGGGGCGGATCGTCGTGAGCCGGTCTCGGCCGGCCGAGGCTGTCTCCTACCTTTCCGTCCCGCATGCGTTCCGGCCCCGCGCGAGGAAGGAGCGGTCCTTTCCGGCCAAGGCCGGTGTCGTGTCGACGGCGATCGTCAGCGGCGTTCCCGCCGCGCGAACGAACCGGCAACGATGATGGAATCGTGATTTCCGACACGGCGATCCGAGTTTCCTGAGAAACCGCGGCGCAGGGGCTTTGCCCCCGAACCCCCGCTCCCGCCCTCCGCGACGCCGGCAGACCGGCATCGCTCCGGTTGGGCTGTTTCTTCCCGAGGTGTCGAGGGAACGCCCGTTAGGCTGCTCTTGAGAAACAGATGCTCGAGGGCTCTGCCCCCGAACCCCCGCTCCCGCCCTCCGCGACGCCGGCGGACCGGCATCGCTCCGGTTGGGCTGTTTCTTCCCGAGGTGTCGAGGGAACGCCCGTTAGGCTGCTCTTGAGAAACAGATGCTCGAGGGCTCTGCCCCCGAACCCCCGCTCCCGCCCTCCGCGACGCCGGCGGACCGGCATCGCTCCGGTTGGGCTGTTTCCTCCGGAGGTGTCGAGGGAACGCCCGTTAGGCTGCTCTTGAGAAACAGATGCTCGGGGGCTCTGCCCCCGAACCCCCGCTCCCGCCCTCCGCGACGCCGGCGGACCGGCATCGCTCCGGTTGGGCTGTTTCCTCCGGAGGTGTCGGGGCGCAGCCCCGTAACGCAAGCTCATCATCCTTGGCCGTGTGATCCCTCGAAGCGAAGCCGAGATGGTCCATTTGGATCAATCATCGTGACTTCGGGCCGGTCGAAGCAGGTCCGAAAATGATTCATCTGGATCATTGATAGTTTCGCCGTCTGGGTCCAGTAATAGATCGATACGGACGAATGGTCGACGTCCATGCAAGTTGAGGTGTTACTCATCGGTACCGTACCCGGATCCGTCTGCAGCACCGGGTGGACGGGGAGCAGATCGCCCCGCAAGCCGGCCTTCTTGCAGCCGTGCTCGGCGGCTTTTTTCGCCGCCGCGTTGCGAAACGTACCCGCCTCTCTTCCGCCCGGACGTGGACTCGTTCGGGCCGCGATCGCCTTCCAGCGAAACGAGGGAGACCCATCATGTCACGCGTGAACCGGAGGAGCAGGATCGCGAGACGCCCGGCGCTCTGGGCCGCGGCGCTCGCCCTTTCAATCGGATCGGTCTTCGCCCAGACGGAGCTCATCTTGAACGGGACCTTCGAGGGCGGATTCGTGCCGGACGGGCATTGCGACCTGCTCGAGCCGGACAACGACGCGCTCCCGATCGGTTGGAGCTGCTACGAAACGTTCTCCTCGAACATTTCCGAGCCATCGTTGCTCGGTGCCTTGCAGGCCAACGGTCCCAGCCTGCCCGGGACGACGTCGCTCGAGGTGTACCGGAGAGATCTGTGCCACCTGAGCGGCGACTGGACGACCGTCGAGCAGATCATCAACGCGGACGTCTCCTCGTGCCAGACGCTGAACCTCCGCATCGACGTGCTGCTCAGGCCGATGACCGGCCTCCACGCGCACAACCTCGGTGGCAGCGGTCACGTCGCCGGCCCGTGCGATCCCAGCGGCTACGAGTATCCGGCGACGGTGATGGTCGACTACGTCGACTCGTTCGGGAACGCGCGGTGCTGGCAGTACGGCTGGTATCAGTACGCGACGACCCTGGCGAACCGGACCGACGTCAATTGCGCCAGCCCCTTCGACGGGCAGAATGCCAATCCCAACCCGGCTGTCTCCATGCCGATCCCGACCGGGGTATGGGTACCCAACACGTTCGATCTCGTCGCCGCGATTCCGAATCTGAGCACGATCCGAAAGGTCCGCGTGGGCGGATCGGGCTGGTCGTTCCATGCCGCAGTGGACAACGTGCAGCTTCTCTGCACCGATCCCTGTGGCCAGAGCCCGTACCCCATGTGCGACGCCCCGTGTCCTCCGGGGAAGTTCTGCGCCCCGGATCCGCTGGGCATGCTCTGCCGCTGTCAGGCGCCCCCGTGCGAGCAGAGCCAGTTTCCCGAGTGCCCGGGCCCGTGCGCGACGGGCCTGGTTTGCGTCCCCGACGGCGTGACGGAATCCTGCCGGTGCGAGGCCGCACCGTGCGAGCAGAGCCCGTTCCCTCAGTGCGCGGGACCGTGCCCCGACGGGCAGGTCTGCATTCCCGAGCTGACGACCGGCGCGTGCGTGTGTCAGCCGCTGGCCTGCGAGCAGAGTCCATTCCCCACCTGCAACGGGTCCTGCCCACCAGGGCTCGGCTGCGTCGCAAGCGATGCCGGCGCGTGCGTGTGCGAGCCGCTGCCCTGCGAGCAGAGCCCATATCCGACATGCAACGGTCCGTGCCCACCCGGGCAGCAGTGCGTGGCGGGGATTTCGGGCGCGTGCGTGTGCGAGCTGCTGCCCTGTGAGCAGAGCCCGTACCCGACGTGCAACGGGCCGTGCCCGACCGGGCTCCAGTGCGTCGCGGACGCCGTGGGTGCCTGCGTGTGCCAGCCGCTGCATTGCGAGCAGAGCCCGTACCCGACGTGCAACGGTCCGTGCCCGGTTGGACAGCAGTGCGTTGCGGGAGCGACGGGCGCGTGCATGTGCGAGCCGCTGCCGTGCGAGCAGAGCCCGTACCCGATGTGCAACGGTCCGTGCCCGGTTGGACAGCAGTGCGTTGCGGGAATCGCGGGTGCGTGCGTGTGCGAGCCGCTGCCGTGCGAGCAGAGCCCGTACCCGATGTGCAACGGTCCGTGCCCGGCTGGACAGCAGTGCGTTGCGGGAATCACGGGTACGTGCGTGTGCGAGCCGCTGCCGTGCGAGCAGAGCCCCTACCCGACGTGCAACGGGCCGTGCCCGGCCGGACAGCAGTGCGTCGCGGGAGCAACCGGCGCGTGCGTGTGCGAGCCGCTGCCATGTGAGCAGAGCCCGTACCCGATGTGCAACGGTCCGTGCCCGGCTGGACAGCGGTGCGTCGCGGGAGCAACCGGGGCGTGCATGTGCGAGCCGCTGCCGTGCGAGCAGAGCCCGTACCCGACGTGCAACGGTCCGTGCCCGGTTGGACAGCAGTGCGTGGCGGGAGCAACCGGCGCGTGCGTGTGCGAGTCGCTGCCGTGCGAGCAGAGCCCGTACCCGACGTGCAACGGTCCGTGCCCGGCTGGACAGCGGTGCGTCGCGGGAGCAACCGGGGCGTGCATGTGCGAGCCGCTGCCGTGCGAGCAGAGCCCGTACCCGACGTGCAACGGTCCGTGCCCGGTTGGACAGCAGTGCGTGGCGGGAGCAACCGGCGCGTGCGTGTGCGAGCCGCTGCCGTGCGAGCAGAGCCCGTACCCGACGTGCAACGGTCCGTGCCCGGCTGGACAGCAGTGCGTTGCGGGAGTCACGGGTGCGTGCGTGTGCGCGCTGCTGCCGTGTGAGCAGAGCCCGTACCCGATGTGCAACGGTCCGTGCCCGGCAGGGGAGGCGTGCGTTCCCGACGCGATCGGAAGCTGCCGCTGCCAGATCCTCCCGTGCGAGCAAACGCCGTATCCCCTGTGCAACGGTCCCTGCCCGCCGGATCAGGCCTGCATCGCCGATCAGGTGACGGGACTGTGCGCGTGCCAGCCGATTCCCTGCGAGCAGAGCGGCTACCCCATGTGCAACGGCCCGTGCCCGCCCAATCAGTTCTGCGTCGCCGATCTCCTCGGAAACGCTTGCGCCTGCCGGCATCCGGAAGCCACGGGGTACAAGGCGGACTGGCCCGACTACTCCCCGAGCGGCATGCCGGACTTCGAGCAGATGCACCTGTTCCCGATCACGGGGAACAACCCTCGGACCATCTGCGGCCCCACGGCCATGCTCGATTCGCTGTGGTGGTTCGACTCGGAAATGGAGTGCGACACGCATCACACGGTGGGCGACGCAGCCGAGTCGGAGCCGAACGCGCTGTGCAGCCAGGCCGATTCGCTCGGGGAGTCCCCGCCACTTCCCGGCGTGCTTGCCGCGGTTACGGACGTGGACTGGTACTCGTTCGAGATCCCGAAGGGCGGGATCCGCCAGTGCCGTGTGATCGTCTCGACCTACGCCCGGAGGCGGCCGGTCGACGCCGACACGCGGCTGTCCCTGTTCGACGGGTGCAGCGCCACCGGAGTCCCGGGGACACTCCTGTTCCAGAACGACGACTTCAACGGAACCCGCCAATCCGAGATCTCGAGCTGGAGCGTGCCGTCGCCGGTCGCGCTGTCGCCCGGCCGCTACTTCGTTCGGGTCGATGCGGGGGCGACGGGCGTGGGCGGATCCTACACGCTCACGCTGGGGCTCGACTGCTACCCGCTCATCGAGCGCTGGATCGAGACGGCTCCGGACGATCACTCGGAGTACAACGTCGAGCAGTCCATCGCGAGTCTCGCGGTCTGCGCCAACACCGACGATCCCGGTCTCGGCCGCTGGAAGGGGACTCGCCTTCAAGACATGACGCTCTGCGTCGATTCGTGGCTGCGCGCGAAGAACCTGAGGAGCGAGTACACGGACCAGATCGTCATGGCTCCGGCGTTCACGCAGGTCGAGAAGGAAGTGAACAAGAGCGAGGACGTCGTGCTCCTGCTGGGGTTCTACTGGCCCATGGGGCCGCAGTGGGTGCGCTGCGGCGGCCACTACGTGACTGCCGCCGGCGTCGATTCCGTGAACGGAACCATCACGATCAGCGATCCGTTCCTCAACAACGCCGAGCCGCCGCCCATGGGCAACGGCGGGCCGGGGCGCGTGCGCGGACCGAATCACATCGACCACGCGCCGGGATTGAACCCGCCGCCGGACCACGACGACGCGCGGAACGTATCGCACGACCGGTACGCTGCGGGTCCCCCGCTCGCGGGGGTGTCGCAATGGACCTTGCCCGCGTACGCCACGGCCGGCGGACCGACGATCTGCGAGAACGTCGCGATGTGGTGCATCGGGTCGAGCTACGGACAGAACCCGAAGTCGAGCGAGCCGCAGGAGCCCTGCCCGTCGCCGGGATTGCCGGTCACCGTGGCGGTCGAGGCGATGGTGGACGTGTCCCCGGTCCAGTCGCCGGTCTGCCTCGTGCTGGACCCTGTGGCGGCCTGGCCGGACAATCTGCGGATGCACAAGGGAGCCTGCGAGATCCCGACGCCGCAGATCCAGTCCTTCGACGTGATCCGGGGCAAGCACTGCGGTCTCGGCTTCTCGATGCTGATCAACCAGGTCGACCTGGGTCACGTGCGGTGCCTGTACGACGACGCTGCGGTGGACCGGTTCGACGATCTGTCGCCGAACGACGACGACTGCTTCGGGCTGTGGTTCTACCTGATTCGGAAGAGCGGCGATCTCGACTACGGGACCGCGAGCGGCGCGAAACGTCGCGTCCCGTCCTCGGGCGGCTGTCCGTAGCGCGCGGACCCGCGGAAATCAGGGGCACTCTCCTCGCGCCCCGGGCGTGAAGTGAGGGTGCCCCCGACGCCAGCGTTCGCCCGGCGTGGCGGGGTGAGAATCGAGTTCCGAAAACGTCCTGCGGGCATCCGCCGGTCGTGGCATCATCCGTCGCATGAGCCTCGATCCAGAAGCCTGCTTCCGGGCGTTCGCGAGCCGCGACCGGCGCTTTGAGGGTCGCTTCGTCACTGCCGTGGTGACGACCGGTGTGTACTGTCGGCCCGGCTGCCCGGCCCGCATGCCGTCGCGCCGGAACGTTCGGTTCTTCCCTCACCCCGCCGCAGCCGAGTCGGCCGGCTTCCGGCCGTGCCTGCGCTGCCGCCCCGAGACCGCGCCGGGATCGGGAGCGTGGGCGGGGACGACCGCGACGGTGGCGCGCGCGCTTCGTCTGATCGACGAGGGCGCGATGGACGACTCGGGCGTGGATGCGCTCGCCGCGCGACTGGGCGTGACGGCGCGCTGGCTGCGGGAGTTGTTCGCGGAGCAGGTCGGCGCGTCGCCGCTCGCGGTGGCGCGCACGCGCCGCGTCCACTTCGCGCGGCGGCTTCTCGACGAAACGTCGCTGGGGCTCGAGGACGTGGCGGCGGCGTCAGGCTTCGCGAGCGCGCGGCGATTGAACGATGCGTTTCGCGCGACGTTTCAGCGCCCACCCGGGCAACTGCGACGCCACGCGCCGCGCCGGTCCGGACTCCGTGCCGCGGTTCCGTCCGAACGCGCGGTTCCGGCGATCACGCTGCGGCTTCCGGCACGGATCCCGTTCGACGTCGGGCCGATTCTCGGTTTTGTCGCCGCGCGGGCGATCCCCGGGGTCGAGCAGGTCTCGGGCGGAGTCTACGCGCGGAGCATTCGCATCGACGGCGAGTCGGGGCTGCTCGAGGCCCGCGCAGACGCCCGGTCCAGCGCGATGCTTCTGACCGTGCGGCTGCCGTCCCCGCGCGCGCTGCTCGCCGTGGCGTCGCGTGTGTCCCGGATGTTCGATCTCGACACCGACGTGGTTGCGATCGCCGATCATCTGCGTCGCGACGCGTGGCTCGCCCGCGCGGTGCCCCGCCACGGCGTGCGGCTGCCGGGCGCGTGGGATCCGTTCGAGCTCGGGATCCGCGCGTTGCTCGGACAGCAGATCTCGGTTGCGGCCGCCCGCACGTTGGCCGGGCGCCTCGTTCGAATGTGCGGCGATCCGTTGCGCACCCCGAGCGGGACGATCACGCATCTGTTTCCGACGCCGCTCGCCGTCGCGGAGGCGAACCTGCCGCGGCTGGGCGTGCCGCGGGCGCGCGCTGCGTCGTTGCGAGCGTTCGCCGCGGCCGTCGCCGAGGGCCGGATCGATCTTCACGCCCCGACCGATCTCGACACCGCCGTCGCCCGTCTCCGCGCGCTTCCCGGAGTCGGGCCCTGGACGGCGCACTACGTCGCGATGCGCGGAATGGGTGAGCCCGACGCGTTTCCCGCCGGGGATCTCGGGGTGCGCAAGGCGATGGCACGGGGCGGCCGGTTGCCCACGCCGCCGGAGGCGATCGCACGGGCGGAGCGCTGGCGTCCCTGGCGCGCGTACGCCGTGATCGCGTTGTGGACTCGCGAGGCGGTGCCGCCATCGCGCACGCCGCGATCGACCTCCGGCCGCCCATCCGTCGTCGGGAAGCCCCCGGACGTCGCTGCTGCCGCGGCCCGCTTGCCGCGCGAGAAGGAGACAGAGGAATGACTCTCGAGGAGACGACGATCGAGACCCCAATCGGCGCCATCACGATCGTCGCCCGCGGCGATGCGCTCGTGGGCGCGGAGTTCACCGACGGCCTCGACAGGTCCGCGTGGCTCCGCCGCCGGCTCGGTCAGTGGTTCGGGGAGTGCGGTTTCCGGGATCGCAAGGATCCCGCCGGCGCGTCGGCGAGACTGCGCGCGTACTTCGCCGGCGATCTCGCGGCGCTGCGCGGGCAGCCGGTGGAGATGCACGGAACCGACTTCCAGCGACGGGTCTGGGAGGCGCTCCGCGAGATTCCCGCGGGATGCACCGAGTCGTACGGCGCCCTGGCGAGGCGGATCGGCGCCCCGACCGCGATCCGTGCGGTGGGCGCTGCCAACGGCAGCAATCCCGTCGGCATCTTCGTGCCCTGCCATCGCGTGATCGCCGCGAACGGCTCGCTGCACGGCTACGGAGGCGGACTCGATCGGAAGGCGTGGCTGCTCCGGCACGAGGGAGCGACGTTTCGCGACGAGGCGGGTCGCACGTCGCCGGAGCGACGATCCTCCCTGTTCGCGCCCTGATCGCGCGCGACGCGCCCGAGGGCGCGCCGCGGGTTCACCTGTCGAAGGGAATTCGCCGAGGTCGCGCGGATCGGACTCACGGACACGGATTCGCGATCGGTCGCTCGACGCCTCGGCTGTCCCGTCCCATGCTCCCCTCGATCCCGTTCTGCACGCCGGTCAGGAGCGAGAACACGGTCTGGCCGGACGGAGGCGCGCTCGGGCCCGCAACCCAGTTCATTTGCCCTCCGCAGCTCCGTCGCGC
The DNA here is from genome assembly GCA_963699985.1 of Terriglobia bacterium. Lineage (GTDB taxonomy): Bacteria > Acidobacteriota > Polarisedimenticolia > Polarisedimenticolales > CAVOVZ01 > CAVOVZ01. The sequence goes on from CAVOVZ010000017.1 coordinate 343,353, forward strand.
CGAATCGTTGGACCCCGGGACCTGCGTGTACACGCCGGTGCTCTTCAGGACGTCGAGATCGCCGTCGTACACGTTCCACGAGGTGTATCCGGATTCCGGCTGCCACGCGATGCGATCGCGATCCGGCATGAAGAGGAACAGCAGCCCGTCGCTCGCATCGCACGCGTCGCCGATCCCGTCGCCGTCGTCGTCCGACTGCGGGGCGTTCCGGTCGTAGGGGCAGTTGTCGCAGAGGAAACCCACCCCGTCGCCGTCGGCATCGTTCGAGCCGGGGTCGAACGCGAGCGGGCAGCCGTCCTGTCGGTCCGGTACGCCGTCCATGTCGGTATCCGCCGGCCCGACGACGAGGTAGTTCAACATTGTGCTCGCGCTCCCCCCTGTCCGATCGCGACGGTGAGCTTCCCGTCCGTGACGCGCGCCGCGGTCTTTCCCTCGATGAACGCGCCGGCCTGCGTCGCGGTGCCTTCGACCACGGTCGTTCCCTCCACGACGAGTCGGTGAGGCCCCTGGGTGAAATCCGGATCCCCCAGACCGTACCAGACGTCGCAATCGCCGTTCGGCAGCGCCAGCTCCCAGGTGCGGACGGCGAAGCTGAAGACGAACGTGTCGAGAACCTGCGGCACGGGCCGGTTCCGTTCGCGGCTGTCCACGGCGGCATCCCAACCATAGCCCCGAGCGACGTCGAACGGCTGGCCGCTGTCGGCGAGGAACCCCGGAGCAGGCGATGCGGCGGCCGGCTGAAAATCGATGGACCAGAGGAGCGGCGAGCTCCCCGAGACGGGGCCCATGACGAGGTAATTGATCATCGTGTTCCCCGCGGCTCCTCCGATCTCGACCGCCAGCCGTCCATTCCGAACCGGAATGCTGCGAATCGGAGCGCCCGCGGGGCAGGAGGCGGCGAAGACGTTCGCCGGGGTCGTCACGTCGTCGATCAGCGTGATGCCGTTTGCCCTGACTCGGTGCGGACCCTGGGCCACGCTGGGATCGCCGGCTTTCAAGCAGACCTCGTAGTTCCCGTTCGCCACCTCGGCCGTCCACGTGCGCGGGACCTGGGAGAAAGCGAACGTGTCGAGCTCGAGCGGGTTCGCGCTGTTGCGCGCGCGGGTCGAAACGCTCGCATCCCATCCAAAGCCCCTGGCCGGAGAGAAGACGGACCCGTCGTCCTTCACGAATCCGGGAGGGACCTGAGACGTCGCGGGAGCGAAATCGACGCTCCAGCACGGGACGGGAGCGTACGCACATCCCGTCGCGGGGTCGCAGGCGTCGGTCGTGCACGGGTTCTGGTCGGCGCACTCGAGCGGCGCACCCCCGACGCACAGGCCGCGCACGCTGCACGTATCGCCGGTGGTGCACGCGCTGCCGTCACTGCACGTCACGCCGGGAGTCGGCACGTGGGCGCAGCCGGTCGCCCCCTCGCAGATGTCCGTCGTGCACGGGTTCCCGTCGTTGCAACCCCAGGTGGCGGGAGCGTAACGCCCACCGGTGCCGAGATAACGAAGCAAGCCGTCGTAGAAGGCGCCTCCCCAGACGATCATCTCGCTCTCCGTCCAGACCGCCGTGTGGTCGTAGCGCCTGGACGGTGCACCGGTCGTCGCTGTCGCGGTCCAGGTGTCCGCGGCCGGATCGTACCGTCCGCCGCTGTCGAGAGCGTCTTCGAGACCCTGGCCTCCCCAGACGACCATTTCGCTTCCGGTCCAGACCGCCGTGTGACGGTAGCGTCCCGGGGGAGCCCCGGCGGTCGACGTCGCCGTCCACGCGTCCGCCTGCGGATCGTACCGTCCGCCGGAGTCGAGATTGCCCCCGACGCCCAGCCCGCCCCAGACGACCATCACGCTTCCGGTCCAGATCGCAGTGTGGACGGAGCGTCCGGACGGGGCCTCGACCGTCGAGGTCGCCGTCCACGTGTCCGTCTGCGGGTCGTACTGCCCGCCGGTGTCGAGATCATCGCCGGAGTACCCTCCCCAGACGAGCATCGCGGTTCCCGACCAGACCGCCGAGTGATTGAAGCGCGCGGAGGGAGCCCCGGTGCTCGACGTCGCCGTCCAGTTGTCCGTGGCCGGATCGTACCTCCCGCCGGTGGCGAGGGATGTCGTATTGCCGTCGCCGCCCCATACGACCATCTCGGATCCCGTCCACACCGCGGCGTGAAGGTAGCGTGCAGCGGGAGCCCCGGTCGTGGACGTCGCCGCCCAGGTGTCGGTCCCAGGGTCGTACCGTCCTCCGGTGCGCAGGACGCCGCTGCCACCCGCGCCCCCCCAGACGACCATCCCGCTTCCGGTCCAGACTGCGGTGTGGCCGAAGCGTGAGGACGGCGTCCCCAGGCTCGAGGTGGGTGTCCACGTGTCCGTGGCCGGATCGTACCTCCCCCCGCTGCTGAGAGCCTGGGTCGACACGTCGAAGAAGGAGCCACCCCACACGATCATGAAGCTTCCCGTCCAGACGGCGCTGTGATCGGTGCGGGGAATCGGCGCTCCCGTCGTCATGGTCGGAGTCCACGTGTTGGCGACGGCGCACGGGACGGCGTTTGCCCATGCCGCACCCGCCCCTTCGTCCCGGAGCGCATCGAGGCCTCCCTGGGTCCCGGTCCCGCGGCGTAACGCTTCCGAGGAAGCGCTCGATGCCACCGGGACGACTCGCTCGTCCGGCAGGTCGTTCTTCACGCTCTCCCACCAGAGGTCCCAGTCCTTCTTCGGGACGACGTAGCTCGCCACGCGCACCTCGCGCGGCCCTTGGGCCAGCACCACACGGATGACGAAGTCGTCCCTCCGCTCCATCACGGGTCCCACCTGACCCGGGCCTCCCGGCAATTTCGCGCGCTCTGCCTGGAACTCGCCGGGAGAGAGGAGGCGCCGAGCGAGTCGATTTCCCACCGAGGTTCCGCCGTCTGCGTCCCGTGGATCGATCTCGACGGCTTCCGGATCGCGCTCGACGAGGTCGACCACCGATCGCTCCGGGTGGTCGCTCCAGGGATCGAGCGTCCCGTTCGCGAGCTGCCGTTGAATCCCCTGGGCTCGCTGCCGAGCGTCGAGGTGAAGGATCGGATCGAATGCGTAGAGGTCGCGGGCCAGTCGATCCACCAGGGTCGCGCGCGCCAGGCACTCCTCGATCAGGAACGTGTCGTTATCCAGCGCGGCGAAGATCTCGTGCAGCCGGTCGGGGCGCCGGGTCCCGCGGACCATGCGATCGAGCTCCCTCGCCAGCATCTCGCCCGTGACCGGGGTGTTCCAGTAGACCTCGAGAGCCTCCGATTGCTTCAGGTGCTTGGTCACCCTGTTCTCGAGCACCTGCCGCGGAACCGCCTCCTCGAAGCTCTTCGTGGCGTCGATCTGATGACGGTAGTACACGCGCCCGATGGCTTCCTCGGCCGCAACGCGCTGCGCGAACGTGAGGGTGCGCTGTGGCGCGGCTTCCGGCCGCTCGGCGGAGGAGAGTGGAGCGAACGGGATGAGAATAAGGAACGTGAAGGCGGATGCACGGGTCATGGCTCCCCCCAGTCGGAACGAGAACACCAGAGATCCATGCGTGCGGCGGTGGGCGCGGGTCGCACGCGCGCGGGTCACACGAACGGAGCGAAGGCAGCAGTCGCCATCGTCGATCGCGTCGGCCGCCCCCACCGGGCCGACGGATCGGATCGCTGCCGAGACGCCCGCGATTCTACCTGCAACCCGATCGCGGCGTCAGCCGCAATGTCGGCATTGCTGGGATGCCATGGAATCACCGACGCGCTGCGCCG
>CAVOVZ010000018.1:0-77781 GCA_963699985.1 Terriglobia bacterium
GGTGGGGCCGCTGACGGTGGCCATGTGGATCATTCCCGAGCGGCATGTCTTGATTCGCTATCCTCGAGCTAGGATCATGATCGGATGAAACGGAAAAAGATATCTGCGTTATCGGGTTGGGGCAGTTCGGTATGGAGCTGGCCGGGAGCTGTCAAAAGACTGTGAAGTGCTAACCTTAGACTTGAACGAAGACTTGGTCTATGCCATTGCCGACGACGTGCAGCGGGCATTGGTGGTGGACGCCCGGGATTACGCGAGTCTGAAGCAGGTGGTGACCGCGGATTTTGATGAGGTAATTGTCAGTCTGGGGGAGAGCCTGGAAGCCAGCATTCCTGCACCCTGCATATTAAAAAGATCGGCATCAAGATGATCCGGGCCAAAGTGATGAGTGAAGACCACGCCGCCATTGTGCACTCCCTGGGGGTCCAGGAAGTCATCTTTCCGGAACGGGAAACGGCTTGGCGGCTGGCAGCGCGGGAGCGGTGGGGGCGATCCTCATCCACACGACTCCGTCGGCCGGCTATCCCTGGGACGTGGTGCGGAATTCATGGAGTGGCGAGCCGGCGACGAGTTCGAGGATGAGCGGAAGCGGGCCCTGGCCGAGGTCCGGTGAGGCCCTTCGGGAGCGTCCTGCCGTCGCGCTTCAGTCGCGTGCACCGCCCGGCCGGGCGTCCTGCCGGGCGGCGCGAACGCGCTCCACCTCGCCCAGCACGACGAGCACCGTGTTCTCCCGGACGATATCCGTCTCGCCGGGGTTGTGGCGGAACGGACCCTCCTCCCCGTCCCGCACCGCGAGGCACGAGAGCCCGTAACGCCGGTGCAGCTCCAGGCCGCGCAGCTCGCTGCCGGCCCAGGGAGATCCGGCGGGCACCGCGATCTCCTCGATCCGGAGCGTCGAGGCTCCCTCGCGCAGCATCGAGTCGAGGAAGCTCACGACGTGCGGCCGGATCATCTCGGAGGCCAGACGCATGCCGCCGATGAAGGCGGGAGACACCGTCGAATCTGCCCCGGCCGTGAGGATGCGGTCGCCCATCCCCGGCTCGGCGTAGCGGGCCACGATCCGCACGTCGCGATGCTTCTGGCGGACCATGACCGTGATCACGAGGTTGTCCTTGTCGAGAGGTAGGGTCGCCACCAGCCCGGAGGCGCGCTCGATGCCGCACTGCTCGAGTACGTCGGGATTCGTCGCGTCGCCCTGGACGGTCGCGAGCCAGGGCAGCTCGCCGAGCGCGCCGAGCCTCTCCGCGAGCAGGTCGACCGCCACGACCTCGACGCCGGACTTGCCCAGTTCGCGGATCACCCGCGATCCCGTCTCATCGGCGCCGCAGACCACCACGTGTCGCGAGAACCCCTCGATCTTCTTCTGCATCTTCCGCCTCCGGACGAGATGACCCAGCTCGCCCTCCACGATGAAGGCGGTGGCGAGCGAGAACACGTACATCATCAGCCCGATCCCGAAGATCAGCACCAGGACGTTGAACACGCGCAGGAGGGGGTTGGCTCCGGTACTCACGATCTCGGCGTACCCGACGCCGGTCAGCGAGATCACGACCATGTAGACGGCGTCCAGCCACGAGGCGTTCTTCCCGAGCAGCCGGAATCCCAAAGTGGCGATCGCCACCAGAAGGACGAGCGCCATCAGCGCTCGGGAGAGCCGACGTCGTTGCTCGGCGGCGATGGGTCGATCTGACGTCACGCCGAAACGCCTCCGGAGCCGTCCGCCTCCCCGAGCCCACCGGCAAGGCCGCTGCGACTCGAAGCGCGCCCACGCCATTCGGGAATCGACGACTCAATCGAAATGCCCGCGCATGCTACTCTGATCGTCCCCGGCTCACAGGAGGGTCAGGGACAAACGCAACGAGCACCGACGGAGGATACACGCGATGGCCACGGTCACGCTGAAAGGGAACCCGATTCACACGAGCGGCGAGCTGCCCGCGGTGGGAAGCACCGCGCCGTCGTTCACGCTGACGGACGGCGACCTGAAGGACGTCACGCTGGACAGCTACGCGGGAAAGCACAAGGTCCTCAACATCGTGCCGAGCCTCGATACGCCGGTCTGCGCGACCTCGACGCGGAAGTTCAACGAGAAGGCGGGCGCCATGGGCAACACGGCCGTCCTGACCATCTCGGCCGACCTGCCGTTCGCGATGAAGCGGTTCTGCGCGACGGAGGGGATAAAGAACGTCGTGGCGCTGTCCATGATGCGCGGGCGGTCGTTCGCCAAGGACTACGGGGTCCTCATCGTGGACGGTCCGCTGGCCGGGATCTGCGCGCGGGCGGTCGTCGTCCTCGACGCGAGCAACAAGGTCCTGCACGCGCAGCTCGTGAAGGAGATCGCGGAAGAGCCGGACTACGACTCCGTTCTTCGCGTTCTGCGCTGAAGACCGAGCCGCCGCCTCCGGTCGGGTTCAGGATGCGCGGTGGTCGGGCCCGGCCGTCGGGGCGGACCGGATCGCGTCGGCGGCGGCCTCTCCGGAACCGGCGTCGAAATGGAGCGTGCGCTGCGGGAACGGGATCTCGATCCCGCTGGCGTCGAACGCCTTCTTGACCCGTCGCCGCAGCTCCCGGAGGACGGCCCACTGCTCGGCCGGTTTCGTGCGCGCCATCATCCGCAGCACCACCGCGGAGTCCTCGAGCCGCTCCACACCTGGAAACTCGAAGGGCTCGGCGAGCTTGGGCGCGTAGACCGGGTCCCGCTCGATCCCGGCGGCGACCTCGCGCAGCACGGCGTAGCATCGGTCCGTGTCCTCACGGTAGGCCACCGGGACGTCCAGGACCGCGCGGGACCATCCCCGCGTGAAGTTCGTGACGACCGTCACGGTCCCGTTGGGGACCACGTAGACCCTGCCTTCCACGTCGCGCAGGACCGTCGTTCGGAGGTTGATCGACTCCACCTGGCCCGTGACCCCCGCGACGGAGACCACGTCCCCGACCCGGTACTGGTTCTCGAGGAGCATGAAGAACCCCGAAAGGATGTCCTTCACGAGGGACTGCGCGCCGAAGCCCACCGCGACCCCGGCGATCCCCGCGCCTGCGAGGATCGGGCCGATGGCCACCCCGAGCTCGCTCAGGATCGTGACCGTCGCCAGCGCCCACGTGCCGATCGTGACGGCCTGGCGCGCGATCCGACCCAGCGTACGCGCCCGCTTCTCGCGGTCGCTCAGCGTGTCGGGGTCGTCGTCCTCGACCAGGCGCTCCATGCGCGCGATGAAGGCCCGCGCGACCCGTGTGAGGACGATCGCGGCGACGAGGATCAGCAGGACCCGCAGCGCGTTCGGGATGTGGGTGCCAGCCCATTGCTGGCCTCGAAGGAGCAACGATTCCATCAGCCCGCCTCCCCGCGAGCGATCTCGGGAAGCAGAGGGGCGAGTCCCTCCCGGAACGAGGGAAATCGCAGCGTGAGGCCGAGCTCCGCCCGCGTCCTTTCGCCGAGGATTCGACGGTTTGCCCCCCGCCGCGAGGTGCCGGGAGCCTGGTCGGGACCCAGACGCGTGGGCTCGATGCCGATACGAGCCGCGACCCACTCCACGATCTCGCGCCGCCGCGCCGGATGCGCGTCCGTGCCGTGGTACACCCCGCCGCGCCTGCCTCGATCGACGGCGGCGAGCACGGTCGCCACGGCGTCGTCCCGGTGGCACAAGTTGACGTAGACATCGTCTCCGGGCCCGAGCGCCAGCCGGCCGGAGCGCACGCGCTCGAGGATCCCCGAGCGGGCAGGACCGTAGAGCCCCGAGAGGCGCACGAGCCTGGTTTCGACCCCCGCGGCCTCGAGGACGAGCTCCTCCGCCTCCGCGAGCACGGCCGCGGTCGGCCCGACCGGCGACGCGGGAGTCGTCTCGTCCACGTCGCTGCCGTCGCTCTGGCCGAACACGCCCGTGGAGCCGGTGTACACGAAGGCCCGGACGCGCAGACGGCGCGCGGCCGACAGGAGCGTGCGGTTTGCGTCGAGGTACGCTCGTCGGTAGGCGCCTTCTGTGTCGTCGTCGGCCGACTGGCACGCGACGACGACATCTACGTCCGGCGGGACCTCGTTCGAGGTGCGCGGATCGGAGAGATCCGCGATCCACGCGTCGATGCCGGCCTTCCGCAGCTCCTGCGCTCCGGCTTCACCACGGCGCACGCCGGTCACCCGATCGCCCCGCGCGGCGCAGGCGCGCGCGACGGCCAGTCCCAGCCAGCCGCAACCGCCGATCAACACGTGCACGATCGAGCCCACCCCTCGCTCCGCGGCACCGGCTCCGGAGCCGAGGCGCACCAGTGTAGTGCCTTGGAAATCTCGTCACCACGGGAGGGAGCATCACGCGCGATGGCTCCGCATCGCTCGCCGTGCGTCATCGCGTTCGATCGATCTCCAGGGTTCCGAACCGAGCCGGCCTGTGGAAATCCGGCGGGTCGGTCAAGGTCGGCGACCAGCAGCTGAACTCCGCGTCGCCGTCTCGGGGCCGCTCGATCCGGTAGAAGTTGGCGCGCCAGAGCGAGGGGAGTCCATCCGGTGGAGCGATGGACGACCAAGGGACCGCGATCTCGGCCCACCAACCGGGGATCGACGGATCCGCGCCGGCCGCGATCCGGATCCCGGGGCAGTCCCAGCCGACGTCCGCACGCAGGTCCGACCGGAGCGACGTGGGGTTGTGGACTCGCGCGTCGAAGAGGACGCCGAGGGGGCTCACCTCGAACTCGAAGTAGTCGTGGGGATCGCCGGTGCCCGGTGCCAGGAACAGCTCGACGACCTCCTCCTCGAAGATCGGATCGTCCCGTCGTGCGTACGTTCCCCAGACGTCCCGGTCCTCGCAGTCGAACCGGACGAAAAAGACCGAGCCGTCGTGGCAGACCCGCACGCCGGTGCGCTGCGCCGCCGGCGCGGTTCCGTCGGCGCGGAGGAACGGCTGGAGCGGCGCGATCCCGTACCAATCCACCTGCCAAGCACCGCTCCTCGCCGCGCCGACTCTCGCGACGCGATGGTGCGGGAGGGCTCCCATCCCGTGCGAAACCGCCTCCGGCTCCGCCATTCGAGCGGGCTATCGGTTGTACGCCATGACGCGCCGGACCCACTCGCGCGTCCGCTCGCGTGCGTCGCCCAGCCTGAGCGAGCTCGCGAAGAACGCTGCGATGGGATTCGACTCCACCGCCTCGGGCGGCAGCATGCCGTACCAGATCGCCGGAGCGGCCGTGACGTCCGCGGCGGACATCGTGTCCCCCACGAGCCAGCGGGACTCGCGAAGACGAGCCTCGATCCGTTCGGTGCACTCGTGCAGGGTTCGCGACGCGCGGTTGAGCTCGGCTCGATCGGCTTCCGGAGAGAAGAACTGACGGAACACGATTCCCACCGGCTCGAGGAGCTCGCCCCGCGCGAAGCGCTCCCACTCCTCGATGCTCTTCATCGTGGCGTAGTCGCTGGAGAAGAGCGACGGGGAGCCCCGAAAATTGGAGTCGAGGTACCGGAGGATCGCCGCCGAGTCGAAGATCACCCGATCGCCGTGCGAGAGGACGGGGGTCAACGGCTGCCCCGAGACGCGCACGACCTCGGCGCGGTCCTCCGGATCCACCACGATCGCATCGAACGGGATTCCCTTGTACCGCAGCGCGATCCGGATCTTCATGTTGTTCGGGGACGCGGCGAGGTCGTACAGCTTCACATCGGTCATGCGGATACCCTCCTGGGGAGAAAAGAACATTGTACGGCCCCCCGCGTCATCTCGTCATCTCTCCTTCCGATGCCCGGTCCATGACGGAGAAGCCACGAGAGGCTGAATGACCGCGAATCAGGGACAGTCTGCCATGACGCCCGGGGACGTCACCCTGAAATCGTGAAACATCCCGCGGGAAATGCATGCCGATCTGCCGGCATGCATTTCCTACGGGAGCCGGGGGCGCGGGGGTGGAGCCGCCGGATCTACATTCCAGTTCCCCATGAAGCTCGTGGCGTCACCCGAAAGCGATGAAAACCCGCGGGAGGTGCAGGCCGGTCTGCCGGACTGCACCGTACGCGGGTGCGGGGGTCCGGGGGCTGGCCCCCGGTATTTTCACTCTAGAAGGCGCCTGCTCCGGATCCGGACGAGTGTTACATTCTCCAACGACGCGGCGCGTCGAAGGCGCGAACCGGGGAGGAGACGTCGATCTCGAGTCTCGCGCTCGTCCTGAGGGCCGATGCCGGGCCCGCGCTCGGCACGGGACACGTCATGCGCTGCCTGGCGCTCGCGCAAGCCTGGCGCGACCGGGGCGGAGCGGCGGTCTTCGTCTCGCGGCTCGATGTTCCGGCGCTCGGGGAACGGTTGCGATCCGAAGGGATCGATCTACGGCCTGCGCCGGAGGCTTCGGGTGGCGTCGGCGACGCGGCTGAAACCGCGGCTCTGGCGCGAGAAGCGGGAGCCTCCTGGGTTGTCCTCGACGGGCCGCAGTTCGGCGCGCCGGAGCACCGCGCGATCCGGGCGCGGGGGATTCGCGTCCTCGCGGTCAACGACATGGGCCGTCCGGATGGTTGCGAGGCGGACCTCGTCCTGAACCAGAACCTGCACGCCGATCCCGAGATGTACCGCGGCGCGGCAGCGCACACGCAGCTCCTGCTGGGAACGCGCTACGTTCTTCTGCGCCGCGAGTTCCGCGACCGTGTCGCCCGAAAGAGACGAACCGAGCCTCGCGTCGAGTCGATCCTCGTCACTCTGGGCGGCGCGGACGCGGCGAACCACACGGCGAAGGTCCTCCGGGCGGTGGAGCGGGCGGACGTCGAACGCGCGGCGGTCACCGTGGTCGTCGGCGGAGGCAACGTGCACGCGGGGGAGATCGAGGCCGCCGCGCGAAGGAGCCGCCTTCCCGTGACGGTCCGGCGCAACGTGTCGGACATGGCGGATCTCATGGCCTCCGCCGACCTGGCGGTGACCGCGGGCGGAACCACGGTCTGGGAGCTCGCGTTCCTGGGAGTCCCGGCCCTGGTGGGAACGGTCGCGCCGGTGGAGGATCTCCTCGCCGACGGGCTCGCACGGCACGGGCTGTTCGTGAGGCTGGGAGCGTTCGAGTCGTGCGGGGAGGACGATCTCGCGGACGCTGTGAGTCGGCTCGCCCGGGACGAGGGCGCCCGGGCGGAGATGACACGATGTGGGCAGGCTCTCGTGGACGGGGGCGGCTGCGTCCGAGTGCTCGAGCGCATGACGGGCGGCGGGGGAGGAGCGCATGGCTGACATCTCGTTGCGGGACCGGCGCGCGCTGGTCACGGGAAGCGCGGGCGTCATCGGGCGCGAGCTGCTGACGCGGTTGCAGCTCCGAGGCGCGAAGATCCTGTCGGTGGACCGCGAGCCCCTTCCCGAGGGGGAGTCGGAGGGGATCGACCACCGGAGGCTGGACCTGGCCGACGCATCCCTCGACGCGCTCGCTCGATTCGAGCCCGAGGTGATCTTCCATCTCGCGGCGGCGTTCGAGCGCTCCGAGGAGACCCCGGGATTCTGGGAACCGAACTGGCACGACAACGTGATCGTCAGCCACCGCATTGCGGAGCTGGCGTCGCGGGCGAGCGCCCTCCGGACCGTCGTGTTCGCATCCAGCTACCTCCTCTATCGTCCGGAGATCTACCTGTTCTCGGAGCCGCGCGAGGAGGCGGTGTGGCTGCGCGAGGACGACGACCTGGGTCCGAGGAACCTCTGCGGAGCGGCGAAGCTCTACGGCGAGCGGGAGCTCGAGTTCGTGCGGGAGATGTCGCAGCCGCGGCTGCGCATCGTGCACGCCCGGATCTTCCGGTCGTACGGTCGCGGCTCGCGGGACGTGATCTCGCGGTGGGTTCGGGCCTCCCTCGCGAACGAGACGATCGAGGTCTTCAACGAGCGGAACCGTTTCGCGTACGTTTTCGCGGGGGATGTGGCGGAGGGGCTCGCGCGTCTCGCCGAGTGCCCCGAGGCATCGGGTCCGGTGAACCTGGCGTTCGGGCGCGCCCGCTCGGTTCGTGACGTGCTCGACGCGATCCGGAGCGAGGTGCCCGGCAGCCGGTCCGAGGTGCGAGTCGCTCCCGCGCGCCCGCCCTTCGAGGCGAGCGGCGCGGAGATCTCGCGGCTGCGCGCGTGGACCGGGTGGGAGCCGGCAACCGATCTCGACGACGGAATCGCCAAGGTCGTCGCGTACGAGAACGCCCGCGGCGCCACCCGTCGCGACTGAGCGGGGCCGAAGCCGCGCCCACGTGCGTTCATTCGATCGCCGCCGGCGCGCTGGCCCGTCGTCGAGGTTCCACGGCGGGGCGGACGGAAGGGGCGACAGCCAAGGTTCGCCACCCTGGACGCTGCCGCAATTGCCGGCCCGACCCCACCGACCCAACCCGATCGGAGCGACCGAAACGAGCCGACCGACCGGACCAAGCCAACTCACTCGACCGACCCGCCCAGCCGGCGGCCTGCGCGGGCGCCTGCTTCGGCAAAGCCTCCCCCTGTTTCGCCTCGAAGGAGCTCCCTTCCATGGGGCGCACGTCGTCCGCCGAGCATTCCCTCGAAATCCGGACCGTACTCCGTGAACCCCTGTCGTTTCCTCCTCCCGCGCCGCCCACGTCCCCGAAGCCGAAGCTCCTCGACGAGATTCGGCTCGCGATCCGACGCCGTCACCACAGCCGCCGCACGGAGATCGCCTGCGTACGCTGGGCGCGCCGCTTCATTCTCTCCCACGGAAAGCGCCATCTGTCGGAGATGGGAGAGGCGGAGGTGACCGCTTTCCTCTCGAGCCTCGCCGCCGACCACCGCGTCGCGGCGTCGACGCAGAACAGGCCTCGAGCGCCCCGCTCTTTCTCTACCGCGAGGTCTCCGGTCGCGAGCCCGCCCGGATGGACGAGATCGTCCGAGCAAAGCGTCCGGCTCGTATCCCCGCCGTTCTCACCCGCGTCGAGGTCTACGGCCTTCTCCGGCAGCCTCGAGGGGATCGAGCGGCTGGTGGCCCTGCTCCTCTACGGCGCCGGCCGGCGCCTCCTCGAGTGCGCGCAACCTCGCGTGAAGGACGTCGAGTTCGACGCCTGCCAGATCGTCGTCCGCGGCGCAAGGGAAACAAGGACCGAGTCACCATGTTCCCCGGCTCCGCCCGCGAGCCGCTGCACCGCCACCTCGAGCGCGTACGGCGGCAGCACGACCGCGACCTCGCGCGCGGCGCCGGACGGATCGAGCTCCCGAGCGCGCCGACGGTGTACACGCAGGTGCTCAATCGAGGCGCGCGCGGGTTGATGAGCCCCGCGGATCGGCTCCCTCGCGATCCGAGGGAGGAGCCGTGATAGGCTGCGGGTGGCGCAGGAGATCCGCCGCGTTACGCGGCGGGCGAAGGGAAAAGCGTCGTGCCCGGGCGTATTATGTCCGACTGGGTTGTCTGAACTCAGAGTTCAAGAGACTACTTGTTCGGCGGGCAAGAATAGGCCGTCTCGTGCGGGAGGTTGACATCCTCGTGCGGGTCGTCGTAGATTCTCTTCGCCCAACCCTTACGGGGGTTGGGTCTTCACGCCCCCGGGGTCTGGCTTTGCGCCACACGCCGGGGTTTTTCTTTTGTGCGGTGCTCAATGGCTGACCGCGCGGTTGTCTTCATCGACGGCAACAACTGGTACCACTCGATCAAGGACGCCGGGGTCGAGAATCTGGGGCGACTCGACTACGGCAAGCTCTCAAGGAAACTACTGGGGCCGCGAGACTGGATCGCGACTCGCTATTACATTGGGCAGGTTCCCCAGGCGGGCGAGACCGCGCTATACGCCTCGCAACGGCGATTTCTCGCGTCGCTCGCAGCAACGGACAAGCGAATAAACGTCCATCTGGGTCGACTTGAGGAACGTCCCGTCGACGATCCCGCCGCGACCGAGCTGCTTCACTACCTCGCGACGTTACCGGTCCGTATCGACACCAGGGTCTACCACGATCTTGTCGCAATCGGTAAGCGCCATCGGAAGGCGACGACACTGGTAGAAAAGGCTGTGGATGTGATGCTCGCGGTGGACATGGTTGTAATGGCGGAGCGTGGTGAGTACGACGCGGCCTACTTGCTGTCGGCCGATGGTGATTTCACTCCGGCGGTTCGTGCCGTCCGCGATCGCGGCCTGAAGGCGTACGCGGCTTCTCCTGCGGCGGGAGCGCAACTTGCTTCGGTCGTGAACTCATTCATTCGGCTCAAGAAGGACTGGTTCGATGACTGCTATTCGTAGTAGGCGCCCAGACGTGCCGCCGAACAACGCGATGCAACGGTCGGTCCGCTACACGGCCCGCCGCTGATCGCGAGCGTTAGCCCGCATTATTCACGAAGCTCCTGCTGCGACCGCGGATCCGGCCATGCTGACGGGCGTCCTCGGGGCTCGGACCCTGCGACGTACTGTTCAAGTACGTCTCGGGTCCTCGCCCCTGCGGATGCCCGTCATCACGGCCGTCTCCGGGGCATCGCGATCGCTGCGCGGGCAAGAGGCGAGGAGCGAAGATGTGGGCTCGATCCGTAGTTCTCGTGGCGGTTGCGGTCTCCGCCGCGTCATGCGCGTCGAGCCCCCCCGGCGTCGGCCGCGACGCCGGGGGCCGCCTCCGCGATATCGCTGAGCCAGTGGGTCGACGGTTCTTGGGAGCTCCGGATCGACCGATCCTGGACCGGGCGCGATGAGACCGTGGCAGCGCCTTCGGACCGGATGACCGAGGCGGACTACCGACCCGTTGCGGGCGGCCCGAGGTATTTCATCGTCGTCTCCGACGAAGGGGGCCGTGTCGCCATCGGCAGTCCCCCTCTCGCGGGTTCCCGCACGACCGTGACCACCGAGGGCATCGTGTACGATCTGGGCGAGGGCACGTTTGCAGGCGGCCGCCTCGTGGTGTGGTCGAGCAGCCGCGGCCTCCAGGCGGAGCTGACGATCTACGGTTCGGGGCGCCCGATCGTCAAGAGCGAACGAGGAACCCTCGCCAGAAGGCATTGAGAGCGAAAGCCCCGAACGCGCGCGCGAGCCCGTCGGCTGCGGTGTGGGCGACGGATGGACGCGGGCCGGAAGCGCGGGTGGCAGGTAGCGCGATGGCCCACGAAAGAGCAAGGCCGAGAGCCGCACCGATCACGTGCGGCGAGCCGAGAATCACCGGGCGGGGATTCCCCGCAGATTCGAGTCGAGCGGGCTCCGGGCGAGGAAATCCCGCCGCCGCGACGAATCCTCGCTCATCCGCGGCCGATCCTCACTGCACCTCGAAGCTGCTCTCGGCGAGCACCGGATCGCTCTCGATGTAGTCGCGGATGTTTCGCGCTTTGTCCTGCAGGCGCACCAGCCCCACCTTCCACGTGCCGCGGGCCGCGTGCTGCGGGACGACGATCTTGCCGGTCCACAGCGCATCGGGGGCGTTCGGGGCGCGGGCGCAGGAGAAGAAGATCTTGGGGAACTGGCCGTTCGTCGAAACGGGCCCGCGGAACCACCCGGACATCGAGCTCGCCCCGCTGTCGTCGTCGCGGACCTCGGCGGTCACCAGGACCTCGGTCGCGGTTGCGTTCGAGACGACGTCCGGCGTCAGGCGGAACGATTCGAGCGTGGGCGCGGCGGAGTCGCACTCCGCGCTCGAGACGGTGAAGGCGACGCGTGCGAGCTGCGGGGAGCCGTCGACGAGAAGAGCGACGTTTCCGGCCGCGTCGACGGCGCGGACGTGCCGCAGCGTCCATTCCCCGCACTCGGCACTGGACGGAACCTGGACCTCTCCTACCCAGACATCCGGCTCGGTGCCCGCGCGGCACGAGAACGGGAGGTTCGCGGATCGCGAGGCGCTCTGAAACGCTCCCGTGATCGTCGCGACTCCCGAGCGATCGTCCGCGACGTCGATCCGGATCACGTTCTTCTCTCCGCCGCCCACGGCTCCCTTCTCGAGAAAGACTCGCCGAACCTCCGGGGGAGTCGAGTCGGACTCCTCCGAAACCACGCGCAGCGCGCTCCCCGGAAACCCCGTTCCTGCCGTGAAGTTCGCGACCAGGGGATTGCCCGCCCGGTCGATGACGCTGAGGCTGGCCACGTACCAGCTGCCCGTCTCGGCCTTCGAGGGAATGGCGATGCGGCCCGCGAACGAGCTTCCGCCGACCTCTCCCTGGCCCTGGAAGAACAGAGTGGCCGCGCCGCTCGGGCTGCGGACGCTTCCGGAGACGGTTTTCACTCCCGACAGGTCGTCGGTGACCTGGATCACGAGCGTCGCCGCCGCGCCGTCGCGGATCTCCGGAGGGTCGAAGCGGAGCGACTCGAGCACCGGAGGGTTCCGGTCCGAGCTGAGATCCGCTTCCTCGCGAGGCGTCTCGTCCCGCGGCGCGGAGCTCTCGGCGGTCGACTCGCTCGGGAAAAATGGCGCGGTGGCGATCTGCTCCGGCGCGGGCTGCGGTCGCGGTCCGGCCGGAACAGGACGCGATCCGCGCGGAGGCTCTCCCGGCGCGGAGCTCGGCGGGGAGGAGTGGACGGCCGCGGCTCCGCGCGACCCGGCATGCGGCTCCTGCGCGACGCCGAGCGCAGGGCCTGGCTCGTCCGGCTCCGAGCTCTGTGGCGGATCCTCTTTCCTGCGTGGATCGCTCCGTGGCTCCCGGTGGACAGCTCCATTCTCGCTACCGACCCACGAGGGGCCCGTGGGCTCCTCCCGGCGATCGTCGCCGGAGACGGCTTCCCGGGGCTGCGGACGAGGGGGCGGTGAAGCGATCGTCTCGACGGGGGCCGGTTCCGGAGCTTCGGGCACGACGGCGACCCCACCGGCTCGCCGGAGGTGGTCCCAGAGGAAAACCGCGCCGAGAAGAACCGAAGCAGACAGAATCGTGCCGACCAGGAGGCGGCCGGTCCTTCCCGGATGGCTGGAATCATGCGGTGTCATTCACTCGTCCTCTCGATCCGCTCACGCGCGACTCTTCATCCTGCCACTGGAAGCAGGAGACCGCGACAGGTGCCGACATCGGCGATGCATCGCAGCCCATGACCGATCGCACAGCGAACTCGCGCCCGCGAGCTACTCCCTTGCGCATGCCGTCCCCCGGGGCCTTCTCGCCGCATCGTCCGTCGCGTCGCTCGCCGGCTACGCGACGGGAGACCGAGCGGTCGCTCCAACACGATCCAGCATCGATCATGCGGCGGCGGAGCGCAACCGCACTCCGACGCGGGGGTGTGCTTCAGCGAAGTGACACGGCGATCCGCGCGCGCGCCCGCCCGGCAGCACGAACGTCTGCACGGTCTCGCGAGGGACCATCGTGGACCCTGCGGGCTACACCTCGAACAGCTCCGAGACGCTCGCCCGGAATCCGGGGACGACCTCCTCGCCGTCGAGGTCGTCGGTCTCGCCGAGGGTTCGCGGGGAAAGGAGCGAGCGGTACACGACCACGGTTTCCGCCTCCGGATCGATGACCCAGACGGTTCGCGTCCCGGCCGCCAGGTAGTCCCCGACCTTCGCGTGGATCGTCGCAGGAGCGTTGCTCGGAGAGAGTACTTCGACTGCGAGGTCCGGAGCCCCGGGAAAGGGCCCGACGAGATCCTCGGAACCCTCGAACCGCTCGCGACGGACGAACGAGACATCGGGACCTCGGACGGTGTCGGGCGAGCGCGACAGGATGAACCCGGAGTCGTTGCCGAGCACGACCCCGAGACGCCGCCGACGGACGTGGGCGTCCAGGAGCGCGCCCACGTGCAAGGCGACGCGGCCGTGACGGCTTCCCGGCAGCGGCTCGGACACGAGCTTTCCTGCCTGGAGCTCGTGCTTCATCCCATCCTCGGGAAGGGCGTAGAGGTCTTCGACTCTCAGGAGCTGGTTCCGCATCGGGCGCGCCATGCGTCGAGGATACGTTGTCCAGCGCGGGGCGACAACGGCCTCCGGCCCGCGGCGGTCGTCGCTCGGGAACGATCTGGTCACGTTGCGGACGAGCGACGCGGACGGATGTCGGGCGTTCGGCCGAGGAACGATCAGCGCGCCGCAAAGGCGCGAACGAGGCGTCCCGCGAGGCTCGCGGCGCTCTCGTCGTGGACCCAGATCCGCGGGAGGCGCATGGGATCCGCGCCGCGCCGCACCACGCCCGGTGAGGTGGTGAATGCGGCAAGGAATCCCCTCCGCCGAACGACCTCGACCGCGGCGGTACTCACGTCCTCCGGGCCGCCGAACGGGTACGCGAACAGGGGCGCGGACATGGCGCCGAGCCGCGCCAGCGCGGCGACGCACTCCGCGATGTCGGACTCGGCGCGATCTTCCGCCAGAAGACCCAGCGAGGCGTGCTCGTGCCCGTGCCCGCCGATCCGGAGTCGTCGCGACACCTCGCGCACTTCGTCGGGGCTCAGGGGAAATCCGTCACTCCCGTCGGACACCTCGGCGGGGCCGAGGGAGTCGAGCCACCGATCTCGCGCGTGCGGGGGGGCTGCCTTCGCCCATCGGTACGCGTCGGCTCCGGCGGGAGGTCCGACCCCGGCGCCCGTCCGGGGCAACGCCCCCCCGGTTCTGGCGAGCGCGTCGTCGAGACGGTCCCACCAGAACCGACGTCCCCCCTCGACGAACGCGGTGGCCAGGAACAGCGTCGCGAGTAGTCCGAGATCGTCGAGGATCGGGAGGGCACGAGTCCGGTTGTCTCGGTATCCATCGTCGAACGAGATGCATATCGCGTGACGGCCGGGGAGAGTCCCGGACTCGACGTCCTCGAGCGCCCGTTCGAGGGGAAGCACCGGGAACCGCGCGGAGATCCAGCGGAGCTGCTCGCCGAAGCGATCCACAGTGACCTTCAGGCTGAACGGATCGTTCCCACGCTGGAGCACGACCCGGTGATAGAGGAGCACGGCGAGCGAGGGCTCGCTCGGGAGAAGCACGCGCAGCGCCCGGCGAGGAAGCGCCGCCACGGCGTCCCGGGCGAGCCGTCGCGCGAAGCTCAAGTCTCGCGCCTCGCCCAGGGGCGTTCCGCCCCGTACGAGGCGGAGACATCGACCAGGACCCGGCGTCGGAACAGCTCCACCGCTTCCGCCGCGAGTCGGCCTGAGCGCAGCGCGGCGACGGCCGTCGGCCCGAGCAGCGCTTCGACGGGGAGGTACTTCGCGGCATCGGGATACTCCCGCGCGTAGAGCTCCGACGGCCAGGTGCGGTTCAGGCGGAAGCTCTCCCCATCCGGTTGCGCCCGGTACAGCGGGCTCAGTCCGAGGTGCGCGGGGGCGACGGCGACCGGCCGGTGCAGTCGATCCGGCGCGCGACTTCCCGCCAGAAGCGCGATCGTCCGGGCCCGGCCGAGCTGGAGAGGAGGCCGCGATGCGGCCAGGTCCACCTCGCCGGCGTCGATCCAGCGATCGAGGATCGGTCCCTCGTCGAGCAGGCGGGGGTCCTGGGCGGCGAAGATCGCGGCATAGCCCTCCGGCGCCAGCGGGTTCCGTCCGGCGTACGCGTGAGCGAACGCCGGGTTGTGCAGATGCACGACGAACGCGGTTCCCCGAGGTCTCTTCACCCGGAGGATCTCGCGCGCGAGGATCGCCGGCTCCGTCGTGTCGTGCAGGGCGTCCGAGCAAACGACGGAGTCGAAGGTCCCGTCCGCGAACGGAAGAGGGCGGTCCGCCCGCGCGCAGACCAGCCGCGCCTCCGGAGCGAGATACGTCTTCGCGAGGAAGAGAAGGGCCCAGAGCTCGTCCACCCCGACGACCGTCCGCGCGCCGCCGCGGACGAGGAGGCCCGTGACCTGGCCCGTTCCGCAGCACAGATCCAGGACGTCCCCGGCGGGAGGCACCGCGCTCGCCACGGCTTCCGCCACGACGAACGTCGGATCGCTGGGGCGGTTCAGGAAGTAGTGGAACCCTTCCGGTTCCGGGCAGGGGGCGCCGAGGAGCAGCGCCGCGAGAGCGTCTCGGTAGGTCGCCCAGGCTGCGTTCCCGTGGCGGGCACGAAAGGCGGCGATCCTGCGGGAGCGCTGGCGGACCGAGAAGCGGTCGGTGGAAAGCAGCCGGTCGGCCGCTCGCGCCAGAGTCTCGCCGCGCCCCCATCGGTCGGGGACGAGGAGCTCTCCTCGGGCGGCGCCGGCGTCCGCGGCGCGGACCGCCACGAGGGCGCGACGGGTCGCCGGCGTATCGAGGAGCGCCGGAATCCCGCAGACCTCCGGGTACTCGTGCCTGCCGCAGAAATGCACGGCGAGTCCCCGGTCCCCCGCGGGAACGCGCTCGAGGGGGAGGGAGTCGAGCGGGCAGAGGAGTCCCGGGCCGCTCCAGCCGGTCGATTCGCCCTCGTCGCTCAACGCTCGCCTCCCGCTCCCGTGAGCCGTCGCCGCGCACGGGCCGCGAGCGTGGGAAGCCCGAGGAAGCTCCAGCCGAGGATCCGCTTCAGCTCTCGCGGGCTCTTCCGGAACTCGAGTCCCAGCTCGCGCTCGCCGATCTCGCGGTGCGTCCGGTCGTCGAATTCCTCGAACCGAAGCATTCCGAATTCCTCCTGCTCGCGCGCGAGGTTCTCGCCGTGAACGCGCCCCTCCTCGGCAGCCATCATCGTGGGGCCGTACAGGAAGAACTTGCGACCGAGGTACAGCGCGCAGAACGCGATCGTGGCCATCCGATTCGTGGTGACGTACTCGTGGTCGGTGAGATTGCGGGAGAGGCTCGCGACGAATTCGGGATTCCCGTCGCGGTGGCCGTTCGTGATCACCCGGTAGCCGGCGCGTTCGTAGATCGCCCGGACGGCAGGGTCCTCGTACTCGAGCCAGTAGAGACAGACCGTGATCTCCTGGAAACGCGTCCGGAGTTGCTCGAGCGCGGCGGTGTACTCCTCGAAGCTCCCGTGAACCTTCCCTCCCTCCCAGCCGTGGAAGGGGCAGACGAGCAGCGTGCCCGATCTCGGCGGCCGATCCGCGTGGCGGTGGTACAGGAAGGGCGCTCCGATGGCTTCCACGTTGGCGATGCCGGCGCGCAGACACCACTCGACGTTCCGGCGGCTCCAGAGGAAGCGCCGCAGGGGCGTTTTCTTCGGCCGGCCCTCCTCCGCCACGATCCCGTAGGTGGGGTTCCATCCGTGCTGGAGCTCGCCGCGAATCGGCATCGGACCACGGAGCCCGCAGTAGCGGGCCAGCACGATGTCGTGACCGTAGTACCGGTTCGAGACGTCCATGGAGCCCTACCGGGACGACGTCATGCCGACGCCCTCACGCAGCCACCCGAGGATGCGCGCGCGATCCCGCGGCACGATGGCGGAAAACCA
Organism: Terriglobia bacterium; assembly: GCA_963699985.1. GTDB lineage: Bacteria > Acidobacteriota > Polarisedimenticolia > Polarisedimenticolales > CAVOVZ01 > CAVOVZ01. The sequence goes on from CAVOVZ010000018.1 coordinate 17,109, forward strand.
GAGCGGAAGCCAGCACGCGGCGCCGACGAGCGCGCCTCGCGCGAGAAGATCCGCGATCCCGCGCGCGTCGGGGACGAAGCGTAGCACGGCGCCCGCCGCGAGCGCCGAGACCGCGAGGGGAGCGTAGACGGGGGCCACCACCTCGCGCGCGAAGCGGCGCCGGTCGATGCCGAGCCGTGGGAACAGGAGCGCGAACTGCATCGGAATGCCGATGGCGTACGCGACGAGAGTCCCCGCGATCACGCCTGCGATTCCGTAGGGACGGACCAGGGCGAGGCTCACCACGAGGTTCACCGAGGCGCAGATCAGCGCGATCTTCCCCAGGATCGCCGATTCCCCCCGTCCCATGGCGACTTGCCCGGCCGTCGAGGTCAGCACGGCCAGGAGCCAGTACGCGGCGAACGCCTGGGCGAGAGGGGCGAGATGCGCGAATCCGTCTCCCATCCAGACGCGCAGGAAGTCCTCGGCGAGGAGCACGACGGCGACGGTGGCAGGTGCGAGAAAAGCGGCCGCGTACCGGGTGCCCCGGTAGATCGCCTGCTCGGCGGCGGCCTGGTTTCCGCGCGCCTCTTCCTCGGCGATCAGCGGGAAGAGGGCCGACCCGAGGACGCTGTTGGCTTCCCTCAGGAGGTTGTGGAGGCGCGCGGCGATGTAGTACGCCGTGAGGCTCTGGACCGACACGAGCATGCCGAGCAGGAGCTGGTCCGTCTGGTAGATCAGGAGGGCCGCGATCTCGAGGGCGAGAACCCAGATGCCGAACGAGAGGAGGGGGCGGACCTCCTCGCGAAAGCCTGTTTCGACGCTCGGATCGGCTCGCGGAGGGATCGCGCGGTGGACGAGGACCGCCTGGGCGAGCCCGGCCGAGGCGAGAACCGCGCCGGTGGCCAGGACGACCGCAGCCGGCCCGTGGCCGGCCCGGGCAACGGCGACGGACACGCCCGCGGCGACGAGCGCCGCGACTCCGGCGACGAGGTTGAGGGACGGGATTCTCTGAAGACCGGTCAGCGTCGCGGAGAAAACCGAGAGCGGCCATGAGACCAGCGCGACTCCCGCAGTGGCGAGCAGGACGCTTCGGGCCACCACGTCGGTCCCCGCCGGCAGCGCCAGGAGGCGCGTGCCGCCCACCGCGACGAACAGGGCGAGGAGCCCGGCCCCCGCGATCCCGACCCCCGTGAACAGGAGCAGGGACGCGTGTACGAGGCGGCGCAGGCGCGCCGAACCCTCGCGCCCGCGCAGGTCCGCGACGCGCCGGACGATTCCCGAGGGGAGCCCGAGCCCGAGGAACGCCAGATAGCCGCCGAAGGCCGACGACAGGGTGAAGAGCCCGAAGTCGATCGGGCCGAGGGATCGCAGGAGCTCGCGAGCCGCCCATAGACCGGCGAGGGTCGATGCCGCCCTGAGGAGAGCGTGGGCCAGCGTGTTCGCGAAGTAGCGGCGTGTCAGCTCGCCAGGGGACGCCAAGTCATCCCGCCTTCTGCCGGACGTGCGCGTTGATCGCGAGGAGCTCGGGCCTGCGCGCGAGCAGCGCGAGAACATCGTGCAGGTCGAAGTCCGGCCGGACGGGGAAGAGTTCGTCGTAGATCTCTCGCACGAGCTCGAAGTCCTCCCGGGTATCCACGGTGAAGCGCAGGAACGAGAGGTCGAGCGGCAGCTTCAGGTCGTCGTACCGGAAGCTCTCCGGGTGCCGGTAGAGGTACTGGGTGACGTGCTCGCGCTCCTCGGCCTCGGGGCCCATGCGCGCATCCGCCTCTTCGAGCGCGCCGAGCCGCACGACCTCCACGTCGAGTCCGCGCGGATACGTGCGCGCCCCCGGGCGTCCGTTCGTCACCAGGTCGACGGGCGCCGGGGAATCGCGAAGCGCCGCGTACCGCTCCAGGGCTCGGTCCACGACCGCCGGGTCCGCGATGGGGCAGTCCGAGGTGATCCGGACCACCGGATCCAGGCAGAGAGCGCGCGCCGCGCCCAGGTATCGGGAGAGCACGTCGTTTTCGCTTCCACGAAACGTCGCTGCTCCGTGCCCGCGGGCCTCGTCGACCACGGCGCCGTCCTCGGGCTTCTCGGTGGTCGCGACGACCAGAACGCTCACCGAGCCGCAACGCTGGAGCCGCCGCAGGAGGTGGCCGAGGAGCGTGTCCCCCTGGGTCCGGAGGAGCACCTTTCCTGGCAGGCGCGTGGAGCCGACGCGAGCCTGGACGACGATTCCCGGACGGGCCATCACTCGGTTCCGTCGAGGGCGGCGCGCAGCTCGAGGATCACCCGGTCGACGTCCTCGTCCCGAAGGCCGGGATAGAGCGGAAGCGACAGCGCCTGGCGGTAGTACGCCTCGGCGTGCGGGAAGTCCCCCTCGCGCGTGCCGAGCAGGCGCCGGTAGTAGGGATGCAGATGCACGGGAATGTAGTGGACCTGCACGCCGATCCCGCGCGCGCGCAAACGGCGGTAGACCTCGGCGCGATTCGGAACGCGGATGGGGCACAGATGCCAGGCGGGACGCGTGCCCTCGGGCTCGATGACGAATCCCACTCGCGGGTCGGATCGAAGCTCGCTCCGGTAGCGAGCCACGATCGCCGCGCGACGCTCGAGCCAGCGCGAGAGCCTCCGAAGCTGGGCCGATCCCAGGGCGCACTGGAAGTCGGTGATCCGGTAGTTGAACCCCAGCGCCTCCATCTCGTAGTACCAGCCGCCGTCGCTGCGGGACAGGCGGGCCGGGTCGCGGACGATCCCGTGCGTTCGCAGAGTGCGGATCCGCTCCGCGAGGTCGTCGCGACTCGTGAGGATCGCGCCCCCTTCGCCGGTGGTCACGTGCTTGACCGGGTGGAAGCTGAGCGTCGCCATGTCGGAGTGGCTGCACGAGCCCACGCGATGCCAGCGTCCCTCCCGGTCCCGGAAGCTCGCCCCGAGAGCGTGGCTCGCGTCCTCGATGACGAAGAGGCCATGCCGGCGGGCCAGGGCCGAGATCCTCTCCATGTCGGCGGGAAGTCCGGCGAAATGCACGGGGATGACGCCGCGGACCCGTCCCTCGAGACTGGCGACGACGCGGGAGAGGGCCTCGGGCTCGAGGTTGAGCGTGGCGGGATCGATGTCCGCGAACCGCGGCTCGCCTCCGGCGTAGCGCACGGAGTTCGCGGTGGCGACGAACGTGTTGGGCGAGGTGACCACCACGTCGCCGGGACCGACGCCGGCGGCGAGGGCGGCAAGATGCAGCGCCGCGGTGCCGCTGCTGACGACGATCGCGTGCCGGGCCCCGCACAGCCCGGTCAGATCCTGCTCGAAGCGCTCGACCGCGGGCCCCTGCGTGAGCCAGTCCGAGCGAAGAACGTCGAGGACGGCGCGGAGGTCCTCCTCCTCGATCGTCTGGTGGCCGTACGGGAGGTTGGTGTGCTCGCTCACGGGGCGTCGGGGCGGACCCCCGCTCGGCTCATGAGGAACAGCGGCGCGGGGGCTTTGCCCCCGAACCCCCACTCCCGCCCTCCGCGACGCCGGCGGACCGGCATCGCTCCGGTTGGGCCTGTTTCCTCCCGAGGTGTCGGGAGAACGTCCGTGAGGCTGCTCACGAGGAGACTTCCGCCATGCGGCGCAGCTCGTCCACGGTGAGCCACCAGGCGTTCGTGTCGCTCGAGTAACGAAAACCGTCGGGGCAGGGCTTGCCGCCTCGGCTTCCGCGGAACGCCTCGGCGTCCCACCAGGGAAACGCGGGCTGGATGACGTAGTGGTCGTCGAGCTCCACGGTGAGGCGCGCGTCGTCCTCGGGGACCATTACCTCGTGGAGCTTCTCGCCGGGACGGATCCCGACGATCTCGATCCGGCACTCCGGGGCCAGCGCACGCGCGAGATCGGTGATCCGCATGGAGGGGATCTTCGGGACGAACATCTCCCCCCCCTGCATGCGCTCGAGGCTCGCGAGAACGAATTCCACGCCGCGGGCCAGCGTGATCCAGAAGCGCGTCATCCGGACGTCGGTCACCGGGAGGACGCCCCGTGCCCGGCGCTCGAGGAAGAACGGGATCACGCTCCCGCGGCTTCCCACCACGTTTCCGTAGCGGACCACGGCGAATCGCGTCGCCTTGCGGCCCGCGTAGCTGTTCGCGGCGACGAACAGCTTGTCGGAGCACAGCTTCGTGGCGCCGTAGAGATTGATCGGGTTCGCCGCCTTGTCCGTCGAGACCGCGATCACTCTCGGGACTCCCCGATCGAGCGCCGCGTCGATGACGTTCGCAGCCCCGTTGATGTTCGTGCGGATCGCCTCGATGGGGTTGTATTCGGCGGCGGGAACTTGCTTCAGCGCCGCCGTGTGGATCACCGCGTCCACCCCTTCGAACGCGCGGTGGAGGCGCATGTTGTCCCGCACGTCGCCCAGGAAGAACCGGATGCGCGAGTCGGAGAACCGCTGCGCCATCTCGAACTGCTTCAGCTCGTCCCGGCTCAGAACGATGACCTTCGCGGGGCGATGCGTCTCGAGCAGGACTCGGGCGCAGACCTGGCCGAAGGAGCCGGTTCCTCCCGTGATGAGAACGGTCTTACCTTCGAGGAAGCCGGACATCGAGACGTTGCCCCCGTCCGTCACGGCCATCGCGGCCCGGATACTAACATAGGCTCCCGGAATCGAGGACAGCAAGCGGGACGATCGGAGAGAATCGGGAGAACGCCAGGAAGCCTCGAGGCCGGCCGTCTGGATTCTGGAGTAACGAGTACGTCCCGCAGAACTGCGCGTCGGTCCGTCGGCGCGCAGTTCTGCGGGAGCGCGGGAGCGGCGGCGGAGCCCCCGGATTTGCAAGAGCCCGCACCCGAAACCCGCCGGCCGGCGCGCTCTGTCGTCGACAGAAGAAGATCGTGCGCGTTGCGGTTACCGCTACGTCCTCACGGGGGCTCTGCCCACGGCCCCCGCTCCCCCTGGAAGACAACGCCGGAGGACCGGCGTTCTCTTCCAGGGGGACGTATTCAGCCTTCGAGGCGGCCGCCTCGATCGTGACGGACGGCCGCCCCCGAGACTCCCTCCCCGAAGTAGCCCTGGAAGTACCGGATGTCGCGGGCCACGTGGTAGCCGAAGTGAACCGCCCGGTCGAGCCTCAGGGCCTCGCCCACCTGGAGCGTGGCAAGCAGCACCCGGAAGCCGAGCGCCGACCCGACGAGGTGGCGGACCGGGGCGCGGAGGAGGAGACGGTTCGACACGCGCAGCGCCACGAGCCCGGCCGGATCGCGGCCGATCCCGAGCTTCCCAGGGCCGTCGACCCGGAGGTACTCGCGGAAGGGTCCACCGGGGTGCCGATCGGCGAGCTGGCGCGCCACGATTCCGGCCTCGCGGTGCCGCGCAAGGTACCGGTCGAGGTCCGTGATGTACGCGCGATGGACCGACTCCGCTGCCGGAAGATAGACGAGCCGCACCCCACGCTCCCGGAGCCGGAACCCGAGATCGATGTCCTCGAACCCGTACCGCGTGATGCTCGTGTCGAGCCCGCCCGCCGCGAGGACCGTCTCCTTCTCCACCGAGAAGTGCCCGGTCTGGCACAGGGGGAACGGGAGGTCGTGGCGTCCCTCGACGAGCTGCCTTTCCTGGTTGGCTTCCTCGCGGGCGAGGAAGCGGGCGAAGCAGGTCTCGCGCTCGGGCGGGGCCAGGACGACCCGCCCTCGGGCGGCGCGACCCGTGTTCTCGGCGTGATAGGCGGCGTGCGCCTGGAGCGCCTCGGGCCGCAGGGTCATGTCGTCGTCCAGGAGGACCACGACGCGGGAGCGGGCGGCTTCGATCCCGGCGTTGCACGCGGCCGCCCGACCGCCTGGCGATTCGCGGCGCACGACGCGCGGGGGCCCCCACGGGAGCACGAATCGCGAGGCGACCTCCGCGGTCCCGTCCGACGATCCGTCGTCGACCACGATGACCTCGGCCGCATCCCGCACGTGCTGCCGGGAGATCGAGGCGAGCGTCTCCGGGAGACGCGCCGCGCCGTTCCGGGCGGGAATCACGACGGACACGACGGGCGCGGTCACTCGAGGAGGTCCCGGTCGGGCACGCGTGCTTCCGAGCGCTCGATCGCTCGGCGCTCCCGCAGGACTCCGCGCAGGCGCAGGGCATCGCGCAGGCCGAGGACGAACGCGGGATGGACCAGAAGGTCCCAGACGACCTTCGCGGGGAGCGCGAGCAGGTGGACCCGCATCAGGCGGCGATCGGTGATGTTCTTCCAGGTGAACACGATCCGGTTCCGCTCGTACACGCGCGCGACCATGGCGCGGTCGAAGCGGGCACCGATCGTCCGGCCGTGATCGTGATCGACGCGGGCGGCCGGAACGTGGAGAATCGTTCGCCCGCGCTTGCGGGCCCGGTAGGACAGGTCCACATCCTCCCAGTAGAAAGGCGCGTAGAGAGGATCGAAGCCGCCGAGCGAGAGGAACTCGTCCCGGCGGAAGGCCATGGCTCCGCCGCAGGCGTAGGCCGGCTCCCGTCGAGTCTCGCCGTCGATCCCGGTGGAAACCACTCCTCTGCGAAACCGCAGGCGCGTGTTCGCTTCGTCCTCACCGGTTCGAGCGCGGAGGATGCTCGGCGTCGCGGCGAACGCCGACGCCTCGCCTTCCAGGGCCGCGTGCAGCGCAGCGAAGGTGCCGGCGCGGACGTCCATGTCGTTGTTCAGGAGAGCGACGATACGTCCCGACGATGCCGCAACACCGTCGTTCGCCGCGGGAGCGAAGCCGCCGCGCCGTGCCCGGCGAACGACCCGCACGTCCGGAAACCAGGACGCAAGCGACGCTGCGGTCTCGTCATCGGATCCGTCGTCGCTGACCAGCACTTCCGCGTCGCCCGTGGCGCGCGCGTCCTCGAACACCGAGGGCAGGTGCGCCCGAAGCGCGTCGAGGCCGTTCCACGACGGGATGACCACGGACAGGAACGGCTCGCTCGAGCTCATGGCGCCGGATCCGAGGCTCCGCGGGGAAGCCAGCGTCGCTGACGTTCCTATGAATCCGTGCGAAGGGTGGGCATCGTTTCGTCACCCCGCGCCACAGGGAGGGGCGTGGAGCCGGCGCCGCCCGGCTCACACGCCGAACTGGCTGATCATTCCGCTTCTCAAAGGAACGAGTTCGAGTGGCTCATCCTCGGGAACCACGCGGAGGCCGGGACGAACTCCACATCGGTCGCGCCACCGCAAACCGCTATGCGCCCCGCACCCTGATCCCGAGCGAGAGCCGCGATTCGTCGCCAGACACCGTCTCCATTGTGGCAATCCAGCTGCAGGCGAGCCGTCGTCTTCCCGCCCGGTCCATCGCTCACCGCAAGGCGGCCCCGGCCCGGAACTTTCCTCCGGACCAGTTGACCGGGATCAGATTCCCTTGGGGCGGAGGTTGGACCGAATCGCGGACCTCCTTCGGATCGCCAAAGGAAGCCGCGGAGCCATCGGGCGGGATCTCGGCGATCACCCGGAACGTCAATCGGAGGAGCTCTCGGGAGCCGGTCACGTCGACCCCCGCGTTGGTTCCGGCGTCCAGCCGGGCGGCGGAGACGATCACGCTGCCGGACACCGAAGTGTGATTCTCGGAAAACGTCGTAGCCACCCCCCCGTCCCGGAGGAACGACTGGCTCGTGTCCATCGACACGAACGCCAAGTGGGCCGGATTGTAGATGACGCGGAACGCGGAGCCGAAGAAGTCGTCCACGTTGGTCGCGACCACGCGGATCGTGATCCCGTCCAGATTCACCGTTCCCGCCTGGAGGGACACCGTGAGCGGTCCGGGGCTCGGTTCCGACGGCTCGAAGGACGGGCCGACGGAGTGCGGCTCCGTATCGGAGCTTGGGTCGAATGAGGAGTCCCCGGAGTAGGTGGCCACGAGGGTCTTGCTGCCGGTGGTCGTCGGGACGAGGGAACAACTTCCGGCAGACACTGCCGCTGAGCAGGATACCCCGGTGCCGTCGCTGACCGTCACGGTGCCGGTGGGCGTGCCGGACGCCGGCGGCGCGGGCAGGACCGACCAACCGACGACGATTGCCGCCCCGACCGCGGAAGGATCGGGTTCGTCGGATGTGATCGTTGTCGTCGAGCCCGACCTGGTACCCGCCACGACGGAGTGCGGCTCCGTATCGGAGCTTGGGTCGAATGAGGAGTCCCCGGAGTAGGTGGCCACGAGGGTCTTGCTGCCGGCGGTCGTCGGGATGAGGGAGCAACTTCCGGCAGACACTGCCGCTGAGCAGGATACCCCGGTGCCGTCGCTGACCGTCACGGTGCCGGTGGGCGTGCCGGACGCCGGGGGCACGGGCAAGACCGACCAGCCGACGACGACCGCCACTCCGATCGAGGAAGGATCCGGAGCGTCGGATGTGATCGTCGTCGACGAGCCCGACTTGATGATCCCAGGGCTGTCTTCACTGTGGCAGCCGGCCATCCCCAGGAATAAGGCGACGGAAACCGTCGCGAGTTGCAACACCGGCTTCACGCGAAGCATGGGCGCCCCCGATCCGCGGCCGTCAAGGACAGATGCCGCCGAATGCCGAGGCGACGAAAGAGAGGTCGTCGCCATCCACCCTGTTGTTCTGATCCCGGTCCGCCGCCGGCAGGTAACGGCTCGTGTCGGACGACGCGGAGCCGAAAGACGTCGCGATGCGAAGGATGTCGATCCCATCCAGGATCCCATCGCCGTTCACGTCGGGGAACGTCGTGATTGCCTGCGTGGTGCCCCCCGTGTGTCCGAGATTCACCAGATTCCCGTTGGGCTCAGGCTCGAGCCCGACGAAGTCGGGATCGTTCGGATCGAGCACCCCGGCATCCACCGTCGGCGAGCACGTGCCCGGCACGCCCACGCCGTCGAGCAGCGGGTCGGAGGAGATGTTTCCGACCTGCTGCGTGCCGGTTCCCAGGATTCCCGCCTCGAAGTCTCCGGCCGAGTTGGTGAAAATGTCGTTGTGGGAGAAGAGCAGCGCGCGGTTCCCGGTGCCCGCCGGGACCGTCCCGCCGAAGCCCCACCCGTCGTTCTCGGAAACGATGGAGTTCCGAACGGTGAGGATCGCGTCTCCGTCTGTCGACCCGCTGGTGTTCCGGTGGGTTTCCGCCCCGATCTCGATCCCGCCTCCGCCCAGATCCGCGAAGTTCTCCCAGAACGTGTTCAGGTTGACGTCGCCTTCCGCCGTGGCTCCGATCGCCGTCAGGGACACGACTGTGCCACCGCCCACCGCGCTAGCGAACGAGGCGTCCGGGGCAAGGGCTTGGTTCCCTCGCACCAGGTTGTTCCGGAAGTCGAAGACCGCCTTGGCCGGACTCTCGGGCCTCGGATTGGGATCGCCGGGCAAGGTCTCCGACGAGTCGGCGTAGGCGGAGAGCCACGCTCCCCCGGCTGCCGCAACCGCTTCGTTGTCCAGAATTCGGTTTCCCTCGACCACGAGGGACACCAACGGCGTGACCGATCGAATGGCCTGGGATTGCACGAACATCCCGCCCCCCGCGGCGCCGTCGATCACGGCAGTCTGATTCGACGAGATGGTGTTGTCCTTCACGATGAGTTTGCCGGTGGCCAGCCCGGTGAGATCCAGCGTAAAGAGGAACGCTTCCATCCCCCCCCCGATGTACGCGGTGTTGTGCGAGATGGTGTTCTTCTCGACGGTGACCGTCTGCATGCCCTCGGGAGCCGGAATCACCCATGTGGCCAGTCCTCCGCCCTCGGAGAGGGCCGTGTTCGACCGGATCGTGTTGTTCTTGATGTCCACGTTCTCGAAGCCGTAACCGGTCGAGAGAGAGAAGATCCCACCACCGTAGCCTAACGAGCCGTTCACCCCCAAAGCGGCGTTGTTCTCCACCGAGTTGTTCCCGCTCACGTCCAGCGTGATCTGACCGGCATCGGTGGAGGTGTACAGGGCGATGCCGCCGCCGATGCTCGCGGAGTTGCCCCGGATCTGGTTGTTGGTGATCTGGACGCTCTGGATACCGTACGCGTACGCCGCGGCCCAGATGCCGCCGCCGTAGCTCACCTCGTTGTACGGCGTGGGGGCCGCGGTGTTCGAGTTCCCCTCGATGAAGTTTCGCGTGATCGTCACCGAAGTACGGCTCCCGGGGTCGATGCCTTGCGTGCGGAGGAACACCCCCGAGCCCCTGCTGATCGAAAGAAGGGTCCGGTTGTTGAGGATCGAGTTGCCTCGAACGATCACCGGACGAACGGGCCGGTCGGACCGGCCGACGACATCGAGGAACACCCCGCCCCCGGCATCGGCCTGGTTGTCGGTGATCTCGTTGTCGTCGATCGTGAGCGGATCCGTTCCCGAGTAGAACACCGACGAATACGCATAGATTCCGCCGCCCCCCGCAACGGAGAACGGGATCCCGAGGTTGCCCGTGATGACGTTCTTCGTGATCGTGACCGAGCCCACGCCGACGACGCCGACCCCCCCGCCGTTGCGAACCGTGAATCCCCTCAAGGTCGAGCCGTTGCCGAGAAACACCACCGGGTTGTACTGCCCGCTCGATTCGTCGCAGACGCCGGTGGCATCGATGGTCGCTGCGGAGCGATCGCCGGAGACGTCGTACTGGTCCGAGACGATCGTGATCGCCTTGCCGCTGATGCTCGGGCACTCGAAGTAGATTCCGGGCAGGGCTCGAACGGTATCCCCGGCGCTCGCCAGGTCGATCGCCCACTGGAGCGTCTGGCAGGGAGAGGATAGCGAGCCGCACGTGCCCGTGTCCTCGCCCGTGTTGGCGACGTAGAAGGAGTCGGCCCCGCTGGCGGTCACGGAAGCGAGCCCAAGACCCGCGGCCAAGATCCATGCGGTCGGTTTCCTCATGGGGACACTCCTTTGCTCATGCCGGGTCGGCAGCCGACCATCGTCGTCGCAAGCCGACCCCCCGAGCGAGCACTAATCTACAGCCGCGATCCCGTCGAGGCAATCCACATTCCACGTCGGAGTCCAAATCTGCCGGGAATCGGGCCGGCCTTCCATGAACCCCCGGGGCTGCCTGGGAGACTGTCCCCGTTTCTCGATTCTCCCCGGAATCGAGCCGTCAATCCACCTTGAGAATGGCCAGGAAGGCATCCTGCGGGATGTCCACGCGGCCCACCCGCTTCATCCGCTTCTTCCCTTCCTTTTGCTTTTCGAGCAGCTTGCGCTTGCGGGTGATGTCGCCCCCGTAGCACTTGGCCAGGACGTTCTTGCCCATGGGGCGGACGGTCTCCCGGCAGAGGATCTTGCCGCCGATGGCCGCCTGGATGACGACTTCGAACAGCTGCCGCGGGATCAGCTCCTTCATCTTCGCGGCGAGGGCGCGGCCCTTGGTCTCGGCCTTGTCGCGGTGGCAGATCAGCGACAGCGCGTCCACCGGCTCGCCGTTTACCAGGAGATCCAGCTTCGAGAGCCGGTCCTCGCGGTATCCGGCGAGGTGGTAGTCGAGGGAGGCGTAGCCGCGCGAGACCGACTTGAGCCGGTCGAAGAAGTCGAGCACGATCTCGTTGAGCGGCATGTCGTACTCGAGGAGGACTCGGGTCTTGGACAGGTAGGAGAGCTTCTTCTGGACCCCTCGGCGCTCGTCGCAGAGCTTCAAGACGTTTCCCACGTACTCGGGGGGAGTGATGATGATCGCGCCGATCACCGGCTCCTCGACCCGCTCGATGCTCTGTTGCGGCGGAAGCTGGCTGGGGCTGTGGATCTCGATCACCTCGCCCTTCGAGGTGGTGACGCGGTAGGACACTCCGGGCGCGGTCGTGATCAGCTCCAGGTCGAACTCGCGCTCGAGGCGCTCCTGGACGATCTCCATGTGGAGCAGCCCCAGGAACCCGCACCGGAAGCCGAAGCCGAGGGCGCCGGAGCTCTCGGGATCGTAGGAGAACGAGCTGTCGTTCAGTCGCAGCTTCTCCAGGGCATCTCGGAGATCCTCGTAGCGGGCGGCGTCGGTGGGGTAGAGGCCCGCGAAGACCATCGGCTTCGCCTCGCGGAACCCAGGGAAGGGCTCGGAGGTCCGGTTGCGATCCTCGGTGACCGTGTCGCCGATCTGACAGTCGCTGATGATCTTGATGTTCGCGATGATGAATCCGACCTCGCCCACCGAAAGCTCGTCGCGCGCCACCGGTTTCGGGGTGAACGTCCCCATGTCCTCGATGTCGTACGTGCCGCCGGTGTTCATCAGGCGGATCCGCATCTTCTTTCGAAAGGCGCCGTCCACCACCCGTACGAGCATGACGACCCCGCGGTAGGGGTCGTACCAGGAGTCGAAGATCAGCGCCTTGGGCGGGGATTCGTACGATCCACGAGGGGGCGGAACGAGAAGGACGATCGCTTCGAGGATCTCGTCGATGCCGATCCCCTCCTTCGCGGAGGCGGAGATCGTGTGGGCGGTGTCGATGCCGATGATGTTCTCGATCTGCTCCTTCACACGGTCCACGTCCGCGCCGGGAAGGTCGATCTTGTTCAGGACCGGGATCACCTCGAGGTTGCTCTCCACGGCCAGGTAGGTGTTCGCCAGGGTCTGAGCCTCCACTCCTTGGCTGGCGTCCACGATGAGGAGGGCGCCCTCGCAGGCGGCGAGGCTGCGCGAGACCTCGTACGAGAAATCCACGTGGCCGGGGGTGTCGATGAGGTTGAGGATGTAGTCCTGACCGTCCGCAGCGCGGTAGCCCAGCGTCACCGCGTGGCACTTGATCGTGATCCCTCGCTCCCGCTCGAGGTCCATGGCGTCGAGCATCTGGTCGTGCATCTCGCGCACCGAGACCGCGCCGGTCTTCTCCAGGAGCCGGTCGGAGAGGGTGGTCTTCCCGTGGTCGATGTGCGCGATGATGCTGAAGTTGCGGATCCGCTGGGATTTCATCGGGGCCTCGCGAGCCGGGGAGTATAGCAATCGCCCGGAGGCAGGATCGCGGGGCGCGCGTTTCGAAAGCGTGCGCAAAGCAGGAACTCGACGCCAGGCCCCGGAGAGCCAAGAGGCGTCGCCTGGATCGGATGGGACAACCCGCGTGCGCCGCGGGCCGGTCCGCCGGCCTGCGGCGCTCGCGGGGGCGGGGGTCCGGGGGCCGGCCCCCGGATGCTCGCGGTGGAAGCCGGGTCTGTGCAGGACGGGAAGAGGCCCCATCCCGGCCCGTGACTTCTCTCCCCGGCAAAGTGGACTCGTGGCAGACTCACAGACCCAGACGCGAAGGAGGCGGCATGCCGGGAATCGCCACGAAGGAGGACGCGGCCGAGAAGCTCCGCGCGATCGCGCGATCGTTCGGCCCGGAAGCGGCGCGTCAAAAGGAGACACTCCTCGAGGCGCTGGCCCGCGCGCCGCGACTGGGCGGCGCGAAGCGTCTGCGCTTGCTTCGCGAGACCCTGCGTTTCGTGCGAGCCGTCCCGGACGACTCCCGGGTCCTCGCGAGAGCGCGGGAGGCGATCCACGCCCTACCTCCACCGGAGGACGTGGTGTTCCGGTTCTCCTACGAGACGGCGAGCCGGCTGGTCCGTCTCTTCCCGGGCCGACTCGACCTCGCGTGGGATGCGCTCGAGGACGAATCCGCGCTCCTCGACACGCTGTTCCTCCTCGTCGCGCCTCCTGAGGCGCAAGGCCTCGAGGACCTGAACGTCTCCCTGCGGGACTGGTTCGCCGCGTGCAGGGGCGCCGGTACGGATCTCGAGCTTCTCGTGCGTCTGCTGCAGGGCGCCGGGTTGGGCGAGGCGGTGCGAAGCCACCTCTACGAGATGTGCGCATTGACCGTTCGCTATCGGGGGCCGGAGCCTTGCGCGGTGGAGCTTCCCGGGGGGAAGGTCCGTTTCCAGAAGGAGGCCATCGAGCGGGAGCGGTTCCGGATCGAGCCCGTGATCCGCCGGCCGCTCGGGCGGCTCGAGCGAGGTGGCCGGTCGGCCCTCGACGTGGCGATGCAGGCGCTCGCGTTCCGATGCCTCGAGATCTACCCGCTGCTGCACGCGAACCCGGAAGACGTGCTCCTCGCCGACTGCGGCCGAGGGGTTCGGATCGTCCTCGCCGGCGTCCTGCCTGGGTTCCGCAGCGCACTCGAGGCTCTTCACTTCTTCCTCGTGTTGAAGAACGGGGTGCCGGTGGCGTACGGCCCCGCCGCGGTCTGCGCAGGCTGCTGCGAGATGGGAATCAACCTCTTCCCGGAGTATCGCGGCATGGAGGTCCGCTTCGTCTACGCCCAGCTCATGCGGCTGCTCCATCAGCTCCTGGGCGTCGAGTACTTCCACCTCACCCGGTACGCGATGGGGGAGGACAATGAGGAGGCGCTCCGCAGCGGCGCGTTCTGGTTCTACCGCCGTCTCGGCTTCGTGCCCGGGAACCCCGAGGTGGAGCGGATCGCGCGCGCGGAAGAGGCGAAGATGGCGGCCGAGCCCGGGTACCGCTCGGATCTGCGCACGCTGCGACGGCTCTCGCGCACCGAGGCGTACCTCGATCTGTCCGGCGGCCGCTGCCGGATGCTCCCCCTGGGGTCGATCGGCATCGCCGTGAGTCGCATGGTCGAGAGCCGGTTCGGAGGCGATCGGGCACGCGCGCGGCGGGAGACCGCGCGCCAGGTACGCAGCGCGCTCGGGATCCGTGGACCGGCCGAGGCGCTCGATCTGCTCGCGCCGATCGTGGCGACGCTTCCCGATGTCGAGCGTTGGAGCCGGGAAGAGCGAAGCGGCCTCGCGGCGTTCGTGAGGGAGAAGGCAGGACGCTCGGAGCGAAAAGCGGCTCTGCTGCTGAAGACGCAGCAACGATTCCTCGATGCGCTCCGGAACCTGACGAGCGCCGGAGGCAGCCTGGCCCGGAGCCGATGAGGGGAGAACAGCCGAAAGGCTGCTCTCGAGGTCGCCCGCGTCAGAGCCCCATGATGTTGTACCCGGCGTCGACGAACAGGACCTGGCCGGTGATCCCCGAGCTCAGCGGGCTGCAGAAGAACAGGGCCGCGTCTGCGACTTCGCGGGCCTCGACGTTTCGCTTCAGCGGGGCGCGCTCGCGGCTCTCCGAGAGCATTCCGGTGAAGCCCGAGACGCCGCGCGCGGAGAGCGTCGAGACCGGTCCGGCCGAGATGGCGTTCACGCGGATCGCCATCGGACCCAGCTCGAAGGCCAGCTGCCGGGTCGCGTGCTCCAGCGCCGCCTTGGCGCTTCCCATCACGTTGTAGTTGGGGAACACGCGCTGGCTCGCCTGATAGGTGAGGGTGAGCATGGATCCGCCGTCGGTCATCAGCGGTGCGGCGCGGTTCGCGAGGGCCACGAACGAGAAGGCGCTGATCTCGAGCGCGAGATTCCAGCCGCTGCGACTCGTTTTCCGGAACGCTCCCTCCAGCTCCTCCCGGCGTGCGAAGGCGATGGAGTGGATCAGCACGTGCAGCTTGCCGAACTCCCGGGCCAGGGCCTCGAAGACCGAGTCGATCTCCTCGTCCTTCGTGACATCGCAGGGGAGCACCGGGGAGCCGGGGACCTTCGCGGCCAGCTCCCTCACGCTGGCCTCGAGGCGATCCCCCTGGTAGGTGAACGCGAGCCGGCAGCCGGCCTCGCCCAGGGCCTCGGCGATCGCCCAGGCCAGCGAGCGGTGGTTCGCCACGCCCGTGACGAGCGCGAAGTGACCGGAGAGGTCGATAGTCCGCACGGAGTCCTCCTCTTCGAACGGCTCGGAATCGCTTCACGCCGCGACGCCGTCAAGCTTATCTCCGGACGGGGAAATGGGGACAGATTTATTTGGCCGAAGTCGGGCTCCATTGGAATGGGCGGCCGAGTGTCGGCAAGCGCCGGCCGCATCGCCCGGCCGTCCGTGAGCGACTCGCGGGAGCATCGGCGCCGGTCGGGGCCGAAGCGAGCGGCGACGACTCAGGGCGCCAAGCAGGGGACGGGGCGCTCCTGGCCGTACGAGTCCAGGCCGAAGCTCCCGGCGCGGGTGGGCAGGGGCCGGTTCAAATAGAAGCGAGGCTGCCCGGCCTGCGGGACCGCGGAGTCGCTCCACCTCGTGTCGGTCGTGGTGACGATCGTGCACCCCGCCGCGAACTGCGGGCCGGTCGAGCGCACGACCTGGTACGACGTCGCACCCGGCTGGCGGGTCCAGGAGAGCTCGTTCCTGTCACTCGGGGAGCGGAACCCGGACGCGCCCGACGTCTCGTCCACCGCCCCGTACCCGTCCTCGCCCGGACACTGGTTGTCGAGCCCGTCGTTCGACTCGACGTTCCCCGGCCGGCGTGCGGCGCGCTGTCCGAGGCACTCACTCCCGCGCGGTTCGTGGCAGCGGGTCTCCGGCAGCGGTCCCCGCATGTGACAGGCCGGCGCCCAGAGGGCACGGGCCCCAGCACACGGAGCCCGGACGCAGCGTCCCGTCGCTCGTGAACCCGAGCGGGGTCTCGCAGCTGCCCCACCCGGTCACGAGGTAGAAGAAGCCTCTCCCGACCTCGGGAACCGCGGGATCGAAGAGGCCGGGCTGCGTCTCGCACCAAGTGGCCGCCTGCGGCGTCTGCGCCGGGTCCTGGCGATACACGCCGGTGGCCTGCAGCACCGCGAGATCGCCGCGGAGCACCTGGAACTCCGCGCCGAACCCGACCGGTGGGATCAGGTCCCAGGCCATCCCCGACCGGTTCACCCGGAGCGAGGTGATCCCCTCGTTCTCCCTCGCGCCCACGTCCGGGTGCGCCCCCCAGCCGATGCCCGCGACCCACGGGATCCCGCGGAGATCCCGCGGCGGCGCCGATGCGGTGAGCGCACGGTCCACCAGAGGCGAGTCGCTCCTCGGCTCGTACCCGGTGAAGTCCACGATCTCGTTCAGGAAGCGCGGGTCCGCGGAAAAGTTGGACGCCGAGGGATCGCCCGTGGAGACCTCGAAGTCGAACGGCTGGTTCGACCAGGCGTCGTTCTGGAGGATCGCGGGCGCCTCGGGGCCGTCGTACTAGATCCCGCTGAGGGGATCGTTCCACGCGATCACGTTGCTCGCGACGGTGATCGCACGGCCGGCCGACTGCTCGAAGATCGCGACCCCGGGTCGTCAGGCCGCGCTAAGTCGCCTAGCTTCCCCGCGCCCCCCGTCGGCGCGTATTCTCCTTCCGGTGCACGGCATGCGTCAGGAGGCAGATCTTCGTGTCCCCTGCTCGGCGCCCCCGGCGGCGGCGAGGGTGGACGCGTCGGGAGTCCCCTGTCAAGGACAAGGAACAGGAACCACGCGTAGCCACCCGGAGCTGGTCGCCCCGAGACCGCTTTCGCGCTCCGAAGAATCGACGACACTCATGACGTAGAAAAACCCTGTCGTCAACTCGGGCGTCGTCACGTCGACGAAGATCGTGGCCAACGGGTTGCTGTCAAGATCATTGACGCACACGCCGTATCCTCCGTCGGGCAGCCCATCGTGATTGGTATCGAGGAGCTGCGAGAGGGTGCCACGGTACATGTTGTAGAACTCGGCATTGCTCACCGCGGACCAGGTCAGCGTGTCGGCGTCGGTGCATCGAACGGAGTTGGTGTTGTTGGATCCCTCCGCATGGTCGATCTTCAGCCGCAAGGAAGTGAGCCTGTCATTCAGGCCGTTGTCCTGGAGGTCGTCGTCCTCGCCATCGGGATCGGACAGGACGATCCCGCCTCCCTTGTAGGCCGCGTCGACGTAGAAATACCAGTCGTAGCCATCGGCGTTCTGCTCGCCGAGAGTCTGAATGGAAGAGATCACGTCATTCCAGTGATCATCGAGCTCGCTGATCAGAATGACGTGGTTCGAGCTGTCTCCGTCCTTGTACAGCTTGTACTGAACGCTGTCACCTCCCCGATTGGCGTTCTCATAGACGTCGAAAACGACCCAATCACGATCGGCGGGGGAGAACGCCCGAAACGAACAAACTCTGTCGTTCCAGGTGCCGCCGTCGGGGTGTGACACGGTCGTCAAGTCGTTTTTCGAGCCCGTGTCGCAGTATGCGTTGCCCCTCCCTTCGTTGTCGTCGTACAAGCACCACTGCGTCGTTTCCGGGTAGACCTTCAACGACGAGATCCGTTGCCTCCAGAATCCGATCGGAAAAGTGACCTCGAGCTTGTACTCTCCGCCCGACTCCTCGTTGTAGGCTCTCACGATCACCGAATCGCCCTCGAAATCACTATCCTCACAATACTGCATCCAATAGGCCTCGTAGTACTCCGCCCGAGCCGGGCTGATGTTCACGGCGCACGCCAGCGCCACAGCCGCGAGAATGGCCCCTGCTTTCATCACGCCCTCCTTTTGAAGTGCCTTGCGTGAGTCTACGCCGAAAGCGTCACGATCGGGAGGGGTCGGGCGCATAGGCGAATCGAACGGCCTGTCCGACCCTCCTCCCGAGTAGCGGCGTCCGGGTTGAGGCAATGTCAAGTAGCTTCCCCGCGCCCCCGTCGGCGCGTATTCTCCTCTCGGCGGCAGGTAGTCGGAACGAGCGACCCCTTCGCTCCTGCGCCCAGGTATCCGCCCGCAGCGACTGTCCGATCACGGACGCGTCAACCAGTCGCCCCTGCGGGACACGCGACGCTCATTCTCCGTCCGGCGCGCAGGCTCCGCAGGAACAGGCGGCCGAGGATCAACTCGCGCCGGCCGCATCGTCCGGCCGTCCGTGAGCGACTCCCGGGTGCATCGGCGCCCGTCGGGGCCGGAGCGAGCGGCAGAAACTCAGGGTGCCGCGCAGGGGACGGGGCGCTCCTGGCCGTACGAGTCGAGGCCGAAGCTCCCGGCGCGGGGGGTCAGGGGGCCGTTTCAGATAAAAGAAGGGCTGCCCGGCCTGCGGGACCGTGGGGTCGATCCACCTCGTGTCGGGCGTGTCGACGATCGTGCACCCCGCCGCGAACTGCGGGCCGGTCGAGCGCACGACCTGGTACGACGTCGCGCCCGGCTGGCGCGTCCAGGAAAGCTAGTTTCGATCCGTCGACGAACGGAAGCCCGTCGCTCCGGAAGTCTCGTCCGCCGCCCCGTACCCGTCCTCGCCCGGACACTGGTTGTCGAGCCCGTCGTTCGACTCGACGTTTTCCGGTCGGCGCGCGGGGTCGAGGTCATCGCAGTCGCAGACCGCGCCGGCGTCGTCTCCGTCCTGGTCGGTCTGCCACGGATCGGCGAGACCCGGACAGACATCGCAGTCGTCGAGCACCCCGTCGCCGTCCGTGTCGGGAACGAGGCGGCGGTGGTATCGACTCGGGAATCCCGAGAAGTACACCGCCTGGCCGTCGCGGGCCAACCGGAACTCGTAGACTCCGGCGATGGAGCCGCTGAGATCGACGGAAGTCCCGCCGGCCACGGGGACGATGAGCAGCCCCGCCCAGCCCGCGGTGTAGACCATCGAGGTCGAATCCGCGGTCAGCTCGTAGGTCACGGATCCGGAGGCCAAAAGTACCGGGGCGCCGCCGGTGACGGAGACACCGTAGACGCCGGCCATCGTGCCGCTGCCCTGCAGGTAGACCTCGTACACGACCCTCGTTCCGTCCGGTGTAATGGAGAAGCCGTAGCTACCCGGGACGAGGCCCGCGGGAAGCGGGTCGTCGAGGCGAACGCTCGCTCCCCCGCCGATCGGAACGGCGCGGAGCTGCCGCCCGGCGGCCTGGCTCGTGCGGTAGACCACGGTCGAGCAGTCGGCGCTGGCGGTCGCCGAGCCGGCCGACGTCGCGAGCAGCACCGGAGCGCCCCCCGACACCGGCACGCTGTACAGATCGAGCGCCGGATAGGTCCCGGCCCAGTAGAGAACCCACGAGCCGTCGGGGCAGAGATTGAAGCTGCTCGCGGCTCCCGCGAGCTGGAGCGAAGCGCCTCCTCCGAGCGGAACGACGTAGACGCCGCTGCTCGGATCCCCCGTCTGGTACACGACCCGCGATCCGTCCGGGTGCAGCGCGAAATCGAGGACGCTCGCGCCGGCCGGAAGCGGAAGATTGAGCTTCAGCGACGCGCCTCCCGAGATCGGCGCCGACCAGAGCTCGAGCTTCCCGTCCGTTTCCTGGTCGGCCACATACACCCCACGGCTCCCGTCGCGGCTGATCTCCCAAGGGACCCAGACAGATCCCCCGGGCACGAGCGGACCGCTGACCCGCACCGGCGCCGTCGCACCGGACAGCGGAACGGACCACAGCTCGTGCGGCGAGGCGTCGTTATCGTAAACGACGGTCGAGGAGTCCGGGCTGATCTGGAACCCGTAGAGGGAGACGTCCTCGCGGCTCCGGCTGAGCTCGACTTGCGAGCCGTCGGCGAGGAAGGCGGCCCACAGATCGTGGTGGCCGTCCTGGTCCGGATCGTCCGCGAACACGGCCGTCGAGCCGTCGGGGCTGACCGCGTACTGCGGGCCGACCCGGTCGTGGCCGAGGTCGCGGTCGGCGAGCCCGTCCGGCCGAACGGCCACCAGCCGCCGCGAGCCGTCGAGCCCGGACTCCACGCGGTAGAGCACGGTTCGATCGTCCGGCGCGGGGACGAAGTCGCTGACGCTTTCCGAGCCCCCGAGCGGCGGCGAGAGCGGAACGCTCGGCTCCTGCAGCGGGTCGTAGGCGGCGGGGCAGCGGTCGCATGCGTCGCCGATCGCGTCTCCGTCTCCGCTCTCCTCCGCGGCGCGTCTCGCCGGAGGGATCGCTTCGACGGGCTGGGTCCCGGCGGCGCTCAGAGTCGCAGGTTCGGGTCCGCGTTGAGGTCGAGCGACGCGACGCGGCCGCGCTCGAGGTGGAGGAATCCCGCCTCGGCGATCATCGCAGCGTTGTCCGTCGTAAACTGCGGCGACGGCATGTGCACGCGCAGCCCGTGCTCGTCGGCCGCCTCGGCGAACGCGCGCCGCAGCCGTCGATTGCAGGCCACGCCGCCGGCGAGGAGCACGGTACGTACCCTCTCCCCACGGCAGGCGCGCAGCGTCCTCTCGAGAAGCGCGTCCACGACGGCGCGCTGGAACGAGGCGACGAGATTCCGGACCCGCTCCGAGGCCTCGCCGCCCGAGGCGGTCGGATGGGCGAGCCCCTCCCTCTGCGCGAGGCGTCGCACCGAGGTCTTGAGGCCGCTGAACGAGAAGTCGAGGGAGTGGTCCTTCATCACGGCCTTCGGAAACGTCCACGCCGTCTCGTCGGCCCCCTCGCTCAGCCGGTCGATGACCGGGCCGCCGGGATAGCCCAGTCCGAGAAGCTTCGCGACCTTGTCGAACGCCTCGCCGGCGGCGTCGTCCCGGGTGCGGGCGAGCGTGCGGTAGACCGCTTCGGCGGGGCAGAGGTACAGCTGCGTGTGCCCGCCGGAGACCACGAGCGCCACCGCGGGGAACTCGATCTCGGGGTTCTCCAGGAACGGCGACCGAACGTGCCCCTCGAGGTGGTTCACCGCGAGCAGGGGAAGACCCCGCTGCCATGCGATCGCTTTCGCCGTGCACAGGCCCACCAGGAGCGAGCCCACGAGCCCCGGGCCATGCGTGACCGCGACGGCGTCCACACGGTCGAGGCTCGTGTCGGCCGCGCGAAGCGCCTCGGTGACGATGGGGCCGATCGCCTCCACGTGGTGGCGCGACGCCAGCTCCGGAACCACTCCGCCGTACTTGCGGTGCAGATCCACCTGCGACAGGACGATGGACGACAGGACGCGCGTGCGATCGTCCACCACGGCGGCGGCCGTCTCGTCGCACGAGGTCTCGATGGCGAGAATCCGGGTCAAACCGTAACGCCTCCCGCCTCGAAGAGCGCTCGCAAGGAGCGATCGTACGGGGCGCGCGCGATTCCGCGCTCGGTGACGATCGCGGCGATGTACCGCGCGGGGGTGACGTCGAAGGCCGGGTTGCGGACCGCGATGCCCGCCGGAGCGATCCGGGTTCCGAAAAGCTCGGTGACCTCCCGCGGATCTCGCTCCTCGATGGGGATGCGGTCTCCATCGGGGCAGGCCAGATCGATCGTCGACAGGGGCGCCGCGACGTAGAACGGGATGGAGTGCTCGCGAGCGAGCACCGCCACGGTGTACGTGCCGATCTTGTTCGCCGTGTCTCCATTGGCGGCGATCCGGTCGGCCCCCACCACGACCAGATCCACCTCCCCGGCGCGCATGAGGCTGCCCGACATGCCGTCCGTGATCAGTACGGTCTCGATCCCATCATGGAGCAGCTCCCACGCGGTGAGGCGCGCGCCCTGGAGGAACGGTCGCGTCTCGTCGGCGAGCACCCGCACTTTCTTTCCGGACTCGACGGCCGCGCGGATCACTCCCAGCGCGGTGCCGTATCCCGCTGTGGCCAGACCACCGGCATTGCAGTGGGTCAGCACCGTGGCTCGCTCCGGAACCAGCGCCGAGCCGTGCCGGCCCATGGCGCGGCACGCCTCGAGGTCCTCGTCGCGGATGCGACGGGCTTCTTCCTCGAGTCGGGCGGCGACGGCTCGGGCCGCGAGCCCCCCGGCACGGGCTCGGGCCGCAGCGGCGTTCATCCGCTCGATGGCCCAGGCGAGGTTCACCGCGGTCGGCCGGGTGGAGACGAGGATCCGAGACGCCTCCTCGACCCTGCGATCGAACGCGGCGGTATCGAGATGTGCCGCCTGGCTCGCCGCGAGCGCGAGGCCGAACGCCGCGGTCACGCCGATCGCCGGCGCGCCGCGAACCACCATCAGGCGAATCGCCTCGGCGACCTCTTCCGGCGTGCGGCACTCCACGTACTCCTCGATCAGCGGGAGCTTCCGCTGGTCGAGCAGCCGCACGCCCTTCTCGCTCCGCTCCACGGTGGTGAACATGGGAGCATTATGCGGATACTCGGGGTTGGGCTCCAATCGCTACACCGATCCGGAATCGGGGGCGCGAACCGAGTTTCGGATATTTCCGGGGGCCGGCCCCCGGGCCCCCGGCCCCGCGCGTGGCGCAGGCCGGCAGACCGGCCCGCGCCGCCCGCGGGTTGCTCCCGATCCTCGAGGCGATCCCGTCGCGCTCGCCGAACGGCCGGCCGGCTCAATCGAAACCTCTCCCACGCGATATACTCCGCGCATCATGGCGAAAGAGGATCGATCCGGCAGGCGAGCCTGGGAGGAGACGAGCGTCGCCGAATCCCTGAAGCACGCGCCGGAGCGGCGGGGAGCGTTCGAATCGACGTCCGGCATCCCGGTCGAGCGACTGTACACCGATGCCGATCCGGAGGGCCTGGACCCGCAGCGGGATCTGGGCTTCCCGGGCGAGTTCCCGTTCACCCGCGGGGTCCAACCGACGATGTACCGCAGCCGGTTCTGGACGATGCGGCAGTACTCGGGGTTCGGGACCGCGGCCGAGACGAACCGGCGCTTCCGGTACCTGCTGGAGCAGGGTCAGACGGGCCTGTCCGTCGCCTTCGACCTTCCGACCCAGATGGGCTACGACTCGGACCACCCGATGGCCGAGGGGGAGGTCGGGAAGGTCGGCGTCGCGATCTGCTCGATCGAGGACATGGAGGAGTTGCTGAACGGCATTCCGCTCCACGTGGTGTCGACCTCGATGACGATCAACGCGACGGCGGCGATCCTCCTCGCCCTCTACGTCGCCGTGGCGCGAAGGCAGGGTGTGTCTCCAGAGAAGCTCTCGGGGACCATCCAGAACGACCTCCTGAAGGAGTACATCGCCCGGGGAACGTACATCTATCCTCCGGAGCCGTCCCTGCGGATCACGACGGATCTGTTCGCGTGGTGCCAGAAGAACGTCCCGCGCTGGAACACGATCTCGATCTCGGGCTACCACATGCGCGAGGCGGGTGCGACGGCCGTCCAGGAGGTGGCGTTCACGCTGGCGAACGCCGTCGCGTACTGCGACGCGGCGCTCGCTCGCGGGCTTGCGTTCGCGGAGTTCGGGGCCCGAGTCTCGTTCTTCTTCAACGCGCACTCGAGCTTCTTCGAGGAGGTCGCGAAGTTCCGCGCCGCGAGACGGCTGTGGGCTCGAATCGTGCGCGAGCGCTACGGCGTCGAGGACCCCGCCCTGTGCCGGCTGCGCTTCCACACGCAGACCGCCGGTTCGACTCTCACCGCGCAGCAACCGGAGGTGAACGTGGTGCGGACCGCGTTCGAGGCCCTCGCCGCGGTCCTGGGCGGCACGCAGTCGCTCCACACCAACTCGATGGACGAGGCCCTGGGTCTTCCCAGCGAGTCGGCGGCGCTCCTGGCCCTGCGCACGCAGCAGGTGATCGCGCACGAGACGGGAGTGTGCGATACGGTGGATCCGCTCGCGGGCTCCTACTTCGTCGAGTCGCTGACGAACGCCATCGAGGAGCGTTCCCGCCGCTACCTGGAGCAGATCGACGGGATGGGCGGCGCGGTCCGCGCCATCGAGCGCGGCTTCCAGCAGCGCGAGATCCACGAGTCGGCCTATCGCTGGCAGAAGTCGGTGGAGGCGGGTCAGTCCGTGGTGGTGGGCGTGAACCGATTCACCGAAAGCTCGGGCACGCCGCCTCCCCTGCTCCGCGTCGACGCGGACCTGCACCGCACGCGCGGCGAACGACTTCGAGCCCTGCGTGTCCGGCGCGACGCGGCTGCCGCGGAGCGGGCTCTTACCGCCGTCGAGGACGCCGCGCGCTCCGGAGCGAACCTGGTGCCGTCGATCCTCGCCGCGGTGGAAACCCTCGCCACCCTCGGCGAGATTTCGGACCGGCTGCGCGCGGTGTTCGGCGTGCACCACGAGTCGTTCGCGCTCTGATGGCGCCGCTCCTCGAAGTGCGGGATCTGCGCGTGCAGTACCCCTCGCCGCGCGGGCCGGTGCGGGCGGTGGACGGCGTGTCGTTTCGCGTCGAGCGGGGCGAGACGTTCGCGCTGGTGGGCGAGTCGGGGTGCGGGAAGACCGCGACCGGTCTGTCGCTGCTGCGGCTGGTCGAGCCGGGAGAGATCGTCGGGGGCGAGATCCTGTTCGAGGGGACCGACCTCCTGCGGCTCTCCGAGCGCGAGATGCGCAGCTACCGAGGCGCCCGGATGGGCATGGTGTTCCAGGAGCCCGCCGCGGCGCTCGACCCGGTCATGCGGATCGGCTGGCAGGTGGCCGAGTCGCTCCGCATCCACGGGCGGATGAGCCGGCGGGACGCGTGGAACGAGGCGGTGCGCCTGCTGCGGATGGTCGCGCTGCCGGATCCGGAGCGCCAGGCGCGGGCCTACCCGCACGAGCTTTCCGGAGGGATGCAGCAGCGGGTGATGCTCGCCATCGCGCTGTCCTGCGCTCCGGCGTTGCTGATCGCCGACGAGCCGACGACCGCGCTCGACGTGACGATCCAGGCCCAGATCCTCGCCCTCCTCCGATCTCTTCGGGACGAGCTGCATCTGACGATCCTGCTGATCACCCACGATCTCAGGGTCGTGGCCGAGAACGTCGATCGCGCGGCGGTGATGTACGCGGGGCAGGTCGTCGAGGAGGCGCCGGTCGCGGAGCTTCTTCGCGCTCCGCTGCACCCGTACACCCGGGGGCTGCTGCGCTCGATGCCGGGACGGGACGCGGTCCCCGAGGCCGGCGGCCGTCGCCCACGACTGGCGACCATCCCCGGTGCCGTGCCCGACCCCGCGGCACCCCCGTCGGGCTGCCGCTTTCACCCGCGCTGCACCGAGGCGTTCGGGCCGTGCGCGACGATCGAGCCGCGGGACCTTCCGGCGGGTCCCGGCCGCCGGGTGGCGTGCTTCCTCCACGATCCGGACCGGGCGCCCGCGACGGACGCGGCCGGGACGGGAGGGGCGCGATGAGCGAAGCGGTACACGCCCTCGTCGAGGCGCGCGGTCTGGTGAAGGCGTTCTCGGCGCGAGCGGGCTTCTTCGGCTCGCGAGGCCCGTCGGTCCGCGCCGTCGACGGCGTCGACCTCACCGTCCGCGAGGGGGAGACGCTGGGCCTGGTGGGCGAATCGGGCTCGGGGAAATCCACCACGGGGCGGATGGTGATCCGGCTCGTGGAGCCCGACGCCGGGACGGTGCGCTTCGACGGGGTCGATCTCACGGCCCTCGAGGAGCGCGATCTGCGCGCCATGCGCCGCCAGTTCCAGATCGTCTTCCAGGACCCGTACGGGTCGTTGAACCCGCGCATGCGCGTCGGGTCGATCGTCGGCGAGCCGCTGGTGATCCACCGCATCGGCGCGAGCCGCGCCGAGCGGCGCGAGCGGACGGTGCGTCTGCTCGAGCAGGTGGGGCTCGACCGGAACGCCATGGACAAGTACCCGCACGAGTTCTCGGGAGGCCAGCGCCAGCGCATCGGCATCGCCCGGGCCATTGCCTGCTCGCCGCGTTTTCTCGTGGCGGACGAGCCGGTATCCGCACTCGACCCACCCGTCCAGGCGCAGATCGTGAACCTGCTCGTGGAGCTCCAGGAGCGGCTCGGCCTCGCGTACCTGTTCATCGCCCACGACCTCAGGCTCGTGGAGCACGTTGCCGACCGGGTGGCCGTGATGTACCTGGGGAAAATCGTGGAGGAGGCTCCCGCTGCCGTGCTCTACCGCGAGCCGCTCCACCCGTACACGAAGGCCCTCCTCGCCTCGACGCCGTCCATGGAGCCGGGCCGGCCGACTCCGCCTGCTCTCAGCGGAGAGCCTCCCTCGCCGACCCACCCCCCGCCGGGATGCAGGTTTCATCCGAGGTGTCCGGTGGCGGAGGAGGTGTGCTCGCGGGTGGAGCCGGCACTTCTGTCGCCCGAAGGCGGCCGCCGAGTTGCCTGCCATCTCGAGACCCCTCCGTGAGCGAACCGAGGTTTCCCGTACTCACGAATCGAGTCCGAGGCGGGGGCGACCGCGCGCCGCAGCGCTGGATGGGTTGCCATGTCGGGGTGCGCCCCTTGGGCGGCGAGCGAGTCGGCGAGGTGAAACCGATCAGATCACCGGTCCGTAGTATCCGCCCGGCCGGCTGCGATTCGCGATGCGGGCGCCGATCGCCCGATCTGCGGCCGACCTGCCCGGAGGAAGCGGAAAAGGCTATCCTGAGCCCGACTCGGTCGAACCGAGTCGCGTCCCGTGAAGCAGCGAGTGCCACGAGTGGAGGGAGTGCGGTGAAACGAATGGTGTTGGCGGCGTTCTCATGGGCGGTCGTGCTCGCCGCTGCGGCCCCGTCCGCGGCCCAGGTGCCGCCGTCCGAAGAAGACGGGGTCAGGCTCTCCCTGCAGCAGTGCCTCGAAACAGCGCTGCAGAACAACCTCGATCTGGTCATCGCCCGCAAGAGCCCGCAGATCGCAGAGCAGGGCGTCGACGGCGCGGACGCGGCTTTCGACCCCGCGCTGTCGGCGGAAGCGAGCGCCAACGGATTCAAGGGGGAGCCGCAGCGAGTCTTTCAGGTCCCCGGACGAGGAAACACCGTCGGCCTGGGAGCCTCCTGGGCGCAGAACCTCCGCTTCGGCGGCAACTACTCGATTGGCCTGGCGTCCGACAAGAGTGAGGGTGCCGGGTTGTTCTACCAACCCTCCTACAACAGCGGGCTGGCCCTGAAGTTCAACCTGCCGCTCCTCGAGGGGTTCGGCGAGGAAGTGGCGACCAGCGCGATCGTCCTGGCGCGGGGCGACCTGGAGATCAGCCGGGAGAAGCTCCGGTCCGGGGTGCACGACACCCTCGAGACCGTGGAAGGCGCGTACTGGGAGCTCGTGGCGACGCGAGCGGCGCTCCGGGTCGCGAGGCAGTCGTTGAAGCTGGCTCATGATCTTCTCTCGCTGAATCAGAAGAAAGTCGAGGTCGGAACGCTCGCGCCGATCGAGGTGACCCAGGCGGAAGCGGGAGTCGCCTCACGGGAAGAAGGAGTGATCCTGGCCGAGACGGCCGTGGGCAACGCCGAGGACAACCTGCGGCGATTCTTGGCGATTCCCCACGACGATCCGGCCTGGAACCGTCCCATCATCCCGACCGATCAGCCCGACTTCCGGCCTCGCGTGACCGACCTCGAGGCGTCGATCCGGACGGCTCTTGAAGCTCATCCCAGCGTGATCAGCGCGCGCCGCGCTCTTCAGAACTCGCAGCTCGACGAGGTCGTGGCGCACAACGCCCTGAAGCCGAAGCTGGACCTCGCCGTCAGTCTGACTCCGTCCGGGAACAACCTGAAATCGGTCAGCGCGGGCCCGGACGGGATTCCCGAGACGGACGACGACCAGGTGATCACCGGGGGACTCGGAGAATCAATCACTGAAATCCCCAAGCTGAACAACTACAACTGGGCCACGGGTCTCACCTACACGATCCCCATCGGCAATCGGGCAGCCAAGGCCTCGTACAAGGTCTCGACGTTGAACCGCGAGAAGAGCGAGATCGAGCTCCAGAGCGCCGAGCAGGACGTTCGCGTCGACGTGCGGATCGCGGTCCGAAACGTCGACGCCGGGATCAAGCGAGTCGCCGCGGCACGGGCGAACGTGGATTTGCAGCGAAAGAAGCTGGAGGCCGAGCAGAAGAAATTCGACAACGGAATGAGCACCTCGTTCGAGGTGCTCACGTTCCAGAACGATCTGGCGGACGCCGAGCTCGCCCTGATTCGTGCCGCGTTGGATTACATCAAGTCCATCGCGGCGCTCGAGAAAGCGCAAGGCACTCTTCTCGAGGCGCGCGGGCTCACGCTGGAGACGTCCAAGTAGAGCGGCTCCGCAAAGGAGGGGGGAAATGGAGCAACGAGTTCTCGAGCCGCGGCCCGAAGGAGAACCCGGCGCGCTCTCGCGCATCGTCGGAGTCTTCTTCTCTCCCGCGAACACCTTCGAGTCGATCGCGCGCAGGCCGGGATGGGTGCTGCCGGTCGTGCTGCTTCTGATCTGGGCGGCGGCCGTCGGTCTGATCGTGACCCCTCGGCTCGACGTGGACGCGATGGTCGACAAGCAGATCGAGCGAATCGAGAGCCGAGGCGGAACCACCCTCGACGAAGCGCAGAAGGACAGCATGCGCGCCGGCATGGGCGGGTTCGTGAAATGGTCCTGGGTCATCGGCGTCGTGTTTCTCGGGGCCGCCCTGTTCCTGGTGCCGGCCCTCTACCACGGCGCGGCCGCCGCGGCGGGGAAGGCCGGACGGTATACCGCCGTGCTCTCGGCGTACGCGCACGTGCAGTTCGTGCAGATCCTCAAGGGGTGTCTGCTGCTCGCCGTGGTGCTTCCGCGGGGCAAGGTGGATCCCGAGGCCATGCAGCATCTCGTCAAGTCGAACGTGGGCGCGTTCATGGATCCGGAGACCACGTCGAAGCCGCTGCTGGCGTTTCTGGCGAGCTTCGACCTGATCGACTTCTGGGCGATCGGCCTCGCCATCCTCGCCCTGACGCGCGTCACGCGCCTGAAGACGGCGACGGCGGCCGCGGTGGTCCTGGGCGTCTGGGGGGCATGGGTCCTCATCTCCACCGGGTTCGCGGCTCTGGGCGCGGCGTTCGGCGGCTGAGCCGGGAGCGGGATTGAAGACCGGGCACAGGGTCCTTCGGAATCGGGATCGTCGCCGTGCTCGGCGGCGTCCTCGCGGTGCTTACCCCGCTCCGGACGGGGATGGGCGACGAGACCGACATCGTCGTCCTCGAAGGGCTCGACGGGGCGGACATCGTGGTCACCGGCGCCGATCGGACCGTGAAGAAGCTCGAGGACGGGAAGGCCGTGAACGAAACGACGGAGAAGGAGACCGAGGAGGAGACCGAGGTCAGGACGAAGGACTCGGAATCCGGATCGGCGGAGTAACTCGATGGATCCCCTGATCTCGCTCACCGACGTGCAGAAGGTCTACGACATGGGCCCGGTGCAGGTGAAGGCTCTGGACGGGGTCGCCCTGGAGATCGCGCAGGGTGACTACGTGGCGGTGATGGGTCCATCGGGTTCGGGCAAATCCACCCTGATGAACCTCATCGGGTGCCTCGACACCCCGTCGTCCGGATCGTATCGGCTCAAGGGGCGCGAGATCGCCACGATGGAGGACGACGATCTGGCCCGGATCCGCAACCGGGAGATCGGATTCATCTTCCAGACCTTCAACCTCCTCGCGCGCACCGACGCCCTGCAGAACGTCGAGCTGCCCCTCATCTACTCGGGGCTCGCGCGTCGCGAGCGGCATGAGCGCGCGCGGCGGGCGCTCGAGGCGGTAGGGCTCGGAGATCGGATGCACCACCGTCCCAACGAGATGTCCGGCGGCCAGCGGCAGCGCGTCGCCATCGCGCGCGCCCTCGTGAACGAGCCCTCGATCCTCCTTGCCGACGAGCCGACCGGGAACCTGGACTCGACGACCGGGGAAGAAATCATGGCTCTCATCGATCGCCTCCATCAGGACGGGAACACGATCATCCTGGTCACGCACGAGGACGAGCTCGCCAGGCAGGCGGCGCGGGTGATTCGCCTGCGGGACGGCCGGATCGTCTCCGACGTGCGGAATTGACCCCCGCCGGACTGCACGGTGTTTCTCGGGAATCTGTTCCTCGCGCTGAAATCCCTCTGGGCCAACACGATGCGATCGTTCCTGACGACGCTCCGGATCGTCATCGGCACCAGTGCCGTGATCGGCGTCGTGTCGATCGTTCAGGGGCTGAGCCAGGTCATCAGCACCGAGATCTCGAACCTCGGATCGAACTCCGTGGTCACGGGGAGCGTCTCCATCGCGCTGCTGGTGGGCGGCATCCGGATCATGAACATCATGCTGTCCTCCGTGACCGAGCGGACGAGGGAGATCGGCGTTCGCAACACGGTCGTGCTGTCGTTCGGCTTCTCTTCGGCCGTGGGGCTGTTCTTCGGGATCTACACCGCTGCGAAGGCCGCCCGGCTCGATCCCTTCGAGTCGCTGCGGTACGCGTGAGCCTGTGAGGCTGCGGGCCGTCGCGGTCGAAGCGCTCGTTGCCGTCTCGGCGCTCGCCGCCGCGGTCGCGCCCGGGTCGGGATGCCGCCGCTCGCCTTCCGTGGTTCCCTCCGGCTCCTCCGGTTCGAGCATCGACTCCGGCGCCGCGGAGCAGGTCGACGACGGGAGCGTGACGCTCTGCGTGCTCGGAGAGGGGCTCATGGGAGGTCCCTCCGCGCCGTTCGTGGCCGTCGTCCGGGACCTCGGGACGTACGAGTCCCTTGCGAGGGAGTCGGGAGTGGCGCTCGCCCGGCTCGACCGCGGCTTTTTCGACGAAGGAATCGTGATCGCCGCGTTTCTCGGCGACCGGCCCACTCCTGGGTACAAGCCCGTGATCGAACGGACCGCGGACGGTTTCCGCATTCGGGAAGAGACGCCTCCCAGGGACGCGATTCTTCCTCAGATGATCACGTCTCCGTTCGAGGTCGTCTCCGCTCCTCTCAGGCCCCGAGCGGGGGTGGGGCTCGACGTCCCGGACCCGTTGCGCTGCGGTCTGCGGCCGTACCGGGTCGTCTCGGGGACGTTCGAGTCACGCGCCGGCAAAGCAGGAGAACGGTCCAGCTTCGGGATCGAGGGCTCGGTTCTGTCCGGGCGTCTCGGCTCTCTCGCCACCACGCTGGTCGATCTGCGGGGCGTCGGGGCCGGGGAGCCGCGGGCGATGCGCGAGGCCTGGACGTCGGCGTCGGGAACCGGCGAGTCGTCGATCGACGGAGGGTCCTTCGTGGCCGCGCCCTGCCGTGCCCTCCTCGCCGGCGTGGATCTCCGGGAGACCGACGGCCGCATTCGAATCGAGCTCAGCCCCGCGCCCTGCGGCGCATCCGATGCAGTCCAGGGGCACGGCTCCATCGTCGCCGAACGATCCCCTGCCGAGGCGCCACCGCGCCGGTAGGGACCCGGGTGGACAGTCGTCCATCACGGCTGCGGTGACATCCGGACCGATCGAGACGTTCCGCGGGAATGCGCGCCGATCCGCCGGCGCGCATTCCCTGCGGGAGCGGGGGTCCGGAGGAGTTCCCCCGGAGGCTCCCCATCGGCACGGCCCGATCGTACGATCCCTCTGGACACTGTGCCCCGGGTGTGGTTTCTATCGCGGAGGAATCGGTCTCGGAGGGAGGAACCGTGGACTTCATCGCGCCGGGAGACCTCTGGAGCTACTACCTCCAGGGCGGCTACACGATGCACTTCATCTCGCTCTGCTCCGTGCTCGGGGTCGCGTCGATCATCTACAAGCTCTTCGTCTTCCGACGCGCGCGGATCGACACCGGGGCCTTCACCGAGAAGGTGCGAGCGGTGCTCCTTGGGGGGAACGTCGAGCAGGCGGTCCGGGTCTGCGAGCAGTACCCGGGGCCCGTGGCGGCGATCCTGAAGACGGGGCTGCTCAAGTACGGCTCGCCGCGGGACCTCGTGGAGAAGACCATGGAGAACGCCGCGATCCACGAGGTCGCCTACCTGGAGAAGTACCTGGTGCTGATGGCGACGGTGACGAACATCGCTCCGCTGCTGGGGTTCTACGGAACGGTGGTCGGCATGATCATCTCGTTCGACGTGATCGCGGCGCAGGGCCTGAACAACCCCTCCGCCGTCGCCCACGGCATCTCGGTGGCGCTCATCACCACCGCATACGGCCTGATCGTGGCCTTCGTGGTGCAGCCGTTCTACAACTACTTCACGGGGCAGGTGGCCGCGTTCATCCGCGAGATCGAGACGGCCTCGAACATCCTGTTCGAGACGATGGACGAGATGGAGCAGGCGGAGAAGGGCTGAGCGCCGGGCGTTCCGCTCCTCGCGCCACGCGGCACGGAGACGGCGATGCGACTCGATCGGTCCCAGCGGGCCCACGCGATGATCCCCACCGCGTCGATGGCGGACATCGCGTTCCTGCTCATCATCTTCTTCATGGTCACGACCGTGTACGACGTCGACCGA
The DNA here is from genome assembly GCA_963699985.1 of Terriglobia bacterium. GTDB lineage: Bacteria > Acidobacteriota > Polarisedimenticolia > Polarisedimenticolales > CAVOVZ01 > CAVOVZ01. The sequence continues at coordinate 49,581 of CAVOVZ010000018.1, forward strand.
AGCCAGGTGCGCCTGCCGCTCTCGGGCACGCGCAGCGAGGCCGCGAAGGGCTCGGCGGTCGTCGTGATCGAGAAGGCCGGAGCGACGGGGGGCGTCGTGTACCGGTTCTCGGACGGAAAGCGGATGAGCCGGACGGTGGGAGGGGCCGCCGACCTCTACCTCGAGGCCTCGCGGATCACCTACGGCGATCCGGCGCGACAGTTCGTCGTGAAGGCGGACGCGACGATCCGCTACGCGGTCGTGGACGATGTTCTCGATCAGCTCCGCTCGGCCGGCGTGCAGAACGTGCTGCTCCTGACACGGCCCAAGGGAGTGGAGGGGATCCCATGAGAATCGTCCGGAAGACCGCGATCCACGCCGACATCCCCACCGCGTCCATGGCGGACATCGCGTTCCTGCTCATCATTTTCTTCATGGTCACCACCGTGTTCTCCGCGAACCAGGGACTCGAGCTCCGCCTCCCGCGGGAGGAGCCGCCGAGCGGGCCGGTGATCGGGGAAGAGGCCGTGTTCATTCACATCGAGTCCGACTCGTCCCTCACGGTGGACTGCCGGCGCATGCGGCCGATCGAGCTCCTCGACTATCTGAAGTCGCGTCTCGAGCGCAACCCGGACAAGCCGGTCATCCTCTACTCCTCGGGCGACGCGCCGTACCAGGCGATGGTCGCCGTGTACGACGTCATCGGCTCGTCCGAGGCCACGCACGGATTCCAGGTGAAGAACCTGTCCATCCCCACGCAGTCCGAGGTCAAGGACTACGTCCGCCTGTTCGGCTACGATCCGTTCGCGACCACCTGCCGCTGACATTCCACGAGCGTCCCATGGGTGTGCGCAAGGCCCCGCTTCGGCTCGACGAGAAGGTGAAGGCGGAGAACCGTCTGTACGCCTTCTTCTTCCACGTCGGCGAGCAGAGAATCTGGTGGACGTCGGTCGCCGCCGCGCTGGCGTTGCACGTTCTCGCGGGGCTCCTGCCGGTGCCGAAGATCTCGGGAGCGGCTCTGCCGATCTTGCCGGTTTCGAGCGGTCGGCCGCTGGTCGTTCGCAAGTACCTGCCGCCGCCTCCCGCGGCGGCACGGCCCCAGGTCCGCCCGCCCACGCCCGGGCCCGTGCCGGCCGTCAAGCTGCCGATTCCGGACCCCACGCCCGAGGCTCCCGAGCCGGTGCGAGAGCCGGCGCCGGAGCTCGCGCCGGAGGCTCTGCCTCCCGACATCGAGGTCGTTCTCGGCACGCCGGAGCTGCCGCCGGCGACCGGCCCTCTCATCGCCGGCGCCGAGGGCGTGTCCTTCCCCGAGCTCATCCCCGAGTCGCGAATCGAGCCGGAGTACCCGGAGAAGGCTCGCCGGGCACGGCTCGAGGGGAACGTCATCCTGCAGGCCGTGATCCTCAAGGACGGCACCGCGGGCGAGATCGCCGTGCTCCGCTGCAACAGGCCGGGGGTCGGGTTCGAGGAATCCGCCATCGAAGCGGTGCGCCTCTGGCGGTACCGTCCCGCCCGCCAGAACGGCCGCGCCGTGGACGTGTACTTCACCGTGAAAGTCGACTTCGTCCTGAGGTGAGGGGATATGCCGGCAGCTTCACCTGTTCCTCGGTCCGCTCGGTCACGAAGACCCGCGCGACTTCTTCTCCTCGCGGTGGTCGTGGCGGTGTCGGTAGCGGTCGCGTGCGCCGATCTCGATCGCGGCATGGGGTTCTTCAAGGCCGGGAAGTACGTCGAGGCGGTCGCCGAGTTCCAGGCGCTGGTGGACCATTCCCCACGGTACGGATACGGGTATTTCATGCTGGGCAACTGCCTGCTCAAGCTCCAACGTCTGGAGGAGGCGGAGCGGAGCTTCCGGAAGGCGCTGGAGCTCGACTCCGGGAAGTTCGAGTATCGGTACGGCCTCGCCAGCTCACTGCTCGCCGGACGCCGGTACGCCGAGGCCGTCGCGGCCCTGACGTCGGCGGAAAGCCTGCTCACGGAGCCCGACCGATACGCATTCCACTCCCTCCGCGGATTCGCTCTGGCCGGCGAGAGGGACTGGAGGGGCGCCGCCGACGACCTCGAGCGCGCCGCCGCGTTGAAGCCGTCGGCGGCGGTGCTGACGCAGCTGGGGAGGGCGCACTTCGGCCTGGGGGACATCGACAAGGCGGTGCGCGACTTCGAGGAGTCAGTGAGGATCGACCCCAGCGACGCCGACACGCTGCGCCTGCTGGCGGAGGCGCAGCTCGACCGGGCGGCCGCCGCCGTCGACGACGAGGCGAAGAAGACCCTCTATTCCGCCGCGCTCCACGCTGCGCAGCGCCTGAGCACGCTGCGTCCCTCGTCGCACGAGGGTCCGAACCTGGTGGGCCGCGCGGCGCTCGGAGCCCGGGACCTCACCATGGCCGACGAGGCGTTCCGCCACGTCCTGTCCCTGAAACCCGACCACTGCTATGCCATGGTGAACCTCTCGAAGTGCGCCATCGCCGAAGAGCGCTGGGACCAGGCCGAGAAACGTCTCCTCGACGCCGCTCGCTGCGGTCCGAAGCTCGCGGTGATCCCGGAGACCCTGTCGTTCGTCTACGCGAAGCGGGGCAAGCTCCGGGAGTCCCTGGACGCCTGCCGACGCGCCGACGCGTTGCAGCCCACCGAATCCACGCGAGCCTGCATCGCGGCGGCCCAGGACCGGCTCGACCGGGCGACGACCGACGAAGCGGACAGGCGCCGCAAGGTCGAGGAGTACGAGCACAAGCACCGTCCCGACTGAGGTCGGAATCGCCGCGCGGCGCAGGCTCGGTCTCCTGCGCGCAAACCAAAGGAAACAGTAGACTTTTTGCGAATTCGCGCCGTTGACTGCCCCAACGCGCTGTGTTAGAGTCACGGCCTTTCATGACGAACAGCGCGATTCCGATTCTGCTGACGATCGCCGTTGCCGTGGGCACGGCGACGGCCCTTCTGGTGGTCAGCGCGCTGTTCGGACGTCCTTCCCGCTCGCGCGTGGACGTCAGCCCGTACGAATGCGGGATGACCCCGTTCCACAGCGTCGTGAGCCACCGGTTTTCGGTGAAGTTCTATCTGGTGGCGATGCTTTTCATCCTGTTCGACATCGAGGCGGCGTTCCTCTACCCGTGGGCCGTGACGTTCGGGGAGTTCGCCTCGGCGAAGTGGTTCGTTCTCGCTGAGATGGCGGTCTTCCTCGGCGTTCTGGTGGCCGGATACCTCTACCTCTGGTGGCGCGGCGCGCTGAACTGGGACTAGGGACATGGCCGACGGCGAGAAGACCATCGCACTTCTTCGGGAGAAGTTCCCCGACGCGGTCGTTTCCACCGGCGCCTATCGGGGCCAGCACTGGGTCACCGTGACTCTCGAGCGGTTCCTCGAGGTCGCTCGGTTCCTCCGCGACGATCCGCAGACCGGGTACGAGCTCCTCCTGGACGTCACGGCGGTTCACCATCCCGACGAGCCGGAGCCCATGGAGCTCGTCTACCACTTCTTCGACCTCGAGCGGAACGATCGGCTCCGGTTGAAGTTGCGGGCGCCGGACACCGGCCCGATCCCCACGCTGTCGCATCTGTGGGCGTCGGCGAACTGGAACGAGCGCGAGACCTTCGACATGTTCGGAATTCGCTTCGACGGGCATCCGGACCTCCGCCGCATCCTGATGCCCGACGACTACACCGACTTCCCGCTCCGCAGAGAATTTCCGCTGTACCGCGGCTGATCCGGGGACCCGATGCACGATCACACCGTCGAGCGCTCCGAGGACCATCCCGACATCATCACGATGAACATGGGACCGTCGCACCCGGCGACGCACGGCGTCCTCCGGATCGTCCTGCAGCTCGACGGCGAGACCGTGGTGCGGGCGGTTCCCCACATCGGGTACCTGCATCGCGGGATGGAGAAGATCGCCGAGAATCGGACCTACCTCCAGTTCATTCCCTACACGGATCGCATGGACTACCTGAGCCCGCTCGCGGCGAACGTCGGGTTCTGTCTCGCCGTCGAGAACCTGCTCGGGATCGAGGTTCCCCCGCGCTGCCAGGTGCTGCGCGTGCTCTGCTGCGAGCTGGCGCGGATCGGCTCCCACCTGGTGTGGCTCGGCACGCACGCGCTGGACATGGGAGCGGCGACCGTCTTCTTCCACACCTTCCGCGACCGCGAGTGGCACTACGACCTGGTGGAGGACCTGACCGGGGCGCGCCTGACCACCTCGTTCACGCGCGTGGGCGGAGTGATGCACGATGCGGACCCCAAGTGGTTGAGCGACCTCCGCGTGTTCACCGACGAGATCCCGAACCGCGTGGACGAGTACGAGTCGCTCCTGACCAAGAACAACATCTGGCTCCAGCGCACGCAGGGGGTCGGGAAGATCTCCGCCGCGACCGCGATCTCCCACGGCATGACCGGGCCGAACCTGCGCGCGACGGGGGTGGAGTACGACCTGCGCAAGACGCGTCCGTACTCCGGTTACCAGAACTATCAGTTCGAGATCCCCACCGGGACCGAGGGAGACGTCTACGACCGGTACCTGGTGCGGATCGAGGAGATGCGCCAGTCGGCGCGGATCCTCGACCAGGCGCTGCGCAACATGCCCGACGGGCCAGTGAACATCGACGATCCGAAGATCTTCCTCCCCCCGAAGACGAAGGTCCTCACGAGCATGGAAGAGCTGATCCACCAGTTCATGATCGTCACCGAGGGGTTCGAGTGTCCGGCCGGCGAGGTGTACCACTCCACGGAGGCTCCCAAGGGCGAGCTGGGTTTCTTCATCGTCTCGACCGGCGGGAAATCGCCGTACCGGCTCCGCATCCGCTCGCCGAGCTTCAACAACATCTCGACGCTGCCGGTCCTGATCGAGGGCGGCCTGGTGGCCGACGTGGTGGCGAACATCGCGAGCCTCGATCCGGTCCTGGGCGAGGTCGACCGGTAGCCGGGCGCGGCGGCCGCAGGCACATGGGGAACCCGCCGCGACGGGCGGCCGGTTCGGGAGACCCGATCCGATGTACGGACCCGATTTCGAGACCAAGGTGGACGTGATCGTAGCGCGCTACCCGCACCCGCAGGCGGCCCTCCTCCCCGTTCTCTGGGCGGTGCAGCGCAGCCACGGATTCGTCGACCTTCCCGCCGAGGAGTGGGTGGCTCACAGGCTCGGAGTCAGCCCGTCCCACGTTCATGGGGCGGTCACGTTCTACACCATGTACAAGCAGCGCCCGACCGGGAAGCACCACATCCAGGTTTGCACGACGCTCTCCTGCATGCTCCGCGGCTCCGACGAGCTCGTGGCGCACCTGGGGAAGAAGCTCGGGATCGGGCCCGGCGAGACGACGCCGGACGGCGCGTTCTCGCTGGTGTGCGTCGAGTGCCTCGGTTCCTGCGGCACGGCGCCGATGCTCCAGCTCAACGACGACTACCACGAGAATCTGACCCCGGAAGCCGTGGACCGGCTTCTGGATGGTCTGCGCTGACGGGGCGGCGATGGAACGGATCCTGACTCGAAATCTCGAGAAGCCCAACGCGCGGTCGCTGTCGGTCTACGAGTCCGGCGGCGGCTACGAGCCGCTCCGCAAGGCCGTGAAGACCATGACCCCCGACCAGGTCACCGAGGAGGTGAAGAAATCCGGCCTTCGCGGGCGCGGCGGCGCCGGGTTCCCCACGGGGCTCAAGTGGTCGTTCATGCCGAAGGAGCCGGTGAAGCCCAGCTACCTCATCTGCAACGCGGACGAGTCGGAGCCCGGGACGTTCAAGGACCGGGTGATCATGGAGAAGGACCCCCACCTCATGCTCGAGGGGTGTCTGATCGCCTCCTACGCCATCCGTGCGTCGGCCTGTTTCGTCTACATCCGCGGCGAGTACGTGCACGCGGCCCGGGTCCTCGAGGCGGCCATCGCGGAGGCGTACGCGAAGGGGTACGCGGGAAAGAACATCCTGGGAAGCGACTGGAGCTGCGAGCTCGTCCTGCACGTGGGAGCGGGCGCCTACATCTGCGGCGAGGAGACTTCGCTCATGACCTCGCTGGAAGGCAACCGCGGCTATCCGCGCCTCAAGCCGCCGTTCCCCGCGCAGGCGGGCCTGTGGGGATGCCCCACGACGATCAACAACGTGGAGACCCTGGCGAACGTTCCGTTCGTCATCGAGCGCGGCGCGGACTGGTTCCTCTCCATCGGGAAGGCGCCCAAGAACACCGGTCCCAAGCTCTACTGCCTGAGCGGCCACGTGAAGCGCCCGGGAGTCTACGAGGCGCCGCTGGGATTGCCGCTGCGGGAGCTGATCGAGGAGCTGGGGGGCGGGATGCTCCATTCCGGCCGCCCGCTGAAGGCGGTGATCCCCGGCGGGTCCTCCGTGCCCGTGCTCACCGCCGCCGAGTGCGACGTGGACCTGGACTTCGATTCGCTGGCCGCCGCGGGGACGATGCTCGGCTCGGCGGGGGTCATGGTCATGGACAGCTCCACGTGCATGGTGAAGGCGATCGAGCGGATCGCGCACTTCTACGCCCACGAGTCGTGCGGGCAGTGCACCCCGTGCCGCGAGGGGTGCGGCTGGATGGAGAAGATCCTCTCTCGGATCGAGGCAGGCGGAGGGCGCCCCCAGGACATGGACCTGCTGGCGAGCATCGCGGCGAACATCCAGGGGAACACGATCTGTCCCCTGGGCGACGCCGCGGCGATGCCGGTGGCGTCGTTCGTCAAGAAGTTCCGGGACGAGTTCCAGTACCACGTGGACCACAAGAAATGTCTGACCGGCCCCCCGCCGGCCCGGTTCGCGAGATAGCCGATGCCGAAGCTCACGATCGACGGGAACGAGATCGAGGTCGCGCCGGGAACGACCGTGCTCCAGGCGTCGCTCTCGCAGGGGCACGAGATCCCGCACTACTGCTACCACGCAGGACTCTCGGTGTCCGGCAACTGCCGGATGTGCCTGGTGGAGATCGAGAAGGCCCCGAAGCTGGTGATCGGCTGCGCCACCGCTTGCGCCGACGGGATGGTCGTCCACACCGACTCCGAGAAGGTGCGGACCGCCCGAAGCGCGATGATGGAGTTCTTCCTCATCAATCACCCGCTCGACTGTCCGATCTGCGACCAGGCGGGGGAGTGCAAGCTCCAGGACTACGCCGTCGAGCACGGTACGGGGACGAGCCGCTACGTCGAGCCGAAGCTGCAGCTCAACAAGGCCGTGGACATCGGCACCCACGTGCTCCTCGACCAGGAGCGGTGCATCCAGTGCAGCCGGTGCATCCGCTTCTGCGCCGAGGTGACGAAGACAGGGGAGCTGGCCTTCTTCCGCCGCGGTGAGCGGACCATCATCGGAGCGATTCCGGGGCGACCGCTCGCGAATCCGTACTCCGGCAACGTGGTGGACATCTGCCCGGTGGGGGCGCTCACGCTCAAGGAGTTCCGGTTCCAGACCCGGGTCTGGTACCTCAGGACGACTCCCACGATCTGCGCGGGATGCGCCCGCGGCTGCAACGTGGTGGTGGGCGTGGGGCAGCAGCAGGTGATGATGACCACGCCGGGGCAGCTCGACGACCGGATCAAGCGGATCGTGCCGCGATTCAACGACGAGGTGAACGGCCACTGGATGTGCGACGAGGGGCGACTGAGCTACCTGCGGCTGCAGGCCGCCCCGCGGATCGAGCGCGCGGAGGCGCCTCGACGAGCGCGTGCCGCGTGGGCCGAGGCCGTGGCGCGGGCGGCGGAGCTTCTCCAGGCCGCCTCGCCCGGTCGCGCGGCCGCGATCCTCTCCCCGCGCCTGGTGTCGGAGGACCTCTTCGCGTGGAGCATCCTGCTCGAGGGGCTCGGCGGCGTGAGGGCCGGCGTGCGGCGTCTCGTCCGCGGCGCCGACGACTCGCTGCTGATCCGGGCGGACAAGGGGGCGAATTCCACGGGTGCCGCGTGGATCTTCGGCCACGAGGCGACGGAGGACGCGGTCCTCTCGGCCGTGGCGCGCGGCGAGGTGGACACGCTCCTGGTGGTCGGGGACCCGCTCGATCCGCTCGACACCGCATCGCTCGACGCGCAGATGCGGGGGCGGGTGAAGCACCTGATCTTCGTGGGTCCGTTCTTGTCCGGTGCGGCCGAGGGGGCCGACGTGCTGCTCCCCGCGGCCGCATGGGCCGAGCAGGACGGCACGATGGTCAACTTCGAGGGGCGCATCCAGAGGGTCTTGCGATGCCACCTTCCGCGGGGAGAGGGACGTCCCGGCTGGAAGGTGGCCGCGGAGATCGCGGCCGGTTGCGGCGTGACCTTCCCCGAGTGGTCCTCGGCGGAAGACGCGCTCCTGTCGATCGCCGCCAGCCTCGACCAGTACGCGGGGCTCGACGCGGAGGCGATTGGGCTGCTCGGCTCGCGGGCCGGGGCTTCGGCGGGAGCCTGATCCGGGCGCCCGTTCGCGAGGGGGGTACGCAGCGTTGAACGACCTGGTGTTCGGCATCGTCGCCACGATGGTGAAGCTCGGAGTCGTGGTCGGTGTGCTGTTTTCGACCGTGTCGGTGCTCACCTGGGTCGAGCGCAGGCTCTCCGCGGTGATTCAGGACCGGTGGGGGCCGAACCGGGTGGGGCCCTTCGGCCTCTTCCAGCCCATCGCCGACGGCATCAAGTTCATCATGAAACAGGACATCACCCCCGCCGACGCCCACAAGCCGCTGTACACCCTGGCGCCCGCCCTGGCCCTCGTGCCGGCGCTGTGCGCCTTCGCGGTGGTCCCCTTCGGTCCCAAGATCGAGATCTTCGGCCGCGAGGTCTCCCTGGTGATCGTCGACATCGGCAGCGGGCTCCTGTTCGCCTTCGCGGCGGCCTCGCTGGGGGTCTACGGGATCGTGTGCGCCGGCTGGGCTTCGCGCAACAAGTACTCCCTCATGGGTGCGCTGCGCTCGTCGGCCCAGATGGTCTCGTACGAGCTGGCGCTGACGCTGTCGGTGATGGGAGTGCTGCTGGTCTGCGGGACGCTTCGCCCCACCGCCATCGTCGAGGGGCAGGAGGGCTGGTTCCTCAACTGGAACGTCTTCCGCGGCGGCTGGCAGCTGCTGGGGTTCGCGATCTTCCTGATCGCGGGCTACGCCGAGACCAACCGCCTCCCGTTCGACCTCCCCGAGGCGGAGTCCGAGCTGGTCGCCGGCTACCACACCGAGTACTCCTCCATGAAGTTCGCCATGTTCTTCATGGCGGAGTACATCAACATGATCACATCCTCGGCCCTCGCCGTGACCCTGTTCCTCGGCGGGTGGCAGCTCGGCTTCCCCGTCCCCGTAACAGGGCTCGGCCTCGCCATCCTCCAGATCCTCGCGTTCATGGCGAAGGTGTCGTTCTTCCTGTTCCTGTTCGTCTGGGTCCGCTGGACCTTGCCGCGGTTCCGCTACGACCAGCTCATGAACCTCGGGTGGAAGGCGCTGTTCCCGCTGGCGCTGGTCAACGTGATGCTCACCGCCGTGCTCGTCGCCTTCGGCGTGGTCGGGAAGCGGTAGGGGGCCGGCATGATCCTCGCCGCATTCTTCGTCCTGTCCCTGCTGACCCTGGTCTCCGCCCTCGTCGTGATCACCCACCGAAATCCAGTGGTGTGCGCCATGGCCCTGGCGTTCAACCTGGTGGCGATCGCCGGCTTCTACCTGCTCCTCGACGCTCAGTTCATCGCGCTGCTGCAAGTGATCGTGTACGCGGGGGCCATCATGGTCCTCGTCGTGTTCGTTCTGATGCTGCTCAACCTTCCCGAAGAGCTGAGGGCGAAGCCGGTGGGATCGATGCAGCGCGTCCTCGGGCCTCTGCTGGTCGTTGCCTTCGCGTTCCTCCTCGTCCGGTCGTTCGCCTCGGTGCCCGGCGGGTTCCCGGAGAAGGCGCTGGGGTACGGAAGCGTGGAGTCGGTGGGGCGGGAGCTCTACGGGCGCTTCTTCTATCCGTTCGAGGTCGTCTCGCTCCTGCTCATCGTCGCCATGGTGGGCGCCGTGCTCCTGGCCAAGAGGAAGATTTGAGATGAAGCCCTCCGGCCGCTTTTTCCGAAGTGAAAACACGGGGGCCGGCCCCCGAACCCCCGGCCCCGCGTCCGGTGCAGTCCGGCGGACCGGCCTGCACCTCCCGCGGGTTCTCATCGTTTTCGAGTGACGCCCCGAGCTTCATGGGGAACTGAGATGAAACTCTCCGGCTGTCTTTTCCGGAATGAAAATACGGGGGCCGGCCCCCGAACCCCCGGCCCCGCGTCCGGTGCAGTCCGGCAGACCGGCCTGCACCTCCCGCGGGTTTTCATCGTTTTCGAGTGACGCCCCGGGGCGTCGTGGACAACTGACATGGATGCCAGGGCGATCCTGCTTCTCTCCGCGGTCCTCTTCTCGCTGGGTGTCGCCGGCGTGCTGCTGCGCCGGGGCGCCATCACGATCCTGATGTGCATCGAGCTGATGCTCAACGCCGGGAATCTGGCGTTCGTCGCGTTCGCCCGGCAGCTCAATCAGACCGAGGGGCAGATCTACGTCTTCTTCATCATGGCCCTCGCGGCCGCCGAGGCGGCCGTCGGCCTCGCCATCGTGATCGCCCTCTTCCGCCTGCGCGAGACGACGGACGTGGACGAGATCAACCTCCTGAGGTGGTAGGCGCGCCATGCTCGACTGGATCTGGCTGATTCCTGTGCTGCCGCTCTGCGGCGTGGCGATCAACGGCCTGTTGGGCCGTCGCCTTCCGTACCGCGCGGTCTGGGCGGTGGCGTGCGGGGCGGTTCTGGCGTCGCTTTTTCTTTCCCTGGGAGCGGTGTGGGAGCTCGCGCAGCTTCCCGTGGACGCGCGGAGCCATCGGGTGGATCTCGGGACGTGGCTTCCCCTGGGTCCGTTGACCGGTTTTTCGGGGCTGGACGTGTCGTGGGGATTCGCGCTGGATCCGCTGTCGGCGGTGATGATCCTGGTGGTGACGGGAGTGGGCTTCCTGATCCACGTGTACAGCGTGGGGTACATGGCGCACGAGCAGGGTCAGGGTCGGTTCTTCACCTACCTGAACCTGTTCATGGCGATGATGCTCACGCTGGTTCTGGGGTCGAACCTGCTGGTGATGTTCGTGGGGTGGGAGGGGGTGGGCCTGTGCTCGTACCTGCTGATCGGGTTCTTCTACGACCGGCCGTTCGACGCGCGGACGGGGTTGACGTGCGCGGATGCGGGGCGCAAGGCGTTCCTGACGAACCGGATCGGGGACTTCGCGTTCCTGATCGGTGTGCTGTACCTGACGCTGATGTACGGGACGCTGGAGTTTCGTGAGATCGGTGCGGCGGTAGCGGGAGGGGTGGGCCACGGTCCGCTGCTGGTCGGGGTCGGGCTGCTGCTGTTCCTGGGGGCGTGCGGGAAGTCGGCGCAGATTCCGCTGTACGTGTGGCTGCCGGACGCGATGGCGGGCCCGACGCCGGTGTCGGCGCTGATCCACGCGGCGACGATGGTGACGGCGGGCGTGTACATGGTGTGCCGGATGTCGGCGGTGTACGCGGCGGCGCCGGAGGCGATGGCGGTGGTGGCGGGCGTGGGAGCGGCGACGGCGCTGCTCGCGGCGACGATGGGACTTGCGGCGACGGACATCAAGAAGGTGCTGGCGTACAGCACGGTGAGCCAGCTCGGGTACATGTTCGCGGCGGCGGGGGTGGGCGGGACGGTGGCGGCGATGTTCCACCTGATGACGCACGCGTTTTTCAAGGCGCTGCTGTTTTTGGGCGCCGGGAGCGTGATCCACGGGATGTCCGGGGAGCAGGACATCCGGCGGATGGGCGGTCTGCGGACGAAGATGCCGGTGACGTTCGTGACGTTCGCGCTGGCGACGGCGGCGATCGCGGGGATCCCCGGGTTCTCCGGGTTCTTCTCGAAGGACGAGATCCTGTGGAAGGCGTGGTCGTCGGGTCACCGCGGGGTGTGGCTCGGCTTGGCGTGTGCGGCGGGGCTGACGGCGTTCTACATGATGCGTCTGGTGTGGCAGGTGTTCTTCGGGGAGTTTCGCGGGACGCACGAGCAGGCGCACCACGTGCACGAGTCGCCCCGGTCGATGACGGTGCCCCTGATGGTGCTGGCGGTGCTGTCGGTGGCGGGGGGATGGATCGGGATTCCGGCGGTGCTGACGGGCGGGGCGATCGCGAACCGGTTCGAGGGGTGGCTCGCGCCGGTCCTGCAGGTGGCCGGTCACGGAGGGGAGAGCGCGGCCGGGGAGGCGCACCACGGGGGTGCGGGGCTCGAGCTGGGGCTGATGGCGCTGGCGGTGGCGATCGCGGCAACGGGTCTCGTCGCGGCGTGGCGGGTGTACCGGCGGCCGGGGACGGCGGAGCGTCTGGCGGCGGGCTTCGGTCCGCTGTACGCGCTGGTGCGGAACCTCTACTTCGTGGACGAGCTGTACGACGCCGCCGTGATCAAGCCGTTCTACCGGGTGAGCCGCTTCTTTTCCGGCTTCGACCGCCTGGTGGTGGACGGGATCGTGAACGCCACGGGGATCGTCGCGGACATCGCGGGCCAGTTCATCAAGCTGTTCCAGACGGGCTTCGTCAGGAACTACGCTCTGCTGTTCCTCTTCGGCGTCGTGGCGATCCTCTTCTACTCTGACGTTCTGACGGCAAGGGCGGGTCCATGGAGAACTTCAACTTCGATCTCGTCCTGCCGGTCGCGATCCTCGTGGCCTACGCGCTGCTCGGGCTCCTCCTGACCCCCTTCGTTCGCGAGAAGGGAAGCGCGGTGCTCTCGACGATCTCGCTGCTCGGCATGGCGATGTGCGGCTGGGCGCTCTGGCGCCAGTGGGACCTGCTGGCGAGCCTTCAGTTCCGGCCGCAGGCCACGGCGGCGGGGCTCGTCCGCGTGGACGGCTTCGGTGTGTTCTTCGGGTTCCTGCTTCTCATCGTCGCGGCGCTGACGGTGCTCGGCTCGTCGCGGTTCCTCGAGCGGGAAGAGGCGGATCACGGCGAGTTCTATCCTCTCGTCCTGTTCGCGCTCGCCGGGATGATCGTCCTCGTCCAGACGACGCACCTCCTGATGATCCTGATCGGGATCGAGGTGTTCTCGCTGTCCTTCTACGTGCTCACCGGCCTCACCCGCCAGCGCGCCCGCTCGGTCGAGGCGTCGCTCAAGTACTTCCTCCTCGGCGCGTTCTCGTCCGGGTTCCTCGTCTACGGCATGGCGCTCCTGTACGGCGCCTCAGGGTCCCTCGACATCGCGCGGATCGGCCGCGTCGCGTCGGAGAGCCCGACGCCTCTGCTGTGGATCGGCATGGGGCTCGTGCTGATCGGCCTTGGCGTTCAAGATCGCGGTCGTGCCGTTCCACCACTGGGTTCCGGACGTCTACACCGGCGCCCCGACCAACGTGGCCGGGTTCATGGCGGCCGCGACGAAGACCGCGGCGCTGGCCGCGCTCCTCCGATTCCTCCTGGGCGCTTTCGGAGATCAAGCGGCCGTCTGGGTTCCTCTCGTGACGTGGCTTTCGATCCTCACGATGACCGTCGCGAATCTCGTGGCCCTGGCGCAGCACAACATCAAGCGGCTCCTCGCGTTCTCTTCCATCAGCCACGCCGGGTACCTGCTGATCGCGGTCGTCTGCCGCCCCGACGACGGCGTCGGCGCCATCGTTTTCTATCTGAGCACGTACGTGTTCATGACCGTGGGCGCCTTCGCGGTGGCCGCGGCCGTCGGCCGAGGCGACGCCCGCTCGGAGCGCGGATACGAGCTCGACGCCTGGGCGGGGCTCGGGTGGCGGCGGCCCGCGCTCGGCGTGGCGATGAGCGTGTTCCTGTTCTCCCTCGCCGGCATTCCACCCACCGGTGGGTTTATCGGCAAATACTTGATTTTCCAGGCGGCCATGAAATCCGAGCACTACCTTCTCGCAGTCGTCGGCGTCCTGAACGCGGTGATCGGCGCGTACTACTACCTCAAGGTCGTCGTCGCGATGTGGATGCGCGACACCGAGGCGGGCGAGGAGCCGTTCCCGCTTCCCATTCCCCACGCCATGGCCACGGTGATGGTGTTGTCGGTTCTCGGCATCCTCTATCTAGGGCTCGCCCCTGGCCGCCTGCTGGCAATCGCTCAGACCCTCGCGGCCTCGCTGCTCTGACGGGGCGAATCACCAATCGATGCAGTCTCGCTTCGCAGCGGGACACCACGTTCCGGCCGGGCGCGCTCGTGTTCGAGCGAAATCCGCCCCAGCGGGCACGGCCTCGACGATCTCGGTCCAATGCAGTCGTCTTTCGCATGCATTCGCCGTGGACGGCGGGCGCGGTTCGGCGTATACGATTGACAGACGCCGGGACAGGGTTGCGAGCACGGTGGGGGGATCTCGCAGCTTTGTCCCGGTTGTTTTTTTCCCCCCCAGTTGGCTTCTCCTCGCGACGTTTGATACGCTCCCTCGCGGGTACCATTCGCGAAAAGGGGGCGAACAGGTTTCGACGGGAAGGCAGAGGCGGAAGTAGCACGCCGAGGACCACTTCCTCGTTAATCCGGTGGAAAACAAGTAGCTGGCAACTCCAACTACGCTCTCGCTGCTTAAGCAGTGACGTCTTCCGGGCCGCCCTCCCGAGGCAGCCCGGCGAGGCGACGACAAGTCGGGATGGTCCCGCGGCGACACCCGTAACCGCGGGGCGAGAAACGCGGGTTGGCGTGCCGCCCATTTGCCCCTCAGCGGGCGGCAGGCGAGATAAAAAACGAGGCGGCTAAGCGTGTAGAAGCTCCCGTACGAACCTTTTCGGACGCGGGTTCGATTCCCGCCGCCTCCACCAGCTATCTCCTTCTATCCACCGGCCTTAGGCTTTGGGCCGGTGGCCGCCTCCAGAATGCCTCCGCCGACTTGAATCGGGGGCGGCATCTCGAGGAGCCGGATCGCATCTTCGACCGCGCGCGGGGACAAGTGCATGTAGCGCTGCGTCGTGGAGAGATCCTTGTGACCCGCCGCCTCCTGGATCGCCCGGGCTGCGGCCCCCCGCATGGCGAGGTGCGAGCAGAACGTGTGCCTCAGGACGTGCACTCCTTGATTGCGGAGCAGCGCACGCCGCGATGACTTCAGTACTAGGTCCCGAACGACCTTCTGCGTGAGCGGGCTACCATCTTCCTGACAGAGGACCCGCGCACCCCGAAGATGCCGGCGAGTTTGCATCGCGCTGGCCAGGCGCGTCGTCATCGGAACGATTCGCGACCGGCCCCCCTTGGGCGCCGTTACGTGGCCTTTCCACTCCGATCGCTGCACCCGGATCTGCCGTTTCGGGAGATCGATGTCCGTCCACTCCAGAGCCATCATCTCACCACAACGCAACCCCGCGTCGCCGCCCAGGAGCACGATCAAATGCGCCTGAGCGCCCACCACCTTCGCTGCATCGATCAGTCGCGCGTACTCGTCGAAGTCGTGAAAGGCGGCTTCGTAGTGGACGGTCCGCAGGAGCCGGATCGTGCAGGGCATCTTCTCGATCACGTCCCACTCGACCGCGACTTTGAGCAGCGTGTTCAAGACCGTGAGCGTGTTGTTCACGGTCTTGGGCGCCCTCTCGGCCATCCTGGCCTTCAGGCCCTGCACGTCCTCGTCCGTGATCTCGTCGAGCTTCCTCTTCCCGAGGAGCGGAACGATGTGGACCCGAAGGACGGTTTCCTTCGCGGCCACCCCGCTCGGCTTCTGACGGTTCGCACGAGCGTAGCCGTCGAGAAACCGAGACGTGAACTTCTCAAGCGTTGGTGCCTCCTTCCTTTGCGGGACTGGACCTTCCAGGGCAAGCTCGCGTTCGCGCTTGCGAGCCCACCGCAGGGCTGCCGATTTCAAAGAGACGGGCGCCTTGCGGCGTTCCCGTCTCACCGATCCATCGGCGCGCTCTACTTGGATGTCCACTTCCCAGCCTCTAGGTTCGAGACTCGATCTACGACGTACATACTTCCGGATCGTAACCGTCATGACCCGTCCTCTTGTGGCGACGGCCCACGACTTCCGCGAAGCCAGTCTAGCAGCACGTCTCGCTCGAAGAGTATTCGTCGACCGACACGTACCGATCCCGGAAGAAGTCCCCGTTCCAGCAGCTTGTAGACCGCCTTGCGGCTTGTTCTCAACAGGTCCGCGGTTTCATCGGGTGTCATGAAGTCGCTCATGACGAACCCGTCTTTCGCCGTGGCTGTGGCGTGGTCATCGTAACGTGGTGGCTACTCGTTCGTTCACTAGTCAGGAGCAAGTCGTAGACGGTGGAACCGCGGGCGCACTTCGCTCGCCGACGGCGTTGCCGAATACGCGCCCACAGGAGTTTAGCCGCAGCTCGATGATGTTCACAGTAGAACGGAATCCGACCGAGACCGGGATGGCTCACGTCAATTCCGCAAACCTGATGCTCGCATTTCGGATCAGCGCAACGAGGCAGCTGATCGGCGCCGATTCTATAGCGAGTGTGAAAGCGGCATGACCAAGCCGCCGACGACAGCGGCGGCTCAACAGGCAATACGCTCGTGGATGGCGAGGGTTGCGCCATGAGCCAGTACCTCCTGGCGCAGCCGGGCGCGATCTGCGTCCGAGCCTGGGTGTGTCCCACACATCCAGGCTTTTTTCCACCCGCTGCGCGTTAAGAGAAAGCGCTTCTTGGCTCCCGTCGCTTCGTAGCGACGGTTTCTTGTTGGCGCGACCCGTGGGAGGAACCCCAGCAGGGAAGGGACGCGATCTTTGGCGGAAAGCCAGCTTACCGCCGACAACCTCCTTCTGGTCCCGGAGAATCCGAGGCTGGGACCAAGGCCTCGAAGCCTGCCGCCCAATCTGTTAGCTCAAACATCTGCGTTCGTCAAGACACCGGATGAACTTCTGTCACGCGAAAACGAACTGCCGCGCGGGCAGCCGACATCGCGCCCTCGTACCAATCCCCGGCCCCCAAATGTCCTTCCGTGGGGTGGTGGGTGGGGGCTGCGCCCGAGCAAAGGAAAACCCACGTGAGGAGCGGGGGTTCGCCGTTAGTCCGCGGGTCCGGATGCCCGGGGGCCAGCGGGTCGTTTCCGACCGGCCGCGAGTCCGTTCTTGAACGACTGGAGGCACTCGTCGTTGTCTGGACGTACCAAAGTGAGGCATCGAGCGTTGATTTCCGCCTTTGCTGGGCGTAGGCTTGGGTCACTTGAACGGCGATATCAAGACCGGGCCGTGCGAACAGACGAGTCGAGTTGTCGAGCGGGCGAGGAGAACCACCATGAAGAGACGAATCGGCTTGAGCGTCGTCGCTACACTACTCGCGTCAGCGACACTCCATCTCGTCAGGGCCGATACGTGTTCAAGCGAGTCCGGGACGCTTCGCCTCGAAGATCGAGCTCGATCGAAGCGTCTTCATGTGAAATTCAAGGAAGGATCGGGAGTCCGCTTCCGCGACGGGGTGTTTCTCTCCCTGGGTGGGGAGGACGTCTCGATACTCAACGAGATTCTCCGCCGGCAGCCGATCCTCCAGCTTGAACGTATCTGTGGGATTGCGGAGGACGTGCTTGAGAAGTACAAGATTCAGACCGAGAAGGAATCCGGCCTCCGGTTGGCCGACTTGAACCTATTCTACCGAATCGTACTCCAGCCTGGCTCCGACGCCGAAGCCGTCGCCAGCGCCCTGAAGGCCATCCCGATTGTCGTCTCGGCGTATCTCGAACCACCACCAGCAGCGTCGCCCATCATCACCCCGAACTTCGAGGCCATGCAGGGGTACTTGAACTCGCCTCCGGAAGGGGTCGGCGCACCGTACGGCTGGGACCACGCGCAGGGACTTGGTGGGGCAGGAGAATTCGCGAAGATCATCGACATCGAGTACGCGTGGAACGACGATCACGAGGATCTGACAAGCGCCCACGGCGCCCTGATCCCGAACTGTACCCAGGCGATCCCACAAGGGCATGAAGGCGAGATTCATCATGGAACCGGAGTCCTCGGTGAGATGATCGCGGGCAGAAATGGGATTGGGGTCACCGGGATCGCATATGGGGCGCAGATCGGCATGGTCAACGTTTACAACTCCGAGTGGGGATATGACTTGACGTGCGCGATCATCAAGGCTGTCCTCAACTCAGACGGCACGCGCAATTTGACTGCAGGCGATGTGATGCTCATCGAGCAGCAGACCTCTGTTCGGTCCGATTGCTGGGCGGAGAATTGTTGGGTTCCCGTGGAGTGCATCGAAGCGAACTACAATGCCATCCAATACGCCACCGCCGCTGGGGTTGTGGTCGTCGAGGCAGCCGGAAACGGCGGCGAGGACCTGGACGGCGCCGAAGCGTGCCCATTCCTCGCCGGCCGCCCTGACTCCGGTGCGATCATCGTAGGAGCCGGGGGCTCCGGCCTCACGAGCTTACCGAGACAGCGGCTCACCGTGTCGACCTTCGGTTCCCGCGTAAACCTCCAGGGCTGGGGAGACTCCGTGACGACAACGGGGTGCTGCAGTACCAACGGTTGCGCTTTCGACGTTGCCTGTGACCTTCAAGATACCGGTGACATGAACCAGGACTATAGCCAGAGCTTCGGTGGAACGTCCGGCGCCGCACCCATCGTTGCTGCGTCGGCTGCTGTCCTCTCCAGCGTCGCACAGGGAGCCTGCGGGGCCCCATTGAGTTCCCAGGACATTCGGCAACGCCTTGTTGCGACGGGAACGCCGCAGAACTTGACCTATGACAGCAAACACATCGGACCGCTCCCGGATCTGCAGGTTGCCTTGCGTGAACTCCTCGGAAGGATCTTCGATATCGGGAGTTGGTCCGTCATTCAGTATCGAGACCCGACCACTTACGGCGATGCCGTGTGGGAATCGTCAAAGAACGATCGAGTGAGCACCCAATTGCAGAATTCCGACGCGTCGATCCTTCTTGGCGATCGCGACCCATCACACCGGCGGATTCGAGGAACCTGGCGCGTGGACGACTCGACGGATGACGACATGATCGGCATCGTGTTCGGATACCAGGGCCGCGGTCACTTCTACCTGTTCGATTGGAAACGAGCCGACCAGGGCGGTCCCCTGGGATTCGCGGAGCGAGGGATGTCCTTGAAGGTGGTTAGCAAAGATTCTGACCCTACAGGAGATGACCTCTGGCCGACCGTCGGTTCGTTGTACGTCCGGCCCCTGCTCCATGAAGGTATCCCCTTCCGCAACGACAAGCCTTGGGAGCCATGGGTCGAGTACGAATACACCGTCGAGTTTCTTTCCGGCACGCCCGGCTTCCGGATCGAGGTGAGCCAAGGAGGCGCCATTCTACAGTCCTGGGAGGTGCACGATGCCACCTACCAGTACGGGCTCTTTGGCTTCTACAACTACTCCCAGCAGAGTGTCACCTACACGGGGGGATGGGACGTCGAGGTCGATTGCGACGGCGATGGCAGGGATCGAGTGGTCGATTGCAGCGACACAGACAATGGCTTGTGGAATTCGCCGGTGGAAGTGGCTGGAGTTCGCATGCTCCGTACGCCGGGCTCAAGTGCCATCACCGTTGACTGGAACTCCCAAGACGCTGCCGCCGGACCTTCGACGTCATACGACGTTGTCAGCGGTCTGCTGAGCGCCCTTCGCCTCTCGGCGGGCTACAGCTCAACGAGCTGCCTTGTCGCCGATTGGCTCGACGCACCCTATCAGGACAGTCGAGGTGGACCGAACTTGGGAGACGGGTACTACTACCTCGTCCGTGCGCAGAACGCATGTGGAACCGGCAGCTATGGCGACTCCGGCCGTACACCGGATCCACGGGATCTACTGGACACAGCCTCACCGTGTCCGTGATTCCTCGACGTTGCAAACGGTGGTTCTGAACGCAGTTGACGCCGCTGCAAGGGTGGTGGGTGGGGGCTGCGCCCGAGCAAAGGAAAACCCCCGCGAGGAGCGGGGTTCGCCGTTAGGCCGCCGGTCCGGATGCCCGGGGGCCAGCGGGTCGTTTCCGACCGGCCGCGAGTCCGTTCTTGAACGACTGGAGGTACTCCTCCTGAACCCGGGTGAGGAGGTCCTCGAAACATTCATCGCCCATCTCAGGCCGTGCTCCATCGCGAAGTCCGCGAACTTCGCTCGGAGGATGACGTCCTTGTACGACCCCTTGGCCGCACGTTGGTTGCTCTGCATGTCCGTGTGATGTGTTGGTTTTCGACCTTGTGCTTATCGGGTTGACTCCGAAGACCACCATGGGTAGTGTACGGCGGTGGGTCGGCCCGACTTCCCCAGGTCCTTGAAAGAGTTCCAGCGACGGTTCGCAGACGAGGCAGCCTGCCAGGCCTATCTCGCGGCGTGTCGGTGGACCGAGGGTACCGGTGCACGCGGTGCCAGAACACCAAGGCGTTCGAGTTGGCTGGGCGTCGGCTCTGGCAGTGCAAGGCCTGCGGCTATCAGACCTCGGTCACGGCTGGAACGATTCTGCACCGAACCCCAATGCCTCTCACCCTCTGGTTCTGGGCGGCGTACCTGGTCACCACGCACACACCGGGTCTCTCGGCATTGCAGCTGCAGCGGCAGCTCGGCCTGGACTCCTACGAGACGGCCTGGGCCATGCTCACAAGCTGCGGCGGGCGATGGTACGGCCCGACCGCGAAGCTTTGAAGGAAAGGTCAGGTGGATGAGGTCTACATCGGCGGCCCCGAAGCTGGCCTCGAGGGAGGACGACAACTCGTGTGCAAAGCGTTGGTTGTGGGCGCCGTCGAGGTGCGCGGGAAGGGTCCGGCAGGGTGCGTCTCCAGGTGGTTCCCGATGCGTCCGGCGCCTCGCTCACCGGATTCGTTGCGGCGAACGTCCAGCGTGGTGCGGTCGTCCTGACCGATGGCTGGGGAGGCTACGCACCGCTCCAGGGCATGGGTTACCGCCACCGCCCCAAGGTCCAGGGCAACCCGGAGCGGGCGGCGAAGATTCTGCCTCGTGTGCACCGGGTCTTCGGCAACCTCCAGACCTGGCTCCGCGGCACTCATCACGGCGTCGGCAAGCAACATCTGCAGGTCTACCTTGACGAGTTCACCTTCCGCTTCAACAGGCGCCGCACCCCCATGGCGGCCTTCCAGACCCTTCTCGGTCTGGCCACCGCCCGCGCCCCGACGACCTACAAGATGTTGTATGGTTCGGAGTCAACCCGATAAGCACATTCGACCTTTGCTCGGCGCCGGCTTCTTGCCTTCGCCGATGCCGGAGGCGGACTCGCCGCAGCGCCGCAGTCAAGGCTGCGATCCTTGGCGTTGCCCCTTTGGGGCGCGGTCGCGTCCTCGCGACCGGGGGCATATGACTCCTTGACGGCGGCGACCGGCGAGTAAGATTAAGAGGCACGCGAAAGGGCAAGAAGGCGATTCGGTGGGATGGCAAAGACCCGCGATGGTTCGCGGGTCTTTCTTGTAAAGTAGTTTACAAGTTCTGTCTTCGGACGTGCCGCCTCTGGCGGCCACCGGATTCGAGTCTAATTGCCCCTGCAGGACCTCGTCCTGGCCGGGAGCACCCGAATCTATCCCGGAACAGCGTTCATCGCTGCCAGGGGCAGATTCTGCGCGAATTCGGTAGTTCCTGAGTGCCGTCTCGAGAGGGTCTCCCCCACTTGTTTTGTTGACCCGGAAGCTCTCGGCGGATGTATCTATCTCGGCGGGGGCGGTCAACTTCGTGGCGGGCAGCCTTCCTCCACGGAGCCGCCGCGCAGTCCGCGGCGGTCTCCGTGGGAGTCCCGTCTTCGCGGGACGATAGGAAGGCGTCGAGGCGTAGCCGCCCGCCTGCGCCCCAAAGCGCCCTGCAGCGTGGACGGTGGCCACGCGGAAGGGCGAGCCCCGTAAGGGGCGAAGCCGATGCTCCCGAATTCGAGGTCGTGTCCGTAAGGACGAGATCGTCGGGGGCATCGGTTTGGGCGCAGGCGGGCGGCGTAGCCACCGCCAACCCCGTGCTAGTCAAGGGCTTTTGCCCTTGAGGTAGTGCGCGCGGAGATACGAGCGCAGACACGCCCCAGTTGGGGCGTGACCGTCACGGGGTTGGTGGTCGCGCAGCCGTCCCGCCACGAGTTGCACCCCCCCCCGCCGAGAGAGTGCTCTCTTCCCTACGCCGCCTTCGGCGTAGGAGGAAGCGGCGCATTCTCGCGCCGCTCCTTCGCATAGAACTCCTCACGAGTGAGGAGTCGAAGCGTCTTCGCGACCTCTTCCTCGACATGGCGTTCGGCCATGGGAGTGAGGGCGTCGTCGCTCGAACCGGATAGGACCCGGTGCCGGTTACGGACGGTGGTCCTCGCTTCAGCGAGCTTGGCTTGGTACCGATCGGGGTGTAGTTCTCCCGTAGGGAGGCCTCGATAGCGGCCTGGCGGTAGGCGTCGTACCCCCGTCGAGGCGAGCCGTCTCGCGTTCCTCACGCCGGCGCGCCTCTTCCGCCTCCTGGCGGAGTCTCCGCCTGGCGCTTGTCTCAAAGGTGCCGGGGGGAACGATGTTGTCGCGGATGTGTTGCACGTAAACTCCGGGCGGATTGGAGAACCTCCCGGGGTCCGTTTTGACCAGATGGTCAACCCACTCGATCTGGTCCATGACCTCCTGTCCTTCCGGAAGTTCCGCTAGGAGCTTCCGGGCGCCGCTCCGGGAGACTCCCCCGCCTGACAAGCTCAGCGATGAGGGGAACATCCTCCTCCGTGTTGAGGGTTCTCCGAGGTGCTGTGGGGTCTGGCTTGCTGGGTTCCGAGGTTCTCGGGGCTCGGGTATCCGAGTCCGGTCGCAGCGAAACCTGCGCGCCGAAACGGTAGACCGCCCGGTAGCGGCCAGGTGTGATCTTCTCGATGCGCACTTCCTGTAGCAGCCGCCACGAGCGGAAAAGGTCTTCGTGCGCGCGGCGAAATTCCTGTAGAAGGTTACTTGGTCGCCGCACGCCGAGACGAAACCGGTCGCGTAGCTCGTTGGCCTCCTCGGTCACCTGGTCGGTGTAGGCACCCCTCCGCCAGGCGCGCTTGTCCAGGTAGCTGTAGAGGGCCTTCGCGAGAGGTGTCCGCAGCGAGCGGTACACGGCCGCGTCGATCGGCTTGAGGTAGTTCGCCTCCCAGTTCGCTCGGAACCACGGGGCCACTTTCAACGAGAAAACGCCGCGGGCGGCTCGCTGACTAGCGCCGATCGCGGTCTCGCCGTACATCGTGTACTCGCTGAAAAGTCCTCCGCCGTGCTCGAGGAGCCTGCGGGTCTTGCCGTCGACGACGGCGTTTTCAAACTCAAGCTGGAAGGAAACAAGGGTCTTGAGGGCATCCCGCAGAAGCTGGTATGTGCGGGCGGACCGTTGCCAACCAAGCCATCACGCAGGCGTCCTGGTAGCGAATCGGGCCGACGAGCCCCTCTGGACCAAAGCCGTGCTGTTCGAGCCAGGGTGCGATCACAAGGTAGTAGACATCCCTCTCTAGTTCCCCTGGCAACCCGAGGCCGACCGCTGGGCGCAGGATGAGCCGCTGCTGGACGGGTCTGTGGGTGACCGGGTCCCGTCCGTCACGTTGCCAGCGGACGATCTCCTCCGTGCGGGTCCCCTTTGTCGCCGAGAACACGGGGAGATCCTCCAGGTTGGCCTCCACCCTGACGAGGGAGATCTCTTGCTTCGTGCCGTCGGTTTTCTTCGAGGTCTGTTGCATTGGTTCGAGTAAGGCAACAACCGGCCCTTGTTGTTGTGGTTCTCTTGGTTAGTATGGTTGGCGCCTGGGTGGGCCTGATGAAACCAGGCATTTCGCGATCATCCTGCTGCTTGAGGTACACGAAACGGCTGCTCCAGGTACACGAGAAGCTGCTCCGAGTACACGAAACGGCTGCTCCAGGTACACGACTTTCCCGCGCTCGCGAAATCACTTGGACCCCGGAGAGCGAACTACCGTCTCCGCAATCCCTGGTCCAGAGGAGACAACCCACGGAGGCGGATCGCTTTTCCACGCTACCACCGAGATGCCGTTACGAGAAGCGGTTCCTGTGGATAAACGGAATGGCCTAGACTTTATAAAGTAGTTTACAAGTCACGCTCGGGCAGTTCGCTTCGCCTCTCTCTCGAGAAAATACTGGACGTATCCCTCCGGGGACTGCATGCCGCGGAGGTCCTCTTCGAGTCGTTCGAGGGCTTGCTGCACGACGAGGGACTTATTTGCCTTGGGCATGCCATGGGTTTCAAGGCAAGGGTCACCTCGTCAACGAAGTTGAGGTGGCGGCTGTAGAGGGAGAAACCGGCAGCCTTGTAACCCTTCGGTGTCTCGACGGACTCGCGAAAGCGGCCGCGCGCGCGGGCACGGCCGCGCTCCCGGGCAGCTTCGGCCAGTTTCGTCGCTTTTCTGGTCTTAGGCATAAGTCAGGATCTCCTTGGTTAGTTCTTGATAGGCAATCGCGCCCTTGCTCTTGGGATCGAAGCTATGGATATCGCTGCGCTCGATCTGGGCCTGGTTCAAGGGCTCGCTCTGAGCAATCACGGTCTTGAGGATCTTGTCCTTCCACGGCTCAAGAGCGGCCATGACTGCTTCGATGGTCACGGTCTTCCGGGTGTCGAATCTCGTGAGGAGGATCCGCCACTTGTCAAAGGTCTCGCCCTTGATAACCTCGATGACCTCCAAAAGGTCCTGCAGAGCGTCCGCGGCCCTGGCCTCGGTGAGGCACGGGACCTGATGAAGTCGGCCGCGGCGATTCCTGCTTCGGTGAGGACACCCAAGAAGGAGCGCAGTCCATCACGATGAGTCATCCCGGTCCGCCGGCTGAAGCGCGCGCTGAGTAGCTCCTCACGCTTCGGGCGCATGTAGAGCGACTGTGCGGTCCTGGCGAGGCGGATATCCGAAGGGAGAATCCGAAGTCCGGGCACCCGCGTCTCCCTGATGAGCTGCATCACCGTGCGGGGCGGCTCGGTAAAGAGGTCCCGGAGAGTGGGCTCGCCGTCACCGATTTCCACCCCGAGGCCCAACGTCGAATGCCCCTGGGGGTCGAGGTCTACAAGGAGCGTCCTCTGCCGTCACGGGCAAGGGCAGACGAAACGGAGATAGCCGAGACGGTCTTTGCGGTTCCACCCTTGTGGCCCGCGATCGTAATGATCCTTGCCATATTATAAACTAGTTTACAAGTAGATGGGGAGGGGGTCAAGACTTCCTAGCTCGAACCACGGGTTAAAATCGCAAGGGCAGCATAGATCCGCCTCTTCTTCTCAGTGTTCCTGGTCTTACGCCGCAATTCGGCCTCCCACTCTCTGCGCTCCGTTCGCGATCTGACGATATGCATCTCGTGATCGTCGTGGTTTCGACCGGCAACCTTCTTCTCCCGATGTCGCGCGAAGGGAACACCCACCCAGTAAACGCCAAGCCACGCGATCAGGCCAACGATCACTGAAAGCGCCGTGACCTTCGCATCGTGCCAAGTCGTCGCGAGATCACTGATCCTCACGCAGTTGAAGTACAGCATCCCGACGCACAGAATGAGGCCAGCGACGCACCCCAGCGCGTTGCGGGCCCCGCGGGTTTGTCGTGAGTTGTCTGGAGAAGTCAATGCCTTGATCTTGGCGTCGCGTTGCTGGATCTCGCTCGCATCTTGTGAGTCAGCATGACGCCTGCGGAAAGCGAGTTCCTCGGCGAAGTCGCTCACCGTCTTCTCGATGCGGCTCCCTTCAACAAGCAGCGTCTTGCGCGCCACCGCGTACGCTGCCGTCGAGGCTTCTCTTGCTTGGCGCTCGAGCCAAGAGCCTGGAAAACATCAGCCCGATCGAGTGTTTCTCTGACTTTCCTGGTGTCGGTGTTGCAGCGGCTCGGAAGGCGAAGTCGCACTTGTGATAATCGTTCGGCCTCCGCGACGGCAGCCCTGGCACGCTCCCAGCTCTCGATGTCGGACTTCGCGCGCCTTCGGGCCTCCATGAGCTTCTTCAGTGCGACTTCATGGAGGAAGGTGTTCACAGTCCAATCCTGCTCGCCGAACATCGTGACGAGCGTCGTCGGTCGAAGGTCGATGCAGGAACTGAGTAGATCGCCGGCCCTGTCGTAGCGCGTAGTGGCCGCAGCGTACCGCGCTGCGTCGTAGAGGGTGTTGTGGTCATCACCACAAACGGCCAGAGCTTTCTCGATTGCCTGCCATGCCCCTTCCTTGTCGCCCAACAGGTATCGCATATGCGCGAGGTGTCGGAGGCTTTTCACGTGATAGAGGTCGCCGGCCTGTGCGCTCAGGCGTGTGCGCGGTAGAACGCCTCCTCTGCGGACTGCACGTTGTTCTCGTGCTTCCAGCGGAGCCAGCCGAGCTGGAACCAAGCAACGTAGTCCTGCATGCCGATCGGATTCTCCGTCGTGGCGTGCAGGAGTCGCAGTGCGTCCTTCCGAACCTCGTCCCGGTCGCGCCGACGTTGCGCATTCCACGAGTCAAGCAGCGATGGGCTTCACTTCGGACTCAAGGACCTGCGCTTCGTATGGCCGGCGAAGCTGTTCGGCAATCTGTTCCAGAATGTCTCGTTGTTGAAGTATCTCTCCCGCGATGGTATTCAAGGTCGCGCTAACGGCGGCAAGGGAGTCCGACAAGTTGTCAAGTCCGCCCTGAAGGGTGTCACTGAGGAACTCCGCCGAGCGGTGGATGGCCTCCAAGGTCGCGTCGCCATGAAGTTCTGTGGAGCGTTGGATGGCCTCCAAGGTCGCGTTGCCATGGTCGAGGCGGGATGCAAGCGCAGAGAACCCGCGCATGTCGGTTGCTACGACGCCGCTTGGGATCGAAGGATCTCGACCTGCAGATCGCGGATTTGACCGGTGTTCTGGGCGATGCTCTCGACGTGGTAGTTCTGGTCGATCTCGCGGACGCGTTCAGGGAGGCCACCCTGGAAAAGGAAGTAGCTTAGAGGAGCACTCATCCGGGGAACCTCCGAGAGCGGCGCGAGTCGTCGGGGAGGGGCTACCACTTGGCCTGGAACTCTTGGAGCACGTGCTCCGGGGAGAGATTGAGGTAGATCTCCGTGGTGGACAGGTGGTCGTGGCCGAGGATGAGCTGGAGCGCCCTCGTGCTCCCGCCCTTGTGGATCCAGAGGACGGAGAAGGTGTGGCGGAGCACATGGGGCGTGACGGGCCGCGAAATGTTGGCTGCGGTTCGCAGCGGTTTTCACGAGGCGCTGGATGGTCCGGGCGGAGTAGGGGAACCGCTCGTTCAGGGCGAAGTAGTGCTCGAAGATGGGCCGCAGCCGTTCAGAGAGGGGAACCACGGAGGATTTGGAGCGCTTCCCATAGGGTCCGCCCTTGCCCTTCACGCGGATCGCCCGCTGCTGCCACTGGATCTGCTCCCGGGTGAGGCCGGCGAGCTCGGCGACGCGGAGCCCGGTCTCGAGGAGCCCCCAAATGCAGAGACGCTGCCTCCGGGGTCCGGGCAGCGTTCAGGAGCCGGTCGGCTTCCTCGATCGAGAGCGGTTCGCGCTTGTACTGGTAGGTCATGGGCCTATTATAAACTAGTTTATAGTTCGCTCTCACCCCGGACTGCGGTCGTTCCGATTCGTTTGGGCATGTCGCACTTAAGCAAGGAAGGCGACAACGTGTCGCTTTCCGTCTTTCAGCCTACCAGGAACGGCCTAGGGAAGGGAAGCCCCCGGCTGTGGATATGTCGCCTTGTGCTTATCGGGTTGACTCCGAAGACCACCATGGGTAGTGTACGGCGGTGGGTCGGCCCGACTTCCCCAGGTCCTTGAAAGAGTTCCAGCGACGGTTCGCAGACGAGGCGGCCTCCAGCCCTATCTCGCGGCGTGTCGGTGGACCGAGGTCTACGGTGCACGCGGTGCCAGAACACCGAGGCGTTCGAGTTGGCTGGGCGTCGGCTCTGGCAGTGCAAGGCCTGCGGCTATCAGACCTCGGTCACGGCTGGAACGATTCTGCACCGAACCCGAATGCCTCTCACCCTCTGGTTCTGGGCGGCGTACCTGGTCACCACGCACACACCGGGTCTCTCGGCATTGCAGCTGCAGCGGCGGCTCGGCCTGGACTCCTCCGCGACGGCCTGGGCCATGCTCCACAAGCTGCGGCGGGCGATGGTGCAGGCCCGACCGCGAAGCTTTGAAGGAGAAGGTTGAGGTGGATGAGGTCTACATCGGCGGCCCCGAAGCTGGCCTCGAGGGAGGACGACAACTCGTGTGCAAAGCGTTGGTTGTGGGCGCCGTCGAGGTGCGCGGGAAGGGCTCCGGCAGGGTGCGTCTCCAGGTGGTTCCCGATGCGTCCGGCGCCTCGCTCGCCGGATTCGTTGCGGCGAACGTCCAGCGTGGTGCGGTCGTCCTGACCGATGGCTGGGGAGGCTACGCACCACTCCAGGGCATGGGTTACCGCCACCGCCCCAAGGTCCAGGGCAACCCGGAGCGGGCGGCGAAGATTCTGCCTCGTGTGCACCGGGTCTTCGGCAACCTCCAGACCTGGCTCCGCGGCACTCAT
>CAVOVZ010000019.1:0-88049 GCA_963699985.1 Terriglobia bacterium
CCACGCGGGGAGCGATCTATCCTCGGCCACCGCAAGGCTCAGGAGAAAGCCGAGCCGCGCGTCTTCCGCCAGGCCGTCCAGGTTCCAATCGTCCCGGACCTCGTCGCTCGGCCGATGGTAGTTCTTCGCGATCCAGTCTTCCCACGCGGCGTCGCCCCACCCCTGCGGCTTCCCGAGCACGTCGGTGCCCGAGCGGAACCAGATCGACGGGACCCCCATCCTCGCGAAGCTGAACTGGTCGGAGCGGTAGTACCAGCCCGCGCGGACATCCCGCTCGGCCGCGAGCACCCGACCCTGGAGCTTCGCCTCGTCGGCGAGGAGATCTTCCAGTGTCGACTTCCCCTTCCCGTACACGACCACGTCGCGCGTCGGCCCCCAGACGTTGCCCAGCTCGAAGTTGATGTCGGCCGCGATCCGTCCGGGCCGGAACCTGCCGCTCCTCACGAAGAACTGCGAGCCGAGCATGCTCTGCTCCTCCGCCGCCGGGAACAGGAACATCACGCTGCGCGCCGGTCGCTCCGCAAGCGCCGCGAACCGCCGGGCCACCGCCAGGACCTGCGCCATGGCCACGCAGTTGTCCAGGGCGCCGTTGTAGATCGTGTCGCCGCGCTCGTCCGGCTCCCCCGTTCCGAGATGGTCGTGGTGGGCGGTGAGGATGACGACCTCCTGGGAGCGCTCCGGGTCGCGGCCTCGAAGGATCCCCGCGACGTTCGCGGTCCGGGCCTGTCGCACCGCGTTCGTGAACCGCATCGAGGTGGTGATGCCCAGCGCGACGGGGTGGAACTCCCGGCTCCGCGCCTTCGCGACGAGCGCCGCGAGATCATGGCCCGCGAGACCGACCAGCCGCCCGGCCGCGTCCTCGGTGAGCCAGGCCTGGAGCTTGGACCTGGGCTCGCCTCCCTCCGGAAGGACGAACTGCTCGCCACTCCACGAATTGCGGACCACACCCCAGGGGTAGCCGGCGGACGGAGTCGTGTGGATGAGGATCGCCCCCACCGCTCCCTCGCGCGCCGCGCTCTCGAACTTGTAGGTCCAGCGGCCGTAGTAGAGCTTGCGCTCCCCCGCGAACAGCTCCGGATCCCAGTCGGGATCGTCGTTCAGCATCAGGAGCAGCTTCCCGCGCAGGTCGGCCCCCTTGAAGTCGTCCCAGCTCTCCTCGGGAGCGCGGATGCCGTACCCGACGAAGACCACCTCGGCTCGGTCCATCGAGAACTCCGGCTCCTTCGCCCCGCCGGCCGCCATGAACTCGTCCCGGTATCGGAAGGAGACCTCCCGACCGTCCGCCGCGCGAAACGACCATCGCTCGGGAACGCGCGCGGTGAGGCCGACGATGTCGAATCCCTGCTCGAAGCTCGAGTCGTCGAAGCCCGGCTCGCACCCCGCCGCGCCCAGACGCTGCGCCAGGTACTTCCGCGCCATCCGGTCTCCGTCGCTCCCCGGGAATCGGCCCTGAAACGCGTCCGACGAAAGCGCCTTGACGTCTTCGAGGAGCTCGGCCGGTGTCAGGGCGTTCGCGATCTCTCGCGCTCGCCCCATGGCATCGGACGCTCGATCGGTCTCGACGGCCGTCCGGTCGCCACGGGAGCACCCGGTGGTCAGGATCGCGAGAAGCACGAGATGAAGCCGTCGCCTGGAGACCATCGTCGATTCCCTCCCGAGTCGGTCCGGTCGGTCTGCCGGCGACCGTGGGGGCCCAGCGCGGAGATCCGCCGCGCGCCGATCCAAGGGCCGCGCTCCCGCCGCGCGACGGGCTGGGCGGCGAAGCGCCCTCGAGCATACCCCGGAGAGCCCCTGCGTCGCGCCAGGAATCCATCGAGAGGGAACGGAATCGCATGAGCGCGCAGGTGATGAGCGACGGGCGCGCGGATCCGACCAGCGCGACCTACCGGGACCCCCACGCCACGGGAGGAAGGTTCGGGTCGCCACGGCGGCACACGGGGCCGGGCATCGGCGCTGCTCTGCACGCCGGGACGCAGAACCTTTCGCTCCGCGTCTGCGTACACCACATCGTCGCGGCCGACCGACTCGACCACGTACCTCGACGCCGGATCCACTCGCCGGCAGCCCATCTCAGCGGGCCTTCTCCCGGTTCCGGCGGTCTCCGAGGAAGCTCGCCGCAGGGCTGTCGACGCGCTCCATCCGTCGGCCCGCAGCGATTCCGCAGCCACATCCCCGGTCCCCTCCCCGGATCTCCGGCAGCCGCGCTCGGTCGTCGATACCAGGAAGCCGTGCGCCCGACCCCGGCATGTTCTCGACGACCTCGCCCCTTGCATCGACCGGGCAGCGCTCACGGGGCATCGCCGGATCCGGCTTCGCGACGGCTCGTTCCGCTCTCGCCGACGCGATTGCGCCGACGGCGGAAAGGAAAGCGTGCGCATCCCTGCGACCACGGATCTGCTCCGCGGGCTCCGCCCACAAGTCTCGCCGAGCCGGTTCCGTCGCGATCGCCACCACGGTCTGCTCACGAACCGCGACGAAGCAGCCGAGCTCGTCGCGCCTCGACCTGCCTCCGCGACCGACCGGTTCTCTTCCGAGTCGGACAGGCGTAGAATCGCAGAGGGCGCTAAAAAGCGGTCCTCCGCGAATCTCAGTTCAGACGAGCTGAAGCGGAATCCGGAGACGCCTCGACGGATAACAGCAGAAACATGGCCAACCATGTTTATTGAGTTCTACGACTTGACCTCGCGGGATAGCACGGCGGGCGGCACGGGGGACAACTGGCAACCACTTCGTGTTCTTCGACTTCCCGAGGGGGGTAGAATCCGACGGACGCGCTACGCCGCAGGACAGGCTATGTTTATTCGTTATGACTTGTCAGAGAATACTAGTTAGACGACCAGATGAACATCGGAGCACGCTGATGTTTCACTACATGATGATGCCTCTCGACCAGCACTACGACGGCGGACTTGGGGCCACAGGAGAAGCGTTCGAAGAGGCGGCTGATACGCTCACCGAGACGGGGAAGGGGCAGCGACTCGTCAACATCCATCTTCCCACGAACTTCCTCTACAGGCACGCAATCGAGCTGTTTCTCAAGTCCATGATCATCGTGTTGCATCGGGCCCTGAGGATTCCCTATGGGGTGGAACCATCGGAGGGTATGCCCATGGTCCCGGTCGATGGCAAGTGGAAGCCGGTGTACAAAGAACACCGCATCTCCGTCCTGTGGGGCCATGTCGTTGACCTGATCAGAAGCAACGAGTCGGAGTTGAACACGCGTTGTCGAACAAGATGGTCATCGTTTCCCGAAGAGATGGCTGAAGCCATGGCAGCGGTCGACGGGGCCGATCCGACGAGCACCTTCTTTCGTTACACCGATCGGCGCACACCGGAAGCAGACCACGCGAAGTCGTCTTGGAAGGAGCGTGACGCTGCCGAGATCCTCGGGAAAATGAAGCCTGAGGGTGAGGCGGTCAAGGCATTTGTTCTGATTGGCCCTGACGGTGATATTGCGCGCTCATACCAGTACGATGGCCAGGCCTTCCAAGAAGTGTCGAAAGTGCTTGCCGAAACTGCGGCGCTGCTGTCCGGCGCGCATTCCGGCCTTAGGGTGGAACTGGCAAATGGCTTCTAGCTGGTCGTCTAACCAGCGGCTGAACCCGCCGGTCGGTCCCGTCACGCGCGTTGCAAACAGCGCAACGCGCGCGCCGGCCCCGCCCGCGGGTTAGCCGCAGCGTTAGACGTCGCGGCACCCGTTGGAGGGAAGATGTTCTGCCCCCAGTGTCAGTCGGAGTATCGCGAAGGCATCACGCGCTGCGGGGCCTGCGCGATTGATCTTGTCGAGACCCTTCGAACACGGGAAAACGTGATGGAGTTTTGCGGTCCGGCAAGGCGAGTACCCGCGGCGCTGATTGACTGGGGGATAGGCATGGTGCCAGGAGTGCTTGCCCTGGTATTGCGGGTGCCGTACCCCGAGTGGGCGCCGTTCCTAACCGTGGTGAGTGCTGCGCTCTATCCGGCCTACCTCATTTCCAGCCACGCCTGGTGGGGACAGTCGGTGGGAAAGCGCATCTTCGGCCTCGGCGTGGGGACGGCCGACGGCGGCGGCGTATCGTGGCCGCGATCAATCGCGCGGTTTGCGCCACTGTCTGCGTGGGTCTTCTTGATGGCCCTATGGCGCGCGGGCGCCGTGAGCAGTATTCCAATCAGCGAACGGGCAGCGATGTCGTTTGGGGAATACGGCAGGGCTGTCTCTTCCAACCTGTCCACAACGTATCGCGGCGTCACTGTGCTTGAGTACTTGTGGCTCCTCATCGCTACGATCATGATGGCAAATGACGGCAAGCGCCGTACGATCCATGATTTTGTGGCAGGGACGGTTGTGTACCGAGTGAAGTGAACCATTTGCGGTGGCGACGACGTCTAACCGGCGAGTGAACGCGCAGCGATAGACGCCGCGAGAAGCGCGGCGAAGGGGAAGAGTGGGATGCGTTTCCAGTGGGACGCCGCGAAAGCTGCTTTGAACCTGAAAGGGCACAGCGTCGCGTTCGAGGAAGCGCTGACCGTGTTCTACGATCCGTTGGCAGCAACCTTCCGAGATCCCGAGCACTCTCACGGCGAGCAGCGGTTCATCACCGTCGGCTACTCGACACGGGGCCGCCTCCTCGTCGTGTGCCATACTGAACGCGCACGGTCCCTGCGCCTGATCAGCGCCCGGCCTGCCACAAAGCGTGAGAGGAAGCGCCATGAAAGCTAAGAGCCGACCTGAGTCAGACGAGATGCGACCCGAGTACGATTTCGACTATTCGACGGCCGTGCGCGGCAAATACTACCGGCGGCTCCTGAAGGAAGGGGCCAACGTTGTCGTGCTGGAACCGGACGTTGCCAAAGCATTTCGATCCTCTGCCGCCGTCAACGAGGCCCTGCGGGCTCTCCTTGAAGTGTCCGAATCGACGCGGCGTCTAACAACGCGTTCCAGCGGACGGTCTCGCACGTCACGCGCCTTGCATGCGCAAGGCGCGCGCCGCGCGGCCCGCCGCTGAACGCGAGCGTTCGGCGGCTCCATCCGTGCCGAGGTAGCAGATGAGCATCACTCCACACCACGTGCTTGGCGCCCTCG
Organism: Terriglobia bacterium; assembly: GCA_963699985.1. Taxonomy (GTDB): domain Bacteria; phylum Acidobacteriota; class Polarisedimenticolia; order Polarisedimenticolales; family CAVOVZ01; genus CAVOVZ01. Next base: position 5,063 of record CAVOVZ010000019.1, read on the forward strand.
CAATCGGTGTGGGCGCCAGTCTCCTCATGGACGCTTGGAATCACTTCTTGAAACGAGCGTTCGGCGTTCCGTCGCTCAACTACTGTCTGCTCGGCCGCTGGTTTCTTCACATGCCGGAGGGCACCTTCTTTCATTCGAGCATCGCGGCCGCGCCGTCAAGACGTTTCGAGTGTGCCGCGGGCTGGGTCGCCCATTACACGATCGGTGTCGTGCTCGCGCTGGTGTTCCTCGCTCTCGCGCCCGCCGACTGGCTTGCGCGGCCAACCGTTCTGCATGCTCTCCTGTATGGCATCTGCACAGTGGTGTTTCCGCTCTTCGTCCTGCAGCCTTCTCTCGGTCTCGGGATCGCTTCTTCAAAGGCGCCCAAGCCCGCGCAGGCCAGGCTCAAGAGCCTCGTGACACATGTCGTTTTCGGAGTCGGGCTGTATCTATGTGCAGTGGCTCTGAACCATCTGCCGGTCGCCGCCTAACGAATTAGGCCTTTTTGCCGCGCGCAGCCGCGGCAAAAGGCCGTGTTGAACTCGATCCGCCGGCCCTTGGAGTTTCAATCGCGAAGTGCGAGTGAGGAACGAGTCTGAGTGGGGCTCGAATGCGATCTCTGAAGTCGATGCGAGTCGCGGAGCAGACGCGGGGTGGCGATGAAGCTGCCGAACGGAGAAAAGGCGATCGTCGATGAAAGGAAGGTACGGGAATACCTCCTGTCGACGAGTCATCCGGTCGGCCGCTTCAAGGCGAGGTTCTTCCATGGCGTCGGCTTCGGCCCCGAGAACTGGCGGGAGTTCGTGGCGGCTCTGCGCGATCTCGCGGCTACGGGGGACGCCGAACTGATCGAGGGCAGCGAGTACGGCCGTAAGTACTTGATTATAGGTGTTGTTAGGGGCTCCAAGGGCCGCACGGCTGCCGTGGTCTCGGTCTGGATCCTCCTTCCCGGGGCCGACGCGCCCCGGCTGGTCACGGTATATCCTAGGTAGCGATGAAACACGAACCGTTGGACACCGTCGTTCTCGTTCGGGACGTTCCCGAGCACGGCCTGCGCGCTGGTGACCTGGGCGCCGTCGTCGAGACGTATCCTCCGGACGCTCTCGAAGTCGAGTTCGTCACAGCTTCGGGTCGGACGACCGCTCTCGTTCGGCTCAAGGTGGCCGAGGTTCGTGCGATTGCTGATACCGATTTGGTCGCCGTGCGAACGATCGCGCGGTCGGCGTGACTCGTCTGCACGGCGCAGAACGAGGCGATTCATCTGTCGGTCTGGGTTGTCACGCCGCGTGCTGCCGCACGCGTCGCGCCAACCCATCCCGCAGCTGATCGCCGACGTTAGCCAGACGAAGCAAAACAGGGATCATGACTTCGACCTTTCTCGATTGTGTCCGTGTGGTCGTGGGCGGGGATACCGACCAGGTGGCCCGCCGCTTGGCCGACAGCCCGGCTCTTGCAGCGGCGTCGGCGGCCGTGGGCGCGACACGTCAGGAGAGTTCCACATTCTTCTTTGCCGACATCGCTCATTATTTCTACGCGGGCGACACGGCTCTCCACATGGCCGCGGCGGCATTTCGGCGGCACGTCGCCGCACTCTTGGTAGCGCATGGGGCAGATTGCCGGGCGAAGAATCGCCGAGGAGCGGAGCCGCTCCATTATGCGGCTGACGCGAACCGGTGGGATCCGACCGCGCAGGCGGAGACGATCGAGTACCTCATCTCGGTTGGCGCGGATCCGAACGCCTTGGATCGCTCAGGCGCGTCGCCGCTGCATAGGGCGGTGCGAACGCGGTCGTTCGCGGCCGTGCAGGCGCTCGTGGATGGCGGGGCAGATTCCAGGCGGCCGAACAAGGCCGGGTCAACGCCGCTGCACCTTGCCGTTCAAACTACAGGGCGAGGTGGGAGCGGTTCTCCGCAGGCGCGTGAGCAGCAGGCCGGCATCATCAGGCTGCTGGTAGAACGCGGCGCGCAGGCAACCGACCAGGACGGGCGGGGCAAGTCGGTGCATCAAGCAGCAACCGGTGAGTGGATCCGATCCTTGCTTCGCGAAGTGAGCGCTGGCTAACATGGCCGTAAGCTGCCGGTCCGGTCTGTCACGGACCGTGCAAAAGACGCACGGTCCGCGCCAGCCCGTCCCGCAGCTTACGGCCGGCGTTGGGCAGACAAGAGAACGGGTCGATCCGTTCTCCGCCGGCCGAGTGGATCATTTTCGGCCGGCGCCACCAGGGGAGACGCGTGGCACTTGTGGTTCTTCTGAGAGGGGTGAACGTCGGCGGCCACAGGACCTTCCGACCCACCACACTCGCCGAACCACTGAAGCACCTCGATGCCGTCAACATCGGGGCGGCGGGCACGTTCGTGATCCGGCAGCCAGTCACCCAGGCGCAACTCCGCGCCGAATTGTCACGCAGGCTTCCCTTTGATGCCGAAATCATGATCTGCCAGGGCCGCGAGATTGCCAGGCTGATGTCTCAGAAGCATCTCGCGGACCAGCCCCTGCGACACGACATCGTCCGCTTCGTAAGCGTCCTATCCAAGCGCCCCCGCTCGATGCCATCGACGCCCATCAGCTTCCCCTCCAGTGGCAAGTGGCTGCTGAAGATCTGCTGAAGATCTGCTGAAGATCCTCACGATGGAGAACAGGTTCGTCTTCGGCGTGTACCGCCGCCAGATGAAGGTCATCGGCTACCTCGACACGTTCGACCGGCTCTTTGGGGTCCCAGTCACCACGCGCAACTGGAATACCATCATCGCGATCGCCAGGGTGCTGGGTAACGGAGGGTCCTGATGGAGGGGGTGCTGCCCGACGAACCGCATGCAGGCGGCGGTCCACGAGCGCAGTGGTTCCCATCGACGAGGTTTGGGTGCAGCGTTCACCTTCCGAGCCCGTGTTGGGCTCGAGGGAGGTGATCCATGACCGAGCTGCGCCGCCGAATGATCCAAGCCATGACCGTCCGCGGGTTCTCGCCGCGCACCCACAAGTCGTACCTCGGTGCCGTGACACGTCTGGCCAAGCACTACCGCCGCTCTCCCGATGAGCTGTCGGTGGACGAGGTTCAGGCCTACCTGGCGCACATGATCACGAAGCAGGAGCTGTCCTGGAGCACGTGCAACATCGCGGCCCAAGCGTTCCGGTTCCTGTACCACGTCACCCTGGGCCGGGACGCGATCTCGTTCGAGGTGCCGGCTCCCAAGCAGTCCCAGGTGGTTCCCGAGATCCTCAGTCGCGAGGAGGTCGCGAGACTGATCGACGCGCCCCCCAACCCCAAGCATCGGCTCCTGCTCGCGACGATCTACGCCGCGGGGCTGCGAGTCAGTGAGGGCGTGCGCCTCAAGGTCGGCGATGTGGACCGGGGGCGCATGACGATTCGGATCCAGCAAGGGAAGGGAAGGAAGGACCGCGTCGTTCCGCTGTCGCGAAGACTGCTGGCACAGTTGGAAGCTCATTGGCGGACGACTCCGCCCTGTCTGTGGCTGTTTCCCAATCGGCACGGGACGCGCCCCATCGACATCACCGTGGCGCAGAAGACGTTCATGATGGCGAAGCTCAGAACGGGCCTCACCAAGCGTGGTGGGATCCACTCGTTGCGTCATGCCTTCGCCACGCACCTGATCGAGAGCGGGGCGGACGTCCCAACGGTCCAGCAGTTGCTCGGCCACCGCAGCGTGTCCACGACCATGCGCTACTTCCATCTCAGCCAGGCGCGGCTGGGCACGCTCCGCTCGCCTCTGGATCTGCTCGAAAGCCCTCGCGTGTAGCTCGTGTCGGGGGCGCCGACCTGCCCGCACCACGGGCGTCGGCGAGGTCGGGTGGAGCTCGCGGACGTCGTCCGCGGTTACGGCGATCGCCTCCGAGCAACCCGGCTGCTCACCGGCGAGCAACTCGCGGCCCTGCGGGCCATCGAACGCTGCCGCACCCCGGCCTTTGCCCGACGACAATTACACCTCCCCATGGGCGACAGCGGCACTTCCCCATTTTTGAGGGGCGCGAACCGGTAGTCGCTATCCTGCAATCTCCTGAAAATGTGGAGGTTGCAAGTGCGGACGACGGACGCCCAGGTGAGGAAGCTGATGGAAGAGATGAGCAAACGCGGTCAGGTCGGGCAGGCGGCGCTGCGCTCCGGGATGGACCGTAAAACGGCCCGGAGGTACCTGGCGACCGGGCGGCTGCCCACGGAGGCGAGCCCGCCGCGGTGTTGGCGGACCCGCCCGGACCCGTTCGAGGAGGACTGGCCGGCGATCGCCGAACGCCTGGAGGCGGCGCCCACCCTGGAGGGGCGCGCGCTATTCGAGGATCTGCTGAAGCGCCAGCCGGAGCGTTACGAGATGAGTCAGCTGCGGACCTTCCAGCGCCGGGTCAAGCAGTGGCGGGCGCAGAAGGGCCCGGACAAGGAAGTGTTCTTCCCCCAGTCGCACCGGCCAGGCGAGGCTGGACAGACGGACTTCACCGACGCCGGGAAGTTGGGCGTCACCATCGCCGGCGAGCCGTTTCCGCATCTGCTGTGTCATTTCGTGCTGCCGTACTCGAATTGGGAGTGGGCCCACGGTGTGCCATTCGGAGTCGATGCTGGCGCTGCGGCGTGGCGTTCAGTCGGCGGTGTTCCGTTTGGGGCGGGTGCCCGAGTACCACCAGACGGACAACTCGACGGCGGCAACGCACGACCTGCGGACGGGCAAGCGTGGCTTCAACGAGGAGTACGTCGCTCTGATGGACCACCTGGGAATGACGCCCAGGACGACGGCGATCGGGAAGAAGGAGCAGAACGGCGATGTCGAGGCCACCAACGGCGCCCTGAAGCGGCGCCTCGAGCAGCACCTGCTGCTGCGCGACAGTCGGGACTTCGAGAGCGCCGAGACCTGGGAGCTCTGGGTTCAGGACGTGTTGGGACAATCCAATCGACTGCGGACGAAGCGGGTGGCTGCGGAGCTGGCGGTCATGCGACCGCTGATCGTCGATCGGCTGCGAGAGTACCGAGAGATCGACGTGCCGGTCACGTCGTGGAGCACGATCCGGGTCAAGTACAACGCCTACTCGGTGCCGTCCCGCCTGTGCGGAGAATGGCTGCGCGTCCGACTCTATGAGGACCGGCTCGAGGTCCACCACGGCGGCACGCACCAGCTGAGCATCGAGCGCCTGCATGGCCGCAACAACCACCGGATCAACTACCGCCATGTGATCGACTCGTTGGTGCGCAAGCCTGGCGCATTCGCTCGCTACCGCTACCGCGAGGAGCTGTTTCCGACCTTGACCTTCCGCCGGGCCTACGATGCGCTGGTCGACGCGCTGGGCAGCGGCTGGGATGCCGACGTGGAGTACTTGCGGATTCTCCACCTGGCCGCGCGGACCCTGGAGAGTGAAGTCGAGACCGCGCTCGAGCTGTTGCTCGCGGAGCGTACGGTCCGCTCGCGGATCGAGTGCGTCCGCTGGTCGAGCCGACGGTGCCGCAGGTCCCGGAGCTGGCAATTCCGGCCGTGGACCTGGTCACCTACGACGCGCTGTTCGAGCCAGAGTTGCTCCAGCAGGCGTCGGTATGAGCGCGGCGATCACCCAGGAAGGACTGGTCCTACGGTTGCGTGGCCTGAAGCTGCCTGCCTTCGTGTCCCACCACGGTGAGATCGCCTCCCGAGCGGAGCGAGAGGGTTGGGGCTTCGTTCGCTTCCTCGGCGAGCTCGTCGAGCTCGAGCACCGAGAGCGGGAGGTCCGCCGCATCGATCGGCTGCGCAAGGGCTCGGGGCTCGACCCGGACAAGACCCTCGCCACGCTGGACCTGTCCCGGCTGCCGGTGAAAATCAAACGCCAAGTGCCCACCCTCTGTGAGGGTGGATTCGTCGATCGGGCGGAGAATCTGCTGGCCTTCGGCCTGCCGGGTCGCGGCAAGAGCCACCTGCTCACCGCCATCGGTCACGAGCTCGTGCAGCGTGGCTACCGCGTGCTCTTCGTGCCAACCTTCAAGCTCGTCCAGCAACTGCTACAGGCCAAGCGCGACTTGACCCTGCTGGCCGCCATGCGCCGCCTGGACCAGTTCGACGCCGTGCTCCTCGACGACATCGGCTACACCCAGCAGAACCGCGAGGAGATGGAGGTCCTCTTCAACTTCCTGGCCGAACGGTACGAGCGCCGCAGCGTCATGATCACCAGCAACCTCGTCTTCTCCCAGTGGGACCGAATCTTCAAGGATGCCATGACCACCGCCGCCGCCATCGACCGGATCGTCCACCACTCGATCATCCTCGAGCTCACCGGCAACAGCTATCGAGGCGATGAGGCCGAGAAGCGCAACCAAACCACCAAGGGCGGCGCCGGTAAGAAAGACGTCTCCTCACCACAGGCCAGAACATGACCCGCCGGTCGCTGCCGAATCCCAGATCCAGGGGGTCCCAGAGCCTTGCCAACATCGAGATCGTCGCCCCTCGTCGATCCTACGACGTCGTTCGCGACCCGTGCGTTCGCATTCGCTCGATCTGGCTGCGCCGGCCCGCAAAAAGGAACCAGAGCTTCCTTACCTGGGGCTCTGCCCCAGACCCCGGGATTTTCCGAGGCATCGCTCTGGCGTTCGATAACACCACCAAACAACAATGCCCCGATCCCTGTGACAGGACCGGGGCATCCAAGGAGCGTCATCGACGCGCCATCGATCTGGCTATCCCTCGTCGGGTTGCGTCCCCGCAGAGCCCGACTCCGTTTCACCAGACGAACGACACTATGTCCCCCAGCACCGAGGAAGGCAAGACCTACAGGAACAAGAAACTCTGCAGGTACAGATCAAAAAAAGGGATCAAACACTAACCCGATGGGGAAGTGTAGTTGTCGCTGATGGGGAAAAGAACTTGACGTCGGGGACCGGCCTTCGGGGGGTTCCGGGAGGTCTGTGCGGATTGTGGTCAGGAACGCACAATCTGGCGCTCCTGCCGCAACCGCCACTGTCCCAAGTGCCAGACCCTGGCCAAGGAGCGATGGCTCGAGGCTCGCCTCGAGGAGCTTCTCCCGATCGACTACTTCCACGTCGTCTTCACCTTGCCGCACCTGCTGAATCCCATCGCGCTTCGCCATCCACACCTGATCGACGATCTCTTGTTCGGGGCCGCGACCAAGACCCTGCTCGCCTTCGCTCGCGACCCGCAGCACCTCGGTGCCGAGCCGGGCGTGGTCGCGGTCCTTCACACCTGGGGCCAGAACCTCTCCCTTCACGTCCACCTGCACTGCATGCTCACGGCGGGTGGCCTCGATCCCACACGTCGACGCTGGATTCGTCCCCCCAACCGGGACTTCCTCTTTCCGGTGCGCGCTTTGTCCCGTGTCTTCCGCGGCAAATACCTCGACCTCCTGCAGCGCGCGCTTCGAGACCAACCCGGTCTCGCGGCGGACGTGCCGTTTCGAGATCTCCGGCAACACGACTGGGTCGTCTACGCCAAGAAACCCTTCGCGAGACCGCGCCAGGTCTTCGAATACCTCGCGCGCTACACGCACCGCGTCGCGCTGACCAACGAGCGGTTGCTCGGACTCCGGAAGGGGATCGTCCGCCTGCGCTGGCGCGACTACGCTCACGGCGGCAGGAAGAAGGTCCTGGAGCTCCATGCGACGGATCTCCTTCGCCGATTCCTCCTCCATGTCCTGCCCCACGGCTTCCGCCGCGTGCGCCACTACGGCCTGCTCGGCAATCGTCACAAGAAGGCCGAGCTGGCGGCGTGTCGACGGTACTTCGGGACCTCTGCTCCCCTCTCGAACGCTCTGCCCGGCGCTCGCAGCCGCGCCCTTCTGCGTCGGATCGGTATCGACTCAGACCGCTGTCCGGTCTGCGGAAGCTCGCGCATCCGGCGTGAACCTCTCGGCCCCGCCCTCCCTCTTCCCCCGGTGCGTGCGCCCACGGGTCCGCACTCATGAACGACTGCGGCCGACTTTGCTGGCTCCGGTTTCGAGCCTCCGGCGTCGAGGTCTGCACACCCCTCCTCCGCCTGCCTCGGCCCCGACCGTCTCCGACGCCAGGCGCGCCCATCTGGCCCGCCATCCACCCACCGGCGATGCCGCACCTGCTCCACCACCTGCTCCCGACCCTTCCCGAAGGCCCCCGGCAAGCGTAGAATCCCCAGTGCGGACGATGGAGGGGCTCAGTTCAACCGGCTTTATCCGGAATGCAAACTGCGCACTCCGGATAAAGCCTCTTCGTTAGACGACCAGACGGACACTTGGGGAACTGTGATGTTCCACTACATGATGAAGCCTCTTGACCAGCACTACGACGGGGGACTGGGTGCCACGGGCGAAGCCTTCGAAGAAGCGGCTGACATGCTCACCGAGAGCGGGGAGGGTCAGCGACTAATCAACATCCATCTCCCGACGAACTTCCTCTACCGCCACGCAATCGAGCTGTTTCTCGAGTCCATGATCATCGTGCTGCATCGGGCCTTGGCGAGTCCCTACGGTAAGGAGCCACCGGAGGGTACGCCGCTGGTCCCGGTCGATGGCAAGTGGAAGCCATTGCACAAGGAACACCGCATCTCGGTCCTTTGGGGCCATGTCGTTGAACTGATCAGAAGCAACGAGCCAGAGTTGACCGCCCGCTGTCGAACGAGATGGTCATCGTTTCCCGAAGAGATGGGTGAAGCCATCGCAGCGGTTGACGCTGCCGATCCGACGAGCACATTCTTCCGGTACACCGATCGCCGCACACCGGAAGCGGACCGAGAGAAGTCGTCATGGAAGGAAGGTGAGGCTGGTGAGAGTGTCGCACAAATGAAGCCTGAGGGTGAGCCGGTCAAGGCGTTCTTCCTGATCGGTCCCGACGGTGACATTGCCCGTTCATACCGGTACGATCACCATGCCTTCGAGGAAGTGTCGAAGTTGCTCGCGGAAACCGCGAAGACGCTGTCGGGCGCGCATACCGGTCTCAGAGTGGAACTCGCAAATGGCTTCTAGCTGGTCGTCTAACCACGCGCTGGACCTGCCGGTCCGGCCTGTCACGCCCGTTGCAAACAGCGCAACGGGCGCGCCAGTCCCGCCCGCAGGTCAGCGCGAGCGTTAGGCCCACGGAAGGGTGAGGAATGCCGAAGCTACGTTACTGCGCACAGATTCCCAAGGAGCTTGCTGGGGTCCCATGGATCACGGAGCGCGGCGAGTTGGACCTGAAGACTTTCCCGATCGACTCAGTGCTGGAGCAGACCGTGGACCGGGATCGCGAGCGCTGCCGGTCCGGCTGCACCCTTCTCGGGTCAATGTGTGCCGCCGGACGTGCCGAAGCGGGCGTCTACCTCCTGGGGCTGCTTCAGTTCTACCGAGATGATCTTGAACGCCTGACGCTGGTTGTCGATAGTCTCGCCCGTTTCCAATCGACAACAGCGGCGCAGGCGCTCGTAAGGGAACTGACTCGAGTGAAGAGCAGCAACGCGACGCGGCGGTATCTCAGCGCGGTGCTGCGCTCGGTTTCACTTTTTCCGGCCAATCTCGTATACGAACCCCTGTGCGCGCTCGCGGCGGACAGATCACTGTCGCCAAGAATGCGGCAGAAGGTCCATGCCGTGCTTGACGAGCGTTTCGGTAGCCAAATGGACGGGTCCTGAGATGTGTGTGGAACTGCCAGCCCGTCCCGTCATGTCGAGGGCGCCGTTTTTGTTCGCAGATCGGTTTTCCGCCGACAAGACCCCGGGGACCAGGGCCTAACACCGCCGATTCACCAGTTGGAGGATCGCCAACATCGACTGGAGCCGACTGCGCTTGGGGCGAGCACCGCGGCTCAGTTGTGACGTTGGGCGGACGGAGGCGAGATTCGGAGATGACGAAGGAACCCCGTTTCTCCAAGAGGCAGCCTGGCGCACCATCTCGCGCCGGTGTCCCGCGGAATCGACGAGGCGACGACGGCTGCCGCGCGGAATTCGACGAGGCCGCCGACTGGCCGTTGACACCGGCGCAGATTCGGGAGATCAAGAGACGCGTTGTGGACCTCGATGACCCCATCCGCTACCTACTGGTGTCGCGGGTGGGGCCGCGATTCTCGCTGTACTACAACGTGAGTGACGACCTCTACGCGATGAACGATCCGAGTGGGGCCACGCTGTTCAAGAGGCGCAAGGCGGCCGAGTCCATCAAGCGAACGCTGGGTCGAGGGGTTGACATCCTCGAATGCCACACGAGGAAGCGGAAGGGCGTCCGCGTTGCCATACTGTCCTCGTTCGACAAACGCCCGAAGAACAGGCCGCCGAAGGGGTGAACGATCGCGACGCCATGCAACCGGAGTACGATTTCTCGAAGGCCGTTCGTGGAGTGACCGCAGCTCGATACGCCGAGGGGGCCAACGTCGTCGTGATTGGACGCGAGCTCTCGACGTCTTTAGCGACGGCAAGACCGTCGACGAGGCGCTTCGGTCGCTCGCGCCTGTTCTTCGTCAGCAGCGCAAGCGACGAAGCGCGTGACGACCGCCTCAACTGGTCGGTCGGCCCCGTCACATACCCTGCCGGCGCAGGGACCGCTCGGGCTCCGACCGCGGTGACCCTGGGCGTGATGCCGGCGAGACGTCGCCGCGCTGGATCGGAGGCATGGGACTTGGACTCGACGTCCGCGATGAACAGGAGGAGCCCCAATGACGCTCGTGGTTGACCCCTGGCACTGGCTGACTCCCGACGGCGACATCCCGTCCGATCAGCCTCGCCTCCGTCGAAACGTGTTACAGGTCGCTCGTGTGATCGAGTACGGGGCGACTCTTCGGCCCGGCCAATTCCGCGAAACCCTGCTCGAATGCTCCAAGCGGCCCGCGGGCATCCGCTGCCAAGGGCTTCTCTGGGTCGAGAAGCGACCCGATGAGTCCCTTCTCGCCTTCTGTCACCTATGCCAGACCGATCACATCCTCGTTCACAATTGGCCCGGCACAAGGTGGGCGCAGGGGCAGTTGGAACCCGTGTCCACACCTCCGAAAAACGAGGAAGAGTACTTCTGATCATGGTCCGCGGCATGACGCGATGCAGCTGCCGGCCTCGGCTGTCGCGCGGCGTGCTCGCGCACGCGCCGCGCCGAGTCGCTCTGCTGCCGATCGTCGGCGCTGGGCGGACACCGGAGGATCGACATGACGAACGCGTCGGGTGACGCGGGGCTAACCGGCGCATTCCGCTTCGGGCGCGCGCGTTGGCGGTGCGTGGTAGGTTGACCTGAGCTGGCTTGCCGCCCAACGCGCACGTGCAGGCGACGATCTCGCCGAAACGCCTACTGGGTCGCACGAACGAACGATCCCCTGATCGAAATCCGGAACGGCCTCGTTCGTTCGCGCCCGCGCGGCTATCCCACGGCACGAATCGACTGGTCGTCTGGTATAATCTCCGCTCGCACTCACAAGGAGGATCCCATGGTTCGTCGCCTGCTCGTCGCCGCCGTTCTTGTCGCCTGCATCGCCGCCCTGCCCGCCCTCGCGGGAGACGAAAAGACCTACGGGAAGGGGGTCACCGGGGCCGAGATCGTGAAGATCTCCGATCTCCTGGCGAAACCCGACCAGTACGTCGGAAAGACCGTGCGGGTCGAAGGGCTGATCACGGACGTCTGCCCGCGGCGCGGCTGCTGGATCAACATCGCCGGCGACAAGGAGTTCCAGACCCTCAAGTTCAAGGTGGAAGACGGCGTGATCGCGTTCCCCCTCGACGCCAAGGGCAAGCGCGCTCAGGCCGAGGGGGTCTTCACGAAGCTCGAGATGACGCCGGAGCAGGCCGTCGAGCACGCCAAGCACCAGGCGGAGGAGAGAGGCGTGGCCTTCGACCCGGCGAAGGCGAAGGACATCGAGACGGTGGTCTACCAGATCCAGGGGACCGGCGCAGTCGTCCGCTGAGCGCGTGGACTCCGCGACACCCGAGCCTCCGCGACGCCGGATCCCGTGGCGCAGGTGGAACGTCGCCGTTCATCGGGACGTTGGATATGCTTGCGCCGTGCTGACGATCCTCTACGCGATCTCCGGCGTCGCGGTGAACCACATCCAGGATTGGAATCCGAACTACCGCGTCACCCGCGAGGAGAAGCGGTTCGAGCCGATCCCCGTGTCCGACCGCGCCACGATGGTGCGGCAGCTCGTCGAGCGGCTGGACCTCCCCGGTCCCCCGAAGGACGCCTTCCGCTCCCGCCCCGAGGCGATCGAGCTCTTCTACGACGGGTGGAGCGTGAAGGCCGACGCGCAGGCGGGCACGGCCGTCGTCGAGCGCGCGCGGGAGCGGGTCCTCCTCTTCGACGCGAACTTCCTCCACCTGAACCGCGCCCGCGGATGGTGGACCTGGGTGGCCGACCTCTACGCGGGGCTCCTCGCCCTTCTGGCGGTCACCGGGACGTTCATCCTGCGCGGGCGGAAGGGACTCGCCGGGCGCGGGAAGTGGCTGGTCCTCGCGGGGCTCGCGGTTCCCGCCGTGTTCCTTCTGGTCCTGCGCTGGATCTGAGCGCGATCGTCGCGTCACGGCGAGGCGCTGCGCGAGAACAGCGGGAGCACGCGACGGGATCGATCCCCCAGCCGACGGATTGAGGTATGCTCGTCGGGCTCCCGGCCGGGCCGGCTCGACCGTCGAGGGAATCGGAGCGCGCGGATGTACTGCACGAATCGCGAATGCCCGGACTTCGAGCAATCCGGCGTGGCCGGCGAGTACGCAGAACCGCTCACCGTCTGCCCCGTCTGCGGCGCCGAGCTCTCGCCATCGCCTCCGGAATGGATCCCCACCGCGGTCGCGCTGTCGTCGGACGACGATCCGTTCGTTCCCTGCCTCACGGTGGAAGATGTCGCGCTTCTGCCGCACATCAAGGCGATCCTCGACGTGGCCGGGGTGGCCCATTTTGTGAAGCATGAAGGGGTCCAGCACCTGATCGGCTGGGGCACGGCGGTGTTCGGCTTCAATCCGATCACGGGACCACCTGTCGTCATGGTCTCAATCGTCACAGCTCGATCAGGCGAGGGAACTCCTGCGAGAGATCCGGCCTATCGACCCGCGTCGCGAGGTGACCCCGCCTGGTGTGTCATCCGACGCCGGCCGACAGCCGCTGCGGTGCGGCGCTTGCGGCCAGACCCTCGAAGCCGCGGGCGCTGAAGAACCGCTCGCGCATTGCTACCACTGCGGGTTGCCGTTGCCCTCTGCTTGATCGCGGCAGGCAGCGTCCCAGGCGTCAGGCCGGGCGGGGAGTCCGCAGATCCGAGCCGTGGCCCTGCATCCCGGAGCCGCTTTCACTCGCCCCCCCGCGCCAGCTCCTCCCGCATCCCGAGGCCGTACCGGTAGTGCGAGGCGGTGAGGTAGAACGGATAGAGGACCCGGTTCCACCCGCGAGGCTCGAGATGCGCGATCGCCCCCTCGAGGACGCGCACCAAGATCGGGAACCGCTCGAGCGTCAGGAACGCGGCCCGCTTCGCCCGCTTCTCGAGCGTGAGATCACGCGTGGGTCCCGCGACCAGGTCGAGGTTCACGCGGGAGCGGACCTCGGGATGCCGTCTCACGATCCGGACCATGGTGACTCCGCTCGCGAACATGTCCCGCTTGTAGTCTTCGTAGCCCTTGAGGTGGTAGTGCGCGCCGCGCGCTCCGTTCGCGTACACGAAACGCAGGCCGCTCTTAACGAGCCGGTACCCCAGCTCGGTGTCCTCGCCGCCGTATCCGGCGAAGGCCGGATCGTACCCGCCGGCCAACTCGAAGTGGACGCGGCGGACGGACGAGTTGCCGTTCAGCGGAGGAAGCGGGATCCGATCCGCGCTGGCGTATCGAAGGAACAGATCGTAGTGACGGATCCGGTCGAGATAGAAGAGGAACGGAGTGAGCGGCAGGTCGTCCGGGTGCGGGAGAGAGCCCAGCCCCACGGCGCGCGCGTCCCGCTCGTGGACCGCCAGGTGCTCCGCGAGGAACTCGGGACACGGGAGGATGTCGTCGTCGAGGAACACGACGATCTCCCCCATCGCGTGCCCCGCGCCGAGGTTCCTGGCCGATCCGATCCCCCCGTTCGGCTTCCGGAGCACGCGGACGTGGTAGCGCGCTGCGAACTCTCGCACGACCGGATCGGGAGGGCGAGGAGACCCGTCGTCCACCACCAGCACCTCGAAGCGCTCGGCGGGAAGCGTCTGGCGGCCGAGCCCCTCGAGCGCCCGCCGGATGCGGTCGTCCCGATTGAACGTGGGGATCACGACGCTGAGCCTCATGGGAGCTGGCCCGCGCGTCGAAGCCACAGCACCGCGTGGCGCGCCCCTTCCTCGAGGCCTACCCCGGGCTCGAATCCCAGGAGCGCTCGCGCCTTCGAAGCGTCGTAGAGGTCGTCCCGGGTGAACAGGTCGATCTTGGCCCGGGTCAGGAACGGCTCGGCCTCGCGCCGCAGCGCGCGCTGAGCCGCTTCCATCCCGCGCGCGAGAAGGCGGGCCGACCACTCGGGCACGTGCAAGCGAGGAACGCTTCGACCGACCTCGCCGGCGATCGCCGCGACGAGCCTCGCGACCGGCACCGCATCGGAACCGGCGAGGATCACGTCCTCCCCGGCCATCCTCGGTTCGACGAGCGCCCGGGCGAGACCCTGGGCCAGGTCGTCCACGTAGAGGAGATTCACGCGACTCTCGCCGCTTCCCACCATCAGGAATCGCCGCCTCGCGACGAGCCGGGCGAGGTTCGCCACCATGCCGTAGGTATCCCCCGGCCCGTAGGTGATCCCGGGCCGGACGATCGTGAGGGGCACCCTGCGGCGGGTCGCGGCCTCGCGAATGGCTCCCTCTGCTTCCAGCTTGGACCAGCCGTACCGTTTCCGCGGACCGAACGGGGACTCCTCGCGCGTCGGGGCGCCATCCCGGGAGGCGGCGTAGACCGCCACCGAGCTGACGAAGACGAACCGTGTGGCGCGCCCCGCCAGGTCGACGAGCGCGGGGCCGCTCTCCACGTTCACGCGACGGAGGCGCTCGGCGGAGATCCCCCAGTCCTTCCGGATCGCTGCGGCGTGGACCACCGCATCGCACACGGACACGTGTTCGCGGGCCCGATCGAGGCCCTGCTCCTCGCCCAGGTCTCCTTCGACCAGCCGGACGCCCGGCAGCGACGGCGGGGCCGAGCCGCGACGAACGAGGCCGGTGACGTCGTGCCCCTCTCCGGCGAGCCGGCGAGCCAATGCGGCTCCGATGAACCCGGCCGCGCCCGTGACGAAGATCCTCATCCGTTCCGCTCCCAGCGAACGGGCCCGGCGTTCCGGCGTTCGAAGCGAATCGCCGCCCCATCCGCGACGCCGGCCCCGCAGGGTGTACGACAGGAAAGTGAAGAGGAGCTGAATCGGAGCGAATCGGGGGCAGCAACCGGAACTCGCCGGCACGCAACTCGGTCAAGCCACGGGGCATTGTGCGCGTTTCGGTTGCTGGCATGCAGACACGGGGGCTCCGCCCCCGCGCCCCCGGCTCCCGCGGGAAATGCACGCCGGCGGACCGGCGTGCATTTCCGCGGGACGTTTTCATCATTTCGGGGTGACGCCTCGGGCGTCATGGACGACTGTCCCCGATTCGCAGCATCGTCTCCTCACCTTCCTGTCGTACACCCGCTCCCGCGCCGGGTCTTGTCAGGCCGCCGGTCTGATCGTAGCTTGGCGGCGTGCGCGCGCCCATTCTGCTCTATCACTGGTTCCGCGACGACTCGGCGCCCCCTGGCCGGAGCCCGGAGTTCGCCACGGACCCCGCTCATTTCCGCCGCCAGATGAGCTGGCTCGCTCGGAGCGGCGCGCGCGTGGTGGGGCTCGAGCAACTGGTCCTCTCCCTGCGGCAGGGACACCGTCCGGCCCCTCGGTCCGTCGCGATCACGTTCGACGACGCGTACCAGGACTTCCACGAGCACGCCCTCGGGGTCCTGAGCGATCTCCGCCTGCCGGCGGCCGTCTTCGCGGTGGCGGGCCACGTGGGGGGAACCAACGACTGGGATCGGGCGAACGGCGAGCCCGTCCGCCGGCTCCTGGACTGGCCGCAGCTGCGAGATCTGGCGGCGGCCGGGATCGAGGTGGGGTCCCACTCGTCGACCCATCCGGACCTGCGCGGCGTCTCGGACCGGCAGCTCTTGGAGGAGTGCCGCGCGAGTCGGGAGCGGCTCGAGGACGGCCTGGGCCGCCCCGTGAGGTATTTCGCCTACCCTTTCGGGCGCTGGGACGAGCGCGTGAAGGCAGCGGTGCGCGAAGCCGGGTACGAGGCCGCGTTCGCCGTGCTGCTGGGGTTGCGGGATCTTCTCCGTTCGGACGACTATGCTCTGATGCGTGTGATCATCCACGGCACGAAAGGGTTCGCGAGCTTCCGCGCGCGGGTGCGGCTCGCCGCCCCCCGTCACCGAGCGCGCGGATGATCCGACGCACCTGGGAACGGGTTCAGCGCGTCGAGCGCGCGTACCACCAGAAGAAGGATTCCGGAAAGGTCCTCGCCCACAACCGCGTCTACTGGTCCCGCATCCTCGCCGCTCTTCCGCCGGGCGAGGTGAGGATCGAACCCGGCTCACGGGTCCTGGATCTGGGGTGCGGCGGTGCCGGGATCCTGCTCGGGCTCGAGAGCGGCCAGCGGACGGGTGTCGATCCCCTCATGCCGTTCTACCTCGAGAAGTTCCCGTTCCTGACGCAGTCTCCGGTCCGATGGCTCGAGGGAAAGGCCGAGACCTTCGGAGGCGACGAGCGCTACGACGTCGTCTTCTCCATCAACATGCTCGATCACGTGGAGGACATCGGCGCCGCGGCGGCCAACATGGAGCGGCTCATGGCCCCCGGTGGACGACTCGTGCTCCTCGTCAGCACGCACACGACGCGGATCGGAAGGCTCTACTTCTCACTGTTCTACCGTCTGGTGGACCCTCCCCATCCGCACCATCTGCACGGCGATGCGGTATCCAGCCTCTTTCCGGGGTTGCGGCTCGTGGCGCGCCGCGAGGCGGACACGCTCTGGCTCGACATCGGGAGATCCTACGAGCGTGAGGTCCTCGGTCGCAACACCTCTCCGCGTATCCGTCTCGCGCGGAGCCTCGTGAACCCGTTCAAGTACCCACTGGCGGCCGCGCGACTGGCCGGACGTCCGGTCCATCGAGCCCGCCCGACGGATCGTCCGCTCATCGAGTCGAGCCTGTACCTGTTCGCGAAGGACGCGGGATGAGCTCTCCAGCCCCGCCGTCGTTCTCGATGACGATCCAGGACGGGACGCGGACCGCTCCCGAACCTGCGAGCGCGGCGAGGGGCGCGTGAGCTTCTCCATCGGCGTGATCATCCACAACGAGGAGCGCAACATCGCACGGCTGCTCGAGCATTTCCGCGAGGATTCGCTCGAGCCGCTCGGCCTCGACAAGGTGGTGGTCGTCTCGAGCGCGAGCACGGACCGATCCGACCAGATCGTGCGAGAGCTCGCGGCGCGGTGGCCCAAGCTCCAGCTGATCTGCGAGGCGGATCGCCGGGGAAAGGCCGCCGCCATCAACCTCTTCCTTCAGGCGGCTCGTCCGGCGTCCATTCTCGTCGTCTCGTCGGGCGACGTGCTTCCCGAGCGGGGGGCCATCGCGCGCCTCCTCGCGACGTTCGAAGACCCGGCGGTGGGGATGGCCGGAGGGCGTCCGATGCCCCGAGGCGAAGCTCCCGGCTGGATCCAGCGGATCGTACGGCTGCAATGGGACCTGCACCACGAGGTCAGCCTGCTGAGCCCGAAGCTGGGAGAGCTGGTCGCGTTCCGCAACGTGGTGGACCGGCTGCCGGAGGACACCGCGGTCGACGAGGCGTCGCTGGAGGCGATTCTCTCCACGGCCGGATACCGTTTCCTGTACGTCCCCGAGGCGATCGTCTGGAACAAGGGCCCGGACACGCTGGAGGACTTCCTGAAGCAGCGGCGCCGGATCGCGGCAGGCCACCGGCACCTCCGCGACTCCAGCGGGTACCGGGTCTCGACCGCACGAGGGAGGTTGGTCGCGGTGGCGCTGGCGCGACTGCTCGCCCGCGAACCGACGCGCGCGGGCGACGCGGTCGCCGCCGCCGCGATCGAGACGTATGCCCGACTCCGAGGGATGTGGGATCTCTACGTGGCTCGGAAGAACCCGTACATCTGGGACGTGGCCGCGTCGACGAAGGACCCGGCGGATGCGCCACCGGGGCGGGATCGCGGCGGGGCGCCATGACGCGAGCGATGGTGGTCGTCCCCACCTACAACGAGATGGAGAACCTCGAGCGTCTCGTCTCGACGATCCTCGCCCTCCCGTCCGGGTTCCACGTGCTGATCGTGGACGATGCTTCCCCCGACGGAACGGGCGAGATCGCCGCGAGGCTCGCCCGCGAGTCCCAGCGTGTTCACGTGCTCCGACGCCCGGGCAAGCAGGGGATCGGCCCCGCCTACGTGGACGGATTCCGGCACGCCCTGGCATGGGGTGCGACCCATATCCTTCAGATGGACGCCGACTTCTCCCACAATCCCGCCGACCTGGAGCGGCTCTTTGAGGCGTCCCGCGAGGCGGACGTGGTCATCGGCTCGCGCTACAAGGGCGGGGTTCGCGTCCTGGATTGGTCCGTCCGCAGGCTCCTGCTCTCGCTCGGTGCGTCGCGCTACGTCAGGGCGATCCTGAGGATGCCGGTGGAGGATCCCACGGGAGGATTCAAGTGCTTCCGTCGGGAGGTGCTTGCGAGCCTCGATCTCGACGCGATCCACTCCCGCGGGTACTGCTTCCAGGTTGAGACGACGTATCGTGCGTGGAAGCGGAGGTTCCGCATCGTCGAGGTCCCCATCGTTTTCCAGGAACGCAAGCACGGCGGCTCGAAGATCGCCGGGAGCATCGTGTACGAGGCCATCTACGTCATCTGGCGCCTGCGGTTGCATCGTGGCCTTTCCCGCGGCTCGAAGCCCACGGAGCCGGCGGAGCTTGGCGGGACACCGGGAGACCGGTCTTGAGCGGTCGACCGTCGACGGGCTTCTTGCTCCTGCTCGGCCCGACGCCGACGGGAACCGTCCTCGAGATCGGCGAAGACCGCGGCGAGCGAGCGCAAGCGCTCCGGTCCGCGGGCTTCACCGTCTCGTGCGTGCGGCGGACCGACGAGCAGGCCCGCCCGCTGCGGGACCAGGGGTTCGAGGCGCACGTGGCCGTCGGCCCCGCGGACTTCGGCGTGCCATCGGGAGCCTTCGACGCCGTGGTGTTCGCGGCGGCCCTGGGCCGCACGCGAGGATCCGAGTGGGTGACCCCGGACCTGACGGGTCCCGCGCGCGGCGCTGCCGCGGCCCTTCGCGCCGGCGGGGCGCTCGTGCTCGCTCTGCCCAACCCCCTGTACGACCTTCCGGGGCTCGGCCGAGTGCTCGCGTGGCTCGACCCATCGAAACCGTCGGAGGGAGCGCCCCGCGGGCGGGTGCGCCTCCTCCCGATCGGCGAACGGTCGATCCGAAGGGCGATCGAGGCGGCAGGATTCGACCAGGTCGAGGTGTTCGCCGCGCTCCCCGGCGCGTTCCAGCCCAAGTTCCTCGTGCCGCTTCGCGATCGCGCCGTGGTGTCGTACTTCCTCCGCGATCTGATGCCCAGGCCCGGTACTTCCGCCAAGCGTGCCCTCATGGTCCTGGCATCCGTGACCGCGCGCGCGGGCCTGTTCGAGTCGGTCGTTCCCGCGTTCGAGATCTCGGCACGGAAAGCGGTCTCTCCGTGATCGAGGCGGTGGCGCGAGCGGTCCGGGGGGCGCGACCGGGAGCCGAGGGTCCGCTGCGCACCATCTTCCGCTACGGCGGTAGCGGCCCCACCGACACGAGCCAGGCGATCGTGCTCTCGCCTTCCGCTCGACCTGTGGCGGTGGTGAAGATCGCCAGGGGAGAGGCGGGGCGAGCGGCGCTCTCCCGCGAGAACGCGAACCTCGAGCTTCTCTCGAGGACGCTTCTCCCCAGACGCCCCGGAGCGGCCCCGATGCCTCTCGGTCTGAAACGGGACGGGGAGCTGACGATTCTGGTCGAGTCGCACCTGCCGGGGCGCAGGCTCAAGGACATCCGGCCCCGAGAGGTGGACGGCCCGCCCGACATGCTCGAACGAATCGTGGACTGGCTCGTCGAGTTCACGCAGGCCCGCGGGGTCGAGAGGGTCCCCGTGGACGCCTCGTTCCTTCGCGCGCACGTGGACGAGCCGGTGCGGGAGTACCAGGCGGCATTCGAGACGCTTCCCCACGATGCGGATCTCCTCGCCTCCCTCTCGACACGCCTGCGCGACGCGCTCGGCGACGAGGCCCCGGTGGTCGCGGCCCACGGAGACCTGTGCGACGCGAACGTGCTCGTGGCGGGAGACTCGGTGGGCGTGGTCGACTGGGACGAGCCGTTCGGCGACGCGCTCCCCGGCTACGACCTGTTCTACCTGCTCTGCTCTCTGGCGGCGACGCGAGGCGGGCTGGGGCGACGCGAGGGCTTCGAGCGCGGATTCCGGGACGCCTTCTTCCGATCCTCTCCCCTCTCCCGCCGTTTCGCCGGGGCATGGGAGACCTACCGGAGCTCCCTGCGGCTGCAGCCCGAGGCGGGCCTCCCGCTCTTCGCCCTCGCCTGGGTGCGCTTCGCGCTTCACAAGCTGCATTACCTGGAAGCCTCGGGCGAGCTGGCGGGGTCCGGCGCGGAGGGCTTGCGACGAATGGCGAGGCCGCAGTCGAGCTACCCGATCACGTTTTTCCTCGAAGGGCGATGCCTCAACGTGTCGCTCACCGCGGAGCTACTCGATGACTTCGCGCTCTGAGGGAGAGTCGCGCGGCACCGGGATCGCCGAGATGCTCTCCCGTCAGGCCCGCCTCGGGCTCGCGATCCCTCCCTCCAGGGGGCTGTCCTACCTTCTCGTGAACAGCTGGCGGCGGGACTCGAGAACCGTCACGGCCCTCGCCTTCGAGCCGGGATCCAATCGACCGTCGTTCGTGGCCAAGATCGGTGTCGGAACCGGATCGGCGGCGGTTCGCGTCGAGACGCGCAACCTGGAGCAGCTCGGCCGCTCGTCCCATCCCGTCTTTCGCGCTTCCGTTCCCGCCTTGCTGCATCACGCGGAGGAACCGGGCGTTGCGGTCCTGTTCGAGACCACCGCGCGTGGGCGACGGCTTCGCGTGCCGCGCGGGCGCGGCGCCCTGTCGCAGGTCGTGGGGCGGGTGGTCGACTGGCTGCTTCTCTTCCACCGCGAGACGAGCCGCGGTCATGAGCCGCTGCGCGGGGACCGGATCGAGGCGCTCGTCCGCGGCCCCGTCGAGCAATACCTCGGGAAGTTCCGCCCCGGCCCGGCGGAGCGCGACCTGCTGGATCGCACGCTCCGCGACGCGGAGGCGCTGGCGCGGGCCAACCTGCCTCTCGTGGGTCATCACGGCGATCTGTGCCCGGCCAACCTGTTCCTCGACGGGGACCTCCTCGAGGTCATCGACTGGGAGACTCCGCTCGATCCCCGCCTTCCCACGCACGATCTGATCCACCTCCTCGCCTGCCTGGGCGGAGCGGCCGGCGAGGCCGAGGACGACTTCGCGTGGTACCAGGAGTCCTTCTTCGGCCGAGGGCTCCTGGCCGAGATGAGTCGGGACGCGCTGCTCCGCTACGCGCGGTCCATGGGAATTCCCTTCGAGGCTCTCCGGCCGCTCTTCACGCTATACTGGATCCAATACGCGCTCGAGAAGAAGGAGGCCACGGAGAGCATGGAAGGCGGTGCGGCCTCTCGCGGGTTGGACGCGTGGCGATTGGCTCGATTCGCGGATGGAACCTGCGTGAATCTCCGTACGCTGGCGGAGGAATCGAAGGGGTTCTTCCTGCCTCGAGCCTGGATCGGTTGAAGGTCGACGACGAGGGACCACGGACCGCTCGGCAGCGGGGACCCTCGGAGCGAGGAAACGGGATGAACCCTGTCTGCGCCGCAAGGAGCGAAGCGCCGTGGCGTCCGCATTGAGAGCCCCGCTCTTCGTCAAGTACCCGCTCTACCTCGGCTTCCGGTGGTTCGGCTGGCCCCATGTCAACCCGATCAGCCTGACCCTCTCGCTGACGAACCACTGCAACCACCGCTGCAAGACCTGCTCCGTGTACGACAACCTCCAGGACGATCTCTCGCTCGACGAGTACGAGAAAATTTTCCGCTCCATCGGCCGCGGGGTGTACTACCTCACCGTGTCGGGAGGCGAGCCGTTCCTGCGGGCCGACCTGGTGGACATCTGCCGCCTCGCAAAGCGGTATCTCGATCCGAAGGTGATCTTGATCCCGACCAACGGGATCCTGCACGAGCGGGTGCCCGACCGAGTCCGCGAGATCCTGGAGATCTTCCGGGACAGGCAAGTGGTCATCAACCTCTCCCTGGACGGAATCGGGGCGCAGCACGACTTCATCCGGGGAAAGGTCGGGGCGTTCGAGCGCGCGCTCCTCACGTTTTCCGGGCTGAAGGCGATCGACGCGCCGAACCTCACGCGCGGGATCCACACCGTCGTGTCCAAATTCAACGTCGCGGACTTCGAGACCATCCACGCGCAGCTTGCCGCCCTCGAGCCCGATTCGCTCATCACGGAGGTGGCCGAAAACCGGGAGGAGCTGTTCACGGTGCAGCACGACATCACCCCGGACCCCGACGCGTACGACCGGGCGGTTGAGACGATGCTGCGCGAGATGGACCGGCGGCGTCCCCGGGGCGTCGCGCGCCTGGTCGCGGCGTTCCGCCGGCAGTACTACCGGAACGCGGCCCGGATCGTGCGGACGAAACGGCAGTACCCGGCATGCCAGGCCGGCTTCATGCTCGCCCACATCTCCCCTTCCGGAGAGGTGTGGGCGTGCTGCACCGAGGCGCGGTCGTTCGGGAACCTGCGCGAGTTCGGCTACGACTGGGACCGCGTCTACTTCCGGAGCGAGCGGAAGAAGCGAGATCCGCGGGCGCATCCGTCGTGGGGAATGCGCCTGCCCGCTCGCCAACGCCGGCTACGTGAACATTCTCTTCCACCCCCGTGGTCTGCTGCGCGTCGCCCTGGACTACTTCCGGTGACCCGCGCGCAACCGCGGGGCGCGTGATCGGTACCTCCCGAGGATGGGAGCCGTGGACGATCTCTCGGAATCCGCCGGAACCGGTCCGCTGCGGGTCCGCCGGGTGCACAGCCTCGAGGATCTGCGCGCGCTGCAGCCGGCGTGGGACGAGGTCCTCGCAGGCGCCGAGACCGCGACCCCTTTCCTGTCCCACGAGTGGGTCGTGTCGTGGTGGGAGTCGTTCGGCGAGTCCCAGGAGCTCGACGTCCTGGTCGTCGAGGACGACCTGGGCCCCGCGGCGATCGCCCCGTTCGCGCGGGTGCAGCACGCGGCGGGGCCGTTGCGGTACAGGGCGCTTCAGATCGTCGGCACCGGCTCGCTGCGTTTCCTGGGCATGGGCCTCTCCGACCGCTCCGACCTTCTCCTGGCTCGCCGCAGGACCGAATGCGCGTCCGTCGTCCTGGGCACGCTGGCGGCGGAAAAGGACCGATGGGACGTGGTGGACCTTCGGTTCCTCCCCGAAGGATCCACCACAGCGCAGGTGTTTGCGGAGCGCTCGCGAGATCTGGGGATCGGCATTCGGTGGGAGCCGTGCTCCGATTCCCCGTTCCTCCCCCTGGACGGGACCTGGTCCGACTATCTGTCCCGCCGCGGCAAGCGCTTCCGCTCCGGTCTGGCGCGCAGGCTTCGCCGGCTCGAGTCGAGGGGAACGGCGCGGTTCGATCTCGGCGCCGGAAGAACGGATCCTTCGGGGGCTTTGCGCGCGGCCCGCGAGGTGACGGTCGGGAGCTGGAAGGGACGCGCGGGCAGCGCCTTGCTCCTCCATGCGAACGTCCGCTCGTTCCTCGAAAGGCTGCTGCCGCGACTGGCGTCGCGAGACCGCCTCTACCTGGCCCTCCTCACGGTCGACGGAACGCCCGCCGCTCACGAGCTGGGCTTCCGCTTCGGCTCGAGACTCTGGTCGTACGACTCCGCGTTCCGCGGGGAATACGGCGAAGGGTCGCCCGGGACGCTCCTGACTGCGAAGCTCCTGGAAGAAGCCTGGAGCGAGGGACTCACGGGCTACGAGTTCCTCCGCGGCGGAGAGGGGTACAAGCTCTCGTGGTCCGCCGAGATCCGGCGCGAGGTGCAGATGGTGCTCGATTCCGGCTCCCTTCGGGGCCGCGCGGCGAGCGACCTGGTCTTTCGCGTGAAGTGGACTCTCAAGCGAAATCAAGCCCTGGTCCGGGCCCAGGGCCGCCTGGCGGGCATGCTCAACCGCATCGCGCAGGGGCGGAACCGTGCGTGAGCTTCTGGTCGCCGAGGAGCACAGCCAGATCTACGACCTCTGGCGGCGGCGCGCGGAGCGAGGCTTGCGCCTGGTTCACGTGGACTTCCACTGCGACATGCGCGGCCTGCTGATCGATCGCCGGCGCGGACGCGCGTTCCGGATCGACGCCGGGGATTCCCGGATGCGCGACGTGGACTCCGGGAACTTCCTGGCCCACGCGGTGGCCGAGGGAATCGTCTCGTCGGTGCGGTGGATCCACGATCGGCACGGCGGGCGGCGCTACGACGTCGGAACCGTGAAGTACGAATCGGACCTGACGGCGCTGCCGCACCGGATCCTCCTCCGCCTGCGCGGCGCAGCCGGAGTGCCGCTCGAGTTCGAGGAGATCCCGCTCGACGCATGGGACGGCGTGCGCCCCGGCGAGCGGCTGGACATCGACTGGGACGGGATCGCATCGGTGCGATACGACCTCGCGACCGTGTCCAGGCTGTCCGCCGGGATCCTGGATCGGATCGGCTCCACCCTGCCCGATGCGACGTATCTCGTGTACTCGCCCGGATACTCGCGGGACGATCGTCCGCGGTTCGAGGAGTTCATCGAGAGGCTCCGCGGCAGGCTGGGGAGCGAGGTGACGCGGATCCCCCCTCCCCTCGCGGCGGCCCGGTCGCGCGAGCCGACGCTCCGGCGCATCCTGACGGGCATCGAGCGGACCGCGGTGCTCGGGCTCCGACGGATCGGGATCTACTGATGAGCCGCGGCGGCGCTCGACGCGCGCCTCGCGGGTCTCGCGTTCCTGCGCTGCCCGTCGCGGCTCGTCGGCGTTCCCGGAGCTTCGATCGCCGAGAGTCCCTCGAGGATCTCGCGCGGCTCGCGCTGGCCCGGGTCGAGGCGCAGCGAGCGCTCGAGCTCGATCGCGGCCTCGTTCCGCCTGCCGAGCCGCGCCAGCAGGCGTCCGAGCGCGTTCGCGGGCTCCGGGCTCGACGGAGCGATCTCGGCGGCGCGCCGGAAGCTCGTGATGGCGTCCTCGTCCCGGTCGAGGTCTTCGAGCACCAGTCCCCGGAGGAGCCGCGCCTCCTCCCCCTCCTCCAGGACGACGAGACGATCCAGCACCTCGATCGCCCTTTCCGGAAGGTCCGCCTCGTACAGCGCGTTGGCCAGGTTGTACAGCCCCTCGGCGTGCGTCGGATCGATCGCGACGACGCGGCCGTACGCCTGCGCCGCCGCCTGGTACCTCCCTCGCTCGAACTCCGCGTTCCCGATGACCATATACGCCGCGGAGTCGTCGGGCTCGAGCCGCGTCACCTCGCGGGCCGCGTCGATCGCCTCGGGAATCCGGTGCTGATCCAGGCAGAGAATCGCCAGCGCGTAGAACGGGTGGGCGTTCCGCGGCGACGCGGCGATCGCGCGCCGGTAGTGCTCCTCCGCCTCGGCGACCCGCCCCTTGCCCTCGAGCCAGAGGCCGTAGCTGAAGAGCGCGATGCTCGAGCGGGGATTGTGGGCGAGCGTGTTCCGCCAGAGCGATACCGGCTCGCGCCACGCCTCGTTCTGGACCACGGTGAGGCTTCCGTGGAGAACGAGCAGACCTGCGAGCAGGGCCCCGCCCGCGACTCGCTGTCCCCGGGCGAACGCGAACCCGAGGCGTCCCCGCCACAGCGTCTCGATCCCGAGGCCCACCAGGAGTGCGAACGCAACGCTCGGCACGTAGAGAAACCGCTCCGCCACGAACCAGTACGACAGCGGAATCAGGTTGGACACGGGGAGCAAGTTGAGGCCGTACCACGAGAGAGCGAAAAAGGCCCTGCCCGCCCTCCGCACGGTCCAGGCCATCCCCGCGACGTACAGCGCAAGCGCCGATAGACCGGCCAGGACGCCGGGATCGGACAGCCGCTTGGGGATCTCGAACACCCGGTCGAAATAGAGCGGCCACGGCCAGACGAGAAGGCCCGCATTCACGCCGAACGCCTTGACCGCCACCGGGAGGATGTCCGCGTAGCTCGTCGCCCGCCCGGCCGATGCCCAGCCGACCTGTTCCGCGCCGAAGCGCCGCCCGAGAGTCCCGATGTACCCGTGGAACGTGAAGATCGCGAGCACCACGACGAAGCCCGGGAGGAACGCTGCGACGCGCGAGACCCGCTCCCGCCAAGGCTCCTTCGCCAGGAACAGCGCGTGCACGACCACCGTCGCCGGCAGCATGACGGACGCCACGTCCTTCGAGAGCATGGCCAGGAGATAGCAGAGCGCGGCCCACGCCGCGTATTCCGCGCGCGCGCCACCGGGGCCGGGGCCGAGCCCGAGCCTCCGCAGCACGGCGGACGCAGGGCCTGGACGCGGGTCGGCTTCGCGTCCACGCAGGTATGCGAGGAACGCGAGCAGGCTGAACAGGAGCGCCATCGGCTCCTTCCGGTGGCAGATGTTCGCGACGGCCTCCACGTGCACCGGATGCACGGAGAACAGGAGGGCCACCGCGGTCGCTCCAGCACGAGAGAACCGAAGACCCCGGGCGACCGCGAAGAGCGCCAGGCACGCCGCCGCGTGAAGCGCCACGTTCGTCGCGTGGAAGCCTCCGGGGTGCTCTCTCCCCCAGATCCGGTAGTCGATCATCAAGGAGAGCCGCTTCAGCGGCCGCCAGAGCTTGCCGCCGAAGAACAGGTCCCACGCCCAGCTCGGATCGTCGATGCGCGGGTTGTCGAGGATCAGGAACTTGTCGTCGAGCGTGAACTCCATGGTCAGCGTGTTCGCGTACACACCGATCGACACCAGGAGGATCAGGATCGCCGGAAGCCATCGACGCCACGGCGGAGCGGCTTCGAGTTCCGGGGGGGCGCTCGCGGTCTCGCTCATCCGTGGATCCACCGTGCCGGCACCGACGCCGAACCGGCGTCACGCGGCGCGGATTGTACGCGACAACTCACGGATCCCGCCCGAAGCGAAACCGGTGCACGATTCCGAGTTCATGACCGGCGCGCGATGCGGCGGGAGTGGAAACCGCCCGGCTGGTCTGCTGGCGGGTCGCAACCACGATCCGGAGGTCCGGGAAGGCCGTGCGGTCGGTCGCCCCGGAGCTGTCGTGGGTGGTAACGGAGAGCTCGATGAACTCCACGTCCATGTAGGTAGACGGATCGTGCTTTCAGACTGCGTTTCACGCTCCACGTCCGTGTAGGGGCACTGAGAGACGCCAACTGGCTTCCCCCGCCCCTCGCGGAACTCTCGACGCGCATGCTCTGCCTGGCGCACGAGCCTGGAGATACTCACCGATCGTGAGCTCGAAGTGCTCGAGATGATCGGCCGGGGCAAGGGGACGCCGGAGATTGGCCAGAACCTGTCCTCGAGCGTGAAGACGATCGAAACGTACCTGCCACGCCTCGACGACAAGCCGGAGCTGTCGTCCGGGGCGGAACGGATCCGGTGCACGTTCCTTCGGGTCGAAAACGGCCGCATCGGTTCAGCGCGAATCTGGCGCCCCAGCACATTTCTTGAAAGCAATCTTGCCTTTTTATCGTAAGCCGATTACGATGATGTCATGGAAAGCAAGGTAAGATCGTATCTCTCCGAGATCGGGCGGAGGGGCGGCAAGAAGAGCCGCCGAACCTTGGAGCCCGACACGGCGCGGAACATGGTTCGCGTGCGCGAGGCGCGCAGGGTGTACCGGCGATTCCACGCCACGTGCTTCTGGTCGTTCGATCCCGACTACCGCATCGGGACGTCGGATATCGCCTGGGTTGCGGAGCAACTCCGCAGGCACGGCGGGCGCGAGGCCTGGGAAGTTGCGAGCAAGCTGTGCCGCTGACCGACTTCCAGGCGAGCTTGGCACGGTTGCTCTCCGAGAACCGAACATTCGATTCCTACCTCGCCGGTGGTGCCGCGATCCTGATCGAGCCGAACACGACGCGCTTCAGCCGCGATCTCGATTACTTCCACGACTCGGAGGCGCGGGTCGCGGAGGCGTTCGCCGACGACCGGAGATCGCTCGAGACGAGCGGGTACTCCATCCATGTGGACTTGAACCAACCCGGTTACATCCGCGCGATCGTGCGCAAGGGCGTTGACGCGACCAAGGTCGAGTGGGCGCGCGACTCGGCTTGGCGGTTCATGCCGACGGTGCGCGACGACCGGGTCGGGTTCGTCCTCCATCCCGTCGACCTCGCCGTCAACAAGGTGCTGGCGCTTGCCGGCCGAGACGAACCGCGCGACGTCTTGGACGCGCTCCATCTCCACGGGCGCGTGCTCGGGCTCGGCGCCTTGTGCTGGGCGGCTTGCGGCAAGGACCCGGGGTTCACCCCTCTGTCCCTCCTGGAACTTCTGCGCAGACGCGGGAGGATCCGCGCGGAGGATCTCGCACGGCTCGACCTGGCTGAGCCGGTCGACCTCCAGCTGGTCAAGCGCGCGTGGCTCGAGGCTCTCGATTCGGTGGAGCCGTTCGTCGCATCCCGCCCTGCCGAGGAGATCGGTTGCCTCTACCACAGCGCCTCGATGCGCGCGTTCGTGGACCCACGACACGTGGCCGACGCGGTGCCGCATTTCGGCCGCCCCGGCGGCCTGCTGCCGCGCATCGCGGATTCCTGAGCCCCGCTCGAGCTCCCGGCGTCGATACGCGCGAAGCCCATCCCACACGATGCGGCGCGTGAGCGTTCGCCGATCAACAATTGCAGTTTCACAACAGCCGTTTTCTAGTTTCGTTGTCCCAGCTTGCCGCCGATCCAAGCCATCGGGATGTATGCGACGACGAGGTCCAGAACGACAAACCACGTCGGCGCCGGTATCATCGCCGCCGCCGCGATTCCACCAATCAGATTCAGCGCTCCAATTCCCAGCGCGAGTTTCATTCTGTGACTCGCCGCGATCCACGACGCGACCGACGCTCCCGTGAGCATCCCCAGCGCGTGCGCAAGAAACGGCATTGCAAAATGCTTTGGCTCGAGAAGATGGATCGAGGCCTTCAAGCCTTCGACCGTCGTTACATCCGCACCGCTTGGCAGCGGAATGATCGAACCACTGATCGAAACGATCAGCATGTTCACCATCCCTCCAACCATCAATCCGGCGATACACGCCAGAACGTTCCTGACGACACGATTCACGATTGCTGCTCCTCCGTGTTGATGCGATGCCCCGGTCGGCAACACGAAACACGACGACCCTAACACGGGTTGCCGAGTTCGGAGAAATGCCAGCATCCGGCCGGGCGTACGACAGGAAAGTGAGGAGACGATGCTGCGAATCGGGGACAGCAACCGAAACTCGCACAATGTCCCGTGGTTTGAACGAGTTGCGTGCTGCCGAGTTTCCGTTGCTAGAGTGAAAATACCGGGGGCCAGCCCCCGGACCCCCGCACCCGCATACGGTGCAGTCCGGCAGACCGGCCTGCACCTCCCGCGGGTTTTTCATCGCGTTCGGGTGAAGCCCCGAGCTTCATGGACAACTGGTATGCAAACGCGGGGGCTCCGCCCCCGCGCCCCCGGCTCCCGCGGGAAATGCACGCCGGCGGACCGGCGTGCATTTCCGCGGGACGTTTTCAGCATTTCAGGGTGACGCCTCGGGCGTCATGGACGACTGTCCCCGATTCTACGCCGCCTCGCGCCCGGCGGACGTGAGTCGACCGGCCTGCTCCGACTCCACGCCGTCCACGGTGTTCGCGCGGTTCAAACTCGGGGGTCGGTCACCCGTCGGGCGGATGGGGCGACGCCGCGTCGACCCGTCCCCCTCCACGTCTCGACGCTCACTTCTCGTTCAGGTCGTCGTTCTTCCAGTACTTGGTGCCCGTGATGTCGGCGGAGGCCATCAGCCCCTTGTCGGTCATCTGGAAGTAGGCGACTCCACCCTTGAAGGTCGATGCAGCATTCGCCCCCTCGCTCGCCGCGGCGGCCTGGGCGGACGCGTCCGCCTGCCATCCCTCGTCCACGAAGCTGCGGAATATCTTCTCGTCCTCGAAGAAGAACACGACCTGGTACTTCTGCCCGCCGAGGCCCAGGCCGACGCCGACCGTCCCCATCTTCATGTAGGTGCGCTCGCCCTTCTTCGTCACCGCGACACCCGATCCGCCGCCGCCGCTGATCCCCAGCGCGATCTTCAGGTTGTCGAACACGGCGTAGCCGTACGACTTCCCCTCGAGACTCTTGGCCGCCTCGCTCTTCTCCAGTAGGCGGTCCATCGCATCCTTCGCCAAGGTGTCGATCTCGGCACGCTTCTCGGCGCTCTTGTCCTTCTTCCCCTTCTCCGCTGCGAGGGCCGCGTCGGTGAACAGCAACAAAGACATGCTTGCGGCGATCGAGACCCAGAACCTCAGCGACTTGCTCATCTCGTGACCTCCCGGGTGTGCGCCGTCGAGGCGCTTCCGTGACCTGGGAGGATACGGCAGGGTGGCGGAGAGACGCGAGGTTCGGGCCGAGGCGCCGTTGGGGTAGGATAGCCGCGATTCCATAGGAGTCTCCGCCATGAGCGACCCCACACCCGCGCTCCCGCCCCGGGACCCGAGGACGGCGCACCTCCTCCCGATGGACCTCCCCCGCGTGACCCTCGCCACACTGTTCCTCGTCGGTCTCATCGCGGCCGGGTTCTGGGTGCTGCGTCCGTTCCTCGGCGCGGCGATCTGGGCGGCAACCATCGTGGTCGCCACGTGGCCGATCATGCTCGGCATCCAGGCGCGCGCAGGAGGGAGGCGCTGGATCGCCGTTGCCGTCATGACGCTCGGCATGCTCCTTCTCCTGATCGTTCCGATCGTGCTGGCCATCGTGACGATCGTCGACCGCGCCGACGACATGGCCAGTTGGTCCGCTACGCTCGCGGGCATGCGGATCCCGCAGCCGCCGGAATGGGTCGGAGGGGTGCCGTTCGTCGGCTCGAAGATCGCCGACGAGTGGGCACGGCTCGCCTCGGCGACGCCGGAGGAGATCGTCTCGCGCGCGACCCCGTACTTCAAGACCGTCGCAGGCTGGTTCGCACGAAGGGTCGGCGGTTTCGGGCTGATGCTGGTTCACTTCCTGCTGACCGTGGTGATCACGGCGATCCTCTACACCCACGGCGAGACCGCCGCGGAGGGCGTGCGGCGGTTCGCGCGGCGACTGGCCGCCGATCGGGGGGACACGGCGGTCGTGCTCGCGGGACAGGCGGTCCGCGCGGTGGCGCTCGGCGTGCTCGTGACCGCGATCGTGCAGACGGCGGGCGCGGGGATCGGCCTCCTGGTCACGGGCATCCCTTACGTCGCCGTGCTGACCGCGGTCATGTTCATGCTCTGCGTCGCGCAGATCGGGCCGTTCCTCGTGCTCGTACCCGCGGTGGCGTGGCTCTACTGGAAGGGGGATCCCGTCCCGGGAACCGTCCTGCTCGTCATCACTCTGGTCGTCGGCACGATCGACAACTTCCTGCGGCCGGTCCTGATCCGGCGGGGTGCCGACCTCCCGCTCCTGCTGATCTTCTCGGGGGTGATCGGTGGGCTGATCGGCTTCGGCGTGATCGGTCTGTTCGTCGGCCCGGTCTTGCTCGCCGTCGGATACACGCTCCTGTCCTCGTGGATCGCGGACATCGACCGGGATCCCGATGCCGTCCCCCCCACGGCGGCACCGAGTGAAGAGACTCCGGTCGGGTAGCTCGCTTCATGCATCTTCGCCGTGCGGCTCCATGGCCACGGAGCGATCCATGGCCAGCGATCGAGGGGACGGAAGAGCATCGTCGTCGGCCGCGAGGTCCGTGTCGAGGACGCGCTGCATCTCGGAAAGGTGGCCGTCGAGCGCGGCGAGAAATGTCGCGGCCAGACGATTCGAGGATTCGTCGGGCCCATCGAGAGATCCACGCCGACCGCGCCGATCGAGCTGGCCTTCAGGAACTCGTCGGCGAAGGGCTTCCAGGCCTCTCCGCCGTCTGCCGGAACCTCCGCGACGGCGCTGCGTACAATTCCTCCACGGTGAACCGCCACGATTCCACAGAGAAGGAGGCATCACAGATGAGCCGACCGTCGTTCCGGGCGCGCCTCGCGTGGCTCGCCCTCGTTTCTGCCCTCGCTCTCGCGTTGACCGCGGCCGCCCAGATCCCGGTCGCGGCGAAGACCGCGGACCCGAAGGGCGTCCCCCCCATCCTCGACCGCGAGCTCTTCTTCGGAAACCCCGAGATCGCCGGCGCCCAGCTCTCCCCGGACGGGAAATGGACCGCCTTCCTCAAGCCGTGGAACGAGACCCGGAACGTCTGGGTGAAAAAGACGGGCGAACCCTACGACAAGGCCCGCCTCGTCACCGCCGAGCCGAAGCGTCCGGTGGCCGGCTTCTTCTGGAGTCGGGACTCGAAGTACATCCTCTTCGTCAAGGACAACGACGGCGACGAGAACTACAACGTCTGGGCCGTCGACCCGGCGGCACAACCGGATGCGGGGAAGGACGCCCCGACGGCCCGGAACCTGACGGACGCCAAGGGGGCGCGCGCCCAGATCTACGACGTCCCGAAGACCGACCCCGACCTCGTCTTCGTCGGACTGAACGACCGCGACGCAGCCTGGCACGACGTCTACAAGGTGAAGATCTCGACGGGCGAGCGAACCCTCCTGAAGAAGAACACCGACAAGATCTCGGGCTGGGTCTTCGACCTCGCGGGGCAGCTGCGCCTCGCCTCCCGCATCGCCGACAGCGGCGACACCGAGGTCCTCCGGGTCGACGCCGAAGGCTTCACGAAGATCTACACCTGCAACGTCTTCGAGAGCTGCGGTCCGGTTCGCTTCCACAAGGACGGCAAGCGCGTCTACATGGAGACGAACAAGGGCGCACCCGACCTCGCCGGCCTCTTCCTCTTCGACCCTGCCACGGGGAAGGAGGAGGTCATCGAGAGCGACCCGAAGGGGCGCGTCGACTTCGGCAACGCCATCTTCTCCGAGGCGACGGAAGAGCTCGCCGCCACGACGTACGAGGATCAGAAGACCCGAATCTACTTCCGCGACAAGGCCTGGGAAGCGGACTACCGACTTCTCGAGAAGAAGCTCCCGAAACGGGAGGTCATCCCCGCCGGCGCGACCGCCGACGACCGGCTCTGGATGGTGACGGCCTACTCCGACGTCGACCCGGGGACGCGCTATCTCTTTGACCGGAAGACGAAGAAGCTCTCCGTCGAGTACGTCTCTCGCGAGCGCCTCCCGCGCGAGCACATGGCCGCGATGGAGCCGGTGTCCTATCCGTCGTCCGACGGGCTGACGATCCCCGCCTACCTCACGCTCCCGAAGGGCGTTCCCGCGAAGAAGCTCCCGCTCGTCGTCGTCCCGCACGGCGGCCCGTGGGCCCGCGACTCCTGGGGCTTCAACAACTTCGCCCAGTTCCTCGCCAACCGCGGATACGCCGTCCTCCAGCCCAACTTCCGGGGCTCCACCGGCTACGGGAAGAAGTTCCTGAACGCCGGGAACAAGGAGTGGGGCCTGAAGATGCAGGACGACATCACCTGGGGCGTCAAACACCTCGTGAGGGAGGGGATCGCCGACCCGAAGAAGGTCGGGATCATGGGCGGCTCGTACGGCGGCTACGCCACCCTCGCCGGCCTCACGTTCACGCCGGACCTCTACGCCGCCGGCGTCTCCATCGTCGGCCCGTCGAACCTCCTGACGCTCCTCGAGACGATCCCGCCGTACTGGGAGGCGCTCCGGATCATCTTCCACGAGCGGATGGGGAACCCGAACGAGCCCGAGGAGAAGAAGCTGCTCGAGGCGGCCTCGCCGCTGAACTCGGCGACGAAAATCAAGACTCCGCTCCTCGTCGTCCAAGGGGCGAACGACCCGCGCGTGAAGAAGGCCGAATCGGACCAGATCGTCATCGCCCTGCGCGACCGCGGGTTCCCCGTGGAGTACATCTGCGCCCCCGACGAGGGGCACGGCTTCGCCCGCCCCGTCAACAGCATGGCGATGTTCGCGGCGGCGGAGAGCTTCCTCACGAAGCACCTCGGAGGACGGTTCCAAGAGGGCGGGACGACCGAGGTCGTCGCCCGTCTGAAGGAGATCACGGTCGACCCGAAGACCGTCGTCCTCGCGAAGAAGGTCGACACGGCGTCGGTCGGCGCGCCGAAGCCGGTGGCGGATCTCGCCGCGGGAAGCTCCAGCTACGCCGTGACGATGGCGGCCGGGGGCCAGAACATGCAGTTCTCCGCCACGCGCGTCGTGAAAGAGGAAGGGAACGCCTGGGTCGTCACGGACACTGCGAAGATGCCGATGGGCGAGGTGGTGGACACGACCACGGTGGAGAAGGGCACGCTCGTCCCGCTGAAGCGGGTCATCAAGCAAGGACCGCTCACCATCGACCTCGCGTTCGCCGGCGGCAAGGCGACCGGGACGATGTCGATGGGGGCCGAGCCGAAGCCGGTCTCCGTCGACCTCGGAGGCCCGCTGTTCGCCGACGGGAACGCGGCCCACGTGGCGATCGCCTGCCTCCCTCTCGCGGAAGGGTTTCAGACGACGTTCCGGAACTTCGACGTCCAGAAACAGAAGCCGTCCCTCAAGCAGGCGAAGGTGACCGGCGCCGAGGACGTGACGGTCGCCGCCGGGACGTTCCCGGCGTGGAAGGTCGAGCTGATCTCGGCAGAGGACGAGCCCGGCACGACCACGCTCTGGATCGACAAGGCGACCCGCAAGGTCGTGAAGACGTCGGCGACGCTCCCGCAGATGGGCGGCGCCGTGGTGACGACCGAGCTGCAGCCGTAGGGACGCCGCTGGGGGGAATCCGAGCGTCCGGGGATTCTCGGAGCAACGCGCGACTCGCCCGGCCCGGCTCGAGGCAGTTCGAGCCGGACCGGGTCCTCCCGATCCGTCGCCCTGCGGAGGGCGGCCCGACCCCGGTGTCGTGAGGCGGCACCTGCTCGTCAGGAATCGCGCGCTCCCGTCCCTGGCGTGGCGGCCTACCGCACGCGGAGCGGCGTGTCGCCGGGCGCTCCCCACGGCAGCGTCCACGCGGCGACGAAGCTCGTGGACGACCTTCCGAGGAACCACATCCCGGACGAGGAGCGGAACACTCCCAGCTCCGCGATGCCGTCGCCGTCGTGGTCGGCGGGCAACGGCACATCGCCGCTCGTGCCCCACTGCCACGAGCGTGTCGTGGCGTAGCTCGTCGAGGAGTCGCTGACGAACCACGTGCCGGACGAGGGCCGGAACACGACGAGGTCGGCCTTGCCGTCGCCGTCGTAGTCGCCGGGCGCGGGCAGGTCGCCGGAGGCGCCCCACCGCCACGACGGCCCGGTCGTGTACTCCGACGCCGAGGTCTTGACGAACCACGTGCCGACACTCGGGCGGAACACCGCGAGGTCCATCCTCCCGTCTCCATCGAAGTCTGCGGGAACCGCCACGTCGCCGGTCTTTCCCCACCGCCACGACTGGCCCGTCGCAAAGCCGGTGGAGGACTCGCTCACGAACCACGTGCCGGACGAGGGCCTGTAGACCGCGAGATCGCACTTGCCGTCGCCGTCGTAGTCGCCCGGAACGGGAACGTCCCTGCTTCCGCCCCACGGCCGGGACATCGACGTTTCGTAGCCGCTCGCGGAGTAGCTCACGAACCAGGTCCCGCTCGAAGGGCGGAACACCGCCAGGTCCGTCTTCGCATCGCCGTCGTAGTCACCCGGGACCGGCACGTCCCCACTCGTTCCCCACTGCCAGGACTTCGACGTCGCGAAGCCCGCGCTGGACTCGGCGACGAACCAGGTGCCCTGACGGAAGACGCCGAGATCCGCGCGGCCGTCGCCGTCGAAGTCCGACGGCACCCACCGCATGTGAAGCTGCAGCGCTCCACCGATGCCGCTGTAGGAGGAAACCATGATCCAGTAGGTTTCCCCGGCCGTCACTCGGATCGCGATCCGAGCGGCCAGTCCGAAGAAGTCGTCGTTGGCGCCGTCGGTCACGCCCGCGAGAGTGCCCTGCCCGCAGGAGCCGGTCCACGCGGAGAGGATGGCGTCGTAGCTGCTTCCGACGGTCGTCACGAGTACCCGTCCTCCGCGCGGCGCCGTGAAGCGGTACCAGACGCTGCGGGCCCGCTCGTTGTTGCCCGCCTGCGGCGTCGGATCCGACACATCGACGGTCGCGAGCGTCGTGTCGGTCTGGTCCTCGTAGGGCAGCGCCGCGGTGACGGCCTGATCGCAGCGGTCGTTCGCGACCGACTCGCTCCCCGTGGTGAACGACCACCAAGTCCCGGAGTTCGCCTCCGTCGTGCCCGACAGGTTGCCGGCGCGCACCTGCCAGTAGTACGTCGTGTCGGCGCTCAGGCCCGAGGGGTGCTGGCCTGTCACCCGCCAGCTCGTCGCGCTGCCCACGTCGATGAAGTTGTTTCCGTCGCACGACGAGTCGTCGGTCGAATCGACGCAGACGCTGTAGCTCGTCGCTCCCGAGCTGGCGGCCCAGCTCAGCGTGGCCGCCCGGGATTGCGCCGTCGCGCCGCTCGACGGCAGGCTCTTGCCGAACGCCGCGGGCGGGCCGGCGGGTGCCTCCGCGCGGAAGCTCGCGACCGTGGGAGCGGTCTGGTTGAGGGCCCGCGCGTTGTCCTGCGCGTCGGTCACGCCGGTCGCGCGCCCGCTGTAGAGCACGCTGGGATTCGAGAAGTGCATGACGCGCGTGCACGGGGGCGGGCATCCCTCCGCGTACGCCATCACCGTCCGAAACTGGCCTTCCGGATCCTGGTAGCCGTACGCGTACGGATACGCCCCTTGACCGCCCGCGTTGGCCGGATCGTGGGTGAGTCCCATGTTGTGCCCCAGCTCGTGGGCGAACGAGAGGTTCCCCGCCGCGCACGACTGGGCGACGACGCTGAAGGCGTCCGACGCGAAGGCGGTCGAGACGTTCGTCATCAAGTACGCGACGCCGCAGTAGCCGCCGCTTTCCACGAGCAGCGAGACCAGATCCGCGTGATGGGTCTCGCGCAGCGTGTGCGCTTCGTCGAGGTAGCCGTCGGAGGTGGCGCGAAGGCGACTGAGATCGAGGCTCATGTCCCCCGACTCGGCGTACGCCGTCTCCGCGCTGTGAACCAGGCGCAGGCGCTGCGATACGCCGGAGGCCGCGTACGACGCGTTCGTGTTCGCTACCGACAGCTCGATGAGCGCCGTGATCGCCGACGTGTCGCCCGCTGCATCCATTGCGCGCACGGTGTAGAGCACGAGCACGTCGATGTTCGAGCCGTCGTCGGGCCGGGTCGGGGCGTCACCGACGGGGACCGAGGGAGAGGCCACCGGGATCGGCGGGATTTCGTCGGGGAATCCGGTGTCGTCGAGTTCCTCGATCACGTGCAGCCTGCCCGGCGCCGGGCGGATCTGGTAGGTCGCGAGCGGCATCGACACCATGGCCGCGATCGACTCGTTCTCGGACACGAGGATGACGCGGCTGCCCTCGACCCCCGGGACGCGGCCGAACAGCGTGAACCGATTCGCCGCACGTGTCTCGATTCTGTCCATCGCGATTTCGAAAACGGCATCGTCGAACAGGTTCAGCTGAAGAAGCGGCTGGTCGCCGGACGGCTCGGCCTGAAGCTCCGCCGCGGTCTCCCGCAGCACCGGCAGACTGGGTCGGCCGAAGCGGGCCCGGCGCTGGAAGGGCCGCAGATCGCCGGTCGGAAAGGCGGGCAGGCCGGCGCTGGGCGCGATCGACTCGAAGAGGCGACGCGGGCCGGAACCTCTCTGTCCGTCCAGCTTCTGCGGCGGCCGAGCGTGCGCGAGGAAGGCGGAGGCAAGGACGAGCGCCGCACCAGCGACCGAACCCGCGAGCCGTCTCCGAGACACCATGAACGAACCCTCCTTCTCGGGAATTCACCCCGCAGCAAGATGCAGATCACCTCCGATGCGAGCCGTCGGGCCGAGGAACGCGTGACGAGCGCATCGGGCTGAGGATCGTCACAGCGATTCCTGTGCCAGCGAACGGCCGTGCTCCATTCCGATGGATCGGCCTCCGTCCGTCCCTCGGGCGAAGGCACGGGGTGCCGACCACAATTCATGGACCGAGACGCAACCTCCGCTCCGGGGTGCACGGGAGCTTCCTGCGGGAGGTCGAGGAGCAGCCGCGGGGCTAGCCCGGATCATTCACGAAGGACCTACTGCGACCGCGAATCTGCCCATCCTGCTTGACGTCCTCGGGCCTCGCGCCCTGCGACGTACGGTACAGTACGTCTCGGGCCCGAGTCCCTGCGGGCGCCAAGCAGGACGGGCATCTTCGCGGTCTCGCTACG
Source organism: Terriglobia bacterium (assembly GCA_963699985.1). GTDB lineage: Bacteria > Acidobacteriota > Polarisedimenticolia > Polarisedimenticolales > CAVOVZ01 > CAVOVZ01. The sequence goes on from CAVOVZ010000019.1 coordinate 43,323, forward strand.
GTCCTTCGTGAATAATCCGGGCTAGCGCCGTCGCTCCGAGCGCGAGCCGTCGCTGCTCATCCGCTTCGCGGCCGCTTGCCCGCGAAGCTCTGTTTCCTCCCGAGGGGTCGGGGCGGCCGCTCGTGACGGACTGCCCCCGATTCGCAGCATCGTCTCCTCGCTTTCCTGTCGAACACCCGTTCGCGTGTTCGGACTGTTCGCCTGGGCGTACGTGGTGTATCGTTCCGGCCCATGAATGATTCCTCCGCTCACGCGCCCGCCGAGGCGCCGGTTCTCTGGCGCTGGCTCGTGCTGTTCTCGTGCAGCCTGGCGATGTTCGGCAATTACTACGTCTTCGACGCGCTCTACCCGGTGACGCCGCTTCTCGAGAAGACGTTCGGCTTCACCGGCGAGCAGATCGGACTCCTCGACACGGCGTACAACGTCGCGGCGCTTCTCACGCTGATCGCCGGAGGGGTGCTCATCGACCGGATCGGCATGGCCCGCTCGGCGATTCTCTTCGGGGCGATCGGCGCCGCAGGCAGCGTCACCATCGCACTCGGCCCTGCTCTGCTGCCGTCGTCACCCTGGGGCGCGATGATGGCGGGCCGGTTCCTCCTCGGCGTCGGTTCCGAGCTCTTCATCGTCGCGGTCACCACGGTCGTGGGGCGCTGGTTCAAGGGGAAGGAGATCTCCTTCGCGCTAGCGATCCAGCTTCTGGTGGCGCGCATGGGCTCCTGGGCCGCGGACAAGTCGCCGAACTTCGCGAAGGACCTCTTCGACAGCTGGCAGCCGCCGCTCCTGCTCGCCGCCGGGCTCGGGGTGGCGTGGCTCTTCTTCGCGGTGGTCTACGCCGGGCTCGAGAGCGCCGCGGCGCGCCGCTTCTCGATCGGTAGGGCGGGCTCGACCGACAAGCTCGTGTGGGGCGATCTGGTGCGCTTCGACGCGGCGTACTGGTGGGTCGTCGGGCTGTGCGTTGCGTTCTACGCGACGATCTTCCCCTTCCGCACCTTCGCCAACCTGTACTTCATCGAGGCCCACCGCGTGTCTCCCGAGGCGGCCGGGGATCTCAAGGCCTGGCTTCCTTTCATCTCGATGATCGGCATGCCGCTCTTCGGGCTCCTCGTGGACAGGATCGGCAAGCGAGCGCTGCTCATGACCCTCGGCTCCGCCCTCCTGGTCCCTCCGTTTCTCTTCATGGCACATACCGACCTACCGCTCCCGCTGTCGATGGGGATGCTCGGATTGGCCTTCGCGCTGGTACCGGCCGTCCTGTGGCCGGCCGTCACGTACCTGGTTCCCGAGGCACGCCTCGGATCGGCCTACGCGCTGATGACGTTCTGTCAGCAAGTGGGTTGGGCGGGAATGAGCTGGGGTCTCGGACGAGTGAAGGATGCGGCTCATGCCAGCTCGGACAACCCGATGGGCTGGACCCCGGTCCTGTGGTGCCTCGCGGCACTCGCCACCGCGGGCTTCGTCTTCTCGTTCCTACTCTGGCGGACCGAGCGCGGCGCAACGGCCCACGGCCTCGAGCTGGCCAAGCCCAGGGGGGTTGACTCGGCGTAGAGCTGCCGTCCCTCCTCGTCGAAGTCGGTCGCAGTCTCTAAGATGCTAGGTCCTTCGTGAATGATCCGGGCTAACCCCGATGCCGGTTCGTTACGGCCTCTCGGTCGAGAGCGAAGGAGCGGCGGAAAGGCGCCGAATGCCATCCAACCGAGGAAGACGGGCTGTACGAGTGCTCGGCGCTCACCCCCGATTCCCCGCGCTCTCGAGAGAGAGAGCCCTAACTGACCGGCATCGGGGCTAGGATCGCGGAACGATCGTCCCTGCCGCACGCCAACGACGGAGTCCGCCGTCCGTTCTCACCTGTGGAATGCGCAGCTCCCCCGCACTGCCGGTGAGTACCGAATCAACGTTTTGTTCGAGTGTACTTCGTCTCGACAGCCTTCGCTTCCTGCCCGTCCGGCATGATGTTGTATGCCGTGATCGTGAGATGATCGTCGTCGACCAGCTCATAGACCGTTCTCCAACCCCACGGTGGAGCATTCGGAGCGGCCTCGTACTTCCCGTTCACGACGAATCCCCTCTGGGTCGCTTCGCCTTCCGAGAACATGATTGCATAGCTCATGTGGAAGTCGTCGAACCAGGAGACCTGGAACCGCTTCGTCATTGAATTCAGGGCGATCGTCTCCTCGCCGTGTCGTGGTTTCCCCTGGATCGTGCCGTCATACGTGTGGCGGAGGAACCGTCCGTCGAGCATCGGGCGAATCTCGCCCTTGATTCTCGACTCGTCGGCGAGCTTGCCGGGCTCGAACCAGGTTTGGCAAGTGCCGTGCCACGAACCCACGAGCGACTTCAGAAGCTCCTTTGGCATGATTTGCTTCCTTTCGATGGATGCGGACTCGTCCTTGGGGGTGTCCTGCGTCGTGGCTGTCGACTGCGGGGCGAAGACCACACACGTTTCTCGGTCTCGCTGCGGTCGACGTCGAAGCGGCTCGCGAGATCGTCGAGCAGATCGTCATGATGGCGGCGGAGGCGCGCGCGGAAGTCGTCGGGAAGAGCGACGACTCCCCGATCCTCCATCTCTTGCAGCTCGTCGCGAAAGGCGCGGATCCGGTCGGCGCGACGCTGCGCCGCCTCACGAGTCCAGAGCGGTTCCATCCATTCCACCGGAAAGGGCGGCCCTCCGCACGATCCCGCGACGAGTCTCCAGGAAGGCCTCCCGCAAGTCAAGCGCCCGCGCCCACGGTGGGACTACGACAGTGGGTGTACGACAGGAAAGTGAAAGGAGCTGAATCGAAGCGAATCAGGAACAGCAAACGACACTCGCACAACGCCCCGGGGTGTGAATGAGTTGCTTGCTGGCGAGTTTCGCTTGCTGATATCCACGCGCGTCCGCGCTCATTGCGTGTCGTCGGAGTCGAGGATGGTGATGGGCATCGGCGGAGAGAAGATGGGGCGGGTTCGCGATCCGTCGTTCAGGATCGCGAGCCCGCCCTCGAAGTCGAGCGGACCGAAGCGAGCTCCTGCGCGCAGCAGGCGCGTCGGCGCCTCATGTATGCCCTGTGCAGGTCATCGCCGTCGTCAGAACCGGGCCAACCGCGAGTCCCGAGGCGGACGCGAGCTCGGCGTCGGATAGCTCGATCAGGCCGGCCGGATGCGCGGGCGCCTCGTCGAGCGAGGCACGGTACGACGGGACATTCCCTGCGCGAACGGCATCCAGATGGCTCATGTGGGCGCTCCGTCGTCCTCGCCAGGGCACCATACCCAGCCAGTGCCGGTGGTTTCTGCACGTCTCTCGCCCAGCATGCTTCGGACGGCGTTCCGCCGATCCTCGACGCAGACATCGCAGGGAACAACGCCGTGGCCGTCAGCCCTCGCGCGCCGCGGTCGCGTGAAACGACCTCCTCCCGAGTGTCAACGGGCGCAAACCTCCGTCTTCAAAAGGCGCAGCCGGATGATCCGCTCCGCGTACGCCGTCCGGCCGCATGCGTTCGTGGCGGCGACGCGGATCTTGGGCCTGGAGAGTGTGGTGTACCCGCAGGCGGCCATAGCCTGGCACAGTTTGTATTTGTTGATCAGGAGTGGGAACTCGTCGGCGAGAACGCCGTCGCGGTCCCCAAAGACGTTGCCGTCGTAGAGGACGCACCCGTCCATCAGATAGAGCATCTCGCGCACGATGGGTGCGCCTCCGTCCGTCTGGAACCGGACGTAGATCGGTATCGAGACCGGAGGCAGGCCCAGCTCATCGTGGGTCGGCTCGAGGATCTGGACCGAGGGAATGGGGCAGGTCGAGAACCTCACGTCGACGCTCGCGTTCTGCCGGCACTCGCTGAGCGGCGCGACGGCGGTGAACCGGATGACCTCGGGATTCGTGCACGCGCCGCCCGGGTTCGTGACCGTCACCACGTGCGCCGGGTCGATGGAAACCTGGAGGCAGACGTTCCCCGAGAACGACCAGATCACCTCCGAGGGATCGATGCCACTCAGGTAGCTGTCCAGGTCGAACGGCGGGAACGGGGAGAACTGCTCGGGGATCGGTGCGATCGCCGGCACGGGGGAGACCGTGAACGTCACGTTCTGATCCACGATCGTCCCGTTGGCGTCCGTGAGCGTGAGGGTCACAGTTTCCACGCCCGTCCAGCCGGGCGGGTAGGCGATGCAGATGTTGTTGTCCGAGTCCTTCGTCAGCGTGAGCGCGACGTTTCCCGACCAGGTCCACGTGAACGGGGGCATCCCCCGGAGAACGTAGCTGTCCGCATCGAAGCAGGTGAACGACTGTCCCGCAGGCACGCACTGATCCGGAATGAAGAACTGGGGCTTGGTCACCCTCTCCATGGTCAGGAGTGCCCATGCCGTATCGATGACATCGTTGGTATCTTCCAGATTCAGGGACGCATCGTGATCCCACGAACCATCCGGATTCTGGTGGTCGACGACGTACGTCGTGACCACATCGAACCAGTCGACCGGAGAGCCACTGATGGTCAGGTAGGTCACCTTGTACGCCCACAATCCCTTCATCAAAATGAACATCGCCTGGTAGTCGCCCTGCCAGCCGCAGCCCTCGGCGAAATTGCAGGCAGGACTGCTCCAGAAATTCTGGATGAATCCGATGGCGTTCCGCACCGTGGGGTCGCTGGGAGCCCTGCCCAGGAGAGCCATCTCGTAGAGCAAGTTGCCCGTTTTCAGAGTGTTGTACCACGACGGCGACGAGCCCCAGCACGGGTTGTACAGGGAACCGCCCGAGTACGGTCCGCCGCTGGCCTGTACGTTGTCGACGAAGGCGTCCAGACCGGCGAACACCGAAGCGGGAATCGAAATCGCGAAGCCCCTCGGGTCACCGGCGAATCCGACGCCGAGCGTGGCATAGCCGCTGTTCGAATTGTCCGCCCAGCTTTGCATGTTCGGTGAGTAACCCCATCCTCCGACTCCACAGTCGTAGTCGTTCTGGGCGTCGGCGATCCAGTCCATCATGCCCTGCAACGCTTGCCGATACGTCCGTCCCGCAAGGGGGCCGGTTGCGATCAGGCGGTTGGGAGCGGTGGTGTTTCCGACGGCCATCATGGTGATTCCTGTACCGTAGACCGTGTCGTAGAAGTTGACGCCGGCCGCGTTGACGGACGCGGAACCGAACACATAGTCGAACCCTGCCGTCACATTGGGGGCATACGGATAGTACGTGGGGCTGGCGGGGTCGCCGTCGAACGGGTCCTTGCCCAGCTCCTTCGCCCGCTCCACCAGCTTCAGCAGGACCAACGCCGTGGTCGCTTCATCGCAGTACGCGCCGCAAGTCGGAGTGTACGCCCAGCTGCCGTCCGCACGCTGCTGGGACACCAGCCATGCCAATCCGGCATTGATGGCATGGTCGATCTGTGCCTGAGTGCTGGCCTGAACGAGGGAAGGAAACAGGAGGCACAGGAGTGCAAGACAGACGGAGAACCTGAGTGAATTCGCTCGCATTGTCGTTCCTCCCGAAAACGCGTGACGAGACGTGCGTCCTTCGCGTCGCAGCAGAACCCCCGATCGTTCGAGTCGCCTGGGATGGTTGCCGCGCCTCACCTCCGTTCTCCGCATCGAGGGGGGGGCCGAACCTTGACCTGTTCGACGGGTGAACGCATGGCGCGATCCCGCCTCCCGCGCAGTTGCTTGGGTCGCGGATTCGCCGCGGATGCTATGACGGGGAGTACGGGAGCGAAAGATCCATTTGGATCATTCACAGATCCCGCAAGCGTGCAGGGAAGATCTCGCGCGGGGCGGACCGTACGTGCGCTCGGCCCCTTCCGCGGTCTCCGTCAGAGGCCGAGCCGCTTCGCCGCCAGCTCGGTGCCCACGACGCGCGACCGGATCTTGGCGAACGCGGTGTCGCGGGAGGTCGACTGGTCGTCGCCGAAAGGCGAGAAGCCGCAGTCGTCCGTCGTCCCCAGGCGGTCGAGCGGAAGGAACTCCGCGGCCTCGAGCACGCGGTCCCGAACCTCCTCCGGCGACTCCACCCGAGGGTCGATCGGATCGATCACACCGACGAAGATCTGCTGCTGCGGTCTCAGACACTCCCGGACCAGCCGGAGACTGCGGGGCCGGTCCTGCTCGCTCGCGAGCTGGAGGAACAGGCTACCCACGTCGAGCCGGAAGAGCGACGGCAGCAGCGCCGCATAGTCCACCTCGGCGCTGTGCGTCGAATCCCGGTCGCCGCCCGGGCAGGTGTGGACTCCGATCCGCGCCCTCTCGCGCTCGGTGAAGCGGCCGAGCACGCGGTTGTTCAGGTCGACGAAGGCGTTCAGGAGCGCGCCGCTGGGATCGAGCTTGACCGCGAGACGCCCCTCGGTGAAGTCGATCTGCACCCGATGGGCTCCCGCCGCGAGGCAACCTCGGATGTCCTTCTCCGCCTCCCCCACGAGATCGTCCAGGAATCGCTCCCGAGGGTAGCCGGCGATCCCCTCCTGAGGGTACAGCAGGCTCAGCGCGGACGCGGAGATGACGGCCTGCTTCAGCGGCACGCGGGCGTGCCGCTTCGCCTCGTCGAGATACGAAGCCGCGTACGTCCGATAGCGAAACGGCCCGGTCGTGAGTCGGGGCAGCTGCCGCGTGTGTCCGTCCTTGAACCCGATCACGACGCCTCCGGGCTCGAGTCCGGGCAGTCCCTCGACGGGATACGTGACGAAGCTGGGCTTCGACTGCTCCCCGTCCGTGATCACGGGGGACCCCGTGTCCTCGAAGCGCCGAATCGTGTCGCGGACGGCCCGAACGAAGAGCGCCGACAGGTCCGCCCGACTCGACCCTCCCTCGGCGAAGGACCGCACTCCTTCGACCAGCTCCGGCGGTCGAGGCACGCTTCCGATCGGTTCGGTCGGGATGGCCACGTGCCGAAGCTACGACAGTCAGCTTCGCGGTGTCAACCGAGCCTGGGTGCGGTCAGGAGTTCCGCATCGGCATACGGGCGGACCGTTGCGCCGGCCCGGGGGACCGGGGACCTCTCGTCCGGGAGAGGCGTCCCCCTGGGCTGGCTGGTTCGCTCGCTTTTCTGTCGGATCCTCCTGCACTCGTGGGAGCTGGGTGCGAGGGTTGGGGGTCGGAGGGATCGGACGCCGTTGGACCGGCGCGACCAATTCGCCGGGGGCGTCGGCGGGTTCAGCTCGTGTCCCAAACCGGGCCGCTGAGGCGGGCCAGGTCGTCCAGCATCTCCTGCACCAACCGGCAGATCGTCCGCGTGACGTCTTTGCCTCGGTCTCGGCCGTAAGCACGCAACTGTCGATAGAGGAAGAGCGTCAACAGATTGTAGGCGACGAAGAACAGCCGGTAGAGTGCCAGGATCCCATTGCGGTCGTGAGTGAACACATGCCCGAATGCCCAATGCTTCGTCCACTGGTGGAAGCCGGTGTTTTCGATGTGCCATCGCCCGCGACCCACCGCGAGCACTCGACGCGCGGACAGGCGCGTCGCGCAACCGGTCACGGCCATGCACCATTCACGTGCCGACTTCTCCGGGTGCCGCAGATCGCCCACGCGAGCAAGAACCACCCGAATCGAACCGCGGTACGTGTCCAGGGTCTCCAGCCCGGGACAGTCCCACAACTCCACTCGCTCATTCGCTTCGAGATCCTCGATCACACTCTGGGGAGCTTGGTTGCTACAAAGCCTGCGTGCTTCCTTCAACGGCTCATCGCTCTCCCGACGCGCGATGACCACGGCCCCCATCCCCAATTCCTTCACCAAGCTCAGAAAGGGCCCGTTTGCGTACAGTCCATCGGCCACCGCCACGTCCAGCCACCCAAAGGTCTCCTTCACCCTGCGCAACAGCCGCTTGGCTGCCGTCAGCTCCCCCTCGTCTTCGTTGTCTCGGGCTGCACCCTCCGGCCGCAAGTCGTGCGTGAGCACCGGCTCGATGTCTAGCGCCAGATCGAATCGGGCGTCGATGAGCATCGCCACCGCGTACCGGTGGTAGTACTGCTCGACCTCCTTGATCTCCCCCTTCCGAGTCTTGACCTTCACCCGTCGAATCAGGCACCCCTCGCAGTGGCGGTTCCAGGATTGGATCGGCTCCCAGCCGTCCACGGCAACGTAGCGCAGAGCGAAATGCCAACCCTCGCGGAAAACCTTGTTCCGTTCCGCCTGGGCCAGCAGCCTGACGTTTATCTCCCGCACCGTCGCCAAGTCGGCCACTCGTACGGCTCGGCTCAGGGTGTCTGCCCCGCACAACTTGCGCACCTTCTCCGCGGCGCCGACCAACCACAAGAACGGCTTCTCCGATAGCCTCGGCTCCAGCGCGTTGAAGCTCGGAATCCGAAGCAAGCCGGCGAAAAGAACCGTGCTCGCCACTTCCCACGCCGATGTCCGTGGTCGCCGCCGCCCGTCCCGGACCCCACCGAGCAGATCCTTCAGGTCGTAGACATCCCGACCATAGGTCACCAACTGGCGTAATCGCCCTGGACCGATTCTCCATGGACCCGGCCCCGCGTCGGCCAGCACAGTGGCCTCGATGCTGTCAGCTCGGTTCGTGACCTTCTCCTCGAGGACGAGGGCCCCGGTGCCGTGCCGCAGGAAGCGGACGGTCGGGAGGGTAAGGATCGAGTAACGAACGTCCGAGCTCGTCGATCAGTTCCAGTTGCTGCTCGTTCAGCTCAGCCAGCCCTGCTCGGACCTGCCAGAACCGACGGTAGCGACCTACCCCGGCGGAAACCTTCTCCTCCTCGGCGACAGGGACGTGAACCTGGCGGACTCTCCCCCCGTCCGTTGCCGAAAGGTATCTGGACTCGTGCAACTCTCCGCGGGTACAGCGGCATCCCGCCTTCCCGCAGACGCGAGATCGGGCCCCGAAGCTGCCACGAATCAGAGGCCCTCGCTCGGCCAGGATGCGCCGGAGCAGCGCCTCGTACCGCCGCCCGAGGTCAAGAATCCGCTGCCGAAGCCGGCTGCTCTCGCTCCCCATCGCGGTGAAGGCTAGCATGTTCTGGCATACAAGTCAAATTAATAACTGTGCCAGATTTCAACCCCAGAATCCTCTCGGGAACCGGCCCTCGCCGAACGCCTCTCACTTCATGGGCTTAGAGGTCGCCGCGGAACTCCTGGGGTGCGGTGTACGACAGGAAAGTGAGGAGGAGCTGAATCGAAGCGAATCGGGGACAGTCGTCCAGGACGCGTCGGGTTTCACGGAGGACTGGAAAAAAAATCCGGGGGCCAGCCCTCGGACCCCCGCACCCGCGTACGGTGCAGTCCGGCAGACCGGCCTGCACCTCCCGCGGGTTTTTCATCGCGTTCGGGTGAAGCCCCGAGCTTCATGGACAACTGGTATGCAAACCCGGGGGCGCGTCGCCCGGAGCCTGCAGCCATCCCATCCCGGCTTCCGCCTGTTCGCCCAGCAGCTGCGGCGGCGGGCAATGTGCATCGAGGAGGCGGCGAGCCGTCCCTGGCGTCCGTGGTACGATCCGTCCCGTCATGAGTCTCGATCCGACTCTCGCCGAGCGTCTCGCCAGCTTCCCTGAGGTGCACTTCGCCCTGGTGTTCGGCTCGCGCACCCGGGGGACCGAGCGGCCCGACTCCGACCTCGACGTCGGAGTCTTCCTGTCGCCCCAGCTGACGGCGGAGGAGAGGTGGAGCGTCCGGCTGCGCCTTCAAGCGACTCTCGAGGGACCGCGCCGCGTCGACGTGGTTCCCCTCAACGACGCACCGCCGCTGCTCGCGCACCGTGCGCTGCAGGGCGACCTCGTGTTCGCGCGGGACAGGACGGCCTACGTGCGCTTCTTCGTGAGCAGCATCGCGCGCTCCGAGGACGAGCGCTACTACCGCGAGATCCACGAGAAGGCGCGGCGGCGGCGGCTCGAGGAGGGCCGGTTTGGTCGACCGTGAAACCCTGGACCGACGACTGGGCAAGCTGGAAGAACTGCTCCGCGACCTTCGCCGGCTGGCGATGGTCCCGCGGTCGGAGTTCCTCCGGGAGCGCGGGCTCCAGGCACAGGCGGAACGCTGGCTGCAACTGGCCGCGGAGTGCGCGCTGGACCTCGCCAACCACCTCATCGCCGACCGTGGCTGGCGAACCCCAGCGACCTACAAGGAATCGTTCCAGATCCTGAAGGAGCAGGGCGTGCTGCCCGAGCGGCTGGCCGGCGCGATGGAGGGCTGGGCTGGGTTGCGCAACCTGCTCGTGCACTTCTACCTCGGAGTGGACCACGAGCGCGTCTTCGAGATCCTAGTGAACGAACTGGGCCAGCTCGAGGAGTTCGCCGCGGCGGTCCAGCGCGCCGCCGACGACGAACGCTGAGGCCATCCTCGCTCTCCGCCGAGATCCGAGGCGCCGAGCTCGTGCCCCTGCGAGTTTACGAGGGGCTCGACGAGGTCAAGGCCCTCTGCGAGCGGTCCTACCGCAAACAGATGCTCCACGTGCAGATCGTGCGGGAGAAGACGGAAGGCCTCCTCGAACGGGTCCGGGCGGGTCCGCCAACTCCGCGGCGGGCTCTCCTCCGAGGGCAGCCGCCCGATCGCCAGGTACCTCCGGGCCGTCCTACGGTCCATCCCGGAGCGGCGCGCCGCCTGCCCGACCTGACCACGTTTGCTCATCTCCTCCATCAGCTTCCTCACCTGGGCGTCCGCCGTCCGCACTCGCAACCTCCCCATTCTCAGGAGCGGCCGCACGGAGTGGGCGCCCCGACACCTCCGGAAGAAACAAGCCCAACCGGAGCGATGCCGGTCCGCCGGCGTCGCGGAGGGCGGGAGTGGGGGTTCGGGGGCAAAGCCCCTGAGCATCTGTTTCTCGAGAGAATGCTTTACGGGGCTGCGCCCCGACACCTCCGGAAGAAACAAGCCCAACCGGAGCGATGCCGGTCCGCCGGCGTCGCGGAGGGCGGGAGTGGGGGTTCGGGGGCAAAGCCCCCGAGCATCTGTTTCTCGAGAGAATGCAGGATAGCGACTACCGGCTCGCGCCCCTCAAAGATGGGGAAGTGCCGCTGTCGCCCATGGGGAGGTGTGATTGTCGTCGGGCAGGCGGCCATCGGGAGAAAGCGTCGGACCAGACCGGATGCCCCCAGCGTGTGTTGGGGCGGTCTTGACGGAATTGGCCACAGAACTGGAGAACAGTCGCCAATGGTGCAACTGCATCACGGGCGCAGATCGATGCAATTTCATCATTGCTTCCTGGGTTGTCTCGCCGGACAATCATGATCAGGCGGGGCGCTCTGACTGCCCCGGTGTAGTTGAAGGGCGAGGCGCTCAGCGGGCGGGTCCGGTAATCGCGCTCCGCGAGGAGGCGATCATGTGCCCGAAGCGCTGCGCGATCACGGATCGAGTCCTTCGTCATTCCTCTCCGGTCTCCCGTCGATTCCGATCGGGCGTTCGCGCCCGGCTCATCGTCGCGATCTTCGCGACGGCGCGCGTCGTGTTGACGGCGTCGTCCGGAGCGCAAACGGTTACCACGCCAGGAGCAGATCATCCGAGGACGCGGGCTGAGGCGAGCCTCATCACAGGTGGCACCTCCGCAAACTGGTCGCGCGCGGTCCAGACCGGGATTCGCAACGAGGAGTACGCCATCACCTGGCAGGCGCAGACGAAGCTGGATGGCGTTTCGGCGGCTTGGCATGCTCCCAATCGCGCGCAGGGATTTCCGGACCTACTTCGTGGCTGCAGGCGTGCGGCTCGTGCCGCGGACCGCGGGTGCCACCTCGTGGGATTGGGGGCTCTCGTGGGTCGGATACGGCCGGGGATCGAGTCTCGCGGCTCCGACCGAAGCGGTCCTCGTCCCCGGCGCGAACCGTATCGAGTACCGCCGGCCGGGACTGTCCGAGTGGTACCTCAACGAGGCCAGGGGTCTCGAGCAGGGATTCACGGTGGAGAACCGACCGGGCGAAGGGGGCGAATGCGAGGAGCCTCTCGTTCTGGCACTGGCGCTGGCGGGCGGGCTGTCGCCGCGGATCGAGGAAGGAGGTTCCGAGGCTCTCTTCGTCTCCCCCGCCGGTGAACCAGTGCTGCGATACGGCGATCTGTTCTCCCAGGATGCGACAGGACGGGAGCTGCCCGTCCGACTGGAGGGTTTCGCGGCGCCGGGCATACGAGGCATCCGTCTGATCGTGGACGATCGGGACGCTGTCTATCCGATCGAGATCGATCCATTGATCACCGGCCCGGCGTGGACGGCCGAGGGGAACCAGGTCGATGCCGACTTCGGATTCGCGCTCGGGACGGCGGGAGACGTCAACGGCGACGGCTACAGCGATATCGTCGTGGCGGCTCCCTGGTACGACAACGGCGAGATGAACGAGGGGCGGATCTTCGTCTATCACGGTTCCCCCTCCGGTCCGCCGACCGTCGCCACCTGGACGGCCGAGAGCAACCAGGAGGACGCCTACATGGGGCGCAACACCGGGGTGGGCACGGCGGGCGATGTCAACGGCGACGGCTACTCGGACCTGATCGTTTCCGCCAGCTGCTACGACGTCTCCGTGCAGGATGATGGCCTCGCGCTCCTCTTCCTGGGCTCTTCGACCGGCCTCGATCGCGGTGGATCGCGTGCCAGCGGCACGCCGTCGAACGCCGATTGGAGCCGACCGTTCACTGCCGCGTACTCGATCTTCGGCTGGTCGGTGGCGACCGCGGGCGACGTCAACGGCGACGGCTACTCGGACGTCATCATCGGAGCGCACGCCTACGACAACGGCTATCCCGGCTCGGACGACCGGGGCAAGGCGTTCGTGTACAACGGCTCCCCTGCTGGTTTGTCGGCCAATTCGAGCTGGGCGGTCGAGGGAGAGCGGCCGGCGGACAATTTCGGCTATTCGGTGAGCACGGCGGGAGATGTCAACGGCGACGGGTACGCCGACGTGATCGTCGGCGCCTGGGCGTTCGACAACGGGCAGACGGACGAAGGGAAGGCCTACGTCTATCTGGGCTCGACGACCGGGTTGGCCACGACGCCGTCGTGGACGACCGAGAGCAACCAGGGCGGGGCGAGGCTCGGCATCTCGGTCGCGACCGCAGGAGACGTGAACGGTGATGGATACGCCGATGTCATCGTCGGCGCCTACGCGTACGACAACGGCGAGACCGATGAGGGGCGCGTCCTCGTGTTCCACGGCTCCGCCACGGGCCCCGGCTCGACCCCCGCCTGGGTGGCCGAAGGAAACCAGACGAGCGCTCTCCTCGGTATCTCGGTGAACACTGCCGGCGACGTCAACGGCGACGGCTATGCGGACGCGATCGTCGGAGCGCAGGGCTACGACAACGTGGAGGTGGACGAGGGGCGCGCCTTCGTCTATCTCGGATCGGCGAGCGGACTGTCCTCGACGCCCGTCTGGACCGCCGAGCCGGACCAGGCGCAGGCGTATTATGGGGGTTGCGTCGCCACGGCGGGTGACGTCAACGGCGATGGCTTCTCTGATCTACTCGTCGGCGCCTACGCCTACGACAGCGGGGAGGTGAACGAAGGCCGAGCGCACCTCTACCGCGGCTCGCCCTCGGGTCCTGCGGCGAACCCGGGTTGGAGCGCCGAAAGCGATCAGACGGAGGGATTGCTCGGTCACTCGGTCTCCACGGCCGGCGACATCAACGGCGACGGCTACGCCGATGTGATCGTCGGCGCCCCGTACTACGACAACGGGCAGATCGACGAAGGGCGCGCCTTCCTCTTCACCGGATCCGCGGCGGGCCTGTCTCCGACACCTTCATGGACCGCCGAGAGCGACCAGGCGGGAGCCGCGTTCGGCCGGTCCGTGGCCGGGGCAGGCGATCTGAACGGCGACGGGTACGACGATGTCGTCGTTGGGGCCATGCTCTACTCCAACGGGGAGACTGGCGAAGGGCGGGTCTTCGCCTACCATGGCTCCGTCTCGGGTCTCTCGGCGACGCAGAACTGGACGGCCGAGAGCAACCAGGTGCAGGCCTGGTTCGGGGGGTCCGTCGCGGGCGCCGGGGACGTGGATGGCGACGGGTACGCCGACGTGGTCGTCGGGGCGACGAGGTACTCGAACGACCAGCCCAGGGAAGGGCGGGTCTTTCTCTACCGGGGCTCGGCGACGGGCCTTTTCACCACGCCGTCCTGGACGGCCGAGAGCGACCAGACGGATTCTTCCTACGGCGCTTCCGTGGCGAGCGCGGGCGACGTGAACCGCGATGGATTTGCGGACGTCGTCGTCGGCGCGTCCACCTACACCAACGGCCAGACTTTCGAAGGGCGTGCCTATCTCTACCTGGGATCCGCATCGGGGCTGGGGACAACGCCCTCCTGGACGGCGGAAAGCAACAACGGGTCCGCCTACTTCGGACGTTCCGTCGCGTCGGCCGGCGACGTCAACGGCGACGGGTACTCGGACGTGATCGTCGGCGCCTACGGCTTCAGTAACGACCAAAGTGGCGAGGGACGCGCATACATCTACCGAGGATCGTCCACGGGGCTCGCGGCCGCCGCGGCCTGGACCAGCGAAGGGAACCAGATCGCTTCGGGGTTCGGCATCGCAGCTGCGGGCGCGGGCGACGTCAACGGCGACGGCTACGCCGACGTCATCGTCGGCGCCCACCAGTACGACAACGGGCAGGCGGACGAGGGACGCGCCCATGTCTATCTCGGTTCGGCTGCGGGCCCGGCCGCCTCGCCGGCCTGGACATGGGAAACCGACCAGTCGAACGCGGTCTTCGGCTACTCCGCGACAACGGCCGGAGATGTCAACGGCGACGGATACGCGGACGTGATCGTGGGGGCGGCGCAGTACGACAACGGCCATACGAACGAGGGGCGCGCCTACCTCTTCTACGGAGGTGGAGGACCGGGCCAGGCGCTCGAGCCGCAGCAGCGGAGAGCCACGGACGCGGCTCCCATCGCGCATCTGGGCTCCTCCGATGCGCCGGACCGTTTCCGGCTCGGCCTGCTGGGTCGAACTCCATTCGGCCGCGGCCGCGTCAAGCTGGAGTGGGAGACCAAGCCGCTCGCCCTGGCGCTGAACGGGATCGACACCAAGACCGGCGTGAACTGGACCGACACCGGAACGGACGGAACCTCGGTCCGCGAGCTGGAGAGCGGGCTGCGACAGGGGCTCGTTCATCACTGGCGGGCTCGATTGCGGTACGACCCGGTGACGGTTCCCTTTCAGCGAAGGAGCCGCTGGTTTTCGGTGCCGTGGCACGGCTGGCAGGAGGGGGACCTGCGCACGGGGGACCCGCATCCCGCGGGTCGCACGCCGGACGGCGTCAGCGTCTCCGGAACGGTCCTCACGATTCAATGGGTGGCGGGAGGGGAGCTGCGGCTTTCGTGGGGTCTCTCCTGCATCGGCACGGACTTCGACTACGCGGTCTACGAGGGAGTCCTCGGCAGCTTCACGAGCCACCGGCCCGTGCTCTGCAGCACGGCGGGCGACATCACGAAGGTGATCACGCCGCGCGAGGGCAATGCCTACTACCTGGTGGTCCCCTTGAACGCGACGCGCGAGGGCTCGTACGGAATGGACAGCGCGGGCCGGGAGCGGCCTCAGGGTGCGGTCGCTTGCCTGGTGCAGGAGATCGGAAGCTGCCCTTGAAGAAGACCCGGCATCTCGCGAAGATGCCACCCGCGGACCTGCGGTCGATCGGACGGACACCGAGCATCGCCTGTACGTGGGCGCCGGTGTGGAAGAGAGTGCGAACAACCACGTGGTCTCGCGCGCCATCGCGCCTTTGCCGATGGAACGGATCACGCTGTCGAGCTGCGTTTCCTGCTCCACGTCCGGGTACGGGCACGATGTCGACCAGCCCCCGGCCCCCCGCGGAACTCTCGACGCGCATTCTCCGCACGGCGCACGGGATCGCGTCGTCCAGATCACGCGCCCTCCCCTCACGAGTCGATGAGGGTCGGCCTCAACGCGCATTCCCTCCGTCGACGGTCACCGTGGCCCCGCGGGCAGCCTCGTTCAGCAAGCAGTCGCTCCACCCCCCGCTCGTCGTTTCGTGCTGCCTGCGTCGCATCACCGGTCTCGGCGCGCGCCTACCGGGCGCCAGCGGGCGCCCTCGGTTTCCGCCTTTCGAACGCTGACGCTCGAACCGCCGGCAATCGTGGCAGTTCATCGACACCGGATGCCGAGACATGCCGACCCGCGGACGAAGGACGATGCTCACCGCCACCGGGACGGCCCGGGCAGCGCCGAGGGTCCCGAGAAGCGTCCAGACCGGGCCGTCGATCACGCACCTCACGGCAGGAGCACCTCGACATCGGCGCCGGGCGCGATGGAGAACGTCTTGACCATCGTCTTGCCGTCCCCGACGTCGACGGTGACTTCCCATTCCCCCTTCCCCAGCGGCCACGTGAACCAGCGTTTGTCGCCGGTGGAAGGATCGGTCGACTCGTCTCTCACCAGCAGCCGATTCTCGTGACGGGCGGGATCCTTCAGGGAAACGATTCTCGCCTTCTCCGCGCCGACCCCGCTGAGCCGGAAGGTCACCTTGGCTCCCGGCTCGAGCTTCAGATCGAACTCCTCGGGACGGCCCTCCGGATCGATGTGCGTTTCCCGATTCTCGAAAACCTGCGCGGCGAACCCGGGCGCCCCGGCGATGAGCGTGTAGTGGCCCTCCGTTACGGTGGTCTCGACCGTGGCCGGCCCCCCCAGGCCGCACCCCCCGCTGGACCCGGGCAACCCACCCCAGATGCAGACCTCGCTCGCCGAAACGGGGCGTCCATCGAGATCACCGAGACGGATCCGGAGCTTCCCGCTTCTCCTGAGGCGGAGCGTGACCGGCTCTCGGCCGTCCGGATCCACCTCCTTGGACTCGAAGCCGTACCCTCGGGCCAGGGCCATGAGGCTCTGTTTCCCCTCGCTCTCGAGGAACAGCATGAAGCCACCATCGCGATCCGTGCTGGTCCGCGTGGTGCTCTCCGAGGCGAGCGAGAAGGCGAAATTCTGTCCGAGGGAATCCTCCTCCACACCGGAGATGGAGGACGAAACGTGGGGCGCCCCCGCGGGGGAAGTGAGAAGGGCCAGGACCCTCGCTCCGACGATGACCTGGTCGTCTTTGGCCGCGAGGATCCGTCCGCGAATCGGCCGGTCGGGGAGAGCGATCTCGAGCTGCGGGACGCGCCCGGTGGGGATCTCGACGATCTTCTCGACGTCGAGGGTCCCCTCCTGGATGCAGATCGTAGCCCACCCGGAAGGCGCTCCGGCGAGTGCGAAACGACCGTTTTCATCGGTGAAGGTGCTGCGAGTCGAGTAGTCGGCCGGGCTCTCGATCTTCTGCCAGTTCCCGGGCTGGGAGAGGCTGAGGAACGCCCCCGCGACCGGGGCGCCGCCCCGAGTGACCCTGCCCTTCAGGCTCCCGCCGAGGCGGAAGTCCACGGTCGCGGTCCCCCCGTCGACGACATCGACACGGCGCACCTCCCGCTCCTCGGCACGCGAGCTTCCCTCGCGCACGACCGTGCGTGAGCCCGCAGGAGCCCGCTCGATCCGGTAGCGACCCCCGATGTCGGTCAGCGCGAAGCCAGGGTCGTCACCGAGCGTGATGACGACCCCCTCGACCGCCGCGCCGTCCTGGTCCGTCACGGCACCGGAGATGGTTCCGCCTGGCCCGAGCTGGATGACGGCTCGCTCCCCTTCCGGCAGAGGTACGGAGAACGATTGCCCGGTCGCCGCGAAGTCGGGATGGTTCGCCGTGAGCTCCACCGTGCCCGGTCGGAGACCCTCGAGGCGGAACTCCCCACGGCTGTCGCTCGTGCTCGACGCGACGCCCGGCGAACCCACGGTGACGCCGGCAAGAGGGGCGCCGTTCCGGTCGGTCACCAGACCATCCGCCCCGACGCCGCGCCGCAGCGTCAGCTCCAGCGGGCCCGACTCGAGCGCCGGCTCGACCGCAACCTTCACCGACTCGCACCAGAACCCTGCGGCGCTCGCCCTGATCTCGACCTCGTGGCCGGGCGTGACCCCCTCCAGCAGAAAACCACCCGTCTGCGGGTCGACATCTGCGGTGCGGGCGCTCCGCTCGTCGACGCCGGGCAGGGAAACGCGCGTCCTCGAAGAGATCGCCACTCGGGTGGGAAGCGCCCCCCCGTCCGCGCGGACCGTCCCCCGCACGCGGCCGGTCTCGTCTACCACGATCTCGAGGTCCTTTCGCGGCGGGATCAGACGTTCTTCCCGCACGGGAGCGTAGCCCTGCGGCGGGACGACGATCAGGTCGACCTCCGTCGCGGGAAGACCTCCGATGTGGAAACGTCCCTCGCGATCGGTCTTCGTCCCGCGCAGGAGCCGGAGCGCCCGGCTCTTCTCGTGGATCCGGAGCTCGGCGCCTGGCAGCGGCTCCCCCTTCGGCGAGAGAACGATTCCCTCGAGGACCGATCCGGGGCTCCCCCGCAGCTCGCCCAGCGCGGTCGTCTCGCCCTCCCGGACCTCGATCCCGTCGCGCTCGAGGGCGCTCGCGGCTTCGGGCTCGATCCGGATCCGCCAGCTCCCGGGGGCAAGCCCTTTCAGCAGGAACCGTCCCTCAGCATCCGAGTGCGCCTCGACCGGGTCTTGGCGCGTTTCCGCCCTGAGCTTGTCGAATCCCACCACGCGGACTCGAGCGACGCCGCCGCCGTCGCTACCGACGACTCGCCCGGCAATCGATCCTCCGCTCCGCAGACGCCACTCCTGCGGGGGGAGCGGCCGCGAGAGATCCAGCTCCCGGGCCAGGGACACGCGCCCCGGCGCCGCGACGGTCAGCACGTAGCGCCCGGAGGGCAGCGAACGGATCTCGACTCGACCGCCGGAAGAGGAGGTCGCGCAGACCCGGCCGTTCTCGAGGGGGCCCTCCGCTGGGATGTCGGGTTCGGCGCCCGGCGGATCGTCGCGACGGACGCAGACCCGCGCTCCCTCCAGCCCCTTCGCGGCTTCGCCGAGTACCTTGCCCTCGACGATGAACCCCGGCGTCAGGTCCAACCGGAGGCTCTGGGCGGCGCCGTGAGGAAGAAGAACTCCTCGAAGGACGCGCTCGACGAAACCTCCGGCCTGGATGCGCAGGCGATACCGGCCGGGGGCCAGTCCCTCGAGGACCAGCCGGCCGTCGTCACCCGTGGTGCCGTGCAGCGGGTCGCTCTTCTCACCCGATACGGCGTCGTCCCGAACCAGCTCCAGCTCGACGTTCGCGACGGGTCGCGAGGCGGGACCCCGCACGTCCACGGTGAGCGACGTCGCCCCTCCGTCCATCCCGAGAACGGGAGCCCCGACCGGGACGGTGCAGAACAGGAACAGACTACCGACCAAGAAACGAGCGTGCGCGATGAAGTTCATGAGCGCCTCCGGGATCCGGACTGCCGCCCGGCGTCGTTCCGCCTGGGACCTTTCGGCGACCGGAGCTTCCGAGAGTGCGTACAGCGATTCTCGCCTGCGGTTACAGTCGCGGTGCTCGCGTCGACCAGACACGGACCGTGCGGTCGCTCGACCCGGAGGCGATGCGGGAGCCGTCCGGGCTGAACGCGACCGACAGCACGCCGGCCTCGTGTCCGCGGAGTGTCAGCACCAGATCGAAGGAGAGCGCGTCCCAGATGCGGAGCGTCCCGTCCTGGGATGCGCCGACGATGCGGCTGCCGTCGGGACTGAAGACGAGGGACATCACCTTGGCGTCGTGGCCTCGCAGCACGCCGGCAAGAGACTGCGTCCAGGCGTCCCACGACTTGACGCTGCCATCCGCTGAGGCCGAGACCAGACGGCGACCGTCCGGACTGATCGCGACGGACATCACCGCGTTGTCGTGCCCCGGCCACTCCGCGATCAGCCCGCCTTTCTCCGTGTCCCAGAGTCGCAGCATGCCGTCGCGGTGCCCCGACGCCAGGCATCGCCCATCGGGACCGTAGCTCACGGAGGATGCCGGTTCTTTCTGCTTCGGGAACGTCACCACCGGCGCGCCCGAGACTGCGTCCACCAGGGCCATGGTCTTGTCGCCGAGAGCGCAGACGATCCGCGAGCCGTCGGGGCTGAAGGCGAAACCCAGGATGAGGTCGATGCACGTGTCGCAGCCGCGCATGTGGATCTGACGGACTTCCTGGTGGGACACCGCATCCCAAAGGTGAATCGGCATGCCGATCCCCGCGGCCGCGATCCACGGCTGGCGGGGAGAGAAGGCCGCGGACAAGCCGACGATGCGTGCTGGGATCGGGAGCCTCGCCAGCTCGCGCCCCGAAGCGACGTCCCAGACCCGCACGGCGTCGTCGCCCCATCCGGCGGCCGCGAGCCGCGCGCCGTCGGCGCTGAAGCTCACGGAGCGGACCGGGCCGTTGTGATCGGTCAGGGTGCGAACCGCCGCGTTTCCAGAGAGTTCCGGCTGGACGTCCCAGACGCGCAGTGTGTTGTCGGACGATGACGAGACGAGGCGCCTCCCGTCGACGTTGAACCCGACCGACTGGACGCTGCCGTCGTGACCGCGCTGCGCGCTCAGCGACGCACCGGAGGCGGAGTCCCACACGCGCACGGTCTTGTCCACCCCGCCCGTCGCGATCCGCGCGCCGTCGGGGCTGAACGCCACCGAGCTCACGCCACCCGTGTGGCCAGCGAACACGACAGGGATCTTCGAGCCGCCGCCCACCGTCGGCCACACGCGCACGGCGCCATCGGCGCCGCCCGCCCCGATCCGCCGTCCTTCGGGGTCGAAGGCCAGGCTGCCCGTGCTCGAGCTCTCCGGACCGTAGTCGCGCTCGACCTCGCCGGTCGCCAGGGAGTGGATTCTCACCGGCTCCCCCTCGGAGCAGGAGGCCACGAGCGCCCCGTCCCGGCTAACCGCGACCTGGGTGACGGGGTTCCGCCGGCCGACGATCGTCCGCAGCACGCTACCGGACGCCGCGTCCCACACGAGGATGGTTCCCTCGATGGTACCCGCGGCGATCGTCCTTCCCTCCGGACCGAAATCCGCGGACATCGCCTCGCTCTCGAGCCCCGGGAGCGCCGCGACGAAGCCACCCGTGGTCGCATCCTGGAGGTAGAGCGTGTAGTTCCGATTCAGCGCCTCCTCTCGGACCCCGTCGGGGAGCTTGCGCGGAACGCTGGTCTTCCACAGCACGCGGGACCCGTCGGCCGTGTAGGCCAACGGCGAGGGGACCATCCACGCGGGCTCGTCCTTCCGCGGCGCGCCGGAGGGGAGGGGGCGGCCCGTCGAGTCGAGGGGGCGCAAGGTCCGCGCGTCCGCCTGACGGAGTGAATCCCGCGTGAGCCACAGGATGCGGCTGCCGTCCGAGCTCCAGGCAGCCGACGTGGCCGGACTGACCGAGACGCTCCAGCTTCGCGAGGACATCGGTGACTCGCGCTTGACGATGTTGTAGCTCCAGTCCGGCGCGCCTCCTCCGTCGATCACCGCGACGCTGTCGTCGGTCCGCGCGTAGAGGTGCCGCCACTCCCAGCTCCGGAGCGCAGGGTCGCACGCGAGAAGGCGACGCTTCGCCTCGCGCATCTCTCCCGTCCGGAGACTCGCTTCCGCTGCGAGCAGGTTGGCGACGTAGGTCTGGCGCACGGCCTCCCGGCGCGCCCTCTCGCTCCTGACGTAGAGCGCCGAGCTTCCCGTGAGCCCCCCGACGAGGAGCAAGACGATCGCAGCGGCAGCCGTGACGGGACCCCGCTTGCGCTGGACGAGCTTCCTCAATCTGTAGAGCGCGCTCGGCGGGCCGGCCAGCACCGGCTCGTCGTCCAGGAAGCGACGGACGTCCGCGGCGAACTCCGAGGCCGAGGCGTAGCGTCGCGTGCGATCCTTCTCCAGCGCCCGCATCGTGATCCAGTCCAGGTCTCCACGCAGCTGCCGGCGGAGCATGCCGGGGTCCGTCCGCCGCGCAGCAGCGGCTTCGGCCGACGTGGCGTCCGGACCTCCGCCCGCACTTCGCTGCTGAACCCTCTCGCTGGGCCGGGGCGGGTCTTCCGTGCGGATGATCCGGCGCAGCTCGTCGTCGCCTGCCTCGCGCAATCGCCTCGCGTCGAACGGCAGCACGCCGGCCAGCAGCTCGTAGAGAAGCACGCCGAGGGAGTACACGTCGGTCGCCGTGTCGATGTCGAGCCCGCAGACGTCGGTCTGCTCCGGACTCATGTACTCCGGCGTGCCGATCAGGACGCCGTGCTCCGTGAACAGCGTCCGCTCGGTGAGGTGGCGGTCGGTGGCCTTGGCGACGCCGAAGTCGATGATCTTCGGCGCCGGCCGCCCGTCTTCCAGGGCGACCAGGACGTTCGAGGGCTTGATGTCGCGATGGATGATCCCCTTCTGGTGCGCGTGGTGGACCCCGTGGCAGACCTGGATGAACACTCCGAGTCGGTCGCGCAGGTCGAGGCGGTTGCGGTCGCAGTAGTCGGTGATCGGGATCCCCGCGACCTGCTCCATGACGAAGTAGGGCCGGCCCCGCTCGGTCACGCCGGCGTCGTAGACCTTCGCGATCCCCGGGTGGTTGAGGATCGCGAGCGTCTGCCTCTCCGACTCGAAGCGGGCGAGGACCTGGCTCGTGTCCATCCCCAGCTTGATCAGCTTGACCGCGACACGTCGCCGGACCGGGCTCTCCTGCTGGGCCAGGTACACGATGCCCATCCCTCCCTCGCCGAGGACCCCGAGCACCCGGTACGGACCGAGCTGCGTGGGGTGCTCGGCGCGGGTCGGGAGACTCGACGGGACCGCAGTCGCATCGGCGGCGCTCGATCCGTCGCGTTCGTCCGGCTCGATCCCCTGCCCGAGCAAACAGCACGGACAGAAACCGTGCAGCGATGCCGCTGCGTCGAGCGGCGCGCCACATCGGGGGCAGCTGACGGGGTCCTTCACGGTCCGGCCCTCCACCATCCTCGCCCCCAGATACAGGGGCTGCCGCCCGCGGTTACGGGCGAGGTCGGCGGGATGGCGCTCGGCCCGCGAAAAAGGACGTCGGCGCGCTCCCCGCGGTCATCGTCCGAGCACCTCACGGAGGAAACGCAGTTCTTCTTCTACCTCCTCGTGGCTCGATACGGTGTCGGCGATCTCCCGGCGCAACGCGTCGCGGTAGCGTCTGCGGAGCCGGTGCACCGCGACCTTCACCGCTCCCTCGCTGATGCCCAGTTCGCGCGCCGCTCGATCGTATTCCGGCGGGCCGGACGCGCCGCTCAGCACTCCCTCGAGCCGGGAGAAGATCGCGGCTTTTCCCGCCGCTTGGTACTCCCGCCGAAGGCGCTCGAGCACCCGGGCCAAGAGCACCGTGGCCCAGCGCCGCTCGTACAGGGTCTCGGCGGTCACGTGCTCGACGAGCTCCCGCGTGTACCGTCGCTCGCCGTCCGCGACGTCGAGTCCGATCTCGACCTGACCGCCTCCACGCTTGATGGCGTGCTCGCGCTGCCACTCGTTGACCGCGTAGTGGCGCAGCGCCGCGAGCAGGTACGATCGGAATCGGCCTCGCTCGGGCCGGAGCGTCGGGAGAGGTCGGCGCTCGAGCAGCCTGAGGAAGAGCCCCTGAACGAGGTCCTGGGACTCCTCGACCGAGTGGCCCTCCCGGCGCAGGAATGCGTAAAGGGGGTACGAGTAGCTCTCGCACAACTCCGCCATTGCGGAGCGCGACCTGGCGGTCTGCCGCTTGCCCGCGGCGAGCACGAGGCTCCAGCGAGTCGTGGGGAAGCCCGCCCCGCGCCGCGGGGGCGGTGCGGACGTATCTCGCTCCTCCATCACGAGCGCAGTATAACCGCCCGGCCGGGATCCTCGGCCGCAGCGCGCGCACGCGTGGGCTGGTGGATCGGGGCTGACGGGATGCTCCTGTGTCCTTTCGGTCCGGCCCTGCCGGGGACCCGGCGACCCGCAGGAGGCACGGCGAACCGTCGGGCAGAAACACCCGCGCCCTCGTCGTGGGTCGCCGGAACGGGAACGACCTCGGGCGGGAGCAGGAGCAAGACCGCCGCGCTGAGCAGATCGTCGAGGAATCGGGTACCAGACGGCGGGTGAGCTGCGTCGTCGAGAAACGCCGCGAGCCGGTGTTTCGACGGGAGCGCCGTGGACGACCCGTACTTGTAACACGGGTTCCAAGACACGAACGAACCGACCGCTGGCGATGGCACGGCTCCGGTCGATCATCACCTCGCAGACCTGCCTGTTTCCAGCGATGGCTTTCGGGAGAGGAACGCGCAGGAGATTCTCTTCGACGAGCCGAATCGTGCGCCGAAGAACTCAGCGGGACGGATGCCCGTCTCGTCGAGCGGATCGGCCCCGGCGACCTGGGCCGGCCGGAGCACCGCCGGCGCGTTCCAGCCGTCGCGACCTTCGTCATCGAGCCTCGTGTGGCTCGCTCTGCCCGTCTCGTGACTCGCGCGTCGAGGCCGCGAGCCGCTCGAACTCCGTCATCGCCTCGACCGCGCCGCGGCGGCGCGCGAGCTGCAACCCGCGATCGAGGGCCGCGAGAGCCCCCGCCACGTCTCCTTCCGCGAGTCGCGCGCCGGCGAGCCCCTTCCAGGCGTACATCCGATCCGGCGCCACCGCGACGACGCGCTCGTAACGGGCGCGCGCCTCACCCGGCTCGCCGGCGAGAAGGAGCGCCGCAGCGAGGGCGTACTCCGTCTCCGGATCGGCGGTGCGCTGGTACTTCCGTCGGAGCGCCTCGAGGTGCAGCCGTATGACCTCGCCGTGCGCTGCGGCGGAGGCGAGGGGCTCCAGGCGCAGGGAAGGGCAACCACGACGGGCGGCGGCGAGACCGGGCGGCGACGTCGCCAGGAGGACCCACGATGCGGCCACGGGCGCCCACACCATCTCCGCGCCCCTCGAGATTCCCAGGCCGATCGCGAGCGGAAGTTCGGGATCGTCGGTACGGAACAGGAGCTTCGCCGGATGGATCGACGCCAGCAGCACGCCTCGTCGGAAAGCGTACGCGCTCCAGTCCCGGGGCTCGTGTCCGAGGAATCGACGACCTCCTGTGGAGGGCGCGTGCGCGATCCAGGCGTCGGTCAGGCCGAGACGATCGATCGTCGGAAGCCCGGAGAAGTACGGCACGGCGCCCACGCAATCGAGCGCAATGCGCGTGGTCCCCGGTAGAGCCCCCTCGCGAACCACGGACCGCAGCGCGTACGCCTGGGACCGAACCGAGGCGAGGAAGAGCCGGTGCTCCTCCTGCCGCAGGCCGACGAACGACGCGGTCGCGCGGCGGAGCAGCTCCCGGTGTGCGGAAGCCGCGAGGCGAATCAGCGGGAGCCGCAGCAGCGGGTCGCGGTCGGGAGCGAGGAATCGCTCCGCCTCTCCGCCGTCCACATCGACGCCGGGGAATCCGGTGATGTATCGACTCGTGGGGAACTCCAGGTGCGAGCGCACCGGGAGCCACAGGAGTCCCGCGAAGACGACGACTGCGGCGATCGACGCCAGCCGCGGCCGGCCACGCGTCCGGAGCTCGCGTAGCCCGTCCCCGATCAGGACGAACGCCAAGGGGAAGTACAGATCGAGCGGCCGGTACTCGAAGTGATCGCCGCCGATCGAGGCCACGTAGACCAGATGGGGCAACGTCGCCGCAGCGAACAGGATCGGGACGTCCCATGTCCCCCGGCGGACGTGGTGCACCCACGCGAGGGCGAGGAGCGGGATCCACAGCAACGCCCCGTACTCGAGAAGGAAGGCCCCCACGTACGTGAAACCCATGCTCCACCAGGCGCGCCAGGCGACTTTGGCGTAGAACGTGTTCGGTAGCCACGCTCCGTAGTAGACCTGGCGGAACGCGAGGTGTCCGACCACGATCGCGATCGCGATCCCGGCGTTTTTCGAGAACAACCCGACTCGCAATCGCTTGCGCGCGGGGCGCGGCGGAGGCGGCCAGGGCGGAGAATGCGACGAGCGCGCCGTCGGGGCGCGCGAGCGCGGCAAGACCGAGGAGCAGGCCCGCGATGGACCGGGGCCTCGGCTCCCCCCGTGCCGCGACCTCGTTTTCTCGGACGAGCCTCAGGACGCCGCCCACCGCGAGAAGCTCGAACAGCCGGGTCTCGAGACCGCTCGTGGCCCAGACCGCGAAGCTCCGCGTGCCGGCGAGGAGCAACGGCGGGACGGCGGCGAGCCACTCCGGTTCTTCCGGATCGCCCATCCGAATCGAGAACCTCGCCACGAGGCCCCACAGAAGCAGCGTGGCGAGGACCGAGAGGAGGTTCGCGACGACCTCCGGGGCGATTCCGATGCGCGCGAGCGCCGCCAGGAGGATCACCCAGAGGAAGTTCGTGTACCCCTCGACCCGCTCCAGGCCGGGATTGAACACGAGACCGTTGCCCTCGGCGAGATTGCGGGCGTAGCGAAAGGAGATGAAGGCATCGTCGGTGAGGAACCAGTAGACGGCCACGTGAGCGAGCAGGAGAGCGGCGGACGCGATCAGGAGCGCCCGCCGTACGACCGCGCTCCGGCCCCGGGCAAGGCCGCTCCCGATCTCCGAGATCGGCCTCCCGCTCTGCTCTCCCATCGGGCTTCCCTCGCGCCACCCGCGACAGGGTACAGGATTGGCCCTCGCTTCGATCCTGGGTCCTCCGCCCCGCGCCCGGGACCGTCCGCCGAGCCGTCGTGGCCCTTCGTCCTTGCGGGCGTGGGCATCGCGTCGCGATCCGGCGAGCTTCTCGCCGCGGTGCCGATTCGCGAGCGCGTTCGAGCCGGGCGGCTGCGTGCAGATTCCCGTGCTCTCGAGCACCCCCAGATCGCCGATGTAGAGCGCGTAGCCACCTCAGGTAAGGAGAGAAGGGCGCCCTGCGTAGCCCCCCCAGACGATCAATTCCGTTCCGGTCCACACGGCCGTGTGGGACGAACGCCGCGCCGGGACCCCCGTTCCCGTCGATGTCGCCGTCCACGCGTCCACGGTGGATCCGGCGGGAGGGAACGCGACGCGGTCCGCGCGATCGCGTTCCGTGGGGGCATCGGACCGGTTGCGCGGCACCGGGAGCCGGCCCTATGGTCGCCGGGTGACCGATGCATCGTCGAAACTGATCGAGATGTGCCGGACGCACGGCGTCTTGGCCTGTTACCTCTTCGGCTCCAGGGCGGACGAAGGCAGGAACGTGCTCGAGGACGAATGCGCGTCGGCGGGCGGCTCCGATCTGGACGTCGGCGTCCTGTTCGCGAGCGGCCGCCTCCCGAGCTATCGGATCCTCGCCTCGCTGCAGACTGCTCGCGAGGACCTCTTCGCGCCGCTCCGCGTCGATCTGATGCCGCTGGATCGCGTGGATCCGCTGTTTCAGTTCTCCGCCATCTCGGGTCATTGCGTGGCATCCCTCGACCGCTCGCGCGTGGATCGAACGGAGCTGCGGATCATGCGCGCGGCCGCCGAGTTGCTGCCCATCCAGCGTCGGCTGGAGCGCGATCTCGTCGGGGCCGTGTCACGATGACCGCGGGGCCGATCGATCTCGAGGTCGTAGGCGATCGCCTCAGCATCGTTCGGGAGTGCGTGGACGATCTGAAGCGGATCCCAGCGGGCAGTCTGGAGGTATTCGCCGGCGATTTCCGCAATCCCGCGACCGCCGAGTCCTTGTTGCGCCGGGCGATCGAGGCCCTGTTCGACACGGCGCGACACCTGCTGTCGAGAGCACACGGGCTCGCGGCCCTCGAGTGCCGTGAGGTCGCACGCCAGGCCGGCGCCCGAGGCCTTTTCGAGGATGAGCGTCTGAATAGCCGCTTCGTCGAGATCGCGGGATTCCGCAACCGCCTCACGCACTTCCACGACGAGGTCACCCCGCCGGAGCTGTTCGGCATCCTGTCGGACGATCTCGACGATCTGGGTCGCATCGCCGAGCACCTTGCGAGCGCCGCTTCCCGTCTCGCGCCGCGACGATCCTGAGGCTCGCGCGGGGCGCTCGCGCATTCGCATCGGCGACGAGCGGGCCTGCCTGCGGCACCGGGGTCGCCGCGACCGGCACGACACCCCGGCTACGAGGCGATGCTGCTCCCGGACATGCCGGTCTGAACGACGAGGACGGGCCCCGTCTTCCCGGTTTCCGTGCCCGACCGGGGGTTGAGATCGGCGAGGTAGAGCGTGCCGCGCCGGATCTTCACGATTCCTCGGGACCTTCGGCGGCGAGATGGTCCATCTCATCGATCTCCGAGGAGAGGGACGCTCGCGTCGCCATCGACGCGCGGCGATACGCTTCGCGCAGGCTCTCGCGATCCGTCGACTCCTTCAGGAGGCGGAGGCCGCGACGGACGACCTCGACCTTGCTCTTGGCCTCGAGCTTCGCCTGGAGGGCCACGACGAGCTTCAGCTCCTCCGGGGGAAGCGTGATGCTGGAATTGGTGTTTGTTTTCATACCTAGCCCGGATCATTCACGAAGGTCCGTCGCGAGACCGACTTCGGCGAGCTCAGTCGAGCCGTGGAGACGGCCGTGATGACGGGCATCCGCAGGGGCGAGGACCCGAGACGTACTGGAACAATACGTCGCAGGGTCCGAGCCCCGAGGACGCCCGTCAGCATGGCCGGATCCGCGGTCGCAGCAGGAGCTTCGTGAATAACTCGGGCTAGATGACACTCTCGCCGGATCCGCCCGTCCACCGGGTGTGCCGCGGTTTCTTCAGATCGTTCCCAGCGCGGGTCGGCGGACGCCTCTACGCGGTCGTCGCCTCGGCAGTCTCCGCGGGGGGCTCGAGAATGATCCATTTGGATCAGTCCCGGAACCCGGGGGATGCGTAGAAACGAAGCAGGTTCGCGTTGCGCCCGGAGGCGCGCATGGGACGCGAGAGGGGTAGGCCTAGGTGCGTGGGGGGCAAGTCTGCGACGCTCGGAGACTCCGAATCGGCTCTCGTGCGCCGGGCGGCGATTGAGCGTCGCGGGCCCCGCGAGGGGGCCGGGGTACGGACTGCCCGCACTCGGATGTGGCGCGGAAAACGCAGGTTGAACGCGTGATTCCTTCACCACCAGTCGCCCAAGACTCACCGGGCATGCTTCGTTCCATGACCCCTCAGCCCCGTCCCATCTCCCGTCCGAACGAGGCAGCTGGCGCGAAGGACCCTCGCGCATGGCATCACGAGGACGGCGAGGAACGGGGATCGGTCCGGCGCTCGCGGCACGGTTGTCCAGGAACCGGCGGGTGGCTGCCCCCCGGTCGGCGGCCGCGGAGATCCCAGAGAGAATGATCCATTTGGATCATTGCCCACGGGCCCGCACTGGACTATCACCGAGCCGACACCTCCCCGCGAGAACGTGGGGTGGCGAAGTCGCCGTCGGCCCTCGGGAAGGCGGGAGTCGAAGGCAGCTCGGGAGCAGGTCGGAAACGGACGCCGGCCAGTTGATCCCTGCGCATTCGAGGGGATGCCAGTCTCTCGAACCGCTGGCCCCCGCAAGGGAGGAGTCTCATGAGAGCCCGCAGTCGAGCCACCCTCGTCCTCGCCATCTGCCTGAGCGCAACGGCCGGCCTCGCGCCGACCCGCGCGGCGTGCACGTCGCCCGCCCATCCGATCACCTCGTTCTTCGGGCCGTACTACAGCTACCTGGTCTCTCCGGGCACGGCGTCGTACGAGGGGAGCTTCTGGGCCCTCGGCCATGGCCACCCCGCGATCGATGTCGGTATCGACAATGGATCGGTTCGCCCCGTCGGCAATGCCAATCCGAGCGACGACTGGATCCAGGGCGATCCAGGGGGCTACTACCTGGCCGGGGACTGGAGCTCGCCCGGCGTGGACGGCTGCATCGACAGTCTGTTCCTGCAGCCCCGGCGTACCGTGGTCGCCCTCACGGACCAGAACGCGGCCGGAACCGAGGGGTATTTCGCGCTCGAGTGCGTCACCGAGGGGCCGCCGTTTACCTGGGACTTCTCCTTCGGTGGAGCGAACATGGACCTGGTGCCGATCCCGCCCCCGGTCATCATGGACGTGCAGCCTCCGTCGGGAGGCACGGTCGCGGTCACGGTCCAGCCTCCGGCCTACGCGGATGTGGTGAGCGGCGTTCGCACCGACGGGAGTGCGACACCCGGCCAACTGGTCCGTGGGTACAAGGTCTACTCCCAGGCCGCCCCCGGGGATCCCTCCGGCCGGCAGCGATCGATCGGTTGGTCTGCCATCGGTGGTGAGATCCCGCTCGGGATGGGCGCGTCGCTCAACGTGCCCTGCCCGCCGCCGGGCCTGTCGGCCCACCTCGCCGGCTCGCTCGTCTTCGACAGCGGGCTCGAGACCGACCATCTCTCCCGATCGTTCGGGAGCGTGAGCTGCGAGCCGGATCCCGGAATCGCCCACGTGTACGCCGGTACCTCCGCGGGAACGCTGTACTGCATTCACCCGCTGACTCGCTCCGTCGCGTGGACCAAGACGGGTCTGGGAAGGGTGAACGGGGTCGCCGCGACCGCGGATGGCACGAAGGTCGTGGCTGGCACCAGCAACGGGGTCTACGTCTACGACTCCGCCGGGAGCCTCCTCTGGAGCGTGGCGCTGGGGGTCCCGGTGCGGCAGCACGCTGTGGAGCAGAGCCAGGTCGCGATCAACAGGGACGGCCGCGTCGTCGCAGCGGCTCACGTGGATGGCACGGTTCGTCTCTACCGCGACGGAACGCAGGTCTGGGCGTATGCGATGTTCGCTCCGCGCTCGGTCGCGATCACCGTGGATGGCCGATCCGTCGCGGCCGCGGGCTGGGGCGGGGCGGCGTTCTTCGACGACGGCGGGAACGCCTGGGACCCGGCGGACGGCACGCCTCGCTGGCAGGATGCCAGTGCGGACGGCCTTACGATCGATGTCGCGGCCGCGCCCGCCCCGGACGGGGTGTACGTCGTGGTCGGGACGCAGGACGCCCAGGCGCGGCTCTACGGCTCGGCGAGCGCCAGCCCCATCTGGAGCCGCGCGACCGAGCCGGGCGACCTGATGAGCGTCGCGATCAGCGCCCACGGCAACCGCGTCGCGGTGTGCAACGACGATGGCTCCGATCTGCACGGCGCGTGGCTCCAACTGTTCAGCTCCTCGAGCGATGGCGCTTGCGGCTGGAGCGCCGCGGAAGGGGTGCCGGTCTGGTCCTACCAGCCAGCGTCGGGCGATCCGACCGACGACTGCCGGGCGGTCGAGTTCCTGCGCTGGGCGAACTACCTGGATCGCTTCGCCTCGGGCGGGGCGGTTCACTACTCGGGGTTCCAGCATCTGTCGACCGGGTCGACGCCGGTGTGGACGGGAGCGTCGTCGATGGACGACGTCGCGATGTTCTTCGACGACGGGTACGGCGTGGCCGGTTGCGCGGTCGCGCGGACCTCCGTCGAGATCTACTCGGACGAGTCGCCGCCCGCGGGCTGGCCGGTTCCCCTCGACGGACAGTGCACCGCGGTCGGCGCCGGCGGCTCACCCTGCCCCGACGGGTGCGACGACGGCAATCCGTGCACGCGCGACGAATGCGATCCCGTCGCGCAGCAGTGCGTGATCGTGCCAGACGACTCCCTGTGCTGCAGCGACGGCAACGTGTGCACCAACGACGTCTGCAGGTCCGGCGTCTGCGTCGGGATCCCCATCCCCTGCGATGACGGAAACCCCTGCACGGACGATTGGTGTGACCCCGCGACCGCCACGTGCGTGTACGTGAACGACGACACGAACCCGTGCGACGACGGCAACGCCTGTACGGAGCCGGACGTCTGTCGCAGCGGCGTGTGCACCTGCGACAACGTCGCGCCATGCTCCGCGGGGACGGTCACGACCTACACGAACGGCACGCCGGTGACGATCCCGCCGGGCGCCGCCGTGGTCAGCTCGACGATCCCAGTGGCGTGGGCAAATCTGTTCCTGAACCGCGTCCGGCTGACCGCGAGCGTCCTGCACTCGAGCGCCGCGCAGCTCGACATCACGCTCACCTCGCCGGCCGGGACGGTCGTGACGCTCACGTCGGACAACGGCGGGACGAACGACAACGTGTTCGGCGGGACGCTCTGGGACGACACGACGAACCCGGGCGGACAGGTCCCGTACAGCGCGAACAACGGACTGGTGACGGACCGGACCTACACGAACAACATCGTGGCGACCTCGCTCGTCGCCGAGGAGGCGCTGGGCGCGTTCTACGGAGAGAATCCGAACGGTGAATGGACGCTCCGCGTTTCCGACGACACGGCGGGGGAAGGGGGGACGCTCTCGGGATGGAGTCTCGAGCTGACAACGCTCCACTGGCCGCCTGCCACCGTGACGTCCACGTCCGCGAACACGACGCCGACGGCCCTGGCGGACTTCCCGACGGTCTCGACCTCGAGCCTCACGGTCACGGGCGCCGGGGTCCAGATCGGTAAGGTCCGCCTGACGACGTTCCTCCGCCACACGTACCCCGGCGACCTCGACGTGACCCTGCGCTCGCCCGCGGGGACGGTGGTGACGCTCACGACCGACAACGGCGGCGGGAGCGACAACGTCTTCAACGGGACGCTGTGGGACGATGGGGCGGACCCCGGGAACCAGGTCCCCTTCTCGTCCGACACGTTCGGGGCGTCGAGCCTCGTGACGGACACCGTCTACACGAACGGCGTCGTGAAGACGACGCTCGCTCCGGAGGAAGCGCTCGCGGCGTTCCAGGGGGAGGACCCGAACGGCGTGTGGACGATCTCGGTATCGGACGATGCGGCGCTGGACACCGGAACGCTCGATCGCTGGTCGCTCGAGATCACGACGACGCTGTGCGCCTTTCCCTGCGCGCTCAGCTGCGACGACGGCAACGTCTGCACGGACGACCTCTGCGACCCGGCCATCGGGTGCATCAACGTTCCGAACACCCTCCCGTGCGACGACGGCAACGCCTGCACGATCGACGACCTCTGCACGCTCGGGAGCTGCGTTGGGACCCGGATCTACTGCGAGGACAGCGACGTCTGCACGACGGACACCTGCGACAAGCTCCTCGGCTGCGTCTTCACGCCGAACCACGGCGCCTGCGACGACGGCGACGCCTGCACGTCCGATGACCGCTGCGGCGATCCGCGTCCGATCGGCTTCGAGAGCTTCGATGCGACGATCGCCCCTCTGCTCCCCGCCGACTGGACGAGCGTGGCCACCCCCGCGGGCGCGAATCCCTGGACGACCACGACGGTGTTCTCGGTCTCCGCGCCGAACTCCGCGACGACCGACGCTCCGGCAAGCGCGAGCGACAAGACGCTCGACAGCCCGCCGTTCCAGTCCGGCTCAGGGGTGTCGCTCGTGTTCGACAACCGCTGGAATCTGGAATCGCCGTGCGACGGCGCGGTGCTCGAGATCCGGATTGGCGAGGGAGAGTTCGAGGACATCCTGAGCGCGGGCGGCCGCTTCGAGACGGGGGGGTACAACAGCTCGATTCCCGCTGCCTGCGCGAGCCCGATCGCCGGGCGTCGGGCCTGGAGCGGAAGCTCGGGCGGAGTGTTCGTTCTCACCGAGATCCTCTTGCCGGAGATCGCGGCCGGGCAGATGGTGGTCGCGAGATGGCGCGTGGCGACCGACACGAGCTTCGCGGCCACGCCGCCGAACGGACAGTGGATCGACAGCGCGCAGCTGGCGTTCCGCTGCCACGGGGGCCCGCCGACCGACTGCACCGACGACGACCCCTGCACGGTCGATTCGTGCAATCCGGCCCAGGGGTGCGTGCACCAGCCCGCCGGCTGCGACGACGGCGACCCGTGCACGATCGATTCGTGCGACCCGGTGCAGGGATGCGTGCACGTGCTCGACACCTGCGAGGACGGGAATGCTTGCACGACGAACTGGTGCGATCCGATGCTGGGGTGCGTGTACGCGCCCGTCGTCTGCGACGACGGCAACCCCTGCACGGCCGACGGATGCGACCCGACCAGCGGATGCTGGTACGTCCCGCGGGACGGACAGCCCTGCGAGGACGGCGAGGCGTGTACCGGCCCGGACCTGTGCTCCGGAGTCCAGTGCGCTGGTCCTTGGTACGCTCCAAGCGAAGTGCAGAACCTCCGATTCCACGACAAGACGACGATCGAATTCGATGCAATACCCGGGATTCGCCCGGTGACGCTCTTTCTCCAGAGCGATGCCACCGCCAGTCCGGCGACGACCTACGCCCAGGCCACGCGCCTCGACATCGGCGTCATCCGGTGGTACGAGTTCGTCTTCCCGAGCCCTGTCGCGGTCACGACGGCCCAGCCCTACTTCATCCGGGTGACGAGCCCCGCCCCGAGCGTCATGTTCACGCGTCACGACGCCGTGCTGTCGCAGGGGGAGTCCGACTACGCAGGCGGGCAGTTCTTCGTGAACGGCGTCCCGATGGACCCGAGCAACCCGCCGGGGACGTTCTCCGATGCCTACTTCACGACCTACAGCGTGGGGGCAGGCGGGGAGTGCTCGACGCCCGAGGACGCGAACGCGGGTTGGGCCTACGGCCACGGCCCGTCGTTGAACGCGCGGCTGCACGTACTGGCCCAGTCGTTCACGCCGAACCGGGACTACGGCCTGTGCAAGATCCGGGTCGTGATGTGGGACGGCCAGTACGGCACCCGGTTCAACCTGGTTCGCGGATGGATCGGCGCGCTGCCGGTCGGTCCGGGCGGCATGGACGAGATCTGCATGGACGCGGACGTCCCGCCGTTCGTCGATCCGACGATCCCGGACGTCGGGACGGGGCTCTTCCACGTCATTCGCGCAGAGCGCGCCTGCGGCAACACGGGGTACGGCATGGAGCGACACAACACGGCGGGAGGGCCGGTCCTCGCGCCGAGGATCACGACGACGTGTCCGTGAGCTGACCGGAGCCGCACGCAGTCGCACGGCGGCCGATGGATCCGCTGCGTGGCACGCCCGTCGGTCGCGACCGGGCGTCGGTCCCGACGATCGGACCGACGCCTGACTCGCCACCTTCGACACCGCTCGCGCGACGGAACGAACGGATAGATTCTTTCTCCGTCACTTCTCCGCGTTTTGCAGAGAATGTACCGCCAGTCGCTTCTGCTTCGGATCCCATCGCACGTCGAACGACTGGCAGGGCTCGACGGTCGAAAGCACTGCGATCAGACCCTCCGTGATCTCATCCCGCTCGGCGATGGAACGCGCCAGGTCCTCCTCTGACCGCCCCTTGTTGGCGGTCATCGACACCGGCAGGTACTCGATCGGCCGTCCGCTGCGCTGGGCAATCTCCGCGAGGTGCTCCTCGAGCAGGCGCGTCGTCTTCTTGACGTAGGAGCCTAAGTCCCCGAGCAGGACGTGCTGCGAATGGAGCACGCGCTCGAAGGCGGCGCCGTCCCACAGGCCCAGGTAGCCCTCGAACGACATCCGGTCGAACAGGACGAACTTGCCGATGATCGCGTCGGCGTGAACGGATTCGAACGTCACCATGGCGAGCCTCCATCGCCACATGGAGACCCAAGGATGCGCTCTGCCTGCGCAGCATTCAACGGACGCCGGTCGCGACAACCACCGCCCGTCGCGGCGGTCCGAGCTCCGTAGGGTGGCGGCCATCAGGCCGCGTCGAGTCAACTAGCCTTCCCCCGCCCCCCGCGGCGCGTACTCTCCTCCCGGCGCACGGGACCGGCAAGGACGCGGCCACGATCGGGGGCGCCACGGCGGGGGGCGCGCTCCTCGGGGAGCTTTTCGGCAAGAGCGGAAAGGGAGCCCTCATCGGCGCCGTGGTGAGCGCCGCCGCCGGGACCGCGGTCGCCGCGAGGAACAAGGGGGAGCAGGTTGAGATCCCGGTCGGCACGGAGATGAGCCTCAACCTGAGCAAGCCCGTCGACGTCACCATGAGAAGGTGACGGACCTCGGGCGGCAGTGCGCCCGACGCTTGGGGAGACTCCCGCTGCACGCTTCGGAGCGCTCGGCGGATCTTCCCGTGCGCCGAGACGACGCGGACCCATCGGTCCGGCCGCCCCGTGCCTTTCGAATCCCCCCACTCTGACCTTGCGCGGGGTCTATTCCGTCCTTTGGCGGGGACACGACCGCCGGCCTGACGCACTGAACGGATGGAGCTACCACCCCGGCGCCGTGGCGTGACGCTTGCATTCTGCGCCAAAAAGGGTAAACACATTCAGCGCACCGAGGGGCGAGCGGAGGAGAGGGCATGAGGCGGTTCGCTTCAACCGTTCTGATCGCGGCCGGGTTCCTGATGTTCGCAGGGGCGGCGTGGGCGCAAGGGCCGCGGCCCACGAACGCGTTCCAGTTCCGGATGGGTGGGTTCTTCCCGAAGGGAGGAGACGACCTCTGGGACGCCAACGAGCAGGAGTACACGCTCGACGTGAGCGATTTCAACGACTTCGTCTGGGGCATGAGCTACGTCATGGGGATCAACAACAACGTCGAGCTGGGCTTCAACGTGGACTTCTACAGGAACACGGTCCTCTCGGCGGATCTCAACTACATCGACGACTACGGGTTCTATCCGCAGCACGACACACGGCTCGAGGTGCTTCCCATGACGGTGGACCTCCGGTTCCTCCCCGCCGGTCGCTACGGCGTGCGGGGCGCCGGAGGACAGCGCCGGGTCCTGCAGCCGGTTCCCTACCTGGGCGCCGGGATCGGGTTCGACTACTGGGAGTACGAAGAGGTCGGCGACTTCGCGTTCACGATCGTGCCGCCGCCGCCCCCCCCGGATCCGTCGCACATGATCGACTACGATCGCTTCGTCGACAGCGGAACCGCGTTCGAGATGCACCTCCTCGCGGGGGTAGAGCTTCCCATGAGCCCCACCTGGGGCTTCCTGCTGGAAGGCCGCTACTCGTGGGCCGAGGCCGACGTGGGCTCGAACGGAGCCTACTACGGACCCGGGAAGCTGGACCTGAGCGGGCTCTCCATTTACGGCGGTTTCTCGCTCCGCTTCTGATCCCGTCTCCGGGGCGACCCACGGGAAGAGCTCCTACCGGTTCGAGCCGTCGCCGGACGCTTCCTTCGCCGCTTCTGCTCCTGCGCTTCCGGCGACTGCCGGACGGGGCGGAAAGTCCGGGAAGAAGGCGAGCGGATCGACGGGAAACTCCGGCCCAGCAGGGTATGGTGCCGGGGTGTCACGGTGACCCGGTCCGGCGAGCGACGGCGATCGTGATACGCAGTGTGGAATGACCGACCCGTGGACCGAGATGCCGCATTCGAAGAACCGCCGCAGCTCCCGCTCGACGAAGCGCGGCACGTGACGCTCACACCGCCGCTGCCGCTCGAGGAAGGTCTCGAGCTGGGCCGAGACGATACCGTAGAGGACGGTCTCCTCGGGTCGGCGGGGCGTGGTGTCGGCCGGCGGCCCTCGACGAGCCCGTGGGGGGGCGGGGAGCGCAGGCAACGTTTCCAGCTGGTCGGCGACGACTCGATAGAGGACGGTCTCGTCTGCCCGGCGAGGCACGTACGCGCTCGTGGGGATGCCTCCGGAAGTGACGGAGGCGTCCAGGGACCGGCGTGCCGAACTTCGGCCATGCTACCTCGCGAACGACAGCAGGACACTCTGGAGAGTTGTGGGCAGGCAACTCTCGCCAGCGCCAGATCGACTGCAGGCCACCTGCTCCGGCTCGGCACGGTGGCTCCACAACCGAGGCGGACTCCGGGAAGCGACGCGCGGCGGCCGATCTCCGGAGCCGCGCGCTCGCCGCGGATACGTTCCAGACCACGGCGTGCTTCTGGCTCTCCCTGTTCGTCCTTGCCGACATCGGACTGAATCGGCTGCTGGACTGGTGGTGGGCCGATCCAGTGGCTGCGCTGGGAATGACCTGGTTCATCGTGAGGGAGGGCCGGGAGGCGTGGCGGGGCGAGGATGCATGCCGCGGCTGCGCGCACGACTGAGGTCGGGGATGCGCGGACCGGCGATCGGTCAGAAGCGGAAGATACCGACCAACTGGAGCTGATCCGAGCTGCCGCGGTTCCCGTCCTTGTTCTCCCGCGTGCCGTAGATGTACTCGGCCCCGACGTCGATCCGCTCGATCGGGGAGAAGACGAGGTTGACCGACAGCCGGTTGGTTCGCCGATAGGCGTCGCCCGCCTGGAAGTCCAGGTTGCGTACGGCGACGTAGCTCCAGATGAACGACGAGCGCAGCTTCATGACCCGCGTCGTCTCCCAGTGCTTCCACTGGTGCTCGAAGTCGATGTAGCCGCCCTCCGCGGGCAGGGCCTCGAGGTGACCCGTGGAATTGAAGACCGCGTCCTGGCCGCCCAGGGAGTTCAGGTCGTTGATGTAACGCGCATTCCCCTTCCCGAAGTTCAGCTGGAAGATCAGACGGTCGGTCTGATCGAAGTACCGGAACGGCACCACGCCGGAGACGCTGGCGCCCCACGCGAGCACCGATTGGACGGTGCTCGGATCGAGACTCCACTCGCCGCGGATCTCGCGAAAGACGACGGCGGTCTGGATGTGCCCGGACTGCTGGATCTTCCAGACCGCGCGCCCGATGAGGTCGGGAACGACGTTGACTCCCTGGTTGACCTCCTCCCCGTCCGGCAGCGACGCGTCGGTCAGGGAAACCTCCGGCGTCTCCGCGGCGACCGCCACGCTCAGGCCCTCGCGCACCTGCCAGGTGTAGCGGAACTGCGGCTGCCGGATCACGTTCTCGCCGTTGATCCCTTCGAAATCGAGGTCCTGGTGATTGGCCGCCGGGTCGGAAAACGTCGACCACGTCTGACCCACCAGGGCGCCGCCGAACTGGGCGAAGGCGTGGCGGAGCCGGAAGTCGGTCCGCTTCTCGGTGGTCGTCGAGCCGAAGAAGTCCCCCTCGAGGAACGCACGCATGTGGCCGGCCCCGGTCGGCGTGCGCACCTCGAAGTTGAGCCGGCTGGTGTTGGCGGAAAACGTGGTCCGCGCACCTTTCCCGGCGGCCTCGTCGTCGGCCTCGACCGGGATCGAGTTGGTCAGGAATCGGTCCTCCGATCCGAGCGGCCCCAGCGTGAAGACGCCGGCGGTACGGACCCGGCCGCCGAACTTGACCGCCGCGTCGGTTCCCGGAATCCGGATCGAGCCGGGGAAGTCGCCGGCGGAGACCACGGTCGGGGGAAGCTCGGGCTCCTTCTGCGCGGCCTCCTCGACGCGCTTCAGACGATCGGCCAGCTCTTGCTGCTCCTTGGCGGCGGGCAGCTCGCCCTTCATCACCGCCAGCTCGTCGCTCAAGGCGGCGAGGCGTGCTTCCAGCTCGGCGAGCCCCGCCTTCTGCGCTTGGATCTCCGCGCCCTGGTCCTCGATCTTCGTATCTTGCTCCGCGATCCGCGCCTTCTGCTCCGCGATGAGCCGCTCTTGCGCGTCGATGAGCGCCCGCTGCTCCTCGATCATCGCGAGGAGCTGGCTCGTGGTGGGCTTCGGGGGGGCCTTCTTCCGGGGTGCGGCCTGGGCCTGCCGCTTCGCCGGCGCTTCCGCGGCCGGTACCGGAAGCGGGGGGGCCGCGAACGCCGCCGCGAGCAGGATCCAGCGGACGACTCGCACGGATCGGATGATGTGTCGCAAGCGACCTTTCCAGTCGTGTCGACCGAGCGGCGATGCTACTTCAGGTGCGCGTCCCGAAACCACTCGATCGCGCGGGGGATCGAGGCCGTCCGCCTCCCGGCTCGCGCTGGCCGCGCGAGCCGGGGGCGAGACGTCGTTCAGCGAGGCTTTGCCGCGTAAGGGTTGCCGCCGAGCGCATTCGAGATGTCGGCGATCGCCTTCTGGGCACGAACGCTGTTGCCCGCCTTGTCCAGCGGCGGCGAAACCACGGCGATGCCGAACTTGCCGGGCGAGACGGCGATGATGCCGCCGCCCACGCCGCTCTTGGCCGGCAGCCCGGTCTTGTAGAGCCACTTGCCGGAGTCGTCGTAGAGCCCCGCGGTCGCCATCACCGCCAGCACCTCGGGGACGTTGTCGGACTTCATGACCTGCTTGCCGGTGACGGGGTTCTTCCCGCCGTTCGCCAGCGTCGCCGCCATCGTCGCCAGGTCCTTGGCGTTCACGCTGATGGAGCACTGCTCGGTGTAGATGTCGGTGGCCTGGAGCGGATTCTCCTTGATGTGACCGTAGGCGTACATGAGCATCGAGATCGCCTGGTTGCGCTGGTTCGTGTCGGCCTCGGACTTGAAGACCTCCTGGTTGACCGAGAGCGTTCGGCCGGCGAAGTCCCCGTGCCAGCCGAGGATCTTCTTCCAGATCTCGTCGCGGCTCGCCCCCTTGACCATGCTGGTCGTGGTGATGGCGCCCGGGTTCACCAGCGGGTTCATCTCGGCGCCCTTGTACTGCTCCACCGCGACGATCGAGTTGAAGACCTGGCCGGTGGCGTCCACGCCCATGTTGTTTTCGATCGCCTCCGCTCCCTGCTCCTCCACGACCTTCGCCATCGTAAAAACCTTGGAGATCGACTGGATGGAGACCTCGGACTTGACGTCGCCCGCGGTGTAGACCTTGCCGTCCACCGTCACCAGCGCGATGCCGTAGATGTTGGAATCGACCTTGGCGAGGGCCGGAATGTAGTCGGCGTTCGCCCCTTCCTTGAGCGTCTTGTACTTGTCGTGGGCCGCCTTGAGCGCGGCGTCGATCTCGGTGGGGGTCTGCGCCCACGATGCGGACCACGCCAAGGAGACCAGCGCGACGGCGACGGCCGCGATGGAGGCGCCGCGAACGGACTCACGCATGGATCGGATCATCACTTGCCTCCGAGAGAGTAGTTGAACGCGTACTTGGCGGAGAACTGCACGCGGAAGTCGTCGACGGTGAAGCCGTCGGAGTTGTTCTCGCGCGATCCCCACTGGAGCTCCGGCCCCAGCATCACGTTGGGGGCGGGGTTGTAGAGCAGATTGACCAGGGCGTACTGCCCCTTGGCGAAGGCGTTGCGCTCCTGCCCGTCGCTGTTGTCGATGTCCACCATCGAGTACCCGAGAGAGGTCGACCACTTGTCGTTCCAGGTGCAGTCGTAGAACGCCACGAGGCCGAGAATGGGCAGCGGCTCGCCGATGTCGGAGTCCAGCGTGAGCCCGACGTCCGCGGTGGCGTCGTTCATGTAGTTCTGGATCCCCTCGCCGTAGACGGCCTGGAGCCTGAGCGTGTTGTCGGAGAACTTCAGGTTCGAGCTCAGGTTCACTCCCCAGCCGGTCGCGCTCCCGGAGAAGTCACGAGGAGCCGGGTCGTCCGGCGGCGGTCCCGAGTCGTCCCACTTCATCTCACGCAGGATCCCCGCGACCTGGAAATGGCCCCACGGGCGCGTCATCCGGAACCGGGCCGACAGGTCGGGAAGGGGGAAGCGGGCCCGGATACGGTCTTCCAGCGCCAACTCGTCCGGAAACGCCGGGCTGCCCACGGCCACGCCCGGATCGCCGCTGGCGCCCGGTCGCTCGAGCGCGACCATGAAGGTGTTGTCCCCCTGGATCGGCGTCCAGCGGAACTGCACGTTGCGGAAGAACACCATGCCGCTGGGTCCCCAGTACTCGATGGAGTTCGGGAACACGTCCGGGTCCATGAACGGGCTCCAGGTCTGGCCGGCGCCGAACTGGCCCAGCTCGCCCCAGGCGTGGCGCAGGCGGAACGTGGTCTGCCCCGCATCGATGCCCACGCCGAACAGCTCGAACTCGAAGATCGTCTTCAGCTCGCCGGCGCCCGTCGGCGTGAACGACTTCACGCCGAAGCGGCTCTGGCGCACGCCGGAGAAGAAGTGGCCGTCCTCGCCGAATTCGTTCTCGAACGACGGAAGCTTCGTGGGCCGCACCACGTCGAACCAGTCCGGGTCGTTCTGGCCCGACTGGTATCCCATGTCCAGCATGGCGAAGCCGTACAGGTCCACCTTGGTCTTCCCTCCCGAGCCTTCCTGCGCGCGGACCAAGGGGGACGCGGTCGCCAACGCTGCCGCCAGCGCGAACGGCAGCACGGTTCGGGCGATCTGTCGTGAACGAGTGCTCATGCATCTCCTCCTTGCGCCGACCGTCGCGGAGCGCGACGCTGCGGCGCGGGTCGTTTCAATCAATCGGACCGCGCGAGTCGTACGGGCGACCGCTTAGCGGTCCCCACCGAAGCGATCCGAAGCCTGCGCACGGTTTCAGCGCCCCGCCCCCGCCCCGGAAACCGGCGAGCGAGTCGGCTCCCTGCGCGGGGCGGAGGCGTTCGCCTTCTCCCACGCCCGGACCTTTACCCGGGCCGCGTCGAACAGTCGCTCGTAGTTCCCCTTGCGCAGCTTCTCGCTCGCCTCCGGCGTGAGCTTGGCGAACAGCGGCGCGTACATGTCGTAGATCTTCAGGTAGCTCGCCCGGTCCTTCGGCGCCACCTCGTCGGTCCCGAACAGGAACCGGTCCGGGTAGCGGTTGATCACGGTGGCGGTCCGCGCCAGCGACTCGGGGCTGGCGACGATGTACTTCGCGACCTCGTCCCACGAGATGTCGATGTACACGTTCGCGAACGCGGGATTGCCGAGCAACCGCTCGACGATCCCCATCTGATCCTCGAGCGGGCGGACGATCCGGCCGACGCCGCAGTGGGCCCAGATCAGCGTCGTGTCCGGGTGCCGGAGCAGCAGGTCGCGCAGCTGCTGGACGACGTACGGCTCCTGATCCGGCTTCGGAAACGGCATGTTGATGTCGTTGTGCAGGATCACCACGAGCCCCGCCTCGGCCGCGAAGTCGAGGATCCGGTCGAGCGCCGGGTTGGTCAGGCTCGCCACCTCGCCGGCAACCTTCGACGAGACGAACTCTTTGTGGATGGTGAACTCGCCGATCCCCGAGAACACCCCGGGGAACGTCAGCAGCACGCGCTTGATGTGGTCGACGGCGTACATGTCCGCCGGGTTGAAGCCGGTGATCATCGGGTCGAGGCGCGCCTGCTGCGCCGGCGTCAAAGACCGGTACGCCATCGCGATCGCCGCGTCGGTGAACGAGTAGTAGTAGAGCGGGGCGTCGGTCTGCAGGTAGTACCAGGGGGCGAAGTCGCCGGTGTTGGCGTACGACCAGGTCTGCTGGAGCGGCAGGCCGAACAGCGTGGACCGCCCGACCTTGTCGCCCATGATCGCGAGGAAGTCGCGGACGTCGGTCCCCTCCTGGATGTAGTTGGTCAGGTGGAAGTGGGCGTCGTGGACGACGGCACCAGGCGGCACCTGCGCGCCCGCGGGGCGGCTCGGTGCTCCGAGGGCGAGGGCGAGGGCGAGGCCGAGCGCCGGGGCCGCCGGCCGACAGCGGCTTCGGTCCGTGGCTGGCATGGTCATGTCGTGCCTGGCTTCCTTCCTCCCCGGATCG
Organism: Terriglobia bacterium; assembly: GCA_963699985.1. Taxonomy (GTDB): domain Bacteria; phylum Acidobacteriota; class Polarisedimenticolia; order Polarisedimenticolales; family CAVOVZ01; genus CAVOVZ01. The sequence continues at coordinate 86,196 of CAVOVZ010000019.1, forward strand.
CCCGCTCGAGGTCCGGGGCGCGTGCGTCAGAAGAAGATCGAGAAAGCGGTCGACACGGTCGTGCCGTCCTGGCCGCCCACGTAGTAGCCGAAGGTACTACTGACCGGCGAGCGGTTGACGTCGATGACCTGCAGGTTCAACCGGTGGTTGCGCGTCCCGGCGGGGTAGAAGTTCAAGCCGACGAGGTACTCCGAGCTGTCGCCGAAGCCGCCATCGCTGTCGCCGTAGATCTGCGAGGTCGCGGCGTACAGCTCGAGCTTCTTCGGCAGGGGGTAGAACGCCGCCTGCACGTAGAAGCCCTTGTCCTCGATTCTCTGGACCGGCAGCTGTCCATCGGCGACGAAGCCGTCGAGCCGCCGGGAGTAGATCTCCGTCTGCAGGAAGAAGCCGCGGTACTTCATGCCGGCATCGACCGCGAGCATCTGGTAGTCCACGTTCGCGACCGTGACGTCCGGCGCCAGCGCGCCCCGGTCGAACACGTTCAGGCTGTCCGCCAGCCGGAGGACGGTGTTTCCGGTCGCTCCGGTGTTCGCTTCGGTGAACCGCTCCTCGGGACTGTACGTAGCGGAGAATCCGAATCGGGTCGCGACCTTCTCGTGACTCTCCCAGTCGCCGAAGCCCCCTCGCGGACCGAATTCCTTCGTGGTCGGCATCCACCACATCGAGGCACCGAACGAGGGCTTCCGGTCGAGCTGCACGGCCTTGATCCCGAGGGCGCTCGAGTTGTTGCCGACCTGGGCGTTGTACCACAGCCCGGGCGTGACCTCGCCCTGCGCCCAAACGCCGTACCCGAAGTAGGGTCGGAAGAACTCGTCGGCCATCACGCGGTCGTGTCCGAGCCAGTAGGGGTGCGAGCCTTGCAGCGAACGCGTTCCCGGCAGCCCGTTGAGCCCGCCGTACAGGCTGAACTTCCGGCCGAACTGGTAGCCCATGCTCGCAAAGAGCCCGTCCTGGTCCGTCGCGTTGACCGTCCAGACGAAGATGTTGTAGACGAGCTTCGGATTCCCCACCCACCCCTTGAAGAAGACCATGACCCGGTGGGAGAAGACGTCCTCCCTCGCGTCGACGGCGGACTGGTTGCCGAGGTGGTCCGTGAACGTCTGGCCGACGGGGTTCTGGTTGATGTAACGGACCAGCGCGTACGCGCTGATCGACAGCTCCCCGACACCGGACCTGCCGACCAGGAAACCCTGGCCGGGCTCGAACTCGCCCCAGGTCTCGATCCGCTCGGTCGGCTGCTGTTTCTGTTGGGGGCCGCCGGCTGCGCCGTGTCGGCCGGCGCCGCCGGGTCCGGCGCGGCCTGGCCCAGCACGAACTCGCCGCCGCAGCCGTCCGACACCCAGATGCCTCGATCGTCGTAGCCCCAGTTCTTGCCGAGCAGGCAGGGCGCCGTTCCGGCGGACCGCACCAGCGCGACGCCCGCCGACGTGTCGGCGGTGCAGTGCTGTCTCTCACCCGCTCTCGACGAACAGGCGACGTGCCGGACGGAGGACTCCTGCGTGCGTACGCCGGACACGGCGAGTCCCACCGTCCCTGCGAGCGCGAACCCCAGCTTCAGGAGAGCGATTCGTCTTGAAGCCATCGTCCTCCTCGCTCCGCGCCGTGGAGCGAATGGCACGCGAACGCGCACCGTTTCATGTTGCACAGTTCAGGAGTGAAGTCAAAGTGAGGCGACCCGCCGTTGTCCGCGGTGCGATGCCGGTTCGGCGCCCGATTCGCCCCTGCCACCATGGTCCTTCCCGTCAGAAGCTCATCGCGACGTTCGCGTGGAAGACGTCCCCGTCGCCTCCCACGGGATAGGGGACCGACGCGTACCCGACGGGACACTCGTTCAGGTGGATCCACTCCACGTTG
>CAVOVZ010000020.1:0-182018 GCA_963699985.1 Terriglobia bacterium
AGTCCCTCGGCAGTCGCTGATCAAGATGCTGATCGCGCGGCATTTGGAGGGCTTCCCGTCCCGCGTGAGGATGCTGCGGATCGCGCTCTCGACCGTGCCCGAAACGGGGCAGGGGCCGACGAGAAGCCGACGAGAACGCCGAGGAGGGGCTCGCCTGCCACGGGCGGGAGCGCTGCCCCCCGGGTCGCCGCTGGTCCTCGCGCGACCATGACCGATCGCCCGGGGTCAGCCCCCGAACGCCCGCGTCACCACCTCGACCACCCGCCGTGCCTGCCGCCGCGCCTCGCGCGCGTCGGCCTCGCGGTAGAACGACGAGGGGGTGAGGTCCTCGCTTCCGTAGAACGACAGCTCGCGATCGCGCCGCAGGCGGCGCGAGATCTCGCACAGCTCGTCGAGCGCCGCCGCCGCGGGCTTCGGCAGCCGCGCTGCGTTGTCGCGAAGCACGTCGCTCACGTCGTGGACCCGCGGCGTTTCGATGTCGCAGGACCGCAGCAGGCCCTTGAGTGCCAGCTCCACCACCTCCTGGGATTCCCGGACGACGTCGGCCCAGCCCCGCTCCGCGTGCAGCACGTCCAAGGCCTTGAGCCGTCGTGCGGCCCTCTCGAGGTAATCCCGGGCGAGATCGAGGTTTCTCACTCGCCGCTTCCCTCCCGCACCCAGTACGGATGACCGTGGACCTGCTTCCGCGACACGGCCCCCGACGCGACGAGATCGCGAAGGGCAATCAAGAACCTCGCGAGCCGGAAGTCGCGATCGTCGAGAACGATGCCCTCCCGCGCGACCTCCAGCCACACCCCTCCGGCAGCCTCGGCGGAGGAGGGCAGCGCGACGAAATGCGGCGAGACGCGATCGTCCGCCCTCCGGCCCCGCGACCGGAGGACTCGCTCCCATCGATCGTAGAGCGACCGCTCGATGTGCGCCGTCCCCTCGAGCACGACGAGCAGATCGACGTCGGAGGCCTCCGTCGCATCGCCGCGGGCGGCCGAGCCGAACAGTGCGATGCCGACCAGCTCTCCGGACCACTCCCGCGCGATCGCCTCGTGCAGGCCCGGGTCGAGTCCCGGCGCCGCGCGGGCCGTCGCGGATTTCGCGCCGGCCAGCCCCTCGTCGAGCAGGCGCACGCAGAGCGAATTCAGCGAAACATCGTTCGCCGCGGCGCGATCGCGAAGCCGCCGGTGGAGCTCCGGCGGAACGCGGAGGATGAAGCGGCCGGAAAGCTCGCTCACGATGTGATACTACATTGATACTATCTAACGGTCAAGGGTGGATCCCGGGCGTCGTGGGGCGGGCGCGCCGGAGCGAATCGAACCGAATTCCGCTCTTCTTCCGGGGCCTCGGGAACTCGTGATCGCCTTGCGCTCAGTACCTCCCCTGCACCCGGAAGAACCAGCCGCTCGGTGCTGTAGTCGTTCAGCGACAGCTCGTTGTCCGAGAAGTCGGTGAAGTTGTAGCCGATGCCCGCGCGGAAGTGCCTCTGGATCTTCCACATCGCCTCGGCGAGGAAGCCGCTGTTGCGATCGTCGTTCTCGCGCTGCGCGAGGATTCGCCACTCGACGCCGAAATCGATGGGCTTCCAGATGTTGAAATTGACGCGCTGGATGTGGAGCCAGCTGGTCGAGTCCACGGGTTCCGCGAGGAACGAGAACGTCTGCTCCTGCGACCGTCCGGCCAGCTTCGCGAACCACTCGAGCTTCTGGGAGACCTCGTAGATTCCCTCGACGGAAAGCGCGTCCAGGCGGGTCGCGTCGGCGCCGGCGGCGCCGGGCAGGCTCGGCCTCCGGTCCGACAGGTGCGTGAGCCGGCCGAGCGCGTTGAACCGGTCGTTCGCGACCGGACGGTACGCGATGCCGACGGTTCCCTCCACGAACCGCGCGTCGAGCTGCGAGGTGTCCCGATCCTCGGTCAGGCTGTTGCGGTACCTGCCGAGGAGCGTGAAGTCCGTGCCGATCTTGTAGTCGATCTGGGTCGTCGTGAACATCTGGCGGAGCCGCTTGGCGCCGCTCTCGAATCGAACCTCGTTGCGGGAGGCGATGGAGAGGGCGGGGGAGGGGGCGTACGCGATTCCCGCAGCCACCGCCGAGCGCTTGCTGTCCCGCGCGTCGGACGCGACGCTGCCCGCCTCGCCGCTCACGACGATCCTGAGCCCTGCCGCCAGCTCCCACTGCTTCTGCAGGCCGAGCAGGGAGGTCTGCCGTCCGCCCGCGTCGGCGGTCTCCCACTGGTACTCCGAGTAGACGCGCGCGGAGGGACCGATCGGCGAGCGGGCGCCGAGAACGGTCGTGGTCTGACCTCCGGCCCGATCGTCTGCGAGCCGCTCGGTCAGGTAGACGGTGGTCTCTCCGATGTCCAGCGCGACTCCCGCCTGGGCCGCGGCACCCTGGGTCCCGTCGGAGGCCTTCAGCTCGAGGGCGAGCTTCGGGAACGGCCGGTAGGCGAGACCCAGCGACGTCCGGTTGTTCTCCTCGCCGCTCAGGGTCTGCTGGTGCTCGATTCCGCCCTCGAGCGTCTCGGTGATCCGGGTCCAGTACCGCGCCGCGCCCAGGCTCGACTGCCGGAGCGACTGGCCCGCCGAGTCCTTCGCGTCGCTGTCGAACAGCTCGACGGCGAAGCGCCAGCGCTCGGCCGTGTGGTTCCACTGCGCCGAGCTGGTGGCGATCTCCTCGACTCCGGAGATCGCCTGGGGCAGCGTGGACGGAAGGAGCGGGACGCCGCCCGTGCGGTCCTCCCGGTCGTGCCGGATCTGCAGGGAGTCGGAATCGGTGAGCGCCAGCGAAGCGCTCGCGCCGGTCTTGGTCGTTCCCTGTTCCTGGATGCTCCCGCTTGCGAAGAAGCCCGGCTCGACGTCCTTGAAGTAAACGCGAACCTGGTACCGCCCCGGCCGGCCGAACCACTCGCCCACGTCGACGTCCGCGGCGGCCTTCCGCGCGGTGCCCTCCTTCAGCCCGTTGAGCGGCTTCTCGACGTACGTGATCCCGCCGTCCTGGGTGGCGTTGACGACGGATTCGGTGCCGCTGCTGTCGGCCGCCTCCACGGTGAAGCGGAGCCCCTTGCCCGCCCGAACCTCCGCATCGAGTCCTCGAAGCTCGTACGAGCCGCCCGCGAGCTCGTCCCTGACATACGTCCCGCCGACCGCCACGTGCTCGGTGATCTGCTGGCGCACCCGTCCGCCCGACGCGCTCCGATCGGTGCCGTCGCCCGCCGCCTCGTAGTTCACCTCGATGAAGACCCCGTCGCCGGAGAGCGAGGACTGGTCGACGATCGACGGGCTCGCGGTCACTGCGGACACCGGGCGGTGGAACAGGATCCGGCCCTCCTCGTACTTGATCGTGTAGTCGAAGTTCTGCTGCTGCCGCTGCCGGCTCAGCACGAGGCCGGTGTTCTTGTTCCTGACGACGAGCGTCACCTCTTCGCTGCCCTCGGCCACCTCCCGGCGGCTCAGGTAGTAGACCGAGCCTCCGGTCGCCTCGATCTCGTCCCGCACGTGCGTGTTCTTGACCTCGGCGCCGAAGACGACCACCTGGGTGTCCGGAGCGCCGTACTGCGTCGTGGATGCGGAGCGGTACAGGAATCGGGCGCCGTACAGCGTGCGCTGGTAGGAGGCGAGCTCCGTGTCGGTGAGCGAGAGAGGGTAGTTCCCGACCACCGCGTGGATCGTGTCGCCGTCCACCGCCAGGTAGAACCTCCCCTGGCTCTCGGCGTCGTAGACGATCGTGCTGCCGTCCCCATAGACCGGGTAGATCTTGTCCGGGTCGAGATTCGTCAGCAGCCGCCGGGCGGTCTCTCCGTCGAGGCCCTTGAACACCGGGTCGTACTCGGTCTTGCCGCTGTCGAACGCACCCGTGACCAGGTACTTTCCTGCGATCATCCCTTTGAGGTAGAACGCGACCCGGCCGTCGGAGTAGTAGTCGTCGCCCGCGTCGGGCGGAGCGGCCTCGACGAGCCCCCGGGCCTTCAGCTTCCCGAACTTCCCGTCGGCGAAGGCCATGAGGAACAGCTCGTTCCGTGGAGCCTCGACCTGGGTCTCGATGGTTCCCTCGCGTCCTTCCGAATCGCGGGCGGTCACGCTGAGCTGGCTGCCGCCGGGAGGCGAGGTCGACCGTAGCGTCGAAGGCCCCGTCGCTCCCCACCGTCGCGGGAGCGCCGTTGACCTCCACCTGGTTGCCGGGATCGGTCTTGCCCGAGAGCGCGAGGCGCGTCGATGGGAGCTTCACCCCCGACGGCGGGAGCTGCAGGGTCAGGCTGGGGACCCGGCCGTCCGCGACGACCGCGCGCCCGTCCGGAGCGCGGTCCATGACCTCGAGACGGACGCTGGCGGAGCGCAAGAGCCCCTCGGGGCTCCGCGCGGTGACACGGTGCACGCTGCGGCCGGGAGACGCGGCGATCTCGGCGCGGAAGGTTCCATCGGCCTCCACGGTGGCGGGCTTGCCCTCGATCTCGACGAGGTTGCCAGGATCGGTGCGCCCGCGAAGCGTGCAGATCGCCGACGCGCGCCCGGCCTCATCGGGTCCGCGGCGGCACGAACCGCCTTCGCCCGCCAGGACCATCTCTCCCCGAGGCTCTCCGATCTCGAGGCTCGGGATCCTGACGGTCGATCGAACCGTGCGGCCCTGCGAGTCGTCGATCTCGAGATCGATCCGATTCGTCGGGGCGGCCCCGTCGACCGTGAAGGCGCCGGAGGCTGACGTTTCCACCGGCGAGCCGTTGATTCGAGCCCTGGGCAGCACGGGCGCGGGCGCGGGCAGCGAGGCTTCCTCGATCGTGGGCGTCTGTCCGCGGATCTCCACGCGGCGGTTCTTCGCCCGGCCCTCCGGCGTGGCGTTCGAGGCGACCGGACGATCGAATCCGTACCCGTTCGCGACGAATCGCTCGACGGGGAACCCGAGATCCTTCACGAAGTAGGTCACCACCGCCTGGGCGCGGCGGCGGGAGAGGTCCATGTTGTAGCTCCGGCTTCCGACGTTGTCGGTGTGGCCTTCGACGAGGACCTTCTCGTCCGGTGCCTGGCGAAGCACCTCGGCGGCCCGATCCAGGTTCTCCCTCGCCTTCTCGCTCAGCACCGCCTTGGCCGTCAGGAACGAGTCGCTGGTGAGATGGACCGCGATCATCGAGCGCCGGTTCACGCCGAAATACCTGCCGGCGCCGGCCGCGCTGGAGCCGTCCTGCCACTCGACCTCGACCCGGTACTGGTAGACCTCTCCGGCGCGAACGAGCGAGCCGTCCTCGGTCTTCCCGTCCCAGGAGATCTCCGCGGGCGGGGCGCCCTCGCCGCGAAGGACCCGCACGGGGCTGCCCTGCGCGTCGAGGATCGAGAGGGCGAAACGTCGGACCGGTCGGCTCCCCTCGATCCCCACCTCGAAGCTCACCGGCCCCTCGAGGCCGGACTCTCCGATCCTCACGATGCCGTCGAGATTCTGGACTCGAAGCTGCACGCCGGCCGACGGCAGGCGGATTTCTGCCCCGTTGACGCGGACGGTCCTCGTCTCGGTGTCGCCGACGATCTGCAGCGGCGTCGGCTCGGGAGTCGCGATCAGTCCAGGTGCGGCCTCGCCGGGGCTGCCGATGGTACGAACCTCGCGGCGGGTGATCACGCCGAACGTGGCGCGCGCCATGATGCCGGGCGTCAGCGAGAGGATCCGGCTCTCCTCGCCGGTGACGGTCGATCCGGCCGGAAGGCTGCGCAGGTTCAGCTTCACCATGCGCTGGCCCGGCTGGAGCACGGGGAAGTGGTACCGGCCGGTGTCGTCGGTGAGCGCGTAGGTGCCGTCGTCGAGGGCCACCATCGCGCCGCCGATCCCCGGCTCGTCCGGATCTTGCCAGTCGTTCTCGTTCGAGTCCTCGAAGACCTTTCCGACGATCGTGGCCAGGTCGAACGTCGGATCCGCGGTGACGCGGACCGTGACCCGGGCGATGGCGCCGGCGGCGACGCCGGACAGGTACGGCGTTGCGAGGTTCTCGTGATCGCCCTGCACCGCGCCGCTTCCCACCCGCAGCAGATACCGGATCAGGACGACTTCCGAGGCGCCGGTCGGCCGCGCGGGATCGGGCCCCGCCAGATCGAACGGACCGAACGCGATCGGCCGGACGCCGCTCGCCTGGATCTGCTCGATCGAGTCGTCCGCGCTGCCGGGCACGTGGTCCGACCCCTCTCGGAGGAGGCGCACCGAGTCCTCGACGAGCTTGAACCCGGCCGGGATCAAGTCGGAGACGGTGACGTCGGTCAACCGACTCGCGGTGATGTTCTCGACGCGGAGGGTGTATCCGATCACCGTGCCCACCGATGCCTGCTCGCGGTCCGCGGTCTTCGCGACGCGCAGGGCGATGCCGGTCACCACGTCGGTGTCCGTTCGGACGGCGCTGCCGCGGTCGGCGGTCAGCTCGTCCTGGTACGTCACCGTCACGGTGTCGCCGATCTTCGTGCTCATCGTGCCGTCGTTGTCCGGACCCGCGCCGCTGCCGAGGAGCGTCGGAAGCGTGCCGGTGAAGACGCCGGTGTCCGGCCCGGTCTCGAGGAGCGTCACGATCTCGGTCTCGCCGGTCGCGTCGTTCAGCACCCGCACGACCACGCTCTCGGTGACCGACGGATCGGCGTCGAGGTCGGCATCTTCCACGCGCAGGTCCAGGACGTCGCCCGGAACGCTCGTGTCGGTGATGTCCACCGTCCCGTCCGCGCCGCGCGGCGCCGTCGTCGCGGTCGCGAAGTCGTTCCCCGAGCCGTCGCCGAACGTGTCGTTCGTGTCCGGCTGGCCCGCGGAGACGACCTCCGCCTCGTTGCGGTAGGCGCCGGAGCGGAGCACGCGCGCCGTGAGGCGCAGCGTTGCGCTCGCTCCGCCGGCGATGGATCCCACCGTCCACCTGCCCGAGGACGGGTCGTAGGCTCCACCGCCGTCGTCGGCGACGTACGCGTAGCCGCCCGGGAGAGAGTCTCGAACGACGACATCCGACGCGAGGCTCCATCCGCCGCGGTTGGACACGGTCAGCGTGAAGACCACGTTGGCGCCCACCTGTGGCTCGGCGGTGTCGACGGTCTTGGCCATCGATAGGTCGATCACGCTCCCCGGTGTCGTCGCCACGGATGCGTGGTCGTTCCCCGAGCCGTCGCCGTACGTGTCGTTCACGTCGCGCTGACCGGCGGAGGCGACCTCGGCTGCGTTCGTATAGCTCCCCGAGCCGAGCACGCGGGCGGTGATCCGGAGCGACCTGCTTCCGCCGGCCGCGATCGCTCCGACGGTCCACGTCCCCGTCGCCGGCACGTAGCTTCCGGCTCCGTCGTCCAAGACCCAGGCGTAGCCGCTCGGAAGAAGATCGGAGACCACGACTCCCGTGGCGTCGCTGTAGCCCACGGCGTTCGACACCGTGATCGTGAAGACGACGTTCGCGCCGACCTCGGGCGACGGTCGGTCGACGATCTTGGCGGTGGAGAGGTCGACCCTGGGATCGGGAGAGGTGGATCGCGTGGCGGAGTCGCCTCCGGCTCCGTCGCCGTATGTGTCGTTGGCATCGGGTTGACCCGCGGCGACGACCTCGGCGGCGTTGGTGTAGCTCCCCGAAGCCAGGACGCGAGCGGTGATCCGGAGGGATCGGCTCGAGCCGGCAGGCACCGATCCGACGGTCCACGTCCCCGTGGCAGGCGCGTAGCTTCCGGCGCCGTCGTCCGAGATCCAGAGGTACCCCGTCGGGAGCGAGTCGCTCACGACGACTCCCGTGGCGTCGCTGTACCCGGTCGCGTTCGACACCGTGACGGTGAAGACGACGTTCGAGCCGACGGCCGGGGAGGGATCGTCGACGATCTTCGCCAGGGACAGGTCGACCGTGGGAACCGGCGTGGTCGATCGCGTCGCGAAGTCGTTTCCGGACCCGTTGCCGAACGTGTCGTTGGCGTCGGGTTGCGCCGCCGCGGTCACCTCGGCGGCGTTCGTGTAGCTTCCCGAGCCGAGCACGCGGGCGGTGATCCGGAGCGACTTGCTTCCGCCTGCGGCCACCGACCCCGCGGTCCACACGCCGGTCGCCGACACGTAGCTCCCGGCGCCGTCGTCCGAGACCCAGGCGTAGCCGTTCGGCAGAACGTCGGTCACGACGACTCCGGTGGCGTCGCTATACCCGCCGGCGTTCGACACGGTGATCGTGAAGATGACGCTCGTGCCGACCGGGGGGGCCGGGTTGCTCACGGTCTTGGCGAGGGAGAGGTCCACGGTACCGTTCGGACGCGCGGTGACGCCGGCGAAGTCGTTTCCGGATCCGTTGCCGTAGATGTCGTCGGCATCGGGCTGAGCTGCCGCGGTCACCTCGGCGACGTTCGCGTAGCTTCCGGAGCCCAGTACGCGAGCGGTGATCCGGAGCGACTTGCTTCCGCCTGCGGGCACCGACCCCGCGGTCCACGCGCCGGTCGCCGGGACGTAGCTTCCCGCGCCGTCGTCCGAGACCCAGACGAAGCCGCCGGGGAGAAGATCCGTGACGACGACTCCCGTGGCGTCGCTGTACCCGGTCGCGTTCGACACGGTGACGGTGAAGACGACGTTCGAGCCGACGGCCGGGGAGGGATCGTCGACGATCTTCGCCAGGGACAGGTCGACCGTGGGAACCGGCGTCGTGGATCGCGTGGCGAAGTCGTTTCCGGAGCCGTCGCCGAACGTGTCGTTCGCGTCGGGCTGAGCCGCCGCGGACACCTCGGCCGCGTTTGTGTGGTCTCCCGAAGGAAGCACGCGGGCGGTGATCCGGAGCGATTTGCTCGAGCCGGCGGGCACCGATCCGGCGGTCCACACGCCGGTCGCCGGGACGTAGCTTCCCGCGCCGTCGTCCGAGACCCACACGAAGCCGCCGGGGAGAAGATCCGTGACGACGACTCCCGTGGCGTCGCTGTACCCGGTCGCGTTCGACACGGTGACGGTGAAGACGACGTTCGAGCCGACGGCCGGGGAGGGATCGTCGACGATCTTCGCCAGGGACAGGTCGACGGTGGGAACCGGCGTGGTCGATCGCGTGGCGAAGTCGTTTCCGGACCCGTCGCCGAACGTGTCGTTTGCGTCGGGTTGAGCTGCCGCGGTCACCTCGGCGGCGTTCGTGTGGCCTCCCGAAGGAAGCACGCGTGCGGTGATCCGGAGCGACTTGCTCCCGCCCGCGGGCACCGGCCCCACGGTCCACACTCCGGTCGCCGGCACGTAGCTCCCGGCGCCGTCGTCCGAGGCCCACGCGTAGCCGCTCGGAAGGGCGTCGGTGACGACGACTCCGGCGGCGTCGCTGTACCCGGCGGCGTTCGACACGGTGATGGTGAACACGACGTTCGAGCCGACCGCAGGGGCCGGGTTGCTCACGGACTTGGCGAGGGAGAGATCGACGGTCCCGTTCGGGCTCGCCGTGGCGGAGGCGAAGTCGTTTCCGGACCCGTCGCCGAACGTGTCGTTCGCATCGGGCTGATCCGCGGCGGTCACCTCGGCAGCGTTCGTGTAGCTTCCGGAGCCGAGCACGCGGGCGGTGATCCGGAGCGACTTGCTGCCACCTGCGGGCACCGACCCCGCGGTCCAGACGCCGGTCGCCGGCGCGTAACTTCCCGCGCCGTCGTCCGAGACCCACACGAAGCCGCTGGGGAGGAGATCCGTGACCACGACTCCCGTGGCGTCGCTGAACCCGGTCGCGTTCGACGCGGTGACGGTGAAGACGACGTTCGAGCCGACGGCCGGGGAGGGATCGTCGACGATCTTCGTTAGGGACAGGTCGACCGTGGGAATCGGCGTCGTGGATCGCGTGGCGAAGTCGTTTCCGGAGCCGTTGCCGAAGACGTCGTCGGCGTCGGGATGGTCCGCTGCGGTGACCTCGGCCGTGTTCGTGTAGCTTCCGGCGCCGAGCACGCGGGCGATGATCCGGAGCGACTTGCCTGCGCCGGCGGGTACCGACCCCACGCTCCACACGCCGGTCGCCGGCGCGTAGCTTCCGGCGCCGTCGTCCGAGATCCACTCGTAGCCGTCCGGGAGAGCGTCGGCGACGACGACTCCGGCGGCATCGCTGTATCCGGCGGCGTTCGACACGGTAATCGTGAAGGTCACGTTCGTTCCGACCGCCGGGGTCGGGTTGCTCACGTTCTTGGCGAGAGAGAGATCGACCGTGCCATTCGGGTTCGAGGTTGCGCTTGCGAAGTCATCGCCGGACCCGTTCCCGTAGATGTCGTTCGCGTCGGGTTGATTCGCCGCAGTGACCTCGGCAACGTTCGTGTAGCTCCCCGATCCGAGCACGCGGGCGGTGATTCGGAGCGACTTGCTCGTGCCGGCAGGCACGGACCCCGCGTTCCACGCACCGGTCGCCGGCGCGTAGCTTCCGGCGCCGTCGTCCGAGATCCAGACGAAGCCGCTGGGGAGCAGATCCGTGACCACGACTCCGGTCGCATCGCTGAACCCGGCAGCGTTCGATAGGCTGATCGTGAAGACGACGTCCGCGCCGACTGGCGGGCCATGGTCGTCGACGATCTTCGCCAGCGACAGATCGACCCTGGGACTGGGCGTCGTCGATCGCGTGGCGAAGTCGTCGCCGGATCCGTTGCCGAAGACGTCGTTCGCGTCGGGCTGATCTGCCGCGGTCACCTCGGCTGCGTTCGTGTAGCTCCCCGTGCCGAGCACGCGGGCGATGATCTGGAGCGACTTGCTTGCGCCGGCGGACACCGATCCTGCGACCCACGTGCCGGTCGCCGGAGCGTAGTCTCCACCGCCGTCGTCCGAGACCCAGGCGTAGCCGCTCGGCAGAACGTCGGTCACGGTGACGCCCGTGGCCTCGCTGTAGCCGATGGCGTTCGACAGGCTGATCGTGAAGGTGACGTTCGCGCCGACCGCGGGGGTTGGATCGCTCACCGTCTTCACGAGAGAAAGATCGACGGTTCTGCTCGGATACGAGGTCGCGCTTGCGAAGTCGTCACCGGACCCGTCGCCGTACGAGTCGTTCGCGTCCGGCTGATTCGCCGCGGTCACCTCGGCAGCGTTCGCGTAGCTCCCCGCGCCGAGCACGCGGGCGGTGATCTGGAGCGACCTGCTTCCGCCGGCGGGCACCGATCCGACGGCCCATACGCCGGTCGCCGGCGTGTAGCTCCCGCTTCCGTCGTCCGAGACCCAGCTGTAGCCGCTGGGCAGGGGATCCGTGACCACCACACCGGTCGCATTGCTGTACCCGGCGGCGTTCGACGCCGTGATCGTGAAGACCACGTTGGAGCCCACGGCGGGGGTCGCGTTGTCGATCGTCTTGGCCAGGGACAGGTCGACCCGAGGCGTCGGGGTGGTCGCCCGCGTGGCATAGTCGTTTCCGGATCCGTTGCCGAAGATGTCGTTCGCGTCGGGCTGATTCGCCGCCGTCACCTCGGCCGCGTTCGTGTAGTTTCCCGAGGGAAGAACCCGGGCGGTGATCTGCAGCGACTTGCTCCCACCGGCCGCGACGGCGCTGACGGCCCACACTCCTGTAGCCGGCAGGTAGCTTCCGCCGCCGTCGTCCGAGACCCAGCTGTAACCGCTGGGGAGGAGATCCGTGACCACCACACCCGTCGCGTTGCTGTACCCGGCTGCGTTCGACGCCGTGATCGTGAAGACGACGTTGGAGCCCACGGCGGGGGTCGGATCGTCGACCGTCTTGGTGAGCGTCAGGTCGATCGCGCCGCTCGGATTCGCCGTCACGCTGGCGAAATCGCTTCCGGACCCGTTGCCGTAGATGTCATTCGGGTCGGGTAGATCCGCCGCCGTGACCTCCGCGATGTTGGTGTAATCGCCCGAAGCCAGCACGCGAGCGGTGATCTGGATCGACCGGCTACCCCCCGCCGCGACGGCGCCGACGGTCCAGACGCCCGTGGCGGGCACGTAGCTTCCCGCGCCGTCGTCCGACAACCAGGAGAATCCGCTGGGGAGGAGATCCGTGACCACGACACCGGTCGCATTACTGTACCCGGCTGCGTTCGACACGGTGATCGTGAACACCACATTCGAGCCGACGGTGGGCGTCGCGATGTCGACCGTCTTGGTGAGCGACAGATCGACCGCGGGCAGGGGAGAGGTCGCCCGTGTGGCGAAGTCGCTTCCGGAGCCGTTGCCGTAGGTGTCGTTCGCGTCGGGTTGATTCGCCGCGGTCACCTCGGCTGCGTTCGTGTAATTCCCCGAGGGCAGCACGCGCGCGGTGATCTGGAGCGATCGGCTTCCACCGGCCGCGACGGCGCCGACGGTCCAGACGCCCGTGGCCGGCGCGTAGCTTCCGCCGCCGTCGTCCGAGACCCAGCTGTATCCGCTGGGGAGGAGATCCGTGACCACCACACCGGTCGCGTTGCTGTACCCGGCTGCGTTCGACGTCGTGATCGTGAAGACGATGTTTGACCCGATTGCGGGGGTGGCGTTATCGACGGTCTTGGCGAGGGAGAGGTCGACGCGTGGCGTCGGCGTCGTCGCCCGTGTGGCGTAGTCGGTGCCGGATCCGTTGCCGTAGGTGTCGTTCGCGTCGGGCTGGTTTGCCGCGGTGACCTCGGCCGTGTTCGTGTAGTTTCCCGAGGGAAGGACCCGGGCCGTGATCTGGAGCGATCTGCTTCCACCGGCCGCGACGGCGCCGACGGTCCACACGCCCGTGGCCGGGACGTAGCTTCCGGCGCCGTCGTCCGAGACCCAGCTGTAGCCGCTGGGGAGGAGATCCGTGACCACCACACCGGTCGCGTTGCTGTAGCCGGCGGCGTTCGACGCCGTGATCGTGAAGACGATGTTTGACCCGATCGCGGGGGTGGCGTTGTCGACGGTCTTGGCCAGGGAAAGGTCGACGCGAGGCGTCGGGGTGGTCGTCCGCGTGGCATAGTCGTTTCCGGATCCGTTGCCGAAGATGTCGTTCGCGTCGGGCTGATTCGCCGCCGTCACCTCGGCCGCGTTCGTGTAGTTTCCCGAGGGAAGAACCCGGGCGGTGATCTGCAGCGACTTGCTCCCACCGGCCGCGACGGCGCCGACGGCCCACACTCCTGTAGCCGGCAGGTAGCTTCCGCCGCCGTCGTCCGAGACCCAGCTGTAGCCGCTGGGGAGGAGATCCGTGACCACCACACCCGTCGCGTTGCTGTACCCGGCTGCGTTCGACGCCGTGATCGTGAAGACGACGTTGGAGCCGATCGCGGGAGTCGCGTTGTCGACGGTCTTCGCCAGGGAGAGATCGACCCGTGGTGTCGGGGCGGTCGATCGCGTGGCGTAGTCGTTGCCGGAGCCGTTGCCGTAGGTGTCGTTGGCGTCGGGCTGATTCGCGGCGGTCACCTCGGCTGCATTCGTGTAGCTCCCCGAGGCCAGCACGCGGGCGGTGATCTGGAGCGACTGGCTCGCGCCGGCCGCGACGGCGCCGACGGTCCACACGCCGGTGGCGGGGACGTAGCTGCCGGCGCCGTCGTCCGCGACCCAGGCGTAGCCGTTTGGGAGCAGGTCGGTGACGACGACGCCGGTGGCGTTGCTGTAGCCGGCGGCGTTGGACACGGTGATCGTGAACACGACGTTGGAGCCGATCGCGGGCGTCGCGTTGTCGACGGTCTTCGCCAGCGAGAGGTCGACCCGCGGCGCCGGCGTCGTCGCCTGCGTGGCGTAGTCGTTGCCGGAGCCGTTGCCGAAGATGTCATTGGCGTCGGGCTGATTCGCGGCGGTCACCTCGGTCGCATTCGTGTAGCTCCCCGAGGGCAGCACGCGGGCGGTGATCTGGAGCGACTGGCTCGCGCCGGCCGCGACGGCGCCGACGGTCCACACGCCGGTGGCCGGGACGTAGCTGCCGCCGCCGTCGTCCGAGATCCAGCTGTAGCCGTTTGGGAGGAGGTCGGTGACGACGACGCCGGTGGCGTTGCTGTAGCCGGCGGCGTTGGACACGGTGATCGTGAAGACGACGTTTCCGCCGACCGCGGGGGTCGCGTTGTCGACGCTCTTCGCGAGCGTCAGGTCGATCGCGCCGGTGGGACTCGCGGTGGCGCTGGCGAAGTCGTTTCCGGATCCGTTGCCGTAGATGTCGTTGGCATCGGGCAGGGCCGCCGCGGTCACCTCGGCCGAGTTGGTGTAGTTCCCCGAGGCCAGCACGCGAGCGGTGATCTGGAGCGAACGGCTCGCGCCGGCTGCCACGGCGCCCACCGTCCACACGCCGGTGGCCGGGAGGTAGCTTCCGGCGCTGTCGTCCGACAGCCACGCGAACCCGCTGGGGAGGAGGTCGGTGACGACGACGCCGGTGGCGTTGCTGTAGCCGGCGGCGTTGGACACGGTGATCGTGAAGACGACGGTCCCGCCGACCGCGGGGGTCGCGTTGTCGACGCTCTTCGCGAGCGACAGGTCGACGGTCGGAGCGGGCGTCGTCGCGCGCGTGGCGTAATCGTTGCCGGAGCCGTTGCCGTAGGTGTCGTTGGCGTCGGGCTGATTCGCGGCGGCGACCTCGGCCGCGTTCGTGTAGCTCCCCGAGGCCAGCACGCGGGCGGTGATCTGGAGCGACTGGCTCGCGCCGGCCGCGACGGCGCCGACGGTCCAGACGCCGGTGGCCGGCGACGTAGCTGCCGGCGCCGTCGTCCGAGACCCAGGCGTAGCCGCTCGGGCAGCAGATCCGTGACGACGACGCCGGTCGCGTTGCTGTAGCCGGCGGCGTTGGACACGGTGACCGTGAACACGACGTTGGAGCCGATCGCGGGAGTCGCGTTGTCGACGGTCTTCGCCAGGGAGAGATCGACCCGCGGCGCCGGCGTCGTCGCCTGCGTGGCGTAGTCGTTGCCGGAGCCGTTGCCGAAGATGTCGTTGGCGTCGGGCTGATTCGCGGCGGTGACCTCGGCCGCGTTCGTGTAGCTCCCCGAGGCCAGCACGCGGGCGGTGATCTGGAGCGACTGGCTCCCGCCGGCCGCGACGGCGCCGACGGTCCACACGCCGGTGGCCGGGACGTAGCTGCCGGCGCCGTCGTCCGCGACCCAGGCGTAGCCGCTCGGGAGCAGGTCCGTGACGACGACGCCGGTGGCATTGCTGTAGCCGGCAGCGTTCGACACGGTGATCGTGAAGACGATGTTGGAGCCGATCGCGGGAGTCGCGTTGTCGACGGTCTTCGCCAGCGAGAGATCGATCCGCGGTGTCGGGGCGGTCGATCGCGTGGCGTAGTCGGTTCCGGAGCCGTTGCCGTAGGTGTCGTTGGCGTCGGGCTGATTCGCGGCGGTGACCTCGGCCGCGTTGGTGTAGCTCCCCGAGGCCAGCACGCGGGCGGTGATCTGGAGCGAACGGCTCGCGCCGGCCGCGACGGCGCCGACCGTCCACACGCCGGTGGCCGGGACGTAGCTGCCGGCGCCGTCGTCCGCGACCCAGGCGTAGCCGCTCGGGAGCAGGTCGGTGACGACGACGCCGGTGGCGTTGCTGTAGCCGGCGGCGTTGGACACGGTGATCGTGAACACGACGTTGGAGCCGATCGCGGGCGTCGCGTTGTCGACGGTCTTCGCCAGCGAGAGGTCGACCCGCGGCGCCGGCGTCGTCGCCTGCGTGGCGTAGTCGTTGCCGGAGCCGTTGCCGAAGATGTCGTTGGCGTCGGGCTGATTCGCGGCGGTCACCTCGGTCGCATTCGTGTAGCTCCCCGAGGGCAGCACGCGGGCGGTGATCTGGAGCGACTGGCTCCCGCCGGCCGCGACGGCGCCGACGGTCCACACGCCGGTGACCGGGACGTAGCTGCCGCCGCCGTCGTCCGAGATCCAACTGTAGCCGTTCGGGAGGAGGTCGGTGACCACGACGCCGGTTGCATTGCTGTAGCCGGCGGCGTTGGACACGGTGATCGTGAAGACGATGCTGGAGCCGATCGCGGGAGTCGCGTTGTCGACGGTCTTGGCCAGGGAGAGATCGACCCGTGGTGTCGGGGCGGTCGATCGCGTGGCGTAGTCGGTTCCGGAGCCGTTGCCGTAGGTGTCGTTGGCGTCGGGCTGATTCGCCGCGGTCACCTCGGCCGCGTTCGTGTAGCTCCCCGAGGCCAGCACGCGCGCGGTGATCTGAAGCGATCGGCTCCCGCCGGCCGCGACGGCGCCGACGGTCCACACGCCGGTGGCCGGGACATAGCTGCCGGCGCCGTCGTCCGCGACCCAGGCGTAGCCGCTCGGGAGCAGGTCCGTGACGACGACGCCGGTGGCGTTGCTGTAGCCGGCGGCGTTGGACACGGTGATCGTGAAGACGATGCTGGAGCCGATCGCGGGGGTCGCGTTGTCGACGGTCTTGGCCAGGGAGAGATCGATGCGTGGTGTCGGGGCGGTCGATCGCGTGGCGTAGTCGGTTCCGGAGCCGTTGCCGTAGGTGTCGTTGGCGTCGGGCTGATTCGCCGCGGTCACCTCGGCCGTGTTCGTGTAGCTCCCCGAGGCCAGCACGCGCGCGGTGATCTGAAGCGATCGGCTCCCGCCGGCCGCGACGGCGCCGACGGTCCACACGCCGGTGGCCGGGACATAGCTGCCGGCGCCGTCGTCCGCGACCCAGGCGTAGCCGCTTGGGAGCAGGTCGGTGACGATGACGCCGGTGGCGTTGCTGTAGCCGGCGGCGTTGGACACGGTGATCGTGAAGACGATGTTGGAGCCGATCGCGGGCGTCGCGTTGTCGACGGTCTTGGCCAGGGAGAGATCGACCCGTGGTGTCGGGGCGGTCGATCGCGTGGCGTAGTCGCTTCCGGATCCGTTCCCGTAGGTGTCGTTGGCGTCGGGCTGATTCGCGGCGGTCACCTCGGCCGCGTTCGTGTAGCTCCCCGAGGGCAGCACGCGGGCGGTGATCTGGAGCGATCGGCTCGCCGCCGGCCGCGACGGCGCCGACGGTCCACACGCCGCTGGCCGGGACGTAGCTGCCGGCGCCGTCGTCCGCGACCCAGGCGTAGCCGTTCGGGAGCAGGTCGGTGACGACGACGCCGGTGGCGTTGCTGTAGCCGGCGGCGTTCGACACGGTGATGGTGAACACCACGTTGGAGCCGATCGCGGGGGTCGCGTTGTCGACGGTCTTGGCCAGCGAGAGATCGACCCGCGGTGTCGGGGCGGTCGATCGCGTGGCGTAATCGCTTCCGGATCCGCTCCCGTAGGTGTCGTTGGCGTCGGGCTGATTCGCGGCGGTGACTTCGGCCGCGTTCGTGTAGCTCCCCGAGGGCAGCACGCGGGCGGTGATCTGGAGCGATCGGCTGCCACCGGCCGCGACGGCGCCGACGGTCCACACGCCGGTGGCCGGGACGTAGCTGCCGCCGCCGTCGTCCGAGACCCAGGCGTAGCCGCTCGGGAGAACGTCCGTGACGATCACACCGGTGGCGTTGCCGTACGTGGCATTCGCGGACACGGTGATCGTGAACACGACGTTCGTCCCAACCGCGGGAGTGGAGTTGCTCACGGACTTCGTCAGAGAGAGGTCGATGACGGGTGTGACCAACGTGTCGCCGTCCGTCCCGGAGTTGTTGGACGGGTCGGGATCGCTACCGCCCGGAGGGACGGCGACGGAGGCGGTGTTGGAAATGGTCCCGCTCGCGGAGCCTCGCACCGGCGCCGTCACGACGAATGTCGCGGCGGCTCCGGCCACCAGGTCGACCGTCGTGGCGACGTTTCCGGAGCCCGTCGCAGCGGCGCAGCCGCCGCTCCCCGGTGGCACGGAGCAGGTCCACGTCACCGTCGCGGGGTCGAAGAAGGCGGGATCGAGCGTATCGGTCACCGGCGCCCCGGAGACGTCGGACGGCCCGAGATTGGTGATCGTGATCGTGTACGTGAGGGTGCCTCCCGCCGCGATCGACGTCGTGCCGTCGGTCTTCGACGCGCGGAGGTCCGAGACGCGGGCGATCACGGTATCGGCGTCCGTTCCCGAGTTGTTGGCAGGGTTCGGGTCGAACCGGTCGGGAGGCGCTGCGGCCGACGCGACGTTCGTGATCGTTCCCACGGCCCCGGACCGCGTGGGGGCCGTCACCGTGAACGTCGCCCGCGATCCGGCGTCGAGATCCACGGTGGTCGCGATGTTGCCGGTTCCCGAGCCGGCGTCGCAAACGCCGGTTCCGCTCACGACGCACGCCCAGGTGATGCTCGCGACCGCGAAGATCGCAGGGTCGAAGGTGTCGCTGACGGGCGCGTCGGCCACCGCATCCGGGCCGTCGTTCTTCACGACGATCGTGTAGGCGACGTTCGTACCCGCGTCGACGCTGGTTCTTCCGTCGGTCTTGGTGACGACGAGGTCGGCGGCCGGGATCTTCACCGGGTCGAGGACGGTATCGAAGGCGGCCGGTCCGGACCCGCATCCGGCGGAGTAGCTCGAGGTGGCGCGGATCGTCACGTTCGAGACGCCGTACGCAGGCGGCGCAGGGGCGTCGATCGCCACGATGCACGGGAGGACCTGGCGCGCGACCATCGGACCCGTGTCCACCGACGCGTCGCCGTCGGAATCGGTCAGAAGCGTGTCGATTCCGGGCTCGTACGTTCCCAAAACGCCGTTGTCCCGGTAGTAGCGCACCGCGGCCGGGGCGAAATCGCCGGTGGCGGTGTACGAGAAGTCGAACCGATCCAGGCCGTTTCCGGTGTTGACGATCGGATGAGTGAAGTACGCGGTCTGCCCGGGCAGCACGAACTCCGCGTCGCTCACCTCGAGGCCGCCGAACTGGATCGACCCCGCGCACTCGCCGCGGCATCCGCCCAGGTTGTCGTCGAGAAGCGAGGGAAGGCCAGGAGCGCCGGGAGCGGCGCTCGTGCTGGCGGCGTGCCAGCTGAACGCCGACCCCGCCGCGACGCCGAGGTCGGTCCAGGCGACCTTCCACTCCATCGCCGTTCCGGCGCTGTCGGAGCGGCCGGCGGAGAGCTCCTGGACCGGCGAGAGCGTCCCCGGCAGCGCGTACCCGTCGGCGTACCCGCTGCCGTCCACCAGCGAGTCGCCCGAGGGGGAGGCGGCCTGGTAGGAGTACAGATCGAGATCGACGACATTCGACCCGCCGAGCCATCGTGCCGCCAGCACCGGCTCGCCCGTCTCGACGCTCCCGTCGTTGTCGGAGTCTACGTAGAAGAGGAAGCTCGGGTCCCCCGGGACGCGCCCGGCTCTCTCGAGGTATACGGACACGAACGTGGCATCCCAGGTGATCGCCGCGCGGGACATGTTCCTGCCGGAGGAGGCGACCACCGCGTCGCGGTCGCCGGCGTTCGCCGCGTCGCACGAGACATTGTCCCGGTCGGCGAGGACCGCCGCCCAGTCCGACATGTCGCCGTCGATGGAGATGGCCGCCAGCGCGAACGCTCCGTCCTGGTAGCCGCAAACGCAGGCCCCGGCAAAGGCGAAACCGAAATCCTGTCCCGCGACGTCGGTTCCCGTGGTGGTCACCGAGCGGGCGCCCGTGACCGGATTGACCCAGGCCCAGCTCCCGGGCTGCGTCGCGATCGCGTCCGCGGTCGACGCGTTGTCGTCCACCACGACGGTGTAGCTGCCGTTCGCGACCAGGTCGAAGGAATAGCTCCCGGTCTCGGCGTCGGGCTGCACGACCTGCACGACCGATCCGCCGGAAACCAGCTTGACCCAGACCCCGCTTCCGATTCCCGGCTCGCCCGGGTCGCTGCCGCCGCTTCCGTTGACGTCGTGATACAGCGCGCCGGAGATGACGCTTCCCGGGTTCGCCGTGACGTTCCCGCTGAACTCGGAGGTGGCGCCGTTCGCGCCGGCCGCGGTCGCCGTCGCGGTGAGCGTGCTTCCCGCGACGACCGAGCCGGGGAGGGGAACGGTGAACGTGAACCGGTTCGTGGTGTCCGTTCCCTGCGCGAGACCGTTCACCAACCCCGGTCCGTACGTTCCCGTTCCGGAATCCGAGTCCGACGGCCCACCCTCCGCGGCGGTGAACGCCCACGTCTGCCCCTCGCCGAACCCGCGGGGGTCGGGTGCCGCGAGGAACACCTCGACCACGTCTCCCGGCCGGGCGAAGCCCTTCACGACGAGGTTCCCGGCGCGAATCCATGCCTGGGAGAGCAGGGGGAAATTGCGCAGCCCGTTTCCGCCCGGGTCCGCGTCGCCGGCGTCGTTCGCCGTGACGAAAGGCGACGTGCCCTTCGCCGGATCGTTCGCGGCCGCCAGGAGGTCGATCCCGACCTGGCCCGTCGCCGCGGCGCCGGTCCGCCCGAGGATGGCGCCGTTCGCGAAGATCGAGTTGCGAGTCAGCGTGTTGTTCGCGGCGCCGGAGGTGACGAGGATCCCCGCGCCGTAGTTGCTCGTCACGACGTTGCGGTCGACGACGCTGCCGGCGCCGAACAGGCGGATCCCCGACGTCTCCACCGGCTGGCCGTCGGCGTCCGGATCCGGCCCGATGCCGTTGTCCCGGATCGTGTTGTTCACGATCGTGTGGGAGCCGCCGGTCGCGACCGAATCGATCCCGTTCCCGTCGTTCGCGACGAGCAGGTTTCCGCGGACGGTCGCGGAGGCGCTCGAGTCGTCGAGGCCGACTCCGTCCAGGCGACCGCGCCCGAACGCGTTCGAGCGAATCTCGCTCGCCTCGACGAGCCATCCGTTCGAGGCGTTTCGGAGCACGACGCCTCCGCCCGCGGCGAATCCGATGAGACTGTTCCGCACGATCCCGCTGTCGCCGCCCGTGATCCGGAGGTTGTCGCCGCCCGAGCGCGCAGCGGCCCCGGGATCCGCGAAGCCCGACGCCCCGGAGCCCAGCGTGCTGTTCTCGACGACGACCCCGGAGGCGGAGGCGCCCACGCGCACGTTCGCGTGCAGGTCGCTGCTCGCGGTGGCGCCGAATCCGTACAGCGCGATTCCTCGAACGATCGAGCGGCTTCCCTGCAGGTCGAGGCCGATGGGAACTACCGCGGTGGAGCGCACGTCGACGATCTCGAGCTCCGGCTTGGCGAGCGCCGGCAGCGCCAGCGAGTCGACGCCGACCGTTCCGCCTGCTCCCATCTGGCCCGGGTTCTCGTCCCGGACCGTCGTGCCGTCGCTGGATCGGTACGCCGTCCCGTCGATGGTGGTGTCGGCGTCGACGAGCGCCGGCAAGGCGACCGTCACGGGGAGGCGCCACCACGAGCCACCGCCCCCGGACTGGTCTGCCGCGACGGCAGGGACGAAGCGCATGGCGTTCGGTCCCGCGAGGGCATTCGCGTTCTGGATGAACTGGCGCAGCGATCCCTGGATCGTGCGGGCCGCGGTCGCGTCGTCGTCGGCGCCGTCCCCTCCGCGAAGGTGGGTCACCGGGTGGAAGCTGAACGCGAAGTGGACTCCGGTGGCGTTTCCCGAGGAGACGTCGACGCGAGCGCCGTGCTGGTACACGTTCGATGCAGGGGCGGTGCTCGCGGCGAAATCGTCCGAGGTGCCCGCCGCGCGCCCGCCGAACCGCGGACCCAGGTCGAGCGCGACCGTGGTGGTGTCGTCGCCGTAGGTCTGCTCGGCCCAGACGTCCGCCTGCGTCGCGCCCGGGTTGAGGCCCGCGCTGGCGGTGACCGACTTGGAGTCGACGACGACGAGGTAGTTGTTGCCCGTTACGAGTGTCGCGACCTCGAAGGCGTAGCCTCCGGAGGGATCGGTCGTGGCCTCGACGAGGAACGTGTCGCCCGCGTCGACGACGCCGTTCGCGTTGCCGTCGGCGTAGAGCCGCACCCGCGCGCCCGGGCGCCCGACGGCGTCGGCGAGGGCGGAATCGCCGTTCACGTCCTCGTAGACCGTGCCCGCGATTCCGCGGATGCTCCCGGCGAAGTCGAACCCGCAGGCGGGCGGACGGGTCACCGGCACGAGTGCCGCGTTCATCAGGAGACGGCGGCCGTTGATCTCGTCGAGCGTCGTGGCGCTGTAGTCGTGACCGCCCAGGTAGAACGCCATCCCGCCCGGTCCGTTGTGGAGCTTCGCGGCGGTGGCGGCGTATCGCGGCGGAGACAGCGCGGCGTTCCCGGCGAGGATGTGCGTGTTTCCCTGGAACACGGACGGAGCGGCGACGAGCCAATCTTGGTGCGAGCCTCCCGGCGCCGCGGCCAGGATCCCGGTGATCTGAATGAAGGCCAGATCGGGATTCGGGTACTCGAGCGCGTTGTTGACGTTGCCCGTGGTGATTCCCAGCGTCGTCTGGAATCTTCCGGCCGGATCGTTCTCGTACGTCGAGCTGGCGGCGCACTGCGCCAGGAAGTTGCCTCCACTCTGGACGAACGCCTTGACGTTCGTGATGCCGGCAAGGATGGACGTGTGAGGCTCGCTGACGAAGGTGTAGCACGAGGTGGAAACGACGTTCGCGGGGGCCGTGACGACGTAGTCGGGGATCCCGGCTGCGTCGTACGCGTCGGTGTGGATGTCGCTGTTCACGTTGCTGACGACGATCTCGGGCTTGAACCGGAGGTCGTAGCGGACGTCCACCGTGGCGTCGGCGGTCAGCTCGTAGACGGCGACGTTCTGGCCGAACGCGGCGATGCGCGTCCGGGCGATCTGGGCGAAGTCGCGGTGGACGACGAAGGGCCCGCCGGAGAAACTCCGGCTCGCGGTCGCGATCGCGCTCGGCGCGATGCGCTGCGCGTTGGCGGTGAAGTCCACCGCGTCCTTCGTCTTGCCGGCCCGGATCGCCCACTTGACCGGAATGCCGCGCTGGAGGAGATCGTTCACCAGCCCGTACGCTCTGAGATTGAAAGGCGCCACGACGGCCTGGTGCGTGGTGTCCATCGGGATCACCAGCGAGCCGGCGGGAATGGTCTCCAGATGCGCGGGAGGGCCCGGGAGGTCATCGGCGGTCGTGTACGCGCCCCACGCCGGAGAGGTGAGTGGGGTGATCGCAAGGAGGGCGAGGATCGGAGCCAGAATCCGGCGGGCCGCGATCGACCCACCTTGTCGTTTCGAGGTCGCTGGGGATGAAGTCGAGGATCGTTCGCTGCTGTCTGGTCGCACGGAGTTGGACGCTCCCCTTCGCTGCGAGACCGTGGCCCCTCGGGATCGCGCCTGCCGGATCCCGAAAGACCGAAAACGACTCTCCCGCCTTTCTGCCTAACCGAAGGGGGAATCTAGGTCCTGAAACGGGCGAGGCAAGCTGACGAAAACGTATCCAGGCAGCGCCATTCGCGGCGCGCAGGACGACGGGGAGTCGCCCAACGCCTCGCTTCCAAGAGAGAAGAAAGACCCCTCCCGCGGCTCGGGGCGAGGCGACCGCCGCTGGCGCGGGGGACCGCCGCCGGCTCGGACTTCCTACTCGACGGACGCGGTCCCGGGTGCTTTCGGGCGGGAAGCACGTCTTTCGCTTGCAGGAGGTCTTCGGGAAGGGTCGGGAGCAGGTGGTGGAGCCGGTGCCGCATCGCCGGTGAGTGGATGGCGGGCCAGATGGGCGCGCCTGGCATCGGAGACCGTCAGGGCCGGCGCACAGGACGCTGCGACGCCTCGCCTACAAATAGGCCGCGCCCACATCGAACGCCTCCTCCGGAATGCCGTGGAAACTTCCGTTGTGAAAGATGCAGGGCTCATACCGCTCGTTGCTGTAGGTGAAGAACGCGAGACTCCAAGCATCGTCATTCCCGAAGTAGCGAAGGCGACAGAGGTGAGTGGGAACGCCGCGCAGGCGCCCGAAGTTCTACTCGCGGGTTTCACACAGTATGCGAAGCTGCTTCCGGGTGGGCTCAGCAGGTTCAACGAAGGCGTCGATGTATCACAGCGCGCCCCTGAAGCGGATGGCGAGCCGGGCGTACTTGCCGGCGCAGCGTTTCTGGGCATGATCCCTGATGCGCCTCTCCGTCCTTTCCCGCACTGCCGGCGGGATCTTCCGACCACCGGAATGCGGATCATAGACCCAGGTTCGCCCACGCATCGCGGGTCACCCTTTCTCGTCCGCTCGACGTCCGGCATCAGCGGCGGCGCGACGCGCCGGCCGCTGCATGCTGTTGTCGGGCAGAGCTTTCAAGGGCCAAAGATCTTGCCCTCTCCGGCGACCGCGAAAGGTTGAAAAAACTCGAGGCTCCCTTTCGAAGAGAATGCGTAGGGGAAGATCGCCTTTACGGAGTAGCCGCTCACGTGATCGAGCCTGACCTCCACAGCGTCCTGTTTTTTCTCCCTTCCCGGTGGTATCGTCCGTATGTCGACGACGATGGCGGTCGCCTTGAGTTGGCGTTGCCTTGCACCTTCGCGGAATCCCTGCTCTAGGATGCTTGAGAATCAGAACTTGTTGCGAATGAGTCGAGTTTCATGAAGCGAGTTTCTCCTTGGCGCACCATGCGTCGATGGCGTTTTCGACGCACTCGAAGGCTGCACGGAGGCGACGATCGGAGGCCACCGCGGTCGGTGCGATGCTGGCGAGTCCGGGCCGTAGCATCCGGGCGTAGGCCCTCGTGAAGAAGAGGGCGGCTCGAAAGCCGAGAGGAGTGGGTCGGTAGCGATGGGTTTTCGGGATCCGTTCGATCATGCCGTGGAGGCGGAGTCGTCGCAGGTCGTAGCCGACCTTGCCGGAGGTGAGTTCGCTGGGCGGCAGACCGAGCAAGGGAGCGAGATGCTTCCGGATGTCACGGTTCGAGAACCCCTCGGGCAGAAGACGAAAAACCACCAGGGTGCTCAGCAGGGCTTGCACCCGCGGATCGCCGAAACGCAGCGCTGGGACACGCTGGCCGCGGACCCGTCCGGGCCTCTGAAGCTGCTGGAACGTCGTGTCGCCAAGGGCGCAATCGTGGCTGATCCTTTGGACGTCCAGAAGACGTCGGTTGGCTTGGAAGCCGATCTCCCTCAAGGCGGGGAGGTTCTTCAGATTCTTGCCGATGGCGAAATCGCGGGTGTCGTTGATGGTGGTTTCCGTCCGGAGCGCCCGTCCCTCCTTGTGATACTGCTTGATCCGCGAGCGCTTGTAGTCCACGTGAAGAGAAGGAACCACACCATCCGTGAGGACTCGGGTCCGAAAGCGACCCGGTGTTCGACGAGTCACACGGCGCTGGAAGATCAACTGGACCTGATCCGGACGACCAAGGTCGAGGTTCTCTCGGATGACCTCCTCGAAGAAGATCCTTCCGTGGAGGGGGCGGTCCAGGACCTGGGTGAGCGAGAACTCCGCTTGCAGGATGGAGAGCTGGTACCGGTAGCCCGCCTCTCTGTCCTTCCGCGAGAAGGGATGCGGCAGCAGACGAAGCCACTTGCGCAGCAAGGCGTCAATCTTCTCGCCCGACAGTCCGTCGCAGAGAGCCTGGAGCCGTTCGGGGTCCTGGCAAGAGACGACAGCGTTATCCGGGGCCTCATGAGCGATGCCCTTCCGAGTCAACTGCCGCTTCACGTACTCGTGGCCGTTGAGACACAGCTTGGCGGTGTAGGGGAAGTAGGTGCAGAACTTGAGGAAGAAGGGACCGAAGTCCCGGTCCAAGCAGTAGAAGTAGAAGTGGTTGACCATGGCGGTGGATCGAACAATCCATGGGTAGGGTCGGCCCGTCTCATCTCGTCGGCGCTCGGTTCGGAAGACGGGGGTCTTCTCCTGAGCTTTGCCGACGAACACCACCCCCTCGTCGCCCTCGAAGCGGCTCCGCTGTTCTCTCGCGACGTCGTCTTTCCTCTGCCCCTTCTTGAACGCAACCACCGGAACCTGGTTCTTCCGAACGAACTCCTCGATCCGGGCTACGAATGCCTTGCTGATGGGATCCATCAAGGCAGACGACGCGAATGTGTGGCCTCGGTGGTAACGAAAGAACGCGACCACACCCAGCTCCCGCTGGAGCTGAGGGACGTAGGCGTTGAGGTACATGCGGTCGATGCACTCGACCGAGAGAACCACGTGCTTGGCAAGTACGTCGGAAACGCTGGGTGCTACACTCATGGCCGGCTCCGGTTGACCAGGTCCTTCGGGACCCACCGACCGCTTCGCGGTCCAATATGGGGGTCGAGTCATCGACCCTACCGGCTCGACCGGGGCCATTTCTATCACGAGGTGGCCTCTTGCTCCCTATAGCTGTCGGTCTGAGGCGGAGCCTCGTTAGTAGATCAATCAATGACTGCGACGCAGGATGCTCCTCGCCGGAGAAACTCGCCGAGTGGGCGATCTCTCCATCGATCGACATGGTGCCACCGAAAGGATAGAACTCACGGTACTTCGTGAGCATCTGCTGAGCGAATGGAAACACCGCATTCATCAGTTCCTCGCACTCTTCCTTCGGTGTCATTTGCTTGCCCGCCACGCCATTGGATGAGTAGCCAAGGGCCAACAGGCCCAGTACCAAGAATATTCGCTTCCCCCGATGCATGTTCGTCTGCCCAACGTCGGCCGTAAGCTGCGGGCCCGGCTGGCGCGGGCCGTGCGCCCTTTGCACGGCCCGCGCCAGCCGGGACCGGCAGCTTCACGGCCATGTTAGATGTCCAGCCTCACTGTTCGTACACCGTTCTCAGCTTCTCGGATTTGAACATGCTCACCGGAGAGATGACTACTTCGTCCTTCGGAACCGCGTCCCCGAAGCGCTCCTTGAGTTTCGCCGCCACGACGGGGTCCGCAAGGTCGAAATCCCTGAGCCGCTGGAGGACACCGATCTCGATACCGAGGGCGTTCTTGTACGCTTTCCAAACAAGTTCGGAGCAGTAGATTCGCTCATCGGACCATTCGAAATAGGAATCGTATGGTTTCCCCAAGTATCGAACAGCCGCTGCCTTGAGACGAGCCGCGTCCGCTGGGCTGAGCGCGTCTCGGTTGGCGAGCCGCTTGACGACATACCGCCTGTCGACGCCCCTCTGGATCCAGTCTTCGAGAGGCGTGAACTTGACCGGACCGACCGCTTCAAGAACGACCGGCGATCCGTTCTCAAGGAAGACCACGCCCATGTGCGTGTAGCGGGAGCCTGTCGCCCGTCGGATCGCATCGCTTTGGGACGACTTCGAGGCATGGAACACAACGTCGCCATCCCTGAGCTCTCCTGATGGAACTGCAGCCACGCAAGCGCTCATGGCGAGGAGGGTGGAGACAAGAACAAGCCGAAGTCTCATTTGCGGTTCCTCTGGGACATTTAACGTGCAGCATCAGCGGCGGCACGCAGCGCCGTCCGCTGCATGCTGTTGTCGGACGGCCCATCTACTCGACCCGCGCAACGCCGGTTGTCAACAACGGCATTCGCTGGTACCTTTTTCGGCATGACGTTGAAGGCGCGGGTGCTGAAGGGACGCTTGGTGGTTGACGAACCCACCGACCTTCCGGAAGGTACCGAGATCGAGCTCCTTCCTATGGACCCTGGTGACTGGCTCGATGACGAAGATCGCGCGGCACTCCATCGTGCCCTCGTCGCCTCGGGTACCGATGTCGAATTTGGCCGCCTTACCGATGCCACCGAGGTCCTCCGCGAATTGCGATCGAAGTGAACCCTCGTAAGGTCCTTTTCACTGACATCGCACGCGATCAGCTCCGTGCTGCGAAGACGTGGTGGATCTAGAACGACCGCCCCGTGGGGATCCTCGCAGACGAGATCGAGCAGGCAGTCCGCTTTCTCACGTGGATGCCAGGAGCTGGGACCCTCTATCCCCAGGCGAGAATCGCTGGCCTGCGTCGCCTCTACCTCCGCCGTACCTCGTCCCACCTCTATTACACCTTCACTCAGGACGCCGTGATGATCCGTGCGTTCTGGCACGCCAGAAGAGGCTCCGGCCCTTTCCGGCAAGGTTGATCGGTCCGTCCAACGCTCGCGTTCAGCGGCGGGGACTGTGCGGCGCGGTCCTTGCGTTTTCTGCAAGGGGCGTGACGCGCGGACCGGCAGCTGAAACGCGCGGTTAGATGACAGGCCTCCATTGGTGGCCTACGCTTTCTGAAGTACGGTGACGATTCGCTCCGTGCCCTGCAATGCGGCCTCGAGGAAAGGCACGACGGGCTCGTCGGTCGCGGTGAAGTGGAACGACACCCACGTGGTAACCTCGCCGCTTCCTTGGCCCCTTGCCACTGGCGGTCGATCTGCGCTGAAGGTCTGGCCACCCGGGATTATGGCTTTTCCGCCGACGACAATGGAAGCACCTGGGGCGACCGAGATCGATGCGCCAGAACCGGGCGTCATCGCGGCGCCGCCGGCTTTGATCGTGAGAGTCTTGGATTCGCGTCGTTCCTGCGGGGTGAGGGACTGATGCTTGTTCGCGTTGTTGAGTTCCATGAAACGCGGCAGCCAGGCGTTCTTTGGGTCGGCGAACGCCTGAAAGCTTTCAAGCGTCGAGACGATGTCGGGTCGATTGGCGGCGAGCCCGGGAATGCAGGCCTCAACTCGTTTGGTCTTGCGAAAGTCGGCGGCGGACTGACCGTCCAAGGCGTAGGGGAAGTACACCTTGGGACGCGAAGCCGCAGTCGAGCCGTACTTCGCGTGCAGCGCCTGGGCAGAGAAGTCGAGCGCAGAACGGAGGTTCTCCATCAGGTTCTTGATCTCGACCAGCAGCGTCGGCTTGATGTGTTTCTCGCGTAGCGATTCCTCGTACGCCTGCCGGATTCGGCCGAGGTGGGCGGTCGCATGCTGGATGAGGACCTTGGCATCTTCGAAGCCACTCACGGCTCTTGCCCCCACGTTGTTCCTGTCATCTAACCTGGATTTTCACACCAGCGACATCGGCTAACGCAAACCGCCTGAAGCATACGCCTGCCGCCTCGTTTTCCGCGTCAGCAGCTCGCTGTTCCTCACCGACCCCTCCAAGTGCGTTATCGAGTGTGCGTTCTTATACGGGTCAATTAAAGGAGCATTCCAGCGACCTCAGCGTCAGGCGTTGAACGCCGACCACTGCGCCGACGAACCTCGTAACGCATGTTTATGGCCTATTCTTGCCAATTCATTCGTGCGGTGGCAGCCTGCCTTCGGGGGTCTTGACCGAGACGGCTGGATCTGATGTAGAATGTCGGAGTGGATAGAACACCGGATGCGATAACTGACGAAGCGCGCTTCTTTCTCGAGCCCGCTCACACGCGCCAACGCCAGTACGAGGCTCTGCGGGCGTACTTTGCCGAGGGCCTGCCGTCCGCCGAAGCGGCTCGCCGCTTCGGCTACCAACCCGGCTCCTTTCGCATCCTTTGCTGGCGGTTTCGCCACGAGATGGAGCGGGACTTCTTTCGGGACATCCCTCACGGATCCAAGTCCCAGCCCCGCAAGGACGCCGTGCGCGAGCGCGTCGTCTCGCTGCGCAAGCGCAACCTCTCGGTGTACGACATCCGCGACGAGCTGGAGCGTTCGGGCAAGGACCGGCTCAGCGTCACCGCCATCCAGGAGGTGCTGCGCGAGGAAGGCTTCGCGCGCCTGCCCCGCCGGCTCGACGAGGAACGTCCCAACCGCCCTCGGCCAATGGCCGATGCCATCGCCGACGTGCGGATGTTCTCCCTTCAGCCCGGCGAGTTCTCCACCCATGCAGGAGGCCTGTTCTTGCTGCTTCCACTGCTGGCCCGTCTGGACCTCGATGCCGTGGTAAAGAGATGCGCCTTCCCGGGCACGAAGATGATCCCCGCCGCACATGCCGTCCGGGCGGCCCTGCTGCTCAAGCTGCTCGGCAAGTCCCGCCGCAGCCACGTGATGGACCTGGTCTTCGATCCGGGAGTCGCCCTCGCCGCCGGGCTCAACGCCATCCCGAAGGCCACGTTCATGTCGCAGTATTCTTCGCGCCTGGGTCGCAAGGCGCTCGTCCGACTCCTCGGTGCATGGATCGAGAAGCTGCGCGACGAGAAGCTCGTCGACGCATCCTCGTTCGACCTCGACTTCCACTCCATCTCGTATTTCGGCGAGGACCCGTTCGTCGAGAAGCACTACGTCCCCCGGCGCAGCCAGCGGCGCAAGGCCGTCCTCGCCTTTCTCGCACGAGATGCGGGTGGCAACGTCTTTTGCTACTCGAACACCGACATCCGCAAGGGCGAGGAGGCCGATGAGGTCTTGCGGTTCGTGAAGTTCTGGGAACAGCGCTACGGCGAACGTCCACGACACCTGGTCTTCGACTCCAAGCTGACGACCCACGCGAACCTCTCCACACTCCACAACGAACTGGAAGTCACCTTCGTCACCCTGCGGCGACGCTCGCCGAAGCTCATGGCCGAGATCGCGACGCTGCCGCGCTCCGCCTGGCGGACCGTTCACCTGGACGTGCCCCACCGCAAGTTCAAGACCCCTCGCGTGGTCGACCAGCGGATCCAGCTTCGGGACTACAAGGGGACCCTGCGGCAACTTCTGATCCGGGACCTCGGTCACGACGAGCCCACGATCCTGCTGACCAACGACCTGACTTCCTCCCTGAAGGCGGTGATCACCCGGTACGCACGGCGAATGCTGATCGAGAACGGTCTGGCAGACAGCGTGGACTTCTTCCACCTCGACTCGCTGTCTTCCGCCGTCGCTCTGAATGTCGATTTCGACGTGCTCCTGACCGTCATCGCCAGTGGCATCTACCGCCGGTTCGCCAGCACCCTGCACGGCTACGAGCGTGCGCGCGCCCGGCAAATCTTCCGGCGTTTCCTCGACACCACGGCGAGGGTCGCCATCTCGAGAACTCAGGACCGCGTGACCGTCCGACTGCCTCGCCGGGCACACAACCCGATCCTGCTCGACGCAGGTCTCATCGGAACGACGACCACGATACCCTGGTGGGGAGGATGCCCCCTCACGGTCGAGGTCGTGTGACAGCCCCCTGGCCGCGGCCGTCACGCGCGCTTTCCGTTAACCGTTCTGGTGGTGTGAAAATCCAGGCTAACGCTCGCGATCAGCTGCGGCTGGGTTGGCGCGGGCCGTGCGCTGTTTGCACGGACCGTGACAACCCAGACCGGCAGCTGAATCGCGTTGTTCGACGGCTTGCTCACTTTTCCTCAACGTCTCCAACTTCGCGTGCGCGTCGCGTCACTGCTTCTATGCGATCCAAGAGGTCGGGGAGGGGCTAAAAGCACGACTGGGCTTTTCCAGTCGGGATTGGTTCCGCCCATTTCAAGCTCGAATGTCCCGGAATCGCGTCACCCCGGAGATAGTCGGCGCGGCATCTGGCTCAACAGGCTGCACCTCAAAGACTACTCGATACTTCGTCAGAGTCGTTCGTGTCACACGATAAGCCCTGGCGGGATGCTCCGGAAGGTACTGCACCGTGAGAATGCCCTTCCCGGACTCGGTCAGTTCGAGACGCAAGTACTCAACGCTGATCGGCGACGCGCCTACCCAAACCGTCGCGAGGTCCTTCGTCGTCGGCACGCGCACCCGTTTCGACGCAGCCGCTCCTGCGGAAACGAGAACCAACGTGAGGACAACCATGAGGACGTTTCGTCCTCTCATTCCGCTCCGCGCCTTGTTCTTGTCCGGCGAACTTAAATTCGACGGCTTGCTCACTCTTCCTCTACGTTTCCAACTTCGCGCGCCCGTCGCGTCACTGCTTCGATGCGATCCAAGAGGACGGGGAGGGGTTCGAGCACGACCGGTCTTTT
Source organism: Terriglobia bacterium (assembly GCA_963699985.1). GTDB lineage: Bacteria > Acidobacteriota > Polarisedimenticolia > Polarisedimenticolales > CAVOVZ01 > CAVOVZ01. The sequence goes on from CAVOVZ010000020.1 coordinate 31,252, forward strand.
CCAGTCGGGATTGGTTCCGCCCATTTCGAGGCTCGAGATGTCCCGGAATCGCGTCGCCCCGGAGATAGATCGGCGCGGCATCTGGCTCAGCAGGCTGCACCTCAAAGACAACTCGATACTTCGTCAGAGTCGTTCGTGTCACCCGATAAGCCCTCGCGGGATGCTCCGGGAGGTACTGCACCGTGAGAATGCCCTTCCCGGACTCGGTCAGTTCGAGACGCAAGTACTCAACGCTCATCGGTGAGGCGCCCACCCAGACCGTCGCGAGATCATTCATCGTCGGCACGCGCACCCGTTTCGACGCTGCCGCTCCTGCGGAAAGGAGAACCATCGCAAGGATAACCACAACGACGTTGCGTCTTCTCATTCCGGTCCGCGCCTTGCTCTGTCCGTCGAACGTACGGCTAACCCGCGGGCGGGACCGGCGCGGCGCTTGCGCCGTTTGCAAGCGCCGTGACGGGACCGACCGGCGGGTTCAGCCGGTAGTTCGACGGACGTGGCAGGCGTTCGCGCGCCGGCGTGTCGCCCATTACGCAGCCACCTCGACGCTTGCATAGAAATCGATTTCGCGCGCCGTCCTCTGCGGCACGACGCTCCGTTGGCGGGGGCGCGGGGGTTGAAGACCGTCCTCCTTCATGCCGCGAAGATGGAGTTCGATCGCGCCTTGGATTCTCCGCAGGGCAGAGTCGATCGTTCTCCCCGTTGCCACACACCCCGGAAGATCTGGAACGGATGCCCCCCAGTCGCTATCCGGGTCCTTGTTGATCCGAACAAGATATCGGACTCTTCGCATCACCGGACTCCCTTCCGCCCCGCTTGGCGCTTCACCGATGCGAGAGTGCCTTTGGGCATGTCGTCACCCAGGCCTCCGCTGACCGTCACCCGGCCGGGCTTCGCCGGATGCTTGAATTGCCGATGGCTCCCTCGGGTTACCACCAACTCCCAACCCTCGCGCTCGAGCTGGCGGATGACCTCGCGTACCTTCACCGTGACACCTTATCAGACCCCGGCTCGCTGACTCGCGCGTGTCAACCCAGCACGGTCGAGTTCCGTCGAACGTCCGCGTTCAGCTGCGGCCGGCAACTGCGCGTACCTCCGAGTTTACTACCGATGTTCGGTTGCCGGCCGTCAGCTGCGACGCGTTGTTATGCGGCGTATCTCGCCTCTCAAGCGCCCACTTGCGTGCCTGAGACTCTATAGGTGATCCGTGGCATGGCCGGATGGTCGCAAGCCACGAAACAGAAGCAGGAGGCTCAGAGCGATCTCGAAGAGCACCATCGGCATGTCGAACGCCCACAGGTTGACGACCTTCGAGAAGCCCGGAGAGATAAGCAACGCAGAGGTACAGACCGCGCACCATGCGCTCGCCAGGATGCCCAAGGCGGCCAGCGCGCTGGGGACGTAGCGCGCTTTGAGCCACAGGTAGGCGCCGACGGTGGCTCCCAGGGACCAGAACAGCAGGCCGACGTAGTACTGGTCGAAACCCGAGAGGTATAGCCGCGCCTGGACCGGCAATTGATCAGACGGGAACCCCGCGTACTCGGGACGGCTCAGCAGCCTCAGGGCGGTGAAGTTGTTCAGCGCAACCAGGAGCCAGGTAAAGCCATGGACCGAGCCGGCCGAAAGCGGCGAGCAGGGCGAGGTTCTCGTCCACCGGCTTGAGGATGACATAGGGGGCGGCGCTCACCACGAGCACGGCGACGCAGTAGAGGATAAAGCCCGCGAGGCCGACGCGGAGCAACGTCTCGTGCGCCAGGATGTTCTTCGCCGCCTGTGCTGGATCCACGCCGGCGATTAGCGGCTGTAGGATGCCAAAGTTGACCGCAACGACGAGTACGAAGGAGGGCAGGTAGGCGAGTCCGAAGATCTTCGCGGCGACGCGTTGTGAGCTGTCGACAGTTCGGGTCGTCATGTTCTCTCCTTCTCCTTCCATCCGGGTATGGGCCTCGATCCAGCCCGTGGTGCTGCCGCGCTTAACCTCGTGCCACGTCCGCATAACGCTGGCGATCAGCTGCGGAATGGGTTGGCGCGACGCGTGCGCAAGCACGCGGCGTGACAACCCATTCCGACAGCTGAATCGCCATGTTAGACGCTCCGGCTACGGCTTTACCTCAAATGGTTCTGACACAGCTTCCAGTACCTTGCTCGGGCGCTGTCCGATGGTCCATGGCTCAAGTGAGTAGACCACGCCCACTCGGAACGTACCATGCAGCTTGAGGTATTCGCCTGCTTGGGTGTAGAACGCCTCTACTCCATCGATCTCAGCCAGCGCGTCATCCCACCACACCGCCATCGTGACCTTCGACCTTGGCGGGACCTCTCGTGGCGACTCGGGGTGCGGGACGGTGCCACACTGGATCGGGCCCTTGCCCCTGTCCCACGCGCCCGTCGCCTCCGAGCGTCTCTGTGGAAGCGGAACGGACCCAGGGGATGTCCACTTGAGATAGATCGGACGGTCGGTGTCGTTGATCACAGCGGCGTCGATCTTGGCACGAGCGTTGAACACCTTGCCCGGCACCTCGACCCGAATAGGCGGGCAGTCCTCCCGCGTTGATCGGCAGGATCGCCATCAGTCCCAGGGTGACGAGCCACGCGCCGGATCGTGGTTGTGTGTCCATGTTCCTTCGGGATGCGTCTCGAACGCCCGCGATCAGTTGCGGGCGGGGTTGGCGCGACGCGTGCGCAAGCACGCGGCGTGACAACACAGACCGACAACTGAATCGCGCTGTTAGCCTGGATTTTCACACCACCAGAACGGTTAACGGAAAGCGCGCGTGACGGCCGCGGCCAGGGGGCTGTCACACGACCTCGACCGTGAGGGGGCATCCTCCCCACCAGGGTATCGTGGTCGTCGTTCCGATGAGACCTGCGTCGAGCAGGATCGGGTTGTGTGCCCGGCGAGGCAGTCGGACGGTCACGCGGTCCTGAAGTTCCAGAGATGGCGACCCTCGCCGTGGTGTCGAAGGAAACGCCGGAAGATTTGCCGGGCGCGCGCGCACGCTCGTAGCCGTGCAGGGTGCTCGGTGGAACCGGCGGTAGATGCCACTGGCGATGACGGTCAGGAGCACGTCGAAATCGACATTCAGAGCGACGGCGGAAGACAGCGAGTCGAGGTGGAAGAAGTCCACGCTGTCTGCCAGACCGTTCTCGATGGCTGGTCAGCATTCGCCGTGCGTACCGGGTGATCACCGCCTTCAGGGAGGAAGTCAGGTCGTTGGTCAGCAGGATCGTGGGCTCGTCGTGACCGAGGTCCCGGATCAGAAGTTGCCGCAGGGTCCCCTTGAAGCTCCGAAGCTGGATCCGCTGGTCGACCACGCGAGGGGTCTTGAACTTGCGGTGGGGCACGTCCAGGTGAACGGTCCGCCAGGCGGAGCGCGGCAGCGTCGCGATCTCGGCCATGAGCTTCGGCGAGCGTCGCCGCAGGGTGACGAAGGTGACTTCCAGTTCGTTGTGGAGTGTGGAGAGGTTCGCGTGGGTCGTCAGCTTGGAGTCGAAGACCAGGTGTTGGTGATGTTCGCCGTAGCGCTGTTCCCAGAACTTCACGAACCGCAAGACCTCATCGGCCTCCTCGCCCTTGCGGATGTCGGTGTTCGAGTAGCAAAAGACGTTGCCACCCGCATCTCGTGCGAGAAAGGCGAGGACGGCCTTGCGCCGCTGGCTGCGCCGGGGGACGTAGTGCTTCTCGACGAACGGGTCCTCGCCGAAATACGAGATGGAGTGGAAGTCGAGGTCGAACGAGGATGCGTCGACGAGCTTCTCGTCGCGCAGCTTCTCGATCCATGCACCGAGGAGTCGGACGAGCGCCTTGCGACCCAGGCGCGAAGAATACTGCGACATGAACGTGGCCTTCGGGATGGCGTTGAGCCCGGCGGCGAGGGCGACTCCCGGATCGAAGACCAGGTCCATCACGTGGCTGCGGCGGGACTTGCCGAGCAGCTTGAGCAGCAGGGCCGCCCGGACGGCATGTGCGGCGGGGATCATCTTCGTGCCCGGGAAGGCGCATCTCTTTACCACGGCATCGAGGTCCAGACGGGCCAGCAGTGGAAGCAGCAAGAACAGGCCTCCTGCATGGGTGGAGAACTCGCCGGGCTGAAGGGAGAGAACATCCGCACGTCGGCGATGGCATCGGCCATTGGCCGAGGGCGGTTGGGACGTTCCTCGTCGAGCCGGCGGGGCAGGCGCGCGAAGCCTTCCTCGCGCAGCACCTCCTGGATGGCGGTGACGCTGAGCCGGTCCTTGCCGGAATGCTCCAGCTCGTCGCGGATGTCGTACACCGAGAGGTTGCGCTTGCGCAGCGAGACGACGCGCTCGCGCACGGCGTCCTTGCGGGGCTGGGACTTGGATCCGTGAGGGATGTCCCGAAAAGAAGTCCCGCTCCATCTCGGTGGCGAAACCGCCAGCAAAGGATGCGAAAGGAGCCGGGTTGGTAGCCGAAGCGGCGAGCCGCTTCGGCGGACGGCAGGCCCTCGGCAAAGTACGCCCGCAGAGCCTCGTACTGGCGTTGGCGCGTGTGAGCGGGCTCGAGAAAGAAGCGCGCTTCGTCAGTTATCGCATCCGGTGTTCTATCCACTCCGACATTCTACATCAGATCCAGCCGTCTCGGTCAAGACCCCCGAAGGCAGGCTGCCACCGCACGAATGAATTGGCAAGAATAGGCCATAAACATGCGTTACGAGGTTCGTCGGCGCAGTGGTCGGCGTTCAACGCCTGACGCTGAGGTCGCTGGAATGCTCCTTTAATCGACCCGTATAAGAACGCACACTCGATAACGCACTTGGAGGGGTCGGTGAGGAACAGCGAGCTGCTGACGCGGAAAACGAGGCGGCAGGCGTATGCTTCAGGCGGTTTGCGTTAGCCGATGTCGCTGGTGTGAAAATCGAGGTTAGACGACGCCACACGGCCCACGATCATTCCTGTCCGTCCGGGGAGAGGAGTCAGCAGCCGCGAAATACTCCTTCTTTCAGAAGCTGTTGCGTCCTTCGTCAGCTGCTTGAGACAGAAAGCTAACCAGGCTCCGCCTCAGACCGACGAGCTATAGGGAGCAAGAGGCCACCTCGTGATAGAAATGGCCCCGGTCGAGCCGGTAGGGTCGATGACTCGACCCCCATATTGGACCGCGAAGCGGTCGGTGGTTCCCGAAGGATCGGGTCAACCGGAGCCGGAAATGAGTGTAGCACGAAGTGTTTCCGAAGTACTGGCTGAGCACGGGTCCCTTGGTCGAGGGATCGACCGGATGTACTTGAACGTCTACGTTCCTGGGTTCCAGCGTGAGCTGGGGGTGGCCGCTTCTTTCGTTATCATCGAGGCCACACATTGCCTCGCGCCTTGATGGATCCGATCAGCAAGGCATTCGTAGCGCGTCTCGAGGAGTTCGGCGGGAGACAGATTCCGGTGGTACCGTTCAGCAAGGGCCAGAGCAAAGATGACGTCGCGAGAGAACAGCGGAGAAGTTCGAGGGCGACGAAGGGGTGGTGTTCGTCGGCAAAGCTCAGGAGAAGACGCCGGTGTTTCGAACCGAGCGGCGACGAGATGAAGACCGGTGGCCCCTATCCATGGCTGGTTCGATCCACCGCCATGGTGAACCAGTTCTACTTCTACTGCGTGGACGCGACTTCGGACCCTTCTTCCTGAAGTTCTGCACCTATTTCCCCTACACCGCCAAGCTGTGTCTCAACGGCCACGAGTACGCTAAGCGGCAGTTGACGCGCAAGGGTCGGATATGAGGCTCTCGACAATGGGGTCGTCACTTGTCACGATCCCAAACGGCTCCAGGCCCTCTGCGATGGACTGTCGGGCGAGAAGATCGACGCTTGTTGCGGAAGTGGCTGCGGTTGCTGCCGCATCCTTCTCGCGGAAGGATAGAGAGGCCGGCTACCGGTACCAGTCTCCATCCTCCAGGCGGAGTTCTCGCTGACTCAGGTCCTGGACCGGCCCCTCCCCGGCAGCGTGTTCTTCGAGGAAGTGATCCGAGAGAATCTCGACATCGGTCGGCCCGATCAGGTCCAGTTGATCTTCGATCGCCGCGTAACTGGTCGACACCTGGCCGCTTCCGCACCCGCGTCATTACTGACGGGGTGGTTCCGTCGTTTCATGTCGATGACAAGCGCTCCCGGATCAAGCAGTATCACAAGGAGGGACGGGCCCTTCGCACCGAAACCACCATCAACAATACCCGCGATTTCGGTATCGGCAAGAATTGAAGAACCTCCCTGCCTTGAGGCAGATCGGCTTCCAAGCCAACCGACGTCTTCTCGACGTCCAGAGGATCAGCCACGATTGCTCCATTGGGGAGACGACGTTCGATCAGCTTCGAGGCCGGACGGATCGGCGGTCAGAGTGCTTCAGCGCTGCGTTTCGGTGATCCGCGCGTGCAAGCCCTGTTGAGCACCCTGGTGGTTTTCCGTCTTCTGCCCGAGGGGTTCTCCAACTCGGAAATGCGCGAGCTGCTGGCTCACTTGCTGGGCTTCGGTCCAGCCAACTCACCGCCGGCAAGGTCGCCTACGACCTTCGACGACTCCGCCTCCACGGCATGATCGAACGGATCCCGAAAACCCATCGCTACCGACCCACTCCTCTCGGCTTTCGAGCCGCCCTCTTCTTCACGAGGGCCTACGCCCGGATGCTACGGCCCGGACTCGCCAGCATCGCACCGACCGCGGTGGCCTCCGATCGTCGCCTCCGTGCAGCCTTCGAGTGCGTCGAAAACGCCATCGACGCATGGTGCGCCAAGGAGAAACTCGCTTCATGAAACTCGACTCATTCGCAACAAGTTCTGATTCTCAAGCATCCTAGCCTTCTGTGGTGATCAGCTCTGTACGTGCCTTCAAACTTCTTTGGGAACCTAGCCAGCGACTCGGCCAGTCCCAGAACTCCTGCCTTGTATAGTGCCAGGGAAGCAAACGCGTCTCCTTCCGGCAGGGTATATCCAGGAAGCTCCTGACTTGCGTTGGTGATCATCTCTTTCAGTGCCGCCGTGCAACTAGGCAGGTCGAACGCGTTGCGCAGAACGTGCACTTTCGCCCAGCCCTGAGGTCGATAGGCGCGGGTGCTAAGATGCTCTAAGCACTCGGGCGTCCCAACTTCAGCGAGCGCATCTTCGATCTTCGCGTCGACTTCGGCGTCGTGCATCCCGAACAATCCGATGAGTGCCTTGACGTCGCCGGATCCGTCGAACACCGCAGAAAGCCGGTAGTCCCCCAGTGTTTCAAAGAACTCCAGCGCCGTCCACCTGCTCGCCCCTTGTAGCTTTCCCCAAACCGCCTCTCGATGCTTCTCGCCACCCAGTGAGTCTGCGAGAACGATCCCGGCAACCAACGCATGTGCCGCGAGTGATGGGTTCGTCGACTCACAGCATGCGAGGATTGCCTCGCTCAAATCAGCCCGGAGCTTCGCTGACACTACATAGAAGTTCCCGGCGAACTCCGACAGCCCCCGCACGACCGCCATCGCAGAATCCTGGTCTGATGAGGCAAGGACGGGGACTAGTCGCGGAACAAGGATGTCGCTATGCGACTCAGCTTGCTTAACAAGCGATTCGGTAATCATGAAGTGCAGGCCCCGATCGTGGGATGTGGCAAGACGTTCGCAAGAGGAGAGAAAGGACAGAACGGCTGCGCGCTCGTCGAGCGCGACTCGCGCGAAGAAGCTCAGACACGCGTGTAACACGCTCGGGTCCATGCCGGAGTCCATCAAGATCAGAACCGGCCTGCTGCTTGCCTCAGCCTTCAGTCGCCCCAAGGCTCCGACAGCGGCGCACACTACCTGGGGAACTGGATCCAGAAGTAGCGGCTCGAAGCGGTATGCGAGATTGCGGTCGTCGACCGAGGCCAGGATCTCGATAGCCCGGCACCGAATGTGGATTGGTCCTTCGCTCAGCGCGACGTGAAACAGCTGCTCCAGCACGTCCATGTGAAGAAGCAGTTGTTCCCCCTCATGGGTAGGCGCGCTCTTGAGCGCTTTGTACTTCGCCGACTCGTCCTCACTTGCGAGTGCGTCTCCTAGAGCGCGGACCCAAGCCGCCGTCAACCGCCTTCTTGGGGAACCGGCATCGTTCGCTTTGGCGATCTGATCAGAGGGAACGCCGAGGCGATCCAGCAACATTGGCAGAGATGTACGGTAGCTCTTCTTGGTGGACATGTCCGCGTAGAGCTTTCCCTGCAAGAAGCCGGGGAGTTCGCAGCGGGTTGCGAGAATCGGCAGCACCTTTACCCGGCGCCCAGCAATCTCTTGATTCATCGCGACATCCAGTTCCTTCTTGACCCACTCGGAGGAAACGGACTTGTTCGAGAGAAGCGCAATCACATAATCGACATTGTCTATTCCCTGGCGGATCTTCTCTACGAGTGAGTCGCCGATCTTGATCTCTGCTTCGTCAAGCCACACCCGCCCGCCAAACGCCTGAACTGTCTCTGCGATACGGCGGGCCAACGCCTTGTCGTGCCAACTGTGGCTGATGAAGACGCTCTTCATGTCCCGGTCTCCTACGCAAGAGGGCGGATCAGTGTTCTCGTCGTCTAACGCTCGCGATCAGTTGCGGGCTGGGTTGGCGCGACGCGTGCGACAGCACGCGGCGCGACAACGCAGACCGACAACTGAATCGCGTTGTTGGGCCGCATCTCCCACTCACCCGGTCCGTCGGAGTTCCTCTCGGAGAATGCGGCGTAGCGTCCGCGCGTCAAGTGGCTGCGAGGCCTTGCCCAAGTGCTCACGTAGAGCGTCGTTGATCATCGTTTGGTACCCGCGGGCACTCGCTTCGGCCCGCTCGCGGAATGCCTGAAGCACGTCATCATCGAGGTAGATCGTGATCCGCGTCTTGCCAGGCTGCTTGATCACCGCGCCCTGACGAGCCCCGCTAAAATCGTACTCTTTGCGCATATTCGTACCGTTCCCTCTTCGACGCGCGTCGCGCCGAGATGAGTCGAATGGAGTCGCCGCGTGACGCGAAGACAACGACCACGACGCGAGTCAGATGATCGATGCCGATCGAGACAAACCGACGCTCTCCTTCATTCCGCTCGTCCTCGTGCGTCAGAGCCATCGGATCGAAGAGAACACCTGCCGCGTCGGAGAAGCGAATGCGGTGCTTCAGAAAGTTCGCCTTGGCCTTCGCCGAATCCCACACGACTCTCACGTCTGTACTATATGCATATTTGCCGCGGCGGTCAACAGCTGTCGGCCCAACGTTGCGCGTAACCCGCGGGCGGGACCGGCGCGGTCCTTGCGTCTTGTGCAAGGGCCGTGACGGGTCCGACCGGCGGGTTCACGCGCGTGTTAGGCTTCGCGCCACCGCATGCTACTTCCACGTTCCGAATTGCGTCTTCGCTCTCTGGCCCGTTCAACTCAATCACTCGACTTGGTTGAAAAGTCGCCGACTGCGCATACGCGCTCATGAGGATCAGCACCCGCGTCCCGGGGTCGGGGAGTGCAGGCATGCCGGAAACGACGGCCACCACAATAGATCCGCCGCCGGTAGTCTTGCGAACGCACCTGCCCGCGAACGACGCCACCGTTACAGTGTCCGGCCCGGTTCCTTTGATCCAACGTTGGACCCGGACGAAACGCCACCAGGGAGGCCCGTTTTCGCAGCTCGGCGTTGGAGCGTCGCTCATGACGCCCACCACCACATGTGTCCCATTGCACTCGTTCGCGGGGCCCGCTCCCAGGTCCACAGGGTCCCGCGACGCAACGAGCGGTCGAATGCCAGCACAAGCCAACGCGGAGGCAAGTAGCAGCCAACTTCGCCAGTTCGATCCCTCGAGGTTGCGGTTCATCGTTTTCCTGTCCTTCCCGCGAAGCCTAACGCACACGTTCAGCGGCGGGGCGCGCGGCGCGCGCCTTGCGCAAGCAAGGCGCGTGACGTGCGAACCGACCGCTGGAACGGGTTGTTAGATGACCGGCCTCCGGGCGTGTCACTTCGTTACCGTGCGAATAGGCAACTCACTGATGCGGCGAGCGAGTTCGACAAGCACAGCTGGCGCGTCGGCGCTGAAGTCAGAATAGCCCACAGCCTTTGAGTAGTTGCCGATACTCACCTTGATGGTGCGCCCGCCACCGTCCGCGATAACCGTGGCCATCACGTCGATAGTGCCGTCCGGCCGGAGGCGCGGTGAATTCGGGGGACCAATTTGGTTCCGAAGCTCGAAGAAGCGTTTTCGGTAACAGAGACTCCAGCAGTTCAAACACGCTCTTCGGCTCGACGGTGATGGCCTGACTCGCTTCGCGACCGAGTCCCCCTTGGCTCATGCGTGTTCCCGTGCCGTCGCCCCGTACTATCGTGGTAGTACTGCCGTACGGCCCGCCCTCCGTGTATTCGAACGTGACGCTTGCCAGTGAGTATGGACCGATTGGACCAGCTTCAGCTGGCGTGTCGGTTTCGCTCGCCACGCTGGGTCTGGCACACAGGAGGAGGCTGAATGCGGTCAGTGCAAGTCGGTTCCTCACGTTCTGCTTTCCTCCGGTCATCTAACGCTCAGCGTAACCTGCGAGCCGGCCTGGCGCGGGCCGTGCGTCAGCACGGACCGTGACAGGGCGGAACGGCAGGTTCACGCTGTTGTTATACGTCCGGCCTCCGCGCTCACTCATGAAGGATAGCGGCAAGATGCTTACGGAGTGCCTCGTCCACCTTGCGCTTGCCCCCGATACTGTTTTCGTAGAACAGGCATCGATATCCGGACACATCGAACGGAAGCTGCTTGCCCTTTTCGGCGAGCAGAATCGTCGGCTTGCCGAGTGCGTGGGCGTAGCCCAGCTCGTAGAAGACGTTTTGGTTGATGGGCGTGATTTCTGCGATGACGATTTCTGCTTCAACAAGGCCCTGGGCGATGTCGTGGAGGATCACTCCAGGTCCGGGCACGTCCCCCACATGGTAGGCGCGGAGGCCGAACTCCTTGCACGCAGGCTGAATGACGTCGGTGTAGAGCTGTTGGTACGGATCCGAGAACTGCATGACCACGAACACTCTGGCGGGCACCTTCTCGATTGTCATGGCCGAAAACGTGACCTTGCCCTCACCCCAGGCGAACAGACCGACCTGACCCGCGGGCAGGGGTCGTTCCAGCACGTGGTCCAGGACTCGGATGTCATCGACTTCGAGATAAACGCGTTGCCCAGCGATCCGAGACAGGAGTTTGTACTCTCTTTCGTGAACGAGATTCTCCTCAGTGCCCGCGAGCGCGACGCCGCGCCAACCGGAGGTAGGCTCGAAATCGGTCACTGTGTACGCATGTCGATAGCCGGCCAGCCCGGCGCTCAGGTATCGTTCTTGAGGCGATCGGTAGCCGAAGAGCAGCCGACCAGACGTCTTCTTGGAAAGGGTGACCTTCACTGTGGCCGTTCCGTCGCCCAACCGCACGTTCGTGACGCAGATGCCGTATGGATGGGCTGTACCCTCTTGTGGGCCGACGTAGACCGCTTTGCCGCCGTCGAAACTCCATCGCCCCACAATCGGAGCCCAGTTGCAGACGGGAGTCGGGCCCTGGCACGCGTCGTCATGTGTGAGTTGCATCCTTGAAACTCTCCTGCCTTCTTGATTCCGGACGTATAACGCTCGCGCTCAGCGGCGGGGTCGCGTGGCGCGGCCCTTGCGCTCCTCAGCAAGGGCCGTGACACGCGAGACCGGCCGCTGCAGCGCGTTGTTGGACGGCTCATGGTTCGCCTTTGCCTCTGACGGTGAACGTGAAGTCTGGATGCACGAGGAGGCCTTTCCATGCGTGCGGAGGTGCATGATCGTCATCAAACCCGGCATAGGCTACTCGGACCACGTAGCGACCCGGCCGCGTCATGTCGTATGTATCGTGGATCGAGAACTCGGTCTGGCGGCGCTCGCCTGGCTCGATTCGAAGTCCTTGGTCGGCCCCGCTCCCGATGGAGCCGCTGTAAAGAACCCGCTCCTGCCCGTTGTGGTAGATGGCGAGCGCGAGAAGCGTCGGCTCTCCCCCACCATATCGTGCTGCCGTTGCCCCCATCTGGGACCCGGGCCAGGTAGGAATCCGCAATTCGACCGGGCCGGTGTTGGTCCAGGCGAGGCGCAGGCGAATGGGCTCCCCGACGCCGTAGACTGACTTGTCGGAAGTCACAACCAGCCGCAGGCCACCCTGATCAACGCCGGGCCGCTCCGCCGCGCGCACGGCAAGCAGAAATCCAAGGGTCACTGCGCAGCACCCAGCGGTTCCGCGTCTACGCTTCAACGTCGCGATCCTCTGTGTCCGTCCAACGCTCGCGATCAGTCGCGGGCTGGGTTGGCGCGACGCGTGCGACAGCACGCGGCGCGACAACGCAGACCGACAACTGAATCGCGTTGTTGGGCCGCATCTCCCACTCACCCGGTCCGTCGGAGTTCCTCTCGGAGAATGCGGCGTAGCGTCCGCGCGTCAAGTGGCTGCGAGGCCTTGCCCAAGTGCTCACGTAGAGCGTCGTTGATCATCGTTTGAGACCCGCGGGCACTCGCTTCGGCCCGCTCGCGGAATGCCTGAAGCACGTCATCATCGAGGTAGATCGTGATCCGCGTCTTGCCAGGCTGCTTGATCACCGCGCCCTGACGAGCCCCGCTAAAATCGTACTCTTTGCGCATATTCGTACCGTTCCCTCTTCGACGCGCGTCGCGCCGAGATGAGTCGAATGGAGTCGCCGCGTGACGCGAAGACAACGACCACGACGCGAGTCAGATGATCGATGCCGATCGAGACAAACCGACGCTCTCCTTCATTCCGCTCGTCCTCGTGCGTCAGAGCCATCGGATCGAAGAGAACACCTGCCGCGTCGGAGAAGCGAATGCGGTGCTTCAGAAAGTTCGCCTTGGCCTTCGCCGAATCCCACACGACTCTCACGTCTGTACTATATGCATATTTGCCGCGGCGGTCAACAGCTGTCGGCCCAACGCTCAGCGTAACCTGCGAGCCGGCCGCGGCGTGGGCCTGCGGCGTCAGCACGGACCGTGACAGGGGCGGAACGGCAGGTTCACGCTGTTGTTATACGTCCGGCCTCCGCGCTCACTCATGAAGGATAGCGGCAAGATGCTTACGGAGTGCCTCGTCCACCTTGCGCTTGCCCCCGATACTGTTTTCGTAACACAGGTATCGATATCCGGACACATCGAACGGAAGCTGCTTGCCCTTTTCGGCGAGCAGAATCGTCGGCTTGCCGAGTGCGTGGGCGTAGCCCAGCTCGTAGAAGACGTTTTGGTTGATGTGGACTTTCGCACTTTTTGATGCTGTTCTCGACGTTCCTCCCTTCGAGTCGGATTCCATAACCAACTGAGCCGAGCGAGGCGTGGCCCTATTGACATGGTTTCTCGTGTATGCTATCTGTTAGCCTGTAGGCTAACAGATGCAACAAGAAAGGAGCGCCCATGACTCGAGCCACGCATCGTCCTTCTTCTGAACCCCTTCTCCTCCGCGGTTCCCTGATCGTCCTCCGGCGCAAATGCGGGAAGCCAAACTGCGCTTGCGCCCAAGGCGACCCTCATGAATCCCCGGCCCCACTCTCAGCCTCCGCAACGTCACCCAAATCGTCACCCTAGCCGCCCCCAAGACGTACCGGACGTCCGAGCCGGGCTCCGGCGGTACAAACAGGCCGTCCAGGTGATCCCTACCCAAAGGCGCTCGCCGGAGTCAGGTTACTGCGTGACCGAATCCGGAAGGAGAAGGCGGAACGGAAGAGGACGCGACGGTGAGCCGCGCCGCGAACGCTTGGGACCTGCTGCTGGCGGTCTTTGCGCAAGCCTTCACCCAACCGTCGTTCGCTCTGTTCGACGACCTGGTCTGCGCCTGGGTGCTGTGCCCGGGGCGCCGCACCGTCACGCGCATGATCCGGGTCATGCACCCTGCAGGTCGTCGGTGCCACGACGCCTACCATCGGTTTCTGCGGGCTGGGGCTTGGAGCACGGTGGTCGTGTGGGAACTGTTGGTCATTTCGCTCGTGGATCGCCTGTCGCCGGAAGAAGGGAAACTTCAGGTGGATCTGGACGACACCCTGTTTCACAAGACCGGGCGCAAGGTCGAAGGCGCAGGAATCTTCCGTGACGCCGTCCGGTCCCGTGCGAAATCGGTGGTCTACGCCCTCGGGCTGAACCTGGTGGTCCTCAATGTCGAGGATCCGTCCCCCATGGGGTGGCGAGCCGCTGGGACTTCCAATCAATGCCCGGCTCTACCGCAAGCGCGGACCGTCACACCTGGATCTGGGGGAAGCGATGATCCGGGAGATCGCGAACTGGTTGCCCTCCCGGTCCTTCGCCTTGGCCTGTGACGGAGCCTACGCCTCGCTGGCCGGACGCTCCTTGCCGCGTACCCACGTCACCTCCCGGATCCGCAGAGACGCGGCGCTGTACGACCCGCCCCCTCCGCGCCGAAAGGGACAGCGGGGCCGTCCGCGCAAGAAGGGCAAGCGGCTACCCAGCCCGGAGCAGATCGCCCGTAGGAGCCGGACGGGATGGGTACGCGCTGCCGTGGAGGAACGGGGTAAGGTGGTGAAACGTCTCCTGCTGTCTCGTTCGGTGTTGTGGTACGCAGTGTGTCCGGACCGCAAGGTCTCGTTGGTGATCGTTCGCGATCCGACCGGCAAACAGCACGACGACTTCCTCCTACGACCGACCTCGGAGCACTCGCACCCACCGTCGCCGAGCACTACGCCGGCCGCTGGTCCATCGAAGACACGTTCCGGAACGTGAAGCAGTTTCTCGGCGGCGAGGACCCACAAACCTGGAAAGGAACGGGACCGGGAACGGGCCGCCGTACTCTCTCTGTGGCTGTACAGTGCGGTCTGGTCTTGGTACATCACGACGAACGGCGCCACAGCGGACCTGGTAGCTCCTCTCCTGGTACACAAGCAAGCACACGCCCTCCTTTGTCGATGCTCTGGCGGCCCTACGCCGAGCTTTGTGGAGTCGCAGGATTTTCTCGACGTGCGCGCAAACACCGCTCCCGCGAAAAATGGCGAGCGTCCTTCTCGACACTCTCGCCCACGCCGCATAGCCGCGCTACGATATCGCCGTAGAGCAAGGCCCCGAAGCCGAGAAAACTGCGAAAGTCCACTTGATGGGCGTGATTTCTGCGATGACGATTTCTGCTTCAACAAGGCCCTGGGCGATGTCGTGGAGGATCACTCCAGGGTCCGGGCACGTCCCCCACATGGTAGGCGCGGAGGCCGAACTCCTTGCACGCAGGCTGAATGACGTCGGTGTAGAGCTGTTGGTACGGATCCGAGAACTGCATGACCACGAACACTCTGGCGGGCACCTTCTCGATTGTCATGGCCGAAAACGTGACCTTGCCCTCACCCCAGGCGAACAGACCGACCTGACCCGCGGGCAGGGGTCGTTCCAGCACGTGGTCCAGGACTCGGATGTCATCGACTTCGAGATAAACGCGTTGCCCAGCGATCCGAGACAGGAGTTTGTAGATTCTTCGTGAACCAGATTCTCCTCAGTGCCCGCGAACAGGCGCGATGCCGCGCCAACCGGAGGTAGGCTCGAAATCGGTCACTGTGTACGCATGTCGATAGCCGGCCAGCCCGGCGCTCAGGTATCGTTCTTGAGGCGATCGGTAGCCGAAGAGTACAGCTGACCACACGTTTTCTTGGAAAGGGTGACCTTCACTGTGGCCTATCCGTCGCCCAACCGCACGTTCGTGACGCAGATGCCGTATGGATGGGCTGTACCCTCTTGTGGGCCGACGTAGACCGCTTTGCCGCCGTCGCTACTTCATCGCCCCACAATCGGAGCCCAGTTGCAGACGGGAGTCGGGCCCTGGCACGCGTCGTCATGTGTGAGTTGCATCCTCGAAACTCCCGGGCCTTCTTGATTCCGGACGTACAACCGCCGGCCGAAAGCCGCGGACGCGCTGGCGCGGGGCGTGCTAAGCACGACCCGTGACAGCGTGGACCGACAGCTTCACGGCCATGTTAGACACCGAGCCTCACGACCTCGCCTCGATGAACTGTCTCGACCGCCTCACGGAGCCCTGGAACGAGAGGAAGGAGATCAACGAGACGGTTGCCTCGGGCGATCGACACGATGACTCCGATATTGAAGCCCTTCGGATTCTGCTGAAACGGGAGATTTCGGTCGACTGTCAGGAAGATGTCGAAGTTCGGCGCCGCGAGGGCGAGCAGTTCACCGTTCTCTTTGCTGGCCCAACCGGCCTCGGGAACAGTCCGAACCTCATGACCTTCGAGCGACCGCTTCAGGTGGCGAGGGAGGCACTCGTCAAGAAGGACTCGCTTCGGCAACGGCAGCCTCCTTGGCGAGTTCGAGGAAGGCGACAGCCTGCTGTCGGCTCACGGTCGGAAATTCGTCGAGAAAGTCGTCCAGCCGATCACCGGCCTCAATATAGTCCAGCAAGGTTTGAACGGGAACACGAGTACCGGCAAAGAGGGCGTCCCGCCGAGAATCGCCTTCGTGCGTTGAATGATCTGATTCGCATCACGCATGGACAGGGCTCCGTTCGCTGATGCCCGGGATTATACTCGGCGCTCTTCTCGGTGTCTAACGTCGGCCGTAAGCTGCGGGCCGCGCTGGCGCGGGGCGTGCGCAAGCACGACCCGTGACAGCGTGGACCGACAGCTTCACGGCCATGTTGGACGGCCTGCCGATCACCATGCTCACTGGTTTCTTTCCCCCATCGGTTTCGTTTCGCGCTCATCGCCGTCATAGGTGAGAGTCCTGGAGTGGATCAACTTGGCAGACATGTCCCACTTGAGCACCTGGACGCCGCCGCTGCCATCGGCTTCGGTGTAAAGCCTTGCGACTGCTCGCGTCTCGTTGTCCAGAAGGTTGATGTGCGTGCCGCCGTCGGGATACACCCTCAAGCCAATCCGGTCGGGCATTGGATCCCCCACGCCGCGCGGTGCATCCATCGCCAACACCACGCTACCGTCGTCAAACGTCGAGAAGCCCCCGCGCTCGTATCCCGTGTTGTCGAAGATCAGGAGACCTGCCGAACGCGCGCGCCGGTCGGTGTCCTGGAAGTCCTGTGCGATCTGGACGCGTACCCGACCCTCATCGTCCACGACGACAAGTCGCCGAGTGCGGACCTCATCCAGGACCTCGGCGGTCGGCGAGCGCACTGTATCCCCACCAATGCCACCAGGACGAGACTTACAGCTGCGGCGGCAAGCCGGGTGCGCCGGAGCGAACGTTCCACGAGAAGCATTCGGTGTTGAAGGGTTAACGCCGTCTCGCTCATAGGGCTTACCTCCGTCGCGCGAAACACGTGAGACGCGGAACGGTCTCACGTCAAGGCGAACAACATAGCTTCCGTGCCGGACGATTCACCTCTCTCCTCGAGCGCACGCTCCGTGGATCGTCCGTCCAACGCCGGCCGAAAGCTGCGGGACGGGCTGGCGCGGACCGTGCGTCTTCTGCACGGGCCGTGACAGACCGGACCGACAGCTTCACGGCCATGTTAGCGGGCGGGCCTACCACGCTTGAACTTGCCACCATCGAGAGCCCACTCGCTCGTCGACCACCTATTGGAATCGCCCGACCGCTCGACGTAGACCAAGCGCACACGATCCGTCCCGGCATTCGCGAAGCGCAGCAGGCCCTCGCGAACCTCTCTCCGAGATCCGACGCTGATCGACTCGTAGCTCACCCCAGACCAAAGGTGTTCCCATCGGTCGGGAGCAAGTCGGTACGCGTGGTACATCCAGCTCACGAGCCCTGTCCCCACCCCGTCCTTCTCGACTGTGATCACCTCATCTTGCCCGTCGCCTTCGAGATCGACGAGTTGAACGGAAGCCTGCTCCCAGGTCCTACGTGCTGCGATGAAGTCCCCGGTGGCGCCGAAAGCCAGAAGACCACCGCCAAGATTACAGGACACTGCCACAACCGATCGGCCGCCCCCGAGGTCGAGAGTCCGCGCGTAATGGAAGCCCCCGAGGTCGATCGGACCAAGAGACTTCACGGTCTCACCTGCGATTCGCTTCTTGAGCAGTGCGACCACCTCCGCCTGTGTCGGTCGGGCAGTCATGTCCTCGTCCGCATCGGGTCGACGCTCTACAGCCTCGGCCTCGGAGGCGAGCACTGGCCGCACCAGGAGCGCGGCCCCAAGAAGTACGACCAGGATCTCTGCATGAGTGTGTCCTTCACCGCCCGCTAACATAAATTCGCTGACAAGTCATAACGAATAAACATAGCCGGCCTTGCGGCGTAGCGCGTCAAACGGATTCGGCCTCCTCGGAACTCAAGCGAACCAAAGCGGTTGCCCATTTCGCGCTCGCCTCCAGCCGTGCTATCCCGCGAACTCTAGTCGCAGAACCCAATAAACATAGTTCGCCATGTTTATCGAGTTATCTGTCGAGGGGGCTCTTGACGCCAAGGACCCCACGGTTCAGAACGTGGGTGTAGATCTGGGTCGTTTTCACATCGCTGTGCCCCAACAGCTCCTGGATCGTGCGGATGTCGTAGCCGCTCTCCAGCATGTGGGTGGCGAACGAGTGCCTCAGCGTGTGACAGGTCGCGGGGACGGTGATGCCGGCTCGACGGACGGCATCCTTGACGACACGCTGCAGGACGGATTCGTGAAGATGATGCCGGCGGCGCTGGCCCGTCTCGCTGTCGCAATAGAAGCGGGTCGCGGGGAAGACTTCGGTGACGGTGGACCCCACGCCCGCGTGTCGGTGGTGGACCCTCGGTTACCGTTTGTGGGCTGTGGATCTGCCGGGCTGCTTCGCAGCCCTTGGAAGAGCTTCGCTCTTCCACAGCTCCACAGCCCCTGCTGCTAGCCGCCCCGACCGGAAGAAGAACAGCACAGTTGCATTCCTGCCTGAAGTTCCCCGACCGGGCGATCGCTCCAGAGCCCGAGGAGATCAACCCGACTTCGTGGATGCGGTGGGGATTGTCGCGGAGACCTCTGGCGTCGGCGCCGATTCAGGCAGCGCAGGCACCCTGTAGGTGAAGCCCCGGAACCGTCGTACGGGGACCGGTGCGATCGCCGTCCACGTCCGCGTGTCGAACAGGAGCGCGTAGCCCGCGGTGGGATCGTTTCGGTTCACCAGCGCGCCGTCGGCGAGTGCGAAGTAGCCGCGCCAGGCGCCCTCCGCGGCCACGAACAGCCGGTTTTCCTCCCCCTCCACGAAGCCGCTCGGCCAGCGGTAGAGATTCCAGGCGCCCTCGGGATTGCGCTCGCGACGCAGCGCCAGCTTGTCCTCGAGCACCTCACGACGCATCCACACCCCGATGTCCATGGCCACCCGTTGAGAGCTAACCCCGTCCGCACACACGTTGCGATGGTTCCACTGTGCCTCCAAGCGCCCCTGTTGTCCAGACCCCGGGCGCGAAAAGGAGGAACGACCGATGAACAGCTTCGCCATCCGTTTCCAGGTCAGCGACTTCACCGAGGCCCTCCCCAAGGAGGGCTACCATCCCTGCACCATCCACTCGGCACGCCCGCGCACCAGCGAGCGCGGCAACGGCACCGTCCAGGTCGTCTACCACCTCACGGGCGTCGATCCCACCTGCGACCGCGTCACCGAGTACTTCGTCGTCGTGGGTGCCAGCCCGCAGGCACTTCGCATCGGCCGACGGCGCCTGCTCGCCCTCTGTCAGGCGTGCGGCCTCGACCCGCGCGAGGGCAACGAACTCAAACTCGCCGACCTCGTCGGGTGCGAGCTGCAGATCCGCATCGGTCACGACACCTATGAGGGCAAGCCACGCGTCCGCGTCCTCGGCTACCGGTCGATGTGATGGCGACCGTTCTTCCTGCGACTCCCGCGCCGGCCCCGGTATCGCCGATTCCGAGGGCCGGTGCGGCTCCTGGGCCGCGGCCCGACTCCGGCCCGGTGCTCCGCCTGTCCGTCGAGAGCCTGCGCACGAGCTGGGCGCCTCTTCGCGCCGGCGCCGCGCGGGCCTCGGCGGACGAGCCCCTCGCGGAGCTTCCACTGCGGGTCGTGCCGCAACACGACGGGTCCTTCGAGGTCGTCGACGGTTTCAAGCGACTCGCCCGCTGGGTCCGCTCGGGTGCGACCGAGGTCCCCGCCGTCGTCGAGCACGCTCGATCCGCGCCCGAGAGCAAGGCCTTGCTGCTGCGCTCCAACGCGCCACCGCGGACCCTCACGGCCATGGACGAGGCGCGGGTGGTCGATTCGCTCATCCGCGATGACGGTCTCACGCTCACCGCCGTCGCCCGTCTCCTCGGCCGTCGCAAGGCGTGGGCCGTGCGGCGTCACGCCCTCGCGACCCGCCTGGGTCGTGCCGCCCAGGAGCAGCTCGACCAAGGGCAGATCCGACCGACACTCGCCTATGCCTTGAGCGCTCTCCGCCACGATGCCCAGCGGGCACTGCTCGATGTCGTGATCCGCCATCACCTCAAAGAGCGCGAGTCTCTGGCTCTCGTCTCCGCCTGGCGCGCGGCCGGCTCCGAGCGCGAGCGCGGCGCTCTTCTGCACAACCCCCTCGCCACCGTCCGCCCTCAGCCCGATGGGCCCTCGCCCCTCGGCTCCCTCGCCACACGGATCGAGGAGCGCCTCGAGCGCATCCGTCAGGCGCTTTTCGATCTCGATCGCTTCGAGCTTCCGCCCTCCGGCCTCACGGATGCCGAGCGGCGCCGCCTCGAAGCCCAGCATCACGCCCTGCTCCATCAGCTCCAGAGGACTGCCCAGTCCCTGGCTCCACTCGACCCGTTCGAATCCATGGAGGACCACCGTGAGCGACGAGACCCAATCGCCTCCGAACTCGGAGACACCGCAGAACCCGACCTCTTCACCACCCGACCGAGCGAAGGCATCCCCGGAGCAACGCCGCCAGATTCTCCACCTCCACCAGCAGGGCTATGGCACCAGGGAGATTGCCCGCCGCGTCCTGCTCAATCGCAAGACCGTCCGACGCATCCTCCGCGAGGAAGGCCACGACCCGGCTCCGCCGACCTCCCCGGCGACGAAACTCGATCCCTTCCGCGAAGCGATCCACGAGCGGGTCGAGAAGCGTCTGACCACCACACGCATCCTGCGCGAGATCCGCACCCTGGGCTTCACCGGCGGTCGCACGATCCTGGCCGACTACGTCCGCTCCCTCGAGGGGCCTCTGGCTCCGAGGAAGCCGATCAAGCGCCGTTTCGAGACTCGCCCCGCTGAGGAGATGCAGGTCGACTGGTCCGTCTACACCGTCCCGATCGCCGATTCGTCCCAGCGGGTCCATTGCCTCGGCTGCGTCCTCGCCCACTCCCGCAAGCTCCACGTCCGCTTCTACCGTGACGAGCGCGAGAGCACACTCCTCGAAGGGCTCGCGCGCGCTTTCGAAGCGTTTCAGGGCGTCACCCAGCGGGTGGTCTTCGATAACATGGCGACGGTCGTCCTGGGTCGCATCGGCCGCGACCGCAAGCCTGTCTGGCACCCGCGGTTCCTCGACTTCGCGCGCCACCACGGCTTCCAGCCCTTTCTCTGTCGCGTGCGGGATCCGGACCGAAAGGGAAAAACCGAAAGAATCTTCGACTTCCTCGAAAAGGACTTCGTCCGCGGCTCCGTCTTCTCGAGCTTCGAGGATCTCAACCACCGCGTCCAGATCTGGGCCGCCGAGGTCGCCAACCGTCGCATCCACGGCACGACCGGGCTCGTCCCCGAGGAGGCCTGGCTCGCCGAGCGCGACTTCCTCATCCGACTCCCCGACGCCCGCTTCCCGGTCTTCCAGGAATCCGTCCGCGAGATCGACGACGACGCCACCGTCTCCATCGGCGCCAAGCGCTACACCGTCCCCGCGTCGCTCGGCCGCGGCCCGGTCGCCGTCCGGCTCTACGCCGAGCACTTCGAGATCGTCGACCGGCGCGGCGCCGTCGCCTTCTCGCACCGCTACGCCGATCCAAGCGATCCCGCCCGGCTCCAGCTCGACCCGGCTCACTACGCGACGCTGCCGCGACCGGGGCCTGCCACGCCCGGCCACAGGCTCGACGAGCAATTCCTCGAACGCTTCCCCACGCTCGCCGATCTCGTCGCCGGGATCGAGCGTCGCATGAAGTCGCTCGCCCCGATCCACTTCCGTGCCCTGTGGCGCCTCGCCGACACCTACGGCGAGGAGGCGTTTCTGCGCGCGGCGTCCCGAGCCCAGCACTACCACCGACACGACTCCCAGGCCGTCCGTCGTCTCCTCGAACGCGAACACCCACTCCGGGATAGCACTCCCCCCGTCCTGCCCGTGGGCAATGCCGCTCGTGTCCAGGCGTTGCTCGGTGAAGTCGACTCCGGCTCGCTGGACGGCTACGCCCACCTCGACACCGCGCCCACCGAATCACCGGACCGCGATGTCCCTGCAGCCCTGGGGATTGGCCCGAAGGCAACGACGAGAAGGGAAGCAAACCATGAAGCGTAAAGAACCCCGCGATGTCCTCCCTCCCACGCCGGAGGAACTCTCCCGCCTGGCCCTCGATCTCGATCTCACCGCGATCCCAGAGGCTCTGCCCGACTTGCTCCGCCGCGCCGAGCAGGAGGCCCTGTCCTACTCCGATTTCACCCGCATCCTGCTCCAGGTCGAGCGCGACGCTCGCCGCACCCGCAAGCTCGACCGCGGACTCAAACGCTCTCACCTCGGTACCGTCGAGGGGCTCGAGGCATTCGACTTCGCCGCTCGGCCCCAGCTCGAGCCTCGCGTCGTCAAGGAGCTCCTCAACTGCCGCTTCGTCGAGGAGCGCCGGAATATCCTCTGCATGGGCAAACCCGGCCTCGGCAAAACCCGTGTCGCGAAAGCACTCGCCCACGCCGCGTGCCTCCAGGGCTACTCGACCCTCTTCGTCATCACCGCGGAAATGCTCGAAGACCTCCACGCCTCCCTCGCTGATGGCAGCTTCCATCGCGCCCTGCGTCGCTACACCAAGCCCCGCGTGCTTCTCGCCGACGAATTCGGCTACGAACCCTTCGACACCAAGGCCGCGTCGTACCTCTTCCGCGTCGTCTCCGCTCGGCACGGCCAAGGCTCCACCATCCTGACCGCCAACACGGGCTTCTCGAAATGGTCGAGCTTCTTCCCCTCCGAGGCACAAGCCATCGCCACCGTCGACCGCCTGCTCGACCGCGCCACCATCCTCCGCTTCACCGGAAAGACCTTCCGCAATCCCCGTGATGTCCAGGGTGCACCGCTGGACGAGTAGGCTGCTCCGGGAGGGGACCACCGCCGTGGTCCTCTCCCGTCTCCCCCTTACCCGATCGTCCCTCGCCTCACCGCCAGGGGACCACCCCCGTCAAAGCGCACCGTCTACGCGGAAACCGGGGGACCACTCCGGCAACGGTGCTCCCGCGGATCCGTAGCGTCTCGCGGTCTCGCCTCTTTCTCCACTGACCGGCAAACACCCTCAGGGGTCCACCGGCAATGACGAAGACCCACTGCCAGCCCCACTCGCGGTCGGCGTTGGGATACTTGGTACCGAGGGCGAAGGGCAGCTCCACGCTTCCGAGGCCTCTCTCGAGATCTCGATTGTGGAGCTGGCGGACGCGCTCGAGGTGTTGCGCGAGCGGCGACCGGACACGATCTGGCAGGAGCGTGACGCGGTCCTTCGCGCCCTTTCCGTCGCGGACGACGATCTGGCTCCGGTGCAGGTCGACGTCCTTGACGCGAAGGCGCACGCACTCCATCAACCGGAGGCCGGCGCCGTAGAGAAGGGAGGCCTGGATGTGCACGACGCCGCGCAGGCCGGCCAGAACCGCGGCCACCTGCTCGTGAGTGAGAACGACGGGAAGCCTGACGGGTCGCTTGGCGCGAACGATGCTGTCGAGCCAATCGAGCTCGCGCCCGAGGACGTCGCGGTAGAGAAAAAGAATGGCCGCGAGCGCCTGGTTCTGGGTGGACGCGCTGACGTGGCGGTCGCTTGCGAGGCTCGAGAGAAAGGCCGTGACGTGCCGTTCCCCCATCTCGATGGGGTGGCGCTTGCCGTGGAAAAGAATGAAGCGTCGGATCCAGCCTGCATAGGCCTTCTCGGTGCGACGACTCAGGTGGCGCATTTCGATCGCCTGGCGCACGCGTTCCATGAGCCGGGGAGGCTTGGGCTCGTCTGGGCCCGGCTCGCGGAGCCAACCGCGCGGCCATCCAGGCTGAGTCCGTGCCTCGCCGCCGGCGCGGTACGTAACGTGAGGGGTGTGGTTTCTTTCGATCGCGCCTCCAGAGCTCATAGCATCTCCTGACCGTCGCGGTCATCGAGGAGGCAGCGGCAACTATGTCCCTGCGCTCGAAGCGATGGCAAGCTTGGATCCGTCGCCCCGCGCGGCGCTCGCACCGCGTGGGTGGGGGCCCAGAGTCTCCGTCGTTTCCGGGCGGGCGGTAAACCAGGAGCACTCCCGGGAAACGACGAGGCGCCCTCCCCAGGGAGTTCGAGGCCGGCGTGTGAACCGGAAGGAGCGCGTCGATTGGCACGACTGCGTCAACCGGCCTGGCGGTACCCGCTCGAGCGCCACTCGGTCCAGCTGCGCGCGGTCTCGCTGCCGGCACGGCCGAATCGGCGTCGGGTGGGAGGCAGCGCGAATGGTGGACGGCGGGCGGGACGAGGCGGTCCCGGATCCGTCGCGCGACCTGTCCCGCGGTTCGGATACGGACCGCGGCGCGTCGGGTGCTCGACGCGGTCGTGGCCCTGGCCCCGAGTGCAGCCCCGGCTCGGTCCGATCTCTACGGGCTCTCCCGCGAACTCACCCCGCTGCGTAGACAGTCCGGCGCGCAGGCCATGGCAGGTTGGGAGTTCTGCTCGGCGATGCCGCCCCTCGCTCGACTGGCACTGCGGCGAGCCTGGAAGCCACGCTCCGAGATGCGGCCCCTCGTTCGACGCGCTCTGCGGCGAGCCAGAAGCCTCGCTCCGCGATGCGCTCCGCCGCTCGACAGGGGACGCTGGAGTACCGGCGAGCGCGACGCCGATCCGGCTCGCGATGGGAGGCTTCCGGCGCTCCGTACCATGATGCGCCGCCCGGCGGATTCCACGAGGGCCTCGAGCCGCGATGCAGCGCCTTCTGACCGTCAACAACGTTCCGACGCCCTACCGGACGTTCATGTTCAACCTCATGCACGCGAAGGGTCTCGAGCGAGACATCGAGTTCTCCGTGGCCTTCCGGGGACGGCGCGAGGCGCATCGCTCCTGGAAGCCGTAGGATTTCGACATGCGCTTCCCGAGCTTCATCTCCACGGGACTGCGTGGTCGAGGCGCGCCGCAGCACGAGATCTTCCGCTAATCGACGCTCAATCGAGACATCGTTCGCGGTGTGGATCGCGCTGTTCACGTTGCTGACGACGATCTCGGGCTTGAACCGGAGGTCGTCGCGGACGTCCACCGTGGCGTCGGCGGTCAGTTCGTAGACGGCGACGTTCTGGCCGAACGCAGCGATGCGCGTCCGGGCGATCTGGGCGAAGTCGCGGTGAACGATGAAGGGCCCGCCGGAGAAGCTCCGGCTCGCGGTCGCGATCGCGCTCGGCGCGATGCGCTGGGCGGTGGCGGTGAAGTCCACTGCGTCCTTCGCCTTGCCGGCCTTGATCGCCCACTTGACCGGGATGCCGCGCTGGAGGAGATCGTTCACCAGCCCGTACGCTTTGAGGTTGAAGGGGGCCACGACCGCCTGGTGCGTGGTGTCCATCGGGATCACCAGCGAGCCGGCGGGAATGGTCTCCAGATGCGCGGGAGGGCCCGGAAGATCGTCGGCGGTCGTGTACGCGCCCCACGCCGGCGAGGTGAGTGAGGCGATCGCCAGGAGGGCGAGGATCGGAGCCACGATCCGTCGGGCCGCGATCGACCCGCCGGTTCGTTTCGAAGTCGCTCGGAAGGAAGTCGAGGACCGCTGGCGGTTGCTTCGTCGCACTGAGTTCGACGCTCCCCTTCGCCGCGAGGTCGTGGGTCCTCGGGAATCCTGCCTGGCGGATCCCGAAAGACCGAAAACGACTCTTCCGCCTTTCTGACCAGCGGAAGGGGAATCTAGGTCCTGAAACCGGCGAGGCAAGCTGACGAAAACGTATCCGGGCAACGTCGCTCGCGGCGCGCAGGACGACGGGGAGCCGCCCAACGCCGCGCTTCCAAGAGAGAAGAAAGACCCCTCCCGCGGCTCGGCGCGAGGCGACCGCCGCTGGCTAGGGGGACCGCCGCCGGCTCGGTCTTCCTAGTCGAAAAGCCGGTCGCAGTCGGCCAGGTACTCCTGGAGCACCCGCGGCAACGCGGCGGTCGGACCGGGAGGCGGCATCGGGGCCGAGCTGTACGTATCCCAGAACAGCACGTCGGCGCCGGACAGGGCCCCGGCCGCTGCATCCGAGAGCAGCGCCGCGAAGGCCTTCCCGGTGTACGTCGTCTCCAGCGAAAGCCCGAGCGCACGGGCCGAGGCGACGGCGTCGAGCGTCGCCGTCGTGACCATCGCATAGCCCGGCTCGAAGAAATCGTGGCGCAGCTCGAAGGCCAGGTCCGCCGGAGCGATTGCGGGAAACGACGGGTCCAGCGCGCGGAGGACCGCGACGGTGTCGGCGGTCAGGCGAGTGGCGACCGCGTCGTTCGCGATGGACGGAGGCGTGACGCGCACGGCGACGACGCGGGTCGGCGCGTGGAGCGCGGCGAACCCCACCGCGAGGCCGATCGCGGTTCCCAGCGTCCCCCCCGCCAGGTAGACGACGTCGAAGTGCCCCTCCCGGGCGATCTCGCAGGCAGCAGCGACGAAGCCCACGGCGCCCAGGCCTGAGGTCCCGCCCATCGGAATCACGAGCGGGTCGATCCCGTCTCGCGCCGCGAGATCGGCGCGCAGCCGATCGGCTTCCCGGGCGGCGTCGCGTCCCTCGACCGGGTGCATCCCGGTGCCGAGGCCGGCGTGCGCGAGCAGGGTCGCTCGCGCGTACGGCGTCGGCGCCTGCGGGGTCAGGACGGCGTGAGGCTCGATTCCCAGCGCTCGTGCGTGCACGGCGGTCGCCAGGGCGTGGTTGGATCCGTATGCGCCGAACGTGATCACCGCCCGGCGCCCTTCGTGGAGCGCCTTGCCGAGGAGATACTCGAGCTTGCGGACCTTGTTGCCGCCGTACGCACGCGACGTGAGATCATCGCGCTTGACCGCCAGCGATCGGACGTCGAGACCGCTCGCGGCGACCGGCTCGACGGGCGTCGGCAGCTCGGCGATACCAGCTCGCGGCAGCGCGGCGATCCCGGGAAAGATCTCGGCCAGCGCGCCGCGCGGCCGCTCCGATCCTCGGTCGTTCCGCAACGACGTACCCCGGCGCTCGAACGGCGGCGGCGCACGTCGAGCGCGTTAGGCCAAGCAACCGAGCAGGATCGCGCAGACAGGCCGGCGGCGCCAGCAGCGCCTCGACCCGAGGGCCGTCACTCCAGCAGCCCCTTGTCCCTCATCCATTCGTCGTTGAGCTTCGAGAGGTAGCGCTCCCCCGAATCGGGAAACAGCGTCACGACGAGCGAGCCCGGGTCCACCGCCTCCGCGACCTTGCGCGCGGCGGCGGCCGCCGCGCCCCCCGAGGAGCCGGTGAAGATCGCTTCCTTCTTGGCGAGCTCGAGCACCGCCCGGTACGCCGTCTTGTCGTCGATCGTGATCACGTCGTCGATGTGGTCCCACCAGACCGTCTCGGGGAGGAAGTCCTCGCCGATCCCGTCGATCAGGTACTGGTGAATCTGTTCCTTCGGCGGGAGGTGGCCCTTCTTGCGGTAGTACTCGTACACGCTCCCCACGGTGTCCACCCCGACGACGATCACCTCGGGGTTCTGCTCCTTGAGGTACTTCGCCGTGCCGCTGATCGTTCCTCCGGTGCCGATGCCGACGACCCAGTGGGTCACCTTCCCGTCGGTCTGACGCCAGATCTCGGGTCCGGTCGTCTTGTAATGGGCCTCGGGATTGGCCGGGTTGTAGTACTGATAAGGAAGGTACGCGCCGCGCTCGTCCCGGATCCGCTCGGCGGTCTTGTAGTACGAGCGCGGATCGTCGGCCTCCACGTTCGTGGGGCAGAGGATCACCTCGGCTCCGAACGCGCGCAGCATCGCGACCTTCTCCTTGGGGATCTTCTCGGCGGCGGTGCAGACGAGGCGGTACCCCTTGAGCGCGCACACCATGGCGAGCCCCAGGCCCGTGTTCCCGGAGGTCGGCTCCACGACCGTCCCGCCGGGCTTCAGGAGCCCCTGCTTCTCGCCCGCCTCGACGAGGGCAGGGCCGATCCGGTCCTTCACGCTGGACATGGGGTTGAACGACTCGACCTTCGCCGCGAGCGTCGCCGGGCCCGGGTGAAAGCGGCCGAGCTTCACCAGCGGCGTGTTCCCCAGAGTGTCCAGGATGCTCTCGTGGATCTCCATCGCAGGTCCTTGCTCCGTCGAAGCGGCTCATCCTCTCCGCGCGCGGGGCGCGCGAACCCAGCGGCGTAGAGCGTCAACCGACGATCATGGGATGTGTACGCGAACTCCTCGAAGCGCCGGTAACGTACCTAAAACCGCAAGCCGAGTCCAGATGGGGAGATTCGGGGGCAGCCTTCCGTGACGCCCGGGAGCTTCACACCGGCAACCGAATCCCCGAATCTCACTCCGGGCTCCGCGTCCCGGCTTCTCGCCAGGGGGCGACCTTGGAGAGAAGGAGCAGGCCCGGCACGGCGATCGTCGTACAGAAGACGAAGTACCCCGTCCAGCCGAGCCGTCCCGCGAGGAACCCCGCGGGCGCTGCCGCGAGCACCCGCGGCACGCCGGTCAGGCTGCTCATGAGCGCGTACTGCGTCGCGGTGAAACGCTTGTTCGTCAAGCTCGCCATGTAGGCCGCGTACGCGCTCGTCGCCATGCCCGAGGTGAAGTTCTCGAGGCTCACCGCCAGCGCGAGAAGTCCGTAGACCTTCCCCGCGCTGGCGAGGGCCGCGAAGGCGAGGATCCCGGCGGCCTGGAGCACGCCGAAGATCCAGAGGCCGCGGTGGATCCCGATGCGCACGAGCAGCAGACCTCCCACGAAGCCCCCCGACATGATGGCCGCGAGTCCGAACACCTTCGCGATGGCGGCCAGATCGGTCTTCGTGAAGCCCAGCTCGAGCACGAACGGGGTCGTCATCGACGACGACAGTTGGTCGCCGATCTTGTAAAGGAGGATGAACGTCAGGATGAGCCATGCGTTCGATTTTCGGAAAAAGTCGAGGAACGGATCGATCACCGCCTCGCGCAAGTTCCGCGGCGGCGCGCCCTCCATCTCGGGCTCCCGACACAGGAGCGTCGTCACCGCGCCGACGCCGACGAACGAGGCCATCACCAGGTAGACCACGCGCCAGGGGATCCGGTCGGCAAGGAACAGGGCGAGGGCCCCCGAGACCAGAAGCGCGATCCGGTACCCGTTGATGAAGATGGAGGTGCCCAGGCCCAGCTCCGATTCCGCGAGCGCCTCGCGCCGGTACGCATCGAGGACGATGTCCTGGGTCGCGCTCGTGAACGTCACCGCGAGGGCGAGGAAGGCGACGGTCCAGGGGCTCGCCGCCGGCCGGCTCATCCCGAGCGCGGCGATCGCGCCGGCCAGCAGGATCTGGACGATGAGCATCCATCCGCGGCGCCGCCCCAGGAGCGGCGGAACGTAGCGGTCGAACACCGGGGCCCAGAGGAACTTCAGCGTGTAGGGAAGACCGACGAGAGCGAACAGGCCGATCGCGCCCAGGCCGACCTTCTCGTCCTTGAGCCAGGCCTGCAGCGTCGAGCCCGTGAGGAGGAGCGGCAGGCCGGAGGCGAATCCGTTGAGCAGCTGGACCAGCATCCGGCCGCTCCACAGGATCCGCCACACGCGCGGCGCGGCCGCGCCGGTCAATCGCACCACCCGTGAGGTTCCTGCGACGGCTTCGCGTGTCTCACTTCTTTCCGCCCACGATGCGCTTGGCGGACAGTCCGGCCCGAAGCGTCCCGTTCGGCTCCACGTGGTTGATCACGGCGAGCTGCTCGATGGGGACGCTCGAAGAAGAGCGGCGAGCGAACTCCTCGAGGGTGGTGTCTTTCGTGAGCTTCACGATCTCGATTCTCATGGGCTCGGCGGCGAGCGCCTTCGGATCGGTCAGCGGACGGAAGCTGCCGAGGGAGGCCTGGAGCGCGGCCTTCCGTTCGTCCCATTTCACTCCTGCCGCGAAACCCGTGAGCTGGAACACCTTGCCGCCGTGCGCGAGGAAGACCGCCTCGCCGCGGACCGCCTGGTCTCCCTCTCCCGCCCCGAACTGCCCGACGACCGCCGGGAGGTCGTGGAGCTTCCGTGCCGCGACGGTTCCCTTCTGCACTCCCTGCTGCGCGTAGAACGCCTGCGCCGCCGCCTCGGGAGTCGTCTTGTCGGAGAGCGTGAGCCGGACGGCCGCATCGTCCTCGGCGATTCTGGGCGACGACGCCGGCTTTCATGTTGCGGCCTTTCCATCCCTGGGGGATGTCGAAGCGGAACTTCATGTCCGGGTGGAGGAATGCGTTGCCCTCGAAGAAACCCTCCCGCGGGATTCTCGCCGAACATCATCCCGTCGAGCCGAGCGAGGTACGAGTCGCGCTCGACCTTGGCGCCGGAGAAGTTCTGCGGGAGCGCGGCGATCGCCTGCGTCATCCGCTGACGGCGATCCTCCGGGTTCGGGTGCGTCGACTGCCAGTCCGGAAGGCGTCCTCCGCCCTCGAGCCGGCCCACCGCCCCCAGGACGGCGAAAACCTCGGGCATCAGACGGGCATCGTAGCCGGTCCGGACGATGTAGCGCAGCCCCAGCTCGTCCGCCTGCCGCTCGTCGTCCCGGCTGAACTTCAGGAACATGAGACCGAGCGCCTGCTGGAACACGTCGCCGTACTCCGCGATCTTCGACGACAGGACCATCCCGAGTCCGAATCCGAGCTGGGCCACCTGCATCTTGCTCATCTGGTTCACGCTATGGCGCGCCGTCACGTGTCCGATCTCGTGACCGACCACCGACGCGAGCTCCGCCTCGGAGTTCATGTGCGTCATCAGGCCGCGCGTGATGTAGATGAATCCCCCGGGGAGCGCGAACGCGTTCACCGCCGGGTCGTCGACGAGCCGGAACGTCCACTGCAGTCCCGGTCGTTCCGACTTGGCGGAAAGGGAGGCGCCGAGCTGCTGGAGCCACGCCTGCTGCTCCGGCGTGCCGTAGACGGTCAGCTCTCTCAGCGTCTCCTGGTCGTACTCGCGCCCCATGGCGACCTCTTGCTGCTCGCCGTAGAAGCTCAGCTCCTTCCGGCCCGTGGCTGGATTGATGGCGCAGCCACCCAGGCAGAGGGCGCAGACGACCGCGATGGCGGCGAATCTCCGGATCATGGTCCTACCTCCGTCTCGAGTCCTCGCCGGCATTGTAATTCACCCCACCCCCTCGCGGCCGGAGCCGGCGCGAACCTGCGATGGTCCTTGACTCCGCGTCGCAGAAGTGGAGGATTGGAGATGCCCCGCAACGTCGTTCGAGCCGCACGGAGCCCGCCATCATGCCCATCCCCTTTGCGCCGCGCGTCGTTCCGATGCTCTCCCTCGCCTTGTTCGCCCACCTCGCTGCGGGGGCCTCCGAGCTGAAGATCCTGAATGCGTCCCCCCGAGGACCGCTCACGGGAGCTGAGCCCGCGAGGCTTCAGATCGTCTTCGGCTCGGCGATGGTGCCCCTTGCGGCTCCGGAGCGAGGCGACCACCCCCCCGACTTCGTGCGAGTCGATCCCCCGCTCCTCGCGCGCTGGCGTTGGGCCGGCACGTCGGTCCTCGTCGCGGAGCCCGCGGCGACGCTCCCGCGTGCCACCACCTACCGCGTGACGGTGCTCCGCGGGGCGCGCTCGGTGGACGGAAGCGAGCTTCCCGGCGACTTCACGTTCGAGTTCGCGACGCAGCGGCCGGAAGCCGCGATCACCGGCGACCCTCCGGAGTACGTGGACGTCTTCGAGTACGCGCGAGACTGGGGACGCCCCGACACCGTCGAGACAGCGGCCCCGATCCTGCTCGTATGGAACCAACCGGTGGACGACGGGTCGCTCGCCGAACGGCTCTGCGTCCGGATCCGGCCGCGTCCCCTCGGGGGTGCCGACCGTCTTCTTTCGAAAGAGGCGCAGAGCCGCCTTGCGCGCGAGGATCCTCCGGCGCTCGCCGGCTGGAGGCGCTTCCTGGAGGAGAGCCGGGGCGCGCCGGCACGCGATGCGGAGTTCGACCTCGAGCCGGACCCCGCGCACCCGCATCGAGTTTTCCGGATTCGACCGAGGGGGGGCTGGCCCGTCGCGTCGCGTGTCGAGGTCGAGGTACTGGCCGGTGTTCGAGCCCTCGAGGGGTCCGATCCGGGGGGCGGTGCCGCCGCCGTCTCGTTCGCCGCGCCGTTCCCGTTCTCGCCGCTGCGCATCGCGGGTCGGGCCGCGGCGGAGGGAGGCGCTCTCGACCCGGAGAGCGCGCGAATCGTGTTCACGGGCCCCGTACGATGGCAGGACCTGGCCCCGTTCGTGCGCTATCGGGTCGCCGGATCGGCCACGTGGAAAGCACTCGAGCCGCGGCCCGACGCGTGGTGGTGGACGTCGGAGAGCGAGGAGCTGTCGCTCGATCCCCTGGGACTGGAGGGCGGGGCGGGGTACGAGGTCTGCGTGTCGAAGGGGGCTCCGGATCTCCGCGGTCGGATCCTTGCGTTCCCGTGGTGCGGCGCTTTCCGCACCGCCAGGCGACCACCGCGGTTCCGTCTCGCGTACGGAGACGGGGTCGTCGAATGGAACGGGCCGCACGTGCTCCCGCTCACGAGCACGAACGTCAAGGAGTACCGGCTGCGCCTGACGCGGGTCGAGGAGGAGGATCTCGTCGCGTTCGTGAGCGCGCCGGAGACGAAGGCCACTCAGATCGAGCTCGCGCGAAAGATCGATGCCCCCGCGGACCGCCGGGTCGTCAGCCCCGTCGACCTCGATCCGGTGCTTTCCGGGAAGCCGGGTGTGGTCCGCTCGGTCCTCGAGGCGACCGCGGTGGTGCCGGGGAGCGAGTACGACCAGGGCGAGTCCCGCAGTCTCCGCGAGCCGCGCCGAGCGCTCACGCAGGTGACCTCACTCGGGCTTACCGCGAAGTCGTCTCGGCACCAGGGGGTGCTGGCGTGGGTCACGCGGCTCGCCGATGCCCGATCGGTCCCGGGGGCGGTGGTGCGCGTGCGCGACGCGCACGGCAGGTTGCTCTGGGAGGGGACGACGGACGCGGATGGGCTCGCCCGCTCTCCGTGGGACCTGG
This sequence comes from Terriglobia bacterium, assembly GCA_963699985.1. GTDB lineage: Bacteria > Acidobacteriota > Polarisedimenticolia > Polarisedimenticolales > CAVOVZ01 > CAVOVZ01. Next base: position 64,321 of record CAVOVZ010000020.1, read on the forward strand.
GCCCCGAACCGCCATTCCTGGTCACGGCGCGCGTGGGGGACGACCTCGCGTACGCCCGCACCGACTGGTCCGAGGGCCACCGAGGGTGGGAGTTCAACCTTCCGGTCGACTGGCGCGACCGCCCCCCCGTCACCGGCGTGGTCTGGGCCGACCGCGGGATCGTCCGCCCCGGCGAGTCGGTGCGGCTCAAGGCCGTCGTGCGGAGGCAGCAGGAGCGCGGGCTGACCGTTCCCGACTCTCGCGAGGCGACGTTCGTGGTGCGCGACCCGCGAGGGCAGGAAACCGCGGTGCGCGCAGCCGCGCTCGACGCGTGGGGAGGGGCGGAGATCGAGCTTGCCATCCCGACCGGTGCGCCACTGGGCAACTGGGACGTCTCCGTGGTGAAGGAGCATCTCCCGGCCGAGCAGCGCCAACCGACCGCGGCCGGAGATTCGTGGGAGGTCGCGGGGAGCTTCCGGGTGGCCGAGTTCCGCCGTCCGAAATTCCGGGTCTCGGTCGAGACGCTGCAGGCGAGGCTCATCGCGGGCGACCCTCTCGACGGATCGATCGAGGGATCGTTCCTCGCGGGCGGGGGGATGTCCGGCGCTGCGCTCCGGTGGACGGCGCGGGCCGACCGCGCGTTCACGCGGCCGTCGGCCGCGCGATGGGATCCGTTCGAGTTTCTTCCTCTCGGGTTCCTGGAGGACGGCGGCGAAGGGGTCGCGGAGAGGGAGAAGCCGCTGGCCGAGGAACGAGGGACTCTGGACGGCTCGGGAAAGGCCCGCGTGCACGTGCCGCGAGTCGAGTCGCCGTCGGGATGGCCGTCGCGCATCGAGATCGAAGCGGAGGTCGAGGACGTGGATCGCCAGCGATCGGCCGGGCGGGTGAGTGTGGAGGTCCTTCCCGGCGAGTTCCAGCTCGGCGTGAAACGACCGGGTACCTTCCTGTCCGCGCGCGATGGGATCGTCACGGCGGTTGCCGCGGTTTCACCCGAAGGCGAGGCGATCCCCGGCGTGCGCGTGACCGTGGCGCTCGTTCGGAGGCACTGGGAGTCGGTCCGCAGGCGCGAGGCGTCGGGACGGTACGCGTTCGAATCGCGGCCGGTCGAACGAGCGGATCGCCGAGCAGGAAGTGACCACCGAGGCCGGCCCGGTCGAGGTGCGTTTCGGCGCGGGAGAGCCGGGAGAGCATGCGCTCGCGATTCGGGCGACGGACGCCCGCGGGAACTCGCTCCTCGCCGCCACCGCGTTCTACGTCTTCGGGGAAGGGTACTCGCCCTGGCGCTTCGACCAGGAGAACCGTGTGGACCTGGTCGTCGAGCGGGACCGCTACGCTCCCGGGGAAACCGCGCGCGTCCTGGTGAAGTCGCCGTGGGATCGCGCGACCGCGCTCATCACCCTGGAGAGGGCTGGCGTTCTCGAGACCCGCATCGAGGAGCTGCGGGGAACGATGCCGCTCCTCGAGCTGCCGGTGACGAGCGAGCACGCTCCCAACGTGTTCGTCTCCGTCGTGCTCCTGCGGGGGCGAATCGAGGTTCCGCCCGATCGCGAGATGACCGACCCGGGCAAGCCGGCGTACCGCATCGGATACTGCGAGCTGTCGGTGCCCCCGCGCGAGCACGGGCTCTCGGTCCGCCTCGAACCAGGTCGCGCGGAGTACCGTCCCGGCCAGAGCGCGACCGCGCGCGTGCACGTGGATGGATCGGATGGGGGAGCCAGACGCGCGTCGGTGACCCTGTGGGCGGTGGACGCGGGGATTCTCGCGTTGACCGGCTACCGCACGCCGGATCTCCTCGCCGGGTTCTTCGAGCGGCGGGGACTCGGAGTCGTGACGGCGGAGTCGCGAACCCGTCTCGTCGGTCGGAGGACCTACGGCACCAAGGGCGATCGGGCGGGCGGCGGCGGGGGAGTCCTCGAGAGCGTCGACGCGCTTCGCAGCGACTTCCGGGCCGTCGCTGTCTGGCGTGGCGACGTCGTCACGGACGAGCGTGGGGACGCGGTCGTGACGTTCTTGCTGCCCGACTCCCTGACGACCTACCGGCTCATGGCTGTGGCCATGGCCGGAACGGAGGAATTCGGATCGGGCGAGACGGAATTCCGCGTGAGCAAACCACTGGGGCTCGAGCCGGCGCTGCCGCGGTTCCTCCGTCCGTCGGATCGCGCGAGCGCGGGGGTCGTCGTCCGGAATCGGACGAAGGAGACGCGGCGGGTCGAGGTTCGCGCGACGATCCCGAAGGGCGCGACGGTGCGAATCGACAAGGGCGGCGCGAAGACCGTGGAGGTTCCGGCCGGCGGCTCCGCGGTGGTCCAATTCGATCTCACGGGCGTGGAGCCGGGCGAAGCGCGGGTGCGCTTCGACGCGCGCGCCCGCGGACCCGACGGCGAGAGCGATGCGATGGAGGTGACGCTTCCCGTGATCGCGGGCGGTCCGGTCGAGACCGTCGCCACGTTCCTCTCGACGACCGGCCAGGCGCGCGAGGCGGTGGTGGTCCCCGGGGACGTCTACGAGTCGGTGGGAGGCCTCGAGGTCCGCGTGGCTCCGACGGCCCTCGTCGATGCGACGACCGGCGTGGATTACCTGCTCCGGTATCCGCACCGGTGCGCCGAGCAGATGTCGTCGCGACTCCTCGGCGTGCTCGCCGCGGCGAGGCTCGGGGCCGGATTCTCGCCCCGCGAGGTGGAGGGACTGCGGACGGAGGACTGGGAGGCGCGAGCCGTCGAGCATCTGTCGTCATGTCAGAGGCCCAGCGGCGGATTCGCGTTCTGGCCCGACGGAGGTGAAGCCGACGATGCACTGACGGCGCACGTTGCGTGGTCTCTCTCGGCAGCGAAAGCGGCGGGCATCGCTGTCGATCCGCGTGCGACGGACCGGGCCGGGGAGTATCTCTCGCGCCTCCTGCGGCGGGAACGCTGGCCCTGGGGCGAGGCGGACGGGTGGACCACCAAGGTCCTGGCGTCCTACGCGCTCGCGAGGCTGGGGAGGCCCGAGCCCGGCTATTTCCAGGTCCTGTACGACCGGCGCGGAGAGGGAAGACCGGTCTGGGGGCTGGCGCTCCTCGCGGCAACGATGCTCGAGTCGAACCGCGCCGATCCGCGGGCCGCTCTACTCGTGCAGGAGGTACGCAATTCGCTCGTCGTCGAGGCGGCAACGGCGCGACTCGAAGAGCCGGCGCCGGAGTGGGGGTGGCGGTTGTGGTGGAGCGGCCGGCGAGGAACCGCCATCGCGCTCCTGGCGCTTCTCGGGGCCGACGCGTCGGATCCGACGACCGAGCGGATCGCAGCGGCGCTCCTCGACCATCTGGCCCGGGATCGCTCGCAAACGACGCAGGACGCGGCGTGGACGCTGCAAGCTCTGGCCTCATACCGCGAGCATCACGAGCAGCCGGGATCGCCCGTCGAGGTGGCGGTGACGATCGGACGTGAGCGGATCATCGACGCGATGATCGATCCGGCATCGCCGCGCACCGAGGTCGCCCGGGTGGCGATGGACGATCTGCGTGCGCGAGCGGGGCGGTCGCGGGATCTGCCGCTTGCGGTCGACGTGCAGGGAGGCGGGCGAGCATACGTGGCTGCTTCCCTCACGTTCCTCTCGCGCCGCGCGGACCGCCCCGCGGTCGCCCAAGGAATCTCCCTCGAGCGGCGGTTCCTCGATGAGAAGCGAGCGGCGGTCTCGGGAGTCCGCGCCGGCAGCGGCGTGGATGTCGAGGTGGCGGTGACCGCGTCGGCCTCGCAGCGCTTCCTCGTCGTCGAGGTGCCGCTTCCGGCGGGCCTGGAGCCGGTGGATCTCGATCTCGCGACGGCCGCTCGGCGCCCGGGCGCGGAGGACGATGGGGTCCGGGGCGACGAGATCGGCGAGGGGGAGTTCTTCCCCGCGTGGGACGACGTGGCGCCGGGCTTCGACCACGCCGAGCTCCGCGACGATCGGGTGATCCTCTACGCGAGCCATCTACCCGCAGGAAGCAGCACGACCCGCATCCCATGCCGCGCGACCACCCCGGGATCGTTCGCCGTGTCCCCGGCGCACGCGGAGCAGATGTACGCGCCCGAGGTGTTCGGGACGACCGCCGGGACTTCCTTCGAGGTGTTCCCGTGAACTTGGATTCCCGGCACGAGATGCAAGGACAGAGTTTCGGGGGCAGACTGCCATGACGCCCCGCGGCGTCACCCTGAAATCATGAAGATATCCCGTGGGAAATGCATGCCGGTCTGCCGGCGTGCACTTCCCGCGGGGGCCGGGGGCGGAGCCCGCGGAATTGGATACCGGCAAACGAAACTCGGTTTGGTGAGGACGCGGATGGTGCTCTCCTCGAGGCGGCGAAGGGCCGGGATCGCGGCCGGGATATTCGGGGCGATCGCTGCGGCTGCGCTGATGGCGCCGTTCGTGGGCGCCCCGGCTCCAGGGCCGCTCCTGTCGCGGCGATCCGACGCGGCGCTCGAGGTGACGGACCGAAACGGCGAGCCGCTCCGGCTCCTCCCGGATTCCGACGGAACACGATTCCGGCCCGTGCGCCTCGGCCAGGTGTCGCCGCATCTCGTACGCGCCGTGCTCGCCGCCGAGGACCGGCGTTTCTTCTCCCACGCCGGGGCCGACCCGGTGGCCCTTGCGCGCGCAACCTGGCAGAACCTCGTCGCAATGCGGATCGTGTCGGGGGCGTCGACCCTGTCCATGCAGCTGGCGCGCATCCTGGACCCGCACCCGCGCGGGCTCGCCGCGAAGGCGCGCCAGGTGCTGCTCGCCCTGCGGCTCGAAGCCGGCCTGGGAAAGAAAGGCGTTCTCGCCGAGTATCTGTCTCGCGCGCCCATGGGGAATCGTGTCGTGGGGTTCGAGGCGGCCTCACGCGTCTATCTCGACAAGCCCGCGCAGCAACTCTCCCCCGCCGAGGCGGCGCTTCTGGCGTGCATCCCGCGATCTCCATCGCGCGCGAACCCCTGGAGAAGGGGTGACCTCCTCCGCGAGCGGCGCGACGAGGTGCTGCGGAGGATGAAGCGACTCGGCTTTCTCGACGACGTCTCGTTCGATGCGGCGCTGGCGGAGCCGGTGGTGCTCGCCGAGAACCCGTTCCGACTCGAGGCGCCTCACTTCCTCGCGAGGGTGCGCGAAGAGTGCGGTCCGGCACGCGACGAGGAGCGTCGGATCGTCGGCAGCCTCGATCTCGTCCTGCAGCGACGCGTGGAAGCGCTGGCGCGGCGGCATCTTGCCGAGATGAGGCCGAACGGCGTCCGGCACATGGCGGTCGTGGTGCTCGACGTGCGCCGGGGCGAGTGGCTCGCCATCGAGGGCTCCGGGCGATCGTGGGACGAGGCCGGCGGGGCAATCGACGGGACCAGAGCCCCGCGTCAGCCGGGCTCGGCTCTCAAGCCGTTCACGTACGCGCTGGCGTTCGACCGGGGCATGTCGCCCGCCACGGTGCTTCCGGACCTCCCACGCTCGTTCCCGTGGGCGACGGGAACCTGGTCTCCTCGCAATTACGACGACCGGTACCACGGCCCGATCCGCGCCCGGCAGGCGCTGGCGTGCTCCGTGAACGTCCCGGCCGCCGTCGTTCTCGGCGCAGTCGGACCCGAGAGTCTGCTCGCCACGCTCCGGACCGCCGGGATCACGACGCTCGGCGGCGATGCGGCGGGGTACGGCCTCGGCCTCACCCTGGGCGCCGGCGAAGTGCGGCTCGACGAATTGACGAACGCGTACGCGGCGCTCGTGCGAGAGGGCGCATGGATGCCGGCGCGCTCTTGGCGCGCGGTGCTGGATGGAGACGAACGGGTACGGAGGCGCCCGGAGTCGGGGGAACCGGTGCGCATCGTGTCGCCGCAGGCTGCCGCCCAGGTCGTCGACGTCCTTTCGGATCCCGATGCCCGCGCCCCTGCGTTCGGCCTCTGGAGCGTGCTGCGCCTCCCGTTCGCCGCGATGGTCAAGACCGGGACGAGCGAGGGATTCCGCGACAACTGGTGCGTGGGCGGGACGCGGGAGGTGATGGTCGGTGTCTGGTGCGGAAACTTCGACCGCTCCCCGATGGGCAATGTCTCCGGCGTGCGGGGCGCCGGAGCGCTCTGGCGCGAGGTGATGCTCGCATGGGCCGAGCTGCGGCACCGCGGCGAGGACCTTTCGAACCGCGCGACACTCGGCCCCTCGCCGGGAGAGCTGATTCGCGTCCCCGTGTGTGCGCTGTCGGGCATGGCGCCGACGCGGGTCTGTCCGTTGACCGTGCAAGAGTTGCTCCGCCGGAGCGAGCCGCCGCTTCGACTCTGCGACTGGCACGCACTCGGGAGCGACGGTCGCGCGGCCGTGGCGTGGCCGTCGCTCTACCGCGACTGGGCGGCGCGCGAGGGGCTGCTCGCGGACGCAGCGAGCAGCGCTCCAGCGGCGGTTTCCTCGTCCGGGTTCGAGCGCCGCGGAAGGCGGGGGCGCGGGACGGGACCTGCCGTCGAGATCGTCTCGCCAGCGGACGGAGACAGTTACCTGCTGGTTCCGGATCTTCCACGGAGGTACCAGACGATCGACCTGCGCTGCAGCGTGCGCGGGAGCCCGCGTGAGATCGCATGGCTCGTGGACGGCAAGCAGGTCGCGCGAGCCCCGATGCCGTACTCGGCCTCGTGGGGGCTCGAGCCGGGGACGCATCGCATCCAGGCGGCGGCCGGCTCCGCGTCATCGCCGCCGGTGACCGTGACGGTGCTCGGGCAGTGAGACGGCTTGCAGCGTCGAGAGCGAATCGGCGCGCGGCACGGTCCCGGTTTCACCCCGGTTGTCGTTCACGGCTGCCTCCGATTCGCTTCGATTCATCTCCTCCGCGATTTCCTGTCGTACACCCACGTCGGCCCTCCCCCCTTGCGCCGGACCGCGAATACCCCCACTCTTTACAGTTCTTCTCGCCCGGCCGGCGCCGTCGGGGTTTTCCTGCTTGACGGCCGCGCGCGACCGTCGTACGCAGACGAAGGACAGTCGGGAGGATTCGTGATGACCGCACTTCGTCGCCGCCCCGCGAAGAGAACCGCCGCGCTTCCCAAGGCCCAGCGTCTTGCACTGGCATGGATCGGCGCGCTCACGCTGGGCTTCGCGCCGGCCATCGGAGCTTGGGCTGCGCCGTTCGTGCCAGGCACGTCGGGCGAGGATCTGCTGCACGCGAAGCGGCTCGGGCTCGCCGCACGGCAGGAGGCGCGCGATGTTCCCGAGACCGCACGAAACGTGCGGCTCCTCGGTCGCTGGATCGGAGGAGGTCGGGGGCCTTCGAAGGCGGTGGCGGTGAGCGAGGACGGCAGTCTCGCCGCCATCGGTGAGGGTCGCCACCTGAAGGTGCTCTCGACGTCCTCTCGTTCGAACCCGCAGCTCCGCGGCATGGTCTCGTTCGCCGGAACCGATGTCGTCGAGGGGGTCGCCATCGCCGCGGGTCGTGCGTACGTCGCCCTCGGCTCGGCAGGCTTGCGTGTCGTCGATGTGACGAACCCCGCTCTTCCCGTCGAGGTTGGCTCGCTCCAGACGCCCGGTTTCGCATGGGGCGTCGCGGTCTCCGGCGGCTTGGCGTTCGTGGCCAACGAAGATCGGGGCCTGCGAGTCGTGGACGTATCGACGCCGGCGGTTCCCGTCGAGGTCGGCTTCGTCGAGACGCTCGGATACGTCTGGGCGGTTGCCGTTTCCGGGGGACACGCGTTCGTCGCCGCGGGCGAATCGGGGCTGCGCGTCGTGGACGTCTCGGTCCCCTCCGCTCCCCGGGAAGTCGGCGCGGTGGATACGCCCGGCTGGGCCTACGGCGTCGCGGTCTCGGGCGGGCGCGCCTTCGTGGCCTGCGACGATGCAGGTCTGCGCATCGTGAACGTGTCGAGCCCGTCCAGTCCGGTCGAGGAGGGTTTCCTCGAAACGTCCGGCGCGATCGCGGTGGCCGCGGCGGGCGGATACGCCTACCTCTCGGATTACAACCTGGGTGTCCTGGTCGTGAACGTATCGGTGCCGTCCGCGCCTGTCGGCATGGGCGTGTTCCTTCCTCCCGGCTTCGCGTCGGGCCTGGCGGTTTCCGGCTCGCACCTCTTCGTCTCCGACGAGCTGGCTGGACTTCGCATCGTGGCCGTGTCGAATCCGTCCGCTCCCGAGGAGGTGGGCTCGTTCTACACCCGCGGCTACTCCCATTCCCTGGCTGTTTCCGGGGGAGTTGCGTACGTGGCCGACGACGATGCGGGACTGCGGATCCTGAACGTGTCGGCTCCCTCAGCACCCACGGAGCTTGGACGTGTCGTCACTGCCGACTACACGGTGGGAGTCGCAGTCGCCGGCGGATACGCGTACGTCGCCGGTGGAGAGGACGGCCTGCAGGTCGTCAACGTGTCGGTCCCGTCCGCCCCCGTCGAGGTGGGCGCGGTCGACACGCCCGGCTATGCGCGCCGGGTCGTGGTTTCCGGCGGATACGCTTACGTGGCCGACGTGTCCGGGGGGCTTCGGATCGTGGATGTGTCGGTACCCGCCGCGCCCACGGAGGTCGGATCGTACCAAGCGCCCGGCTACGTCCTGGCGGTGGCGATTTCGGGAAGCTACGCGTACCTGGCCGTCGACTCGGACGGTCTGAGGATCGTGAACGTTGCCGTGCCGTCCGCGCCGGTGGAGGTCGGCTGGTACGACACGCCGGGCTACGCCTTCGGAGTTGCAGCCGTCGGCGGGTACGCCTACCTCGCCGACCTGAGCTCGGGCTTGCGGATCGTCAACGTGTCCGCGCCGTCGTCTCCGGTGGAGGTGGGGAGTTACGACACTCCCGGCGCGGTGGATGTGGTCGTCGCCGGCGGGCGCGCATGGATCGCCGACGAGCTCGCGGGCCTTCGCCTGGTGGATGTGTCGATCCCTGCTGCGCCCACCGAGATGGGCTTCTTCGACACGCCGGCGTACGCGCTCGGGGTTGGGCTCTCGGGCGACCGCGCCTACCTGACCTATGGCTACGAAGGGCTCGGGATCTTCGAAGCGGCAACGGATGCCGACGGCGACGGCGACGGGATCACCGACGGCGAGGACAATTGCCCCGCGTCTTCGAACCCCTCCCAGGCCGATGCCGATGCCGACGGTCTAGGCGATCCCTGCGACCCTTGTCCGAGCACGGTCGCCTGCCTGCCTTTCCGCGTGAATTTCTCACCCGCGTCGTCCGCGACTCCCGCCGGCTTCGTGAAGGACGATGGCGCGCCGTTCGCCGCTTCTCGTGGATACGGCTGGAACGCCTCCGTGAGCACGCGCGAGCGGGCCACGTCGAACCCGTTGGAGCGCGACACGCTGGCGTTCTCCGGCCCCGAGCGCGTTTGGACCGCGGAGCTTCCCAACGGGGAGTACCGGATCCACGTGATCTGCGGGGATCCGGACAACGCGCAGGGCCCGCACCGTGTCCTGGCGCAAAGCGTGACGCTCGTGAACGACGTCGCGACCGCCCGGAACCAGTTCGTCGAAGGGAGCGCGCGGGTTTCGGTGCGGGACGGCCGACTTCGTGTGGCGATCGGAGGGACGGCAGGCCTCACCATGATCAACTACGTGGAGGCGATCCCGGTGGAAGGTGGCCCGGAGCTCGTGCGCTCCATCAATTTTCAACCCGCGTCGTCGGGCGTACCCGCCGGATTCGAGAAGGACTCCGGAGAGGTCTGGAGTCTCGCTCGCGGACGAGGATGGAACCTCGCAGTGCCTTCGCGGGAGCGGGGACTGTCGGTGGCGCAGGTGCTCGACACCTTCGTGTTCTCGTCCGCGATGCGTGCCTGGGATCTGGCGCTTCCCGTCGGCTTCTACGACGTTTGGCTGGGACTGGGCGATCCGTCGAATGCCCAGGGCCCACACCGCGTCGTCCTCGAAGGGAAACCGGTGGTCTCGAACGAGATGACTGGAGCGGGAGCATTCCTGGAGCGCCGGACGGGAGCCGAGGTGAGGGACGGCCGGCTGACGATTCAAATCGGAGGGGGGGGCGGCGGGGGGAACACCACGCTGAACTACCTGGTGGTGACTGCGGCTCCACCGGATGCCGACGGGGACGGCATGCTCAACCCGGTCGACAACTGTCCCTTTGTCGCGAATCCGGGGCAGCAGGATTCGGACACGGACGGGATCGGCGACCCGTGCGACGCGGACCGAGATGGGGATGGCTGGGAGAACCCCGCGGACAACTGCCCGGACGTCTCGAACTCCGGGCAAGCGGACGCCGACGCAGACCGTCTGGGAGACACGTGCGACCCATGTCCGGCGGACTCCCTGAACGACGTGGACTCGGATGGGGTGTGCGGTGCGGTGGACAACTGCCTCGACATCTCCAATCCCGACCAGGCGGACTCGGATGGCGACGGACTCGGCAACGCGTGCGATGCACTCCGCATCAATTTCAGTCCCGCGTCGTCCGCGGTTCCGTCCGGATACAGGAAGGACGACGGGTCGGCGTTCTCGGCTCTTCTACGGTACGGATGGGATGCTCCCGTTTCCACCCGAGAACGAACGACGCCTGCGCCGCTCGATCTGGACACGTTCGCGTTTTCGATCGCGCAGCGGACGTGGACGACGGAGTGGCCGAACGGCGAGTACGACGTCCGTGTGAGCGCCGGAGATGCGAGCAACCCACAGGGTCCGCACCGAGTGACGGTTCAGGGGGTGCGCGCCATCGACGACGTGACGACCGCAGGCGGGGGATTCGTGGAACGTACGGTGAGAGTCCCCGTTCGGAATGGCCGATTGGTCGTGCAGATCGGCGGCACCGCCGGGAACACGTGCATCGATCGGATCGACGCCATCGATACGGGTCGAGGTCCGTCCTTCCTTCGCTCGGTCAATTTCCAGCCGGCCGCCTCCGCACGTCCGTGGGGGTTCCAGGTGGACGGCGGGCAGGCCTACACGCCGCAGCGCGGGTATGGCTGGGATGCCGCCGTCACCGCCAGGGAGCGAGGAGCCACGATGCCTCAGGTCCTCGATACGTTCGTTTTCAGCTCGACGGCTCGAACGTGGGAGATGGCGGTTACGAACGGAACGTACCGAGTCTGGGTTTCGGTCGGAGACGCCTCGTACGCGCAGGGGCCGCAGCGGGTGATCGTCGAGGGAAGCGTCGTGGTGAACAACGAGGTTACGGCCGCGAGGCAGTTCCTGGAGCGAGAGGCTGTCGTGACGGTGACCGACGGGAAGCTGTCCGTACGGATCGGCGGAGGCGGTGGTCTCACTGCGCTGAACTACGTCGTGGTGGCGAGCGAGCCGTGATGCGCCTCGCCGCTCGCTCGCGAACGCGACGAATCCGGATCGCCCGCGCTCGAAGGTCGTCCGGCGGGGACGGGCGTGCGGGGCGGGACGGATTCCCCCGGCGAGTCGGTTTCGTGAGCTCGTCGATTCCGATCGATGTCGGGTTCGCCGGTACCGGCGGCGGATGTGTCCGCAGGGTCCGCTGAGAGATCGGGTCGCGTTGGGTTTCAGTTTCTGGACGAGGAAAATGCCTTTCGTTGATTCCTCGCCCCCGGGAAGATTCCAAGCAGTAGTACGGACATTTCGCGGTGCCTTTTTCGATGGGGTAAGAGCAAAATCTGGCCAGTTCTCGACCAAGATCACCAACGCAGCAACGTTTTCGTGTTGACAAGCCCCCCCTTCTGGGTGTCTCTTGATGCCGAATCAAGCTCCGGCGCACGAAGTCGGTTTTGAAGGTATGTTTGGGTGCTGGCTGTGGGGGACTCCAACAGGGCTCGGGACCTAGCGTCGGCCGTGCGCTGATCAAAGACGATGCGCGGGGGCGCGGTACGCGTCATTCGCATCGATCGAGATCCAACGCGACGCGGCAAGGGGCACCGACTCGTCGGGGGATCGATGGAACAACGGTTTTCTAACGGGGGGATCAAGTCATGAAACGGGTGTGTGCGATCGCATTTGGGCTCATCGTGGCGGTGCTTGCACCGGTCGTGGACGCGCGCGACAGCTCGGACCAACCGAACGGGTCCGACAGGTCCGCGTTACGTCTCGAGGCCATCAGAACGGAAGGACCACCCGACCTCGACTCGCCTCTGACTCCGGGGCCTTGCTCGCCGAAGGTCGTGAACCTCCGCGACGGCAGCTTCAGCGTCGTCTGGGGAGCCTCCAACGCGACCGTGGGCTACCTGGTGTGGGGGACGGCTCCGGGGAGCCTCGTCAACACGGCGTGTGACGTACGTGACGTCACGCCTCCGTGCGACCTGGTCGCCAGCACTCACTTCGTGGAGGTGTCGGGCCTGAGTCCCTCGAGCACCTATTACGTCCAGATCATGACCGGGGGCAGCCCCGACGGAGACGTTGTCCAGGTCCGCACCGGTCCGGTGATTCCTCCGCCGGTTCCCGACACGATCTACGGTCAGGTGTTTCGTCCGGACGGCGAGACGTTCGCGGTCGGCACGTACGTGTGCGCGACGGTGCGCGACGCCGATGGAGCGGGCTCGCCCGACCAGGGAACGACGGAGTGCGGCATCATCCGCGAGGGAGAGGACGGATACTGGAGCACGAGTCTCGGAAGCGCCCGGACTCTCGACTTGGCCCGCTCCTTCGCGTACTCCGACGTCGACGACGAGGTGGTCGAAGCGGCGTGCGGCGGGGCGGACGGGTGCTACGAGCAGAACGTGTTCACCGATTCGGATGCGCCCTCTCCGACCATGGTTCTCGCGGACTTCTGCGACCACTGCGTGTACTGCCGGGACGAGGATGGCGACACCTACGGGGATCCGGTTCAGACCGTGACCGGGGCCTGCGGCGCTCCCCCGACCGGGTACGTGACCAACTGCGGCGACTGCAACGATCGAAGCGTGGACGTTCGCCCGGGGGCTCCCGAGATTTGCGACGGGATCAACAACGACTGCAGCGATCCCGCGTGGCCCGCGCTCCCCGGCGCCGAGGCGGACGCGGACCAGGACGGGTTCTCGGTTTGCGAGGGAGACTGCGTCGATTCGAATCCGCTGATCCGCCCCGGCTTCCCCGATCGGTGCAACGGCGTGAACGACGATTGCTACGACATCACGCCCGACGGGAGCGGCGAGACCTGGTTCGATCAGCCTTGCGACGGAACGGATGCCGATCTGTGTCTCGAGGGTCGCTGGACGTGCACGGAAGCGCAGCGGCAGTGCAGCGACGCGACCGGCAACTCGATCGAGATCTGCAACAATGGGCTCGACGACGACTGTGACGGGATCCCCGATGCCCAGGATCCCGACTGCTTGGTTCCGCCCTGTCCCGATGCGGATGAGGACGGCTACGCCGTTTGCGCAGCGACGTGCGCAGCGACGCAGCCGTGCGGGGACTGCAACGACGGGAACCCGGCGATCCACCCCGGCGTCGCCGACCTGTGCAACGGCGTGGACGAGGATTGCGACAACGCGATCGATGACGGGTACGTGCCCACGCCGACGACGTGCGGACTGGGCGTGTGCGCCGCGACGGGCCAGATGATCTGCGAGAACGGAGCGACCCGGAACACGTGCGTGGCCGGTCCCTCGACGGGTCCGGATACCAACTGCAACGGCGTGGACGAGAATTGCGACGGCGCCGCGGACAACGCCTACGTGCCCACGCCGACCACGTGCGGCCTGGGTGTGTGCGCTTCCACGGGCCAGATGGTCTGCCAGAGCGGAGCGACTCGAAACACGTGCATCGCCGGTCCCGCGACGGGTCCGGACACGGACTGCAACGGCGTCGATGAGGATTGCGACGGCGTCGCGGACGACGGCTTCGTCTCCACGCCCACCACGTGCGGCGTGGGCGCCTGCGCGTCCACCGGATCCATCTCGTGCGTGAGCGGTCAGGTGCGAGACAGCTGTCGGCCGGGGGATCCGGGCTCTGCCGACCTCTGTAACGGAGCGGACGACAACTGCAACGGGCTGATCGACGAGGACTTCGTACCCCAGGCGACGATCTGCGGCGTCGGGGCCTGCTCGTCGACGGGATCCACCGGGTGCGTCGGCGGCCAGGTTCAGGACAGCTGTCGGCCGGGCGCGCCGGCATCGGATGATGCGACGTGCAACGGCGTGGACGACGACTGCAACGGTCAGGTGGACGAGGACTACGCGTCGCAGGCGACGAGCTGCGGCGTGGGCGCGTGCGCGTCGACGGGATCGACGTCGTGCGTGAGCGGCCAGGTTCAGGACAGCTGCCGGCCGGGCGCGCCGGGGTCGAGCGACGCGACGTGCAACGGCGTGGACGACGACTGCAACGGTCAGGTGGACGAGGACTACGCGTCGCAGGCGACGAGCTGCGGCGTGGGCGCGTGCGCGTCGACGGGATCGACATCGTGCGTGAGCGGCCAGGTTCAGGACAGCTGCCGGCCGGGCGCGCCGGGGTCGAGCGACGTGACGTGCAACGGCGTGGACGACGACTGCAACGGTCAGGTGGACGAGGACTACGCGTCGCAGGCGACGAGCTGCGGCGTGGGCGCGTGCGCGTCGACGGGATCGACGTCGTGCGTGAGCGGCCAGGTTCAGGACAGCTGCCGGCCGGGCGCGCCGGGGTCGAGCGACGCGACGTGCAACGGCGTGGACGACGACTGCAACGGCCAGGTGGACGAGGACTACGCGTCGCAGGCGACGAGCTGCGGCGTGGGCGCGTGCGCGTCGACGGGATCGACGTCGTGCGTGAGCGGCCAGGTTCAGGACAGCTGCCGGCCGGGCGCGCCGGGGTCGAGCGACGCGACGTGCAACGGCGTGGACGACGACTGCAACGGCCAGGTGGACGAGGACTACGCGTCGCAGGCGACGAGCTGCGGCGTGGGCGCGTGCGCGTCGACGGGATCGACGTCGTGCGTGAGCGGCCAGGTTCAGGACAGCTGCCGGCCGGGCGCGCCGGGGTCGAGCGACGCGACGTGCAACGGCGTGGACGACGACTGCAACGGCCAGGTGGACGAGGACTACGCGTCGCAGGCGACGAGCTGCGGCGTGGGCGCGTGCGCGTCGACGGGATCGACGTCGTGCGTGAGCGGCCAGGTTCAGGACAGCTGCCGTCCAGGGGATCCGGGCGCGACGGACCTCTGCAACGGGGTGGATGACAACTGCAACGGTCAGATCGACGAGGATTTCGTACCGCAGGCAACGAGCTGCGGCGTCGGGGCCTGCGCGTCGACGGGATCGACGTCGTGCGTGAGCGGCCAGGTTCAGGACAGCTGCCGGCCGGGCACGGCTGCGTCGAGCGACGCGTCGTGCAACGGCGTGGACGACGATTGCAACGGCGCGGTGGACGAGGACTACGTGTCGCGGTCGACGATCTGTGGCCTGGGCGCATGCGCTTCCACGGGATCGACGTCGTGCGTGAGCGGCCAGGAGCAGGACAGCTGCCGTCCGGGAGCGCCGGCGCCGAGCGATGGGTCGTGCAACGGCGTAGACGACGACTGCAACGGCACGGTGGACGAGGACTACGCATCGCAAGCGACGAGCTGCGGCGTGGGCGCGTGCGCATCGACGGGATCGACGTCGTGCGTGACCGGTCAGGTGCGGGACAGCTGCATCGCCGGCACGCCGGCACCGATCGACACGTGCGGCAACGGCGTCGACGACGACTGCGACGGCAGCATCGACGAGGGTTGCACGCAGCCCTGTCCCGATGCGGACCAGGACGGCTACGCGGTCTGCGCGACCGCCTGCGCGTTGCCCCCGGGCAAGACGTGCGGGGATTGCGACGACACGAGCGGTGCGGTCCGTCCGGGCGCCACCGAGACGTGCAACGGCGTGGACGACGACTGCGACGGGACCGTGGACGAGGAAAGCAACCCGCCTAGCCTCGTCGTGCCGTCCAACATCGTGGTCGAGTGCGCCGGTCCCTCGGGGTCGGTGGTTTCGGTCGGAAACGCTTCGGCGACCGACGACTGCTGCGGGACCAACGTTACGGTGACCAACGATGCTCCCTCGGTCTTCCCTCTGGGGACGACGATGGTTCACTGGACGGCGAGAGACTGCCACGGCAACACGACGACCGCGGTCCAGAGGGTCACCGTGGCCGACACGACGCCCCCGAGGATCGAGGTGTCCTTGAACCCGCAGGTCCTGTCGCCGGCCGACGGCTCTCTGCGGCGGGTGGTTGCGGACGTGCGCACGGTGGACGTCTGCTCCGGCCAGGTCAACGTGGTTCTCCGTTCCATCACGAGCAATTCGGCGAACCAGGGGATCGCCGAAGCGGATTACGGAACCGCCGACTTCGCTTTCCTGCTTCGGGCGCAGTATCCGTGGGAGACGCAGAACCGCCTGTACCGGGTCACGTATGCGGCCACGGATGCAAGTGGAAACACGAGCGCGCTGACGAGCGACGTTCAGGCTCCGAGACGGCGCTAGGAATCGGGGGGCGCCGCGTCGCGATGTTCGTGCGGCGCGGCGTCCCCCCATCGACCCGCGGAACGCGCGCGGCGGCGGTTCCGACAGGTGACCGGCGTGAGGGCACGCCGACCGCTCGA
Organism: Terriglobia bacterium; assembly: GCA_963699985.1. Lineage (GTDB taxonomy): Bacteria > Acidobacteriota > Polarisedimenticolia > Polarisedimenticolales > CAVOVZ01 > CAVOVZ01. The sequence continues at coordinate 80,660 of CAVOVZ010000020.1, forward strand.
ACGGTCGGCATGGGGAGGCGAAGGTCGAGTCCTCCTCCATTGGGTGTCGGCAGACCCCGGCGCTGTGCGTAGTGACGTGCCGGCCACATCGGTGATCGCACCGTATCGTCATGTCTGGCCCATGTCGAGACAGCAATCCACCGGACGACGGAACGGGGTTGAGGTCAAACGCCCACTCTCGTCGTACACTTCCTGCACATCCAGTTCTGAGGCTTCCCGCCGCGGGCGGGTTCGTGCTCGTGGTGCGCTGCGCCCGAACCCTTGGGCGCACTGTCGGCGAGCTCGAAGGGGGACGTTCATGACGGTGTCGGTCAATCGAGGGTTCGAGTGGATTGCGCGAGCGCTTCTGATCGGAAGCGTCACGGTTTCCGTCGTGGCGGCGGGCGCGGTGTCGACCGCCTTCGCCCGTGGCGACGATTCGCAGTCGCCGCGCGCGTCCGGGAAATCGTCTCTCCTTGACGGAGGTTTTTTCCGAGGGACGCACGCGTCGCTGGCATGCACGGACCAGGATGCGGACGGATTCTTCGTGGAGCCGGGCTGCGGGCCGGGACCCGACCGGGACTGTGACGATACCCGTGCCACGGTTTATCCCGGAGCGCTTCAGGTTTGCGACGGGGTCAACAACGACTGCGACGATCCGAGCTGGCCGGCGGTTTCGAGCCTGGAGACCGACGGCGACGGTGACGGCTACGTCGAGTGCACGCCGTGGGTCGGCCTTCCCGGGACTCGACCGGGCGATTGCGACGACGCGCGGGCAGGCGTCAACCCCGGCGTGGCGGAGTTGTCCGGCTCCGGGAGCCTCTGCAGCGACGGGCTCGACGACGATTGCGACGGCCTGTTCGACGGCGAGGATCCAGGATGCGCCGGATGGCCCGTGACGCTCGGGGTGCTGAACACGAACGCGGCGACCGACGACGGGTTCGACGGCAGGGCGATGATCACCACGGATCGTGCGGGCCACTACGTCGCCGTCTGGACGTCGGACGACAGTCTCGGCGGCACCTCGGGGCCCGACTTCGAGATCTTCGTTTCATCCAGCGCCAACAACGGTGCCACCTGGGCCGCTCCCCGTGCGCTGAACAGCAATGCGGCTGCGGATTTCGGATGGGACCGTTATCCGGCGATCGCCACGGATCGCGCGGGGCACTGGGTCGCGGTCTGGCAATCGACGGAGGACCTGAACGGCGAAATCGGCGAAGACGACGACATCTTCGTGTCGCGTAGCGTGGACAACGGTGCGACGTGGACCGACCCGCAGGCTCTGAACACCAATGCGGCCACGGACACCGAGTGGGACGAGTCGGCTGCCATCGCGACGGACAACGCGGGGCATTGGGTCGTGATCTGGTCGTCTCCCGAGAACCTGGGGGGGGCGATCGGCGACGACGGCGACATCTTGGTCGCGCGAAGCACCGACAACGGTGTCACGTGGACCGCTCCTGCTCCCCTGAACACCAACGCGGCCAGCGACAGCGGCTGGGACGAGACCCCGGCGATCACGACCGACCATACGGGCCACTGGGTGGCGGTCTGGAGCTCCAACGACTCGCTGGGCGGAACGATCGGAACCGACGGAGACGTCCTTGTCTCGCGCAGCAGCGATAACGGGGTCAACTGGACCACCCCGCGGCCCCTGAACGGCACTGCGGCCACCGATCAGAGCAGCGATCTGCGCCCGAAGATCGAGACCGATGGTTCCGGTGTGTGGGTGGCGGCATGGGAAGGCACTCTGTCGGGGACCGGGTCCGACGACGTGGACGTTCTGATGTCCCGAAGCGTGGACAACGGGGCAACCTGGAGCCTACCCCGAGCGCTGAACACCAACGCGGCGACCGACCTGGGCTGGGACGAAGGCGTCGCGATCGCCGCGGACGGCACCGGCGACTGGGTCGCCGCATGGCATTCGACCGATGATCTGAGCGGGACGATCGGCTCGGACGAGGACGTTCTCGTTTCGCGAAGCGCGGATGCGGGCGTCACGTGGAGCGCTCCTCGGCCGCTGAACCACAACGCCGCAATCGACAGCGGCAGCGACGTCTTCCCGACCCTCGCAGCCGACGGGAGAGGGCACTGGGTCGCGGCCTGGGAGTCGAACGACACTCTCGGGGGGACGATCGATGAAGACTGGGATGTTCTCGATGCGCGCTGGACGTGGGGCCCCGAAACGTGCAACGGCATCGATGACGACCTCGACGGGAGGCCGGACGAGGGGTGCGACGACGATCGCGACGGGTACTGCGACGCTGCCATGGCGACCTCCTCCCCGCCGCCGGCCGCATGTCCGAGCGGCGGAGGCGACTGCAACGACTCCGATGCCACCGTCTACCCGGGCGCGGCGCAGCGGTGCGACGGGAAGAACAACGACTGCAACGCCGGCTATCCCGCGGTGCCGGACAACGAGACGGACGGCGACCGCGACGGTTACGTCGAGTGCTCGCCGTGGGTCGGCCCATCGGGGACGCAGGGCGGCGATTGCGACGACACCCGGGCGGCGGTGCGCCCCGGCGCGGTTGAGGGTCCGCAAGCGGCCGGCACGTGCAGCGACCTGCTGGACAACGACTGCGACGGCTCCATCGACCTGGCCGACACCGGGTGCACCGCGAGCACGTGCACCGCGGACAAGCCGTTGGTCTCGGGCTGGAACCTGGTCGGCTCGTCCACCCACCTCGCGACCACCGCGGAAGGGCTCTGCCAGGACGTGACTGCGGACGGTGGCCAGCCGGTGGAGGTGGACCGCTGGGTGAACGGGGGCTGGTCCGGCCACCGCTGCGGGCTGCCGTTCAACAACTTCCCGGTGGACGACGGTCGTGGCTACATGGTCAAGGTCAACGGAGCTTCGACCTGGCGGCAGCAGGCGGTATGCGTTTCCTCGCCGCTGACCATCCCGCTGGCGGCAGGATGGAACACCGTTGCGCTGCCGACCTGGGCCGGGACGACGATCCGTGCGCAGGCGCTGTGCGACGAGATCGCGCGGCAGGGGGGGTGTCCGGCGGAGGTGGACCGCTGGGTGGGCGGAGGATGGCTGGGGCACGTGTGTGGCCCGCCGTTCAACAACTTCCTGCTGGAGCCCGGAAGCGGGTACTTCGTGAAGGTGACCTGCGCGAGCAGCTACAGGATTCCTTGACGCAGGGCCACGTGGGGTGAAATCGGCTGGAGATTCTCTCCGGGGTCCTTGACCCCGGGGAGGACTTCGACTGGAGCCTCGTCAGCCGAAACGGCAGTGGATGCGGGCACCCACGCGGGAAGCGGCTCTCGTTTCCCGACCTGCAGCGCGGGCGCGTCGGGCGCGCGGGAACATCGTGCTGTGCGTGGGGTTGGCGGAGGCGGTTGTCATCGGCTCGTCTCGGCGCATGCAGCTGCCCGCATCCTTCTCCTCCGCGTCTCGTGCCGAGGACCAGGACGCGAATCTCGCTGTTCCGTCCGGTCGGGTGGCGGCGCTTCGCGCTCGTTGCTGTTCGGGCGTGCAATTCCTCCTTGTTTCATGCCGGTCGCGAGACGTATATAGGGGTCTCGTCGGGGGGAATGCTCGGATGGGATGCGCATGCGGCATATGGAGCAGGCGCGCGGCGTCGACGGCCTGTTCTGCCCCGATGATTCGTCCTCGTCACCGCGCGAATTCGCTCGCGTCGGGGAGAAGCAAACCATGGGTCATCGGCGACATGAGATCCTCCTCCTCTCCTCTCTGATTCTCGCGCTCGTCTCGTGGGCGGATCGCGCGCTTGCCGACACAACCGTTCCGGGCGGCACGATCTTCACCGATACGACATGGACGATCGCGGGGTCGCCGTACGTCGTGACGGGTCTCGTGTACGTACAGGGCACGGACGGATCGGACGGGATCACCACGCTGACCATCCAGCCCGGCGTGGAGGTGCGGTTCAACACGGGGGGAACAGGGATCATCATCGGCGACGGCGCGGCCGGTGCCCTCGTGGCGGACGGTGATGCTGGAGGAACGCCGGCGACCATCCGGTTCACGTCGGCGGCGACTCCCGCCGCGCGCGGCAACTGGATCGGCCTGAGGTTCTCATCGAACGCGAAGCCGAGCTCGGCGCTGCGGAACGCGGTGGTCGAGTACGCCGGGCGGAACGGCGGCGGCGAGGCGGCGCTCTGGCTGAACACGGCACCGGGCGTGACGATTCCCGTGGAGAAGGTGACGATTCGGGAGTCGTCGAGCATCGGGATCTACGCGAGCAGCGGAGCTCTCGCGATCCGGAACTGCACGATCGTGTCGAACACGGATCACGACATCTACCTGGTGAACACCACGAACGTGACGGGAACGATTCGGGACTGTCCATCCCTCGAGAGCGCGTACTACGCGGGCGTAGGACCCAAGGTGACGTGGACGAACAACACGTTCGTGAACTACGGGGCTCAGGAGTCGGTGATCGAGCCGGACGCGCTCGGGAACTTCTCGTGCGACAACACGTTCAGCGGGCCGGTCGGGTACCGGACGCAGGTGTTTGGCGGGACGGTGGGGCACGATCAGACGTGGTGCACGCGTGCGGGGATCTTCAACGTGACGGGCTGGATCGAGGTGCAGGGTGAAAACGCTAGTACACAGGCGACGCTGACGATCGCTCCGGGGGCGGAGCTGCGGTTCAACACCGGCAGCACGGCGATCCGGGTGGGGTTGACGAACCCAGGGGCGCTGATCGTGGACGGGGACGGACCGGGTGGCCCGGCGCCGATCAAGCTCACGTCGGTGGCCACGCCTGCGGCGCGCGGGAGCTGGGCCGGGTTGAGGTTCTGGCCGAGCGCGAAGCCGAATTCGGTGCTGCGGAACGCGATCGTCGAGTACGCAGGCCGCGACGTGAGCGGCAGCACCGCGGTGTGGCTCAACACCGCTGCGAATGTGACGATTCCCATCGAGCGGGTGACGATCCGCGAGTCCTCGAGCACCGGGATCCACGCGAACGGCGGAATCCTCTCCATCCGCGGCTGCACGATCGCGTCGAACACGGATCACGACATCTACCTCGTGAACACGACGGGCGTGACGGGAGAGGTTCGGGACTGTCCGTCCATCGAGAGCGTGTACTACGCGGGCGAAGGGCCCACGGTGACGTGGACGAACAACACGTTCGTGAACTACGGGGCTCAGGAGTCGGTGATCGAGCCGGATGGGCTCGGCAGCTTCTCGTGCGACAACGCGTTCAACGGGCCGGCCGGGTATCGGACGCAGGTGTTCGGCGGGACGGTGTCCCACGACCAGACGTGGTGCACTCGTGCGGGGATCATCAACGTGACGGGCTGGATCGAGGTGCAGGGTCCGAACGCGAGCACGCAATCGACGTTGACGATCGTGCCCGGGGCGGAGCTTCGGTTCAATACGGGGAACACGGCCATCCGGGTGGGGCTGACGAATCCCGGTGCGTTGATCGCGGACGGGGACGGTGCAGGTGGTCCGGCACCGATCCGGTTCACGTCGGCGGCGACGCCTCCTGTTCGCGGCAACTGGGTCGGGCTGCGGTTCTGGTCGAACGCGAGGCCAAATTCGTTGCTGCGCAACGCGGTGGTCGAGTACGCGGGTCGAGACTCGGGCGGCGCGACGGCGATCTGGCTGAACACGGCGGCGAGCACCTCGATTCCGTTCGAGCGGGTGACGATCCGGGAGTCTTCGGCGAGCGGTCTCACCGCCTACGGCGGCACGCTGTCGATTCGGGGCTGCACGTTCTCGAGCAACACGGGTCGCTCCATCGACCTGGCGAATTCCGGGAACGTGACGGGTCAGGTCCGGGACTGTCCGTCGATCGAGAGCGTCGCATACAGCGGGGACGATCCGAACGTGACGTGGACGAGCAACACGTTCGTGAACTATGGAGTGCAGGAGTCGGTGATCGAGCCGGACGCGTTCGGGAACTTCGGATGCGACAACACGTTCAGCGGACCGGTGGGATACAGGACGCAGGTGTTCGGGGGGACGGTCGGTCACGACCAGACGTGGTGCACGCGCGCGGGGATCATCAACGTGACGGGCTGGATCGAGGTGCAGGGTCCGAACGCGAGCACGCAAGCGACGTTGACGATCGTGCCCGGGGCGGAGCTTCGGTTCAATACGGGGAACACGGCCATCCGGGTGGGGCTGACGAATCCCGGCGCGTTGATCGCGGACGGGGACGGTGCAGGTGGTCCGGCGCCGATCCGAGTTCACGTCGGCGGCGACGCCTCCTGCCCGCGGCAACTGGGTCGGACTGCGGTTCTGGTCGAACGCGAAGCCAAATTCGTTGCTGCGCAACGCGGTGGTCGAGTACGCGGGTCGAGACTCGGGCGGCGCGACGGCGATCTGGCTGAACACGGCGGCGAGCACCTCGATTCCGTTCGAGCGGGTGACGATCCGGGAGTCTTCGGCGAGCGGTCTCACCGCCTACGGCGGCACGCTGTCGATTCGGGGCTGCACGTTCTCGAGCAACACGGGTCGCTCCATCGACCTGGCGAATTCCGGGAACGTGACGGGTCAGGTCCGGGACTGTCCGTCGATCGAGAGCGTCGCATACCGCGGGGACGATCCGAACGTGACGTGGACGAGCAACACGTTCGTGAACTATGGAGTGCAGGAGTCGGTGATCGAGCCGGACGCGTTCGGGAACTTCGGATGCGACAACACGTTCAGCGGACCGGTGGGATACAGGACGCAGGTGTTCGGGGGGACGGTCGGTCACGACCAGACGTGGTGCACGCGCGCGGGGATCATCAACGTGACGGGCTGGATCGAGGTTCAGGGTCCGAACGCGAGCACGCAATCGACGTTGACGATCGTGCCCGGGGCGGAGCTTCGGTTCAATACGGGGAACACGGCCATCCGGGTGGGGGTGACGAATCCCGGAGCGTTGATCGCGGACGGGGACGGTGCAGGTGGTCCGGCACCGATCCGGTTCACGTCGGCGGCGACGCCCACTGCACGCGGCAACTGGGTCGGACTGCGGTTCTGGTCGAACGCGAAGCCGAACTCTGTGCTGCGCAACGCGGTGGTCGAGTACGCGGGTCGAGACTCGGGCGGCGCGACGGCGATTTGGCTGAACACGGCGGCGAGCACCTCGATTCCGTTCGAGCGGGTGACGATCCGGGAGTCTTCGGCGAGCGGTCTCACCGCCTACGGCGGCACGCTGTCGATTCGGGGCTGCACGTTCTCGAGCAACACGGGTCGCTCCATCGACCTGGCGAATTCCGGGAACGTGACGGGTCAGGTCCGGGACTGTCCGTCGATCGAGAGCGTCGCGTACAGCGGGGACGATCCGAACGTGACGTGGACGAGCAACACGTTCGTGAACTATGGAGTGCAGGAGTCGTTGATCGAGCCGGACGCGTTCGGGAACTTCGGATGCGACAACACGTTCAGCGGACCGGTGGGATACAGGACGCAGGTGTTCGGTGGGACGGTCGGTCACGACCAGACGTGGTGCACGCGCGCGGGGATCATCAACGTGACGGGCTGGATCGAGGTTCAGGGTCCGAACGCGAGCACGCAATCGACGTTGACGATCGTGCCCGGGGCGGAGCTTCGGTTCAATACGGGGAACACGGCCATCCGGGTGGGGGTGACGAATCCCGGCGCGTTGATCGCGGACGGGGACGGTGCAGGTGGTCCGGCACCGATCCGGTTCACGTCGGCGGCGACTCCCGCCGCGCGCGGCAACTGGGTCGGACTGCGGTTCTGGTCGAACGCGAAGCCGAATTCGTTGCTGCGCAACGCGGTGGTCGAGTACGCGGGTCGAGACTCGGGCGGCGCGACGGCGATCTGGCTGAACACGGCGGCGAGCACCTCGATTCCGTTCGAGCGGGTGACGATCCGGGAGTCTTCGGCCAGCGGTCTCACCGCCTACGGCGGCACGCTGTCGATTCGGGGCTGCACGTTCTCGAGCAACACGGGTCACTCCATCGACCTGGCGAATTCCGGGAACGTGACGGGTCAGGTCCGGGACTGTCCGTCGATCGAGAGCGTCGCATACAGCGGGGACGATCCGAATGTGACGTGGACGAGCAACACGTTCGTGAACTATGGAGTGCAGGAGTCGTTGATCGAGCCGGACGCGTTCGGGAACTTCGGATGCGACAACACGTTCAGCGGACCGGTGGGATACAGGACGCAGGTGTTCGGTGGGACGGTCGGTCACGACCAGACGTGGTGCACGCGCGCGGGGATCATCAACGTGACGGGCTGGATCGAAGTCCAGGGTCTCAGCGCGGGTGGGGGAACGACGCTCACCATCGTCCCGGGCGCAGATCTGCGGTTCAATACGGGGAGCACGGCCATTCGGGTGGGGTTGACGAATCCCGGTGCGTTGATCGCGGACGGGGATGGTGCGGGTGGTCCGTCGCCGATCAAGTTCACGTCGGCGGCGACGCCTCCTGCCCGCGGCAACTGGGTCGGGCTGCGTTTCTGGTCGAACGCGAAGCCGAACTCTGTGCTGCGCAACGTGGTCGTCGAGTACGCGGGTCGAGACTCGGGCGGTGCGACGGCGATTTGGCTGAACACGGCGGCGAGCACCTCGATTCCGTTCGAGCGGGTGACGATCCGGGAGTCTTCGGCCAGCGGTCTCACCGCCTACGGCGGCACGCTGTCGATTCGGGGCTGCACGTTCTCGAGCAACACGGGTCGCTCCATCGACCTGGCGAATTCCGGGAACGTGACGGGTCAGGTCCGGGACTGTCCGTCGATCGAGAGCGTCGCATACCTCGGAGACGATCCGAACGTGACGTGGACGAACAACACGTTCGTGAACTATGGAGTGCAGGAGTCTGTGATCGAGCCGGACGCGTTCGGGAACTTCGGATGCGACAACACGTTCAGCGGACCGGTGGGATACAGGACGCAGGTGTTCGGGGGGACGGTCGGTCACGACCAGACGTGGTGCAAGCGCGCGGGGATCATCAACGTGACGGGCTGGATCGACGTTCAGGGCCCGAATGCGACGACCCAGGCGACGCTGACGATCTCTCCGGGCGCGGATCTGCGGTTCAACACGGGGAGCACGGCCATCCGGGTGGGGCTGACGAACCCCGGGGCGCTGATCGCGGACGGTAATGCCGCCGGTGGCCCGGCGGCGATCCGATTCACGTCCGCGGCGACGCCTCCTGCCCGTGGCAATTGGGTCGGGCTGCGCTTCTGGTCGAACGCCAAGCCGACATCCCTGCTGCGCAACGCCGTCGTCCAGTACGCAGGCCGGGACTCGAGCGGGAGCACCGGGATCTGGGTCCGCTCGTCGTCGCCTCGCATCGAGGCGTGCGACATCGGCTCCAACGCCGGGCACGGCATCTATACGGACGGAGGCTCCGCCCAGCCAACGATCGTCCGCAGCTCGGTGCACGACGGTTCCGGCCGGGGGATCTACGTCGCGGCGGGGCTGGCGAACCAGCTCGTGGTGGATGCCAACGGGATCCGAGCCATGTCCGAGGGAGGCATCTATGCTGCATCTTCCGCGCTGGTGACGAACAACATCGTGTCGGGCTGCGGTGGCTCCGTCGCGGGGGCGGGGATCCAGCTCGCAGGCGGGCAGGTTCTGGTGGTCCACAACACGGTCCACGGCAACCACACGAGCGCGGCGGGCGGCGGCATCCACTCGAGCGGCTCCGGGACACGCGCGGTGATTCACAACAACTCCATCGACGGAAACTCCGCAGCCAGCGGAGGAGGGATTCACGTCGCCAGCGGCGCCTTCGAGATCCTCGGCAACGACGTGTACCAGAACACCGGAGGGGATTACGGTGGGATTCCGAGCCAAACCGGGACCAACGGAAACACGTCGAGCGACCCGCGCTACGTCGACGCCGCGCAGGGGGATTTCCATCTCCGACCCGATTCCCCGTCGATCGACGCGGCGTTCGCTTCCTGGGTGTCGGTGCCGTGGGACTTCGAAGGCGATCCCCGGCCGCACGGCGCCGCCGCCGACCAGGGCGCCGACGAATTCAACTTCGCGGTGGAGCAGTGCAACGGGATCGATGACGACCGCGACGGCACGGCGGACGAGGGATGCGACGACGATGCCGACGGCTACTGCGACGTGAGCTTGACCGTGGCCGATCCGTTCCCGGCCGTTTGCCCGCAGGGCGGCGGCGACTGCGACGACGAGAACGCGACGGTCTTCCCGGGAGCCACGCAGCTGTGCGACGGCGTGAACAACGACTGCCGTCATGCAGCGTGGCCCGTCGTGCCCGCGGACGAAACCGACGACGATCGCGACGGGTACGTGGAATGCTCGCCGTGGATCGGTCCGGCTGGGATCCGGGGCGGCGACTGCGACGACGCTCAGCCCACCGTCAATCCGGGCGTGCTCGACGAGAGGCCTGGGAGCCAGGCATCGTGCTGCGACGCACGGGACAACGACTGCGACGGGATGGCGGACGAGGCCGATTCCGATTGCCAGGTCGCGACGCCATGCGAGTTCGACGTCCCCATGGGCTCCGGATGGAGCTTCGTGGGTCCGGCCTGTCAGATGGGCTACAGGGCGGAGGACATGTGCGTGGACGTGAACGCGGACGGGGTCCCGATGACCGAGGCCGATCGCTGGCTCCAGGGCGGCTGGTCGGGACACGTGTGCGGTCGGCCGTTCAGCAACTGGACCGTCGAGGCCGGCCAGGGCTACCAGGTGAAATCGGGCGCATCGGGTACCTGGCGCCAGCAGGGAGCGTGTATCCCGCCCCCGCTGGCGGTTTCCTTCGTCGTCGGATGGAACTCACTCTCTCGTCCCCCGTGGGCGGGAGGGACGATGGCGGAGAGGCTCTGCGCGGAGATCCGAGTCCAGGGCGGTTGCCCGGTGGAGATCGAGCGCTGGAGCGCCGGCGGGTGGAGTGGCCACATCTGCGGTCTGCCGTTCAACGACTTCCGTGTGGAGCCGGGGAACGGCCTTCTCGTCAAGGTCTCGTGCGCGAGCGCGTATGCGATGGACCGGCCCGCCGCGCCCCCAGGTTTCACACCGTCCGAGGCGGCGCGGGCGGAGGAACCGCCTCCGCAGAACGGAGCCCATCGCGGCGAGACAGCCATCGCGGCTCGCGGATCGGCGGAGCCTGACGACGCGCGCACCGGCCGAATCGTCGAGGGTCCCTTCTTCGTCAACCAGACCGCGACCGCCTTCGCCGTCGTGTGGAAGACCGAGGAGATCGTCGAGACCCTTGCAATGCTCATCGCGCCGGACGCGACGAGCCGCAGGGTCGCGGACGTGCGCGGCGACTCGTGGAAATCGCGAATTCACTTCGTGACGGTGTCCGGGCTCGAACCCGACTCCGAGTACCGGATCGAGATCGGAGGTGCCGGCGCCGGTCCGTGGAGCGTGCGGACGGGGAGGCTTCTCCCGATTCCAGAGCCTCGGGTCGAGTGGAGTCGGCTCGACAGGAGCGGTGGTGTCGTGCTGGTACGCGTTCCAGCCGCCGAGAGATCCGCCGGCGCGGAAGGCGCCGAAGCGGCGCCTTCCGGATACCTGGCGTCACTCGTGGAGAACGGGTACTGGAGCGTGAATCTCGGGAATCTCAGGAGTGAAGACCTGCGCTCGTACGTGCTCGCTCCCGCCGACGCACGCCTCGAGTTGCTCGTGATCGAGGAAAACGAGACATCCCGGAGGAACACCGTGCGGAGGCCGACCGCCCGCACGGAACCCGCCGAGCAATAGGCGGGAGGGGATCGCCGATCGAATCGTGACGCTCATCGGCTCGAAACAGTTCGGCCGGGTAGGTCGAGCTGTCGATCCGGGAGAGGGCCGGTTTTCCCGGAGCAGAAAGTTCGTCGGACGGGCCCCGAACCGGGGCCGTTCAGGAGGCTCAGCTGAAACCGCCCGGCCCTCCGCACGCGGCGCGGTTCGCCTCGAGACTCCCCGTGGCGGCGAAGGTCGAAGGGACGCGCTCCAGCGGCCCGTCACCGCACAAACGGCACGTCAGTCCTGAACCCGTGTCCCCCAGGGGGCGGATCTCCTCGCGGACGGAACCGCACTTCTTGCAGCGAAACTCGTAGATCGGCATCTCGTTCTCCCCGTTCGAGGCGCTTTCGGAGCCGCCTCCTGCATTCCAAGATGCACGTCGGAGGCGGACGTCACAAGGCCGCTCAGGATGGTTTGGTCCGCGCCAGGCGCCACAACGATCCGATCACGATGGCCATCCCCGCGAGCGAGGTCGGAGTCGGTACGGTTCCAAAGAAGAGGAGCCCGTAGATCAGCCCGAAGACCGGACCGGTCATGGAGACCGCCGTCGCGCGCGCCGCGCCCGAGCGGGTGAGCCCCTCGGTCAGGGCGATCTGGCCGATCAGCGCGCTGAGGAAGACCGCGAGGTGGCCGGCAACCTCGACGGCGTTCTGCGGCAAGGATGCGCCGCCGGACACGAGAGTCGCGACCAACGAGCCGGGGATCGTCGTGAGCGGAAACCAGAACAGGATCGTCAGGGGGTGCTCCGTCCGCGACAGGTCGCGCACCGTCATGTAGGCGCACCCGGAAAGGAGCGACCCGGTGAGTCCGACGAGCGCGGCCGCCCTCAGCTCCCCGCTTGGACCGACGATCAGCCCGACGCCGGCCAGCGCCGCGAGCACCGTCCACCAGTGGCCCTTGCCCGTCTTCTCCCCGAGGATCACGGGCGCGAGAAGCGCGACGAAGGCGGGGTGGCTGTACTGCAGGAGCACGGCGTCGCCCAGGGAGAGCCGCTGCACGGAGAAGAAATAGCAGGACAGCGCCGCATAGCCGAACAGGCCTCGCAGGAAGAGCTTGAACGGACGAGTCCCGAGGAGAGACACGTTCTTCCGGACCGCGACCGCGGCGAACAGCGCGGTCATCATGATCCCACGCGATAGGACGACCGACTGGGTCGGCGCGCGCGGCAGCAGAAGCTTTGCGAAGGCGGCCATCATCGCGAAGGCGGCGGCCGAGAGGACCATGAGGACGAGGCCGGAGCGCTCGCCGGGACCCATCGTTTCCTGCTTCACCCCCGCCCACACCTCCGCGAGGCCGGTGAGCAGGAGCGATCGGCTGCCGAGAAGGCCCCGATCCCGGCTCGAGGTCTGCTGCCCAGCGGCGGAAGCGCTCGCGTCCGGGGTTCGCGGTTCGGTCATGGCTCCGTAGGATCGACGAAACCGGCGCGACGGGCAACCCCGGAGTCGGGGCCGCGCACGGTTCTCGGGCTGCTCTCGAGGTGGGGAAGACCCGAGAGTGGGGCGAGAGGGAGCGTGGAAGATCCGGCTGCTGCCTCGGATCGAGGCTCACGGCGTTGCGTGGCTTCACCGCGCGCGGGCTCGAAAAGAAAAGGCCGGGGAGGTCCGCTCCCCGGCCTTTCGGTCGCCGGATCCCGAGGCGCTCATCGAGCTCCCCGGGACGATGGTTCTCGGATCAGAACGTGCCGCCGCGGGCCGCGTTCTCGAGATGCAGCGTCATGGCATCGCCTACCGTGCCGCTCTGGTAGAGGAGCCGCGCCCAGCCGGCCGCCGTGGCCAGCGCCGGGCCGCCGTCGTTGCGGCGAAGGACCGTTCCGGCGGGAGCGTACTGGGTCAGCGCGCCATGCACGCCGCCCTCGACCACGCCGTTGGTTCCCGTGCCGAACACGGTGCAGCTCAGCTGCAGCCAGCCGTGCTCCTGCTGGTCGAACACGTCGCCCAGGAAGGGATACGCGAACTCGGGATCGATCTCCTCGAGCGAGGCCATCGTCCAGCAGCCGAACTGGAACGAGTTGGAGAACTGCGACTCGAAGGCGTCGAAGCCGATCACGGAGCAGTCGGTCAGCGGCGGGAACTGGCGGTCGAACGCCAGCGTGAAGAGGACCAGGTCCGCGTCGAGGAGGCCGTCATAGTCCGGGGCCAGGAAGTCGGCGCCCACGACCGACGGGAACTTGCGGTACTCGGTGCCGTCGAACGCGAAGGTGCGGTCGCCGTCGCCGCTCTCGCCCTGGATGGAGATGGCGGAAACGGACATCGCCGCGCCGTTCGTGTAGTCGACCACCACCTCGGAGCCGAGGAGGATGTTGTCGGACAGGACGTTGTGGTTGAAGTCCTCGACGTCCACGGTCACGAACCCGATGGCCTGAGAGCAGGAGCGGCGGGCGCCCGTGTCCATGTTCTCGATGATCGTCACGTTGCCCTCTCGGAGCAGCACGAGGGTCTCGGTGTCGAGGCCGCTCATCGGAACGTCGAAATCGCACTCGTAGCAGTAGCGGGGGCTGTTCTCGTTGCCATTGATGAACGACACGTGGGCGATCACCGCCATCTCCGAGGTGTTGGTGATCGTGAGAAACGTCTCGACCTGGAGTCCGTCCGCCGTGGCTGCGACGCCCGGATAGACGAGGAACGCGCCGACTTCGTTCAGGTCGATGCCGGCGTGAGCGGTGCCGAACGCGAGGGCCAATGCGAGCCCCGCCAGGAACAGGTTCTTCCGCATGCGCTTCTCCCTTATCGTTTCCGTGCGGCGCCGTGCCGCATCCGGTTTACGTGTCGCGTCGAGAACGGGAGACCCGAGGGCAGGGTTGACGTCTCACGGGTCCGTCCGGGTGCAGGCCTCATGATCTCGTGTCGTCTCCCGAAGGGTCCGGCCCCCGGCTCCCGAAGAGTAGGGGGCGAGCTCTTCGCCGAGATCCGTACGGTCCGGCGAGGACTCGTTCAACGGCGTTGTTCGTACGAACCGCGGGAAACGACGGCGGATTCGGACCTCTCCACGAATTCGCGAACGGCGTTGTCGGCAAGGTGCGCCGGTGTCCGGAAACCGTCGGTGAGAAAAAAGAAAAAGGCCGGAGAGCAGTCTCTCCGGCCTCGGAAGAAAACAGAAAGGACCCGGGGGCTCGATCCGCCCCCGGATCCGTCAAACGAGGATCAGAACGTGCCGCCGCGGGCCGCGTTCTCGAGATGCAGCGCCATGGCATCGCCCACCGTGCCGCTCTGGTAGAGCAGCCGCGCCCAGCCGGCCGCAGTGGCCAGCGCCGGGCCGCCGTCGTTCCGGCGAAGGACCGTTCCGGCCGGAGCGTACTGGGTGATCGCGCCGTGCACTCCGCCCTCGACCACGCCGTTGGGTCCCGTGCCGAACACGGTGCAGGTCAGCTGCACCCAGCCGTGCTCCTGCTGATCGAACACGTCGCCGAGGAACGGATAGGTGAACTCGGGATCGATGTCCTCGAGCCGCGCCGACGTCCAGCAGCCGAACTGGAACGAGTTGGAGAACTGCGACTCGAATGCGTCGAAGCCGATCACCGAGCAGTCGGTCAGCGGCGGGAACTGGCGGTCGAACGCGAGCGTGAACAGGACGAGGCTCGCGTCGAGGAGGCCCTGGTAGTCCGGGGCCAAGAAGTCGGCGCCCACGACCGAAGGGAACTTGCGATACTCGGCACCGTCGAACATGAACGTGCGATCGCCGTTGCCGCTCTCGCCCTGGACGGAAATGGCGGGGACGGACGCCGCGGCGCCGTTCGTGTAGTCGACCACCACCTCGGAGCCGAGGAGGATGTTGTCGGTCAGGACGTTGTGGTTGAAGTCCTCGACGTCCACGGTGACGAACCCGATGTACTGGGCGCACGAGCGACGGGCGCCCGTGTCCAGGTTCTCGATGAACGTGACCGTGCCGTTCCGGGTCAGGACGAGCGTCTCGGTGTCGAGGCCGCTCATCGGCACGTCGAAATCGCATTCGTAGCAGTACTTCGGACTACCCTCGTCCCCGTTGATGAACGACACGTGGGCCAGCACCGCCTGTTCCGAGGTGTTCGTGATGGTCAGGAACGTCTCGACCACGGTTCCGTTCGCGGTGGCGGCCACGCCCGGATAGACGAGGAACGCGCCGACCTCGTTGAGGTCGATTCCGGCGCGCGCCGCACCAAAGCCCAAGGCGAGGACCATCGCAAGTCCCGCCACGAGTAGGTTCTTCCGCATCTCTTTCTCCCTTTTCTGTTCACGCGGCTCCATGCCGCGATGAGCAAACAAAACTACCGAACCGAAAATTCCGGGATCGGCCGGTCTCTTTCTCGCCGATCCCGGGGTCAGACGAATCATGAGCGCCCCACCGGGTGCCCCGCTCGACCGTCGAGCGGAGTACCCATTTCGCCGGCGCTCCCCTGGCCGATCGCCAAGAGCCGGCGCTGCTGAAGGCGATACAAGGGGATCGCCCCGCGGGAGCCATCGAGGCTTGCTCCGATGGAACGAGCCTCCCCGCCATCCAGCCAGAACCCGGGCGATCCACCGGGAGTCAAGAACCCGAGTCCGGACGGGCCCCGGGGCCCGCCCGGACTCGACAGTCAAGGTCAAACAAACTACGGCCAGTTCGGGGGGTTCTCCAGATGCAGCGTGAGCGCATCGCCCACCGTGCCGCTCTGGTACAGGAGACGCGCCCAGCCCGCCGCGGTGGCGAGCGCCGGACCGCCGTCGTTACGCCGCAGGATCGTTCCGGCCGCGGCGCTCTGAACGATCGCGCCGTGAACGCCACCCTCGACCACGCCGTTGGGTCCCGTGCCGAAGATGGTGCAGGTCAGCTGCACCCAGCCATGCTCCTGCTGGTCGAAGACGTCGCCGAGGAACGGATAGGTGAACTCGGGATCGATGTCCTCGAGCCGCGCCGTCGTCCAGCAGCCGAACTGGAACGAGTTGGAGAACTGCGACTCGAACGCGTCGAAGCCGATCACCGAGCAGTCGGTCAGCGGCGGGAACTGGCGATCGAAAGCCAGCGTGAACAGGACGAGTGCGCCGTCCAGGAGGCCCTGGTAGTCGGGCGCCAGGAAATCCGCGCCGACGACCGACGGGAACTTGCGATACTCGACGCCGTCGAACGCGAAGTAGCGGTTGCCGTCGCCGGTCTCGCCCTGGATGGAGATCGCCTCGACGGAGTACGCCGCGCCGTTCGCATAATCGACGACCACTTCCTCACCGAGGAGGATGTTGTCGGTCAGCACGTTGTGCTGGAAGTCCTCGACGTCCACCGTCACGAAGCCTTCGAACTGGCTGCAGGTCCGCTGGGCTCCCGTGTCCATGTTTCTGATGATGGTGACGGCGCCCTGCCGGATGAGCACGAGGGTCTCGGTGTCGAGGCCGCTGAGCGGCACGTCGAAATCGCACTCGTAGCAGTACTTGGGATCGCCTTCGTCGCCGTTGATGAACGAGACGTGAGCGATCACAGCCTGCTCCGACGTGTTCGTGATCGTGAGGAAGGTCTCGACGTTCCCCGCGCCCAGAATCGCCGCGACACCCGGATAGACGAGAAACGCGCCGACCTCGTTGATGTCGATGCCGGCGTTCGCGGTGCCGAAGGCCAATGCCATGGCCAGCGCCGCTACGAACAGATTCTTCTTCATTGATCTCTCTCCCCTTGTGACGAACCACTGAGGGCGGTCGTGCGGGACCGCCACCGTCTTCGGGGTGAGGACTCACTCCGCCGCCCCTGGCGCCCCCCCCTGAAACTCTCGATCCGATGAATCGAAACGAACTACTTCTCCTAGTGGCCTTGGCTCTGCACCCCCCCTTTCGCGGCCCGCCGAATAGTCACCCCCGGGCGATGGACTCCACCGCCCGGCCCAGACACTCGAGGCCAGAACAAGCGCGCCACACATGTACCAAGGAACCGTCACGCAGTCAACCAAATTTCGTAATCCTCTACAGACTAAAGAGTTGGAGCTAATCTGGACATTCTGAGCAGAGGTCGCTCCGGCCTCGGCGAATTCGAGATTGCGATCGAAACCGCCGTCCCGAAATCCATTCGTCGATCTTACCGTTGCGGCCATCGACTGGCGCGTTTCGTGACAGTTCTTGTCACAGCTCCTCGCGGCATCCGGCGGGTCGCCCGCATCGAGCCCAGTTAAGTCGGTGCGATAGAGAGAGATGTGGCCGACCTCGGATCGGCGTGAGCGCTGGCCCTTCCCTTGCTGCCCGGTTGTTCCTTCAACCACGGAGAGGTCCTTGAGCTGCGTTCGCCCGACTCCTTTGCGACGTCGACCGCTTTCCCGGATCCTCGGGGTTAACGCCGCGGGGGGGGTCACCTTGGTCGAGCTGCTCGCCGTCCTGGCGATGCTCTCTCTGGTGCTGCTCGCCGGAGCGGTGGCGTGGCGCAGCATCCGAGCCGAAGCCGAGACCACCTCCGTCGCCCGCTTGGCCAAGAGCTTCATCATCCGTGCCCGGATGCTGTCCGTCTACGAAGGAACCGATCACTTCGTCGTGATCGATCCCGTGGAGCGGACGCTGGCAATCTACCGCGACTCCAGCGCTCCGACGCAGCGGTTCGACGCCGGAGATGTCCGCGTGGCGTTCGAGCCATTCCCTCCGACCTCCGATCTCGCCCTTCCGCCGGGACGCACGGTCGTCGATCCTCTCCGAGGCACCCAGCTGTCCCATGCCTGGGACCTGCCGCGTCCGGACGCGACCGCGGCGTGGGGGGCGACGCGGCTCGGCATCGTCACCAGCGCGTCCGGGAGGATCCTGAGCGGCGAGTCCACGCCCCAGTCGATCGTGACCGGAGCGATGGTGTTCTCGGAAGGAAGCGGGGCGACGTCCGCCGTGAGCCTTCGCGGGCAAACCGGCTCGGTCCGGTCTTTCCAGCTGCTGCCCAGCGGATGGAAAGAGATATGAAACCGCGGGCGGGTTCGCACGGCGGCGCGCCAATTCCGTCTTCGACCCCACGGGCGACGCAGACGGGGCTCACGCTGGTCGAGATCCTGGTCAGCGTGGGGCTCCTCGCGTTCGTGGCACTGGGCGTGATCGCGCTTCTCACGACGGTGGTGCAGCAAAACCAGCTGGCCCAGGAGCGAAGCGTCGCGACTTCGCTCGCGTCCGAGAGGATCAGCCGACTCATGTCCCAGCCGTACCAGCTCGCCTCCCAGTTCCTGAACTACAAGCTTCTCGAAGAGGTCGCGGCGACGGGGCCACCGAAGACGCTGACCGCCGAGTACGGGCAGATCCCTGGATTCCCCGCATTCAAGAGGGTCGTGACCCTCGACTACGACATCCCGGTTCCGGGAATGCTCCGGGTGGAGACGAAAGTCCTCTGGAAGAACCGGTCCCAAGGAGAGAAGACTCACGAGATGGTGACCTACCTTCATCCCGGACTGGAGCAGGGTCAGTGAAACGGCACGCCGGATTCAGCCTCGTCGAGGTCCTGGTGGCTCTCACCGTCTTCGTCATCGTCGGCGGGATCGTCCTCTCGTTCTTTTCCCATTTCGGCCGTACCGTGAACACCGAGAGCTCCGATGCGGAGATGCAGCAGGCGGCGCGGGTCGCCCTCGACGAGCTGTCGCGGAACGTCCAGCAGGCCGGCTACGGCATCGAACGTGCCGACCCGTACAACCCGTCGCGCTGGCAGCGAGACCTGATCCACGCAGGGCCTTACGTCCTCGCCTTCAATGCGGATGTCGATTCGTCGGTGGGATCCCTGGCTCCCTCGGAGACGGTTGCGCTTCCCGGAGAGGTCTACCGGGGCGAAGGGCCGTCCGCGGTCCGCGAGGGGGCGGAGACGTACGTGTACACCCTGGACGCGAACGGCGACGGCGCGGTCACGACCCAGGATCGATCCGCCGCTCCGTCGGGGAGCTTCAACCCGGCCGCCGAGACGCAGACCACTCTCGACTTCGCGCTCTTCCGGAGGATCCTCGGGTACGACGGGTCCGGTTACGGGGGAGCGACGATTCCGGTGACCGGTTACCTCTTCACCAATGCCACTCCCGACGCGCGCTACCCCGACGGGACGACCCCGGAGCCGCTCTTCACCTACTGGCTCACCGAGGATCTGAACCGCGATGGGGCTCTCTCGCCGCAGGAGTGCGTGGTCGGAACGTGCCCGCCGAGCTCCCCGCGAAAGCCGACGTTCTACCTTTGGGGCGACTCGGACTCGGACGGGCGCCTCTCGGAATCGGAGAAAACCGCTCTTCGGACGCTTCCCGTCGGTTCGCCCTCCTTCACGCGCAACCCGCTCGCATCAGGCGGCCTGTACGTGTCCTCCCCCCTCACGGCGGACGCGGGGCCCTCTTCCGCCGATGCATCTCTGCTGCGGGTCGCCGACGCGTCGCGCTTCGGCGCCGGTCAGTACGTCAGCGTCGGGCAGGGCGAGACGGCGGAGTCGTTCGTCCTGGAAGCCACCGACGCAGCGACGCACGAGCTCACTCTGAGCGGGGACCTGTCGCGGCCTCATGCGGCTTCAGAGCCCGTCACCATCCTGCCGCAGACCCTTCTGCGAGCGATCCGCACCGTGCAGTTGAACTTCGACGCGGTGACCCCGGTTCCGGACAGCCGGAACGGCGTGATCGCCGCGGGCCGAATGGGCCGCCGCGGGACGCGAGGCCTCGACGAGCGGGTGCAGTCGTTTCGCAGATCCATCGAGCTGGTCAACCTGCAGACCGACGCGCTCCTGGGCGAGGATGAGCCGGGCCAGGCCCCGACGTGCCCGCTCACGATCCTGGCGGAATGCCAGGGCAGCCCGCTCACGAATCTGCTGGCGTTCGCTCCGGCCGCCGCATCCACCCCGCTGCGCTTCACCGTGCGCGATGCAACCGGCCATGCCAAGACCGGCGTTCCGGTGGGCTTCACGCAGTCGAACGCGTCGGCCGGGACCCTCTCCTCGAAGAC
Organism: Terriglobia bacterium; assembly: GCA_963699985.1. GTDB lineage: Bacteria > Acidobacteriota > Polarisedimenticolia > Polarisedimenticolales > CAVOVZ01 > CAVOVZ01. Next base: position 101,145 of record CAVOVZ010000020.1, read on the forward strand.
CGTGAAGTCCGATCGCGACGGGCGGGCCGAAGTAAGGTACAACCCCGGGGGATTTCCGGGAGTCGACACGGTGACGGCCACGGCCACCTGCGCGGACGGCTCTCAGCAGCTGGTGCGGTATCGGGCCGACCTGACCGTTCGGATCGGCAAGCTGCGCGTCGCGACCGCGAACGACTGCCTGGCGACGGTGAGTGCGTCGAACCCGGCTCCGCGCGCCGGGTTCACTCTGGACGTCGAGGGCCCCTCGGGAAGCGAGGCGGACGTGCCCGTGCGCCTGGATCTTACGTTCGACCGCGCGTACCTGCCCGATCCGCCGGTGTTCACCGCGATCGAGGGGGAGCTCGCCGTCGATGGACGCTCCGCGGGCACGACTGACGCGTCGGGCGCGTTCGCTTCGATGGAGGAGAGCACGGGATCCTCGGGGGTTCTCACCGGGCGAGTCGCCCTGACCCGCGACGCGACCGGGAGGGGAACCCGCCTCGTGATGCGCGCGACTCCGCGGGGAGAAGCCTGCGGCGTGGACGGCGCAACCGTCGAGACCCCCGTGACCTTCTACGCGCTGGCGCTCGATTCCGAATCGCCTCGCAGCGGCTGCACCGAGGTCGCTCCGTGCGACATCCCTGGCGGCAGCCGGCCGCCGACCGTGGCGGCACGCCTCACCGTCAACGGCCAGGGCGCGCCGAACGCCGTGATGAGTTTCACGAAAACGGACATGCACGCGGGTTCGGGGGCCTCGATCCTGATGCCGGGGTCGAGCGTGGTCAGCGACGGCTCCGGAACGGCCCGGGTCCTCGTGGCGAACAACGGGTCGGCGACGATCACCAGTGCCGTCCCCCTCACCACGACGGTGGATGCCTCGAGCATCGGGGATCCGGCGGTGTGCGGCCGCGGGAGCATCGCTCTTGCCGGATCCAGATCGCAGTTCCGTTTCGCCGGCTCGGCGGGGGAGTGCGAGACCGACGTCCAGCAGGCGTGGTTCACCAAGCCGGGCAGCTATGCCGACAAGCTCTGTCTCGATCTGCGCAACGCCAACTCGGTGGGCGGCTGCCCGGTGCGGCCCACGGGGATCTCGGTCACGGTGTTCCGGCCCGACGGGATCAACCCCGACAACATCTTCAAGCTCAGGAAAATCGAGGGGGGAGCGGTGGCCTCCTCCCCGTCGTGCGCGACCGGCGGGAAGGTCACGCTCTTCACCAGCGGCTGCAACCGGAACACCGACCTTGCGAACGGACAGCGGTGGAACTTCGTCGAGGCCGGCGGCTGCCACGCGGCTCCGTCCGCTCCGTCCCCGGGGTCGTACTTCGTCTTCAACCTTCTCGAGTTCACGGCGAATCTCGCCGGAACCGGACGACGCGTGGACGTGACCGTCTACTACCAGTGTGAAGGGGTTTGCCCGCTGGTCTCTTCCGTGCAGCGGACGTTTCGTCTGCGGGCGCCGTGACGGCGGAGGCGGGATCATGGCGGCGCGGGTGAGCAGGAGGTCGGCGAAGGACCGAGAGCGCTCCGGAGCTGGATCCATCGTCGTGCTTCTCCTCCTGATCTGCGGCGCGATCGCGTTCGGATTCGTCGGGAAGCGGTCCCCGCCGGCCGATCCTTACCTCGCCAAGGCCCGGCAGATCGTCGAACGGTACGAGCGCGGCCGTCCGGCCGAGGCTCGTGACTACGCGGACGCGATCTATTCGCGGGCGCTGGAAGAGCTGGCACGTGTGGACCCGACCTCCGATTCCGTTCTGGAGGCGGCGGCTTTCGAGCGGGAGATCCGGGGGCGGGCCGAGGCCCAACGCGCCCGGCTGCGAGCCCGTGCCGAGGACCTCGCGGGACGTCAATCTCGACGTCAGATGCGCGACGAGCGGTTCTTCGACCTGCAGCGGCTGGCGCGGCCCGATCGGGCCGTTGATCGAGCCGCCTGTGAGGGCGAAGGCAACGGTAGGTCTGCGGCCCCCGCCGAAGAGCCGTTCGATCTCGAGCCGCCGACCGGAAAGCCGTTCGGGATGGATCCGGCGGAGGATGCGCCTGCCGAATCGGAGCCAGAAGATGCGGCGCCGGCGGGAACGGCGCCCGCCGAGGAAACGCCGGCCGAGGCCGAGCCCGCGACCGGCGCGCCGACCGACGCGGAGCCTCCCGAGGCGCGGCCCTCGCACGAGGCGCCGTCCCGTGCGGAGCCCGCAGGGCTCGCGCGATCCGAGCGGGCACGGTCCGAGGGTCGCCGGCGCGAGGCGGATCCCGACTGACCCGCGGTCCGCGGCGTCTTCTCGTGAAACCGTGGCAGGCCGCTGCCGCGTGCCCATCGAGGCCTCCTCGCGCGTGCCTGCGGCCCGCGCTCCGCCGCCTCCATTCCCCCGCGCACGATCGGCGCGAGATCCCTGCTAGCCCGAATCATTCACGAAGGACCTACTGCGACCGCGAATCTGCCCATCCTGCTTGACGTCCTCGGGCCTCGCGCCCTGCGACGTACGGTACAGTACGTCTCGGGCCCGAGTCCCTGCGGGCGCCAAGCAGGACGGGCATCTTCGCGGTCTCGCTACGGTCCTTCGTGAATAAACCGGGCTACGCGCCAGGCAAAGCTTGGGGAAGGGGGATCTCACCATGAGCGAGTGAAACCTTTCGACGGAGTCCAGCTGGTGAAAGTCCAGCCCGGCCAAAGTCGTAGCGGGCAGGCCGGAAGCGAGTCTTGCTCCTCACCGGGCGACTGGTGGGGTTGAAGCGTAGACAGCGAGGAAGTGGGCCGCGAGGGTCAGCTCCGAAATCGTATATCGTTGCGGATGCCGACGCCGTTAGCCTGGCGGAAGGCAGCATCGGGGCGACCGTTACCGCGAGGTCGCTAAACGAGCCGCCGGAGTCCCTAGCCCGGGGCACGCTTCCAACGGGATTCCCCAGGAACCTGGGAGACCTCCTGCTCTCCACCCCGAGATCGGGATGGTAGGGATGGCCCAAGGGAGACCGGAGGGCCGCTCCGATGGCGCGGGAGGAGTCTTACAACCCCGTAGTACCGATGAAGGTGGGGAACTGGCGCGGCCGGGACCCACTGGAGGAAAGGGGCGAACAAGTGGACGCAGCGGCTGACTCAGACATGGCTCGATGCACCGAGATCGAGAAACATGTCAACGGAACTCAACCGCATAGCCGAACTGGCCAAGGGGGACAGGAAGCGGCAATTTCTCTCCATCGCTCATCTGCTCACGCCGGAGGCGTTGCAGCGCGCGTTCGAAGGTCTGCGGAAGGACGCAAGCGGGGGAGTGGACGGTGTCACGTACAGGGAATACCAAGCAGACGCGAAAGGGAACATCCAAAAGCTCCACGAGCGGCTCCGGAGCAAGCGGTATCGGGCACAGCCCCTGCGCAGGGTCTATATCCCGAAGGAGGACGGGAACCAGAGACCGATCTCGATTCCGTCCCTGGAGGATAAGATCGTGCAGAAGGCGATGGTCGAACTGCTCAACGCGATTTACGAGCAGGATTTCCTCGAGTGTTCGTCCGGGTTCCGGCCGGGGCGCAGTCCACACAATGCCCTCGATGATGTCGGTCGCATCGTTTGTAGGCGGCCGATCCGATGGGTTCTGGAAGCCGACATTCGAGGCTACTTTGACTCTATCGTGAGAAACCTGCTCATGGAGATGGTGGGGAGACGGGTGCAGGACGGCAGTATCCTCCGACTGATTCGGAAATGGATCCATATCGGCGTCATCGACGATGGACGGCTTCTCGTCTCCGAGACAGGGACGGGTCAGGGGCAGGTCGTCAGCCCTCTACTGGCCAACATCTACCTCCACTACGTGCTCGATCAGTGGTTCGAGGAGGTCGTCAAGCCCCGCCTGCGGGGGGAGGCCTATGAAATCAGGTACGCCGATGACTTCATCCTCTGTTTTCAGTACCGGGAGGACGCGGAGAGGGTGCTGGTGGTTCTGAACAAGAGGTTCGCGAAGTACGGGCTGACTCTGCACTCGGAGAAAACCCGGCTCATAGAGTTTGGGAGGCAGGCCTTGGAAGAGGCAGCCAAGCCCGGGGGGAGGAAGCCGGCCACGTTCGATTTCCTCGGCTTCACGCACGTAGCGGCCCGAAGCCGCCGAGGGCGCTTCACCATCCACGTTCGGACGATGCGAAAGCGTCTGCGGCGAAGCCTGGCCGAGGTCTCGACCTGGTGCCAGGCCCACAGGCATGACCCTGTGGAGGAGCAGCAGAAGGTGCTCAACGCGAAGCTGCGGGGACACTTTGGATACTACGGCCGCCCGACGAACTACCAGGGCATCTGGAGGTTCTACCGGGTGGTCCGGCGCATCTGGAAGAAGTGGCTGAACGGGCGAACCCGAGGGAAGACCCTGGACTGGTACTCCTACGCGCTGCTTCTGCTCCGGCACCCGCTGCTGCGACCCCGCATCACTCGCTCCTGGACCAGTGAGACGAGTCACGCTTGAGGAACCGGGTGCGGTAATTCCGCACGCCCGGGTCTGTGAGGGGGGAGGCCCGACCTCGTTATGGCGAACCTAAACGGGCACGAAGCTGGAAACGGCGGACACGGCCAAGGGGAACCTGTAAACGGGGCGAAGTAGATATGGTTACTGTAGAAGAGATAGGGGTACTAGCAGGTGTGGAGGATTAAGACGGAAGGGGGAGAGGAGCAGAAGGTAACAGAAGTGCGTTAGACGTGGAGAACCTAGTGGTGTCTCCGGACGGTGAAAGGATCGCTTCACGATGGAGGTGTCTGATTGGACACGGCCTGCAAAGAGGCGCAGGACGACGGAGGCGGGAAAAGACACGGGTCGGATATGACGTCTGCTAGTAAGTCACTGGGACACATGGAAGGACGGTAGGAGTGAGCACCTCTTAGTGATGAGATAAGCTGGGGGGGACGTAGTGGAAGTGAAAGGGAATGGACGCGGAAGTTCTCTAGCGCTAGTTCGGCGGAGAGGAGATCTCGTTCACGCCGGATGGGCGGTCGCACGTCTAAACGGAGAAGGTGGTGGGGAAGACGGAGGTTTGGTAGACAGACTTAGATCTCTGGCTAGTGGATGCGGACGGATAGTATAAGCTGAAGTGACTGACAGAGCAGAACCAGGCCTGGGATACGCAGGGTATTCTCGCCGGACGGAAGGACTATAGCGTAACTCGCTATGTCGCGGCCGGGGTAAGAAGCGGATGTTTGCATAGTACTTAGAGGATGGCTAGACGGTCTGTAGCGCGTTCTCACTGAGACTGGGAATGGTAGCAGCAGTAGATAGCATGGTAGAGAGACGGAAAGAAGATTTACGCGGTGGCGGAACATCTAGGGAACACGCCGCTGTTCGCAGTGAATGTCTCCTCGGGAGAGCAGAAAGTAGTAGTGCGGAAGGGAACGTGGGAGACTCGCGGATGGCGGGGGACAGGATACGGATAGCGCTTTCAAGCTGCGTTTACTGCTCCAAGTAAGAGTAAGTAAGGGATGGGGCAATATGTCAACTCGCCTAAACCCGCCCCCTCGGCGCGTATTCTCCTCACGGCGCACGGTAGGCGGTTGCTGGTCACGAACTGCCACGTTGGCGGTGTGGTGTGAGAGCACGGACTTGACGCCTCTCTACCCCCCTCCTCTGCTCGACCGCGACGTGGCATTCGAGAAAGTGCAAGGACCACGCGAACTCTCTCAACGCGTTTCATTGAGCAACATTTGCGTCACAATAGCGCATTTGCTTTCGCTGGCGCGCTACACCGCCAACAGACTCACTCTCATCAAAGCCCGTACCGAGCACAGTTAGCCGGACCTTCCGAAATCAGGGAACGACTGGGCACTCGATGGACGCGATTCGCTCGCTCAGGTCGGTCGCCCACCCATAGGCTCCTATTACGCAGTCGTTCCGGGCTCTGGCGACGTAGTACCAGCCATGGTTTGCCGTGGGATTTTCGGGGTCCGCGGCGCTACCAGCACTGTGACCGGGACCGAGGAGACAGGCTTCCGATGGGCCCCCCACGGGCAGTGTGCGGAGGTCTCCTCTGAGAAGGTCGAAGGTCGCGTCCAGTCCGAAACTTGCAACCTGGCCATCCCATTGCAGCGTCTCCTTGTAGCCGAGGAAACGCAGGCTCGCAACTTCTCCGGGCTCGGTGAACAGGGATAGCCGCCCTCCGTCGTCGAGCGCAGTCCAGTTGTCATCGGCTCCACCCCAGATGAGCATCTCTGTCCCAGTCCAAACCGCGGTGTGGCTCGCGCCCCGCGGAGATGGCGTGTTGCCGTCGATGGGAGTTGCACTCCAGATCGACTGACGAGGATCGAAGAGTCCGCCGGTGTTGAGCATCCCGGACCCACCCTCCCCTCCCCAGACGACCAGCCGCGTGCCGGTCCAGACCCACGGAAAGCCCTCACGTGCGGACGGCGCACCGGCCGTCGGAATTTCCCGCCACTCGTCGGTGATCGGGTCGTAGCGATCTCCCGTTTGGACCACAACCGCGGGATCGCTCTCAATCGCTCCTCCCCAGACGATCATCTCTCTTCCGGTCCAGACCGCGGCGTGGCCTTCACGACCGGTAAGCGTCTCGGCGGATCGTCCACGGTTACCGTCGATGTCCGCCTCCATACATCGTTCACAGGATCATACCGCCCCCCGGTGTTCACGGAATCTCCGTCTTGCTCCTCCTCACCGCCCCACACGATCATCTCCCGGCCCGTCCAGACGGCGGTGTGATCTGTCCGCAGTGTAGGCGTGTTTGCATCGATGGCGGTTGGGCTCCAGCTGTCCCTTAGCGGGTCGTAGATGCCGCCGCTCTGAAACCTGTCGGACCGGTACTCGCCGCCCCAGACGATCATGACCTTGCCGGTCCAGATCGCCGAGTGGTACTTGCGCGGATCGGGCGCGTCAATCAACGCGATTGGTTGCCAGGTATCCGTGACGGGGTCATAGGTGTCACCCGTATTCAGGACGTGGTCCGGCGCGTCCCTCCCACCCCAGACGATCATTCTTGTCCCCGTCCAGATCGCGGTGTGACCGGTGCGCGCGGTCGGCGCTGGCGCAATCGCTTGCCAACTGTCGTCGGTGGGATCATATCGGCCACCGGTATTCAGGGGTTCCTCAGTCGGGGACATGGGGTCATACCCGCCCCAAATGACCATCCCTGTGCCGGTCCATATGGCCGTCTGCCCGAAGCGGGGAGCGGGGCTCCCGGATGTCGAGACCGGACCCCAGGTGTCCTCTGGACATACGCTGCAACCCTCGTCGACCTCCCCGTAGCCGGTATCACCTGGACACTGGTTGTCGAATCCGTCGCAAAGCTCCGGCGCGCTTGGGTAGATCGCGCCGTTCCCATCGTCGCAATCGCCGTCGGACTCGGAGTAGCCGTCCCCATCGTCGTCTGACGTGTGGGATACCACGTATGCCCCACCGGTGTTGAGACTGGGCGGGAGGGACTCTCCTCCCCACACGATCATCAGGCTGCCCGTCCATACTGCAGTGTGGCCCCTGCGGGCCGCCGGGGCGTTCACAATCGTGGTGGGAGTCCAGCTGTCGGTCGCCGGGTCGTACCGCCCGCCGGTGTTAAGAAGGCCGACTCCATATCCACCCCAGACCACCATTAGACTTCCCGTCCAGACGGCTGTATGGGCCGAGCGAGCCTCCGGGGCGCCCTGAGTCCCGGTGGAGGTCCAAGCGTCGGTCGCCGGGTCGTACCGCCCGCCGGTGTTGAGGTCACCGGGGCTGCTACCTCCCCAGACCACCATAAGGCCACCGGACCATACGGCCGTGTGGTTGCGGCGAGCCGACGGGGCACCCACGGTCGACGTGGGGATCCAGCCGGCCGCCGTGAGCTGACCACCTGTTCTGAGGTAGGAGCCGTCGTATCCTCCCCATACCACCATTGCGCTACCGGTCCATACAGCCGTGTGGCCGCGGCGAGCCGACGGGGCGTTCGTGGACGGAGTGGCGATCCAGGTGTCGGTCGCCGGGTCGTACCGCCCGCCTGTGTTGAGGTACCAGCCACTGTAACCTCCCCACACGAGCATACTTTCGCCCGTCCAAACTGAGGTGTGGCTGCCGCGCGCCGACGGGGCGTTCGCAGTCGCAGTGGGAGTCCAGCTGTCGGTTGCCGGGTCGTACCGACCGCCGGTGTTGACGTAAGCGCCTCCTCCCCAAACCACCATCAGGGCGCCTGTCCAAACTGCGGTGTGGCTGCCGCGTGCCGACGGGGCATTCGCAGTCGCAGTGGGAGTCCAGCTGTCAGTTGCCGGGTCGTACAGCCCGCCAGTATTGAGGGGCGTGCCGCCCTCGTATCCTCCCCAGACCACCATGAGGCTGCCCGTCCATACTGCAGTGTGGGACCGGCGGGCCGACGGGGCACTTCCGGTACCCGTGGCGGTCCAACTGTCGGTCGTCGGATCGTACCGCCCGCCCGTGTTGAGGTAGGCGTTTCCTCCCCAAACCACCATCAGGTTACCCGTCCATACTGCGGTGTGGGACCGGCGGGCCGACGGGGCACTTCCGGTACCCGTGGCGGTCCAACTATCGGTCGTCGGATCGTACCGCCCGCCCGTGTTGAAGTAGGTGGTGTAGTCGTTACCGCCCCAAACCACCATCAAGCTACCCGTCCAGACCGCGGTGTGGGACTGGCGCGCCGACGGGGCGTTCGCAGTCGTGGTGGAGGTCCAACTATCGGTCGTCGGGTCGTACCGCCCGCCCGTGTTGGTTCTCGTGCTGCTGGAGTTGAAACCGCCCCACACCACCATGAGGCTGCCCGTCCAGACGGCGGTATGGCCATAGCGAGCCTCCGGGGCGCCCTGAGTCCCGGTGGAGGTCCAAGCGTCGGTCGCCGGGTCGTACCGCCCGCCCGTGTTATTGAGGTAGCCGCTTCCTCCCCAGACTACCATCAGGCTACCCGTCCAAACCGCTGTGTGGAATTGGCGAGCCGACGGGGCGTTCGTGATCGTCGTGGAGGTCCACGTGTCGGTCATCGGGTCGTACCGCCCGCCGGTGTTGACGACGCCGAGTCCGCCACTACCTCCCCAGACCACCATCACGCCGCCCGTCCAGACCGCGGTGTGGGACTCGCGAGCCGACGGGGCGTTCGTGATCGTCGTGGAGGTCCACGTGTCGGTCATCGGGTCGTACCGCCCGCCGGTGTTGGAATAGCTACCGTTGTTTCCTCCCCAGACCACCATCACGCTGCCCGTCCAGACTGCCGTGTGGTAGTGGCGAGCCGACGGGGCACCCGCGGTCGTGATGGTGGTCCAGGTGTCGGTTAGCGGGTCGTATCTCCCGCCCGTGTTGAGGAGGTCGACTCCATCTCCACCCCAGACCAGCATGAGACTGCCCGTCCAGACCGCCGTGTGATTAGCGCGACTATCCGGAACGTCGTCCATCAACTCGCTGTTCCACGTATCGTCAACCGAGCGGTCCGGGTTGAACGATGTGTCAGCTGTCCTCTCATTTCCTCGGGGCAACTTGGCCCGATCCCAGAAAGCGCGGTCCGCCCTGCCGACCTCGTCTGGAAGAGCCGCGTCGCGCGAAGCAACGGCATCGACCGCTGCGCCGCTTAATTCGCCCGAAGTGGCATCCCACCACTCGTCCCAAGACGTCTTCGCGATCCGGTAGACCGCGAGTCGAATTCGTGCGTCGTCCTTCTCCAGAACGAAGCGGACGTCGAAGGCCTCGCGATGGTCCTCTACCACCGGCACCTTGCCCGGCGTGTCGGGCAGGCGATTCCGCCGCCGGTCGAACTCCGCGGACGAAAGTGTCAATCTGCGAGGCTTGGCCGCCGTCTCGTCAGGGCCAGGGGCCTCGTGCGATTCGAGCTCGAGACCGGCTTGCCTATCCTCCTCCTCCCGAACGACCTCGACCTCCGTCCGGAGCGGGTGGTCCGACCACGGATCCAGCGCGCCGCTCGCGAGGGCCTCGCGGAGCGCGTCGGCCTCCTCTCGAGTGGCCGCGTGCCATCGCGCGTCAAACGCGTAGAAGTTGCGGGTCAGTCGGTCGACGAGCGTCGCCCGCGCCAGACACTCCTGGATCACAGCCGGGTCCTCATCGAGCGCCGCGAAAAGCTCCCGAAGCCGGTCCGGCAGCCGACTACCGCGAGCCATCCGCTCCATCTCGCGTTGAAGCATCTGGGCCGTCACGGGTGTGTGCCAGTACACCTCCAGCGCGACAGACTGCTTGAGGTACTTCCGCACCTTCGCTTCGAGCACGTATCGTGGAACCGCCTTCTCGAACGGCGTTGTCGCACCGATCTGGTGCGAGTAGTACACGCGCTCGATTGCTTCCTGGGCTTTAACGCGGTCCTCGAAGGTGAGTTCGCGTCCGTGCACAGCCGTCGGAGGTCCGAGCGATAGGAAAAGAAGGATGGCGGCGCAACGCACCGGGATCTTCATGGGTACCCCCCGTCTGATGAGATGGCGAGAGCGTACCGCCGTTTGGCTTGCGGTAGATCGTTGGAAACTGGATGAATTTGGTCCAGTTGTCACACTCAGTCATCCCTCCCCCACCCAGATCCCGTGCCACTGCTCCACGAGCACCATCGCCCGGCCCAGGGCCATGATCAGCGCCACGATCCCATCGATCCTGTCCGCCGACTTGTCCCTCGCCGGCTTCAGGTTGTCGGCCGGATCCTGGAGAACAGCGAGGTTGGAAGCCATCCACGCCAGGACGGGGTGGTTCCCGTGGCGCAACCTCCCCGACCGCAGCAGCGCCAGGAACTCCTTCGTCGGCGGCGACATGTACGGGAGGGTACGAGGAGCAACGAAGCAGGTCGGGATGCAGCGGCGGCGGAATGCCGAGCGGTTTCCGAGTCACTACACTAGGATTGGGTCTCACCGCGCGCTCGCGCGGTGCCCCGGAGGAGCCTCATGAAGCGATTCGCTCTCAGCCTCGCCCTCGTCTGGTCCGCGACGGTCCACGCGACGCCCGAGGGAACCCATCCGTTCTCCGTCCACGACATGGTGGCCATGGACCGCATCTCCGATCCACAGGTCTCCCCCGACGGGACGTGGATCGCGTTCGTCCTCAGGACGACGGATCTCGGAGCGAATCGAGGCAGAACCGACCTGTGGCTTGCCCGCACCGACGGTACGGCGCTTCGGAGGCTCACCTCCCACGACGCAGGCGACTCGAGCCCGCGATTCAGTCGGGACGGGAAGTCGATCTGGTTCCTGTCGACGAGATCGGGGTCCTCGCAGGTGTGGAGGATTCCGACGGACGGGGGCGAGGCGCAGAAGGTCACCGAAGTGCCGCTCGACGTGGAGAACCTCGTGGTGTCTCCGGACGGTGAACGGATCGCCTTCACGATGGAGGTGTTCCCGGATTGCGACGACGTCACCTGCACGAAGAAGCGCCTGGACGACGTCGCGGCGGGAAAAGCCACGGGTCGGACCTACGACCGTCTGCTCGTCCGTCACTGGGATACCTGGAAGGACGGCAGGCGTGCGCACCTCTTCGTGATGCGATCCGCCGGGGGGGACGTCGTGGACGTGACCAAGGGAATGGACGCGGACGTTCCCTCGCGCCCGTTCGGCGGCCCCGAGGAGATCTCGTTCACGCCGGATGGGCGGTCGCTCGTCTTCACGGCGAAGGTGGTGGGGACGACGGAGGCCTGGTCGACCGACTTCGATCTCTGGCTCGTGGCCGCGGACGGATCGTCCCCGCCGAAGTGCCTGACCGAGCCGAACCAGGCCTGGGATACGCAGCCGGTCTTCTCGCCGGACGGAAGGACTCTCGCGTACCTCGCCATGTCGCGGCCGGGGTACGAAGCCGATCGATTCCGCATCGTACTCAGAGGATGGCCCGACGGTTCGTCGCGAGTTCTCACCGAGACGTGGGACCGATCGCCGCAGTCGATCGCTTGGTCGCGAGACGGAAAGACGATGTACGCGGTGGCGGACCATCTGGGGAACACGCCGCTGTTCGCCGTGGATGTCTCCTCGGGCGAGACGAGAGTCGTCGTGCCGGAAGGGAACGTGGGCGACCTGAGGATCGCGGGGGAGCGAATCGTGTTCGCTCGCGACGACCTCCGCTCGCCCGTCGAGCTGTACTCCGTGCGTCCCGACGGATCCGATCTGCGCGCGGTCACGCGCATCAACGCGGATCGCGTCGCCGCGGCCCGCATGGGCGAGCCCGAGGCGTTCACCTTCCGGGGCTTCAACGACGAGACCGTGCACGCCTGGATCGTGAAGCCGGCGGATTTCGATCCCGCGCGGAAGTACCCGGTCGCGCTGTTGATCCACGGCGGACCTCAGGGATCGTTCAACAACCACTTCCACTACCGGTGGAACCCACAGGCGTACGCCGGAGCCGGATACGCGGCCGTCATGATCGACTTCCACGGGTCGACGGGGTACGGTCAAGCGTTCACCGACTCGATCCGGGGCGATTGGGGCGGAAAGCCTTTCGTGGACATCCAGAAAGGACTCGACGCCACGCTGCGGCGGTACCCGTGGATGGACGGCGATCGAGTGTGCGCTCTCGGCGCGTCGTACGGCGGCTACATGGTCAATTGGATCGCCGGGAACTGGCCGGACCGGTTCCGCTGCCTCGTGACGCACGACGGGAACCTGGACGAGCGGATGGCCTACTTCGATACCGAGGAGCTCTGGTTTCCCGAGTGGGAGCACGGGGGGACGCCGTGGGACGCCCCCGGCGGCTACGCGAAGCACAACCCCGTGGACTTCGTGAAGAACTGGAAAACGCCCACGCTCGTCGTGCACGGGGCCAAGGATTTCCGGGTTGTCGAGACTCAGGGACTCTCGGTCTTCACGGCCCTGCAGCGTCGCGGGATCCCGAGCCGACTCCTCTACTTTCCCGACGAGAATCACTGGGTGCTCAAGCCCCACAACAGCATCCAGTGGCACGAGACGGTGCTCGCCTGGCTCGATCGCTGGACCCGGCAGGGGAAATGACCCCGCCCACCGCGATCTCGCGCGATTCACGGAGGGTCCTCGCGGCTCGGGCTTCGTAGTCGAGTGCCGACAGGACGGACTCCGCCCACAACACCGACGCCCGTCGGGAAACGAACGTTGTTTTCCATTGACCCGCCAGGGAGCCGCTCCGTACAGGGACGGTCGAGAGGACCGTTGCGTCTCGGGTCGCACTCGTTCCGGACTTCCCGGAGCGGGTCACTCCGACGCGGCTTCTCGAAGGACGGTGCCCGGTGGAGCACGTCGCGAGAGCGAAACGTCGAATCCGGAGGGCGATTCTGCGCTTCCTTCCCCTCACGCGGGAACGGACGCGGAGCTCTGGCGCCGCGTCGCGCGACCAAGCCGGTCGCGAGCGGGGCGTGGCGATCCTCATCGTCGTCCTCATGACTCTCATCGTGAGCGCCCTCGGTGCCACCGCCGTGGTGATGAGCAATACGAACCACCTGATCGCCGCCAACGAGCGCGATTCCGAGCGCGCGCTGTTCGCATCGAAGGCCGGTCTGGAGTACGGCTACTACCTGTACGCCCGCGGCGTCATGGGGGCGGGCGCGACGAGCGCGGCGTTCGACTCGTTCGATCCTGCGGTGCGAGGACCCCTGGACGGCGCCAGCTTCACCGGCGCCATCTCCTACGTTTCCAACTCCCGGAGCCTGGGCCAGGTGTACCGGATCCAGTCGACGGGAAGGTTCAACCGCGCCTCGCGCACCACTGAGGTGGTCCTTCAGGTGGTGTCCGAGTCGCTCCGTTACGGGTTCGTCGGTTACAACGAGGTGGAGCTTCACAACCACAGCCACGTATCGGGATCGGCGTTCCGGCTGGACTCCGCCGTCTTCTGCAACGGGTCGGTGGAGATCCAGCAGGACATGACGCTGGACGGCACGGTGGTCTCCGCGGGGGATGTGATCCTTCGCGATCGGGGAGTCGTGAATGGGGATCTCTTCGTCAACTCGCTGGCGACGTACGGGGAGATCCGGGGAGACGTGCGGACCGTCGCGGCCGTCGACATCCTTCCCGACGATGTCGGCCGGTACGACCGCGTGGACGCTCAGGGAAAGAAGTACGCCTGGTACAACGGCAACGATTCGGCCGGCGGGATCATCGGCGGCGGCCGCATTCTCGGCACCCGATCGTCGTACACGGTGCACAACGGCGACGAGTTCCGCTCGTCGATCTTCCGCTCCGACGGCAAGCCCCTGCCCGATCCCGATCTCAACGTCGTGCGCTACGTTCCTCCCCCGGGTCTGAACTACGCCGCGATGAAGAGCGAAGCGGAGCGTTACGAACCCACGTATTTCACGACGATGTCGGCGGCCATGAGCTACCTGGCCGGGAAGAAGGTCGTCGAGACGATCGGCGGCAAGACGGTGACGACGATTCGCGTGGGAACCGACACCTTTCCCGAGTTTCTCTACGTGGTCGGGAGCTTCAATCTCAGACTCGATCCTACCGCGCCGGCGGACGATCCGGCGCGCGGGATCCTGAAGGCAGACGGGTTCCATCTCGAGGGAGGCCTGTACGCCTCGGACGGCGTCACGCTGAACGGACCCGCTTTCGATCCGATGCTCCATCCCGCTCCGCCCGATTGGTACCAGTTCCGGATCAACGCACTACCCTATTGCCTCCCTGCGATCGTCGGCTACCGGCAGCCTCCCGCGGGCTCGGTGGACTCCTGGACGCCGGAGGACACGCCCGTCATGAGCTCGACCGGAGCGCAGATCGAGATCTCCTCCGCGCACTCGCTGGATCACGAGGGATTCGTGCTCGTGAACGGGCTCACGTTGTCCCAGGGGGAGACCCACCTCCACCATACCCAGGCAGCCGAAGAGCTGATCCGATTCAACGGTGCGGAGCTCGCGTACAAGATCCACAGCTGTGACTTCATGTCGTTCACGTACGACCCCGAGGTGCGCTGCACGTCGTTCGTCGAGAACGAGGATCCCGGTGGCTCCGGCACGGCCCGAGTCGTCTCGTACCGTGAGATTCGCTGATTCGCGCAGCCTGCCGGCGCGGCCACGACCTACGAGCAGCCTGACGGGCACTCCCCCGGCACTTCCGGAAGAAACCAGCCCAACCGGAGCGACGCCGGTCCGCCGGCGTCGCGGAGGGCGGGAGTGGGGTTCGGGGGCAAAGCCCCCGCGCCACTGTTTCTTACGAGCTTGGCTTACTGGGCGGGCGCCCCGACACCTCCGGAGGAAACAGCCCAACCGGAGCGATGCCGGTCTGCCGGCGTCGCGGAGGGCGGGAGCGGGGGTTCGGGGGCAGAGCCCCCGAGCATCTGTTTCTTAAGAGCTGGCTTACGGGGCGGGCACCCCGACACCTCCGGAGGAAACAGCCCAACCGGAGCGACGCCGGTCCGCCGGCGTCGCGGAGGGCGGGAGTGGGGGTTCGGGGGCAAAGCCCCCGCGACGCTGTTTCTTACGAGATCTGCAGCAGGTCGTGACGGGCGATTCGGGAGCGCGTCTCGCGCATGTCGTCTCCGCGCAGGTCCCGGAGCGCCCACGCGACGAACTCCCGGCACACGCGCTTGCGCCAGTGCAGCCCGAAGTCCGTGTTGTCCATGGGCTTGGCGAGGTGGGACGCTCGCGTCGCCGCCTCGTCGATCACGGCGTCCGTGAGGCGCTTGCCCGCGAGGGCGGCCGACGCCTCTTCCGCCTCGATCGGTCGCGACGAGACCGCCCCGAGAACGACGCGGCCCTCCTCCACGGTGCCGTCGTCGGCGAATCGGGCCGCGGCGGCGACGGCGAGGACGGGGAAGTCGAACGACCCGCGACGTCGGAGCTTCCAGTAGGCGCTTCGCCATCCCTGCGGGGGCGGGAGGATCGCGTCGGCGAGAATCTCGTCGGCGCGGAGCGCGAGGTAGTGGATCCCGTCGTTGCGGTACAGGTCGCCGAGCCGCTCGACCCGTTCGCCGAACGCGGAGACGAGCCGCACGCGGGCGCCCAGGGCGATCAGTGCGGGAGCCGTGTCCGTCGACGAGACGGCCAGGCACCGTTCGCTGCCGGGGGCGACCCAGCAGACGTCGCCGTCCTTCTTCATGCAGAAGCCGATCGATTTCCGCCACTCGTAGTTCTGATCGTAGTAGTTGCAGCGCGTGTCGAGGCAGAGGTTGCCGCCGAGAGTGCCCATGTTCCGGATGTGAGGGGTGGCGATCTGCGCCGCAGCCTGCCACAGTCCGGCGTAGTGCTCTCGGACGCGCCGGTCTCGCACGATCTCGGTGAGGGTGAGTCCGGAGCCCAACGAGAGCCCGCTTCCGTTCCGCGTCTCGCGCAGCGCGGTCACGCGGCGCAGCGCCACGAGCACCCGCGGCACCTGCTGGCGGCGCTTCATGTTCGGCAGGAGGTCCGTTCCTCCCGCGAGGAGCATGGCCGCCGGGCCCTCGGCGGCCAGGATGCGGGCCGCCTCGGGCAGGGCATCCGGAGAGCGGTACTCGAACCTGGGAAGTCTCATCATGGCCGTTTCCCCCCGGTGACATCGGCGCTCGGTTTGCGCTCGGCTGACTGGGCCGCTCGTCCGTCCCCTCCCTCCCACGGCGGCGGCACCACGAGCGGCTCGGGCCATCGCACGTCGGGAAACGTCACCGGGCCGAACCGAGCGGGCCGTCCCGCCGCCTTGTCGTCGAGGGCCTTTCGGATCTTCTCGGGAGTGATCGGGATCTCGTCGATGCGCACGCCCACGGCGTCGTACACGGCGTTCGCGACCGCGGGCATGACGGGGAGGAGCGGCCCCTGCCCGACCTCCTTCGCTCCGAATGGACCGTTCGGGTCCGGATCCTCCACGAGCTCGGTGAAGACCTCCGGCATTTCCAGCGTGGTGGGGCTCTTGTATTCGAGCATCGAAGGGAACTTGTGGACCAGGGCGTTCGAGAGCCGCGACGGGAGCCGCCGGTACGCCTGCTCTTCCATGAGCGCCTCCCCGAGCGCCATGTACACGCTCCCCTCCACCTGGCCGCGGACCAGCGGTGGATTGAGCGATCGGCCGATGTCGTGGGCGATCCAGACTTTCGGCACGGTGATCCATCCGGTGACCCGATCCACCTCGACTTCCACGATCGCCGCGGTGTAGGAGTACGCCGGCGAGGGGCCCACTCCCCCTCCCTTGAACCGCGCGGCGGAAGGCGGGGGAGTGTACGATCCGACGGTGCCGATGGTCCCGTGTGCCGCTTCCGCGATGCACACGGCTTCGGCGAAGGTCACGCCCCGGTCCGGGTTTTCGCCGTCAAACACGCGACGATCCGCGAACACGATTCGATCGCTCGCCACTTCGAGGTGCAGGGCGACCGCGCCGGCCAGGAGCTGGCGCGCCCGCTCGGCCGCCTGGATGGCGGCGTTTCCCATCATCAGCGTGACGCGACTCGAGTACGAGCCCAGATCCACCGGCGTGAGGTCCGTGTCGCCGGTGACGGCGCGCACGTCGAACGGATGGACACCCAGGATCTCGGCCACGCACGCCACCAGGACGTCGTCCGATCCCTGCCCGATCTCGGTGGCGCCGCAGAACACCGTTACCCCGCCACCTCGGTCCAGCTTGAGCTGCACGCCGGAGTGAGGCATCCGGTTCCAGTAAATCGGGAGGCCGGCGCCGGAGAGGTACGAGGAGCACGCAAGCCCGATTCCGCGCCCCTCGGGGAGCTTCCGGAACTTGTCGTTCCAGCCCGATGCCGCGACGGCTCTTCGGATGCACTCGGCGAGGCCGATCGTGGTCACCCGCAGGTAGTTCGCCGTGACGGCGCCAGGCTTCTCCACGATCCGGAGTCTCAGCTCGGCCGGATCCAGGGAGAGCGCCTCGGCGATCTTGTCGAGCTGGATCTCCTGTCCGAAACGGGGCTGGGGAGTGCCGTGCCCACGCTTGGGACCGCAGGGCGCCTTGTTCGTGAAGACGCGACACCCCTCGAAACGATAGCGGGGGATGTGGTAGGTGACCGTTTGCAGCGCTCCCGTGTAGAACGTGCTGGCCACCCCGTAGGACCCGTAGGCGCCGCCGTCGATGAGCGTGCGGAGATGGAGGGCGGTGATCGAGCCGTCGTTCTTCACCCCGGTCTTGATCCGCATGAGGACGGGATGACGCCCGCGGTGGCAGTAGAAGACCTCCTCGCGGGTGAGACAGATCTTCACGGGACGGTCCAGAGCCAGGGCCGCCTTGGCCACCACGATCTCGTGGTTGAAGGGATCGCTCTTTCCTCCGAATCCACCGCCGTTCGGGGTGGCGATGACGCGGATGTGCGCCGCGGGCATCCCCAGGACCTTGGCGAGCGCACGGTGGAGGTAGTGCGGAGTCTGGGTGCTCGACCAGATCACGAGCTTGCCGTCGGGGTCCATCGCCGCGACCGACGCATGCTGCTCGATGGCGAGATGAGTGTTGCCCTGGTAGAAGAAGATGTCCTCGAAGACCCGGTCCGCCTCCGCAAAGCCGTCCTCGACGCTTCCGAAAGCCAGGGCCACCCGCTTGTGGATGTTCCCCTCCTCGCCGTGTTCGTGGATCCGAGGCTCGGGGATGCTGAGGCTCTCCTCCGGCGTGGCGAAGGTGCGCAGCGGTTCGTACTCCACATCGATTCGATCCAGGGCGTCGAACGCGGTCTGCTCGTCCCGAGCCACCACCGCGGCGACCGGGTCGCCGGCGAACCGGACCCGGTCGAGGCACAGGGCCCGCTCATCCTGGCTCACGGGGAGGATCCCGTACTCCGTCGGGAGGTCCCGCCCCGTGAGGACGAGGTGGACTCCCGGGAGCGCCTGGGCGCGGGACGGGTCGATGCGAACGATGCGCGCGTGGGGAACGGGAGACCGAAGGAGCTTGCAGTGGAGCATCCGAGGAAGCGTGACGTCGTCGGCGAACCGGGTCTGGCCGGTGACCTTTGCCCGGGCGTCCACGCGACGCCTCGGGACTCCGACCACATCGAGTTTCTTCTGGCTCATGACCGTACCTCGTCCGGTGCGTCCGGGGGGGAGCCGGCGGCCGCTTTTTCCACGGCCTCGAAGATCTGCTGATACCCAGTGCAGCGGCAGAGGTTCCCGGACAGAGCCTCCCGGATCTCGTCGCGGCTGGGATGTGGCACCCGGTCCAGCAGCGCCTTGGCGGTGACGAGGAACCCCGGCGTGCAATAGCCGCACTGGGCGGCGCCGAGATCGGCGAACGCTTCCTGGAGCGGATGGAGGCGCCCGTTTTCCGCGAGGCCCTCGATGGTGGTTACCTCACGCCCGGCGCACTCGACGCCGAGCACGAGACACGACAGCACCGGCTGCCCGTCGAGGAGCACCGCGCACGCCCCGCACTCGCCCAGCTCGCATCCGTGCTTCGTGCCGGTCAGCCCCAGGTCCTCCCGTAGCACTTCGAGCAGTGTCTTGTAAGGGTCGAACGCCACCTCGTGCGCTTCTCCGTTGACGCGGAGCTCGAGTTGGGTCTTTCCCCCAGCGGCGGACGATCGACGGGTCATGCGGCACCTCCCGTACGGGATGCTCGAGGCGCGGAGACGCCGCGCCGGGCGGTCGGGGACAGCCCTCCCACGAGATAGTCGGCGATCGAGCCGGCCACGGAGGCGGCGGAGCGAGGTCCTTCCGGTCGGAACCAGCGCGCGGTCCAATTCAGGGCACCGAGAATGGCGAGAGTGATGAGCTTGGGCTCGCACGGAATGAACTCGCTCGTGCGTACCCCCGCGGCGAGCAGCCGCCGGATCCCTCGTTCGTACCGGTCCCGTTTTTCGACGATCCGTTCCCGCAGAGTCGCGGGCAGCGCGTCGACCTCCAGGTGCGCCGCCGAGCCTTCCAGCTCGTCGAGCAGGCACAGTACGTGGGCCTCGAGGACATCGCGCAGACGCTTCGCCACGGCGTCCGTGGAGTTCTCCGCCGCCCGGAGCGCTCCCAGCATCCGGTCGAGAGATCGGTCCTGACAGAAGAACAGGATCTCGTGCTTGCTCCGGAAGTAGTGATAGAGATTCGCAGGGGACAGATCAGCTTCCGCCGCGATCTCCCGCATGCCGGTATCCGCAAAGCCCCTCACGCGGAACCGCCGCGCGGCGGCCCGGAGGATCTCGAGCTTGCGCGCGTCCGCTCGACGGCGCACCCGCAGCCGTCCCGTCGAGTTCGAACTTCCGTTCGAGTTTCGAACCATCGGTCGGATTATTGCCACTTGTTCCGGACTCGTCAAGCACGGACCACGGGTGGGGTGCACGACAGATTGACTGCGAGCAGCGTCACGGCCGTTCCCCCGCCACCTCGGAAAGAAACCAGCCCAACCGGAGCGATGCCGGTCCGCCGGCGTCGCGGAGGGCGGGAGCGGGGGTTCGGGGGCAGAGCCCCCGAGCATCTGTTTCTCGAGAGCGGTCGCACGGGGCGGGCGCCCCGCCACCTCCGGAAGAAACAGCCCAACCGGAGCGATGCCGGTCCGCCGGCGTCGCGGAGGGCGGGAGCGGGGGTTCGGGGGCAGAGCCCCCGAGCATCTGTTTCTCGAGAGCAGCCGCACGGGGCGGGCGCCCCGCCACCTCCGGAGGAAACAGCCCAACCGGAGCGATGCCGGTCCGCCGGCGTCGCGGAGGGCGGGAGCGGGGGTTCGGGGGCAGAGCCCCCGAGCATCTGTTTCTCGCGAGTGTGAATCGCCAGGAATCCGGGACAGTCTTCCATGAAGCCCAGGGGCGTCCCCCGGAAACGACGAGAGCCCGCCGGAGGTGCCCCATGGTCTCGCGCACGCTGCCAGCGGGTCCGGTCAGCCTTCGGAACCCTCGGAGCCTTCCGATGCGCCGGACGCTCCCGATCCGGACGGTGGCGATCGCCGGCGCCGCGCACGGCGCCTCCGCTTGGGACGTGAGACGGGCGGTTCGGAGGCTGCGTCCTTCGCGCTCTGCGCTTCGTTCACCTGGACGTCGACCTCGAAAAGTGGCGCCGCGGCCTCGCGCACGCTCGTTCCGTCGGAGGGTTCCCCGGCCGACTCCGCGGTCGGAAGGGCCGCGAAGAAGTACCGGTCGTCCCACGGAGGCGGCAGATCGGTGGGCTCCGCCTCGCGAGGTTCGCGACGGGGGCGGGGAACGTGAGCTGGGGCCGGTCGGGGCGCTTCGCTCACGGGCACCGCGGCCGCCGGCTCGGAAGTGGGACGGCGTCGCCGCGAGCGACGGCGTTTTCCCCGCGGTGCCACCATCGCCGCACCCTCGCGTCGACCCGGAGCATCCGGAGGCATCGGACCGGCGCCGGTAACGCGGCGGGTCGACCCTGACTCGAGGGAGAGGGTCCGCCAAACGGCTGCCGCTTCCGCGAACTGGCCGTCATAGAGACTCGCCGCCGCGTCGAGCAGCCTGAGGGCATCGCGGAACGAGGGTCGCCGAAGAAGGGCTTCGCGAGCTCCGCGGCGGAGGCCGTGCACGGGGACCATCCGGTGCAGCACCATCAGGATTTGCCGGCACGTTTCCTGGTCCTTCCGCGATACCCGCAGGCGCAGCCCCAGCGGGCGCAGATACTCGTCGGCGAGCTCGCGCACGAGTACCCCCGGCTGGGGCGTCACGCGTCCCTCGCCGCTCCAGCCCAGTCGCGAGGCGAGGAGTGGAAGCGTCACGACCGCCAGGATCTCACCTGTGCTGGCCTCTTGCCCGTCGCGCTGCCGTGCGTCCAGCGCGTCGAGAAGCGCCGAAAGAAACGTCCAGGCCGGTGCGTTGTCGCGATATCCCCCGGCGATCTCCGGAAGGATGACGCTCAGAACGCCGGTCTCCTGAAGCAGATCGAACGACACCCGGGATGCACCCCCGCGGCAGAACCGGTTGATCTCCTCGAGGACCCGGGCCTGTGCCGCCTTCGGGATCTCGGTTTGGAGTTTCCGAATGGCTTCGAGGGCGCTCGGTTCGATCGTGAAGCCCAGGCGCGCCGCGAACTTGATCGCGCGGAGAATCCGGATCGGGTCCTCGCGGAACCGGATGCCGGGATCTCCGATGGTTCGAACGAGCTTCCGTCGGAGATCGCCGAGGCCGTCCGCGTGATCGATCACCGTCTCGGTGTTGACGTCGTAGAAGAGGGCGTTGATGGTGAAGTCCCGGCGAAGGGCGTCCTCTTCCGGCGTGCCGAACACATTGTCGTCCCGGATGAGGATATCCGTGCCGTCGACATCCTCGGACGGCTCCCCCTCGTCCCGCGCGCGGAACGTCGCGACTTCGATGATCTTGCCGCTCTGAAAATAGATGTGGGCGAGCCGGAACCGGCGTCCGATGATCCGGCAGTTACTGAACAGGCGCTTCACGCGTCGCGGCGTCGCGGACGTGCCAATGTCGAAGTCCTTCGGGCGCCGGTCGAGCAAGAGGTCTCGCACGCAGCCACCGACGAGGTACGCGGTCTGATCGAAGCGCGTGAGACGTCGGATGATCTTGACGGCCTCCGGATCGAGGTCCGACTGGGGGATCGGATGGTGCACTACGGCGGGGCCACGGTGGACGGGAGCCGGAGCGGGGGCTTCTTCTTCTTTCGGCGGCAGAGACACCGTCGCGCCGGGATCGTCGCCACCGGCACCGCTCTCGCGGCCGAGAATCGACGAGCCCGAGAGCCTGCTGCTCCCTCGGCCAAATATCTCGCGGATTCGCTTCAGCATGCCTTGAGCGCGGGTGAGCAACCGCGGTTGACACTATACCCGAAACGCGGGCGACGGTGCCATGCGCTCTCGTGCGCTCGTCGACAATCTCCGGTTTCCGGGAATCGTAGTAGGCTGCTGTCATGAAGGAAGTCCTTTCCATTCGCGGTGCCGCCAAGCACTTCGGCGAGGTGAAGGCGCTCGACGGCGCATCGATCGAATTGCGTCACGGCGAGACGCTGGCGCTCCTCGGCCCGAACGGCGCCGGCAAGACCACGATGGTGCGCGCCCTCTCCGGCCGGGTGGTCCTCGACGGCGGTGTCATCGAGCTGTTCGGAGAGCCCGTCGGTTCGGGGGATGCACCCATTCGTGCCCGGTTGGGCGTGGTCCCGCAAGAGATCGCGCTCTACAACCTGCTCACGGCGCGGGAGAACCTCGAAGCGTTCGGCCGTTTCCATGGCCTGGCGGGGACACCGCTTCGCGAGCGCGTGGAATGGGCGCTGGACTGGACCGGCCTGACCTCCCGCGCGAAGGACGCAGTGAAGGGTTTCTCCGGAGGTATGAAGCGGCGGCTGAACATCGCGTGCGGAATCCTGCATCGCCCCGAGGCGATCCTGCTCGACGAGCCGACCGTCGGTGTCGATCCGCAGAGCCGCGAGCGGATCTGGGAGATGCTGGGCGAGCTCAAGCGGGAGGGCGCCTCGCTTCTCCTGACCACCCACCATCTGGACGAAGCCGAGGCGAAGAGCGATCGGATCGTCGTCGTCGACCACGGGCGGACGATCGCTTCCGGAACGCTGCGCGAGCTGATCGAGAAGACACTGGGACCCGCGCGGACCCTTCGCGTCCGGCTGGCGTCCCCCGTCGCGCAGGCGCCTCCGGGATTCAGGCTCGACGACGGGAGCCGCTCGCTCTCCACGGACGTGCGCGATCTCGCCGCGGATCTTCCCGCGGCGCTCGCGACCCTGGCCGCGACCGCGGTCGTCGTCGAGGACCTCCACGTGGAGCACCCGACCCTTCACGGCGTGTTCCTGCACCTCACCGGAAAGGATCTGCGCGAATGATCGGCATGCTCCTGCGGGTCGGCTGGCTCGAGCTCAAGCGGGACCGCGCCGCGCTGTCGTTGAGCTTCGTCGTTCCCATCGTGTTCTTCTCGATCTTCGCCGTCGTCTTCGGTCAGGGGAGCGGCGGCGTCACGGCCAAGGTCCAGCTTGCCGTCGTGGACGAGGCAGGCACGGAGTTCAGCAAGCGCCTCGTCGAGGCGCTGCGGCGCGAGAGCGCCCTCGTGGTCCGGACGACCGCGTCGGCGCCCGGCTCCCCCCAGGCGGCAAGCGAGCCGCCGCTCGACCGCGCCGGTGCCGAGCGCATCGTTCGCGAAGGCCGTGTGCCGGTCGCGCTCGTCCTGCCGAAGAGTTTCGGCTCCGGCCTGTTCTCGTTCAGCGACAGTGCCGAGTCGGCGATTCTGCTCGCCGACACGTCCGACCCGATCGCGCCGCAGCTCGTCAACGGTCTGCTACAGAAAACCGTGATGACGTCCGCTCCGGATCTCCTCGCCAGGAGCGGCTTGGAACAGTTCGAGAAGTACGCGGGATCGCTGACCGGCACGCAGCGAAAGGCGGTGGACACGTGGATCCCGCAGCTTCGCGAGCAGTCCGAGTCCGGAGCCGGAGGATCCACCGCCACGACCGGTCAGAGCTCCGGGATGCAAGGGATCATCGGCGTCACGACCAAGGATGTTCTCGGCGAGAAGAAGAAGAACCCGGTCATCGCGTTCTACGCGGCCGGCGTCGCGGTCATGTTCCTGCTCTTCACCGCGTCGGGCACCGGCGGGGTGTTGCTGGACGAGATCGAGAACGGCACGCTGGATCGAGTGCTGTCGTCCCGCGTCGGGATGACCCGGCTGCTCTTCGGGAAGTGGCTGTTCATCACGTTGCTCGGGTCGTTCCAGATCGCCCTCATGTTCACGTGGGGCGCGGTCGTCTTCGGCGTCGAGCTTGCGAGCCATCTCCCCGGGTTCCTCGTGCTCACCCCCGTCACCGCTGCGGCCGCCGCGTCGTTCGGCCTGGTTCTCGCGTCGCTCTGCAAGAGCCGCCGGCAGCTCGGCGGGCTCTCGACGGCGGTGATCCTGACGATGTCCGCCCTCGGCGGCTCGATGTTCCCCCGGTTCCTGATGAGCGCGACGATGCAGAAGATCGGCTACGCGACGTTCAACGCCTGGGCGCTGGACGGGTACATCAAGATCTTCTGGCGCGACGAGCCGGTCCGCGCGCTGGCGCCGCAGCTGGCGGTGCTGGCGATTCTCGCCGCCGTCTTCTTCGCGGTCGCGCGGCGGCTGGCGCGACGCTGGGAAACCGTCTGACCACGGAGCCGCCCGATCCGAACGATCAGCCGCTCCGAATCTCCGCCGAATCGCCCACCCGCAGCGTTCCCGGCCGCAGCACCTTCGCGTTGAGCGCGAAGGTGCCTTGGAACGCCCGAGCGATCCGCTCGAGCACCGCCGTGTCCTGCACGAGAGAGTCCGGATCGAACGTGGTCATGACGCAGCGGCCGCGCAGGTCCACGATGCCGATCAGGCACTCCCCGACACGCAGGACGCGCCCTTCCCAGCCTCGCTCCGCGAGCCCGGGAACTCCGCCGATCACGAGATTCGGGCGGAGGCGCCGCCGATCGTGCCCGAGCGCCTCGATCGCGCCGTCCGTGGCGACCAGGAGGGGAAGCACGTCGAAGCGCTCGACCCCGTCGTAGCGCACGAGCCGCGCGCCTTCCCCCGCCGCCCGTGCCACATCCGCCGCCACCACCGGGGAATTCCACGGGCGGCCATCCACGAGCGGCTCGCCGTCGGGCCCGAGCACCGCACGATGTCCGAGCAATCGTGGATGTCGCCGCGCGGTCAAGACACGTCCGTCGGACGTCTCCGCGTGGACGACGCGATCTCCCTCGATCCCGTCGGTGCGCAGAGTCGCCGATTCGAGACGCTCCCCGGCCATCGACTTCACGGGATAGCGCCATAGCTCTTCGAGCCGCATCTTCGCTCCCTCGCTTCGGGCCGCGCTGCGATCTCGATCGGAGCGCGGCCCGATCTCGTAGCGGCCTCCGATGGTCGCACACGAGCGATGTGGCCGCCTCTTCCACCGTCAGGTCGAGGAAGGGTCGGGACTCGCGCTCGCGCCAGGCCGGCGAGGGCTGCGGGAAGCGACGAGGCGGGGTCGCGGTGCCCGAAGCCGCGCCCCGGAAGCGCTCGAACCGGGTGGCAACGACCCCCGGGGGACGATGGCTTCGGAGGCCGGGCGGCACGGCCGACCGGGAGTTGAGAACGGAATCCAACTGCGAGCCCCGCAGCCGGCGCTCGCGGATCTCGGGGGCGACCGTCCGCGCCGCTCTACTCCGATCCGGACCGCGGCTCCGGCATCTTCTCCAGCAGCAACTGCAGAAGCGATGGCTGCGGCGAGAGCCCGAGCCGTCGCGCAACATGAACCTGCTCCCAGGCCTCGGCGTACTCGCCTCGCAGGTAGCGCGTCATGGCCAGGTTTTGCCGTGCCTGGGCGAAGCGGGGCGCGATCTCCACGGCCCGGGTCAGGTGCTCGAGCGCACCCACGAGATCGCCGCGCTGCGCGAGGGCGAGCCCGAGCAAGCTGTGCGCCTCGGCGTGCGCTGGGTCGAGGCGGAGAGCCTGTCGGTACACATCGAGCGCTCGCCCGGTCTCGCCGATCCGCATGAGCGCGCTTGCCAGCGCGGTCATGACCTCGACGTCCCGCGGCTGGATGCGAAGCGCCTCCTCGAGCTGCGTGACGGCATCCCGGGGACGGTTCGCTCGTGCCAGCACCACGCCCAGCCTCTTGCGGGCCTCGGCGTAGTCCGGGCTCGCGCGGACGACCCGCTCGTACCAGACGATCGCATCGCCGTCGCGCCCTTCCAGGTCGAACGTTCGCGCGAGGAAGAACGCGACCAGCGCGTTGTTTCCGGTCACGCGCAGCGCGTGCTCGTACAGAGACGTGGAGCTGCGCCAGACGAGGACCTGACGCTGGGTCAGCACGATCATCGGGACGAGAACGAGCGCGGAAACGATCGCGGTCCAACGCTTCCTCTTGGGCCGGAGCACTTCGGCCGCACCCCAGGACGCCATCACGAAGATGCCGACGAGCGGCAGGTACGTGTAGCGGTCCGCCATCGATTGGACCCCGACCTGGACCAGGCCGCTGACGGGAACGAGCGTGCCTAGGTACCACAGCCATCCCACGAGAAGGTACGGTCTGTGGCGTCTCTCCCGCACCGCGAGCAGCGTCGTCAGCGCGAGGAAGACGATGGAGACGGTCGTCTTCCACAAAGACGGGGCGCCCGGGTGGGGGTAGAAGAAGGAGAGGTCCACCGGCCAAAAGGCCTTCCCGATGTACGAGGCGTAGGCCACGAGAGCATTCTGCAGACGCTCCCACGGCGAGAAGTCCGCGAAGCGGCTCACGGCGCCGCCACGGGCCTGGACGAGGAGCGTCACCACGGACGATGCGAGAACGAGCGGGACGAGCGGGAGCTTCTCGTAGAGGAGCCGCGCGGGTTTTTCGTTCTTGAATCTCCCCAGCGGCCAGAAATCGAGGAGGAGGAAGACGATCGGCAGAGTGACGAGCATCGGCTTGGCCGAGAGGCCGAGCGCCACCGCGAGGAAGACGCAGGCGTATCGACCGCGACTCGGCGCCTCGACGTAGCGCGCATACGCGACCATCGCCAGCATCCAGAAGAGAGCGCTCAGAACGTCTTTCCGCTCCGCGACCCACGCGACCGACTCGACGTGCAGCGGATGCAGGCCGAACAGCGCGGAGGTGGTCACGCTCGGCCAGAACGCCCCCGTCATCCGCTCGAGCGCGAGGAATAGCAGCACGGTGCTCGCCAGGTGGAGCAGCAGACTCGAGAGGTGGTGTCCCCACGGTCTCATGCCGAACAGCTGCGCGTCGAGC
Source organism: Terriglobia bacterium (assembly GCA_963699985.1). GTDB lineage: Bacteria > Acidobacteriota > Polarisedimenticolia > Polarisedimenticolales > CAVOVZ01 > CAVOVZ01. The sequence continues at coordinate 128,475 of CAVOVZ010000020.1, forward strand.
ATGTGGGACATCCACGTCAGGGGATGCCAGTTCGCCGCGTACCCCGTGGTCCACGCCCAGTCGATTCCGTCCACGGTCAGGCCGGCCTTTACGTGGGGATTCCGTGTGACGTACTGACCGTCGTCGATGCTGACGAAGTCGTTGGTGAGAACGGGCCAGAACGCGACGAGGACGGCGATGACGAGGAACGCCGCCGCTCCTGCCTTCGCCACGGGCGATGCCTGAGGTGATCCGCTCACCGGTCCGCCACCTCCGGCGCGTCCACGAGGTAGGGCACCCCATCGGTGTCGTCCCAGCCTGCGGCGAGACGCGCCATCGCGGAGAGTATCCTACGAGCCGTCCCCGTTCGCGTCGCTTCACCATCTCGTCCGTTCCTGCCGTACGCCCTCGTTCGGCTGGCGTACGCTCCCGCGCCTTCGCGCCCCGGTCTGCGCTTTCCTGCACGCCGTCTACACAGGAGCAGCCTCACGGGCGTCCTCCCGACACCTCGGAAAGAAACAAGCCCAACCGGAGCGATGCCGGTCCGCCGGCGTCGCGGAGGGCGGGAGCGGGGGTTCGGGGGCAGCGCCCCCGAGCATCTGTTTCTCGAGAGCAGCCCAACTGGCGTTCCCCCGACACCTCGGGAAGAAACAAGCCCAACCGGAGCGATGCCGGTCCGCCGGCGTCGCGGAGGGCGGGAGCGGGGGTTCGGGGGCAGAGCCCCCGAGCATCTGTTTCTCGAGAGCAGCCCAACTGGCGTCCTCCCGACACCTCGGAAAGAAACCAGCCCAACCGGAGCGATGCCGGTCCGCCGGCATCGCGGAGGGCGGGAGCGGGGGTTCGGGGGCAGCGCCCCCGAGCATTTGTTTCTCGAGAGCAGCCCAACTGGCGTTCCCCCGACACCTCGGGAAGAAACGAGCCCAACCGGAGCGATGCCGGTCCGCCGGCGTCGCGGAGGGCGGGAGCGGGGGTTCGGGGGCAGCGCCCCCGAGCATCTGTTTCTCGAGAGGTCCCCATGTCCGCTGCCAAGGTCACCGAGATCATCGCGTCGTCCTCCAAGAGCTTCGACGACGCGATCGAGGCCGGAATCGAGCGCGCCGGCAAGACCATCGAGAGCATCCGGGGCGCGTGGGTCGAGGGTCAGAAGGTCATGGTCGAGAAGGGGAAGATCACCGAGTACCGCGTCGTTCTCGAGGTGACGTTCGTACTGGACGACTGGTCGGCGCCCCGGACCCGGCTGCCCGTCCTCTTCGCTCGAGCCACGCGCGCGACGGAACCTGTTGGTGTTTGCGAAGCCGGTGCGGCTACAACTCGACGACCGCGCCGATCCCTTCCGTGGCGGGATACACGGCGGTGTAGTGGCGCAGCCGCTGGTCCGCCGGGTCGGCCCAGCGCTTCGTGGTATCCGAGAGGTAATTGAACGCGATCTCGACGCCGGCACCGGCCGTGTCGATGATGGCGTCGATCGCCTCGGGATCGGGGTGGCCGAACACGTCTCCGCTGGTCGAGACGAGGAAACGCCTACAGGCGACCAGCCCGAGCAGCTCGGGGGTGGTGTTCCCGCGGCTTCCGTGGTGCGCGATCTTGATGGCATCGAGCTTCATCGGCGCGGACTCGCTGGCGCCGAGCTTCCTCAGCGACTCGACCACCGCGTCGGGATGCGCGTCCCCCAGCAGCAAGCATCGCTTGCCGTCGAGCTCCGCGAGCATCGCGAGGCTGCTGCCGTTCGCCACCGCGCTGTCCAGCGGGACGCGCTGGTCGCCGAGCTGGTAGCTGCCGCCCAGCAGCCCCTTGGGCACCAGCCTCCGCTGCGTGCGCAGCAGATCGAGAGCGGCGTCGAGATCTCCTGGCGCGAAGCCCTTCGCGCTCACGTCGGACATCCACGCCTTGCGCAGCTTCTCGAGCTTCTGCGGGGTCGGCGAAAGGAGGGTGATCCGCATGCCCCCCTCGAGCGTCGTGACCGGCGGCGCGCCGTCGCCGACGACCAGAGGCCCTCCGGAGAACGGAGGTGCGGCGTTCCAGCGCTTGTCGCCGATGAACTTCGCAATCAACGCGCTGACGAATTCCCCTTGCACCGGCCCGAGCATGCCGGGCACCTTCTCCAGGTGGCGCCAGCCGTTGAACCAGACGTCCCGGATGGAAAGGGTGCCGGCCTTGTCGGCGATGAGCCGCACGGCGCCTTCGATGTGATCGCCGTCCACGTGCGTGATCGCGAACAGCTCGATCTCGCGGTCGCCGGGCGGGAGCTTCGCAATGCGCGCATCCAGCGACCTGTAGCCGCCGATGGGACCGCCATCGATGAGAATCCGGCTCGGCGCCGCGGGATCGCCATACTCGATGAAGATGCAGTCGCCGTGCAGGGCGGGGAGAAGCTCGATCCGGAACAGCCCCGTCGGGGAAGCGCTCATCCCGGCCTCCTCACGTCTTGACCAGCCAGTCCGCGTCGCCGAAGCCACCGACGCACATCGCCATCACGACGCCCCGACCGAGCGCGCGCCGGCGCGCGGCGAGCAGCAGGTCGCCGAACGGAACCTCTTTGCCGGCAGCCAGGCCGACGATCTGGGCGGCGATCTCTCGCGCCACGAGAGACGCGTGGGAGCCCAGCACGCTCGCCACGGTGCCGACGACGATCCCCGCACCGGCGCGCCGGAACCGGCCCACGAAGCTGTCGATGGCCGACTGCGGGATGGCGGTGTTGCAGCCCAGCAGGATCACGAGCGGTGCGGGCGCATCGTCGGCCTGCAGAACGTGCGATCGCGCGATGGCCGCGGCCTTCAGCATGTCGCCGCCGACCTCGAGGTAGTACTCCGTGTCGCCGTACTCTTGCCGCTCCTCGGCGTGCGGCAGCGCGATCAGCGCGTGCGGCCCGCGCGTCTTCACGAGCTGCGTCCAGTCCTCCCACTTGGCGGCGCGCTCTACCGGGGTCTTGAACACGCCGCGGAGGCCGTCGAAGAGCTCCTGGACCGCGCCGGGCCGCTCGTCGTCCACGTGGCTGCTCGCGGCGAAGAGCGTCACGTTGGCGAGCTCGAGCACGCGTCGCGCCGTGCTCGGCTCCGCTTGCAGAACGTAGTCGCCCGCCGGCGCGTTCTCCACGGCGCGCCATGCGTGGCGCTCGATCACCCGGCGCAGCCCCCAGAAGCCGAACGGGCAGACGTGCGGGTTGGGGGTCGGCCTCGTGGTCCTTCGCGGTGCAGATCTTGGAATCGTCGTCGTTCTTCAGCGCCTGGAGCGCGGCGGGACACACCTGCGCGTCGTCGGCGGGGACGGCGAACTCGTAGAGGAACTCGGCGGGGAAGTACGCATCCGGAGACAGGCTGACGATCTGGACGTAGTCGGCATTCCGGAGACGCTCGCCGAGCACGGGATCGGCCTGGTCGTGGATCAGGAAGTCGTAGAGATCGCGCCCCTTGTTCGCAAGGAAGCGAAGAAGGTCCACCCCTTCGTCGTCCTCGAGCCCCTTTGCGTAGCGCTTCGACGACGCGGCGACCACGGAGAGCCGCTTGCTGATCGCGTCGAGCTTGGCCGCGATCGACGTCATGCCGCGCAGTACCGCATGGTCGTCGGCCAGCCCGAGCATGGTCGGCTGCCCCTGATCCGTGTGGTTGACCGCCAGGGCGACGTCGAAGCGCCTGCGCCCCGCGAGGTCGTGCAGCAGCGGTCGCACCACCGCCTCGACCTCGACGGTGACGCGGTCGTCGGCCGAAGGCGCTTCGCCGGGTTCGAGCACCCGCGCGCGGAGGAGCGCGGTCTGCAGCACGCGGTTGCGATGCGTCACCGTGATCCGCGCGCGAAACGGTGGTTGCCCCGGCCGCGGCACGAGCTCGAAGTGGGCGACGCTGCTCGCTCCGGTCTGTCCCATCGTGACGCTCGCCACGAGCGGCTCGCTCAGATGGTGGGGCTCGGAGAGGGTGACTGTGAGCCGATGCTCGTCCTCGTCCACCGGCAAAAGCTCGTCCGGAAACGGGACGCGGTTCACCGGATTGAGCCACGCGGCGTCGTCGGGTCCGATCCGTACCTTCACGCATGCCCGCTCGCCCGCGACGAGCGCTTGCTCTACCCGTTCGGAGCGACCGGCCGCGATGCGCTCCACCTGCGCCTGGACGTAGCGCGGATCCCGGCGTCCGGCGTTCGCCTCCGCGAGCGCGGCCTCCACGGCGGGATTCGCGCGGGCGAGCGCGGTCGCCTCGTGCGATTCGCCGGCGAACCCGAAATCGGGAATGCTCCGCCGCAGCGCTTTCCCCGCGGCGCGCGCCGTGACCGGCGCGCTTGGCGGAACGCCGATGCGCTCGCTCAGGCCCCGCGTCATCGCGACGGGCGTGGCGCCGGCGCGCTCGAGCTTGCGAGCCATCGCGCGAGCGACCGACGCGAGCTGGGAGCGCTCGACGAACCGCGGATCGAGAAACAGGATGGGCGGTCCTGCGTCCGCGTCGCGCGCCGCCAGAAAGAGCGCGACGTCGAGCGGCATGTTGTGCGAGAGATGGTTGATCAGGTCGTTCACGAACAGGCCCGGATCCGGCAGCGGCTTCGAAAGGGCGGCGATGCCGCTCGCTCGCATCTCGTCGGCGATCATCTGGAGAACGGCATGATCCTGCGCGGCCGCGCCCGCGCAGCCGCCGGTGAACAGGACGAGTCCCGCGCGCTCGCCGACGGGCGAAGCGAGAATCCGTGCGAGGCTCGTCCGCGGCGAGCCGGGGAGGACCGCGACGTCGCACTGGCCTTCGTCCCGACACAGCCGGAAGGCGCGGGAGAGGTCTCGCGCGGGGTACAGCGCGCCGACGCGGACGCCCACCTCGGCGCTCTTCGCGTCGTCGAGCAGGCCAAGCCGCAGCGGCCATTTCCAGGCTGCGCGCTGCCCCGGTCGCCACGCCACGAACGCCGCATCGACCCGAGCCGCCGGATGGGCCAGCACCTGGAGCAGCGCGGGCAGGTCGGCCGCCGCCACCCCCGTCGGCGCGACGGTGGACGGGTCCAGGGCGAGCCGCAGGAGGGGGGGGCGGGAGTCGCGGAACGCGCGCCATGCATCGGCGAGCTCGGCGGCGCCGGAAAAGGCTCCCCCGGCGCGGAGCATGCGGTCGCTCGGGAAACGCCAGGCAACGAGGGTCTCGTCTCCCGCGGCGGATCGCAGCGCGTCCGCGAGGCTAGCCTCCCCCGGTGCAGCGCCGGGGCTTGCGCCGCGCGCGCGACGCGGGCGAGCGTGGAGCACGCCGCACGCTGCCACCGCGCAGGCGAACGCATCGTCGTCGAGCCCGGTGCCCCATTCTCCGAAGAGCGCCCGTCGCATGGGTTTCCTCTACAGCGGGAATTTCGGGAACGGAAGGGCGCCCGTGGGCGCCGTCGTGCCCTGCAAGACGTATCTGCGCATCGCGGCGTCGGCGAGGGCGTATCCCCAGTTGATCAGCCGGCCCTGCTCCTCGTCGCTGAACGGGTTGAGGCGGGTGCGGATCTCCTGAAGGCTCGCGGTCGTCGCACTGTCCTTCACCAGGGCGTCCGCGAGCCCGTAGTCGGCGATGCGGGTCGTGACGCCCCAGTACGTCCCGCGCTTCTTCCCCTCCTGGAATGCGTCGACCAGCTCGCGCTTCCTGAGGGCGCGCGTCTGGTCGGTCACGATGTTGAGCACGCGCATGAGCTGCTTGGTCCACGTGGTGTGGGGATGCGCTTCGGCTCCGAGCGGCGCGCCGGCATCGCTCACGAGGACCGTCTTGCAGCGATCCCAGATCGCCTCGAGGCCCATGTTGTCGTACACGCCGCCGTCCGCGAGGATGAGCTTCTCGCGGTAGGAGGGGTCGGAGTACAGATCGGCGCCGTCGGTCTCCTTCCAGTCGGTGGGTCGCGTCTCGAGGACCACGGGCGACAGGACGGGAGGGAAGGCGCTGGATGCGCCGACGGCGGTCGCGAGCGGGATCTTCGGAGCGTCGATCCGCCCGACGCGGTAGTCGGCCAGGTACTTCCGCGACATCCGCACGCTCGCGCCGGTTTGAAGGCTGGTGGCGTAGAGCACGAAGCGCGGACCCTCCCCCTCGCCCGGCAGATCCTGCAGCGTCGCCTTGCCGAAGAGCTCGTCGGCGTACTTCTCCGCCACGCGCTCGGCAATCGAGTCGAAGACCGACGTCAAGCCCTCGAGCCCCGCGGCGACGTCGATGCGCAGCGTGCAGAAATGCTGGAGCGGTGAAGCCACCAGCTCGCGGAAGTTCGTCGCCACTTCCTTCTCGAACCGCAGCTTCTTCCAGGCCAGACCGAGCACGCCGGCGGTGATGGAGCCCCCCGACACGCTGGTCACGATGGAGAGCTTCGGCAGCCAGCCCAGCTCGTTCAGACGCCACAGGGCGCCGAGGCTGAACAGGGACGCGCGAAACCCGCCGCCGGAGAGGGCGAGGCCGACCTCGAGGGTGTTCTCTTGCTTTGGCATGATCGCTTCTTTCCCACGCGAGCGTCGCCGGACATCGGCGACGGATGGCAACGCGAACGCTACCACCGTGCGCCAGGGGATTCAATACACGTCAAGTGGGAGATTCGCCGGGGAGAGACGGGATGACGCGCGACGGGAATGGCGCGCAACGAAAAAAATCGTCAGTCGCCAGCGGGTTTCCTAGCCCGGATTATTCACGAGCTTCGTCGCGAGAACGCGGAGACGGCCGTGATGACGGGCAGCCGCAGGGGCGAGGACCCGAGACGTACTTGAACAGTACGTCGCAGGGTCCGAGCCCCGAGGATGCCCGTCAGCATGGCCGGATCCGCGTTCGCAGCAGGAGCTTCGTGAATAGTCCGGGCTATCGCGCCAGGCAAAGCTTGGGGAAGGGGGATCTCACCATGAGCGAGTGAAACCTTTCGACGGAGTCCAGCTGGTGAAAGTCCAGCCCGGCCAAAGTCGTAGCGGGCAGGCCGGAAGCGAGTCTTGCTCCTCACCGGGCGACTGGTGGGGTTGAAGCGTAGACAGCGAGGAAGTGGGCCGCGAGGGTCAGCTCCGAAATCGTATATCGTTGCGGATGCCGACGCCGTTAGCCTGGCGGAAGGCAGCATCGGGGCGACCGTTACCGCGAGGTCGCTAAACGAGCCGCCGGAGTCCCTAGCCCGGGGCACGCTTCCAACGGGATTCCCCAGGAACCTGGGAGACCTCCTGCTCTCCACCCCGAGATCGGGATGGTAGGGATGGCCCAAGGGAGACCGGAGGGCCGCTCCGATGGCGCGGGAGGAGTCTTACAACCCCGTAGTACCGAGGAAGGTGGGGAACTGGCGCGGCCGGGACCCACTGGAGGAAAGGGGCGAACAAGTGGACGCAGCGGCTGACGGAGACATGGCGATACACAGAGATCGGAGAAACATGTCAACGGAACTCAACCGCATAGCCGAACTGGCCAAGGGGGACAGGAAGCGGCAATTTCTCTCCATCGCTCATCTGCTCACGCCGGAGGCGTTGCAGCGCGCGTTCGAAGGTCTGCGGAAGGACGCAAGCGGGGGAGTGGACGGTGTCACGTACAGGGAATACCAGGCAGACGCGAAAGGGAACATCCAAAAGCTCCACGAGCGGCTCCGGAGCAAGCGGTATCGGGCACAGCCCCTGCGCAGGGTCTATATCCCGAAGGAGGACGGGAACCAGAGACCGATCTCGATTCCGTCCCTGGAGGATAAGATCGTGCAGAAGGCGATGGTCGAACTGCTCAACGCGATTTACGAGCAGGATTTCCTCGAGTGTTCGTCCGGGTTCCGGCCGGGGCGCAGTCCACACAATGCCCTCGATGATGTCGGTCGCATCGTTTGTAGGCGGCCGATCCGATGGGTTCTGGAAGCCGACATTCGAGGCTACTTTGACTCTATCGTGAGAAACCTGCTCATGGAGATGGTGGGGAGACGGGTGCAGGACGGCAGTATCCTCCGACTGATTCGGAAATGGATCCATATCGGCGTCATCGACGATGGACGGCTTCTCGTCTCCGAGACAGGGACGGGTCAGGGGCAGGTCGTCAGCCCTCTACTGGCCAACATCTACCTCCACTACGTGCTCGATCAGTGGTTCGAGGAGGTCGTCAAGCCCCGCCTGCGGGGGGAGGCCTATGAAATCAGGTACGCCGATGACTTCATCCTCTGTTTTCAGTACCGGGAGGACGCGGAGAGGGTGCTGGTGGTTCTGAACAAGAGGTTCGCGAAGTACGGGCTGACTCTGCACTCGGAGAAAACCCGGCTCATAGAGTTTGGGAGGCAGGCCTTGGAAGAGGCAGCCAAGCCCGGGGGGAGGAAGCCGGCCACGTTCGATTTCCTCGGCTTCACGCACGTAGCGGCCCGAAGCCGCCGAGGGCGCTTCACCATCCACGTTCGGACGATGCGAAAGCGTCTGCGGCGAAGCCTGGCCGAGGTCTCGACCTGGTGCCAGGCCCACAGGCATGACCCTGTGGAGGAGCAGCAGAAGGTGCTCAACGCGAAGCTGCGGGGACACTTTGGATACTACGGCCGCCCGACGAACTACCAGGGCATCTGGAGGTTCTACCGGGTGGTCCGGCGCATCTGGAAGAAGTGGCTGAACCGGCGAACCCGAGGGAAGACCCTGGACTGGTACTCCTACGCGCTGCTTCTGCTCCGGCACCCGCTGCTGCGACCCCGCATCACTCGCTCCTGGACCAGTGAGACGAGTCACGCTTGAGGAACCGGGTGCGGTAATTCCGCACGCCCGGGTCTGTGAGGGGGGAGGCCCGACCTCGTTATGGCGAACCTAAACGGGCACGAAGCTGGAAACGGCGGACACGGCCAAGGGGAACCTGTAAACGGGGCTGGGCCTCCTCTACTCGGAGGTGCGCGTCCACTCGTCCCGAGAGATTCCCGCTTGACGGAGAATCACGGTGAGGAGCCCGATCGAGACATCCCCACGATGTGGGTTGGGGATCGTCAGAACCAAGTCTCCCTTCTGCATGAACTCGTGTCGCCCGCCCGAGTACGGGCCGGAGAAGCCGACCTTTCGAAGTGCTGCAATCAGCTCTCGACGCTTCAGTGGCTTCCAGGGTGGCATCAGCCTGCCTTCCGGATCCGGATCCTTGCACCTCCCAGGGAAGGCACGGCGAGGCCGCGCGACACCCTCACGAGGACCCACTCCTCCACGACCTCCTGGAGCGTCGTTCGACACTCCTCGAGCGTCTTGCCGGTCGAGATGACGCCGGGCAGTCCGCGAACTTCGGCGCAGTAGTCGCCATTCTCCAGGCGCGAATACCGCGCCCGCTTGAGCGCTTGGTCCAGGTAGTCACGAATCATGAGACCCCCATTTCCTCTCTGTTGCGCGTCAGCGCACCACGTCGCGCGGAGCCAGGGCGCTGCAAGCCGGGCGCTCTTCGGAGCGAACTGGTCGCCGAACGGCTCGCAAGCCGAAACCTACTCGTCCGGCCGCCCGTTTCTGGCACCCTGAATCGAGATCGGGATCTCACGCAGGTCCCAGGCCCGCCGTGCTCGCGGTCGGCCAGGGCCTGACGGACCCCGGCCGGAAGGTCACTCAGTCCAGCGATGGACACGACCCTGATCTTCCCATGTTTTCAGCAGCCACGACCAGAACGGCGCGCTGCGACCGAGATATCGCCGAACCTTCGTCCACAGAGAACGGATCTCGGCCAACGACGCGAAGACGAAGACGTCGTCCGGTTTCGCCTGGCGCATCAACTTACCCAAAAAATAGGCGCGCACTTCGGGATCCTCGTGGCGCAGCGCCTTCTGGAACTCCGCCAGCGACATCTCCGAATCCCAGAGAAAGTACGGCCGCCCCCGTGCGTCGGTCATGCGATCGATGGGGGTCGGGTTGAGAACGGACATCCTCGCCTCCGCGTCCCGGATCATAGAGCGGTGTCGATCCGGGGTGCAAGGAATCGAGAAGAAGCTGCCGTCGGAGCCGAGTGGCGCAGGCTCGAACCTGGCAACCCGGAGGCGACCCAAGAGCCCCTCTACCATTGCGTCGGCTCGGGGGTTCGTCTCAGCGCCGGTCTCCCGCTCGCGTGGGCTTTCAGGTCGAACGTCGAAGCCCCACCCCATCCGGTCCCGGAGCACGATCCCGAACGGGGCCCAGTGCCGAGGCCTGGCGCGCTCCGAGCTCGCCGCCGGGATCCCCCGGGACCCGAGGGAGAGCGCCCGCACGTAGGACGGCTCGAACGACTCCCGGGGCAGTGGTCGCAGCGCCCTCGTCACCTCGCGTTGCCGACGCGGCCGCGCCTTCAAGCGATCCGGCGTCCGTCGGCCACGGGCGCCGACCCTCGCTCCGCCCCTCCCAGGAAAGGTGATGGAGAGCGGACTGTAACGGTGCGCATGGGATCGGTGCGCTACTCGAGGCGGCGATGAGCCGGTTCGACGATCTTCTGCGCGTATACGGATTGGACCGCCGCGATAGGCGCCCGACGTCGATTCCTCGTCGGTCCTCTCCGGGCGGTTGCTCGGTCGTTCTGGGGTCGACGGGAGCGGTAGGTGCTCGGGGGACCGGTCGAGGGGACGGCGGCCCCCACTCTCGGCCGCGGAAGCGGGTCGGGCGCGCAGACGATGATTGGGGGATCGACTCACCCTGACTGCCCGCGGTGGAGCGTGAACGGGGTCGGTAGCGAGATCGCGATAGGAGAAGGTGACATGCGCGACCGTCTTGCGATGTACGCACTGGTTTTGATCCTCGCTGCAGCCACGGGAACAACGGAGGTGCAGGCTCAGGCGTTCTCATGGGCGCGACAGCTCGGCGGCGCGTCAGACGACGTCGTCGACGACGTGGCTGTGGACGACCGCGGCGGCGTTTACATCGTCGGCGGGTTTCACGGCACGATGGTCTCGGACCCCGGGTCAGGTGCCTTCGAACTCACGTCGGCGGGCGGCAGTGACGTCTTCGTCGCGAAGCTGGACGGCCACGGTGGATTCGTCTGGGTGAGGCAGCTCGGTGGTGCATCGGATGAACAAGCCATCGGCGTCGCCATCGATTCGGGCGGAAGCGTTTACACGGTTGGCTCGTTCTCCGGGACGGCGGACTTCGATCCCGGGCCCGCCACCTTCAATCTCACCGCGTTGGGTGATCAAGACGTCTTCATCTCGAAGCTGGATGCAAGCGGCAGCTTCGTCTGGGCGAGACAGATCAGCGAGGCGTCCGTCCGAGGTGTCGCCGTCGACGCCACGGGAAACGTCCACACGGCGGGCTTGTTCTCCGCTGAGACCGACTTCGATCCCGGGCCGGGCAGGGTCACCCTTCCGGCCAGTGGCTGGATCAACTCCTTCGCTTCCAAGCTCGACCCGGAGGGGCATTTGCTCTGGGCCACGCAACTGCAACCGGATCCGTGCTCCGGATTCGATCCAACGAACGTAGCGGTCGACGCGTACGGCAGCGTGTTCGTCGCGGGCCGCCAGGTGGGTAACGCCGATTGCACAGGTGACGAGGACCCTCGGCCTCCCAACGCCATCGTAACGAAGCTCGACTCCGGGGGCAGCCACCTGTGGTCCAAGTACGTGGCTTATTCTCATGCCGGAAAGTACCGCGCGCGTCGCGGTCGACGCCATCGGCAACGTGTACAACGTGGGCGAATTCGTGCAAGAGGCCGAGTTCGACCCCGGACCCGGGACCAGTACATTGGGCGCCTTCTGGTGGGGGCGCAGAGCCTTCGTCTCGAAACTCGACGGAAACGGCGAATTCGTGTGGGTCAGAGCGCCGGACGCTTCGTCGGGATGGGACGCTGCCATCGACGCGAATGGCACCGTGTTCGCCGTCTCGATTGTTTCCGACTCGAGCGATTACAACATCCTCGTGTCCAAGTTCGATGTCAACGGGGACCTAGTTTGGGAAGAGCAGCTGCGTGTCCTATGGCTGGCCGGCGCCGCTGTGGACGCTGGCGGGAACTTCCATGCGGCGGGATGGTTCAGCGGCACGACCGACTTGGATCCCGGCGCCGGTACTCACGACGTCACGGCGGCGGGCGGCGTGGATGGGTTCATCCTGAAGCTCGGGGCGGACCGAGACGGCGACGGCGCGGCGGACGACTCGGACGCCTGCCCCGACTCGATCCTGACGAGTGCCGTGGTCGTCGACACCTGCGACTCGGGTGTTACAAACAGGCTCGTTTCGCCAGGATGCACGATCGCGGATCTACTCGCGCAGTGTGAAGCGAGACAGCCTCGGATGAAGCCCAAGGTGAACAAGTGCGTGACCACCACGCTCACCCGGCTGAGGAAACAGAGGGCGATCACTGAGCGCGAGAAAAAGGCGATCGAGAGGTGTTACAGGATGGGCGGTCAGGGCCCGCGTCCGTGAGGTGCCCGCGCCTTTTCCGACGTGCGCTGGGTCGTCTTGTCATCTCGGGTGAGCCTTTCCGGAGGCACGTAGACCGACTGGGATCGTTGTGGCGCGACTGTAGGTCCGCGGCAGTCTCGCACCGCGTCGCCCACCCAGAGATAGAGACACGATGCAGCGAAGGGACCCACCTTCTCCCGACAAAAGTGTCATGCCCAGTGCCTCCCGTGCCTCCCGGCGGCTGGTGCATCGACAATGACGGCATCGATCCGCCACAGGACAATTGCCAGTGCAGCTGCTCTATCCAGGGGACCGGCGCGATCGATCCGAGCGCGTCCTCCAAGGGGGGACTTCCATGTTCCGACGCCAGACAGGATTGATCGCTGGAACGGGTGGGCGCGCCGACGTGATCATGGCACTTGCCCTGATAGCCATCGTCGCTCCATCTGGGGCCAATGCATCCAACACCTTTGGTGGCCTGCCGTGCTTGCCGGATTGCGATCCCACCTTCGAAGCCCGGCTTTGGGCCGGAGGAGTCGTACCCTACGAGATCTCCCCGGCTTTTTCGAGTGCCGAGCGACGGAACATTGTCAGCGCGATGCTCACATGGTCCCAGTTCACCGGCGTGAGGTTCGTACCGCGTTCGGGGCAAGACGACTTCATTCATTTCAATTTGAGCTCGAGCGTGTGCGATAGCCCCGTCGGAAAGCAATACGATGGAGCGAACCTCGGGGGCGAGCAGATCGTGAACTTACAGCACGGCTGTGCCCTGGATCCCCGCTTTTATCCGCAGGCCCAACACGAGATCGGTCATGCCATGGGACTGAACCACGAAATGACCCGCCCTGATCGGGAGCAGTTCGTGGGCGTCAATCTGGAGAACGTCGATTCCGGGAAAGAGCATAATTTCAACATCAACGACGATCGGGCGATCGGGCGGTACGACTTCAAGTCGGTGATGCACTACATCCTTCGTGCGTTTTCGAGAAACGGATTGCCCACCCTCACGCTCCGCGGGCCGTACGGCCAATGCTCCAATACGCTTTCGCCGATCAGCTGCCAATCGACCAGCGAGTGCCCGGCGTCGGGCAACTCGCAGTGCGAGGTCGTGCCGACGCTTCCGTTGAGCGATGGTGATCTCGAGGGCGTTCGGTTTCTCCACGGGCGCTACAACTTCGGAACGGGCGGCAGCACCGCCGACCGATTATTCGCGACGGCGGACGTCAACGGCGACGGCCGATCTGATCTCGTGAAGTGGGAACTGTCCACGGGAAACGTCACCGCTGCACTCTTCGGTGGTCTGGGAATCTGTACCGGGCCACCTATGGTCCCGCCCCCAGCGCCGTCGCTTACGACGTGCGCAACGGACGCCACCTGCCAGAATGCGTGCGCCTTCGGGCAATCGTGTCGCTGTGAGCCGACCTTCGCCTTGGGACCCAGCTACTACTTCGGGTCTGCGGGGAATACATCTGATCGCTTCTTCGAAATGGCCGATGTGAGCGGTGATGGTCGCGCGGACCTCGTGAAATGGGAATTATCGAGCGGCTATGTCACAACGGCGCTCGCAAATCCCTCGGGAGGCTTCGGAGTTCCTCATCTGACGTTCTTCGGAAGCGGAGGATCCAAATCGGATCGGTTCTTCGCGGTCGGAGACGTGAGCGGGGACGGCAAGGCGGATCTCGTGAGGTGGGAGCTGGCGTCCGGCTCCGTCGTCGTGGCGTTGGCGGACGGCGCCGGAGGGTTCGGGTCGTCGCAATCGACGTATTTCGGGAGCGGAGGCAGCACGTCCGACCGCTTCTTTATTCTCGCTGACATCGACGGAGATCACCGAGAAGACATCGTCAAATGGGAGCTCGCCTCGGGCTCCGTCGTTGTCGCCTTGTCGAACGGAACGGGAGGCTTCGGAGCGCTCCAGGCCTATTCCTTCGGCAGTGGCGGAAACGCCGGTGACCGGTACTTCCGATCGGCGGACATGAACGGTGATGGCAAAGCCGACATCGTCAAGTGGGAGCTCGCGAGCGGTGACGTGACCGTCGCGCTTTCCGCGGGTGCAGATGGTTTCTCCGGCACGTGGCATTACTACTTCGGGGCTGGAGGGAATACACGCGACCGCTTCTTCGGGCTTGCGGACATGAACCACGACGGGCGCGCCGACTTGGTGAAGTGGGAGCCCGATTCCGGCGGGACAGCTGTGGCGGTTTTCAGTAACGGCTCCGGATTCGGATCGGAGTGGCAGAAGCCCCTCGGCACCGCCCCGGACCTCGAGCATCTGTTCTTCCAGGTCGCCGATCTGGACGGCGATGGAGCGGCCGAGGTCGTCGGCTGGAATCTCCTCGTGGGAGGCGTGAACTGGGCCTCTCCCGGAACGCCGATCGTGGATGAATCGTGTTTCCGCTACCTGGATCTGGACGGCGACGGCTTCGGCGATCCGACGAGCAGGGTAAATATCTGCGGCTCGCTTCTCGGCGATGGTCCGGTCGGATACGTCGCGATCGGGGGAGACTGTATCGATCGGGATGGGGCAGTGTCGCCGGGTGCCGTCGAGCTATGCAATGGTCTCGATGACAACTGCGACGGTGCCGTACCGGAGAACGAACTGGATCGTGACGGGGACGGCTACTCGGAATGTCAGGGGGACTGCAATGATGCCGATGCTCGAGTCAACCCCGGAGCGACCGAAACATGCAACGGCATTGATGACAACTGTGACCAGCACGTCGACGAGGGGATTCTCTCCACGTTCTACCGTGACGCCGATGGCGACGGACGCGGTGGCGCGAGTGAAACGGTCCAGGGTTGTTCGCCTCCGCCCGGATATGTCGTCGGCGGTACGGATTGCAACGACGGCGACGCGACACTCTGGCGCGTGCCTGGAGAGGCCTCGAGCGTCCACTGGATCGGCAAAGAATCGATCACGTGGGACGCATCGTCAGAAACCGGCGGAACGCAGCAGCCCGTCTACGACACCATCCGGTCGACAGACCCCTCCAATCTTGGGAGCGGATCCGTCTGCGTTGAGACGAACGACGGAACGGACCTTGTCGCCACCGATACGGTCATTCCGCCATCGGGGACGGTCGCGTATTACCTGGTTCGGGAGGAGAACGCGTGCGGTTCGGGATCCTTGGGAAACGCCACTGCCGGCGCGCGGCCACCGGCGCGAGACTGTGTGAACTGCGCAGGCAATTCCACGTGTGACGATCACGTGTCGTGCACGTCGGATTCTTGCGATCCGATCGGTGATTGTCGTCACTCGAGTAACGATGCCGATTGCGACGACGGGAGGTACTGCAACGGCCAGGAGACTTGTAATGGTGCAAGCGGTTGTGCCGCGGGATCAACGCCATGCCCCGGGCAAGAGTGCATCGAATCCACGCGATCTTGCACATGCAACTCGGTCGGTCTGTGGCACTTTGACGGGGATTACACGGACGCCAGTGGATCAGGGAATCCTGGAACGCCTGCCGGCAATGTCAGTTTTGTCAACGGCTCTCCCCTTTCAGACGGCAGCGAATCGCTATGGTTCATCGGTGGTCACGTCGTCATCGGAAACAACTCCAGTCTGTGGGTGTCCGGCGGCGATTTCACGGTCGAAGCATGGGTGAAGATCGAAGTCGGCGCGGGCACGGACCAAGGACTGGTGGAAAAGATGGCTCCCGGCCCAGTGAACGCCAACGGCTGGAGGCTCTTCTTGCATGCTCGACAGGTGTGGTTCTGCCTGGGTGCGGGGGGTGGATCGAACGGCTGCGCCTCCGGATTGCCGACCCAACTCCGAGAACTCCACGATCGCCGATTACGGAGTTTGGTATGACTTGGTGGTAACGAAGACCGCGTCGCGAATCGCGATCTACGTGAATGGGGCGTTGGAAGCTTCGAAACCCACTCCATCGTTCACCGACACAAACTCGGGTCAGCTCTGGATCGGAGCTCCGAGCGAAGAATCGCAATACGTGCTTCGTGGACGGATGGACGAGGTTCGGATCCTCAACCGAGCTCTTTCCGAGGGGGAGATTCGCGATGGATACGGGAGGGCTCGCCGTTACGTCGGATGTGCGCCTTGAGCCTCTGAGCAAAGGGCTGCCGGGGAGTTCGGAGGAGCCAGACACCACACAGCAACGTGGAGTGGGAGAAGCTGTTGATCTTCCTCGACCTGCTGACGCCCAAGCTGCTTCGACGCATTCCCCGCCTCGAGGACGGCGCGATCGAGAATCGCTCGAATCGCCGCCGCCGAGGGCAGCTGGCGGAAGGCGACCACGCCCAACCCGCGGTCGGCGGAATGGTCCGCGACGACCTCGGCTGAGCAGGGGTTCGCAGCGCTCGGCGGTCCAGGATTCGCCGCTTTCGGTGTGAACCCTCGCCGTTCGCCAACTACGACGATCGGGGGCGGGGAAGAGCGGACTATGTCAGCGGGGCGCACGGTAGGTGACTGGCCGTGCGGAGAGCGGCGGACTCTCACCGCCGACCACGTCGATGGTCCACAGGTCGCCGACGTCCTCCTTCCACGCGACGAGGAAGCGCCCGGCGCTCGGCACCAGCACCTCGTCCCAGAGCGACCCGTGCGGATGAGCAAGATCCGTGACTGCCCGCTCGTCGGCGGTCGGGAGGCTCCGAATCCAAACATCGCTCGTCCCCGCGAGCTCTCGGATGAACAGAAGTCCCGTCCCGTCGGCGGTGACACGGGGCAAATTTCCGTTCGTGATGAACTCGTCGGGCCCCCCGGTTACAGCGGCGCGCCAGATCGCCCGCTGTCCAGACCTCGTGGACACGAGAAACAGGGAGGTCCCGTCCGCAGACCACTCGGGAAACAGATCCGCCGCCGGGTCGGAGGTGATCTGCCGAGATTCCCCTCCGCCCGCCGGGACGATCCAGATATCCCAGTTTCCGGTTCGGTCGGACGCGAAGGCGAGCAGGCGACCGTCCGGTGACCAGGCGGGGTAGAGGTCCTCGGACGGATCTCGCGTCACCTGTCTCGCCGGCTCGCCCGACGCAGGGACGATCCAGAGGTCCCGATTCCCGCTTCGGTGGGAGTAGAAGGCGATTTCCCGGCCGTCCGGCGACCAGCGCGGTGCCCAGTCCGGTTCGGTGCCGCCCGTCAACCGGTGCATCTCGCCGCCCGAAGCCGCCGAGAGCCAGAGAGCCGGCGACCCTCGGCGGTTCGTGCTGACGACCAGGGTCCGACCGTCCGGCGCCAGGTCGAGGTGCTCGATGAAGGCGTGGTCGAACGTGATCTGCTCGGCATCGTTCCATCGGGCGGGTCGATCGGGATGCACCGGGATCGACCAGATGTTCGAAACTCTCGTCCCCTTCGAGTAGAGGATCCGCTTCTCGTCGGGGTCGAGCGTGGCCTCACCCAGGTCGATGCCCACCGTGACCGGCTCGGCAGGGGCATCCGGCTCGCCGCGCTCGCTCAGCCGCTGCCGCCAGAGGTCTTTCGAGCCACCGCGCCGCGAGACGAAGTACACGGTCCTGGAATCGCGGGACCAAGTCGGTCGCCGATCCTCGCTTCCGCCGTCCGTGATCGGCCACGCCTCGCCATCGGTTGCCCGCATGACCCAGAGCCGGCTCAGGTTCGCCGTCACGGCCTGGGCGTCCACGTAGGCGAAGTAGCGGCCATCGGGCGACCAGGCCAGGTCGAATCGTCCGAGGGAGCGGCCGGGGACATTCAGTCGGGCAGCAGGCCCTTCGACCAGCGGGACGAACTCGATCCAGCGTCGTGCTCCGGTGATGCTCGTGAACAGGATCGCGAGCCGCGTGCCGTCCGGGGACCATTGTGGAGGACCGAGGAGCCGCGACTCGATCTCCGTGGGGTTTGCCGAGACGACGTGACGCGACTTGCCTCCTGTGGTAGAAACGACGAAGTAGGCGCCTCCGTCGCGCTCCGAGTAGAACGCGATCGCCGTTCCGTCGGGGGACCAGACCGGGAAGAGGTCGTCGCCTCCGAAGTCCTCCGTGAGGTCGATCGGATCGCTTCCCCCGAGCGTCGTGACCCAGATGTCGAAATTGCCGGTCTGATTCGAGTGGTACGCAACTCTTCGACCGTCCGGCGACCACGCAGCGAACGCGGCGAGACCGCCGGTGCCCGTCATCTGGCGGGGGTTGGCGAAGCGAAGTCCAACCGCGGTCTCGCGCGCAGCGGCTGTCGACGGGGCGATTGCATCACCCCGGAACCGACTGACGAGCATCCACGTGACGCCCAGGAGGGCCAGGACGAGCGCGACGAGTAGTGGCCACGGTGCCGCACGCAACCCCCCGGCCCGATCCCCACTCCCGAGCTTCATCTCGCGCGCGAGCCGCCGGAGGTCCGAGGCCAAGTCCTCGGCGGATACGTAGCGGTCCGCGGTATGCTCGGCCAGGCAGCGATCGAGGATCGGCTGGAACGAGCGAGCCTCGGCCGGCAGGGGCGACATCGATCGCCTGCCATCGTCATCGAACGGTCGACTGCCCGTCAGCATCTCGTGCAGCACGACTCCGAAGCTGAAAACGTCGCTTCGCGCATCCGTCGAGCCTCCGGCGGCTTGCTCGGGAGACATGTACGACCGGGTGCCCATGACACGACTAGACTGCGTCGAATGGCGCGCAGAACTCATCGCTGGATCCGACGAGAGGATCGAAGACGAACTCGCCCCAGGGGGCTCCTCGCGCAAGGGCGCCGCGAGCTTCGCGAGACCGAAGTCGATGACTTTCGCCCGTTCGCCCTCGGTGATCATGATGTTGGCCGGCTTGAGGTCCCGATGCACGATCCCCCTGCAATGGGCTCGAGTCAGTCCTTCCGCGACGTCGAGCGAGATCGCGAGCGCCTGCTCGGGGGAGAGAGCACCACCGGACAGCCGCTCGGCCAGGCTCACGCCGCTGATCAGCTCCATGGCGATGAACGTGATCCCGTCCGTCTCGTCGATCTCGAACACGGTCGCGATGTGCGGGTCGTGAAGCGCGGCGGCTGCCTGCGCCTCCGTCAGGAATCTGCATCTTCGCTCTTCGTCGGCCAGGAGTCCGGGGGGTAGGATCTTGAGCGCCACGTCCCGGTTCAGCCGGATATCCCGCGCGCGGTAGACGATGCCCATGCCGCCGCGACTCAGCTCTCTTTCGATCCGGTAATGTCCAAGGATCTCCCCAGGGCGCAAGGGTTCCTCGCCGAACGCATCCAGCAACTGGGGGACGGGAGTCGCGGGAGTGGTGTCGTGGGCCACGAGGAAATTCTCGTCGTGCCCCTGAAGGAACGATTCCACTTCGTCGAGGAGCGCCAGGTCATCGCCGCACTGGTTCCTGACGAATGCGTCCCGCTCGGAGGCGGGCAGCTCGAGGGCAGACTGCAGGATCGTCTTGATCTCGAGCCAGCGCTCGGGAGTCATTCGGAAGCGGTGCCCCGCATCTCCCGATGGAGAAAGAGCCGGGCCACTTCCCACTCGCGCTTCACCGTCGCGGGAGAGATCCCCAGGACCTCCGCCGATTCCTCGACCGTCAGGCCGCCGAAGTAGCGCATCTCGACGACCCGTGCCTGCCGAGGATCGATCTCGCTGAGTCGGGAGAGAGCCCGGTGCAGCGCCAGAACCTCCACATCGGGTGGAGGCACTGCACCCGCCGTGTCATGAAGCGAGACGGAAACTTCGCCGCCGCCGCGCTTCGCAGCTTTCTTCCTTCGCGCGTGCTCGACGAGGACGCGCCGCATCAGCTCCGCTGCCAGTGCGAGGAAGTGGGCCCGGCTCTGCCAGTTGGTGCGGCGCTGGTCCATCAGCCGGATGAAGGCCTCGTGGGCCAGCATCGTGGGCTGCAAGACGGGATCGGTGCGTTCTCTCCTGAGCTGTTTGCGAGCGATCTCACGCAATTCTGCGTAGACGAGCGGGGCGAGATCGTTCAGAGCAGAGGTGCGACCACCTTGCCACTGTGCGAGGAGTTCTGTCACATCCGTCTTGTCCGTCTCTCCCGCCATGGCGATTCGTCCCCGCCCGCAACCGGCGTTGGAGCTTCATGACGCAGACCCACCGAGCCAATGGTGTGGCGGGAGTATGCCACAGGGTATTGCGATTCCCCAAGTACAAACTCCCCCGCCATCGCAGCCGGCGGACGGCCCGGAATCCCCGGGCGAGTCTCCCGCCAGAGCCCAGCGGACCATGGCTCTCCGTCGCGTCGACGCTCAGGCCGAGTTTCGAGACTTGACCCCACACATTCCGAGTCGTCGTTCAGCTCGAACGTCGAGACCTGACCCCTTCCGGCCGGAGCACGATCACGAACGGGGCCCAGTGCCGGGGATGGGCGTACTCGGGGCTCGCTTTCCGGATCTCCCGGGACGCCAGGGAGAGCGCGCGCACGGGATCGTCGCCGTCGGCGAGCCGGCGATGGAACGCGACCATGATCCGCGCGGACGAGGCGTCGTCCACCGTCCAGTGGCTGGCGACGACTCCGCTCGCGCCGGCGCGGAGGAACGACCAGCCGAGGCCGATGACCCCCTCGCCCGGGACGATCTCGCCGATGCCGGTCCGGCACGCCGAAAGGATGACCAGGGAGGACGGCGCGAGGCGCAGGCGACGGGCCACGTCGGTGATGCCGAGCCGCTCGCCGTCCGAAGCGATCACGCCGCAGCGGCGCGGGTCGCTGGTGGAGGCCACCGCGTGGCTCGCCAGATGAACCGTGCGATACCCGGTCCCTTCCGGCTTCGCGAGCGCGTCGACGAGCGTGTCGACGCGGAACCCGGCGCCGGTCAGCAGCGTCGTCGACGCCTCGCCCCAGATCGCGCGCACGTTCGACAGCTCGAACGACGCCCAGGGCAGGGGTGGGAACTCCTTCGCCGCGTCGCCGGTCTGGCGCGGCTGGCCGGCGAGGAGCACCGGAGTCCGCGCGTCACGCGCCCCGACCTTCTCGCCGTCCCAGCGCGGCGGCGCTCCGGACAGCGGGAGAGTGGCGACCTCGAGGCGATCGCCGACGAAACCCTGCCCGTCGAGAGGAAGCGCCGCGAAGGGAAGGAGCGCCAGCTCGCGGTCGGGGACGACGTACAGCCGCTCGGCCGCGGCGACGAGATCCGCAACGGGGTCGAGCAGCGCGCGCCGCAGGCGGGACCCCGCTTCGGCCTCGGTCCCTGGGGCTCCGGGACGGAGCGAGGCGAGGTAGACCGCGAGCAGCGGGGCCAGCTCGCGTCGGCCCGGCAGGATCTCGACGTGGGCGTCGCGGCGCGTCAGCGCCAGGACGACGCCGTGCTCCTCTCCGATCAGGTAGTCGAGAACGACGTCCGCTTCTCCCAGTCCCTGCCGGATGCTCGGAATCGTGCCCGCGGTCGACACGTCCGCGCCCTCGGAATCGGAGCGGAGAGCGCGGCGGAGCGCCCTCGCCTTGGCCCGGGTCGCGATCTCGAGAACCCGCGCCGCGCGAGCCGGGCCATCGAGAGAGCGCGTGACCGCCACCGCCAGATCCACGTACGGCCCGGCGCGCTCGCGCAGGAAGTAGAGCCCCTCGCCGAGCGGGTCGAGCCGTTCGTGCTGCGCTTCGAGGATGCCGATCGCCGCTTCGAGGAGGTGGACGGCGTCGCCCCATCTCCCCTCCCGCATGCGGAGCCTGCCGAGCGTGGAGCGGGCCGCCCACGCCGACTCGGCGGCGTTCTTCTCGTCGCTGCGCGCGATCACCTCGAGCAGCCGCTGGCTCGCCTGCGCGATGCGGCCCGCGAGCATCTCGGCCTCGGCGAGCCGGGTCAGCGCGATCAGCTCGAACAGCCGCTCCTGCGCTCGCGCCTTCGACGATGCAGCCTGCAGCAGGCGCTCCGCCGCCGGCAGATCGCCCCGCACCAGCGCCGCGCGTCCCAACCCGAGGTCGGCCAGCGCATCGATGTCGGCCGCTCCGCCCCTGGCCCGGCCGAACCACTCCTCGGCCTCGGGAATTCCGTCGGTCGCCAGGTGCAGCTTCGCCAGCGTGATCGCCGCCTCGTGCAGCGTGGCGTCGTCGCGCGCTTCCCGGGCATCGCGGTAGACGGCCTCCAGCGCGTCACGGGCCGCGACCGCGTCGCCCAGCTCGGCGAAGATCACCGCGCGATTGAACGCGGCCGCCCGCGCGGCCTCGCGCATGCCGAGCTTCTCGAAACCGTCGGCCGCGCGCTCCAGCTCGTCCCGCGCCAGGGCGTACTCGCCCTTCTCGAGCAGGAGCCCGGCCAGGTTGTTCCGGACGAACGCGGACAGATCCTCGCGTTCCTCGCGCTCTGCGGACGCGAGGGCTTCCCGGTAGAGCGTCTCCCCGGAGGCCAGGTCTCCCGCGCGATAGGCGAGCGCCCCGAGGCGGTTCGCCGCGCACGCGATCCCGACCCGGTCCCGCTCGGCTCGCGCGCGGCGGAGGGCTTCGTCGTAGTCTGCCCTCGAGTCCGGCGGATTCGAGCGAAACCGGCACTCGCCCGCGCACCAGGCGGGCTCCCAACGGTCGGCGCAGCGCCTCGCCAGCTCGGCCGACAGGGTCGCCAGATCGCCGAGCTTGCCCGCCGCCGTCGCGGCCGCGATGGCGTCGCGCCAGGCGCGATCTCCCCGCGGGCACGCGGCGAGCTTGGCCGCCGCTTCGTCGTAGCTCGGCGCCGCGCGCTGGGGCGCGCCGCACGCGGCCAGCAGCAGGGCGGCGCCCAGCGCGATCGCTCGCGTCATTCGAGCGGCCCGGCGGTGACCTGGAGGAAGATCCCATCGCTGTCGTCGCCGATGTCCGAGGCGTTGAACGAAGTCGCTCCCGTCACGCCGAGGATCTTCCACGGGTTCTCCTGGATCGGCGTGTCCGGCTCGATCTGGAAGTCGCCGGGGCCGAGCGCCGCGACCACCGGAAGCCCGGGGCAGTGGCACGCCGGCGGCGGGAAGGGCTGCTCGCAATCGCACGCGCACGGGCAAGTCGGGGAGTCGTCGACGCACGTGCACGAGACCACGAACTGGGTCGCCGCAGCGCATCCCGGCGCGGTCCACTCGAGGTGCAGGTCGTCCCGCGTTCCGTCGCCGTCGGCGTCGCGCACGTCCAGGCGGAGATTCGTCGGGGCGCATGCCGGCGGACGAGCGACCACCAGCGCCGTGGGACAGGCCTGGCACTGCGACCCTCCGCTGCCGATGACGATCGTCTGGACCGAACGATCGGGCCGCAGCCAGCTGACGCTGTCACCGTCCCGGTTCGCGGTGAACGCCTCGGTCCAGTCCAGCGGACCGAGCGTCGTCACGTCGACGGGCGATCCCCCGGTGGGGAACGACTCGGCCGAGCACGTCTTGCCATCCACGACCAGGAGCTCGTCGGTGTCCTTGCGGGCCGCGAGGATCGTGTACGAGGACAGGCCCGGCCCGGTGGTCGAGACCGCGACCAGATCGCCGCCGAGCGGGCACACGTCGCCCGTATCGAGATGGGTCAGCGAGCCGGTCGCCGCCGTCGGAAGCACCGGCAGCTCTCCTCCCCCGGACGGAGCCCCCATGCGGATCGGCGTCGTGGGCGCCGCGGGAACCGGCACGACCCGCCGGGTCGAGGCGATCCACGGCGAGCCCAGGGTTTGACCGGAGTGGACGAGGACCGAATGCAGGGCGCTCGAGGTTCCCGCGAGCGACGACGTCTGATACCAGGCGCGCTGGAACTTCGCGCCGAAAGGCTCCTCGAGCGCCTTGACGCCGATCCCCCGCGCGTTCGCCCCCAGCGATCCCTGACCCGCGGGGACGCCCGGCGCGGTGAGGAACAGCCGCTCCTGGTCGAAGACGACGAACCGCGCCTCGCCCGTCGACGACGTCGCGGCGAGGTGGAGGTAGCTTCGCAGCGCCGGCGAGCCGTTCGCGGGATCGACGTGGAGGCGCGGCGGCGCCGCATCACAGCCCGACAGGGTGAGACCTCCCGTCCCGAGCAGCGCCGCGACGTCGTGGGTCCGCGTGACGGCCCGCGCCCGCAGGTCGACGACCCGAAGGAACCTGCCCTGGGTCACGAACGCGTGGCTGCCCACCCGGCCCGGCACCGTGGAGAGCGCGAGATCCGCCGGCGGGTCGGGGAGCATGTCGCCGTCCGGATCGGAAAGGTCGATCGTGGCGACCACGGCTCCCATCGTGAGGTCGACGACCGAGATCGACTCGGACCGCTCGTTGAGGACGTACAGGCTGGCGCAGGGCGCGTGGGTCGACACGAATGCCGCGGCGAGCGCCATGAAGAGCGTCCCGAGACCTCCGGCCCCGCGCGGGCGCCTGCCGGCTCCAGCAACAAAGGACTCCTGTCTCATTTTCCTCTTCCTCCCTCCACGCGGAGTCGGCGGCGAAAGAGCGGCTCCCCATCGAGGGGATCGCCCGGCCGCACCGCGCGCACCGATACCTCGTACGAATCGCCAGGCCGAAGGGCTCCGGCTCGCACCACGAGCGGCAGCAGGCCGTGGCCGTCCCTGAACTCGAAATCTCGAATGGAGACCGCTCTCGACGCGACGACCCGGTCGCCCTGCCGCAGCTCGAGCGCGAGCCCCATCCTGCCGTCTCGGAGGTCCGTCTCGACGATCTCGGTTTCGAGGAGCAGAACCACCGCCTGGCCCGGGTCCGTCGTCGCCGGGACTCCGAGGGGAGGGATCTCCGCCCCATCGCCGCCGTCGCGCGTCCCCGTCTCGCCGGGAACCACGAGCACCGGCCCGCTGGCGATCGGGGCGTCGTCTCCGCGCTCGCGCACGAGCAGGAACGGACCGAGAAGCGCGAGGAGGGCGAGATAGGCGAGCGCCGGAGCCGGCCGGAGGATCGTCGCGGCGAGGCGCTCCCAGATCCACGGCAGGATGCGTGAAGTCGTCGGTACCGGCGCCGGTTCGACCTCGCGCGGCGATCGGACCTCGACGAGTCGCGCGTACGCCTCGCCGCACGCGCGGCACTCCCGGAGCTTCTCCTCGATCCATCGCCGCGTCTCGGGCTCGAGGCTCTCCGGGCGCTCGGAGTATTCGGTGAGCAGCACCGGATCCACGTGCGCCAGCAGAACGTCCGCGCCTCGCCGGCCGAGAATCTCACGCTGCATGCGCGCCAGCTCGAGCAGCTCCCTGCAGTCCCGGCAATCCGTCAGGTGGCGCTCGAGCCGCGCGCGGTCCGCCGGCGCGAGCGTCCCGTCCTCGAACCCGGGCACCAGCGCCTCGAGGGTCTCGTGCTCGGTCATGCCTGCCTCACGCCTCCCCTGGCGATACGACCGCGCCGCTGCGATCGCGGTAGATCTCTCGAGCCCGCTTGAGGCAGCGATGGATGCGCACGCGCGCGGCCCCGGGCTGGATCCCGAGCCGCTCGGCCGCCTGCGTCGCATCGGCTCCCTCGCCGTAGACCCAGGCGAGAAGGTCGCGGCATCCCTGGGGCAGTCGCTGCAGAACGTACCGGAGGATCCGGTCCTTCTCGACGCGCTCCAGATCGGCGTGCGGCCCCTGAGGCTCGGGCTGCGCCGGCTCGTCGGTCGGCTCCTGCTCCGCTCCCTCGATCTGCTGGCGGCGTCGCTGGCTGTGGTACGCGTCCACGCAGACGTTCTTCGCCACGGTGTAGGTGAGCTTCTGGAAGCTGCCGGGGTCCTTGACCCTTCCGGCGCGAACGATCCGGACGAGGCCCATCAGAACCTCCTGCGTGATCCCCTCGGAATCCGCGAATCGCCAGCTGCCGCCCCGGACCACGGCGCCGATCCACGCACGAACGGTGGATACGTCCTCGGCGCGGCCGTCGCGGAAGCCGTCGAGGGTTCGAGCGATGGCCTCCGAGCGTTCGATCGCAAACCTCCCCCGGGCCGAACCGCGAAGCGACCAGCGTCCACCCGAGCCGCGATTCCTCCATTCTTGCACGCCCGCCGCCCCCCTGGGAAAGGTCCCCCGGTTCCGCATTCCATTACGGAGGCTCGGGTCCTGGTGGGGGCAATCGCCCGCGACGGACGTGGCGTGATCCCGATCGAATGAGGACTTCCCGCGAATTCGCGCGCCGGGCCACCGGCCGTGTAACACCTGGCGGGCTGCCCGGACCTCTACTGGGAATCCCGAACCCGCGGCAGTCGCGCCAGGCGGGCTCCGGGCAGAGAAGAGGAGACGAACGATGCGGAAGACGAGCGCGGTACGGGCGTGCAGCCCGACACCTCGGGAAGAAACAAGCCCAACCGGA
Source organism: Terriglobia bacterium (assembly GCA_963699985.1). Classification (GTDB taxonomy): domain Bacteria; phylum Acidobacteriota; class Polarisedimenticolia; order Polarisedimenticolales; family CAVOVZ01; genus CAVOVZ01. Next base: position 154,728 of record CAVOVZ010000020.1, read on the forward strand.
GCGATGCCGGTCCGCCGGCGTCGCGGAGGGCGGGAGTGGGGGTTCGGGGGCAAAGCCCCCGAGTATCTGTTTCTAGAGAAAGGACCAGGTCGGTTTCCAAGGACGGGCGTGGGGCGCGGCGGTGATCGCGGCGCTGCTCTCGACCACCTCCGCGCCGGCTGCGCAGATCGACGCGGACGGCGGGATCACGCTGACGGTGTCCTTCGAGATCGAGGCGGGGAATGCGGACAGCATCCCACCGCCCGTTCACGAGCCGGGCGCGGATCAGCACTACTGCGATGCGCTCCAGGAGTTCAGCCGCTACCTGTACGCCACCACCGAAGGACGCCACTGGGTGAAGCGGGCGCGATTCATCGAGAACACCGCGGTGCGGGACATCCGGTGGTACTACGTGAAGGACCAGGGGGGAAACAACGGCGTCGCGTCGTTCCAGCAGTTCATCAAGGCCCGCGAGGGAGGCTACGCGCCGGGAAGCGCAGACTACCCGTTCGGCCCGAACAACACGCCGTCCGCGCTCGGCAGCCTGCTGAACCACGAGTTCGGTCACTTCTTCTACGGGCAGCCGGACGAGTACATCAATTTCCCGGGCTCGGGGAGCGGTCACACGGGGATCTGCGAGGGATCCTTCGCCATCGGGGTCGGGAGCGGCAGCTATCCGGACGGGATCTCGTCCGGGACGGTCTGCGACGACGAGATGCTCCAGTGCGCGCCGGCCGAAGTGTGCGTGTTCGCGGGGCGCTGCGCGGGCGGGAGCGACGTGGGAACGGAATGCAGCTCGGACGGCGACTGCGCGGGCGGGAGCGTCTGCCTCGGGAAGAACGACGACCGGGACGACGAGCTATCGGACAGCAAGCAGCGCATCACACTGGCCGACACGCCGCTGTCGGCGGCCGACGAGAAGGACGGGATCTGTCTCATGGCGGGCGGCGGCCTGCGCCGGCGCTGGTGCGACAGCCAGACGCACGTGTACGAGCGGGACACCGACGATCCGCCCGACGGCTCGGTGGACTACGACCAGGGGGACACGGCGGGGATCCCGGACGGGGATCCGGGCGACTCCTTCGATTTCACGACCTACAACTGCTGGGATCGGGCCATGGAGAAGCACATCGATCTCGTCGACGCCCACGATCCCGGGGTCTACCCCACCGTCGCCGAGATCGAGGCGGAGCACGGTCCGGTTCCCGCGGTGCAGTGCGACTGGCTCGTGGACTTCTTCGACACGACCCCGCATGCCGTGCTGCTGGTCGACCGCTCGGGGAGCATGGGGTACAACGAGCTCAGCTCGCCTCCCCGCAAGGCCATCGACCTCGCGATCGACGGCGCCCTGTACCTGTGGAACCAGATCCCCATGGGAAGCCACGCGGGGATCTACGTCTACAACACCGCGGTCGTGCCCGCGGAGGACGGTGGGAATCCGCTGGACTTTCAGCCCAAGACGTACCAGCCGCAGACGATCGACCAGGCGGCGGCCGGCGGGAACACCGACATCGCGTTGGCGATCGAGACCGCGCACGACGCGATCTCGAACGAGCCGAACCTGCCGTTCGCCACGCGGAACATCGTTCTGCTGTCGGACGGAAAGCACAACCAGAACGGCGACCCGTACGCCGAGGCGGCCGCCGCCTGCGCCGACGGGATCGTCGTGCACACGATCGCCTACGGAGACGCCGACTCGGCCGCGCTCGATCTGCTGGCCTGCGGCGAAGCATGGGCGACGGGGACCGAGCAGGCGACGGGGAACGGCTACGGGGAGCCCGATGCCCTGGAGATGAAGACGTCGATCGCGCGAATGGCCCATGGGCTCGCGAAGGAGACCGAGATCCTCGAGCTGCGCGCCGACCTCCTGCCGCTCGCCGCGTCGGTGGTCGAGAAACGGACGTTCCTCGTGCCCGCGGGGGCGGCGTCGTTGAAATTTTCCTGGCTCGCGAATCGTACCTGCGTCCAGGAGAGCACGGCGGTCTCCCCCTGCCGCCCGGTACTGAACGAGCTCCGCAAGGTCGAGATCGAGAGCCCGAGCGGGGTGCGCTACTCGGCCACCTCGCCGCCGGGAGCCGCGGGCGGAGTGTTCCGCTACGTCGAGGTGCGCGCCCCGCAGGCGGGCGTCTGGACCGCCCGCATCGACAAGTCCGAGCCCCAGCCCTCCCCGACGACGATCCCTGGCGAGTGGGCCTACAAGATCCCGCGCACGCGAGTGAGCTGGGTGGCCCACGTGGCGCACCCTACGATCGAGGTGGCGGCCTACGTTCGGGAGCGCCGCGCGCCGGTGGGGTCGTCGGTGGTTCTCAACGCTCGGATGCACTACGGCGCCGCGCTCACCAACGTCTCCGCGGAGGCCGTGGTGACCCACGCCGGTCACACGTGGACGGTTCCGATGCTCGACGACGGCGCGCACGGCGACGGGATCGCGGCCGACGGCGAGTACGGCGGCATCTTCAATCCCGACGGGACCTGGGCGAACGTCTCGAAGGGGCTGTACCGGGTCAAAGTCCGGATGCGATCGCGGGCCGGGGTCGCGATCGCTCTGGAGAACGACGAGTACGACGACGAGGTCCACGAGCCGCGCAAGCGCGCGAATGCCGGGGACGCGGACGTGGAGGCGGAGACGTCGTTTCGACTCTCGCCGCGGTACACGATCGGTCCGGACGGGTCGCCGGTTCCCGGACGGGTGGACGTGACCTGCCCGAGCCTGGTGCAGGGGCAGACCTACACGCTTTCCGCGCAGGCCGTCGGCCTCGCGCTGCCGCAGGAGAACACGAGAATTTCCCTCGGGTCCGGCGTCGATCTGACCGTCTTGGGACTCGGCTGCCAGCGTTGCCAGGAGACGGGTACCGACCCGACGGGAACCGTCTCGTTCGTCGCGAGGGTGTCCCCCGACGCGGAGACCGGAGTCCGGCCATTCCAGGTCCAGGTCGGCCCGACGATCCTCTCCGACGACACGGGATGCAGGGTGTGCTCACCTCCGGGAGTCGAGGCGTGCAACGGCCGCGACGACGATTGCGACGGCCTCGTGGACGAGGACGGAACGATCGTGGACGCCGACGCGGACGGCATCGCGGGGGCGTGCGACAACTGCCCCTTCGACCCGAATCCCTCCCAGTCCGACATCGACCGCGACGGGATCGGAGACCGATGTGACGCGGCCGACGGGCTGGTCGTGGTCTTCTTCACGGCCGACGATCGGCTGCAATGGCAGACCGACGGCGGGCCGGGCTGGGATGTCTACCGAGGAAGCCTCAGAGTCCTGAAAGGAACGGGGGTGTACACGCAGGCTCCCGGCTCGAATCCCCTCGCGGGGCGATTCTGCGGCATGACGACGCCCACGCTGGTGGACGCGTTGGTGCCGCCCGCGTCGGACCTCGCGTTCTATCTGGTCACACTCGGGCCCGGCGGGAGCCTGGGAACGAACAGCAGCGGGACCGAGCGGCCGAATCACAACCCGTGTCCGTGAGCGGAGTCGCCCATCACGCGAGAACTGCCGCGCCCCCGGCCGTCCGTGCCGGGGGTGCGGGGGCGGAGTCCCCGCGTTTGCACGCCAGTTGCCCATGACGCCTCGTGGCGTCACCCGAAAGCGATGAAAGACCCGCGGGAGGTGCAGGCCGGTCTGCCGGAATGCACCGTACGCGGGGGGGTGTACGACAGGAAAGTGAGGAGCAGCCTCACGGGCGTTCCCCCGACACGTCGGGAAGAAACAGGTCCAACCGGAGCGATGCCGGTCCGCCGGCGTCGCGGAGGGCGGGAGCGGGGGTTCGGGGGCAGAGCCCCCGAGCATCTGTTTCTTAAGAGCGGCCGCACGGGGCGGGCGCCCCGACAGCACCGGAAGAAACAAGCCCAACCGGAGCGATGTCGGTCCGCCGGCGTCGCGGAGGGCGGGAGCGGGGGTTCGGGGGCAGCGCCCCCGCGCCGCTGTTTCTTAAGAGCCAGACTCACGGGCTTTCGCTCGGAACCCCGTGAAGAAACTGGGTGCCCGTCGCGGCCGCGTAGACTTGTGGGCGGAAGCAGCCGGGGACCGAGACCGGACTCTCAATGGTGCTTGCGTGCCCGTTTATGAGCGTGGTCCATGGGATGTTGCGGCAACCCCACTGGTGACACGCCTCGGCGTGATCCCGTTTAGAAGAATGTCCCCGAGTCGCACCCCTGTCCCCGGATGCTCCACAACGACAGGGACCTATGAAGGAGGAGTCACCCATGGGACACAGCCGTCTTCGAAGCCGCGGGACAACCGGTAGAACACCCAAGTCTCCCTCGCTACTCAAGCGGATCAACCGCCATGCTGCTGGGATCGACTGCGGGGCCGAGACCCATTTTGTCGCGGTGCCCGCCGAGCGGGATCGCGAGTCCGTCCGGTCGTTCAAAACGTTCACCGCCGATCTTCACCGTCTCGCCGACTGGCTCGAGGCCTGCAAGATCAAGACGGTGGCGATGGAATCGACTGGTGTGTACTGGATCCCGATCTTCGAGATCCTCGAGGCTCGCGGCCTCGAGGTCGTGCTCGTCAACTCGCGGCATATCAAGAACGTGCCCGGGAGAAAGACCGACGTCCTGGACTGTCAGTGGATCCAGGAGCTTCACAGCGTCGGACTCCTGCGGGGCAGCTTCCGACCTGTCGCGGAGATCGCCACGCTTCGTGCGTATCTTCGGCACCGAGAGAAACTCGTTCAAGCTGCAGCAACGCACATTCACCGCATGCAGAAGGCCTTGGCCGAAATGAACCTCCAGCTGCACAACGTGATCAGCGACATCACCGGCTTGACTGGAATGCGGATCCTGCGCGACATCGTCGCCGGCATCCACGACCCCGCAGCCCTGGCGGCCCATCGCGACTACCGCTGCCGGGCTTCCGAGGAGAAGATCGCCGCGTCTCTCACCGGTAACTATCGCGCCGAGCACCTGTTCGCCCTGCGTCAAAACCTCGAACTCTTCGACACCTTGCAGCGTCAGATCCAGGACTGCGACGGCGAAGTCGAGTCCTTGCTCCACAGTCTCGCTCGCAAGCAAGGGAAGGCCGCGCGCGCCCTCCCGCCGCCGCGTTGCACGTTCCGGTGCTGCGACAACGAGCCGCGGTTTGACGTCCGCGACCCGCTCTTCCGCCTTTCCGGAGTCGATCTGACCCAGATCGATGGCATCGGTCCCTACACGGCCCTCCAGCTGATCGCCGAGATCGGAACCGATATGCACCGCTGGCCCACCGACAAGCACTTCACGTCGTGGCTGACCCTGGCTCCCAAGAACAAGATCTCAGGGGCCAGGCTGATCAGCTCCAGGACCCAGCCATCGGCCAACAAAGCGGCAGCCTTGTTGCGCATGTCCGCCATGGTCCTGGGCCGCACCTCCACGGCCCTCGGCGCCTACTACCGCCGCATCGCCTACCGCATCGGCAAACCCAAAGCGATCACCGCGACCGCCCGCAAACTCGCCATCCTCGTCTACCGCACGCTCAAGGGCGAGCTCGACTATGCCGATCCCGGAGCATCCGCGTATGAAGAACTCCACCGCGAGCGCACCCTTCGAAACGTCCGGAATCGCGCCAAGAGCCTCGGATTCGGGCTCGTTAACCTGGAGACCGGGGAGGTAGTTCCGGGAGCAGTTTCTTAGAAGATGATGAAGCGAATCGGGGACAGCAACCGAAACTCGCCCGCACGCAACTCGTTCAAACCACCGAACATTGTGCGAGTTTCGGTTGCTGTCCCCGATTCGCCGCATCGTCTCCTCATTTTCCTGTCTTACACCCGCAGCGCGCCATCGGATCGGAGCGTCGCAGGCTCGAAGGCGTCGATCCAGAGGTGATCCAAGAACCCACGGACCTTCGCGCCGACACGTGAGCCCGTCGCGACGCTGGTTTTCCGCTCGCGTCGGCACTCAGCTCGAAACACGAGACCTGACCCCGTTCTTACTCCAGCGTCACCCCGGCCGCCCTCCAGACCCGAAGCCCGACTTCGTCCGCCACGAGCACCGGTTCCGACGAGAGACGGATCTTCCCGAGGGGAACGAGCCGCGGGTACGCCCTCGGATCGTGGAAGGTCAGGATCCGCCCCGTCGAGTCCAGACGGAGCCAGTTGTTGCCGCATGCCACGATGTACGCGATGGGAGTACCGGCCTGCGCGGCCGCGTCGAAGAGCCGCTCAAGAGGACGGCGACTCGACCGGAGCTCCTCGTAGAAGGTCCGGTTCGACGTCAGGAAGTCCGGCGCGAGAACCGGATTCGGCAGATGAAAGGCGATCTCGCCCGGCCAGTCGGAGACGAGCAGCGCGCCGGTCGGATCGAGGCGTCCGCGCAACGTGCGGGCGACGACGTTGCCAACGCTCGGTCCGAGGGGCTCGTACTGTTTCCTGACGATGCGAACGAAGCCGAGGACGAGGAGGATCCCGACGGCGGCCGCGAGTGGCCGCAGCAAAGCGGGGCGCCGACGAAGCCGAGACTCCGCAGCGATTCCCGCCGCGAGCCCCACGAGCACCGCGTTCGGCACGTAGTACCAGTGCCAGCCCGTGTGGGAGCGGGTGAAGAGCACGATGTAGACGCACTGAAGCGCCGATCCGGCGAGCAGGACCGATGCGGTCCACGTCCGAGCCCGGCTCTTCGCCCCGGCCCAGAGAAGCCACGGGGCGGCGATCAGGCTCGACCATCCGAAAAGAACCGCGTATCCGCCGAGCCTCGTCGAGAGACCGTCGCGATCGAGGCCCTTGAGGAAGACCGACGGAAAGCTCGACTTCATCCAGCCCGACACCGGCATGAGCCCCCCGAAGAAAACCCAGTTGGACGCCAGGTACGGGGCGACGACGACACCTGCCGTGAGACCGACCGCGACCGTGGATCGCAGGGAAGCATGCGCTCGAAGGTGCCACACCAGCAGGACGACGACGATGAGCGCCGCGTCCAGCCGGCTCAGCACGAGCAGCCCAGCCAGCAGGCCGATCGCAACGCTCCCGCGAGGAGTCCCGCCGTCGTCCCGGAGGCACCGATGCGTGAGGGCGCCGAGCGCGGCGAACTGGGCGTGCGCCTCCGAGCCGAGCACTCCCAACACCGACAGGAACGTCAACGGGACCCCGACGACGAGGAGGGGCGAGACTCCCGCCCGCCGCGCGGCCCGGCACAGCTGGTCGGCGCCGACCCAGAGGCAAGCCGCCGCCGGGATCGCGACGAGACCCGCCCAGCGGAGCGCCGTCGGATCCACCTTCGCGACGACCGCGTAGAATCCCGCGAGCACGTACTGCCAGAGCGGGTGGAAGCCGTTCGTGGGAACGATTCCGGAGAAGGTCTGCGCGCCATCGATCGCCAGATTCCGAGCGATGACGAGATAGAAGTACGAGTCGTCGGCGATGAAGCAGCTCGGCCACGTCGCCCAGACCGCCGCGACGAAGGCGACCGCCACGCCCACTACGAATCGATCACGGCGGGACTGCGCCGCGTCCGGGAAGATCTGCGCAGAGCTCCCTCTCGCTGGGCGGGTCTCGTTTCCCACGTTGTCCTCCCCGTCGTCGCGCCGTCGGATTCTCGCACGAGAGCGTCGACCGGACGAGGGGGCGTCCTCCGCCGCGCCGCGACGCTCGCCGACGGCGCGCGGGTCCGGAGGTGCTGGACGAACAAGACAGCGGGAGTCTCCGGCCAGCGCGCCGAGGAAGGGGCAGGTCGACGCTCCACGACATCGATCGAGTCGACGTTCTCGTCCGTGCAGTGGCGCTGGAACGGGACGAGGGGTGCAGGCGCCGGAGGAACCCGGTTCTCTGCCCACGAGAGGGCCGGTGCGACGTTCGCCGATGAGTTGTCGGAGCGGACCTGCGACGTCATATTCCTTGAGGCGGCCGCAGGTTGCTCAGGCGCGGCGGGCTGGCTCACAGGGAGGCGCGACTGCCGATGGGACGTACCGCGTGGCCGTGGATCCGTCTGGCTGCTCTGATGACGGCCGGAGCGGCGGCAACGACCGCGCTCGCTCAGGACGCACCGCCTTCCCTCGACGAGCTCATCGCCCAGCTCGAGAATCGCTCCTGCCGCTACTCGAGCAGCGCGTTCGAGATCTGCCGGCGCTCGCAAACCGACCTGTCCTGGCTCTGGTCGTTCCTGTTCCGCTTCCAGGACGAGTACCGATGTCCACTCGGAGCGGCCCGCTGTCTCGAGAAGCTGGGGCCGGCCGCGAAGCCGGCGGTCCCGGCGCTCTGCAAGGCCCTGCTCGAGGGACCCAACGACTACGACACCGGGGACGGGTTCATCGCGCCTCGATCCGCCATCGCGTCGGCGCTGGGGGCGATCGGAGATCCGCGCGCCATCGATCCGCTCGCGCAGGCGCTCCACGAGGCACGCCCTCCGAGCCGGGCGCTGACGGCGCTGGTGCGAACGGAGCCGTCGGCGCGCGTGGAGATCGTTCGCGCGCTCGGGCGGTTCGGCCCGCAGGCCGCGCGGCACGGGAAACGGATCGCGGCGGTTCTCGAGGAGCGGAACTCCGATACCGGATTCCTCGAGGCGCGCCGGCAGGAGTTCGAGCAGTCCGAGGCGCTGCAGATTGCTACCGAAGAGATCCGAGCCAGGAGTCCGAAGGGGGCGAGCTTCACCATTCCCTGGGACGCCGTGGATGCCGCGCGTGCCCGAATCGACCGAGCGTCCGAGGACTACGTGAGGGATCTCGAAAGCCGCGCGCAGGACCCGTTGGCGCACGCCGCCGCGGAGGCGCTCGGGACGCTCGGCGGCAAGGAGGCGATTCCTCTGCTTCGCGACACGCTCGCGAACCGGAGCGCTGCCGCGGCCGCCGCGGGCGCGCTGGCGAATCTCGGGGCTTCCGATCCGGACACGCTCGATGCGCTCGAGCGGATGCTCGCGGCGGACGATCGCGGTCCCGCCGCGCGGGCATCCGCCGCCCGAGCGCTCGGGACGCTGGGCAACCGGAGGAGCGTCGAGCCCCTGTCCGTGGCGCTGCGGCACGTCGATTTACGGCAAGCCGCCGCCGAGGGGCTCGGCGGGATCGGAGCGGCGGCCGCGCCCGCGCTGCCCGTTCTGCGGGCGATTCTCGACGAGCCCTCGCTGGCGGTGCGGACCGAGCGGGCGCGGAACTACTCGATCGAGGCGAGCCGCCAGCTCTCGGACAAGATCGCGGCGGTGCGGGCCATCGAGCGGATCGCGGGAATCCGTGTGGAGGAGATCCTCCGCCCCTACCTCTCCGACGAGGATGTCGGCCACGTCGTGAAGAGCGTTCTCCGGAAGATCTCGCGCCCCTCGCAATCCGGCCCGCCGGCGATGACGAGCTCCGTCAGGATTCCGCCGGGTCCGCGCCGGGCAAAGCCGGCGGGACCTTGAAAACCCTCTCCGTCCGGATCTCCGCGGTGCCCGTCCTGGCTCTTCGAGGCTTGCCCACGAAGCGTGCGAGAGTTCCCGAGACGGCGATCATGCCGCGCGCCCTTCCTGTGGAACGTCGCGATGGCCGCGGCACGCTCGAACGTCGCGCGATCGGGCCCATGATGTCCGTCACAGCTTTCGGAGAAGCACCTTCACGTCAGTGAGCGTTCCGGCGACCGGCTCGGGATCGGTGGTGGGGTAGCGAGTCCGGTCGTCTCCGAGGTCGGGATAATGAGCGACCCCAATCCTCCCACTGGCCCGGCAGACGATCTTGCCTCGCAAGCCCGCCACCTCGGATGGCCCGCCTGCGGACGGGAACAGCAGCCCGCCCGCGACAAGGTAACCCATCCCCCCGGAGGCCAAGAACTCGTCATCTTGGGTGAACTGCCAGACCGCCTGGCACCAAACGAACGAGTCCGGAGACGCGGACGAACGGATCGCGATCCGCGAGAACTGCGACGTGTCGAACGGAGCCGATTCCCAGATGATCGTCCCCGGCGTCACGGAGAACGCGATCGGTTCATCGAGGAGGTCGATGACCTTGTTCACGATCGGCCCATGAGCCATCGCCGCCCGGATCGTGCTCGTCCGAGCGCTCTCACCGGGGCCAGCGGCGCGCGCGACGGTGACGCTCTCGTCCCGAGCATCGATCCGACCGGAACCGGCGAGCGCCGTCGCCATCGTGAGCCAGCACGCCGTGAGTGCCAATGTTACCGTGACGATCCGTGATCGCGTTCGCATGACTGGTTCCTCCCTGGAGCGGTTTTCTCTGGTGCAGCTCGATACCCTTCTTGACGGCCATTCTACACGGATCGTGGACGCAATCGCTGCGCAACTCGCCGGTGCGATGCTGCGAATCAGCAGCAGAGGCAATGGGCTCAACCGAGCCGACGGCGAGCGATCCTGAGGCTCGGAGGCGTCGCGCGGAAGGACGCGGGGGCCCCCGAGCGTCTGTTTCCTAAGAGCGGCCGCACGGGGCGGGTGCCCCGACACGTCGGGAAGAAAGAAGCCCAACCGGAGCGATGCCGGTCTGCCGGCGTCGCGGAGGGCGGGAGCGGGGTTCGGGGGCAAAGCCCCCGAGCATCTGTTTCTCGAGAGCGAAGTGGCGGGAGCCGGTGCCCGCCGGGACCGTCGGAGGTTGGTGCACGCGTCAGTCTTCGGTGCGACGCTTCAGCGCGCCGGCACTCGGGGAATGGGACGGAGAAGCTGACGGAGCCCAGCTCGTCCCCTGATCCGTTCGCCACCACCCATCGTCTCCAATTCCGACCGGATCAGTCGCGATTCCGGGATTGACTACTCGGGCAGGGAGGCGTAGGCAAGGCACATCCCAGGAGGGTGCGCCATGCTGAGGAGCCTGCTTCGTGTCGTCATCAGCGCAATCCTGCTTTCATCCACCGCGGTCGCAGTGGCTGAGGCCCGCGATCTGACCTTCGATGAGCGCGTCCAGGCGCAGAAGGCGATCGAGGAGGTGTACTGGCGGCACCGGATCTGGCCGGCGGAGAACTCCCGCCCCAAGCCTCCGGTCGCCGAGGTGATGGGCGACGAGACGATTCGTGCGAAGGTCGCAGACTATCTGAAGAAATCGAACGCGCTCGAGAAATGGTGGCGCCGCCCGATCACGGCGGAGCAGCTCCAGGCCGAGCTCGACCGCATGGCGCAGGGCACCCGCGACCCGGCGATGCTCCGCGAGATCCACGAGGCCCTGGGCAACGACGCATACCTCGTCGCGGAGACGCTCGCTCGTCAGACTCTGGCCAACCGGCTCATCCGGAACTGGTACGCGAACGACGACCGGTTCCACGGGGAGCTGAAGGCGAAGGCGAATGCCGCGCTCGCCGCCTGCGACAGCGCTGGGTGCATGAAAACAATGGGGGGAACGTACCGGGAGACGACGTGGAAGCTCCGCGCCGGCGAGGCCGACGCGCCGCGCGGCGATCCCGAGAACCGCGCCGTGCTCCTCGACGCAGAGGAGTGGGAGAAGCACCTCGCCCGGCTCGCGACGAAGGTCGGCGGCACGGCCGAGGCGCTTCCGCTCATGAAGATCGGCTCGCTGGAGGAAACCGCGGAGGCGTTCGTGGTGACGGCGGTGCTTGCGGCGGGACCGGACGAGGTTACGACCGCCGCGACGGTTTGGAAGAAGGTGTCGTTCGACGAGTGGTGGGCCGGTGAGAGCGCGGCGTACGAGACGAGGATCGACGGGGTGTCGGGGGAGTTCGAGTTGGGGGCGCTCAACCTGAGCGGGTGTGCGCCGGATACGTGGACTGCAACGCCCATCGAGGTGCCAGATCCGCGGTCTTATCACACGGTCGTCTGGACGGGGACGGAGATGATTGTCTGGGGGGGCAACGGCAATACCGGAGGCCGGTACAACCCTGCGACGGACACGTGGGTAGGGACGTCGACCGGAGCGAACGTCCCGGAGGCACGCGTTGGTCACACGGCGGTCTGGACAGGGACGGAGATGATCGTCTGGGGGGGCAACGGCGACGGTTATCTCGACACCGGAGGCCGGTTCAACCCTGCGACGGACGAGTGGGTAGCGACTTCGGTCGGGGAGAACGTCCCGGCGGGGCGCTGGAATCACACGGCGGTTTGGACGGGGACGGAGATGATCGTCTGGGGGGGCGACGCCGGCGGTTCTCTCAACACCGGAGGCCGGTACAACCCCGCGACGGATACGTGGATAGAGACGTCGACCGGGGAGAACGTCCCGGCGGGGCGCGATGGCCACACGGCTGTCTGGACGGGGACAGAGATGATCGTCTGGGGGGACTACGACATTACCGGAGGCCGGTACAACCCTGCGACGAACACGTGGAGAACGACGTCGACCGGGGCGAACGTCCCGGGGCGGCGCGATGGTCACACGGCGGTTTGGACGGGGACGGAGATGATCGTTTGGGGGGGGTATTTCTACGACGGTGCGTCTTCTCAACACCGGAGGCCGGTACAACCCCGCGACGGACACGTGGAGAGCGACGTCGGTCGGGGCGAACGTCCCGTCGGCGCGCATTGATCACACGGCGGTTTGGACGGGGACGGAGATGATCGTCTGGGGGGGCTATCTCTACGACGGGTCGTATCACGAACTCAACACCGGAGGCCGGTACAACCCTGCGACGAACACGTGGAGAAGCACGTCGACCGGGGCGAACGTCCCGGCGGGGCGCGAAGGTCACACGGCGGTGTGGACGGGGACGGAGATGATCGTCTGGGGGGGGCGGGATTCTTCCGACCTCAACACCGGAGGCCTGTACAACCCTGCGACGGACACGTGGGTAGGGACGTCGACCGGGGCGAACGTCCCGGTCGGGGCGCGAAGGTCACACGGCGGTTTGGACGGGGACGGAGATGATCGTCTGGGGGGGCTATTTCTACGACGGGTCGTATCACGAACTGAACACCGGAGGCCGGTACAACCCTGCGACGGACGCGTGGGTTGGGACGTCGACCGGGGCGAACGTCCCGTCGGGGCGCGACGACCACACGGCGGTTTGGACGGGGACGGAGATGATCGTCTGGGGGGGCTATTTCTACGACGGGTCGTATCACTAACTGAACACCGGAGGCCGGTACAACCCTGCGACGGACGCGTGGGTAGGGACGTCGACCGGGGCGAACGTCCCGTCGGGGCGCGATGGTCACACGGCGGTTTGGACGGGGACGGAGATGATCGTCTGGGGGGGCTATTCTGACGGATCGTCTGACTACTACCTCAACACCGGAGGGCTGTACAACCCTGCGACGGACACGTGGGTAGCGACGTCGACCGGGGCGAACGTCCCGTCGGCGCGCGATGATCACACGGCGGTGTGGACGGGGACGGAGATGATCGTCTGGGGGGGCTATTTCTACGACGGGTCGTATCACTACCTCAACACCGGAGGCCGGTACAACCCTGCGACGAACACGTGGAGAAGCACGTCGACCGGGGCGAACGTCCCGTCGGGGCGCGATGGTCACACGGCGGTCTGGACGGGGACGGAGATGATCGTCTGGGGGGGCTGGTTCTACGACGGGTCGTCTTACTACTACCTCAACACCGGAGGCCGATACAACCCTGCGACGGACACGTGGGTAGGGACGTCGACCGGGGCGACCGTCCCCGAGGCGCGACTCGGGCACACGGCGGTCTGGACAGGGACGGAGATGATCGTCTGGGGGGGCCACTACTGATCTTGTCTCCAACACCGGAGGCCGGTACAACCCTGCGACGGACGAGTGGGTAGCGACGTCGACCGGGGCGAACGTCCTGGCGGGGCGCGCTGGTCACACGGCGGTCTGGACGGGGACGGAGATGATCGTCTGGGGGGGGTGGCCAGGCAAGTCCTCAGGCGGCCGCTACTGCGTCTCGAGTTGCACCTCACCCGGCAACTGGTACCAGGACCAGGACGGTGACGGCTACGGGATCACCTCCGTGTTGGTCCCCGCATGCACGCAGCCACCGGGATACGCCGCAAACTTCGACGACTGCGACGACGCGAACCCGACGGTCCACCCCGGCATGGCGGAGGCCTGCAACGGCGTCGATGACGATTGCGACACCGTCGTGGACGACGGCGCCGACGCATCCTGCAACGACGGCAATCCCTGCACCGCCGATTCGTGCCACGCAGCCTCGCGGTGCTTGAATCTGCCGACGCCGGCGGCGATGTGCGACGACGGCAACGCCTGCACGACCGGCGACCGCTGCGACGGGCGAGGCGCCTGCGTCGGCGGCGCGCTGCTCGATTGCTCCGACCAGAACCCCTGCACCGCCGACGCGTGCAGCCCCGCGACCGGCTGCAGTCACGGCCCGGCCGCCTGCTTCAACGTCGACTTCGCTCCCGCCGCCTCTCCGGTTGCTGCCGGGTTCGTGAAGGACGACGGGTCCGTGTTCTCGCCCGCCCGTGGGTTCGGGTGGAGCGTCGCCGTCGAGACCCGCGCGCGCAGCAGCGCAAACCCGCTCGAGCTGAACACCTTCGCCTTCTCGCAGCCCCAGCGCACGTGGACTGCGGAGCTGCCGACCGGGGACTACGAGGTGTGCCTCGTGGCGGGCGATCCGAGCTATGCCCAGGGTCCGCACCGGATCACGGCGAACGGCGTCACGCTGATCGGCGACGTGGTCACGCAGGCGAACCAGTTCGCTTCGTCCTGCTCGCCGTCCGGCCCTTCTCACCGCATTCCCGTGCGCAACGGCCGCTTACAGGTCGGGATCGGCGGGACCGCCGGGAACACGCTGATCAACTACGTGAAGACGGGGCCCGCTCCGGGAACCGTGCCGAACTCGTGGTCGGTCAACTTCCAGCCGGCCGCGTCGTCTGCGCCGGCTGGGATTCCTCGTGGACAGCGGCCAGACGTTCGACCTCGCTCGGGGATACGGCTGGGATGCGGCGGTGACGAGCCGGGAGCGGGGCATGCCGTTGCCGCAGGTTCTCGACACGCTCGTGTTCAGCTCGGCGATTCGCACTTGGGAGCTCGTGGTTCCCGACGGCGACTATGACGTCTGGTACGGGCTGGGAGACGCGTCCAACCCGCAGGGACCGCATCGTCTCGTGGTGGAAGGCGCGGTCGTGGTCCAGAACGTCACGACAGCGACGGGGGAGTTCACGGAGGGGAGGGCGGCGGCCCACGTCGCGGACGGGCGGCTCACGGTGCAGATCGGGCAGGGGACGAGCGCGAACACCACGTTGAACTACCTCGTCATCACCCCGGCGGACGGCGACGTCGACGGCGTGCCCGACCTACACGACAACTGCGCGCTCGTCCAGAACCCCGGCCAGGAGGATGGCGATGGCGACGGGGTGGGTCACGCGTGCGACAACTGCCCGTACGACGCGAACGCCTCGCAGTCCGATGTGGACGGCGACGGCGTGGGCGACGCGTGCGACGCGAGCGACGGGTTGATCCTGCAGTTCGCGCCGGACCGCCGCCACCTCGCGTGGAGCCCGGAGGGCGGGTTCACCTCGTGGAACGTGTACCGCGGGGACCTGGATACGCTGCGGACGACCGGGTCGTACACGCAGCCGCCCGGGTCGAACGCGCTGGCGGAGCGGCGGTGCGATGTTTCAACGAACTGGATCGACGATCTTTCGGATCCGCCCGCGAACGCGACGCAGTTTTCGTTGATCACGGGAGTGGCGAACGGGGTGGAGGGAGGCCTGGGAGAAGACGGCCAGGGGATCGAGCGGCCCAACGCGAACCCGTGCCCGTAAGGAAGCGCGACGTCGAGGCGGACCACGCGAGAGGCGGTTGGTTTCAGCGACTGTCGTCGGGTGCGCCGCGTCGGGATCCGGCTCGCCGCCCGACGTGACGCGCCCGTCAGGGTTCCGCGGATTCCGCGCCGGGCAGCGCCGGCCGGACCTTGAACACCCGCTCCTTGTGGATCTCCACCGTGCCCGTCTTGGCTCCGCGCGGCTTGCCGACGAAGCGGGCGAGGGTTCCCGAGACGCCGACCACGCCGCCCCCGCGCGCCTTGCTGTGGTAGGCCGCGATGGCCGCGGCGCGCTCGAGCGTCGCGCGATCGGGCTCCCGGTCCGACTGAGCGATGAGGAGCACGTGGCTGCCCGGCATGCCGCGTACGTGAAACCACCAGTCGTTCGGCTGGGCGATCTCGAGGCTCAGGCGATCGTTGTCCTCGTCGGTCCTGCCGGCCAGGACCTTCCAGCCCCCGGGGAGCTCGTACTCGAGCAGCCGCGCCGCCTTCGCGTCCGATGATCGGCGCGTCACCGTCCTCGCTCCTCGGAGTGAGTCGGATTCATCGTGGGCCTCGCTTGGGTCGCCGGGAGAGGTCGCGATTCGACCGGATCGGGACACTCGATCGAAGGGCAGTCTTCCCGACGCGCCCTCCCGGGAGGTACTTGACCGCTTCGCGGAGCGTGACCCCCGACACCCGCGCGAGCCGCGGCTCCAGAAACGCCGCGACGCGGTCCGGCCGGATCTTCCCGTGCTCGCGGAGGACCCAGCCGATCGCCTTGCGGATGAAGAACTCGCGCTCGTCCAGCATGGAGTCGGCATAGCGAACGAACCGCTTCCAGTCGCCGTCGCCGCGGCGGAGCGGGAGCAGGAGAGCCAGCATGGCCGAGCGGCGCAGCCAGAAATCCTCGTCGCTCGCCCAGCGATCGAGCAAGGGCGCGAGGCGGGGGTGGCGCTCGACCAGCGGGCCGGCGACGTGCACCGCGACGGCATCCACGTAGGCCCAGGTTCCGGAGCGGCGAAGCAGATCCTCGAGAAGGTCCAGGTCGGCGGGAGCGAGAATCGTCTCGCGCGCCTCCAGGAGCAGCACCGCCAGCGCGCGGGCCTCGTGGACCGGTCTTCGCCAGAGATCTATTACGAGCCGCACGAGGTCCTCGCGCACGAGCCCCGGATTCGCACGGAGCCAGGCGCGCGTCGTGCGCCGCAGATCAGGGAGCGAAACCCCGAGGAAACGGAGCGAGCTCTTGAGGTACCGCTTCTCCGCCTCGGCCCGCGCCGGATCGGCGAGCGGCGCCAGCGTGGCGAGAAGGGCGCGTGCCTCTCTCGAAGCGTTCATCAATGGTCTCCAGGGACGAAGGCTCGGAATCGGGCTTCGTGCGGGAGCACGATACGGAAACACGGAAGGAATGGCGAGGCTCCCGCGGAAGCCGGGTGCGCGAGAAGGTCGCCACGAAGCGGAACGAGTGGCCGATGGGGCGGTCTGTCGGGCGCCCGACCGGTGAGGCCGCCGATGTACACTTCCGGCCGCTGGACGGGGCGGCTGCCGCGCACCCGGTGTGGCAGGTGCCGAGGAGGGAACCGTCATGACCCGCTCTCTGCGGCGCTTCCTGTGGATCGGAGGCGGCCTGCTCGCCGCGCTGGCGCTTCTCGCCATCGTGGTGCCGCTCCTGGTGGACCTCAACCGTTACCACGACCCGATCGAGGCCAGGGCCGAGAAGCTCCTCGGACGCGACGTCACGCTGGGCACGATGAAGCTCTCCTTCTTCCCCGTTCCGGGGGTGAGCGTGGAGCCGCTCGTTATCGCGTCCGACCGGAGCGGCGATCCGCCGCTGCTGCGGGTCGAGTCGCTCTCGGCTCGCGTGAAGCTCCTTCCTCTGCTGCGACGGGAGATCTCCGTCGAGTCGATCGTCGCGCGCGCCCCCCAGATCAATCTCCACCGCTACCCGGACGGCCGCTTCAACCTTCCGAGCCTGGCCGCCTCCGCTTCGGCGGAGCCGGCAGGAACGTCGAGCCCGGCGGACGCCGGCCTTCGCCTGGCAAAACTGCGCATCGAGGGAGCGACGCTGCGGCTCGTGGACGAAGCCGTGCTTCCCGGTCAGACGATCACGACCGCGCTCGATGGTTTCGACCTTGCGCTGGACGACTACGCGCCCGGCCAGCCGTTCTCGATGAAGATCCGAACGGGCCTCCCACCCGACGGCAAGGGCTCGGTCGCCGCCGAGGCGACGATCGCGCTGCCGCCGGACTCGTCCCGGGCCCGCGAGCGCGGAGTCGAGGATCGAGCTGCAGCTCGAGGGCTTGCGGCCATCGGCGTTCGCTCCGTACTTCGTCGGCGCGGCCGGCATCGAGCCGCCGCTCGGCAGCATCTCCGGAACGATTCTGGTCGCGGGAAGGCTCGTGCGCGGTGAGGACGGAACGGCAGGATTGGACGGCGGTGGGCTCCTCCAGGGTGAGCTGAAGCTGAAGGACATCGCGCTGCGCCCGACCCGCCCAGGGGCGCCTCCCGTGCGTGCCGGGGATCTCGACCTGAGCGTCGACCTTTCTTCGAGTGAGAAAGGAAGGCGTCTGGACATTCGAAAACTCCAGGTGGGGAGCGGCGCCACCCGACTCGCTGCCGACGGGACCCTGGTTCTCGGTGGGCAGAGCAGCCGGATCGACGTGAAGGTACGCCCTTCCCAGGTCATGGCCTCGGATCTCGCCACGGTTGCGGCGCTGCTCGGCGCATCGTTTCCGCCGGGGCTCTCCTCGAGCGCGCCGATCTCGTTCCAGGGGGACGCTTCAGGACCGCTCGATCAGCCCGAGCGGCTGCGATTCCACGGGCGGATCTCGATGTCGGGCGTGCGCTACGCCGATCCGTCGCTCGGGAAGCCGATCGAAGACGTGTCCGGCACGCTCACGTTCGAGAACGACGCGCTGGAGGTCAAGGACCTCGCCGCCCGCGTGGGAGGGACTCTCCTTCAAGGCTCCGTCTCGGTGCGCGACTTCGGATCGCCGCAGGTCGCGCTGACTCTGAGGTCGCCCAAGGCGAACCTGGACGAGCTGATCGCGCTCATGACGCCGTCTTCCGGCGCTCCCGGCCAGTCCTCGGCGAGCTCGGGGGATGCGCTGGACCGGACGCGAGGCAGCGGGACGATTCGCATCGAGGAGGGCACGTTCGGGACCTTTCGGTTCACGCGATTCGACGGGAGCCTCCGCCTGGCGGAGAAGGTCGTGACGTTCGACCCGGTTCGGTTTGAGCTGTACGGAGGGACCTATCAGGGAGCGCTGACCGCGGACCTGAGCGCCGCGGAGCCCCGTTACGCGTATCGCAGCAGTCTGAGCGGCGTGGACGCGCAGCCGTTTCTGGCGGAGAACCTCGGGATCGAGGACCTCCTGGCCGGACGCGTCTCCGCCGACCTCGAGATGGAGGGGACGGGTGCTGCGATCCAGGCAGTGCTGAGCTCGATGAAGGGACGAGGAACGATCGCCGTGAGCGATGGATGGGTCGGAAAGCTGGACGTGATGGGCGGGCTCGCGAAGGCCTCCGATCTTTTCGGAGAGAAGACGCTCGCAAGGCTCAGCTCCGACATGGCCGGAAAGCGCACCGATTTTTCGTCCCTCACCGGCGACGTGACTCTCTCCGGCGGTCGCGCCGTCTCGAACAACCTGAAGCTGGTCTCGAAGGTTCTGGATCTCGAGGGAAAGGGCGGATTCACGCTGGCGGGCGTGCTCGACCTCGACCTGAAGGTGCTTCTATCGAAAGAGGTGACCGCCTCGATGCTCGCGGAGGGGAGCCGCGCCCGGTATCTCGGGCGCGAGGGAGATCGAATCGTCCTTCCGGTGACCATCAAGGGCCCCATCGCGTCTCCGAGCTACGGAGTCGACCTCGAGGCGATCGCTCGCTCGGCGGCGACGAACGAGGCGCTGGAGCGGCTGTCCGGGAGTCGCTCCACCCTGGGGAAGCTGGCGGGAAGCCTGCTTGGCGGAAGCTCGAGGTCGGCGCCACAGGCGCCGGCCGCGCCCGGTGCCTCCGACCCGCGAGGCGATTCGGCTCCTGCCGTGGCGCCTTCCTCGGACGGAGCGATCCGCATCGATGCGTCGAAGTACGAGGGGAGCTTCCTGCTTCCGGATCTGATCGTGCGCGGGGAGTTCAGCGGGGTGTCGCTGTCCGGCGCCGACATCCGGGTGGACGGAAAGGGGGGACGAGCCGTCTGGGAAAAAGCCGACGCGTTCCCGGAGATCGCAGCGTACTACGCCGACCACGATCCGAAGGCGAAGGCGACGATCCCGTTCCGGATCAAGATCGACGGCAAGAAGCTGCTCGGAGCCGGGGACCTGAAGATCACCCTCACGCTGCGCCGTTCCGATGGAACCAGCGCGGTGCACACGTTCACGGAGAAGAAGCGCGGGTTGTGACGATCCACGCGTCCGATGCGGCTTCTTCCGATGCTACCCCTGCTGTCGCCGGTAGAACGCGATGATGTCGTCCAGCGTGCGCGCCAGATCGAACTTGGGCTGGAAGCCGACGAGGTTGCGAATCTTCGTCGTGTCCGGCGTCCGGCGCAGCATGTCCTCGAATCCTTCCCCGTAGGCGGTCTTGTAGTCGACCTGAACGATCTCCGAGGACGCGTCCGTCCGCGCCTTCACCTTCTCCGCCAGCGAGCGGATCGTCACCTCCTCCTCGCTTCCCACGTTGAACACGTCGCCCACCGCCCCCGGCGCGGTCATGAGGGAGGTCATCGCGTCCAGGGCGTCCGAGATGTGGAGGAAGCAGCGGCTCTGGTCGCCCGATCCGTAGATCGTGATCGGCTGGCCGGCGAGAGCCTGCTTCACGAAGGTCGGGATCACCATTCCGTACATGGCGGACTGCCGGGGGCCCACCGTGTTGAAGAACCGCACGATCGTCACCGGCATCTTGTATTCCTTGAAATAGGCGAAGGCGAGGAACTCGTCCATGCTCTTGGTGTTCGCGTAGGCCCAGCGGTGGTTCTTGGTCGATCCCTTGAGCCGGAAGTCCTCCTCGCCCAGCCTCTTCTTGTCGTCGCCGAGGAAGTCGAGGTTTCGACCGTAGACCTCCGACGTGGAGGCGAGCAGCACCTTCTTCCGGTACTTGTTGCAGAGGCCGAAGACCACGTCCGCTCCGCGAACGTTGTCCAGGATCGTGAGCACCGGGTGCTCCATGATGTACTTGACCCCCACCGGCGCAGCCAGGTGGTAGACCTGGTCCACGTCCCGGATCAGCTCCTCCATGAGAACCGCGTTGCACACCGAGTCGATGTAGATCCTGATCTGCCTGGAATCGAGAAGGTGCGTCAGGTTCTCGATCCGGCCTGTGGAGATGTTGTCGATCACGCTCACCTGATCGCCGCGAGAGATGAGACGTTCGGCCAGGTGCGAGCCGATGAACCCAGCGCCCCCCGTAATGAGAATCTTCATCGTTCACGAGCCTCCGCTGTTGTCGGGGGATCGAGCCCCCGTCTCGTCGTCCGTGTCCGTTGTAGCCTCGATCTCCCCGGTCGACGCTTCGGGCGGCCGGTGCTCCGGTTCGGCCCCGAGTCGGAGGAGCCGAGCCGGCACGTAGCGAAAGACCTCGAGGTCGAGCGCTCCGGCAGCCGTGAGCACGTGCGCCAGATCCTCGTCGCTCCCGGAGGGAATGGCGATCACGAGCCGCCGTATTTTCTTCATTTTCGCGAATTTCTCAAGTGCCCCGACGCCTCCGAGGATCGGAACCCCATGAATCATCCGACCGTGCTTGGAGGGATCGTCGTCGAATGCGGCGACCAGATGGTGGGGGAACCCGCTCTGCGAGAACGCCTCCAGGAGGAAGAGGTTCCCGGCGTCCCCGGCGCCGTAGAGCATGGCGTCCGTTCCCTGGGCCTGGAGCCGGAGGAAGCTCTCCCGAAGCAGCCGGATGACCAGCCGCGACGAGATGACCAGAACGAGGAACGTGATCCAGTCGATCACGTGCACCGCCCGCGAGAAGCCGTGGAACCTGGCGATCAGCACCAGGACGACGACCGAGAGGATCGAGCCCAGGGAGCACGCCTTGAAGATCTGGAGAAGGTCCCGCGCACCCAGGTAACGCCACATCTGGCGGTAGACGCCGAACAAGTACAGGCAGCCCAGCTTGATCGGCACCACGACCGGGAACGAGAAGACGAGCAGGAAGGTGTCGCTATCCTGGAGCTTTCCCTCGTAGCGAAGCAGGTAGCCGATGGTGAGCGAGACGCAAACGAGAAGGAAGTCGATCAGCATCTCGGTCACGGCCCGCCAGGTGGAGAGAGCCAGGGACAGGATCCGTCGGGGGAAGGCGCCCACGCGGTGCCCGATCCCCCGGATCTGCTGCCCGTACACCTCGGCCTGGGCGAGGAACGTTCCGAAGTAGTAGAGGACGACCCAGAGAAGAACCGCCATCACGACGAGGGTCGCCCGGGAGAGGACGGTGAAGGCGATGACGACGCCTCCGGTCAGGAGGCTGACGAGATACAGGAGGATGACGGTATTCCGCTCCGACAGCCCGAGCGCCACGAGACGATGGGAGCTGTGGTCGCGACCGCCCTGGGAGACCTTCCGTCCGGCGACGTTGCGCAGAACGGTGACGAGCGTGGTGTCGAAGATCGGAACCGCCATGATCAGCAGCGGGAACAGGATCGTCATCGCCAGGTTCGAGACGTCGCGGTTCGATCCCACGATGGTGAGCGCCGCGAGCGTGAACCCGATGAAGAGCGAGCCTCCGTCGCCCATGAAGATCTTGGCGGGATGGAAGTTGAAGACCAGGAAGCCGCCCAGGGCGCCCATGAGCACGAGCGCCGGCAGGGAGATCCACCCTCCGCTGAGGTGGCCGAAGATCGCGATGTTGAGGCAGACGATCGACGCGATCCCGGCGGCGAGGCCGTCCATGTTGTCGAGCAAGTTGAAGGCGTTCGTGATCCCGATGAGCCAGAGCCCCGAGAGCGGGATCCCGAGAATCGGAGGCACCATCTGGAAGTAGATCCCGGAGCCCATCACGATCGCCGCGGCGAAGATCTGGAACAGCAGCTTGATCTGGGGCCGGAGCTTGACGAGGTCGTCCACGAACCCGACGGCAAACATGAGCGCCGCGCCGGTCGCCAGGCTCAGCATCCACGGCTGGTTGAGGACGTTCGACCGTCCGAAGAGAAGCACTCCTGTGACGGAGGCGAGGAAGATCGCCACCCCCCCGAAGATCGGGGTGGGGCGCTTGTGCCAGCGGTCTTCCGTCGGATTCCGTACGAGACCTTTCCGGTGGGACAGGACGATGATCACCTTGGTCAGAACCAGGGAGACGAAGAACGGCACGAAGACCATCGGGACGGAGGGACGAAGCAGCGCGGCGGGGACGAAGCTCATCGCGGCGATCCCACCGCGTCCGCGAGGATCCGCTCCAGCGCCTCGGCCTGGGCCTTCCGCGTGTACCCGGCGATCACCCAGGCGTACCCTTCCTGCGCCATCCGTTCCCGGAGAGCAGGATCCGCTCGCAGGCGCAGCACCGCGTCCCGGTAGGAGGCCAGGTCCTCCGGGATGGCGAAGAGCCCCCCGCCGCGAGTCTCCAGCATCTCGCGGGCTTCACCGTCCACGCCCAGGATGATCGGCTTCCGGCACGCGAGGCAGTCGAACATCTTCGAGGGGATGAACGTGCGGAACACCGGGTCGTTCCGGAGGGGGACGAGGAGGACGTCCGATGCGTTCAGATACGGCGTGATTCGTGCCAGGGGAACCTGCTCGTGGAGGATCACGTTGTCGATCCCCTCGCGCTGCCGCTTCTCCTCGAGCGCGCGCCTCACCGGGCCCTCCCCGATGAACAGGAACCGGATGTCCGGATAGTCCCGAAGCTCCCGGGCCAGATCCAGGAGAGCGGGGAGTCCCTGAGCGATCCCCATGGTTCCCGCGAAGGTGAGGACGAACTTGCCGTCGAGGCCCAGGCGGCCGCGCAGCGAATCGTCGCGCATCTCCGGGTTGAAGATCTCGGGGACCGTTCCGTTGGGAACGAGGTGGACCTTGTCCGGATCGCCGCAGCGGGTCCGGATGTGGGCGATGAACCCGCGGGTCACCGCGGTGATCCGGTCCGCCCTGCGGTACAGGAAGCGCTCGACGACCTCCGCGCCGCGGATCAGTCGTGGATTCCGCAGCTCCCCGAGGGCCACCGCGGCCTCGGGCCAGAGATCTCGAATGTCCAGGACGAGACGAGCCCACCGGAGCAGCGAGAGAACGTAGCCGGAGACCGCGACCGGAAGGGGAGGCGAGGTGGCGACCACGACGTCGATGCGCCCCCCGGCTCGAAGCCCTCCGACGATCGCCATGACCATGAAGCTGAAGTAGAAGAGGAGGCGGGTGCGAAAGTTCTTGACCGGCGAGGTCTTCACCCAGACCCGGATCACCCGGAATCCGTCCAGCTCGTCCCGTTCGATCCACTTCCCCGCGAACTCCGGGGGGATGACCCCCGTCGGGTGGTTCGGGAACTCCGCGACGACGGTCACCTCGTGACCCAGCCGAGTCAGATGGGCGGCGAACTCGCGCATCCGAGTCTGCGTCGCCCCGACCTCCGGATGGAAGTACTGTGTTACGAGGAGAACGCGCAGGGCCTTCGCTCCTTCGTAGCGCTCGCCTTCACGGGTGGATCCGCCCTGGCGGCCCGCGGAATCCGAGCTACCGGGTGGAAGATATCCACCGCACGACGCCGCTGCAATGTTGCAGGGATCCGACACGATGAGGACGCCGCGGGGAAGCGTGCGACTTCTCCCGCCGCAGGCCCTCTCGACTCGACGGCCATTCGCGCTTGCCGAGACCCGTCAAGCTCCGCGATGAAGAGCCTGCGCGCTCGGAAGAGGACCGGCGCGTTCCCACCGGGGCCCGAAATGCTGACGCGGGAGCACCGCCGCAGGCAACGAGCTCGGTGCCGGACCCGGTTCGCGCCCCCGGATCAGGTGCAGTGGCCCGCCATGCAGACGCCGCTGCAGCACCGAGCGAGCTACCGCACGAGGATCCTGTCGATCCGCAAGACTGCCCGCAGTTGTCCATCCAGCACCCGTTGCAGCAACCGAAGCAGTTGGGGCTGTGAGCCCCGTCGGGCAAGCAGCAGCGCCCCGTCTCGCAGTGGCTGTTGCAGCACTGGTCGTCCGTCGAGCAGCCGGCGGAAACCGGGTCAGACAGCAGACGCCGTTGGATCTGCAGCTGCTGCCGCCCATGCAGCAGTCTCCGCCACCGGGGGTGCAGGACGCGCCGGGATTCCCGCAGCAGGACGTCAGGCACACGGAGCCGCTGCAGACACCACTGCAGCAGGCAGATGCGCTCGCGCACGTGGCGCCGGTCTGCAGGCAGGAACCCGAGCACGCCGACGTTCCAGTCAGCTGCCGCGGCCCGCTCGTGGCGTTCCCGGCGGTACCCTCGCCCCACGCGTTCTCCGCCGTCACCAGGAACCAGAAGAAGCGGCCGGCCGCCGGCTGCTCCGGGATCGCGCCGGGCCCGTGGTCAGTCCCGCGATCGGCCGACGGCAAGCGTCGGTGTTGCTTGGGCTCGTGAGGCAGCGCATGGTGCGATCTTCTCCACGATAGAGCCGGTAGGTGTTGGCTCCTGGAGCCTGCGACCACTCCATGCAGTCGTGGCCCGAGGTAGCGCACCAGCGCGCGCTGGGGACTTCGAATGGTACCGGGGCTTGGGGGGATGACGCTGCGAGCGTGACCGAGCTGACCGTGACAACGAATTGTGCAGGCGAGCTTCGACGAGTGCCGCATGGCTGGTCCCTCCTCAAAATGAAGGCACCTGATCGTTTCAGATCTTCTAGCCCGGATGATTCATGAAGAACCGTAGCGAGACCGCGAAGATGCCCGTCCTGCTTGGCGCCCGCAGGGGCTCGGGCCCGAGACGTACGGTGACGTACGTCGCAGGGCCGGAGACCCGAGGACGTCAAGCAGGATGGGCAGATTCGTGGTCGCAGTAGGTTCTTCATGAATGACCCGGGCTAGCGTGAGCGTACGTCGAAAGGAAAGGCGCAACAAGCAATTCTTGCCGCTGTGCCCGTGTCCCGAGCCCGCGTTGCGCGCGAAGCGCGCAAGGGCCTCACGCGCCCGGGGCAACCGCGTGGCGTCACCAGGGGAGCGGCTCGCCGTCGAATCGTACGAACCGGCCGCTCGTCTCGAGCGACAGCTCCTCGATCCGATCGGCGAGGCCCCGGGCCGAAACCTCCGGATCCACCGTTCCCTTGTGCCCGGTCATGTCGGTCCGGACGTAGCCCGGGTGGAGGATCGCCACCGCGATTCCCCTCGCTCGGAGATCCCGTGCCAGGGACACCCCAGCCGCGTTCACCGCCGCCTTCGACATGCGGTAGCCGTACATCCCTCCCGACGCGTTGTCCGCCATGGATCCCATCAGGCTCGTGATCACGGCGACCTTCGAGCCGCGCGAGAGGAGAGGAAGGAGGGCCGCGGTGACGCGCAGCGGACCCAGCGCATTGATCTCGATCTGGCGACGCATGCGATCGAAGTCCAGGTCGTCGAGGCTCTCCCGGGTCAGGACCCCGGCGTTGTTCACGAGGACATCGATGGAGCTTCCCGACAGCCTCGCGGCGAGCGCCGCGACCGAAGCGTCGACGGTCACGTCCACCTCGGGCTCGATGCGCGCACCTGTTTCGGCCAGCGCCGGTGAGGAAGTGCGGCACGCCGCGACGACCCGATCGCCGCGACTCGAGAACTCGCGACACAGCGAGAGACCGATCCCCCGATTCGCTCCGGTCACCAGAATGGTCCGCATGCGAGGTTCTCCATGGTCACGATATGGTCACGATCGCGAGCCCTTCGAATCGTACCACCCACGCCGGCCCCACTGCGGATTCGCCGTGCGGGCCGTGAACCGCGGACGGCAGGCCCGCCTCGTCGTTACCACGGTCGGGCGGGGATGCCGAAATCTCTGCGTCGGCGGGCGAGTTTGTAAAATCTTGTAAAACCACTGGTTCCCGACGGCGCGGCACCGAGCACCGGGGTATAACTGACGAGCGTTCCGGACAACGAAATCAGAATCCCCGGACGGAGGAGAACTGAATGCGAACGAGAAAGACTGCTCTGATCCTCGCGATCCTGGCCGTTGCCCTGGCGCCGGCCCTGGGCTTCGCCTGCGACAAGAATGCGAACATGGCCGCCGCCGGAAAAGCCGGCTGCTCCAAGTCGTGCGACCACGGGACGACCGAGACAGCCAAGCTGGTCGCCAAGGCCGAGCAGGGATGCGCGCAGTCCACGGCCGCGTTGATCGCCATGGCCAAGGAGTCGGGTTGCGAGAAGGCCGCCGCCGTTGCGGCGAAGGCCGAGGCGGGCGACGCCGACGCGAAGGCGGCTCTCTTCGCGATGGCCAAGAGCTGGGGCGAGCACGCAGGGGCCGGGCACGATGGCGACGAGCGCACGACGGTCGAGCTCGCGATGGCCGCCGAGAACGGCTGCCAGAAGTCGGCCGCGGCGCTGATCGCACGATCGAAGAAGTCCGAGAGCGGCAAGACCGCCGAGCTGGCCGCGAAGGCGGAGCAGGGTGACGAGAACGCGAAGGCTGCCCTCATCGCGATGAGCAAGGAATCGGAAGAGAACTGATCGATTCCAAGAACCCAGACTGTGACCGAAGAGGACGGCGGCAACGCCGTCCTCTTTTTTTTGGGTCATGCGCGGCGAGCAGCCGGGCAGGCGAAGCGCCGAACGACGGATGAGGACGGATGCGAGTGAAGCCCCGGCCGCGCGCTTCGCTCTGGAGAAAACGAGCGCACCCACGCTCGATCCGCGCCGGTCCTCCGGCGTGGATCGAGCGTGGGTCCGGGGGACCGGG
>CAVOVZ010000021.1:0-87788 GCA_963699985.1 Terriglobia bacterium
TGCTGCGGATTGGGCGCCTCGTCGATCATGCCGATCGCATCGAAGCGCCACTGTCCTTCGCACTTCAATGCCCTTGATGATCAGGCCCGCGCGGTACGGCGGCAACTGCATCTCGCCTCCGCCGAAGACCAGCATGGGATAGACGAGATCCTGGCCGCAGGGCGCGTCGCCGGCCGAAGGGCTGCCCGGCCGGGACGCGACGGTCCAGATTTCCGCTCCCATGTCCGCGTCGTAGTTGTCGTAGGTCGTGAGGTCGCGCACGTAGGGGACGTTCATCGGCATCAGGAACTCCTCCCAATGCCGGCGCGCGAGATCGTACCGCCACTGGCTGCCGCTCCAGTCCCCGCGCGGGCCAGCCAGAGCTTGCCGTCGAGACCCCTGGACGTCCGGGATGAGCGAGATATCGGGAAGCCCGGCAACCGACGCATCCGCCCAGCAGCGCAGAGCGTTGTCGTGGAAGTCGCGCTGGCTGGCGACGGCGCAGCCCTCCACGACCTCGGTGGACGTGAGCAAGGTCATCGGCCGCGCGGGAGGCGTGGCGGGAGGCGTCTCGTCGTAGTCGGGATCGACCTCGTAGAGGCCAGGCATCCACGTGTAGAGCCTCTCGTCGTGGGCCGAGGGCGGCGAGCCGGCCTGAAAAACCCGTGCGGTGCCGAATTGATAGTGCGGGTTCGGGTACCACTCCAGGAGGTTTCCGCCGCGGCACGCGTAGCGGTCGAGGCCCCACTCGAAGGGTCCGTAGTCCGCGCCGAGCTGGCCGGTAAGTCCCCGTCCGTTCCGCAGGTGTTGAGCTCGGATTCTGTGGTCGAGCCAGTAGGCGGGAGCCAGGGCATGCCAGTTCACGCCATCGCGGCTCTTGTAGATCGCGCCGCGGTTGTCGCCGATGGAGTATCCGTCGGGCATGGCGGTGAAGAGCGCACGCCAGTCGGGGTCTCGAAGGACTGCAAGGCGAGGTACGAGTAGTAGGGAGAGGCGGGGGACGAGGTCGCCGGCGCGGGAAGAGGATTCGCGGACCCCTCGTCGGCCCTGACCCAGTGAGGCTGCGGCACCGGATTGCCGGCATCGGGATCCCAGCGGTAGACGCCGAAGCTCGTGGCGGTGGCCATGCACGGCGGGGGCGAGGGACCGGTACTGAACACGCTCAGGTAGAGCTGCTGGGTGGCGCCCGGAAGGTCGGGGAGGAAGTGTGTCATCTGGGCGGGGTGATGGCCTTCGTATCCTCCGTAGCACCCGTACGGGAGTCCGCTGTTCTCGCGCCGCCATGGATCCAGATTCGACAGAGGGGCGCTGAGGACACCCTGCCCTTCGAGCGCGGCCACGAAAACACGCCCGGCGTGGACTTCCACGTCGATGAACGTGCGGCGCCAATCGAACTGGTTGTAGTTCGCCGGCTTCGTACAGAGGGAGGCGGGGTCGTTGTAGATCGCGTTGTTCCAGATGGGGTTCGCCGAGCAATGGGGATCCTTGTCCCGATCGGGTAGGGAGAGAATCGGATCGCCGCTGCAGATCGGATCCTCAGGCGCCGGGAGGCGGATGCGATGGTACGTCCATGTGTCGCCGCCGTCCGTGCTGACCCAGAGCAGATCGCGGTTCGTGTCTTTCTGGGGCGCCTTCAGGAGAGAACCCCATGCCGGACACGCCGAACAATGTCGTGTTGCCGCCGGGATCGACGTAGGCCGTCAGCGCCGCCACGCCCGCCTGGCGGGAGTTGCGGTACTGGGCGTTGCGGCAGTACGAGCCGGGGGGGTAGTAGAAGCCGGGCCTGAACCCGTCGGACAGTCCGAGGCCCGCGTTCGTGCCGGGTGTGACGCGGGTCCATTCGGGCCCTTCCGGCCTGGCCGGGTTGTCGGAGACGTAGATCCCGTCCATCGTCGCGACGATCACACGGTTCTCGATCGTGGGGTGCCACAGGATGTCGTTGATCATCACCGAGGCGATCCCGGATTCGCGGATTCCGTGCTCATCGTGTTGGCCAGATGCCACGTGCGCCCGCCATCGAGGCTCCGGAAGAGACCGTCGACGTCGCTGCCCGCCAGCAGGACACCGTTGCGGCCGGCGATCGTTCTGAAGAAACCTCCGGCCCCTACGCCCATTTGGTACTCGGAGGGCTGGGGAAGCTGGGCATCGGCGAACGGCGTGAGAACGGCGGCGACTGCGAGCGTAGGGATCAGAGCGAGAGCACGCCGGCGTACCCACCCATCCGGGCATGCAGGAGTCGGGTGGCATCTCATTGCGACCTCCGCGGGTCCTCGAATATACGGCGGCATGCCTTCGGTGTCGGCTGCATGGCTTCTCCCCCGCACGGGGAATGACCCGTCGCGGCCGTCGCCGTCCGGGCGTATCACGCCGGAGAACCGGTGATTCGCTATCGGGCCATGTGGGGGCCGGCCGCTTCCTTCGGTCCCTTCGGCGGCGGCTCGAGCGGACGGATAGGCCGGATGAGCTTCGTTTCCGCTCCTCCCCTCGGTAGCGACGTCCGAGTACGGCATCCGTCAACTCGAACAACCCCACTCGAGCCGGCTCGCGCCGTCCGTGAACCCCTTGGCCGGCGGGTGTTTACCGCCGATTCGACTTCGCGGGCACACTCTTCCTCGAGCCTGGCGCGTGATCCACTACGGCAGGATCCGCCGGGCCGGCCACGTGTCCACGGAGTCGAAGTCGAACCCGCCGTCGATCCACTCGTTCCCGGCGTCGGGGACCGGCGGGGCGACCGGCGGGGCGACCGGCCAAAGCTCGACCCCGGGGCGCGGAACTCCGCGTTCCGGTCGCCGGGCCTGGTGAACTCGGGTTGGTCGTTGCCGAGGTTCTCCGTTCGCCGTACTTTGGGGGCGTTCCTGCCGTCGGGGCGTTCGTCCGGATGGAGACCCACAGGAGGAAGCCATGCGTCGCCTCTTTCTGCATTCCTTCTCTTTCCTGCTCGTCGTCTTGATCGTCCAGTTGTCCTCTTCAACGCCACTTCTCGCGTGCCCGCAGGACTCGGACGCCGATGGGGTATGCGATGCCCTGGACAACTGCCCCACCGTCGCCAACGCGTCCCAGGTGAACACGGACGGCGACGGACAGGGAGACGCCTGCGATCCATGTCCGTTCGACCCGACGAACTCCTGCGTCCTCTGTCCCGACGCCGACCACGACGGGGTCTGCAACAGCGTCGACAACTGTCCTACCGTCCCCAACCCGACCCAGGTGGACGTGGATGCCGACGGCCGGGGTGACGTCTGCGACAACTGCCCTACCGTCGCCAACGCGTCGCAAGTGGATACGGACGGCGACGGACAGGGAGACGCCTGCGATCCGTGCCCGTTCGACCCGACGAACTCCTGCGTCCCCTGTCCCGACGCCGACCACGACGGGGTCTGCAACAGCGCCGACAACTGTCCTTCCGTCCCCAACCCGACCCAGGCGGACGCGGACGCCGACGGCCGGGGTGACGTCTGCGACAACTGCCCTACCGTCGCCAACACCTCCCAGGCGGATACGGACGGCGACGGACAGGGAGACGCCTGCGATCCGTGCCCGTTCGACCCGACGAACTCCTGCGTCCCCTGTCCCGACGCCGACCACGATGGCGTCTGTGACAATGTGGACAACTGTCCTTCCGTCCCCAACCCGACCCAGGCGGACGCGGACGCCGACGGCCGCGGTGACGTCTGCGACAACTGCCCTACCGTCGCCAACACTTCCCAGGCGGATACGGACGGCGACGGACAGGGAGACGCCTGCGATCCGTGCCCGTTCGACCCGACGAACTCCTGCGTCCCCTGTCCCGACGCCGACCACGACGGGGTCTGCAACAGCGCCGACAACTGTCCTTCCGTCCCCAACCCGACCCAGGCGGACGCGGACGCCGACGGCAGGGGTGACGTCTGCGACAACTGCCCTACCGTCGCCAACACCTCCCAGGCGGATGCGGACGGCGACGGACAGGGAGACGCTTGCGATCCGTGCCCGTTCGACCCGACGAACTCCTGCGTCCCCTGTCCCGACGCCGACCACGACGGGGTCTGCAACAGCGCCGACAACTGTCCTTCCGTCCCCAACCCGACCCAGGCGGACGCGGACGCCGACGGCCGCGGTGACGTCTGCGACAACTGCCCTACCGTCGCCAACACTTCCCAGGCGGATACGGACGGCGACGGACAGGGAGACGCTTGCGATCCGTGCCCGTTCGACCCGACGAACTCCTGCGTCCCCTGTCCCGACGCCGACCACGACGGAGTCTGTGACCGCGTCGACAACTGCCCTTCCGTCCCCAACCCGACCCAGGCGGACGCGGACGCCGACGGCAGGGGTGACGTCTGCGACAACTGCCCTACCGTCGCCAACACCTCCCAGGCGGATTCGGACGGCGACGGACAGGGAGACGCTTGCGATCCATGCCCGTTCGACCCGACGAACTCCTGCGTCCCCTGTCCCGACGCCGACCACGACGGCGTCTGCGACAACGTCGACAACTGTCCTTCCGTCCCCAACCCGTCCCAGGCGGACGCGGATCTCGACGGCCAGGGAGACGCCTGCGATCCGTGCCCGTTCGACCCGACGAACTCCTGCGTCCCCTGTCCCGACGCCGACCACGACGGCGTCTGTGACAATGCGGACAACTGTCCTACCGTCCCCAACGCGTCCCAGGTGGATACGGACGGTGACGGCCAGGGAGACGCCTGCGATCCCTGCCCGTTCGATCCGACGAACTCCTGCGTCCCCTGTCCCGACGCCGACCACGACGGGGTCTGCAACAGCGCCGACAACTGTCCTTCCGTCCCCAACCCGTCCCAGGTGGACGTGGACGCCGACGGTCGGGGTGACGTCTGCGACAACTGCCCTACCGTCGCCAACACCTCCCAGGCGGATGCGGACGGCGACGGACAGGGAGACGCTTGCGATCCATGCCCGTTCGACCCGACGAACTCCTGCGTCCCCTGTTCCGACGCCGACCACGACGGCATCTGCGACAGCGTGGACAACTGTCCTACCGTCCCTAACACGTCCCAAGCGGATACGGACCTCGACGGCTCGGGGGATTCCTGCGATTCCGACGACGGGATGATTCTCTTCACGTCCGTCGGCAGGGGCGGTGCTCGGTGGCAACAGGAGGTTGTCTACCAGTGGTTCAACCTGTACCGGTCCAGCTTGGAGAGACTTCGGGCGACCGGGGAGTACACGCAGGATCCTTCGGTGGAGCCCGAAGCGGCATCCTGGTGCCACCTCACGACGAACGAGCAGATCGATACCCGGACCCCGCCACTCGGTCGCGTGAACTTCTACCTGGTGACGGGTGACAGCGGGTCCGTCGAGAGCTCGCTCGGGACCTCGAGCGATGGGACGATCCGGGTGAGTATCCATCCGTGCCCGTGAGGCGGACGCCTCGGCAGAGCGCCGCGGTCCGGGGAAAGGCGCTCCGTCATCGAGGACTGGACCAGGTCGCATCCATGGTTGCCCCGGACGCGATTCTTCGGTGGCATCGGCAGCTGGTCGCGGAACAGTGGACGCACTCGACGCGGTCACCGGGTCGACGTCGTGTCATCTGCGAGAGCACGGAACTCGTGATCCGCGCGTGTCCTCGCGGCCGCGGACTTCTTCACGGTCGAGGTGCGGGCTCCTCCTGATCGAAAACGTCGGCCTCGAGATCGTCCGCCTCCCACCACGCTTGCCGAACCTGCGCCAACCGCGCCAAGACCCGAAACGGCCGCTGCCGGGGGTGCGCCGTCGACAGCGACCACATCCATATCATGTCCCGTTTTCCGAGCCGGCGTCCGTGAGGCATGGCCGGCGAAGAGGAGGCTCGTGCATGACAGTCGGCCGCATCTTTCTCGCGAGCGCCGTGTGTGTGGCTCTCGCCGGTCCGAGTCCGGCGCAGCAGGCGACCGTGACGGACCGCAACACCGTCATCGCCGTCCGCTACGGCACCGTTCTCGAAAGCGAAGAAGTAAAGTTGAAAGGGACGGCGGCAGGGAAAGGGGCCGTGTTCGGCGGTCTCGTCGGCCTGGCCGCCGGCCACGCCAAGTCCGGGAAGGACCAGCGAACCTCCGCAGCGGCCGGCGCCGCGCTTGGCGCGCTCATCGCGAGGGCTGCCGAAGGAAGTCACAAGGCCGAGGGATACACGATCCGGATGACGGGCGGGGAGGTCATCAAGGTCATCCAGGACCACGGCGACATCCGTGTCGGGGATTGCGTCTCCGTGGAGCAGGGGCGGACGACCAACGTGCGTCACGTCGCTTCCGAGCTGTGCCGCGGAACCCAACTCCACGCGGACGCGGCGGTGGCGAAACACCACGGGGACCAAGCAGACGCCTGCCAGCAGGCCAAAGACCAGTTCCTGGTGGCGAACGACGAGGAAGCGCTCGCGGTCGCCGAGAAGAAGGTCAAGATCCTCTGCCACTGAGCCCGTGTCGAAGGCGGCGATACGAGCCGAAGGTCCTTGATGGGAGGAGGAGACATGGGTCGGATGAACTGTGTCGGGATCATCTCCGTTCTGACGGTGGCTCTGCTCGCCGCGCCTCCGGGTCGGGCCGCCGACCAGGCGAAGGGCCCGACATTCGACTGCGCCAAAGCTACCGGCGCGGTCGAGAACCTGATCTGCGACGACGAGGGACTCGCGGCGCTCGACCGCAAGCTGGACGACGTCTACAAGGCAGCCGTGGCCAAGGCCAAGAACGGCCTGCCTCAGACGCTTCGCGCCGAGCAGCGCGGCTGGGTCAAGGGCCGAGACGAGTGCTGGAAAGCCAAAGGAAAGGAGAACCCGGTATTCCTGACCGAGAGCTGGAAGGCGACGAGCGTCTCGGAGTGCGTGCAGGGCGAGTACCGACTGCGGATCTCGGAGCTCCAGGTCCGGTGGCAGCTCGCTCCCCAAGGGAAGGCCGTCTTCTACGGTTGCGAAAACAACCCGGCCAACGAAGTGGTGGCTACGTTCTTCGACACCGATCCCCCGACCGCGCGCCTCGAGCGAGGAGATCGGAGCGTGATCGCCTGGCTGGTTCCAGCCGCCGGTGGCGACAGATACGAAGGGCAGAACGTCACGTTCTGGAGCAAGGGTGACGAGGTGCTGGTCAACTGGCTCGGCACCGAGATGAAGTGTCGGGCCAAGTGACCCCCGGCGCGTGGGACCGGAGCCGGATTCACCCGGGGTCGACCTCGGGAGGTCGTGTTCTCGAGTGAAAGGAATCGGAACCATGGGTGGAAGCTCGCGCGAGACGGCCTGCACCCGGACCGTTGCGGCGATCCTGTTGTCGGGAGCGGTCCTGGCGGGTTGCGGCGCACCTGGAGAAGAGGCGGCTACGCGGCGGGACGTGCAGTCGTCGGCGCCCGAGTCCGGGAGGAGTGCGCAAGCGGCTTCGACCGGGCCGCCAAGCCCGCTGGCGGGCACGGAGTGGCGCTTGATCGAGATCCAGTCGATGGACGACGCCGTCGGCACATCTCGCCCTGACGACCCGTCCCGGTACGTCATGCGCCTCAACGGTGACGGAACGGTCGCCCTGCGCCTTCACTGCAACTCCACCAACGGCACCTGGTTCGCCGAGGCCGGCGCCGACCTCTTCAGCGGACGCTTCGAGTTCGGTCCGCTCGCAGCCACCCGCGCTCTCTGCCCGTCTCCCAGCCTGGACGAGCGTGTTGCGAAGGAGGCCCGGTACATCCGCTCCTACCTGCTGAAGGACGGCCGGCTCCACTTGAGCCTCCTGGCCGACGGCGGCATCCAGGTATGGGAGCCGCTCGCCGAGGAGCCGTTCCAGACCAAGCCAGAGCCCGATCTCGAGACGGCCATTCTGCGGGCCTCGCCCTCCTATACTCGCGCGCTCGTCGACGTCGAGGGCGGGGTCGGGAGAGGCCGCTACGTTTACGGCCGAGTCGATCTCAACGGTGACGGCCGAGAAGAGGTGTTCGTCTACCTCCTGGGGTCGATCTTCTGCGGGACCGGCGGCTGCGATCTACAGCTCTTCACGGACGCCACGAGCGGGCACTCGCTGATCAACGAGTTCCCGATCAGCCGTCTTCCGATCATCGTCTCGGCCGACAGGACCGCCGGCTGGAACGACCTCCTGCGGCTGGAATCCGGCGGCGGGGTGGAGGCGTCGTACGTGAGGCACATCTTCGACGGAAAACGATACGTCGAGCGGGAGCGCATGCCTGCGGACAAGGCTCCCGAGGGCAAGGGCTATCTCGCGGGGGAGTTGACGTTCGAGAAGGGCATTCCCCTGGAGCCACGAGACTGATCGGAGCGGCGCGGGTCGATCTCCGTTCGTAAGTTCTCCGCGTTTTGCAGAGAAAAGTCTAGCCCGTCAGGCGGCATCGGCGTACGTCCTGGGAATGCCCGTAGGTCGGATACGGAGCGCGGCGCTCATCACCCGGTCGCCCAGGCGCGTGACGCGCCAGCGGCGAGAGCGCGGGATCTTGGCGACGAGAGCGTAAACGTGCAGACGATGGAGCATGCGACTGAATTGGTCGCGGCCGCCAGGCCGCGCTAGCGATTTCAACCTGCGTTTCGTTCTCCACGGCCGAGGAGGGGCACTCTCCTGGGCACGCCCCCCGGCGGGTCGGGCGAGCGACGCATCGCCCGCCCAGCCCGATGATCTTGCCGCGAGTAGCGCCGACCTACTTCACCGGGTTACCGTCCGCATCCAGGTAACGGATCTCGCCCCAGTTGAGGGATCGAATCTCGGGCTCGGTCTTCGCCCGGTCGCCCACCACGACCCACACGAGCTTCTCGGGACGCACGACCTTCTTCGCGGCGGCCGTGACGTCTTCCAGCTTCAGGGCGCGAACCTTGTCCGGATACGTCGTGAAGTAGTCGTCGGGGAGACCGTAGCGGAGGATCTCGCCGATCGACGCGCCGACCGCACCCGTCGTCTCCCACTGACCCGGAAGCGTCCGGGTGGCGAGGTCTTTGGCCTTGTCGAGCTCCGCGCCGGTCGCCGGCCGGGGCCCGACGATGTCGGTCATCTCCTTCATGATCTCGACGAGCGAGTCCTTGGTCTTGTCGGTCTGCACGGGAGCGAAGGCGAGCATGGGTCGCTGAGCCTTGGTAACGGCGACGAAAGTCCCGGCCCCGTACGACCAGTGCTTGTCCTCGCGCAGGTTCATGTTCAGCCGGGCCGTGAAGTCGCCTCACAGGACGGTGTTCATGGCCTCGATGGCCACCTCGTCGGTGGGCGTGTGCCGCGGCGCGGGCAGGCCCGCGAGGACCGCCGACTGGATGGCGCCCGGCTTGTCGATGATGTACACGGCCTTGCGGTCCTTGGCCTCCACGGTCTGGATGTTGTTCTTGGGAACCGTCCCCTTCGCCCAGTCCTTGAACAGCGCCTCGATCTTCGGCCGGATCTCCGCCATCGTCCTGTCGCCGGCGACGATCAGCTTGGCGTTGCTGGCCTTGAACCAGGTCTCATGGAGCTTGACCAGGTCCTGCCGGGTGATCTTCGACACGGTGGATTCGTCCCCGACCCGGTGAACGGGTTCGCGTAGGCGTGTCCCTGGCCGAAGAGGAGCCCGGGGAACACGCGCAGCGCCATGCTGAACGGGCTCGACTTCTCCTCCTCGATCTGCGCGAGCTGCAGCTTCTTGAGCCGCTCGAAATCCGAAGCCGGGAACGAGGGACGCAGAACGACGTCCGCGAAGATCTCGAGCGACGCGTCGAGCTTGGACTTCAGCGCCGAGAGATAGACGGACGAGGTATCCAGGTCCGATCCCGTCCGCAGGCTCGCTCCGAGCTTCGCCAATTCGTCGCTGATCTGGAGCGCGTTGCGCTTGGCCGTCCCCTCGTCGAACATCGACATCGCCAGATCCGCCGTGCCCGCCGGGCCGAACTGGTCCGCGGCGTACCCGGCGTCCAGCATCAGGTTGAAGGTGACCAGCGGAACCGCGTGCCGCTCGGCGAGTACGATCTCGAGCCCGTTGGCAAGCGTCGCTCGCTCCAGCTTCGGGAAGCGCGCAGCCGGCGGGATCCCGGCCTCCGGGACCTTCGAGCGATCGGCCCCTGTCTCCGCCGCCTCGAGCTCCGGGAACGGGTGCACCTCGAGGTCCAGGACGCCGTCCGCGAGCCAGCGCTTCGCCGTCGCCTGCAACGTCGCGGGCGTGGCGGCGGCGAGCCGCGCCAGGACGGTCTTGTAGCATTCCGGATCGCCCGCGTAGACCTGGCACTGCGCCAGCAGGTCCGACTTCCCGCCGAAGCCGCCGATGCGCTCCGCGCCGCGGATCAGCCCGGCGCGGATCTGCGTCTTCACGCGCTCGAGCTCGTCGGCGGTGGGTCCCTTCTCGAGGAACCTCGCGAGCTCCTCGTCCACCGCCGGCTCGACCTTCGCCAGGTCTCCTCCCGGCTGCGCCGTCGCGATCACGTAGAACTGGCCGCCGATCTCCCGCTCGTCGACGAAGGCGTTCACCTCGGTCGCGATGCGCTCGTCGTAGACCAGGCGCTTGTAGAGCCGCGAGGACTTCCCGCGCGACAGCAGCGCGGCGACGAGGTTCAGGTCGTCGTTGTCGGCGCTCCTGAACTCCGGCACGTTCCACACCTTGTAGAACCTCGCCTGCGGGACCCGGTCCTCGACACGCAACCGTTGCGTCCCGGTCCGCTTGGCGATCCAGGAGGCCTGGTGAGCCACCGGTGGACCCGGGGGGAGATTCCCGAAGTACTTCTTGACCTTCTCGACGGCCGTGTTCGTGTCGATGTCCCCCGCGATGACGAGAACGGCGTTCGACGGACCGTAGTAGGCGCGGAACCACTCCTTCACGTCGTCGAGGGAGGCGGCGCCGAGGTCTTCCATCGACCCGATCACGGTCCACGAATAGGGGTGCCCCGCCGGATACGTCGCCTTGGTGATCAGCTCGTCGGTCGCCGAGTACGGCTCGTTCTCGTACTGCCGCTTCTCGTTCTGGACCACGCCGCGCTGCTCGTCGAGCCGCGCCTGGTCGATGACGCCATGCATGTACCCCATGCGGTCGGACTCCATCCACAACGCGGTGTCGAGGGCGGAGACGGGCACGTTCTGGAAATAGTTCGTCCGGTCGTTGTTCGTCGTCCCGTTCAGATCGATGGCCCCGATCCGGGCCATCACCTTGAAGTAGTCGTCGTTGAAGTGCTCCGAGCCGTTGAACATGAGGTGCTCGAAGAGGTGGGCGAAGCCCGTCTTACCCGGCTTCTCGTTCTTCGATCCCACGTGGTACCAGACGTTGACGGCTACGATGGGAGCCTTGTGGTCCTCGTGCACCAGCAGCGTCAGCCCGTTGTTCCCTACTCGGACGTACTCGGACGTGGGGCAGGAAACGCAGGTTGAAATCGTCATCCGTTGTCGAGCACGTTCTTCCGGGCCATCGCGTAGGCGTGGACCCGGACCGTGATCCCTTCGCGGGTCTTCTCGGCGGTCTTGTACTTCCCCGCGAACGCCGCGATGTTCTTCGCCGGAACTTCCGAGCGGGTCTCCAGGATCCACGACTCGCCCTCTTCACGGAGGGACACCGTCTTGCCGGATGCCACGGGGACCCAGGGCTTCCTCGACCGGACCCGGAGCGCGAACTCGAACGAGGGGGTGTTGGTCGAAAGCGGCCGCGGATACCACGCGCTTCCCGTCATGAACGCGAAGTAGTTGTCCGCATGCTGGTCGGCCATGTCGAGGAACACCTCGCCCTCGGTCTCGAACCGTAGTCGCAGGACGCGCGCTTCCGAGGTCACCTCGGCGCAGTTTCTTCGCCCGGAGAACACTGATCGGGGGTTGCCGCCGGCGCGCCGCGGGCCGGAGTCGGGCCATCCGGCGGTAGGGTGTCGCGGCCCAGGTTTTCGGAGCGCGGCGGACGGGTAGGCCGATGACGCCGCTCGTCTGCCGCGAACCCGCGGTGCCTCGGCTCGGCCAACGTCCGGGATGAGGCACCAGGTCAACCGAGCGGCGCCTGGAGCGACGCGACGTCGGACGAGGCGGAGGCGCTGCGGGAGCGGTTGGTGGCGTGGGTATGGTCGCGGCGGGGAGAACAGCGTATATTCCTGGCGATCCGGGGCCCCACCCAGGAAAGGAGGTTCCACATGCACCTCCACCCGCGTCCGCGGACCGCCACGATGCTCGCTCTGCTCGCCACGATCGCGCTCGCCGGGTCGCCGGCGATCCGAGCCGCGTGCTCCTCGCTCCGCTCTGTGCAGTCGGCCTCTCTCGGCGCGTACACGAACGCCTACACGCACTTCGAGACGCCCGATGTGTGCCCGGACGGCCCACCCTGTCCGGGAGGGACCACGGTCAGCCCGGCGTTCCGAGGCTCGTTCTGGGAGCTCGGCGCCGGGAATCCCGCCCCTTTCCTGGGAAACGACAACGGGAACTGGGAGGCCCTCCCGCCCCTGCCGGGCGGGGATGGATGGACCTACGCGCTTCCCGGGGATCCCTTGTTGCTCTGGGGGGACTGGAGCGACCCGCGCGTGGACGGCTGCCCGTCGACGACCGGATGCGCCGCGCTCCTGGTCGGGGATCAGTCGCAAGGGGGTTCGTTGGGCTACTTCGCCCTGCTCACGCAGCGCCCGGATTCTGGCGGGAATCACCTGTTCGGCGGGCCCGCGCTGCCCACGATCCGTCTGGAGCCCCTCGCCGCGCCGACGGTCCTCTCGAGCTCGAGGCCCGATCCGAACTGGATCACGATCGCACTCGTCGCGCCGGCGCCGCCGCCGGCGGCGTTCCACCTGGATCCATCGTGCGGTTCGAGCATCGCGGTGGGCTACAGGGTCTACCAGTACGACCACACCAGCCCGACGCCCGCCCCCGACCGCGACCGGCGGCACTGGCGGCTCGCCGACGGCGGCTCCGGGCCCGACGGGAGCCCGATCCCGATCGGCACGGCCGCGCACGTGCGCGTGCGCTACGGGTGCGGGCCCGTGACGTGGGTGGATCTCGCCTACACCCTCGTGCTCGACGGGGGCTTCGAGACTCCCCACGTCTCCGCGGGTCGCCCCCTCCTCGTGTACCCGCCCTGGTGCACCGTGGACGCCGACTGCGACGGCTTTTGCGAGTTCTGCGAGTGCGGGTACGAGTTGTCGGACTGCGACGACACCAATCCCGCCGTCGGGCCATACGCGCCGCAGATCTGCGACCACCTGAACAACGACTGCAACGACCCGTACTGGCCCTCGCTCGTCGGGACGAACGAGGGCGGGCCCGACCTCGACGGCGACACCTGGACGGGCCTCTGCGACAACTGCCCGAGCGTCGCGAACACCGACCAGCGGGACGCGGACGGCGACGGGATCGGCGACGCCTGCGACAACTGTCCCACGGAGTCGAATCCGAGCCAGGCGGACCGGGACCAGGACGGCCAGGGAAACCTCTGCGACCTCGACGACGGCACGATCCTCCTGCGCTTCCAGGACCGGGATCTCGTGTCTTGGCAAGAGGAGGCGCCGTACGCTCAGTGGAACCTCTACCGGGCGGAC
This sequence comes from Terriglobia bacterium, assembly GCA_963699985.1. Classification (GTDB taxonomy): domain Bacteria; phylum Acidobacteriota; class Polarisedimenticolia; order Polarisedimenticolales; family CAVOVZ01; genus CAVOVZ01. The sequence continues at coordinate 13,388 of CAVOVZ010000021.1, forward strand.
CTGAACGTGCTGCGCGCGACGGGGCAGTACACGCAGGAGCCGGGCTCGAACCCGGTCGCGCGGAGGGGCTGTGCCCTCGCGAGCGCGTTCGCGGCCGACCCCGACGTGCCCGCGACTTCGAGCCCCGCGTTCTACCTCGTGAGCGGGATCGAGCAGGGAGTCGAAGGGGATCTCGGCACCAACGGCGCGGGCGTGCCGCGGCCGAACGCACACCCCTGCCCGTAGCCGTTGCCTGCGACCGTTCCGCGACGGGCTCGAAGCGCCCGTGCCGCTGTTTCTTGGGCGCGGCCGCACGCGGCGGGTGCCCCGACACCTCCGGAAGAAACAGCCCAACCGGAGCGATGCCGGTCCGCCGGCATCGCGGAGGGCGGGAGTGGGGGATCGGGGGCGGAGTCCCCGAGCGTCTGTTTCTCGAGAGGCGGTGTCGTCCGATCCTCGTGGCCAGAGTCAGGCAGGTGCCCGACGGAACCCAGTAAGGTGGCAGCCAACCCACGGATGTCAGCAGGATCGACCGTCGGCACTACCGGCCCCGCCTGCGCTCGTACCCTGGCATTCGAACCGAAACAACCCGGAGGGAGGGAAACCGGCATCGAGCCGTAGCTGACAGCGGAAGTCATGACAGGGAAGGGAGCGAGTCGACGGATCGCCCCCACTCGGACGTGGAAAAGAAAACGCAGGTTGAATCGCTACCCGTTCATGCAACTGCGCTCAGAGCGAGACGATCGCCTTGAATCCGCCCCAGAACATCCGCTTGCCATCGAACGGGAGAGTCTTCGGGTTCATCATCTTTGCGAGCCGCTGGTCGGTCATGACCTTCTCCAGGATGCGATCGCGATCCTTGCGCGACTCGTAGACGACGTACGAAAAGACGACCGTCTCGCCGGGCTTCAACTTCACGCTCCGCGGGAATGAGGTCGTCTTGCCGAACTTCACGTCGTCCGCGACGCACTCGACGTACTCGAGCGCACCATGCTCGCGCCAGACCTTTCCGGCCAGCTTCGCCATGCGCAGGTAGGTGGGGAGCTTCTTCTTCGGAACGGGGGTCACGAACCCATCGACATAGGGGAGTGCCACGAATCCTCCGGGGTGTATGGAAGGGCGGGGGATTCCGCCGGCCGGGATCGTAGCGTTTCGCGCGAGGCGCGGCAATCTCTCTTCGAGCCGGGCTTCGCGCGACGCCCACGCGAGAATCTGATTTGCAGTGTCCAGGGATCTCGAACCGATTCGCCCCCGGGAACCGCATGTCGTCAACGACCGCTACGCATGAAGAAGCACGGGAACGGCCCCGGACGGCCCCGCGTTCACCGTCTTCCTGGAGCAGCTGCGCGCCGGCGCGTTCGCGGGGTGGATCGACTGGCGCCTGCCGACGATTGGGGGTGTCAGCGCTTTTTCGACGCGGCAGCCTGCGGAACGGGAATCGATCTTGTCCGCCCGGTATCCGTCTTGTTCGAGTTCCCCGTGCATCGATCCGATCTTCGGGCGGAACGCTTTGTCGAGATCTCAGGTGAACTCCGGGGCGGGCGACCGGCGTTCGAGTACCTGGACACCACGGGGAGTGCGGATCCGTGCACCGACCGCTTGACGACCGTTCGTCGGCGGACATCCCGCACCCTCGCGTCCACCATGGTGTCGCTCGATCCGGAGGACCTCCGGAACGGCGTCGCGGTGGATCGTTCGAGGCGCTCCGCTCACTCCTCGTCGCGCGCCGCGGACGACCTGACGAACTGGCCGAGGCTCCAGCGGTCGGCGGCCGCTATGTCGACGATCCGCAGGGCCGCTTCGTACTCGCCTGTCCCGGTCGTGCTCGATCGGAGCACGCGCCCCGACACCCGAACGGAACGGCCCGTCGGGGGGAGGCGGAACCAGATGTCGACGAGCGCGTCCGCCTCGACGGGCCGCGCGGTCCGGACCCTCATCCCTCCCTCGCCGATCTCGACCACGCGCAGCGGGACGTCCGCGGACCCGAAAAACCGCCCGTGACCCTCGAGATCCGCGGTGGTCCTCGCGAAGGACCGCAGGCTGCGGGCGTACACGCAGACGCGGTCGCGTCCCTGCGCCTTGGCCTCGTAGAGGGCGAGGTCGGCCCGCTGGACCAGCTCGCGGGAGTCCGGAGCGTCCGCGGGGTGGGTTGCGATTCCGAGGCTCACCGTGAGCCGTCCTCCCGGTTGCTCCGCCCCGCCGGGGAAGTCGTGCCCCGCAACGGCCTGGCGGACCCGCTCCGCCACGAGCTGCGCCCCGGTCTTGGGAGTCGCGGGAAGGATGATCGCGAACTCCTCGCCTCCGTACCGCGCCAACACGTCGACGGCGCGAACGTGACCAAGGAGGCGTGACCGAAAGTCAGACCAACGTCGCTTCGCTCCGATGAGGTGATCGGAATCCCCGGAATGGGCGTTCACGATCCCCGGAACGAGCGTTCAGCTTGGCCGGAATACGCACGTGCGCTGGCGCAAGATCCACCAGATCCCGAACTCACGCCGGCGCAGCGATCCTCCGGACATCTTCTCCAGCACGAAGGCCGGACCGCAGCAGACCACACGGGGGGCGTATCGGATCATCTGGATCCGGAGCTCGCAGAAAGCCGCCTTGGACCGCCAGGCGCGCTTGGAACATCTCCGCACCGCCGAGGTCGAGCTGCAGGAGATCGCCCGCAAGGTCGGTCGGCGCAACTTGCGCAGCCGCAAGGAGATCAACACCCGAGTGAGGCAGGTCCTCACCGCCCATCACGCGCGCACCTTCGTCCAAGTCCGGATCGTCTCTTTCACCGAGGTGGAGCATCGCTTCCTGCGCCCGGGCCACCCCAAGTCCGGGTCCCCAATGCGCCTGATCCGACACCGCCGGCTCCGGCTCGAGATCACACGTGACAAGCAAGCGCTACGCTGCGAAGCCTGCACCGACGGCGTGTTCCCACTCGTCACGAACATCCCGGCGCAGGTCCGATCCAAGCGGGCCATCCTCGAAATCTACAAGTACCAAACTTACCTGGAGAAGCGATTCGCCCTGACCAAGTCCGAGTACGGGATCGCTCCGATCTTCCTCAAGAAGCCGATCCGTGTGGTGGGCCTGCTGCACGTCTACTTCATGGCGATCCTGCTGTCCGCGCTTCTCAAGAGGCAGGTCAGGGCCGGCATGGTCGCCCGCGGCATCCCGGACCTCCCGATTCTCCCCGAGGGGCGCCCGACGACAACACCGACGACCCCGTGCATCCTCGAGAACTTCGCCGACGTCGCTTGGCACGACTTCCAGGAAAATGAACGGATCGTCAGCTTCCCCATCGAGCTCAACAGCACCCAGAAGATGCTCCTCGAACTCGCAGAGGTGCCGCCCACGCGATATCAATGATCATCTGCCGCGAGCGCTCACAGAAATCCCCACAAGACCGCCCTCGCGAATGCGGAATGTAGGGTATCCGTTACGTGTTCTCGTCCGCCGCCCTGGCCGGTAACCTGGCCTACTTCGGCGATCACAATGGCAGACTGTACGCGGTCGACGCCAAGACCGGGAAACTCGCCTGGGAGTTCCGGACCGAGGCGTCGCGGACCGATCCGCTGAAGATCCTGAATCCGGACGGGAGCTTCAACGACGCCCTCTACGCGCCGGTCTTCGGCGATTTTCAGGACATGTACCTGGCCCACTACCGCCTCTTCTCGGTCGGGGCGATCTTCTCGTCTCCGGCGGTGGATCGCGGTGTGGTCTACGTCGGCAGCGCCGACGGCAACCTGTATGCGCTCGAGTAGGGCGCGGGGATCTCGGGCGAGATCGCGGGCGCTGACCACCCCCGAAAGTGACGAGGAATCGAAGCGCCTCAGCGTCCACCACGGACCGGCCACACATAGTTGCCGTCGGTCTTGGAGTCGTAGCTGACGTAGCCGTTGCCGAGGGACGCGGACCACGCCGAGGTCGGGAAGCGCGCGTGGGTCGACGACGACCAGTAGCTGGCGAACGTCACCCCGGTGAACGGATGGCCTGGAGGAAGTGTGGGAGGACCGAACCGCCCGAAGTCGATGAGGCTGTGCAGCTCCCTGACGTTCGGCAACCGCCAGGCGCCGCGCGCCGAGCCATCCGTCAGACCACAACTCCCGTTCGCCAGGGTGTTCCTCACGTTGAGAGCGCCGGTCCAGCTCTGCACACCGAAGCAGTTCGCATTCTTCAGCCAGATCAGTCCCGTCAGGTTGTCCTGCACCGTCCCGTCGCCGGTGTCCGTGAAGCGGGGTGAAACCCAGGCGCCCGCCTTCAGCTCACCATCCTGGGTCGTCCCCGTGCAAGGAATGGAGGTCCCCGTCGAGTCCCAGCATCCCGTCTGGCCGGTCCTGGCCAGGCGGGACAGCCCCCCCAGCCGGTCGAAGATCTGCTGGAGCGTGACCATGGTCGGGGCCGGTGGCCCCGGAGGATCCAGCGTGCCCGCCAACACCAACCCGAACAGGAGCGATCCGATCGCAAGCGAAACATACAGTCTCGTCGTCTTCCGCTTCATGACTTGCCTTCCTGTTCTTGAACGCGCCACATCGAGGCGCCTCACTGTCCACCACGGACCGGCCACATGTACTTTCCGTCGGTCTTGCTGTCGAAGCCGACGTGGCCGTAGCCGAGGGCCACCATCCACGCCCAGGTCGGGCCGTCCGCGTAGGTCGACGAAGACCAGTATTCGGCGGACACCACCCCGACGAACGGATGGCCTGGAGAGAGTAGGGGAGGACTGGACTGCCCGAAGTCGATGAGGCTGTACAGCTCCCTGACGTTCGGCAACCGCCAGGCGCCGGCCGCCGAGCCATCCGTCAGGCCACAGCTCCCGTTCGCCAGGGTGTTCGACACGGCGAGAGCGGTGGTCCAGCTCTGCAAACCGAAGCAGTTCGCGTTCTTCAGCCAGATCCGTCCCGTCAGGTTGTCCTTCACCGTCCCGTCGCCGGTGTCCGTGAACCGGGGCGAAACCGAAGCGCCCGCCTGATACTCACCATCCTGGCCCGTCCCGGAGCAGGGAATGGAGGCCCCATTTGGCTCCCAGCATCCCGTCTGGCCGGTCCGGGCCACGCGGGACATCCCCCCCAGCCGGTCATGGATCTGCTGGAGCGTGACCATGGTCGGGGCCGGTGGCCCCGGAGGATCCAGCGTGCCCGCCAGCACCAGCCCGAACAGGAGCGACCCGATCGCAAGCGAAACATACAGTCTCGTCGTCCTCTTCCGCTTCATGATTTGCCTTCCCGTTCTTGCGCCCCACTCAAGGGGTGGGGCAGCCATGTCCGGATCCATCGATTCCAGCGTCGCGAGATCCGACCTGGGTCCCGTCGTCATAGGTCCCCGCGCCGCCGCACGTGCTGCCACGCACGAGAAACCAGTAGCCGTCCCCCGCACTCGGGTTCCCGTCCGTCGTGCGGGTCGTCGCCGTCGTGTCGTTGACGATGCACTGCTGGGTCGCGGTCTGGAAGTTACCGCCCGAACTCCGCAGCCCCGAGAGAGAGCCCTGCACCACGTCGAACGGGCTCGCTCCCGACACGGCGGTCCACGAAAGGGTCACGTTCGTCCCGTCGGCCTTGCTCACCGTCAGAGCCGTTGCTCCCACCCGGCTCCAGCGCGTCGCCAGCTGGTACGGGTTCGGACCCGCCGACGAGAACGTGATCCAGCCCGCGTTCTCCGACCAGGCTCGTCCGCTGAATCCTCCGGTACAGCGATCGATCACCACCCCCGCTCCCTGCGGGTCGAATCGGATCCAGCCGGCGTTCTCCGACCAGGCGAAGCCCGCGAGCGTCCCGGACCCGTCGTTCGTCACGCCGTAGCTGCCCCCCGCGCACGAGCGGTTCGTGCACGAAAGGCTGATCCATCCCGCGTTCTCCGACCAGGCCCAGCCGGTCAGGCCCGAGTCCGTGACCCGCGCCCCGGGGCCTCCGGGCCCGAGCGGCTGGAAGCTGATCCAGCCCAGGTTCTCGGACCAGGCGTATCTCGACCCGTCGTTGTTCGGGTCGATGTTCTCGCCAAGGGCCGCGCTGCATGCCACCAGAATCGCGATGGCCAGCAGCATGGGGCGAGGCGAAGCTCGTTGTCCTGCCATTCCCACGTTTCACCTCCTTCGCTCAACTCAACCGTCCAGACCCCGAGCGTTTCGTGGCGAGCCGCGCAGTTGACCCCCCGCGACCGACGAGCCGAGTTCCGTGCCCTGTGGATACCCAGAACTTCGTCCCCCTCACTCTCATGAGCTTAGGCCCGTTCTGGCGTGGGTACAATCCGATCCGTTCTTCGATCCGGGGGGTACCATGGGCGCCGTTCAGCTCCTCTGGGCCGTCCCGAGGGCGGTTCTCGTCAGCCGCGCCGCCCTCGTTGCGGACAGCCTCGCCTCGCGGTAGCAGATCGCCGTTCTGCAGCGGACCGTCCGTCGTCCACGACTCCGTTCGGTTGACCGACTTTTCCGGGTCTTGCTGTCGAAGCTCCGGGAGCGTTGGCGCTCGAGCATTCTGATCGTCCAAGCCGACACCGTCGTCCGCTGGCACCGGCAGGGGTTTCGCCTCTACTGGCGGCGGCGAAGCGCATCATGGGTTCGATTCGTCGGGAATGCCTCGACCAGGTCGTGGTCCTGAACGAAGCACATCTTCGGCGGCTCCGGGGATCCTACATGCCTACTACCACCGTGCGAGGATGCACCGATCTCTCGATCAGGACCCGCCGGAGCCACGCGAAGTCGAGCCGCGGGATCGCGGCGATACCATTGAGACTCCAGAGGTCGATGGTCTCCACCACCGCTGCACGCGCTGCGCGGCCTGAGCACCGTTGGCCATCGACAAGACGTGATCGATACGGAGTCGAGGTGTCCCCGTGCGGTCGCCGGCATCCCGGGCGACCGTCTCGGGAAGGCGATCGCGCCCCGGCCTGCATCCATTGCTGACGGCTTGGACCGTTGCGGATGCGGGCCGCGCTCCTTTTGGCGCCACGGCTCAGGAACGGGCCGGGTTTCTGGTAGACCACCGTGGCATTCGGATCGAGACTCGGACAGCGCCTCCCCGGTTCCGCTCGAGGATTGGCTGCGCCGCCGCGACGGCCCCGACTCGCGCGCCCAGATCGCCGCGGCGGCAGCGTCGTCACTCGACTGGACCGCCGCGATCATGCCGGCCTCGGCCGCCGGATCGCCGGTCCGTGTCCGTCGCCCTCAGTTCCCCGAGATCCTCGCCGCGGCCGCGTCGAACTCGATTGTGGCTACGATGTCGCCGGCTGGGTCGACCGCCACCGGCCTCCCCTCGGGGTTCCGGGCGCTGACGTGTCCTCCGAATACGATCATCGTGGTTCCCCGCTTCAACACCTGGAATCCGAGCCGCACGACGACCGCCTCACTTCCCGAGAATCCGTTCCCTTGCGCGTTGCCCACCTTCGTCACCGCCACAACGACTCGACCCTCGTCTCCTGCTTGCGTCCCTGCCTCGACGATCACCTGGGATCCGGTCAGCGCCCCGCCCGCCTGGCCGCTGTTGGCCACAAGGCGCGCAACGCTCGGGTCCCCCAGGACCAGGTCAAAAACGAATCCGTAGAGGTTTCCGGATGACGTGGGCCCCCCGAGCACGACCTCCACCACGAGCGCGTCGCCGCTGGCCGACGCCGATCGTAGCCGCACCAGGTCCGGCCCGGCGCTCGTCCCGCTCTCGGCGAACGAAGCGATCGGGGCCCCAACGATCCCATCGGAATCGTCGTGATGGCATCCCGCGCAGAGCACGAGGGACATCACGACCCACCCCGCCGTGATTCCCGACATCCACCTCGAGGTCTGTCTCATGGCTGCACTCCCGTCGGGCGCCTTCAAGGTACGATCCGCGCCCACTGCCGTGCGAGCTCGGCCAGGTCGCCGCCGTCGATCCAACAGCGGGACGACTCGCGGCTGTCCAGGTCGACCCGCGCGACGTACCTCGATTCGCCGCAGCGGCTGCCGAACGCGATGGCCAGGTCCACGAGGTCGAATCCGTCCACCCGGCCCGATCCGTCGAAGTCCGCGCCTGCCGCGCTGCCGCAAGCATCCCCGACGGCGTCGCCGTCCGCGTCGGACTGATCCGCGTTGGGGAGCGCCAGGCAGTTGTCACACGCGTTCCCGACGGCGTCCGCGTCGTCGTCCTTCTGGTCCCGGTCCGGCACCGTCGGGCAATCGTCCGCGTCGGCGCAGACCCAGTCGTGATCGGAATCGCCCCCCCTGTCGGGGCCGCAGAACGGGGCGTCCTCGACGATCACGATCCCTTCGCGGCTGGCGATCGCCAGGGAGCCGTCCAGGGCCACCACACCGCCCGTGAACTCATCCGGGCCGAAGCGCCGCAGGACGTACGGAGTCGCCGGATTCGACACGTCGATGGCGACGACCCCGTGCCAGTCACACACATAGGCGCGGCTGCGGTCGATCCAGAGGCCGAAGAACCGGCCCGAGTCCTCCAGGAACTGCGGCGGCGAGGTCGGAGACGGCGGGATCGGCAGGACGGCGAGCACTCTCGGCAAAGCGAGTTGACTCACGTCGATGACGGCCAGCGAGAACGACGAGCCCTCGTTGTAGACGTACGCCACTTCCCCCGAGACGCGGACCCTCGTCGCCTCGCCCAGCGTTCCGGTCGATCCGATGAGGCGGACCTCGGCCGGCGACGACACGTCGTAGATGCGCAGACCGGCTCCGTACGAAGCGACGTAGGCGGTGGTGCCGGAGACGAAGACGTCGGCGCCCCCCGACTCCGCCGAGGAACCGACCACGGCCGGAACCTCCGGGTCTTCCACGTCGATGACGGACAAGGCGGCAAAGCCGCCGAGGTACGGGCCTCCACCCGTGACGAAGGCGCGCATGCCCATCACCGCGACGCTGCTTGCGGCCGCCCCGGAGCCGCCGGGATTCAGGTCGAGCCCCCCAAGGAACGTGGGAGAGGATCGATCCGCGATGCTCAAGACGTCGAGCCGGTTGCCGTCCACGCTGTAGAGGCGGTCACCCGCGATCGCCACGTCGCGAGAGTGAATCGACTCGATCCGGGTGGCGAGTCTGGGATGTGGCGGATCGGCGACATCGATCCCGAGCACTCCGTCTCCCCAGGTCCCGAGCGGAACCCAGAGCCAGGATCCATCGAGCTCCGGCTCGTGAGGGTACTCGCCAAAGATGTCGCCGGGGTTGACGAGGGTGCGGAATTCGCGGATCTCGAGCCGTCCGGCCTCCACCCAGGCATTCTCGCAGGCGTCCCCCACGCCGTCGTGGTCGCCATCGGCCTGGTCCGGATCGAAGATCGGCGGGCAGTCGTCGCACGCGTTCCCCACGCCGTCGCCGTCGATGTCTTCCTGTCTCGCGTTCGGAATCGTCGGGCAGTTGTCGACGCTCGCGCAAACGCCGTCGTGGTCGTCGTCGCCCCCTTCCTCCGGCGCGCACTCGGCGCCGGCCCGGACGAGGAGAATCCCGCCGGAGCCGGCGATCGCCAGCAGATCGCCGACGATCTCGACTCCTCCCGTGAACTCCTTCTCGCCGATCCGCCGCACCTGGTGAGGGTTCGTCGGATCGGCGACGTCCACGATGGACACCCCCTGCCACCCGGCGGCGTACACGAGGCTGCCAGCCACCCGCATTCCGAAGAATGGAGAGGACAGGTCGCCGTTCCACGGTGACCCCTGACCCGAAAGCGGGGCGACACCCAGAAGGGCCGGTCGGTCCCCACGGCTCACGTCCACGATCGCCAGCGAGAACGATTCGCCGGTGTTGTAGACGTAGGCGAGATTCCCGATCACCTGTACCTTCGCCGCGAATCCCACGGTGCCCACCGTCCCCACGAGGCGCACGAGCGCCGGCGAGGAAACGTCGTAAACCCGAAGGCCCGAGTCGTACGATGCCACGTACGCCATCGAGCCGGAGACGGCGACGTCGGCGCCCCCGGTCTCCGCCGACGAACCGATCACCACGGGGTGCGCGGGGTTCGAGACGTTGACGACGGTGAGCGCCGGAGCGTTACCGAGGTTCCGCCCTCCGCCGGTGACGAACGCGAGACCCCCGTTCACGGCGACGCTCGCGACCCCGGAGGGAAGGGCGAGGGACCCGACGAGCACCGGGCTCGTGGGACTCGAGATGTCGAGGACATCGAGCCCGGTCCCGCTCACGCTGTACAGGTACGAACCTTCGATCGCCACGTCGCGCGATCGGATCCGCGTGAAGTGTGATGCGAGGTGGGGCCGGCTCGGCTCCGAGACGTCGACGATGACCAACCCGTTGCCGGATGTCCCCATCGGCACGTACAGGAAAGAGCCGTGGAGCACGGGCTCGTGGGGATACTCCCCGTAAATGGAACCGGCGTTCACGGTGTGGTCGAACGCCGGAACATCGAGGCGACCCGCCACCGTCCACGCTTCCTCGCACGCGTCCCCCACGCCGTCTCGATCGGCGTCCGCCTGATCGGGATTGGGCAGCGTCGGGCAGTTGTCGGCGTTTCCGCAGACCGAGTCGTGATCGACGTCCCCACCGTCGTCGGACGGGCAAGCCGATCCGGCGCCCGCGGCCACCAGGACGATCCCGAAACGGTTGACGATGGCGAGGAGATCCCCCACGAACTCCACGCCTCCCGTCCAGGTGTCCTGCCCGAGGCGGCCCACGACCGTGGGATGCTCCGGAAGGCTGACGTCGATCACCGTGACGCCGTGCCAGCCGCACGCGTATACGCGGTCGCCTCGAGCTCGGAGACCGAAGATGCTGTCCGCCCACCCCCCGAACCCCCCGTGGGGCGACTCCTGTGGAACCTCGACGGTCGCCAGGACCGCCGGCCGATCGGGGCGACTCACGTCCACCACGGCAAGGGAGAACGACGCACCGGTGTTGTAAACGTACGCGAAGCTCCCCGCGATCTGGACCTTCACAGCGTTCCCGAGCGTGCCCGTGGCCCCGATGAGGCGTATCTGGCTGGGCGACGATACGTCGTAGATGCGGAGCCCCGCTCCGTACGACGCCACGTAGGCCGTCGCTCCTACGATGAGCACGTCGGCGCCGCCCGACTCGGCCGAGGACCCGAGAACGACGGGTTGCATCGGGTTCGAGACGTCGATCGCCATCAGCGCCGCGGAGCCGCCTCCAGGTCGAGCGGCTCCTGTGACGAACGCCGTGTTTCCCTGCACTGTCAAGCTCGAGACCCGCCCACTGTTCCCCCCGGAGGACAGGTCCAGCGTGCCCAGGAGGGCCGGCGAAGACGGATCCGCGACGTCCACGACGTCGAGATTCTTCGTGCTCACGCTGAACAGGCGGGTGCCTACGAGCGCCACGTCCCGGGAGCGGATCGACGTGAAGTGTCCCGCGATCCGCGGCTCATCTGGGCCGGAAAGGTCCGCGATCAAGAGCCCGCTTCCCATCGTGCCAAGCGGGACGTAGAGAGAGGACCCGTGGAGAACGGGCTCGTGGGGGTAACCTCCGTCGAGGCTGCCGACGTTGATGCCCCGTCCGAAGAGCGGCACCGCGACGCGGCCGAACTCGACCCATTCCCTCTCGCAGGCGTCCCCCACGCCGTCGTCGTCCGCGTCCGTCTGGTCCCCGTTGGCGCTGGTTGGGCAGTTGTCGCAGGCATCTCCGACGCCGTCGCTGTCGGTGTCCGCCTGGTCCGGGTCCCAGGCCAGGGGGCAGCCATCGGCGTTCCCGCAGATCGCGTCGTGATCGAAGTCCCCGCCCTGGCCGAGCGCGCACACGGTGCCGATCTCGACCACGACGATCCCCGACGAGTCGACGATGACGAGACGATCGCCCTGGATCTCGACGCCTGTGGTCGGCCTTCCCACGTCGAGGTGGCCGACCGCCCAGGGATGCGCCGGGTCGGACACGTCGAGGACGGTGATCCCGTTCCATCCGGCGGCGTACGCCCGGTTCCCGGCGACCCGGAGCCCGAAGAAGTAGATCGGCTCGTAGGTGGGGCTGACCGGAAAAGGGCCGCTCCGCGGAAAAGGAACCTCGACGGACCCGACGAGGACCGGCCGATCGGGCGCGCTCACGTCCACGATCGTGAGGGAGAACCGATACCCGGTGTTGTACACGTACGCCAGGTTCCCCACAACCTGCACCTTGACGGCGGAGCCCAGGGTGCCCGTCGATCCAAGGAGACGCATCTGCGCGGGTGCCGACACGTCGTAGATGCGCAGACCCGTTTCGTAGGACGCGACATACGCCAACGATCCGGAAAGGAAAACGTCGGCCGCGTTCCACTCGGCGACCGACCCGATCACGACGGGGACCGCCGGATTCGAGACGTCAATGGCGGTCAGGGCGCTCCCGCTCCCCACGGTGGGGCCCCCTCTCGTGACGAATGCGGTCCCCCCCCGGACTCCGACGCTCGTGACGACACCGAGCAGACCCAGCGACCCGAGCGGCTCCGGGAGGAAGGGGTTCGCGACGTCCACGACCTCCAGTCCGTCGCCGGACACGCCGTACAGGTAGGAGCCCGAGACGGCGGCGTCCGTGGCGTCGACCGCGGTCGCATGCGCCGCGAGCCGCGGCTGGCCCGGATCGGTCAGGTCTACGACGATCAGTCCGCGACCCTGCCCCCCGGGCACGTAGAGGAACGACCCGGCCAGCACCGGCTCGCCGGGAGAGCCCCCCGCAAAGCCGCCCACGTTGACGCGGCTGCCGAAGAGAGGGATCGGCAGGCGGCCGACCTCCGTGTACGCGCTCTCGCAGGCGTCCCCTTCTCCGTCTCGGTCGGCGTCGGCCTGGTCGGGATTGACGGCGAGCGGACAGTTGTCGCACGCGTCGCCCGGCCCGTCGCCGTCGGCGTCGGCCTGTCTTCGATTCGTCGCAGACGGACAATGGTCGGCATTCCCGCACACGCCGTCGTGGTCGGCGTCACCGCCTTGGTCGGGGGTGCAGGCGGTGGCGTTCTCGACCACGACCACGCCCTTGGCGCTGGCCAGGGCCAGGTCGTCGCCCAGGATCTCGAGGCCGCCCGTGAACGTGTCCTCTCCGACGCGACCCACGACGACGGGGCTGTCCGGATCCGTCACGTCGACGATCGCGACTCCACGCCGACCGGCGACGTACACTCGGTTGCCGGAAACCCGCAGCCCGAGCAGCCCGTCGCCAGGTGGGTAGGTCCACGCATCGGGGATCGCTAGGACGCTCCGCAGATCGGGTAGGTCCGGCCGGCTCACGTCCACGATCGCCAGGGAAGGGACGTATCCGCCGTTGTAGATGTACGCCAAGCCATCCGCGACCCGGACCCTCGCGGCGTACCCGAGAGTGCCCGTGACCCCGAGGAGCCTGGGGTGCGCGGGAAAGGAGACGTCGTAGATCCGGAGGCCCTCGGTCTTCGAGGCAACGTAGGCCGTGGCCCCGGACACGACGACGTCGACCCCGCCCGCCTCCACGGATTGGCCGAGCCAGCGCGGGTGCCTGGGGTCCGCGACGTCGACGGCTCTAAGGGCCCGTTCTCCGGTCACGAAGACGGTGCTCCCCTGGACCGCGATCCCGATCCCGCCATCGACGCTCAGGGTGCTCGCGAGCTTCGGTGCGGCCGGATCCGAGACGTCCACCACGTCGAGGCTCGTCCATCCCACGCTGTACAGGACATCGCCGGCGACCGCGACGTCCTCGGACCGGATCGTTGCGAGGTGAGCCGAGACCCTCGGCGCGCTCGGATCCGCCAGATCCACGACGACCACGCCGTCACCCCAGGATCCGAGCGGAACGTAGAGTAGCGACCGGTCCATCACGGGATCGCGGGGGTACGCGCCGGAGGTGTCCCCGGCGTTCAGGAGGACCCCGAAGAGCGGCATATCCAGGCGGCCGACCTCGGTCCAGACGCTGTCGCACGCGTCGCCCGTCCCGTCGTGGTTCGCGTCGAGCTGATCCGGGTTGGGTGCGAGAACGCAATTGTCGCAGGCGTCTCCCACGCCGTCGCCATCCGCGTCCGACTGCGCCGGATTCGCCGCAGATAGGCAGTTGTCCCCCTCGCCGCAGACGCCGTCGTGATCGCGATCGCTGTCCGGGTCGGATCCGCACGCGGAGCCGAGCCGGGCTACGACGACCCCCAAGCGATTCGCGATCACGAGTCGCTCGCCGTCGAATTCCAGTCCTCCCGTGAACTCTTCCTGCCCGATCGTGCCGAGCACGGTCGGGCTCGCCGGATTTACGACGTCGACGACGCTCACCCCGTGCCAGCCACTCGCGTACACGCGCCCCCCCGAGACACCCAACGCAAGGAACTGAGTGTCGTTGTAGTAGGGCGATGCCTGGTCCGGGATCTCGACCGAGCCCAGCACGGTCGGCCGGTCCGGCCGGCTCACGTCGACGATCGCGAGCGAGAAGGAGTCCCCGGTGTTGTAGACGTACGCCAGGCTCCCGGCGATCCGGATCCTCGACGCGTTTCCACCGGTGCGGACGGACCCGAGCAGGCGGATGCTCGGCGGCGAGGACACGTCGTAGATGCGCAGGCCTGCCCCGTACGCGGCGACGTAGGCGGTCGTGCCGGAAACGGCCACGTCGGCCCCGCCCGACTCCGCCGAGGACCCGATCACCACCGGGTCCGCGGGGTTCGCCAGGTCGATGGCGGTGAGCGCCGGCCAGTTCCCGAGGTAACGGCCGCCCCCGGTGACAAAGGCGCGCGCGCCCTGCACCGTGACGCTGATCGCTGCCGCCCCGGAGCCGAAGGAACCCAGCTCGATCCTGCCGAGCGAGACGAGGGACAGCGGTTCCCCGATCTCGAAGATCTCGAGCCCGGACCCGTCCACACCGTAGAGGCGGGAGCCCGCGACGGCGATGTCGTTCGAGCGGATCGACGTCACGTTCTCCGCGATCCGCGGAGCGGACGGCTCGCCGAGATCGACCACCACCATGCCGCCGCCCCACGTTCCTGTCGGCACGAACAGGAGTGACCCGTGAAGCACGGGCTCGTGGGGGTACGCTCCGTAGACGCTCCCGGGGTTCGAGAGATTCTGGAAGATCGGTACCTCGAGGTGGCCGACCTCCGTCCAGGGAACCGCCGCGAGAACGGGCAGGGGAAGAAAAAGCAAAACGGCGCTGCAAGCGGCAACCCGGTGCGTTCTCATGGCGTGCCCCTCCGACCTTGTTCGCCTTCTTACACGATCTCGAAACGAACGTCAATCGGCTGGTTTTCTCCGAAGAGGAAGCGCTTTGGTTGTCGCTCGCGGAAGGCGCGGGCCATGCAGGCCATTCGAAGGACAGGAAACTCGATCCCCGCAACCGCAGTCGGAGGCGGATCGACGGGGGTGAAGCTCCCATCGCGGTCGAAGAGGCCGGCGGTCACGAGGGCGTGCAGGTGCGGCTGCCGGTTCGCGAGATCTCCGTGGGTCTGGATCGAGAACACCATCCCGGGCACCGAGGCGTGATCCCGCGGGCCGGCACGGTACAGGTCGCGCACGGTGCTCCGAGTGCTGCGGGCGAGATCGCCGAGCAGGGTGCGTTCTTCCAGGAAGAACAGTCGCAGCCGCTCGGGGGTCGTGAGGACCCACGGGAGGTGGCGGACCGGCCGGAGCACGTCCTGGGTGAGCCACTCGGCCCTGTGGCTACCGGACCCCCCCTCGGCGGGGAGAAGTTCGTGAACTCGACCGCGCTGCGAGACAAGTTGCCTAGATCCAGTAGTTTGATCGATCTCGAAGCGAAATCTCGGAATTGCATGTTTTTGTGAAGTACATGTTTACGCGTCGACTCGCCCTTCCGCCCGCTCCGCGCGAATCGTTCTTCTTGTGGGGCCCGTGCCAGACTGGCAAGACCTCTCTGCTCCGCTCGACCTACCCCGAGGCCCGACGCGTCGATCTCCTGGAGACCGACACGTTCGCGCGCTACGCCAGCCAGCCGCACCTGCTGTGCCAGGAACTCGACGCCGACCCGCAACGGTTCGTCGTCATCGACGAGATCCAGAAGGTGCCGACCCTGCTCGTTGAAGTGCACTGGTTGATCGAGGACCGCGGGCTCGCCTTCGGACTCTGCGGGTCGAGCGCACGGAAGGTGCGGCACGGTCGCGCCAACCTCCTTGGGGGGCCGGGCGATCCGCTATGAGCTATTCGGCCTCGTCTCGGCGGAGTTGGGGGAGCGATTCGAGCTCCGTCGCGCGCGGAATCACGGCCTGCTTCCGAGGCATTACCTGGCGGACGATCCTCGACCGCTCGTCCGCTCCTACGTCGCCGACTACCTCAAGGAAGAGGTTGCCGCCGAGGAGTTCGCGCGGCGCCTCTGGGCCGGGGAAGTCGTCGCTTCCCCATCCCGTTGAGCGCCAGACCCTAGCCGCGCGCGGCGCACCGCGAATCCGTGCTACAGCCGGTGAACACCGCGGTTCCCCCAGTGCGTATTCCGGCCGTCCCCTCGAGGAGTGTCTTCTCGGATGTGAGAAAAGGGGCGTGACACCGGGCTTCTGGTTTCGCAGGCGAGCAACTGCCGGTGTGGTCCGTCGTTTCTCCATGGAGGCTTTGCTGGTGGTGGTCCTCCAAGCCTACGTCGGGCATTTCTACGGATCAAAACCTGAATCATGCAGGTGCCATCCACGCAGGACGGTTCCCCGGTCCGGGGAGGGGCTAGCAGCAGGAGCTGTGGAGCTGTGGGAAAGCGTAGCTTTTCCAAGGGCTGCGAAACAGCCCGGCAGATCCACAGCCCACAATCGGCAACCGAGGGACCACCTCCGACACTCCGGCGAAGGGACCACCGTCACCGAAGGGGTCAGGGCCGGCATGGTCGCCCGCGGCATCCCGGACCTCCCGATTCTCCCCGAGGGGCGCCCGACGACAACACCGACGACCCCGCGCATCCTCGAGAACTTCGCCGACGTCGCTTGGCACGACTTCCAGGAAAATGAACGGATCGTCAGCTTCCCCATCGAGCTCAACAGCACCCAGAAGATGCTCCTCGAACTCGCAGAGGTGCCGCCCACGCGATATCAATGATCATCTGCCGCGAGCGCTCACAGAAATCCCCACAAGACCGCTCTCGCGAATGCGGAATGTAGGGTACAAGCCGGGCGCGATAATATGAGCGCGTCAGATCGACGTCATCGGTGCGTGGCGCACGATGGCTGATCATGACGAACCGCGCGAAAACCCGAAGGAGCACACCACCTGTGGCGGACACGACACACGACGAGCTGCACGGGATCCTGAGAAAGCTACCCTCCGACTTCGAACCGTGGGGGCAGCGTTCCCGAGAGAACGACTGGGGTCCCGATTGCAGCTGCGGCTGCCGTTGGTTCATCCGGCTGCAGGCCGATCTCAACCGCGACTGGGGGGTCTGCTCCAATTCGGGATCTCCCCGGTGCGGGCTCCTGACGTTCGAGCACCAAGGCTGCCGCGAATTCGAAGCGAGCAAGGCGGAAGATGCGCTCCTCTCACGTGAGGGCGTCGGTACGGCCTCTTCCGGAAACGACAGAGACGCGGAGATGGTCCTATTGAAGAACGTCGAGCTCTACCACGGTGAACTCGCAGCGCTGCTCGAGGATTGCACCAGCCACTGGGGTTTCGAAGACCCGATCTACCGCTTCTACCATCAGAGCTTCAAGGTGTTCGGGCTCCAGCAACGGACCGAGGCGATCGTCAAATTGCTCCGAACGCTCATCCCCTATCGTACGCTGAGCCTCCGCTTCCTCGCGATCATCGAGGCCGGGACCGGGAGGGTCTTCAAGCCCGAGGACAACGCCAACTGGGACGTCGCGACGCAGCCGATCGTCGAAGCCTTTCTCCACGCTCGGTTCTTCCTGGAGATGGCCGTCCGTTACTCCAAGCTCGAGCGACCTCCCAACCCGTTGCCGAGCGGGTACGCCGCGCTCCTGTGCCTTTACGGTCTGCGTTGAGCGACGGGAGGACTTCGTTCCGGAAACGTTCAAGGAATCACTTCGAACTTGCGTTTGCCTCTCCACCTGTACACCTGAAAATTGCGGTCCAGGGTGAAGACCCGGGTCAGTCCAAGCGCCTCAGCTGCTGCCACGAGGGTCGCGTCCGCCAAGTCCATGGGCATATCTCGGTACTTGGCCATGAGCGCCTGAGTCCGGTCCTGCACCGCGCCATCGAGCGGAACGAGCTGTAAATCGCCTCGGTCGAGGAGCTTCCACAGCGCCTCCTGCGCCTTCCAACCTCCGGCACTTCCGAGCAAGTACATGGCCTCGGTGAACGCGGGCCACGTCGTGACCATCGGTGCGGTGAGACTCGACAGTATGTCGACGCACCGCTCATGATCCGGCCCTCCTCGATCGATCAAAGCGATGAGGGGACCCGCATCTACAAGGATCACCGGCGGCCTCTTCTTCCTTCCTTTGCCAGATGGGCGCCGAATGCCTTCCCCGTCTGACGGGCGCGTCCGCCGTTGCTGTTGACCGTCCCGGTCACGTCTCGCAAGCGGTCGGCGAGTCGCTGGCCCAGAATAGCCTCGCAACGTTCCTCGATGGCTTGACGAATGATGTTCGACACAGGCTCGCCACTGAGTTGGGCCGCCTGTTCCAGACGCGACTCGAGTGCTTGATCAAGCCGTACGCTTCGCATGACGAGGCCTCCGTATTACGCATCAATACTAATTGTAATACATGGTGCGGTCCAGGGCAGCCTCCATGGCCTCAACCCGCCCCACCTGACTCGTTGAAACGACTTGGTGCCGGAGGCTGGGCTCGAACCAGCACTCCCTTGCGGGAAGGGGATTTTAGGCTGGTGGGAAAGGGCGGCGAATCGAGGTGTTCTCCATTCGTCGCCCTTTCTCGTTTCCGGTGTTTACGAGGAGGGTCGTACAGTCCGAGGGTTATGGACACCCAGATGGACACCTGAATCCAGAGTGGCGTCCGTCGACCCGCGCCGGCATTTCGAAGACCACGGATGGACCTCCTTCGCGGGCGACGTCGGCCTCACCATGATCCGGAGTGCTACCTTGGCGGCGTTCCGCGTCGAGCGATCTGTCTGGAGAACACCTCCGGATCAGACGTCGGCAACTGACAGACACCTCCCTGACAGACGTACGCCGTCGCCACCCCCCGCGACGCGGCCTTGCCGCGAAGGAGCGGCACGTGGCGCGCCTGCCGCTCCAGATCCTGACCGGTCACCGCGACGACGAGAACGCCGTTCGGCACGAAGGACCGGCGCAGGCGACTCAGGAACGGCTCCGCCTGCGACCGGGCCGTCTTCGCCGTCGATGTCCTGACGCGTTCCCGCTGCGGGTCGCCGACACGGATTGTCGCCGCGATCCAGTCCCCCGCGGCGATCCGCGCGATCCTCGAATGCCTCGGCCTTCCCTCGCGCCCACCGCCGATCGCTCCCGCGAGAGGTACCGGGGTTCTCTCGACCGACGCATAGGCAGGGATCGGTAGGCGCTGAGGCCGCACGGCCCCGCGGGGAGGGGTCTGCCCGACTGGCACCGGAAAGGGCCGCGGTGCCGGCGACCGGACCGCAGACAGCTCGAAATCCCCCGTGCGCCGAAGATCGTCCAGGAGTTGAGCGCTCCTCCTCCGCCTCCACCTCCCGTGCGCCGGGAGGAGAATACGCGCCGAGGGGGCGGGGGGGTGCGAGTTGACATAGTGCCCCTACTCGGACGTGGAGGAGAAAACGCAGGTTGAAATCGTCATCCGTCAGAGCCCCAGGTAAGGAAGGTCTGGTTCCTTTTTGCGAGCCGGCGCAGCCAGATCGAGCGAATGCGAGCGCACGGGTCGCGAACGACGTTGTAGGATCGACGAGGGGCGACGATTTCGATGTTGGCAAGCCTCTCCCTCTCAGCCGGTGCTGCGAGTTCGGCATCCAACCCTCCGACAACCAATCATCACGGCGGGAACGAACCCGTCGCGCTACTGCGTCGAAAGCCCTTTCCTCGTCGTCTCGAGCCGATAGACTCCGGGCGGAACGCAGATCATCCAAGTGTACTGATTGACTTTGAACTTCAGGCCCCCATCGACCGTCCCGTTGCAGTCGTCGTATATGCCGTTGCAGAGTTCGGGCGATGGTTGCCCGGGAACGCACGCCTGTGGAACTCCATAGACGCAGACATCTACAGTGCGATTACACGCTCCGATGCCACAGGTGGTCCGGCCGAGGTCGTCGTCGAGCAGACTGTCACAGTCGTCGTCGATCCCGTTGCAGACCTCCGTTGACGGCGAGCCAGGTGTCGCGTTGCACGTCGTACCGGTACCAGGGGCCGTGCACACTTTCTGGCCAGCCCGCTCGCAGGCGCCAATCCCCGCGGTGCACGGCGCGCCGACGTCGAACCCCTCGTCGATCACGCTGTCGCAGTCGTTGTCGACGCCGTCGCAGACCTCGGGCGCCATCGGGCAACCGAACATCACGTACGGATAGGCATCCGTCTGCCAGGCGCTCGCACTGTAGTCCGGCTGCATGGGATCGCCGGTGTGATAGACGTAGACGTTCTCGAGGAAGTACGGGCCGTCGACCCCGTGCTCGTAGATGCGAGAGCCGTCGAAATCCAGCGTGATCAGGTTCTGCGTTCCCGCCGTGGTGTTCGCCGTAGCCTGTGCCCACGCGATGTCCCCACCTGCCGCGTCGACGAGCCGCCCCTTGAGGATGCAGAACCCCGCTTGAGCGACCTCGACGCCGACGTCCACGGCGAGGGATTCCGCGACGCCATCCCCGTCCTGATCCACCACCTGATCGTCGTAAAAGCCTGTCAAGTGCACCAGGGACACCGCGGGCGGTTCGAAGTCCGAGGCGTGATATGGCGGGGTTGTGCAGGCGTCGTTCCTCGATGCGATGACCTCCTCACCCTCGACGAGAAGCCCTCCGACGACGTAAGGACCGTCCACACCGTGGCGACGGATCCCGACCCCGTCGAAGCCCAGCCAGGCGGTCGCTGGCCCTCCGTTCAGGTGCACCCACGCGCTCGCTGGCTCAATCGGGGCACCGCCGCTGTCGTAGAGCCACACCGTGACTCGATAGTCCGCCGGTCCTACTCCCTGGACGGGAACACCGATGCTCAGGCTGTCGTAACCGCCGTCTCCGTCGGGATCGTTGGCGCGCACCTGGCAAGGGTCCACGAACGCGGCCCCGGGCGGCTCAAAGGAATTCGGATCGTACGGAGCCGTCGCCCCCTCGAGTCGATCGATCTGCGTTCCGCTCTCGTCGATGAGAAACAGCGCGTAGGGGTACGATCCGGTGCTGTGCGCCTCGTGAATCGCCCGACCCGGAAACCGGAGGGAAAGAGTTTGGGCTCCGCGGAGTTGTTCGGTGGTCTGCGCGGAGAGCATCTGTCGCCCGTCGGCGGCGTAGAGGGTTCCGGCGAGGACACATGGTGTTCCGGGCGTCGATTCCGTCGTCACGGAGAGCACCAGGGAATCGAAGAGCCCATCGCCGTCGGCGTCCTCCCCGGAGTCGGTCGCCGTCCGGAGGCGGACCGGGATCTCCCCGAACTGCGCATGGGAGTGCGACGAGCTCGAGAATGACGCTGTGTCGGAGATCGTCCCAGCGACGTCGAGTAGATACAGCTCCGCCGTCAGGGCACCGTCCGCACCGCTCCTGAAGATTTCCTCGCCGCTGAAGTCGATCGTGACGGTGTACGAACCGGGCCCCGGAGCATCGAGGATCGCGAGGGTCGACAGCGAGGAGTCGTTGCTGCGCCGCGTCGAGACGACGACACCGCTCGCCGTCAGCGACCCACCGAGTAGATAGTGTCCTTGTGCGTCGGCCTGGACCTCCACCGTGAATCGAAGTGCATTCGCGATTCCGTCGCCGTCCTCGTCCACCGCCTGGCTGGTGTGCGTCCCCGTGAAGACGGCTCCCCGGTGCGGCTGTGCTGCATTCGGAGCCCGCTCCGTGGAAATCCCGTACATGTTGCGTCCCCACGGAGCGGTGTTGCAGTCGGTTCCGGGATCGAATCCCAGGGCTTTCACGATCGTGCCGTTATCGAGCGGAGCCCATGCATACACCGGTTGCGCCGGAGGAGGGGGCTGCGGGCGAAACGGAGCGGTCTGGTTCCACTGGATGAAGTCGTTGCGCTGAGGATAGCTCTTCCCGAACGTCGGGTCGTAGAACGTCCTCGAGAACCACCCGCCGGTCACTCCCACGTTGTGCATCCCAAACACCCAGCGATCGACTCCCGCGGAAGACTCGGGCAGAGCGTTCCCGCGAATGCCGTCTGGAGAAACCGAGCCGCTTTTGGTGACGAAGCCGAGATTGAGACTGCCTCGTTCGTAGCCCGCACTCTGGCCATCGACGCCCAGCAATCGGACGAGATTGAACCAGACGTTGGTGAAGGACACGCAGTTTCCGCTGGCGGCCTGGCCCCCGATGAGTTGAGTCCAGCTCTGAGTCCAGGTGAGACCACACTGGTTCGCAAAATACTGGTCCCTGTACCTCCACTGCGAGCGACCGTAGATGCTGAGGTTCACCTTGGCGGCCACCTGGTCCTCGGTGGACGCCCCCGAGGCCCAGTCCGTGGCCTTCTCAAGCCACGGGGTCGGCGGGGGAACCCCACCGAGGAGCGGCTGGAACAGAGTGATGTACAGCGTGTGTCGTATCTGCTGGGTGTTGACGAGGACGTTGTCGTTGTCGTGGATGGCGAACGTCAATGTCAGCGTGTACTTGCCGACCGTCGGAGGAGCGCCCACCACGAATTCGTGCTGCCATCCGGTGAACTGTCCTTGCCCAGCCCCACCGGACCCGGAGATGGTCCAGTGATAGTCGACTCTCGGCTCCCAGGCGGGACGCTGGGGGAGGGCGTCGAGGGTGGCTCGAACGCGAAACGTGCCGGCCCAGGTACCGAAGAGGAAACGCTCGAGGGCGGCCGCGGCGATCGGTTTCGGAGTCGGCGCCTCGGATGACCAAACGGGGTCCGGGACCGCGGCGATCGGGATGTCGTCCAGCGCATCTAGGCGCGTGACCTGAATGGTGTAGGGCCGCACGTGCACCTGCTGGTCGAGGACGTCGCCCCAAACCCAACTGATCTCGCACGGATCGTTCGGATCGAATTCCCAACCGAGGTTCACGCGCATCCAGGTCTGCGGCACGGCGTCCGCGGGAATCGTCACAATCGTGCTCGTGCTCATCGACCCGTAGTAGTTAATCCCCAGGTATCCAGACAGCGCGACGTCCAGTACCTGTTCCGTAGGCTGAAAGACGTCGTCGCCGTTCCAGTCGATCCAGGCGTTGACGTACTCGGGACTCGCGTCGTACTCGGGACACGGCAACCCGGACACGCAGCCGGTGGGGTTAGCGATGAAGATGAGCACGGTGATGCTCACCATCCCCCCGGCGAGAGGCTGGGCCGTGGCGGAGAGGAGGTACTCGTAGTCGTGGCTTCCGCCGAAGGAGGGGCAGTAATTGGCGACGACGGCAGCGGCGGCCGACGCTCTGGGCGGCGGTCCAGACGATGGTCGCCGCGCTGCCGTTGCGGGAACCGACGAGAGGGACAGCGCCAACAAGAGGAGACAGGCGAAATGTGGGAGACGCGCCTTTGTCATAGCTCACTCCTGTTCAGGATCTTGTCTCGACGAGAAGCCGGGTGATCTCGCGCAAATCGGTCTTCGCGCCGATCGCGCACCGCGGCAGGATCGGTCTCCAAGGTTCGAGGGTCTTGTCGGAGAGTAGAAGCAACGCGTACGTGGCTTCGCTTTCGAAGTGCTCGACCCCGAGCGCCCTGACGTCGCTCAGAGGGCCTGACAGCGGAATGATGAAGCGATCGACGTAAAGCTCGGTCGGCATCGCGGAGTTAGCTCCGGCTCCGAGACGCATCACGATAGGCCGCGGCTTGGCGAAAACGACCTCGAGCGCTCGGCCGCTCCGCAGCAGATCGTCGATCGTGCTCGGCGCCGGAGGGGCGACAGCTGGAAGCGATTCGCCGCCGCGCAGCAACTCCTCGCACGCGACAAGAAGGTCGGAGAAGTGCTGGGACTCGCGAGGAAGGGGGTGACTCGTCCCTGAATCGTGCAGGACGATCGTCGTATCGTCCGGCCGGCTGTCACGCTGCCGTCCCGGAGAACCCGTACAGGCCTCCGAACAGAGACAAACGCCTAGAAGAACGAGGTAGAGTCCGACACCCCATAAAGCGCCACCGGACGAACACATGAATCGCGCCTGCACCGGAACCCCCTCCGCTCAGCCGCATTCTAACGGGGGGCCAGTTTGTGGGGGAATCCGGAAACAGGACATGGAGGGTCCGCGTTGTTTTTTCAGGCTCCTCTCGAAATTCCGTGATGGCGTCGACTTCCCGCAGGTTCCGTTCCGAGAGGGATGCCCTGGGAACACCCCGTGCGTCTGAGAAACCCGGATTCGCCGGGGGAGGAAGAGGGTCAGGGGCCGTGTCGGGTGGGAAGCTCGGGCCCGCCCCCGAGCACCGGCAATGATCGCACCTATTCTCCGTATCCCTCACTGTTTCTTCGGTTTGCGCGCGCTGAAACCCGGCCGTCGTCACCGGAAACCTCGACCATCACGGGAAATCGAGAGGAGCCACAAATGTCCCGGAGGATTTGTGGGGCAAGGGCAGGGCTAGCCCGCATTATT
This sequence comes from Terriglobia bacterium, assembly GCA_963699985.1. Taxonomy (GTDB): domain Bacteria; phylum Acidobacteriota; class Polarisedimenticolia; order Polarisedimenticolales; family CAVOVZ01; genus CAVOVZ01. Next base: position 37,751 of record CAVOVZ010000021.1, read on the forward strand.
CACGAAGCTCCTGCTGCGACCGCGGATCCGGCCATGCTGACGGGCGTCCTCGGGGCTCGGACCCTGCGACGTACTGTTCAAGTACGTCTCGGGTCCTCGCCCCTGCGGATGCCCGTCATCACGGCCGTCTCCACGGCTCGACTGAGCTCGCCGAAGTCGGTCTCGCGACGGACCTTCGTGAATAAAGCGGGCTATCGCGCCAGGCAAAGCTTGGGGAAGGGGGATCTCACCATGAGCGAGTGAAACCTTTCGACGGAGTCCAGCTGGTGAAAGTCCAGCCCGGCCAAAGTCGTAGCGGGCAGGCCGGAAGCGAGTCTTGCTCCTCACCGGGCGACTGGTGGGGTTGAAGCGTAGACAGCGAGGAAGTGGGCCGCGAGGGTCAGCTCCGAAATCGTATATCGTTGCGGATGCCGACGCCGTTAGCCTGGCGGAAGGCAGCATCGGGGCGACCGTTACCGCGAGGTCGCTAAACGAGCCGCCGGAGTCCCTAGCCCGGGGCACGCTTCCAACGGGATTCCCCAGGAACCTGGGAGACCTCCTGCTCTCCACCCCGAGATCGGGATGGTAGGGATGGCCCAAGGGAGACCGGAGGGCCGCTCCGATGGCGCGGGAGGAGTCTTACAACCCCGTAGTACCGATGAAGGTGGGGAACTGGCGCGGCCGGGACCCACTGGAGGAAAGGGGCGAACAAGTGGACGCAGCGGCTGACGGAGACATGGCGATACACAGAGATCGGAGAAACATGTCAACGGAACTCAACCGCATAGCCGAACTGGCCAAGGGGGACAGGAAGCGGCAATTTCTCTCCATCGCTCATCTGCTCACGCCGGAGGCGTTGCAGCGCGCGTTCGAAGGTCTGCGGAAGGACGCAAGCGGGGGAGTGGACGGTGTCACGTACAGGGAATACCAGGCAGACGCGAAAGGGAACATCCAAAAGCTCCACGAGCGGCTCCGGAGCAAGCGGTATCGGGCACAGCCCCTGCGCAGGGTCTATATCCCGAAGGAGGACGGGAACCAGAGACCGATCTCGATTCCGTCCCTGGAGGATAAGATCGTGCAGAAGGCGATGGTCGAACTGCTCAACGCGATTTACGAGCAGGATTTCCTCGAGTGTTCGTCCGGGTTCCGGCCGGGGCGCAGTCCACACAATGCCCTCGATGATGTCGGTCGCATCGTTTGTAGGCGGCCGATCCGATGGGTTCTGGAAGCCGACATTCGAGGCTACTTTGACTCTATCGTGAGAAACCTGCTCATGGAGATGGTGGGGAGACGGGTGCAGGACGGCAGTATCCTCCGACTGATTCGGAAATGGATCCATATCGGCGTCATCGACGATGGACGGCTTCTCGTCTCCGAGACAGGGACGGGTCAGGGGCAGGTCGTCAGCCCTCTACTGGCCAACATCTACCTCCACTACGTGCTCGATCAGTGGTTCGAGGAGGTCGTCAAGCCCCGCCTGCGGGGGGAGGCCTATGAAATCAGGTACGCCGATGACTTCATCCTCTGTTTTCAGTACCGGGAGGACGCGGAGAGGGTGCTGGTGGTTCTGAACAAGAGGTTCGCGAAGTACGGGCTGACTCTGCACTCGGAGAAAACCCGGCTCATAGAGTTTGGGAGGCAGGCCTTGGAAGAGGCAGCCAAGCCCGGGGGGAGGAAGCCGGCCACGTTCGATTTCCTCGGCTTCACGCACGTAGCGGCCCGAAGCCGCCGAGGGCGCTTCACCATCCACGTTCGGACGATGCGAAAGCGTCTGCGGCGAAGCCTGGCCGAGGTCTCGACCTGGTGCCAGGCCCACAGGCATGACCCTGTGGAGGAGCAGCAGAAGGTGCTCAACGCGAAGCTGCGGGGACACTTTGGATACTACGGCCGCCCGACGAACTACCAGGGCATCTGGAGGTTCTACCGGGTGGTCCGGCGCATCTGGAAGAAGTGGCTGAACCGGCGAACCCGAGGGAAGACCCTGGACTGGTACTCCTACGCGCTGCTTCTGCTCCGGCACCCGCTGCTGCGACCCCGCATCACTCGCTCCTGGACCAGTGAGACGAGTCACGCTTGAGGAACCGGGTGCGGTAATTCCGCACGCCCGGGTCTGTGAGGGGGGAGGCCCGACCTCGTTATGGCGAACCTAAACGGGCACGAAGCTGGAAACGGCGGACACGGCCAAGGGGAACCTGTAAACGGGGCTGGGCCTCCTCTACTCGGAGGGCTCGTCGGGGAGGTTCCGCAGATCCTCGAAGGCGAGCAGCGCCGCCAGTGTCGCGACGATCGCCGGCCGGCGCTCGGGCGGGATCGCTTCGACCGTCCACACCGCACCGTCATTGAGCGTCTGCACGGCGGCGATCGCGGTCCCCGAGGAGAGGACGTGGAAACCGGTGGTGAACCCCGACCGCAGTCGCGTCCCCTCGAGCCGGTCCGTGCCGACCACCTCAAACGCCGCGGTGGCGCCGGTCAACGTTCCCTTGAGCGGCCGCTCGAACCACTCCTCGAGGACGAGCGACCACGCCGGGCCACCGGCCGGCTCCAGGGTGCAGCGGAGCTTCCCGCGATCCTTGGCGTTGATCTCGGCGCCGGCGGCGGCGACCCCGAAGGTCCCGACCCGTGCGATACAGCTCACCTTCGCGAGGTCGGCGTCCCGGTCGCGCACGGTGAAAGCGAACCGCTGCTTCTTCCCTTCCCCGCGCAGGATCTCGACCTGCCCGCTCACGCTCTTGGTCCACGAGCGGTCGATCGCCGAGGTCGCGAACGTCCCGAATCGGATCACTTGCCCGCTCTTCCAGCCCTGTCGCCCGGAGACCTGAAGGGCCGGCCGGTCGCGCAGCGCCTCCGGGACCGGCATGCGCGCTTCGCGGGAATGGGCGGTTGCGAACGCCGCGACCAGAGCCGCGGCGGCGAGGGCGATACGGCGCTTCATGGCGCTCGGTTCCTCCGGATGGGTCGAAGAGTCAGCCGCGGGGCACGTACGACAACGGCGCTCCCGGTCCGAGCGGAAGACCGAGCGCGTACCAAACGATGAGCAGGAGCGACCAGATCACCAGGAAGACCGCAGTGTACGGCAGCATCGTCGCGACCAGCGTCCCGACGCCGGCGCCCGGTTGATACCGCTTGAGGAAAGCCACGATCAGCGCGAAGTACGACATCAGCGGCGAGATGACGTTCGCGGCGCTGTCCCCGATCCGGTAGGCGCCCTGGGTCAGCTCCGGGGAGAAACCGAGCAGCATGAGCATCGGCACGAAGACCGGGGCGATGATCGCCCACTTCGCGGAGGCGCTCCCCATGAAGAGGTTGACGACGGCGGTGAGGAGAATGAAGGCGAGCATGAGCGGCACGCCGCCGAACCCGATCGCGCCGAGGGCCCGCGCGCCGTCGATGGCGAGGATGAGGCCGAGGTTGGTCCAGGAGAAATATGCGACGAACTGCGCGGCGAAGAACACCAGGACGAGATAGGACGCCAGGACGCCCATCGATTTCGCCATCGCCTTCACGACGTCGTCGTCGTTGCGGATCGTCTTGGCGCCGATCCCGTAGGCCAGCCCGACGACGGCCCCGCCCAGGAAGATCAACGCGACGATCCCCGAGAGGAACGGCGAGTGCAGGAGTCCTCCGGTCGCGGGATCGCGCAGGAACCCGGTCGCGGGCACGGTGCCCCAGAGGACGATCGCCGTCAGGACGGCGGTCGCGACCCCCGCGAAGATCAGGCCGCGCCGCTCGGCCGGCTCCACCCGCTCGACGTTCCCTTCGGGTTTCTCCGGTCCCGCGTAGCGGCCGAGCCGCGGCTCCACGATCCGCTCGGTGACCCAGGTTCCGGCCAGGGAGATCAGGAAGGTCGACGCCGCCATGAAGTAGTAGTTGCACGCCGGGTTGACTTCGTAGGTCGCGTCGACCAGGCGGGCCGCCTCCTGGGTGATTCCGGCGAGCAGCGGGTCGATCGTGCCGAGCAGGAGATTCGCGCTGTAGCCGCCCGACACCCCGGCGAACGCCGCCGCCATCCCGGCCACCGGGTGCCGGCCGGCCCCGAGAAAGATCATCGCGCCGAGCGGCACGATCAGGACGTACCCGACCTCGCTCGCCGTGTTCGAGAGCACGCCGGCGAAGATCAGGGTGAACGTCAGCCACCGCCGCGGCGCCGACAGGACCAGCAGCTTCAGCGCGGCGGCGAGCAACCCGCTGCCCTCGGCCACGGCGATGCCGAGCATCGCCACGAGCACCGTCCCGAGCGGCGCGAAACCGGTGAAGTTCCGGACCATCTCGGTCAGGATGCGGTGCAACCCGGCGACCGAGAGGAGGTTGACGACGCGGATCTCCTCCCCCGAGGCGGGGTGGACCGCCGACAGGCCGGCCCAGGCGGCCAGCCCCGAGCCGATCACCACCAGGACGGCGAGGAGCGCGAACAGAGTCGCCGGCTGCGGCAGCAGGTTGCCGCCGCGTTCGACGACCCGCAGCATCCGGTCGGTGAGGGACGTCCTGGGGGTTCGAGGCATCGGCTCTCCGTGGCGAGCGGCGGCGCATGAAGCGCGAGATCATAGCGGCTCGGAACGGCCCGGCCCAGTCGGCACGCGTGGATCTCGCACCGCATCGCATCTGCGGAAGCGATCGTGGTAGTTCGGCGCGCCCACGATCCAAGATCCCCTTCAGGATGCCCAGTTCAGCGTCGGTTTCCTCTTCGAGGTTAGACAATCGCGCAGGTACAGGTTGATCAGCTGCTGATAGGGAATCCCGGTCTCCGCGGCCAGCCCCTTGAAGTCGGCGATCACGTCGACCCCGAGACGAATGGTGACCTGCTTCTTGAGGTCGCGAGCGTAGGGGTTCCTGCGACTCTTCAGCTTCGAAAGATCGTATTCCTTTCTCACTCTCGACCTCGCGGATACACGGTGCGCTCCGTCCGCGTCGCCCGCCGGGCGGAGATGATGCGAATGACACGCTCGCTCTCACGATAGCAATGGCAGATCAACAGCAGGCGAAGCCGCTAGCTCTGTCCCACGAGCAGAAACCGCTCTTCCTCTTCAGAGCGATCCGGGTCGAAGAACTCGCGTGCCGTCTCGTCGAAGAAGACCGACTCGGCCTCCTCGAAAGACACTCCGTGCTTCTTCCGGTTCTGCCGGTTCTTCGACTCGTCCCAGACGAAAAAGATCTCCCGCTTTATGCCAGTGTAAACATATCGTAATGACGACCGGGACAGGCTCCGGCCGCCGGCGTCTTCCGCGCGGCAATCTCGACACGCGCAGCTCGGGCCACGGCCCATGCCGGTCCCAGGTACGACACCGACGCGCCGGGATGGTGAGTCGCCGCAGGTGCGACCCGTGGTAGAACGCGCGTCGCGCATCCTCGTTCAAGCGTGTGGCAGGAAGAACCGATGATCATCCACAAGACGATGAGCGACTCCTGGCTGTCCAACACCTATCTCGTGGCCGACCGGCCGGGCGGCCGCGCGGTCGTCATCGACACCGGCGGGCCGATGGCGCCCATCCTCGCCAGGATCGAAAGCCTCGGCCTCGAGCTGACGCACATCCTCTGCACCCATCACCACGTCGATCACGTCGCCCACAACCGGGATGGGAAGGTGTAATTGCCGTCGGGCAGCCGATGTCGGCCGGCACCTTCCACCTCAGCTCACGCGGGGCCAAGCGGCGACGCTGGCGGCAGCGACAGGTACGCGACGCCGACGCGAGGCGAGTATGCCGGTGTCGCGGTCGTCGGGAGAGCGAGTCGGCGGATCGCGACGAGAGCCACGACGCCGCCGACGATTCTGCCGCGGGGGAAACCGTAACGCTACGCGGCCTCTCGAGGATCGTAGCGAAGCGTCCCGCCGAGTCGTTTGCGGCATCGAACCGGTCCGAATGCCATCCCGACTGGTTCCGGCTCGATGATCGCGTTGTCGAGTCCCTGGTGATTCCGCTCCGCGCGGTAGTGCCCGACCTACTCCCGGACGGCGCGGCGCAGCGATTCCTCGCCGAAGAGGATCATCCGGTCGAGGCACTCCGACTTGATGGACCGCATGAATCGCTCGACCCAAGCGCTCGGGTTCGGGGAGCGCGCCGGGAGGCGAATCCGTCGCTCGCCGAGCTGTTCGAGCAGGATGCGGTTTTCCTCGCCAAGGGAGTCGATGGCGACCTGCTGGTGACGATTGATCCAGCCCGCGAGTGCCGCGAGGAGGACCTGCCACGGGCGAATCGGACGGCGACGACCTCTCTCGTTGGGACCCGGCCCGCTCTCGGGCCATTCCCTGTATGGCCCGCGGGCCGCCTCGTCGAACGCTATTCGAGCCGGAGCGTCGGGAACCCGGGGAAACGTCCGAAATCTCGGTCCTCGGTGAGGAGCCCCCGAGCACCCGCCTCCCGGCACACGGCCACGATCTGCGCGTCGAAGACGAGGTTCCCGACCGCCCCTGCCTCGCGGACCGCCTGCGTGAGCAACTCTGGGTAAGCTGGTCCCGGGAAGAGGATCCGCAAACTGGGCGACTCCAGGACGCGCTCGAGAGCGCCGCACGCCTCGGCCGCAGAGTAGGGCGGGTCGAAGAGCTTGGGATGGGAGATCACGCGCAGGAACTCACCGAGGCAGAACACGGGTATCGCCCAGGCGGAGGACCCTTCGGCGAGCTCGACCACACGGGACTTCGCGGCCGCGTGCATGGCGAGCTCGGCACGATGCGCGTAGATGAGGACGTTCGTGTCGACCGCGATCAACTCCGGCCTTCCATCCGCTCGTACAGGGAGTCCCTGTCGTCCCAGTTCACACCGGGAACCACGCGTCCCTTCTTGACCAGCAGCTTCAGTCGAAACGGCTTGCCGCGCGGCGCCGAGGGCTGGAGGTAGCTGCGCAGCGCCTTTTCCATGAGGCGGGTGAGGGTCTCACCTTCCTTGGCCGCTCGCTCCTTCGCCAGCCGGAGGAGCCGATCTTCGAGGTCCAGAGTCGTTCTCATGCAGAAATATGTACCTCGAATACAGATTCATGTCAAGCCGGAGCGCCTCGCGGAGTGCCAGGACATCGCCCGCTGGCTCGGCGCGGCCCACCTCGCCATGGGGGGCGGCGGGATGATGTTCGGGTTCGGCGCCGACCAGGATCCGAAGAACTCGGAGCAGGTGATCGCCTGGGCGCTCGCGGGGGGGCTCGGTCTGCCGGACCGCGACTCGTACCTGAACAAGGACGCGAAGTCCAGGAAGACCCGGACGCGCTACGTCGAGCACGTGCGCCGGACCCTCGAGCTGCTGGGCGAGCCGAAAGACCGGGTGGCGCGCCGTGCGCGGGCGATCGTGCGCATCGAGACGGCGCTCGCCAAGGCGTCCCTCACCCGGGTGGAAAAGCGCGATCCGTACAAGACCTACCACAAGATGAAAGTCGACGATCTCCAGTCGCTGACCCCGGATTTCCGCTGGAAGGACTATCTGAGCGGCGCGGGCGTTCCCACGCTCTCCGAGCTGAACGTGACGGAGCCGGAGTTCTTCGAGCGGCTGGGATCCCTGCTCGCGAAGGAGAGCCTGGACGACTGGAAGTCGTACCTCCGCTGGCACCTGGCGCGCGAGCGATCTGCCTACCTTTCCGCGGCGTTCGTCCGCGAGAACTTCGATTTCTACCGAGCCCACCTGCGCGGCGTGAAAGAGATGCAGCCGCGCTGGAAGCGCTGCGTGGGATGGGTCGATCGCGATCTGGGCGAAGCGCTCGGTCAGGTGTTCGTGGAGAAGTCGTTTCCCCCCGAGACCAAGACCCGGGTCATCGACATGGTGACCCGGATCGAAGGGGCGATGCAGGCACGAATCAACAGCCTGCCGTGGATGGCGGAGGCGACGAAGCAGCAGGCGCTGGCGAAGCTGGCGTCCCTGCGCAACAAGATCGGCCATCCGGAGCGCTTCCGCGATTACGGGCCGCTCGAGATCAAGGCAGGCGACTTCCTGGGCAACGTGCGCCGCTCGCTCGAGTTCGAATCGCGCCGGCAGCTCGCGAAGATCGGCAAGCCGGTCGATCGCGACGAGTGGGGGATGACGCCTCCCACGGTCAACGCCTACTACAACCCGGCCATGAACGACATGAACTTCCCCGCCGGCGTGCTTCTCCCGCCGCTCTACGACCCGGCCATGGACGACGCGCCGAACTACGGCAACACCGGCGCGACCATCGGGCACGAGCTGATCCACGGCTTCGACGACGAGGGGCGGCAGTTCGACGCCAAGGGAAACCTCGAGGACTGGTGGACCGAGGAGGACGCGAAGGAGTTCGAGAAGCGCGCCGCGTGCGTGGCGGATCAGTACGGGCAGTACGTGGTGGTGGACGACGTCCGGATCAACAGCAAGCTCACTCTGGGAGAAGACGTCGCCGACCTGGCGGGGACGGTGCTCGCCTGGGTTGCCTGGAAGGACGCGATCCGGGGGAAGCCGCAGGAGCCGCGCGACGGCCTCACACCCGAGCAGCGCTTCTTCGTCGGCTTCGCGCAGTGGGCGTGCGAGAACAACCGGGACGAGGACCTGCGAGTGAGCGCCGTGACGAACCCGCACTCGCCGGGCAAGTACCGGATCAATGGAGTCGTCGCGAACATGCCGGAGTTCCGCGAGGCGTTCGCGTGCCGGGCAGGGCAGCCGCTGGTGCGGGAGCCGGCGTGCCGGATCTGGTGACGCGGAGACGGGCTCCCCGCGTTCCGGATGGAGCGGGTTCCGCCTGCACGACCTACAACGAGTCCGAACGCCCAACCCGTGCGTCGGGAGAGGCATCCGCCCACACGACCTCCACGATCCCGTCCAATCGCCGGGTGCTCGATGGACACAGGGCGTTGATTCGGACGCTCAGGCCAGAATCTTCAGCTCGGCCCAATCGAGCGCGTATCCGAGCGCACGCTTCACCTCGGCGTGCCGGGACGGTGCGAGGACTCCGAGACGATCGCCGATGAGACTCCGGTCGATGGATCGCAGCGTGTCGAGATTCGCAACGCATGCGCGAGGAAGACCTTCGCGCGTTCCGATGGGTACCTCTTGCGGAATTCCGCGAACACGGGTTGTGATCTCGACGACGAGGATCCTGTTCAAATACTCGTACGCGGGAGTCCGGGAGACCAGCAGGACCGGTCGCCGGCCGGCCGGTCGAGGGAGGTTCGCCCACCGGAGCTCGAACTGTCTCACCGCTTCTTGGCCCGGGGTTTCGGCTCCCCAGCCGTCCAAGGTTCCCAGGGCGGTTCGGGCCAAGCCGCGTCCGGCGAATCCGGGCCACGGAGGTAAGCGGCTCGGGTTTCTCGCTCTTCGATCTCCCACAGCGCGCGACGGATGGCGTCGCGGATGAACTCCGAGCGGCGGCGGGAACGAGCGGGCGCGGCGCGCTCCAGGCGCGCCGCGGTGTCGGCGTCGAGCTCGACCAGGATCTGCTTGATCATCGACTCCAGTATATGCTGTTCTTCATGAAGGGGCAGCGCCGTGCCGTCGGCGCGGTGATTCGATCGCGGGGCGAGGGGTTCCGTACGGGGGCGGCGCACGTGGGGGATCGGCACCTGGGGGAACACATCGAATATGGCCGCACCGCTGAGGTACTACCGGGTCACCGCGCGGGCCGACGAGGTGACGGACGTCGCGCTCCAAAGCCGCGCAGGGCACGACGAGCCGATGTCACGGCTCATCGCGAACCGCGCGCCCCCGTCTGGTCCACGAATAGGACCGATGGTCACACGGCCGCAATCGTACCGGAGAGTTCCGGGAAGTGGAAGCTCGCGCCGCATCCTCGGTCCGTCCTGGACTCCGCCCGTGCGACAGACCATCCAGCCTTGGCAGGTTCTCCTCGCCGCACTCGCCGGATGGATCAACCGGCACCAGCAGACGGCGATCGACGATCTGCGAGAGGAGAACCGCATCCTTCTCGAGCAGCTGGGAGACCGACGGATCCGGTTCACCGACGAACAGCGTCGCCGGCAGGCGGTCGCAGGAAAGGCGGTCGGCAGAAAGGCGCTCCTCGACCTCGCCGGTATCGTCACCCCGGACACCATCCTGGCCTGGCATCGGAGGCTCGTCGCAGCCAAATGGGATCAACGCGAGAAGCGGCGCAGACCCGGCCGGCCAGCCGGGGGTGATGAAAGCGATCGAGACACTCGTCGTCCGTTTCGCGGGAGAGAATCCGAATTATGTGAAGCGGACGGTTATGTGGACATGCGCAAACATCGTCGCCGCCACGCCTTGACCGGAGGGGGGGCTCGACAGCGAAGTCGACGAGCTACTTCACATAACTTTCCGACGCTCACAGATCCTCGAGCCACTGGATGATGTCTTTCCGGCAGTGCCAGGGGCTTTCACTGGTCGGCTCGGGGACCGGCGGGGTGCAGCGTTCGATCGCCTTGCGCTTCATCGCCATGTCGATCTCGATGTACTGGCTCGTCGTGGTGATGCTGACGTGCCCGAGCCAGGACTTGATGACGTTGAGCTCCACACCAGATTGAAGCAGATGCATTGCCGCCGTATGGCGCCTATGTCGGGAAGGACATAGGCGCCACTATCTCCCCTTCCCGACTATGTTGGGCGATATCCGACAGCGGCCCGCTCACGGCCGAGGATGCTGAGCACGACCGGAAGGCGGTGAGCCTATCGCCCAACATAGTCTTCTCCGCTCTACAGGCTGTTGAGGAACCCCAGGAGTTGGTCCCCAGGCTGGTACCGCGTCGCCCTCCCATGTCGCGGTGCGGTCTTGGCGAGCGCGCGCTCCTTCATCGCCAGAGTCGCTTCGAGGTAGATCTGCGTGGTCTCGACCGACTCATGACCAAGCCAGAGGGCGATCACGCCCCGATCGACGCCGGCCTCGAGCAGGTCCATGGCCATGGTGTGTCTCAAGCGGTGAACGGTCACGCGCTTCTGCCGCAGTGACGGACACACGGCCGAGGCGGCCAGCCGGTGCTTGTGCAACAGGTACTGCACGCCGTGGATAGTGAGCCGCGTGCCCGTCGCGCTGGGGAAGAGGATGTTGCCATCCCCGCGCCGCGGTTCCCGCAGCCACGCCTTCAGCACCGCGCGTGTGGATCGGGCGAGGGGAGTGCAGCGTTCTTTGCGCCCCTTGCCGATGACGTGGACGTGCGCGCCGACCCCGAACACAACGTCGTCGCGCGTGAGCCCGGTCATCTCAGAGACGCGCAACCCCGTCTGGACGGCCATGAGGAGAAAGGCGTGATCGCGCCGGCCCCGCCAGGTGCGTTGATCCGGAGCGGCGAGGAGCGCCTCGACCTCCGCCTGCGTGAGAAACGGGACCAAGGTCCGCGTGAACCGTTTGCTGGGAATGGCGAGCACCCGCTGGATCTGGGCGGCGTGGGTGGGCGCCTCCAACGCCGCGTACCGAAAGAAGGAATGGAGCGCGGTGAGGCGTAGATTCCGGCTGCGTACGCTCACGCCCCGCTGTTCCAAGCCATCGAGAAACGCCACGATCAGCGGGGCATCCATCTCCTCGAAGCGCAGGCGTGACGGAGATCGATGCAGCCGTTGCTGGACGAACCTCAGGAATTGACGGAAGGTGTCGCGGTAGGAAGCAACGGTGTGTGGACTCGCCTGGCGCTGCTGCATGAGACGCTGAGTAAAGAAGCGCTCCAAGAGCGGCGCGACGCTGAGAGGCGGGGTCATGGGCGATCCTCCCAGCGCCGTTCGAGCCGGTGCATCGCTTCGCGCATCAGTGCGGGTGAGGCGCTGAGATACCACTGGGTGTCCGCCACGTGCACGTGACCCAAATAGGCGGACAGGAGCGGCAGCTTGCGTTCGGGGTCCTGCTGAGATCGATACCAGCGTACGAGGGTCTGCGTGGCGAATCGGTGTCGGAAATCGTGCAGACGGGGGCCGTGATGGTCGGCGGGGCTGCGCAGACCGATCTGCCGGGACAAGGCGTAAAACGTTCGACGAATGTCTGCTCCGTCCAACCGGCGGCCGGAATTGGAGACGAACACATGCGAGGACGCCGACCGATTCGCCCAGTGGCGGGTGCGTCGGCGGAGGTAGTCGGCGAGGACGCGGCAAGTCGACGCGTGCAACGGGACCAGCCTGGTCTCGCCGAACTTGGCGCCGCGGATCGTCAAGACCGCAGTCGTGAGATCAACATCGCGCAACTCGAGATTCTGGGCTTCACTGACGCGCAACCCGGACACACTCAGGAGACCGAACAGCATGTAGTAGACCCACGGACGCAGCTTCCCCCGTTCATAGCGACTCGGCATGGTGAGCGCCGCGCGCAGAAGGCTGCGAATCTCAGCCTCCGAGTAGAGGTAGGGGCGCGCACGCTTCGGGCGAAAGGGCAAGAGGCCCGGCGCCGGGATCTCCGTGCGGGGATCAGTGGCGCTGCGATGCCGCGCAAATCCTCGGACGAAGCTCAGCCGCTGGGCCCAATGCGCCGGTTGAGCGTGCGACGGCTGTTGCGACCACGCGAGCGCCAGCGCCTGCGTAATGGACGAGGCGCGCTGGCGCTCCATGAAACCGACAAAGTCGAGCAATCCCTTGCCCGCCTCACGCAGTTTGAATCCCAGGTCGCGCCGGAGGTGCACGTATTCCCGAACGGCCTCGCGCAGCGTGGTCATCGCACACCTCCCGGCCAGGCCAGCGCGAGGGGGCGTAGCGCGGTGAGGTCCACCTTCGCGTAGATCGAGGTGGTCTGGGGGCTGCGGTGGCGCAGGACCTGGCCGATTTCGGTCAACGAAGCGCCGTGTCGCAGCATCTCGGTCGCCAGCGCGTGGCGAAACTGATGAGCGCCCCTGGTCGGGGCCTGGATACTGGTTCGCTGGAGTGCGTGCCGAATCATCGATCCGACGCCGGACTGGCCCGCAAACCCGCCGATGGGCGCCTTGCTGCGCAGAAACACCCGACGACTAGGGCTGCAGGGGCGTCCGTCGCGCAGATACGCGGCGATCGCCTCGCCGACTTCGGCGGGAAGGGGCAGGACGGCGCGGCGCCCGCGTTTGCCTCGGACGCTGACCTGTCCGCCATTCCAGTCGATGTCGTCGAGTTCGAGACAGGCCACTTCATTGGAGCGCAAGCCGAGGCGTGCGAGCAAGAGCACGATCGCGTAGTCGCGACGGCCGACCGCCTTCCGCCGATCGAAACTGGCCAGCAACTGTCGAACTTGGCCCGCGCCAATGGCGCGCGGGATCGAGGCCATCCGCCAGTTCGGCACGATAGGCACAACGGCGGCGAGGTCCCGCACCAGCGCTCCGCGCAGGCGCACGTACCGCAGGAAGGACCGGAGGGCGGTCGTCAGAAGCTTGGCGCGTTTCAGATGCAACTGCGGTGCTTGCCGCGCGACAAAGTGCACGACATCAGCGGCCGTGAGGCGGGCGAGTCTCACCGGGCCGTTGCCGAACCGATCGGTCAGAAACCCACGAACGAACGGCACGTAGTTGACGATCGTGGCCTCGGCCAGCGCGCGGGCGTCGCGCAGATGCCGCGCGTACCCCTGCGCGCAGCGCTCCGCAGAGGTGCGCCGACGGACGGCGATCTTCTCGGGGGCGATCACGCCCTCCCGGCGCAGAAACTCCAGGAGGTGCCGTAGCGCAGCGGCGTCGCCCAGGCACGGCCGCACCCGCCGAGCGCGATCACGCAAGTACCACGACCCATGATCGGCGCTGACCTGGCGTAGCGCGATTCCCTGGCGTTTCAGCCACTGACTGAACCCCGCCGCGAGTAGCGCCTGCCGGTGCGTCGACCGGCGACCATACCCCTGTGCGCGACGCGATTGGGCAAACGCGGCGACGTGGGCCGCGAGCGGGCCGTCAGGTGCTCTCGACAGAACCACTTGATCAGCGATGATGCATTTCACGGTGGACTCCTTTCTCCCCGGTGTGGGGTGGGGTCCACTATGTCGGCAGAGCGTCGCAGCCGGCCACCAAAACCGAGGGGGAGGCGACAAGACCAGACATAGTCGGGAAGAGGAGATAGTGGCGCATGGTGTGCGGGCTGATGCGCTTGGTGGCGAGGGACGTTCGGTGCGTGGCCGCGGCCACGACGTGACGCTTGAGGATCGTGATTACGCCGAAGCGGGAGATCCGCTTACCGTGGGCGTTCAGGAAGAGGGGCGCGTCTGGATGGTCTTCGCCGTTGCGTTGGCGGAGATACACGCGAAGTGCGTCCGCCGTCTCCTGCCAGAGAGGGCAGGCGCGCTCCTTGCGTCCTTTCCCGAAGATACGCACCTGAGTGGGAGTCTCGAGGCGCAGATCCTTGACGTCCAGGTCCACCGTCTCGGAAGCACGCGCGCCGGTGTTGTACAGGAAAGTGAGCAGCGCGAGGTCACGTAGACCGAGACGGTGCGCGGGGGACGGTGCAGCCAGCAGCGCCTTGACCTCGTCCCGATCGAGATAGGTCATGGAGCGCGACGAGGTCTTCTTGACGGGGACATCCAGGACGCGACGGCAGAGTTCGGCGTGTAGAGGGTCCCTGTCCGCGACGTACGCGAAGAATCGGTGGATCGCGATCAACCGGAAATTCCGTGTGGCCGCGCAGTTCTTTCGTTCCGTCTCGAGGTAGTCAAGGAAAGGCATCACGGTGTCGGGGCCGAGCTCCTCGAGCCGTAGTCGGATCACCTGGCGACCGGTACGCCGTGCAGCGAAGCGCAGAAAGAGCTTGATGCTGTCTCGGTAGGCCAGGATGGTGTTGGGGCTGACGTCGCGTTGAGCCGCGAGATAGTCCTCGAAGAAGGCGCGGAGCAAGGTCGGGAGGACGCTCTGGGCGCTCATGACTGACCTCCAGTTGGAAGGAGATCCTGGGCGAAGGCGTGGAAGCGGGTGTCCGCCTCATGGAGGAGGGCGGTGGTGACCCGCAGATAGACCTCGGTGTTGCTGACGCAGGCGTGGCCAAGGTAGGTGCTCAGCAACGGCAGGCGGGCCATCACGTTGTCCCCGTCGCGGTACCACTGCAGAAGACGAGTCACGGCGAAGGTGGCACGCAGGTCGTGCAGGCGGGGGCCGCGTCCTTTCGGCCCCCGTAGTCCCGCCTGGACGGCGACATCGCGGAACATCGCCTGCACATAGCCGGTGCTGTAGGCTTTGCCGCGACCGGAGACGAAGAAGGCCTCGTCGAGATCGGCAGAGACCATCGCGACGCGGAGCTCGTGGTAGCGGCGTAGCACCTCCAGCGTCCCTGCCGAGAGTGGTACGAGGCGGGATTTGCGGAACTTCGACTGGTGGATCGAGAGCACGCCTGCTTTCAGATCCGCATCTTGCAACGTGAGGTGCAGTGCTTCGGAGATCCGCAAGCCCGACGTGGCCAGCAGCAGAATGACCGCGTGCATCGTCTTCGACCGAATCGGGCAGGGATGCCGGCTCTCCCAGTCTCGCAGCGACAACGCGCCGTCCAGCAGCAGACGGACCTCTTCTCGCGAGTAGATGTGGGGGCGTTTCGGCGGTCGACCACGGGGGCGGAGAGACTCGCCTGGGACGAAGGTGCCTGGAAGGTGCTTCGCCAGAAAGCGGCAGAAGCGGCGCAGCAGGTGGTAGCGGGCCCGACGGGTGTTGGGTCCGCGAGACTCGCAAGGTGCCAGCCACACCCTGACCAGCGCTTCGTCGATGGTGCCTGACCACGATGGACTGTGCTGCGTGAAGCGATCCAGGGCCCGGAGCTGCGTGAGCGTGGTCTTGTTGGCGCTGGCGCTGGCCTCGAGGGTAGCGGTGAAGTCTGCGAATTCGGTGGCCAGAGGTCCTGAGAAGTGGGCCGTGGTCATGACACCACCTCCGGCTCCAACGCCACCGTCCTGAGATCGTCGACGTGGAGCTTGGTGTAGATGAAGGTCGTATCCGGGCTTCGATGGCCGAGCACGTCGCCGATGGCCTTGAGGGTCTCGCCGCTGCGCAGCAGGTGAACGGCCAGCGAGTGACGCAGCGTGTGGGCACCACGGCGGGGCGTCTCGATGCCCGCTTTGTCGAGGTGGCGGCCCAGCCAGCGGTTGATCTTGCTACGAAGCGGGCCAACGGGTGGCCGGCTGGAGAGGAAAACCTCCTCGTGCACCGACGGAGGGCGTTCCTCGCGAAGGTAGTCCAAGACTGCCTCACCCACCGGGCGTGTCAGCGGCAGTCTGCGGCTGCGGCCGGTCTTGGGCGCGAAGATGGTGACCTCGTCGTGCGACCAGTCGATGCTGTCGAGACGTAGAGCCCGGACTTCACAGCCGCGCAGGCCGTACGTGGCGATCAGAAGGAGCATGGCGTAGTTGCGCCGGCCGTTGGGCTCGTGCCGATCGACCACGCCGAGCAACCGCTGCACTTGCTCCCACGACAACGCGCACGGCACATCTGCGAGGCGGTAGCGTCGCCGCAGCGGCACCGCACCGACCAAGTGCCTGCCCCCGTGGCCCCGCAGATCCAGCCAGCGGTAGAAGCCGGACAACGAAGTGGCCAGGTGGTTCCACGCCGTGCGCCCCAGAGCTGCCCCGCGCTGCCGGCTGAACGCAAGCAAGGCGCCCGTGGTCAACTGCACCAACCCGGCGGGGCTCACCGCGTTCCCGCGGCTGGCCAGGAAGTCGCGAAGGTAGCGTCGGTAGTTGATCACCGTGGTCTCGGCGAGCCCTCGGTCGCGGCGCAGGAAGCGACAATGCTCCTCGATCAGCTCGTGGTAGGGCGGCTTGGCGAATACGAGCCGAGGGATCGCACCTTCCTCGCGAAGCATGGCGAGGAGGAGTGCCAGCCCGCGCCGCACATGCTCCTGTCGCCGCCCCGGAGGTCGGCGATAGCAGCGACAGACCGGCAGGTGACGGTCGATGAAGTTTGCGACGACCGCCTCGTCGAGAATCCGATCGGCACCTCCCACATCTGCGTGCAGGACCCTGCCCAGGTGGACCACCGCGTGCCCGCAGTCCCGCCGTGTCCGCTCGGCATATCCCCAGTCGCGTAGCCTCAGGACCAGCCGAATGGCCTCCGGCCCCAGCGGAGCATCCTCCCACCGCGTGTCGAGCAACCCATTCCAGAATGCTTCGTGCATCTCTGCCTCCTTGGTGTGTGTTGGAGGCAGAGCATTGAGGCATGGAGAAACTTATGTGAAGCCCGCTGGAGCAAGCCCAGCGCGGCTACAGGGTCGAGCGTCCCGGTTCCACATAACCGTCCGCTTCACATAAAGCGGGAAATGTGGAGCTCCACATTTCCCGAACTGGGGCTATCGCCGAAGCGAGGGTGCGCTGGCCAACCTCGGTCATCGCGTCGCTCGAACCACGGTTGCCAACATCTTGAAAAGGCACGGCATCGACCCGGCCCCCGAGCGCGGCCGTCGGACTTCTTGGAGCACCTTTCTCGGCGCGCACTGGTCGACGATCGCCGCCATCGACGTGACCACCGTCGAGGTGTGGTGCCGGCACGGACTGGTGACGGTGTACGTCCTGTTCGGCATCGAACTGCAAAGCCGTCGCGTTCACTTCGCCGGAATGACACCGAGCCCGGGCGAAGCTTGGATTCGCCAGGCCGGGCGGAATCTCACCGATCCCGTCGATGGCTTTTTCCGCGAGAAACGGTTCTGCCTGATGGACCGCGATACCAAGTTCACGGCGGCATTCCGGGCGTTGTTGGACGATGCCGGCACCGAGTCCGTCCGGCTTCCGGCACGTTCCCCGAATTTGAACGCCTGGATCGAACGTTATATGCGTTCACTCAAATCGGAATGTCTGGACCGGACGATCTTCTTCGGCGAGAGTTCGCTTCGCCGCGCCGTTCCGGAGTACGTCGCCCACTCCCACACCGAGCGGAACCACCAGGGACTCGCCAATGCGATCATCGAGCCTGGACCAGTTGGGGCGGAAGTCGGACCGGTTCGATGCCGCGAGCGACTCGGCGGGATGCTGCGCTACTACCATCGAAACGCCGCGTAGCGTTACCGTTGCTCGTCGCGGCAGAATCGTCGGTGGCATCGCGGCTCTGGTCGCTTGCCGCCGACTTGCTCGCCCACAGCCGGCGCGACACCCCTTTTGCTTGCCTCGCGCCGGCGTCGAGCTCCGTTGGCTGCCGCCACCGTCGCCGCTTGGCCCAAGGTTCACCCAGGTGGAAGGCTCTGCCCGACATCGGTGGAGTTCTTCGACCATACGGCCTCTGGAGGAGGAGATGACCAAGAACTGGGTCGGACTCATCATCGGCATGGCCCTGATCGCGGGCCCCACCCTCGCAAAACCGAAGGGGCCCGTCGACCCGACGGACAGGAAGCTGAAGGGGAAGATCGACCACATCGCCGCCAGGACCCTGGAGAAGGGCGGTCCTGGTTTTTCCGTGGCCGTGGTCCGGAACCAGAGGGTCGTCCTCTGCGAGGCCTACGGGCTGGCCAATGTGGAGCTGGGGGTCCCGCTGACCACCGAGTCGGCCCTGAACATCGGATCCGTCTCCAAGCACTTCACCGCGTGGGCGGTCCTCCTCCTCGAGCAGCGCGGCCTCCTGTCGACGGACGACGACGTCCACAAGTACCTGCCCGAGCTCCCTGACTACGGGGCGCCCCTGATCCTCTCGCACCTGCTTTACCAGACCAGCGGCCTGCCGGAGTACCTGAAGCTGCTCGGGTACGCCGGGCTCTTCCCCAACGACTACCGGAGGTTCGCGGACGTGTACGAGCTCCTCGAGGGCGGGGGACGACTCGATTCTCCCCCGGGGACCGCTTGGAGCTACTCCAACACGAACTACGCCCTGCTTGCCGAGATCGTCCAGAGACGCACGGGTCAGAGCTTCGGCGCCTGGCTCCGCGAGAACCTCTTCGCACCCCTGGGGATGGATCACACCGTCGTACCCGCGAGCAACTTCACGATTGTCAAGAACAGGGCGGATAGCTACTGGGCGGTGAACGGCCCCCTGGAGCGGTACCACACTACGGCGTACATCCCGGGGCCGACCCTGGTCTACACCAGCGCCTCGGACATGGCCAGGTGGATGATCAACCTCAGGAGCGGCAAGGTCGGGGGGGCGGGACTCTTCGAGAGGCTCTGCGCCAAGGGGAAGCTCGAGGACGGCAAGGAGACCTGGTACTCGATGGGGATCGCCCGGAGCACGTACCGCGGCACCGAGACCGTCGGCCACTCCGGGCAGGACGGCGGGTTCGTGGCGGACATGACGTACTGTCCGGAGCTCGACCTCGGCGTCGCGGTCCTGAGCAACTCCCTGACCATCGACCCGAAACGGGTTCGCGACGCCGTCCTCGACTTCGTGACCTCCGGCGAGGCGGCACCGGAAGTTGCCACGGATCCGGCGCCGCCGGCCGGCCCCGGATCACCCGGCAAGACCGGATTCCCGCTGGACCAGGTGCTCGGGAACTACGGCGTGGACGGGAGCGGGGACATCGTGAGTCTCTTCGTCGACGGAGGAGAGCTCTGGGCGAACTACCTGGGGCTGGGGAACGTCGGCCTGATCCCCAGGGACGAGCGCTCGGCCTCGAACAGCGAGGGCGACATCGTGATCAGGACCCTCGAGCGAAGACCGGGAGGAGGGGAGAGGATCGAGCTGAATCTCAAAGGGACGATCCTCGAGGCCTCGCGGCTTTCCCAGGACGCCAAGGAGCTCGAAGGGCTGACCGGAATCGTGGGCGCCTACTACAGTCCCCTGCTCGGTACCGTGTACTCCGTCGTCGAGGAGGGCGGGCGGCTCGAGCTCAGGCAGCGGAGGTCCGTCGGGACGCATGATCTGGCCTACGCGGGCCGGAACACCCTCGTCTGCTCCCTGGGCGAGCTGAAGCTCACCTTCGACGCCTCCGGGAAGGTGGACGGGTTCACCCTGTGGCACGAGACGGTGAGCTCCATCCGGTTCGTGAGGATTCCCGCCGACGGGTTCGGCGAAGGCCGGCGCGCAGGAGGGCGGAAGACGGTCGGTACGTACGAGTCGTTCGAGCAGGCGGTTGTCGTTCTCGAACGGTCGGCACCGCCGGGCGTCGCGGTCTCCTTTCCGCCGGAGCAGGCCTTCCAGCGGTAGATGCTCAGCTCACCGACTCCGAGCCTCCGACCGTTCGGTGGTGCCGGACCGAGAGCGTCCCGGAAGATCGCCCGGAGCCGGGCGGTGTCGAGCGTGAGGCCGCGCTCCCGCGTCGTGCGGTCGACGGCATCCGCCGGGACGGGGCCCGAGGGAAATCGATCCGGACGTCGCGAAGCTCGGTTCGCGTCGACGTCTGGTAAGCGTCCGCCAGCCCGTCGTTCCAGACGCCCGCGGCGGACCAGGGGGATAAACGCTGATTCCGTCCCCGGCCAGCCTCTGGGCAGAGGCAGGTTTCGGCGGGCGGCGGAGTCCAGCAGTTGCCTTCTCCGAGGAGAGCGTCGGGGGGCCCTGGGAAGATACGCGGATCGTCTGGGAGGGAGACACCTCCGGGGACGGGAGGCCAAGCCAGAACGCGCTGGACAGCGTGCGGCCGTGTAGAATGTGCCGGTGTTCGACCGGATCCTCGAGGAGATGCGCGGGAAGGTGCGCGGGGGCCGGTACGTCATGACCCTGCACGCAGAAGAGGAGATGGATGCCGACGGTCTGTCGGTTTACGACGTCGAGAGCGCCGTCCTGACCGGCAAGATCGTCGAGCGGCAGTTGGATCGCCCCGGAGGGAACCGCAAGTATGTGATTCGCGGCCTCCCCGCGGAGGGGAACGACACGGTGGTGGTCGTCGCCAAGCTCGGCCCGACTGGCAAGGTCGTGTTCCTGACCGTATACGTTGAGTAACGACATGAAGAAGACTCGAGAGCGATGCGCTGTCTGCGGTAAGACCGGGGTGGTCCACCGCCGCCTCTCGCGGAGCTACGGAAAAGGCCCGAACCTCTTGGTGGTCGAGAACGTGCCCGCGGTGGCCTGCCCGAATTGCGGCGAGAGCTACCTGACGGCGGAGACGCTGCACGAAATCGAGAGGATCAAGCTGCTTCGCAGGAGCCTGGCGAAGTCGCGATCCGTCCGGGTCGCCAGCTTCGGGTGACGTTCGACCTCCGACTCGGGCGGCGGGAAGCTCGGATTCGACGACGGTCTGGAGCCAGACCTCGCGGAATTCGAAAACGCGATTCTGGCGTATGGTCCAAGAACTCCGCCGTTGTCGGGCAGCGCGCTACGCCTGGGTGAACGCGGGGCCGAGCGGAGAGGGTGGCGGCAGCGAGAGCTGCGCGACGCCAGCGCCAGGCGAGGGAGCGATTCGATGGTCGGCTTCCCGTGCGAACATCTGTGGATCTCGACGGGACGGCCGCGGCGCTGCCAACGAAGTTACCGCTGCGCAAGATACCTTGGCTACGCGGCGTCTCGATGGTAGTAGTGAAGCATTCCACCGAGTCGCTCGCGCGACCGCACGATCCCGTGTGGGTTGGTGACGAGTCTCCGGCTCGATGTTCCGGTTGTGGAGTCGTTGGTGGTTCCGCTCGGCGTGGTAATGGGCAAGGTACTCGCGAACCGCGCGCCGCAACGGCTGCCCGCCGAAGAAGATCATCCGGTCGAGGCACTCGGACTGGATCGAGCGCATGAATCGCTCGATCCAAGGGTTGGACGAAGTCGTCGAATGCACCTGATGGCGACGATGCGTATCGACGCTTCCGGGTTACCCACCAGTTCCATCCGCTTTTCGGGCGGGAGCCACGTGATGACCGAGATTGGCCAGGGCGCCTTCGATCCGGCGATGGCCCCAGCTCGGGTTCTCTCCGGCGAAACGGACGACGAGCCTCTCGATCTCTTTCATCACACCCGGCCGACCTGATCCACGCCGCGATTGGTGATTCCACTTGGCCGCGACGAGCTTGCGATGCCACGCGAGGATCGTCTCGGGGGTCACGAGCCCTGCGAGATCCAGCAGTGCCTTTCGGCCGACGGCCTTGCCGGCGATGGCCAGCCGACCTCGCTGTTCATCCGTGAGCCGGATCCGGCGGTCGCCGAGCTGTTCGCGCAGGATACGGTTCTCTTCCCGAGGGAAGTCGATCGCGGCCTGCTGGTGACGGTTGATCCAGCCTGCGAGTGCCGCGCGGAGAACCTGCCAGGGTTGGATGACCTGTGCCCTAGGTCGGAGTCTAGGACGGAGCGGTGGCTCGGAGGGAGATTCCACTTTGTCGAGACCTCAGGTAAACACCGGGTCGCGCGGCACGCGTTCGAGTATTTGGACACTACGGGGTGGAAACGGCTTTCATCTCCCGTAGCGCGGTCACCGATTCTCCAGCTTCAGCCGACGAACGAGATGCCCGACGAACTCGGGGAAGCGATTGACCGGCTTCGGGATGCGGAGAAGCGGTTTCGCGGGGGTCTACGACAGGAAAGTGAGAAGGAGCTGAATCGAAGCGAATCGGGGACAGCAACCGAAACTCGCCAGCACGCAACTCATTCAAACCACGGGGTATTATGCGAGTTTCGGTTGCTGTCCCCGATTCGCAGCATCGTCTCCTCACTTTCCTGTCGTACACCCGTTTCGCGGATCCCCGTTGCAGGCGCTCGGTGTCACGCGTAGACTCTGACGAGCGTGGCGGGCTCGATGAATCCTGGTTCTCGATAGGGGCCGGTCGATCGAAAGGTCGCTCGGCACCGTGGTCCACGGTGGCCGAATACGTCAGCGGGAGGAGCGATGAAGACTCTTGACGGTGCTCTCGGATGCCGTTGCCGCGTGCTGTTCTCCTCGGCCCTCGTCCTCGGAATCCTCGCGAGCACGAACGCCTTCCCGACGACCGACTCGTCGAGCGCGGCCTCAGCCGGTCCGGGCCCGGACCTTGCGACGCCGGTGAAGTCGGTTCGCACCGGCCCGCTGCGCGACATGCCGCCGATCCCGCCGCGGGCGGCACGGGAATCTCGGGCGGCGGATCCGAGCCGTCCCGAGCCGCCTGCGGGCACCGCCGACCGATCCGCCGCGAACTCCGTCTTCCTTCACGCCGTTCCCGGCCCCGTGGCGTTCGCTCCGGGTCTAGCTGGAAGCAGAACCACCGGCGATCCCGACGATGTCGACGGCCGCGTCGGCCCGACGCAATACGTTCAGTGGGACGATACCGCCTTCGCGGTCTTCGATCGGACGACCGGCGCTCTGCTCTATGGCCCCGCCGCCGGCAATACGCTCTTCCAACCGCTGGGCGGCGCCTGCGCCGCCCCGACCGGCGGAGCCTGCGCCGCCCCGACCGGCGGCGCCCCGAAGGTCGCTTACGACGATCTCACCGGACGCTGGACCCTCTCCCGCTTCGTCGTCGGCGCGACGCCGAACGGCCCGCATCGGTGCGTGGCGGTCTCCGCGACCGAGGATGCGACGGGGGCGTACGACCTCTATGACTTCGCCGCCGATTCGACGAGCGACCCGGACGCCTTCGACGGGGCGCGGAGCATCCGGGGCTCCACCGCTCGGACGCAGCCGGTGAGCCGTCGGACCGGCTCCGCCGCACCGCTGCAGTGCACCCCCGGGTCCTGTGACGACAACGACGTCTGCACGGTCGACACCTGCGACCCCTTGACGGGTTGCATCTACACGCCGGTCAGCTGCGACGACGGGAACGTATGCACCGTCGATTCCTGCTCGCCCACCGGAGGGCCCGGCGTCGCGACCCTCTTCCTCGGCCACGACACCTCGCAGCTCGAGCGCCAGTACCAGAAGATCGGGACGTTCATTCAGACCTGGGGAACGATCACCGACGCGACGGGAGCCGCGGTCGACGCCAGCGGCGTGGTCTACATCTGCAACCCGGCGTACGGCGCCAACGTGATCGAAAGGCGCGGCCCGGGGGACACGAATCTGGGCACGATCACGGCCACGGTCAACGGCCAGTTCATCGAGGATCTCGGCAACTTCGGAGGCGGCTTCATCCTGGCCGGCACGTTCGAGGGGGACGTGTACACGATCAACACCACCACCGGCGCCCACACCCTGCTGTTCTCCACCGGACAGACCTTCATCGGGGTCACCTACGACGGCACCCACATCTGGACGACGGGCGGCTACACCACAACCCTCGTGTCCAAGCGCACTCTCTCGGGGACCGTGGTCGCGACCTTCGACACGGGCCGGATGAACGCGGGGATCGGGTACGACCCGGATGACGGCACCTTGTGGATCGGTCACTTCAACGGCCAGGTGACCCACTACAGTCAGCTCGGCACGCTCTTGGGCGGATTCTCCACCGCGGCCGGCGGCCAACTCGTCGATGGCGTCGAGCTGGCGAAACTGGAGCTGGCGCCGGGTTGCCAGCACAACGCGGTGGACTGCAACGATAACGACTTCTGCACGATCGATGCGTGCGACCCGGTGACGGGCTGCTCCCACGCGCCGTACAGCTGCGACGACCTCAACCCGTGCACCGACGACGTGTGCGACTCGGGAGCCGGCTGCATCCACACGAACAACACCGCCGCGTGCGAAGACTCGGACGCCTGTACCACCGGCGATACCTGCAGCGGCGGACTCTGCCTGCCGGGCGCTCCGGTGATTTGCAACGACAACAACGCCTGCACGACCGATAGCTGCGATCCGCGTACCGGCTGCGCCTTCGTCAATGACACCAACTACTGTGACGACGGAAACGCGTGCACGATCGAGGACATCTGCATCGGCGGGACCTGCACTGCC
Source organism: Terriglobia bacterium (assembly GCA_963699985.1). Taxonomy (GTDB): domain Bacteria; phylum Acidobacteriota; class Polarisedimenticolia; order Polarisedimenticolales; family CAVOVZ01; genus CAVOVZ01. The sequence continues at coordinate 62,155 of CAVOVZ010000021.1, forward strand.
GGCGTGCCCGTGGTCTGCAACGACAACAATGCGTGCACGATGGATAGCTGCATTCCGCCAACGGGTTGCGTCTACACGAGTCAACCGAACGGATCGGCTTGCGACGACGGCAACGCGTGCACGACGGGGGACGTGTGCGTCGGCGGGGCCTGCCTGGGGGCGCCGGTGGTGTGCCAGTCGCCCCCTCCGTGTTACGTGGCCGGAGGGTGCGACCCGCTGACCGGAACGTGCACGAACTCGCCGGCGCCGAACGGCACCGCGTGCAACGACGGCAACCCGTGCACTCTCGGCGACGTGTGCATCGGCGGCGTCTGCGCCGGCGGCGTCGTGATCGGGGTTCCCGCGGAGATTCAGAACCTCACGGTCGCCGCCGACAAGTCCACCTTGATCTGGTCTCCGGCATCCGACGCGACGGCCTACCAGGTCGTTCGCGGCGCCGTGGACGCGCTTCCCGTGGGGTCGAGCGCCGTCGGCGAAGCCTGCTTCGAGAGCCTGCCGGCTCCGGCGTTCGTCGATCCGGCGACGCCCGAGCTTCGCGCCGGCTTCTGGTACCTGCCGCAAGCCAGAAATCCCTGCGGGCCGGGCCCGCTCGGGACGCAGAGCAACGGAACGGCGCGCGTCACACCGGCCTGTCCGTAGCGCGCGAGCCGCGAATCGTCCGGCCGCGAACGCCGAGATGAAGTGGTCTCGGCTGAGACCCTCCCGTCCGGTGGGAACTCCGCGAAGGATCGCAACGTGGTGCGGAGCTTGGGGAGTTGTCTTTGTCGGTAGCCGGACGGCCGATCGTCCGGAGGCGGACACCTCCCTTCTCGGCTTCGCGAGTTCCGGCGTTTCTCCGCGCTCTCCGTGAGCTTCCTCGCCGGCGAAACCAGGCGCCCGCCTTACCTTTCCCTCCGCCGCATGAACTGGCCGGACACCGCCATCGAGTCCAACCCGAGGATGACTTCAAACCCGCTTCCGCCCCTGGCTCGAATGCACCGAGCACCGAAGGAGTTGAAGTGGCCCAGCAAGCGTCTTCGGAGCGCCGCGTGCTGTCCCCGCACCGGCTGATGCCGATGGCGTCGGCACCAATCGTGGACGGACTGAATCGCCCGTCTCAGGCTCGCACGCCGTGTCTTGCACCACATCCCCCACCGTCCGCTTCGCAGCCCACGCCAGTACAGCGTGAAGCCGAGGAAGTCGAACGTCCCCGGACCCTTCCCGCCTCGTTGCCGCGCCGGCGGACGCCGGAACGGAACCAGGCCGGCGTCCCTGAAGCGTCCGCGGTCGCTCGGGGCGCGCGCCTCCGCGAGCGGAGCTTCCCTCCGTTTCCGCGTTGCGTCGTCGAGTCGCTCACGGGATTGAATCGTCGGCGCCACTCGAGACACAGGTCCATGTCCCCGTGTCGGGTGACTCGTGAGTGCCGACGTGCCGAAAACCGAGAGGAGCCCGAGGCTCCGGGAGAGATCCATGCAATCCGTCGCAGACCGACTCGCCGAGCGACCGTCCGTCCGCCGGTTCGCCGCCGCCGCCGTCCTCGCGGCGGCGCTCTCCGGGCAGGGCGCCCGCTCGGCCGACCACCGGAGGATCCAGGATCTCGCGGGTCGCGTGCCGTTGATCGTGGCGGGGCGCTGCACCTCCGTCCGGTCGGCCTGGAACGACGAGAAGACGCTGATCACAACCACGACGACCTACGACGTCGAGCGCGTGGTGAAGGGCGACCTGGAAAGGAAGAAGGACCTCGTCGTGCGTCAGGTCGGCGGTTCCGTGGGGAACATCACGCAGAGGCTCGTCGGCGGGCCCCGCTTCGAGGTGGGCGAGCGCAGCCTCCTGTTCCTCCGGCCCGACGCGTCGGGCGAGCTTCGAATCTACGGCCTCGGTCTCGGAAAGCGGCGGATCGACAGGGATCCCGCGTCCGGGATCGACCGCGTGCGCCTCGACGACGCGGCGGAGCCGGATCCTCCGGGACTTCCCGATCCGTCGCGGCCGGCGACGAGCGCGCTCCCGGCGGCGCGCGGCGGCGGCCGGGCCGCGGAAGACGTTTCCCTGGACTCGCTGGTCGAGACGCTCCTCGACGGGCCGAGGACCGAACGATGACCGCGCCGCGGCTTCCGCTGCTGCTCCTGTGCGCGGCCCTCCTTCTCGCTCCGGCGCGCCTCTCCGCGTTCACGCCGCTCGGCTATCTCGACACCTCCGGTGGCCAGGAGGACGTCCGCTACGTCTACTGGGACCAGATCCGGAACGGCCAGCCGGTCCCGTTCGCCATCGGCAACGCCGGCACGCCGGACGTCAACATCGCGCCCGGGGACCCGGCGATCGACGAGTTCGAGGCGATCGAGCGGGGCTTCCACGCCTGGGAGCAGGTTCCCGGGGTCCCCTTGCAGTTCTCTCTGTCGCGAACGAATACCAACGCGTGGGGGTTCGACGGCGAGAACGTCGTCTTCTTCGCGGACCTGGGCGACGTGGGGTATGGGGCCGTCACGCTGATCACCTACGACAACACCACGGGACGGATCCTCGACGCGGACATCCACGTCAACGACCACGGCATCCGGTGGCTCACCTCCCTGAACGGCGTGGACGGCGAGCCGCTGCCCTGCCCCTGTCAGGGGATCGATCCGAACGCGATCTACACGAACGACATCCAGGGGATCGCCGCGCACGAGATCGGCCACGCCCTCGGGCTCGACCACTCCGCCGTGGGCATCCGCGAGTCCGCGAGGACCCCGACGATGTACCCGCGCGGGATCTGGGACGTCCCGGGGGACGGGACGCGTCCCCCGGACAGCCGCTACCGCACCCTCGAGTCCGACGACAGGATCGGCCTCGAGACGTTGTACCCTCCCGCGGGCTGGCCTTCCGGGGCCGGGACGCTGACGGGCGTGGTCCGCGACAGATCGGACCGGCCGCTGTTCGGGGCGCACGTCGTCGCCAAGAACCTCGCCACCGGCGTCGAGGTCGGCGCGATGAGCGGCGTGGTCGCCGGGCCGTACCGGGCCGACCGCTTCGTGCTGGCGGGGCTGGCTCCGGGGCACTACGAGGTCCGCGTCGAGCCGATCGCAGGGCAGGCTCCCGGGTACGTCGGCTGGTGGAACTTCGGAGGGATCGACGATGCGGTCATCCCGTTGAAGTTCCCGAGCGAGCAAGACCTGCCGGTCACGTACGAGCATCTCGTGTTCACCTCGGCCGAGGCGACGCCCGTCGCCCTGGGGGCGGGTGACGAGAAGGAGATCACGTTTCGTCCCATCGCGACCGTCAATCAGGTGCCGCGCCTCATCCGTCCCCCGCGGGCGTTCGACTTCGGCGGCGTCGTCAACGACGAGGTGACGGGACCCCTGGTCTCGGCGTCGTTCGTGTACTCCGTCAACGGCGACCCGCCGCAGGCCACGGCCCTTCCCGCGGGCGGCGGAGCGTACACGGTCCACGTCCCGCAGCTTCCGACGGGGAGCCTCCTCGACTACCACGTCGAGGCGGTCACCGTCGGGAACGGGACGCTCCGCACGCTCCCTCTGCGATTGCAGGTGGGGCTGTCGGGCGAGCCGCTGGTGTTCGTGAGCAAGACGGGATGGGGACAGATCTCGGCCGTGGACTCCGGCACGATGTTCGAGGTGGACGACACCCAGGCCGACTTCTCCTATCCGTTGGGCCAGGCGCTCCACTACGCCCGCAACGGCCTGTACGTCACGAGCTTCGGCACCGACCAGGTCTCGTTCATCCCGCTCTTCGACGGGCACCTCCCGCCAACCTCGCCGCTCGCATTCGACAGGGACGGCGACGCGTTGACCGACGCGCTCGAGACGATGTTCGGCACGGACCCGGACGACCCCGACACGGACGGCGACCTCGCGCTCGACGGCACCGAGGTGAGCGAGTTCCGCTGGGTCCACCCAAGCGCCGGGACGAGCTTCTTCGACGTCGTCGGGGGCACGGCGGCGAACGACGGGACGAGTCCGCTGGGATCGCCGCGGATCAACGTCGGCGTCTGGAACGTGACCGACGGCCGCTGGGAGACCGGCGCGATGTCCCCGACGCCGAGCGGGCGGTTCCGCCTGCGGCTGCCCGTGGGGAAGAGCTACCGGCTAACGTACTACGACGCACGGACCCGCCAGTGGCTCGCCAACACGCCGGCATGGGGCGGCGCCGCGGGACAGGTGCTCGACGGCGGGGTGACCCCGCTCGTCCTGGCTCCGTCGAATCCGCCGGTGCCCGACACCGGCACCGATCCCTTGGATTCCATGGACGGGGCGCCCGGAGTGTTCCTTCCGACCGGGCCCGTGATCCCGCTCGAGTCCGGCGCCGACGCCTACGGCGCCGCGCTCGCCGGCTTCGACCAGCGCTACCTGCTCGTCAGCGGCAGCGGCGCCGGCAAGGTGTTCAAGATCGACACGCTGAACGGCTCGGTGATCGCCGAGACGCAGGTCGGCGCCTTCCCGAAGGGGATCGCCCTCACTCCCGACGGGCTGAAGGTCTACGTCACGAACTCCCAGGGAGCGTCGGTGTCGGTGCTGGACGCCTCCACCCTCAGGACGCTGGTCACGATCCCGATGCCCGGCAACCCGGAGTACGTCACGGTCACGCCTGACGGAACCCGCGCGGTGGTCACGTGCTCCGGCGCTTCGGACGTGGTGATCCTCGACACGGTCCGAGACACCGTCCTGGCGCAGCTCTCGTCCGGGCTCGACTCCCTGTCGTTCCTCTCGCCGGTGAGCGCCTCGGGTCACGCCCTCGCCGGGAGCTTCCGCGTCGGGGAGAGCCGGGTCGTCATGATTGATCCCGCGGCGAGGTCGCTCCGCGTGATCCCCCTGACGATCGGCGGGGGCGCGACGAGCGGCGTCGCCCTTCCGTTCGGCGAGCGGCGCGGGTACACGATCGATTACTTCAACCCTTCCCTGGTGGAATTCGACCTCGGGACGGGGACGGTCTTGCGGGAGACCTACCTCGGGTACGTGGACATCCGCGACATCGCGGTCTTCCCCCCGGACGGCTCGGCAGCCGATGCGGACCGCGACGGCGTGCCGAACGCTTCCGACAACTGCCCACTCGCGGTCAATCCCGACCAGGGCGACCGGAACCGGGACGGCGTCGGAGACGCGTGCGACCCGAACGACGGGACGATCGAGCTCGGCTTCGCCGGACCGTCCGACGCGATCTGGCAGCGGGAGGTCGGATTCGACGGCTGGAACGTGTACCGAGGCGACATGACCGTCCTGCGGGCCGCGGGGACCTACACCCAGGCGCCGGGCACGAACCCACTTGCCATGCGCGCATGCGGGCTCGCCCAGCCGGAGCTCGTGGACGCCGGCGTGCCGCAGGGCGGGGACGTGGCCTTCTACCTCGTCGCCGGGGTGACGGCCGGAGTCGAGGGCGGCCTCGGCGCGGACAGCAGCGGAGTGCCGAGACCGAACGACAACCCCTGCCCGTGAGGGGGCCTCCATTTCCCTGCCACGCGCTCCCGGGGCGTGGCAGACTGCTCCGGGCCGACCCGTGAGCACCGATCCCGATTCGACTCTCGACGACGATCTCGATCGGGCCCGGAGAATCCGCCTGGGCGAGCCCGGCGCGGGAGACCTCTTTCCTGGGGTTCCGGGCAGGCGCGTCGGCGATCGCGCGGGTCTGGATCTCGCCGCGCATGCCGTGCAGAACACCTTCGCCACCGCGTTCCGCCGAGGCGCGTGGCACGCCGATGGTCTCCTCGGGGGCTACCTGGCTGCAGTGGCTCGATCGCTTGGCTCGTGCGGTCAACCCCTTGCTGCCGGAGCTACTCGCGCTGATGACCTGCTACTGGGTCACACCGCCCAGGCTGAGTACGCGACGGACATCGTGTTCAAGAGCCGCGAAGGGCTCGCGGAGCTGATGTCGCGGCTCGTCGAGCACAGCACGCTCCACTTCAGCGCCAAGGACGTGATGTCCTTCCTGGGCCGCAAGCTCACCGGGTATTTCCAAGATGACCTGGTGACGGATCGGTTCGATCCGCCGTTGCGGGGCCGTATTCCGGGCTGTCGGGTCACACATCGGATGAAACAGAACCGGCTCGAGATGTACAACAAAGCCGGGTTCGTCCTCAGGGTAAAGACCGTGATCCACTCGCCTGAGGAGTTCCGCGTGCGTCGTCGCGTCCACCGCGGTCGTCGCCGCGTGACCGCATGGGTTCCTTTGAGGAAGAGCGTGGCCGACCTCTTCCGGTACCGCGAGATCTCGCTCCAGAGCAGCTCCCGGTACTTGAACGCCCTGGCCGATGTAGACGATCCGTCGATCCTTCTGCAGGCCCCGGACAGAACCACGACCCGCAGGCTGTCGTCCACGACCAGACCCGTCAAGGTCTTCAACCCACTGGCCCGATCCGAAACGCAGCTCTTCGCCGCCGTGATGCGGGGGGCACGCGGTGCAGGGCTTCACCAATCGGGATCTACGCGACGAGCTCGCCCTCGCGGGCGTGCGCCTGGCGGACGACCCCAAGAAATGCAGCGCCCGAGTCAGTCGCATGCTCCGTCGTCTGCACGTGTACGCTCTCGTCGCCAAGATCCCGCGCTCTCGCCGCTGGCGCGTCACGCGCTTGGGCTGTCGGGTCATGCGTGCGGCGCTGCGCGTCCGACACACGAGATTTCCAGCCCACGATGCCGATGCCGCCTGACCGACTCCACTCTTCTCTGCAAGCCGCGGAGAAGTGAAGAAGAAAGAATCCAGGTCCGCCCGCCGTCGAGGCTGCGGAAGATGCCGGCGACGTCGCTCGCGGAGAGGAGGACGTCATTGCGGCCCGCAACCGTCATGAAAGCGCCTCCTCCGCCTGCACCCATCTGGACCTCGAGGGGTTACGCGAGCTGCGCCGCGGCCGGGTGGGTCAGGACGAGCCCCAGGGAAGCGATCGCCGCGATGGAGGAAAGGACGGGAGAGCGGTCCCGGCCTCGGCTCGTCGAGAGATCACGGGCTTTCATTCCTTCTCCCTTGGCGCTGGTTCCGGTTCCTCGCCTTCGCCGCGCAGGGGCAAGGGCGACCTTGTCGCGGGGCGCCGGCGGAATCCATCCCGCTCCCGACTCCGCCCGTCTCATCGTCTGGCTCCGACGGAGCGATCGGCGGTGCGCGCAGCGGACGGTCCATGCACTCGAAGATGGCCCGGATCGCATCGCCCGGCCGTCTGCGCTCCTCGGCCGGTCCTGGCTTGCCATCCTGTGATCGTGAGGACGGGAGTCAGGGACACTCGAGCATCGCGTCGAGCGAGTCGCGCGGATCGGGCGTCACGTTGGCATCGCCGTAGTCCTGGCCGAAGCACCCGCCTCCGGGCGGGACACTCCACTCCTTGGCGAGGAAGTAGTACCCGTCACCGGCGGCCGGGTCAGCGAGCCCCACGGTGCCCGGAGTGTCCGCGTAGCGCCCCAGGCAGGCGATCCGGCTGAAGTTCGTGTCGGCCCGGAGCTGCGAGAGCAGACCGTATCGGACGTCGAATCCCGGCGCCAGGACGATGGGGATGCCGTTCTGCCACTGGTCGTCATGCGAAAGGAAGTGGATCCGGGTGGCCGGCGCCTTGTCCATGTAGATCCCGCAGTCCCGCACGAGGTAGACCGCCGTGTTGCCGTAGATCCCCCTGTCGGTATCGAGGAGATCGAAGAGCACGCTGCTCTTGCCCGTCGGAACCAGGCTCGTGATCTCCTGCGGTGGCTCGGGAACCAGGTTGCTGGTGACGGGAACCCTGAGCCGGAAGGGCGGCACGCCAGGCTGGTACTGGTAGGGCCCCAGACCCGAGTCCTGGCCGTTCACCTGCACGCCATCGTCGACAGCCAGGGGTCCGAAGCGATTGCCCTCGGAAGAGAGATAACAACGGTCGCGAGAGCCTCGATACCGCCAGAGGGTGAGGCTGTCGTACACGTCCTGCGTGAGCGTCGAGGCGTCTCGGGTGCAGAGCGGCGGAAACAGGAGTCGGCCGTAGGCGCTGGTGTCGACGAAGGAGCTGCACTGGGAGAGCTTGGAGACGAAGACATCCTGGCCGCCCACGGACATGAGGCTGCTCGCGACGCTCGGGTCAGGGTCGAAGTCCGCAGTGCCCTGGAAAATGCCCGTGGTGTGAACATTGCCCGCGCCGTCGACGGCGATGGCGTCGCCGACGTCCGACAAGGCTCCGCCCATGCGTACCGCCCAGACGAAGCCGCCGTTGGCATCGAGCTTCGAGACGAAGATGTCCTGGTAGCCCGCGCTCGCGAGGTTGTACGTGACGCTCGGGTCAGGATCGAAGTCGACGGTGCCCTCGAAGCGCCCCGTGGTGTAGACATTGCCCGCGCCGTCGAGCGCGATGGAGTTGCCCCAGTCGCCGCCATATCCGCCCAGGCGCTTGGCCCAGACGAAGCCGGCGCTCGCGTCGAGCTTGGAGACGAAGATGTCCTGGCCCCCCGCACTCGTGAGATTCCACGGTCCGAAGTCGGCGGTGCCCTCGAAGAACCCCGCGATTCCGACAGCACCCGAGGTATCCACGGCGATGGATATGCCGATGTCGTAGCCGGTCCCGCCCATGCGCTTGGCCCAAACGAAGTTGCCGCTCGCATCGAGCGTGGAGACGAAGATGTCCCTGCCGCCCGCGCTCGTCAGGTTGATGGTGCCCGGGCCCGGGTCGAAGTCCGCAGTGCCCTGGAAGATGCCCGTGGCGTGAACATTGCCCGCGCCGTCCACGGCGATCGAGTAGCCGTCGTCCGCCGACGTCCCGCCCAGGCTCCTTGCCCAGACGAAGTTCCCGTTCGCGTCGAGCTTGGAGACGAAGATGTCCGTCTCCCCCGCGCTCGTGAGGTTGTACGTGATGCCCGGGTCGGGGTCGAAGTCGGCAGTGGCCCGGAAGTCCCCTGTGGTGTAGACACGACCCGCGCTGTCCACGACGATGGAGTAGCCGTAGTCGGGCGAGGGTCCGCCCATGCGCCTGGCCCAGACGAAGCTGCCGTTCGTGTCGAGCTTGGAGATGAAGATGTCGCTGACGCCCGTGAGGTTGTGCGTGCCCGGGCCGGGATCGAAGTCCACGGTGCCGTCGAAGATGCCGGTGGTGTAGACATTGCCGGCGCCGTCCACGGCGATGGACTCGCCGTAGTCGTAGTTCCATCCGCCCAGCCGCTTGGCCCAGACGAAGTTGCCGTTCGCGTCGAGCTTGGAAACGAAGATGTCCTGAAAGCCCGCGCTCGTGAGGTCGTACGTACCGGGTCCGGGGTCGAAGTCCGCCGTGCCTTCGAAGTGGCCCGTGCTGTACACGTTCCCGCTGCTGTCCACGGCGACCGAGTACCCTTGATCCTGGTTGGCCCCGCCCAGCCGCTTGGCCCAGACGAAATCTTGGGCACGGATGCCCGATGCTGTCAGTGCGATCGCGAGGAAACAACCGATCGTGGCAAGACGAGTTCGCATGGAGCCCCCTCGAAGGATGGCCGATCCCAGTAAATGTACCTACGATTCGACCCGCTGCTGCCGGAATTCTCGAACGCGACGCGGACTGCGCCCTCGACGGTCCATCATGAGTGGGCGATGATGCCGCACGGTGGGCACGAGCGCAATGCGTTCAGGACCTTAGCCCGCTTTATTCACGAAGGTCCGTCGCGAGACCGACTTCGGCGAGCTCAGTCGAGCCGTGGAGGCGGCCGTGATGACGGGCATCCGCAGGGGCGAGGACCCGAGACGTACTGGAACAGTACGTCGCAGGGTCCGAGCCCCGAGGACGCCCGTCAGCATGGCCGGATCCGCGGTCGCAGCAGGAGCTTCGTGAACAATGCGGGTTAGGGTGCTTGACCGGTATTGGGGTCTCGATCTGGGATCTGGTTGCAGACGTCGCGGGGGTCCAGGCAGGCTCGGATGATGGTCTCGAGCTCGAGCACGCGGGGACGTACCAGGTGAGGGAGACGGCGCCGAACTCGCTCGCGGGCGGCGGGAAGCCGGTTCGGGAAGCCGAACGTCACGCGACACGGACAGCGTCCTTTCCCAGGAACGGTCGGAGCTCGGGCGCCGAACTCGCTCTTCGAAGCTCCGTTTCGACACGCTGCGTCGCTCGCGGCGCCGTCGAGCGTCCCCTCGCCGAAGGCGTCGTATACTCCGCCGCGCCATGCTCGTCCTCGCCCTGTACACGATCTCCGGCGCCGCAGGGCTCGTCCTCGAGTCGGTTTTCCTGCGCCAGATCGCCCTCCTGGTCGGCAGCACCGCGACCGCGACGAGCCTCGTCCTCGCCGCCTTCCTCGGCGGTCTCGCCGCCGGGTCGGCGACGGTCGGTCGCCTGGTCGATCGAGTTGCGAACCCACTCCGCCTCTATGCACTCCTCGAGATCGGTGCCGGGGCGTCCGGCGTCTTCGTCGTCGCCCTCCTCGGGCCGTGGCGCGAGGCGCTCGAGGCGCTCCTCCGCGCGGTCGGTCCCGGAGCGGGCGGCCGCGTCGCGGAGGGGACCCTCGCCTTCGCCCTCCTCGCCCTTCCCGCGGCGCTCCTGGGCGGCACCTTCCCCGCGCTCGCCCGACTGCGCATCCGCGACGCGGAGCGACTCGCCGGCCCCGCGGGACTTCTCTACGGGCTGAACACCCTTGGCGGAGCGATCGGCGCCTTCGCCGCGGGTTTCTGGCTCTTCGAGTCGCTCGGCATCGCGCGAAGTGGCTTCGTCGCCGCGACCGCCGACGTCGCGATCGGCGTCGCTGCGGCGGCGTTGTCGCGATCGCCGCGCGCCACCGTTCCGCTCGCCGCTCCCTTCGCCCGCCTCGTCCGCGCCGATCCCCTCCGGTCGCGCGCCTGCTTCGCGGCGGCGACGATCGCGGGGGGAGCGATGCTCGGTTTCGAGGTGGTGTGGACCCGTCTCCTCACCCTCCCGATGCGGTCGTTCGTCTACTCGTTCAGCCTCATGCTCTCGCTCTTCCTCCTGGGACTCGTGGTGGGGGCGCTCCTCCTGTCGGCGGTCGCGTCGCGGGTGCGCGACCCGATGCGGGCCCTCGGCGTGCTGCTCGTCGCGGCGGGCGCGTACGTGGCATCGAGCGTGACGTGGCTGCCCGCGCTCCTCGCTCCCCCCGAGGGGGGCGGGTTCGGCGGCCTCCTCGTGTTCGGCACGCTGCGCGCCGCCGTCGTCGTCCTCCCTCCGACGATCCTCTCGGGGATGGCCATGCCGCTCGCGATGCGCGGCGCGGCGCCGCCGCACGGCGAGGTGGGGCGGATCGTCGGGTCCGTCTACGCGGCGAACACCCTCGGCTGCATCGCGGGGGCGCTCCTCGCGGGTCTCGTGCTCCTCCCGGCCCTGGGGGCGCCCCGTTCGCTCGTAGTGCTCTCGCTCGCCATGAGCGCCGCCGGCGCGATCGTCCTCGTCGCTCTTCGACCTTCCTCGCGCTCCCTTCGCGCGATCGCCGTGTCGGCGCTCCTCGCGTGCGCCGCGCTCCTCGCGTGGCCCACGGGACGCTTCGTCGAGGCGTTCCTCCGCGCAAGCCGCGGGCGAGAGAGCATCGGGACGCTGCTCTTCTTCCACGAGGGGGCGACCGACACGGTCGCCGTCGTGACGAAGGAGTACGGCTTTCGCGATCCCCGAGCCAAGAGCCTCCTCACGAACGGCATCGCCATGTCGGCGACAGTCACCCCCGTCCGGCGGTACATGGCCGCCGAGGGACATCTTCCGGTCCTCTTCGCCCCGGAACCCAGGCGCGCTCTCGCGGTCGGAGTCGGCACCGGCATCACGCTCGCGGCGGTGGTCTCGCATCCTTCGATCGAGAGGGTGGACGCCGTCGAGCTGAGCGAGGGCGTCCTCCGCGCGCTCCGCTCGTTCGACGCGGAGAACGATCGGGCCGACCTGGACCCGCGCGTTCGAGTCGTCCGCGACGACGGCCGCCGTTTCCTCTCCCGGACGACGGAGCGGTACGATCTCGTGACCGCCGAGCCACCCCCTCCGATCGTCGCCGGCTCGTCGAGCCTCTACTCGCTCGAATTCTACCGGCTCGTCCGAAGATCGCTCAACCCGGGAGGGGTGATGGTGCAGTGGCTTCCCCTCCACGCGCAGAGCCTCGCCTCGGCGCGCATGACTGCCCGGACCTTCCTCGCCGCGTTCCCTCACGCGCAACTCTGGCTCCCGTCGGTTCGGGACGCCGTGCTCCTCGGCTCCGAACGCCCGCTGCGCCTCGACCTCGCCCGGCTCGACGCCGCCTACGCCGAGTCGCGGACCGCGTCGAACCTCCGCGCGGCGTATCTCGAAACCCCCGAGGCCTTCCTCGCGACGTTCCTCCTCGATCGCGAGGGAATCGATCGGTGGACGGGGCTCGGGGAGATCCTCACCGACGAGCGCCCGCGGATGGAGTTCTTCCGCTCCCACGGATCGAACTTCGACGACCGCGACCTTGCGACCCTCCTCGAGCAGCCACGAGCCGACCTGGCCTGGGCGTCCGGGCTCGACGAGGCGCGTGCGATCCGGATCGAAACCGAGCGCCAGGCGCTCCGCCTCTACGTCCGCGGACAGGCGCGCGAGAGCGCGGCCGACGGACTCGAGGCGGCGCGGATCTCGCGCGGCACCGATTTCTTCCTGCACCGTCTGGGCTGCGCCCCGGCGCAGCTCGACGCGATCTCCACCGGGCGCTTCGGCGCCGGGGCGGAAGTCGAGGGGCACCTCGCGCGGTGTCGCGCGCTCACCGCGGGCGTGCACTGAGCCGTGCGGCCCGTCGCCGACAGGAGCGCCGCATGGCCGTCCGGATGAGCGTCGTCTGCGCAGGCGATCTTCGCTGCGTCGCGCCCACGGTCCCTCCGGGGACGGTTTCCTCACCGACGCGCCGCTCGACAACCGCGGCCGGGAGCGCACTTCTCCCGACGGACCTCATCGACGGATGAATTCTCTCTTCGTCAGTTCTCCGCGTTTGCGGAGAAGAGCGCAGCCGCTCGAGCGGCATCGGCATTGCGGCCGGGAAACTCGGTGTGCCGGCTGCGGAGCGCCGCGCTCATCACCCGGTGGCCCGGGCGCGTGACGCGCAAGCGTCGGGAGTGAGGGATCTTGGCGACGAGCGTGTGGACGTGGAGACGATGGAGCCTGGGACTGACTTGGGTGCTGGACTTCTTGGGATCGTCCGCCAGGCGCTGGGCCATGAGGACGAGTGTGTCGCGCAGATCCCGATGGGTGAATCCGTGCACCGCGTGCTCGCCCCTCGTGGCTACCAAGAACTCCATCCGATCGAAAGCTGGCGTCGCAAAACAGGTGCAGCGGGATCCACGGCCGTCGCGTGCCCCCCTCGCGACCCGGCCGCGAGGGCGGGTTGCGACCACGCGGGCACACCTCGACCTTCGCGAGACGAAAGCTACCTCGCTGGCGAGCAGCGCTCAGGCGGCTCGCCGCGCATTTCGATGGTGGATGCCGCCGACCGCCGCAATCTCAACGAACTCGCCGCGATCCGGCGGCTCGACCTCGCGGGTCCCCGGCGAATCTCTGTCGAGCGAGAGGTGCGTTCTCGTCCGGTGGTCGTACGCGGAGTAGGACTTCTGGAGCCGTCGGAGATGTGCCTCGTTCAGGACGACGACAGGGTCGAGGCACTCCCGACGAATGGAACCCACGATGCGTTCGGCGAATGGGTTCCGCCAGGGGGACCTTGCGGCGATGAGAACCCGCTCCATCGTGAGGGATCGCACGACACGAACGAAGTCGTCGCCGGAAACGCCGTCGCGGAGAAGGAAACGCGGTGCGGTGTTCCACGGGAACGTTTCTCTCCGTTGTCGCCCCGTCCATCCTGCAGTCGGATGCTCGGTGACGTTGAAGTGCAGGACTCTCCTGCGCTCGTGGGCGAGGACGATGAAGACGAACAGGACTCGGAAGGTCGCCGCGGGTACCGTGAAGAAGTCGACGGGACCATCTGCTGCACGTGGTTCTCGAGGAACGCCCGCCACGTCGGGGACGGTGGTTCGCGGCATCGCGGGATGTACTCGGCGACGGTTGCTTGGGACACGTCGAGGCCGAGCTCGAGGATTTCGCCAGGAATGCGAGGCGCACCCCAAAGCGGGAAATGTGGAGCTCCACATTTTCCCTAGTTATGTGAAGCGGACGGTTATGTGGACATGCGCAAACATCGTCGCCGCCACGCCTTGACCGGAGGGGGGGCTCGACAGCGAAGTCGACGAGCTACTTCACATAACTTTCCGACGCTCACAGATCCTCGAGCCACTGGATGATGTCTTTCCGGCAGTGCCAGGGGCTTTCACTGGTCGGCTCGGGGACCGGCGGGGTGCAGCGTTCGATCGCCTTGCGCTTCATCGCCATGTCGATCTCGATGTACTGGCTCGTCGTGGTGATGCTGACGTGCCCGAGCCAGGACTTGATGACGTTGAGCTCCACACCAGATTGAAGCAGATGCATTGCCGCCGTATGGCGCATGGTGTGCGGGCTGATGCGCTTGGTGGCGAGGGACGTTCGGTGCGTGGCCGCGGCCGCGACGTGACGCTTGAGGATCGTGATTACGCCGAAGCGGGAGATCCGCTTACCGTGGGCGTTCAGGAAGAGGGGCGCGTCTGGATGGTCTTCGCCGTTGCGTTGGCGGAGATACACGCGAAGTGCGTCCGCCGTCTCCTGCCAGAGAGGGCAGGCGCGCTCCTTGCGTCCTTTCCCGAAGATACGCACCTGAGTGGGAGTCTCGAGGCGCAGATCCTTGACGTCCAGGTCCACCGTCTCGGAAGCACGCGCGCCGGTGTTGTACAGGAAAGTGAGCAGCGCGAGGTCACGTAGACCGAGACGGTGCGCGGGGGACGGTGCAGCCAGCAGCGCCTTGACCTCGTCCCGATCGAGATAGGTCATGGAGCGCGACGAGGTCTTCTTGACGGGGACATCCAGGACGCGACGGCAGAGTTCGGCGTGTAGAGGGTCCCTGTCCGCGACGTACGCGAAGAATCGGTGGATCGCGATCAACCGGAAATTCCGTGTGGCCGCGCAGTTCTTTCGTTCCGTCTCGAGGTAGTCAAGGAAAGGCATCACGGTGTCGGGGCCGAGCTCCTCGAGCCGTAGTCGGATCACCTGGCGACCGGTACGCCGTGCAGCGAAGCGCAGAAAGAGCTTGATGCTGTCTCGGTAGGCCAGGATGGTGTTGGGGCTGACGTCGCGTTGAGCCGCGAGATAGTCCTCGAAGAAGGCGCGGAGCAAGGTCGGGAGGACGCTCTGGGCGCTCATGACTGACGGGCGCACGTCAGGTTTGTGAGGTGAGGGGCGGTCATGCGGCCGGCCGGCGCTGAGCGCGGCGCTCCCAGAACTCCTCGAAGCGGCCGCTGAGCTTGCAGCAGCGGAGGGCGATGATCGCGTCAGCCCCAGCCACCGTCCAATGCATTCCGGCGCGCTTGCACCGTGTTCCGATGGCCGTCTTGCAGCCGGCCTCGACGACCCCGGTCGAGGTGCACAGTCCCGCCGCCCGGAACTCCGCGTAGCGCATCCGGGCTCGGTTGCCATCGACGTAGTCGACGCATTTGCGGGCCTCGTCGTTTTTCGGCGAGTGCGCTCGTAGGGCGCTTAGGACGGCCTCGATATCGCCGGCGTCAAGCTCGTCGTGGCGCTTGCGCGCCCACTGCTCGGCCAGGTCGCTGCCCGCCACGTAGATGGACTTGGCGACGTCCGAGAGGTGTTGCTTGGCGTGGAAACGGTCGACGATCTGGATGGCGTCGGGGAAGTGCTCGGTCGCGAGGTTCCAGATCCACTTGGCCCCATCGCCGAGCACGGCCCGGCGCGTCGCGCGCTCGAAGCCGCGCCGCGTGGCCTCGCGCTCGACGCGCGCCGCGAACTCGCTCGGCACCTTGTCGGTGTCCTTCTGCGCCGCGCTCTCGATGGCCGCCGAGTAGCTGATCGACCCCTCGTCGCGGACGGGCGTGCCTTCTTCGTCCCGTCCCTCGGCGCTCCAGACCGTGCACAGCTTGACCTCCCGCGTCTTGGCCGAACCGTCGGGCTGCTTGCCCGCGCGGTCCACCAGCTCCTCCTTGCGCACCGGCACCCCCGTGCCATCCATACCCAGGTACAGCGTTGGCGCCACCGGCCCGTCGTCCGCCGGCGGCTCGACCACGCGTCGCTCGTCGTCGGCCACCTCGCGCCCCAACGCCTCGGCGGCCCGCTCGACGTGTTTGGTCGGCACGTCTACGCCGGCCAACTCCGTCAGCAACTCGTGGCCCTCCTCGAAGCTGACCATCGCGCCCACCCGCCCGACCATGCGCAGCACGCCCGGCGACAGCGCCCCGCCCTGCAGGCCCAGGGCGCGGTCGCGCGGGCAGAAGCCTGTCTCGCACGGCGCGCAGTGGTAGTAGGCGCGCGACAGAGTCAGCGGCCCCAACACGCTCTCGAAGGTCTTGTCGTGGCGGCCGGCGTACCGCGCCGGCAGCCCGCAGGCGCACGGCGCGGTCGGTCCGGCGTGGTCGGACGTGTCCGCGTTGATGCGCCGCTCCACGGCGCGGGCCGCCACGCGCAGCGCCTTGTAGCGTGCGGCCGTCTCGATCGCCTCGAAATCCCAGTCGTCGACGGCGCCCGTACCTACGAGCGCTTCGATCTCGGCGACGATCTCGGCTTCAAACGCCGCTTTGAAGCCCCCTTTTTGGCCGCCTCCTGCGAGGCCGCCTCGGGCGTGTCCAGTTGGGAGTCGGCCCACTGCTCGCACGCCTGCCAGTAGGCTTCCACGTGCTTGCGGAACTGCTGGCCGGCTTCCACCTGCTCGCGCAGCAAGTCCGCTTGCGCGGTTGATACGTGGCGTGACCGCGTCTTGCCCTCGACGACCCGTACGACGCGGTAGTACGGACCATGCCGCGCACCGGCCCGGTCGGCGCAAGCGCAGCCCGGCTTGTTGCACCGCAAGTACTGCACCGACAGGGTCCCCCGGCGCATCGGCTTGGGTTCGGACAGTTGGCGAGCGAGGTCCTGGACGGGGGCGGGGACGGGCGTGTCGTGGTGATCGGGCATCGGTTCTCCTTTGCACTATCGTAGTGCAAAGGAAATCACGCCGCAACAACGGTGGGCGCGCGCTACCACTCCCGTGACGTGCACCCATGACTGACCTCCAGTTGGAAGGAGATCCTGGGCGAAGGCGTGGAAGCGGGTGTCCGCCTCATGGAGGAGGGCGGTGGTGACCCGCAGATAGACCTCGGTGTCGCTGACGCAGGCGTGGCCAAGGTAGGTGCTCAGCAACGGCAGGCGGGCCATCACGTTGTCCCCGTCGCGGTACCACTGCAGAAGACGAGTCACGGCGAAGGTGGCACGCAGGTCGTGCAGGCGGGGGCCGCGTCCTTTCGGCCCCCGTAGTCCCGCCTGGACGGCGACATCGCGGAACATCGCCTGCACATAGCCGGTGCTGTAGGCTTTGCCGCGACCGGAGACGAAGAAGGCCTCGTCGAGATCGGCAGAGACCATCGCGACGCGGAGCTCGTGGTAGCGGCGTAGCACCTCCAGCGTCCCTGCCGAGAGTGGTACGAGGCGGGATTTGCGGAACTTCGACTGGTGGATCGAGAGCACGCCTGCTTTCAGATCCGCATCTTGCAACGTGAGGTGCAGTGCTTCGGAGATCCGCAAGCCCGACGTGGCCAGCAGCAGAATGACCGCGTGCATCGTCTTCGACCGAATCGGGCAGGGATGCCGGCTCTCCCAGTCTCGCAGCGACAACGCGCCGTCCAGCAGCAGACGGACCTCTTCTCGCGAGTAGATGTGGGGGCGTTTCGGCGGTCGACCACGGGGGCGGAGAGACTCGCCTGGGACGAAGGTGCCTGGAAGGTGCTTCGCCAGAAAGCGGCAGAAGCGGCGCAGCAGGTGGTAGCGGGCCCGACGGGTGTTGGGTCCGCGAGACTCGCAAGGTGCCAGCCACACCCTGACCAGCGCTTCGTCGATGGTGCCTGACCACGATGGACTGTGCTGCGTGAAGCGATCCAGGGCCCGGAGCTGCGTGAGCGTGGTCTTGTTGGCGCTGGCGCTGGCCTCGAGGGTAGCGGTGAAGTCTGCGAATTCGGTGGCCAGAGGTCCTGAGAAGTGGGCCGTGGTCATGACACCACCTCCGGCTCCAACGCCACCGTCCTGAGATCGTCGACGTGGAGCTTGGTGTAGATGAAGGTCGTATCCGGGCTTCGATGGCCGAGCACGTCGCCGATGGCCTTGAGGGTCTCGCCGCTGCGCAGCAGGTGAACGGCCAGCGAGTGACGCAGCGTGTGGGCACCACGGCGGGGCGTCTCGATGCCCGCTTTGTCGAGGTGGCGGCCCAGCCAGCGGTTGATCTTGCTACGAAGCGGGCCAACGGGTGGCCGGCTGGAGAGGAAAACCTCCTCGTGCACCGACGGAGGGCGTTCCTCGCGAAGGTAGTCCAAGACTGCCTCACCCACCGGGCGTGTCAGCGGCAGTCTGCGGCTGCGGCCGGTCTTGGGCGCGAAGATGGTGACCTCGTCGTGCGACCAGTCGATGCTGTCGAGACGTAGAGCCCGGACTTCACAGCCGCGCAGGCCGTACGTGGCGATCAGAAGGAGCATGGCGTAGTTGCGCCGGCCGTTGGGCTCGTGCCGATCGACCACGCCGAGCAACCGCTGCACTTGCTCCCACGACAACGCGCACGGCACATCTGCGAGGCGGTAGCGTCGCCGCAGCGGCACCGCACCGACCAAGTGCCTGCCCCCGTGGCCCCGCAGATCCAGCCAGCGGTAGAAGCCGGACAACGAAGTGGCCAGGTGGTTCCACGCCGTGCGCCCCAGAGCTGCCCCGCGCTGCCGGCTGAACGCAAGCAAGGCGCCCGTGGTCAACTGCACCAACCCGGCGGGGCTCACCGCGTTCCCGCGGCTGGCCAGGAAGTCGCGAAGGTAGCGTCGGTAGTTGATCACCGTGGTCTCGGCGAGCCCTCGGTCGCGGCGCAGGAAGCGACAATGCTCCTCGATCAGCTCGTGGTAGGGCGGCTTGGCGAATACGAGCCGAGGGATCGCACCTTCCTCGCGAAGCATGGCGAGGAGGAGTGCCAGCCCGCGCCGCACATGCTCCTGTCGCCGCCCCGGAGGTCGGCGATAGCAGCGACAGACCGGCAGGTGACGGTCGATGAAGTTTGCGACGACCGCCTCGTCGAGAATCCGATCGGCACCTCCCACATCTGCGTGCAGGACCCTGCCCAGGTGGACCACCGCGTGCCCGCAGTCCCGCCGTGTCCGCTCGGCATATCCCCAGTCGCGTAGCCTCAGGACCAGCCGAATGGCCTCCGGCCCCAGCGGAGCATCCTCCCACCGCGTGTCGAGCAACCCATTCCAGAATGCTTCGTGCATCTCTGCCTCCTTGGTGTGTGTTGGAGGCAGAGCATTGAGGCATGGAGAAACTTATGTGAAGCCCGCTGGAGCAAGCCCAGCGCGGCTACAGGGTCGAGCGTCCCGGTTCCACATAACCGTCCGCTTCACATAAAGCGGGTTCGCGATTGCCATGCGGCGGATCGAGTCGCGGAGGTCCTTGGGGACCGCCGGTCGGCCGTCCCCTCGACGACGGCTTCTCCACCGCCCGTAGAGACGAAATCCCTGCCGGTGCCAACGGACGACGGTGCCCGCTTGGACGATCAGAATGCTGGAGCGCCAGCCCTCCCAAATCTTCGAGAGCAAGACCCAGAAAGGCCGATCTCCGGAACGGAGTCGTGGCCGGCGGGCGCTCCGTTGAGGACGGCAATCTACTGCCGCAAGGCGAGGTTCTCGGCAGCGAGAGCGCCGCGGTTTGCGAGGAGGGTCTTGGGGATGGCCCAGAACAACTGAACGACACCCATGGTGGCCTCCCCCGTTCGAAGGACGGATCGGATTGTACCCGCGCCCGGAACGGCGTAAGCTCTCACCGGTCAACGGGGACGGAGTTCTTGGTAGCCACAGGCATCATGGACGAGCGGAGAAGGCACCTCGCACGGACCGCAGCGGCGGCGGCCGCCGCGATCCTGTCGTTCGGTGTCAGGGCGGTCGAGCCCGAGCCTGCGGCCGAGCCGGCTCCGTCTCTGGATCCGGCCGCCGCGGTGTTCCTCGGCGGACGGACGCCGACCCGTCCGGAGCTGGCGCTGGTGCTGAGCGGGGGAGGCGCGCGAGGCGCGGCACACATCGGAGTGCTCAAGGTCCTCGAGGAGCTGCACGTCGTCCCGGACCTGATCGTCGGGACCAGCATGGGCTCGATCGTCGGCGGCCTGTACGCGGCCGGGTACTCACCCGAGGAGATCGAAGAGATCCTCGCCGACACCGACTGGGGAGCCGTGTTCGTGGATCGCGCCCCGCGGGAGGACGATTCGTTCCGCCGCAAGAAGGACGACGAGCCGATCCTCATTCCGCTCAAGCTCCGCTTCAAGGGAATTCGGCCCTACATGCCCAGCGGAATCCTCGGAGGCAACAGCGTCGAGCAGCTGCTCCGCTCGCTCACGCTGCGGGCGACCGACGCCACCGATTTCGACGACCTGCCGATTCCGTATCGCGCCGTCGCGGCGGACATCGAGACGGGGCAGGCGGTGGTCCTCGGCGAGGGGCGGCTGTCGGACGCCATGCGCGCCAGCATGTCCATCGCGGGAACGTTCGCTCCCGCGGTGATCGACGGGCGGCGCCTGGTGGACGGTGGTGCGGTGGCGAACGTTCCCGTGGGGATCGCGCAGGAGCTGGGTGCGCGGCGGGTCATCGTCGTGGACATCTCGTCGCCGCTCGAGCACGACCTGGAGCAGCGCTCGTTCATGGGAATCCTGGGCCAGCTCTCCGGACTGCTCACGGTCGGGAACCGCGCCGTCGACATCGCCCGCATGCGGGATGGAGACGTCCTGCTCCGCCCCGACTTGCGGGACGTGAGCTTCAGCGCGTTCAAGCGCGCCCGGGAGGCAGTCGGCTACGGCGAGGAGGCAGCGCGCGCGAAGATCGCCGCGCTCCGCGCCTTCTCGGCGTCCGACGCAAGATGGGCCGAATTCGTCGCGTCTCATCGGAAGCGGGATCTGGCCGCCGTACCGGTGGAGGCGGTGAAGATCGAGAACTCGAGCTGGGTGGACGACGGTGTCGTGGCCGCGCTCGTGGATGTTCCCACGGGAGCACCGCTCGACGACGCGAAGCTGCGGAGCGACCTGCGCACGCTGTACGCTCTCGATTACTTCGGTGTCCTGCGCGACGATTTCGACGTCCGGGACGGTCGCGGGACGCTCACGCTGCGGACGCCCGCCAAGCCGTACGGCCGGGGGAGCCTGCAGTTCGGCCTCAGCCTCGAGAGCGATCTCCAGGGAGCGGCGTCGTACGCCTTCACCGTGCGCCACATGGTGCTGGCCGTCAATCGCCGAGCCGGAGAGTGGGTCAACATCGGGCAGTTCGGCAACGACATCGTCTTCCGCAGCGAGTTCTATCAGCCCTTCGATCCCGGGCTGCGATGGTTCGTGGCCCCGAGCGTCGAGTACGAGCGCCGCACGCAGAACATCTGGGTGGACGGCAATCCGGTCGCCGACTACACCTTGGAGGGGCGCACCGCGCGCCTGGACGCGGGAAGGGTGTTCGGGCGCTGGGGCGATCTGCGGCTGGGGTTGTTCCGGGGGAGCTATTCCGCCTTTCCCCGCATCGGCCTCTCCATCTTCCCTTCCTTCGACGAGGAAGGCGGAGGCGTCAGGCTCTCGTTCCGCGCGGATACCGAGGACACCGTGGCGTTTCCCACGCGGGGAACGCGCGCCGAGATCGATCTCGTCCGTTCCGACGAAGCGCTCGGGGCAAACCTCGAAGGGACGTACCTCATGGCCGACCTCGAGAAGGCGATCTCGGCCGGACAGGGCACGGTGGTGCTCGGAGCGGAGGGAGGGCTCAACGTGCACGGCGACACCGCCGAGCGCTCCACCGTGCTCCTGGGGGGATTCCTCCGCCTCTCCGGGCTGGGGAAAAACGAGCTGATCGGGAAGAAGGGCGGAATCGTACGGGCGGTCTTCTACTACGATCTGGTTCGCCTCGAGCTCGGCGCCCTGTCCAACCGCGTGTTCATCGGCGCGTCGCTCGAGGCGGGAAACGCCTACGCCGCCGACGATCCGGTGACGTGGAAATCCCTGCGGTCCGGCGGTGCGCTGTTCGTCGGTGCGGAGACCGTGGCCGGCCCGGTGTACCTCGGCTGGGGCCAAACCGAGGACCGCGATCACTGGTACTTCGTGTTCGGTCAACGCTTCTGATTCGCCGAGCCGACGAGGCGAGGACGCCGCAGTCGCGGACCCGGTACGCCCGCGGCGGCATCGAGGTCCGATCGCCGAGCGGGCGATGGCGGCTACGGGCCGGGGACGTCGCCCGAAGAGGTGTGGCCACCAAGAACTCCATCCGATCGAAAGCTGGCGTCGAAAAGCAGGTGCAGCGGGATCCACGGTGGTTTCATCTGTCGACCGGGTGACGTCGGCCGCCGCGTGCCCCCCTTCGCGACCCGGCCGCGAGGGCGGGTCGCGACCACGCGGGCACAACTCGACCTTCGCGAGACGAAAGCTACCTCGCTGGCGAACAGCGCTCAGGCGGCTCGCCG
The DNA here is from genome assembly GCA_963699985.1 of Terriglobia bacterium. GTDB lineage: Bacteria > Acidobacteriota > Polarisedimenticolia > Polarisedimenticolales > CAVOVZ01 > CAVOVZ01. The sequence continues at coordinate 84,524 of CAVOVZ010000021.1, forward strand.
CGCATGTCGATGGTGGATGCCGCCGACCGCCGCAATCTCAACGATCTCGCCGCGATCCGGCGGCTCGACCTCGCGGGTCTCCGGCGAATCTCTGTCGAGCGAGAGGTGCGTTCTCGTCCGGTGGTCGTACGCGAAGTAGCACTCCTGGAGCCGTCGGAGATGTGCCTCGTTCAGGACGACGACAGGGTCGAGGCGCTCCCGACGAATGGAACCCACGATGCGTTCGGCGAATGGGTTCTGCCAGGGGGACCTTGCGGTGACGAGGGCCTGCTCCATCGTGAGGGATCGCACGACACGAACGAAGTCGTCGCCGGAAACACCGTCGCGGTCACGGAGAAGGAAACGCGGTGCGATGTTGCACGGGAACGGTTCTCTCCGTTGTCGCCCCGTCCAACCTGCAGTCGGATGCTCGGTGACGTTGAAGTGCAGGACTCTCCTGCGCTCGTGGGCGAGGACGATGAAGACGAACAGGACTCGGAAGGTCGCCGCGGGTACCGTGAAGAAGTCGACGGGACCATCTGCTTCACGTGGTTCTCGAGGAACGCCCGCCACGTCGGGGACGGTGGTTCGCGGCATCGCGGGATGTACTTGGCGACGGTTGCTTGGGACACGTCGATGCCGAGCTCGAGGATTTCGCCATGAATGCGAGGCGCACCCCAAAGCGGGAAATGTGGGAGCTCCACATTTTGAAAAGGGTTCTTCCCGGCGTGCGCGAAGCGCTATGCCGGGAAGAACGCATTGAACTGAACCGCGGGGCACACCGTCGGCGCCTCGCTATGGGGATTGGTGTTCGACCGTCCGACTTGAGGATCGCGTCGGAGACCTGTGCGAGGGAGCCGCGAGCGCGGGATCGGCGCCTTCGGGCGTGAGCCGTGGCGTTCGCAGTTCTAGCCAGGAGCGAGAGAGGTCGCGGAAGGTGCGATGAGGACGGACGGTCCCCTGCGCCGTCCGTGGCCGGTCGGCGCGCGGCCTGGCGTGGGTCGAATCCGTGGGCGTTGTCATGGCGAGCCCGCCCTCTCCTCGACCCGGCGAGCACAGCCGGTCGGTTCGATCCGCAACGTCGTGCGAAGGCGTCCTTCGCCACATTGCGGACAGCGCGTCACGTCCTTGCCGGTGAGCCGCAGGAGGAGTTCCTCCCAGGGCTCGCGAGGCGTGCGCGGGGCGATCTCCTCGCGCGCATGGAGGAGCTTCCGGCAGCGGGCGATCCGCTCCCGCCTCACGGAGTTCGCGAGCAGTCCGTAGTGGCGGATGCGGACGAAGTGTCGGGGGAGCACGTGCAGCAGGAACCTGCGGAGGAAGGCCTCGGCGGGAAGGGTGAGGGGCTTGCGCCGGTCGCCGTCCGCGCGGTCCTTGTAGAGGAACGTCACTGCCTCATCGTCCATCGAGAGGATGCGCTCGTTGGAGATTCCGATGCGATGGGTGTAACGGCCGAGGTAGGCCAGCACTTGCTTCGGCCCGGCGAACGGACGCTTGCTGTAGACGACCCACTTGCGGCGGGCGGCTCGATGCAGGAGTCGCGACGCGTCGGCACCGCTGCCGACGGACGAGGCGATCTTCCCACAGGCGACGGCGCGTTCGAGGGCGGCGAGGAACTTCGCGCGGAAGACCACGGAGAGGATGCGAACCGCAAGAAAGAAGTTCTCCCTCGCCGGGATCCATCGACGGCCACTCGGGTCCAGACCGCCGCCCGGCACGATGCAGTGGAGGTGCGGGTGGTAGAGGAGAGTCTGCGTCCAGGTGTGCAGGACCGCCGTCATGCCGATCTCGGCGCCGAGGTTCTTCGGGTTCGCGGCCACCTCCGCCACGGTCTCGGCCACCGCGGCGAAGAGCAGGTCATAGGCCACCCGCGGGTGTCCGAGGAAGATCTCGTGGAGCGCGTCGGGGACGGTGAAGACGAGGTGGAAGTAGGACACAGGCAGGAGGTCCTCCGCCCGCGCCTCCTGCCAGCGTACGCGCTCGAGCCCCTGGCACTTCGGGCAGTGGCGGTCCCGGCAGGAGTTGTACGAGATCTCCTGATACCCGCAGCCGTGGTCGCATTCCCGGACGTGGCCCCCGAGCGCCGCCGTGCGACAACTCGTGATCGCGGCGACGACGCGGCGCTGCCGCTCGCTCAAGCCAACAAGCTGTTGGCCGTGGGTCCGGAAGACGTCCGCCAGCTCCAGGTGGCCTTGGTCGGCCACCCCGGTCGCCACCGCTCACTCCTCCGACAGCGTGACCCCCTCGAAGTTGGGCAGGAGGTCGTCGAGCGGGCTCTTCGTGTCTCGAACGTAGCTCTCGGCCACGTGGGTGTAGATCTCCGTGGATCGCAGGCTCCGGTGGCCGAGGAGGCGCTGGATCACCCGAATGTTGACCCCACGCTCGAGCAGGTGCGTGGCAAACGAATGCCTCAGCGAATGCGGACAGACGCGCTTGCGGATGCCGGCCTTCTCCTTCGCGCGGGCGAAGAACCTGTCGACGGACCCGTACGTGATCGGATCGCGGGAGGTCTGCCCGGGGAAGAGCCAGGGGTCGGGACGGCTCTTCAACCAGTACCGGCGCAGCGTCTCGAGGAGCTTGCCGGACAGCATGACGTAGCGGTCCTTGCGTCCCTTCCCCTGGGCGACCCGGATCATCATGCGTTTGCTGTCGATGTCCTCCAGCCGCAGGTGGACCGCCTCGCTGGCGCGAAGGCCGGCCGAGTAAAGCGTCATGAGGATGGCACGGTGCTTGAGGTTCTTCGCCGCGTTGAGGAGGGCGATCACCTCCTGGCCGCTGAGGACCACCGGCAGCCTCTTGCCGGTTTTCTGATAGGGGATGTGCTCGACGTCCCAGTCGACCTGGAGCACGGCCCGGTAGAAGAAGCGGATGGCACAGACGTGGACGTTGAAGGTGCTCCACGTCACCCTCCGGTCTTTCGTCAGGAAGAGCTGGTACTGCTTCACATCCTCGGCGGTGAGCTGGTCTGGCGGCCGCATGAAGTGGCGGACGAAACACCGCATCTTCTCGAGGTAGCTCTTCCTCGTGTTCTCAGCGAGACCCCGAATGCGGAGCTCGCGGTCCATTAGGTCTTGAAACTTGCCCATGGCGATCCTCCCCGTCGTAGGAGCTCGACGACCGGCCGTCACGACGACGGCCACGGGGAAAGGATCACCGATCCAGCGTCAACCGGGGCTGGGAGCCACGCGATCGAGTGCATGCACGCGCGGCGCGACGCCTTCCACCGCGCAGCGGTTTAGTTCAATCCGAATTATGTGAAGCGGACGGTTATGTGGACATGCGCAAACAT
>CAVOVZ010000022.1:0-512921 GCA_963699985.1 Terriglobia bacterium
GCGGCCCCATGCGGAACTGGTATCCCAGTCGGAGGGCGGTGTCCACGTCCTCGGCGCTCGCGACGCCCTCCATCACGATGTGCATCGCCTCGTTGAGGAGAGGCACGATCGCCCGGGTCGCCACGTATCCCGGATACTCGAACACCTCGATCGGCGTCTTGTCGAGCGCCCGGACGAGGGCCATCGCCCTGTCGTAGGTTTCGTCCGACGTCTCGATTCCGCGCACCACCTCGACGATCGGATTCCGGCTGACCGGAGGCAGGAAGTGGACGCCGATCACCTTGTCGGGACGCCCGGACGCCGCCGCGATCTCCGTGATGCTCAGCGTGGACGTGTTCGTCAGGAACACACGATCGGCGGGGCACGCCGCACCCATCTCGGCCATGACTCGCTTCTTCGCGGCCAGGTCCTCGGTGACCGCCTCGATGAGCATGTCCGCCTCGCCAAGCGCTCGGATGTCCGTCGTGAACCGGATCCGGCCGAGGATCACCTTCTTCTCCGACGCGGTGATTCCCCACTTCCTGAGCTCCTCGTCGAGAGCGCCGACCAGCTCCTGTCGCGAGCGTTCGGCGCCGTCCTCGGTGAGCTCGTGGACGACCACGTCGATCCCGTTCGACGAGACTTTCTCCGCGATCGAGCGGCCCATCATCCCGCCGCCCACGATCCCCAGCCTGCGGAATTCCATGGATCTGGTCCTTTCGCGTTGGGCGCGGCCAGCGGGCGGGCGCGCCCGAAGCGGGGTGATCCCGCCTCGGTCCGAGCATTGTAGCCAAGACTCCGTGCGGCCGCCCGCATTCTCGTCGGGAGCTTCCGGGCGCGACACCGGCGTACCGTCATCCCGCGCACGGCGCCCCGTTCGTGATCGTGCTCCGGCGACGACGCGCGATCGAGATCGATCGTGGCGGCCAGCGGCGGGTCTCGTTCGACCGCCAGACGCGCCACCGCGCGCAGCCTCCCGGCGCGAGACGGACGGCGAGCCGAGTCGGATGGGGCTTCCTTTGGGTCCCGAGGGTGTCATACCATCCCGCTCGGACGCTCGGTCGCCGAGAGAGCCCGATGAAGGGTCACAGGGGTGACGACAGGAACGTGAGGAGGAGCTGAATCGAAGCGAGTCGGGGACAGCAACCGAAATTCGCCCGCACGCAACTCATCCAAACCACGGCGTGTCGTGCGAGCTTCGGTCGCCGTCCCCGATTCGCGGCACCGTCTCCTCGCTTTCCTCTCGTACACCCGGGTCGCCACGACGGATTGATTCGCCTGGCCTCATGGTCTCGCCCTTCACCAGGGAACGGATGACGAGACCCGCCGGGGCGGCTGCCGGGGAGTGACTGCAGCGAGCTCACGCTGCACCGAAGCGCGGGGACTTCACGATGCAGAACGAAAGCTGGACGTTCATGGTCTACCTGGCGGGGGACAACGATCTGTCGGCCGCAGGCATCGAGGACCTGGATCAGATGCGCCGGGTCGGATCGACGGAACGCGTCAATCTGCTGGCGCAGTTCGACAACGCCGGAGACAGGGGAACGCTTCGCTACCGGATCGGCAAGGACGGCAAGGGCGAGAAGGAGTGGACGCTCGGTGAGACCGACAGCGGCAGCCCGGAGGTCCTCGTCGATTTCGTCCGTTGGGCTCGCACCTCGTACCCGGCCACCCGGTACGGGCTCGTTCTGTGGAACCACGGCGGCGGCTGGGAGCCGGCGGAGATCGACCGCCTGGCCCGAGGGGTTGGCAGCGCCGGCTTCACGACTCGCGAAGCGTCGATCCGGGCGGCCTCGCCCTGTCGCCGGCTCATGTTCCGCCCGGCGCTCGAGCGGCTCCTTGGCCAACAGCCCGCGACGCGAGCCATCTGCTCGGACGACGGCAGCGGCCACTCGCTGGACACCGTCGAGCTCGGCCGGGCTCTCGGGCAGATCCGAGGGATCCTGGGCCAGCCGATCGACCTGCTCGGCATGGACGCCTGCCTGATGAGCAACATCGAGGTCGCCGTTCAGGCCGCGCCTCACGCTCGCTTCCTCGTCGCCTCGGAGGAGCTGGAACCGGCGGACGGTTGGCCGTACGACCGGGCGCTTTCACCGCTCGCCAGCCGACCCGGGATCTCGAGTGCCGAGCTCGCGGCCCATCTCGTGGAGGCTTACATCGACTCCTACGTCGCGCGACCCACGGGCGGCGATGTGACCCAGGCCGCGATCGACCTGACGAGGATGGATGACTTGACGAGGGCGGTCGATGGCCTCGCCGGTGCGTTGCTCGACGCGATGCCGGCCTCGGCGACCTGGATCTGGAGAGCGCAGAAGCACTCGACCAGCTTCTGCTCCAGTACCCTCTGGGATCTCGGCGGCTTCTGCGCCGCGCTCGCGGCGGACACGAGCCCGGCGGTGGCCGCTGCGGCGCGGAAGGTGCGCGACGCATTCGAGCCGGGCGAGCGCTCGGCGATCGTCGCCGCGCGGGCGCATGGCGCCCGAGTCGAGAAGTGCGACGGGCTCTCGATCTACCTGCCGCTCGGCGCCTCGGTCTCCCCCTTCTACATCGAGACCGACTTCGCCCGAACCAGCCGCTGGCCGCGCCTGCTCGAGGCCTACAGCCGCGCCTAGGGAGACCATGCGCCTCTATCGCAACTTCGATCTCGAGCTGTACGATCACCAGGCCAAGGCCGGCGGCGAGAGCTTCATGGTGCGGGTCGGCAGGGCTCCGGCGGGCGATCAGAAACACTCCGAGGCGAGCGCGGTCGAGCTGCCGCCGGGCCTGCGGGCGAGCATCCAACGACTCGAGGGGGGCGCGGTCGATGGCGCGGAGCTCATCGACCTGGGCGAGCGGCTGGGGGGGATGCTTTTGCCTCCCGGCACCGTCCGCGAGCTGTTCGAGCTGAGCCTCGCGGGTCTCGGGGAAAACGAAGGGCTGCGTCTGCGACTGCGCATCGAGGAGCCGGCCCTCGCCGCCCTGCCCTGGGAGTTCGCCTACCTGCCGCTGCCCGGAACACCCGCGGGACAGAGGGATCAGCGCGGCTTTCTCTCCCTGCGCCCGGAGATCTCGCTGACCCGCTACGAGCCGCTGCCGCGCCCCCCCAAGCCCTTCTCGCCCGTCGGACGGCCGCGCCTCGTCTGCCTGACCTCGAACCCCACGCTTCCCGGCTCGGACCGACTCGACCTGGCCGGGGAGAAAGAGAAGATCGAATCCGCGCTCGCGGAGCTGGCGGTCGACTCGGTGTTTCCGGCGACAGGAACGCTCGAGGATCTGCGCCGGAGTCTCGAGGGCGACGCCCACCTCTTTCATTTCGGCGGTCATGGCATGTTCAGCGAGGGCCAGCTCGGCGACATCCCGAGAACCGCGGAGGGGGAGGGCTACCTGCTGTTCGAGGATCGGCAGGGCGGCGGGCTGGCGGTTCCGGCCGAGCAGGTGGCTCTCAATCTCATCGGTCACGGCGTCCGAGTCGCCGTGCTCAACTCCTGCTACAGCGGCCGGCGCGACGCCATCCGCGCCTGGACCGGCGTGGGACCCGTGCTGGCCCACGAACGGCTGCCGGCGGTGTTGGCGAACCAGTTCCGGATCGAGGATCGCGCCGCGATCGAGTTCGCCCGCAGCTTCTACGATCAGCTCGCCGCCGGCGTGCCCATCGATGCCGCAGTCTCCGCGGGCCGGCTCGCGATCTTCAACCTCGACCCGCCGGCCGTCTCGGACTGGGGCTCGTTCGTGCTCTACCTGCGTCTCGACGACGACAGCGACGGCGTGGTCTTTCCGCAGGGCGTCGAGGAGCGACCGACGCGCAGATTCTGGGCGAATCTCGCCCTGGTCTCCGCCTGCCTGGTCGCGACGATCGTCGTCTTCTCCCGGCAGATCGAGCCCCGCCTGCCGCCGAGCTGGCCCACCTTCGGCGGTCTCGGAGCGCTGGGTCTGGCGGCGCTGGTCTGGGGTTTCTTGCAGTTCTTCGCCGGAGAGGAGATCAAGAGCGCGCTGCGCCGAGCGATCGCCTCGGCCGCCGCAACGGCGGTTTCGCTCGCGCTTTTCACGGCGTTGAGCCTGACCGCTTGGCTCGTCCCCCTGCCGAGCCCGATCTTGCTCCTGCTGCCCTTCGGGAACGTCAACCAGAACCTGCCGAGGCTCGGCCGCGCGCAAGGAGCCCTCTGCTCCCTCGAGGCCGTGGGCGAAACGGGCGTATTCTGGACGGTGCCGGAGGTTGCCCGTCAGGCGATCGTCGTCGGCGCCACGGAAGAGCGGTTCCACGAGTGCCTCTCGAGGGAGGATCTCGAGCAGCTTCTCCGTCGCGTTCTGGAGCGCCTCCAGGTCGAGGACGAGCAGAAGGATCGCTGGCTTCATCTCTGGCTGGAGTCGCCCCGATTCGAGCCGTCGCTCGGTTGGGGAAGGGGCGGCCCGGTGACCCTGCGCTTGGTCAAGCGCGGCGAGCCGGAGCCGCTCTGGCAGTCGGCGCGACGGGAGCTCTACGATCTCGAGGGGACGGCGGTCAAGGTGTGGGAAATGGAGGCGGAAGATGGCTCGAAACTGTCGTCGTGCATACCGTGACGCCCCCTCAGCGCTGGCGATCGCCCTGCTGTCGGCGCTCGCCGCGGGGGCGCAGGATCAGGGGGCGAAGCCACCCAAGGTCGGCGCCCGGTTGATCATCGACAGCCCGAGGCTCACCGCGTCTTTGCTCGAGCGCAAGCCGGTGGTCGAGGCCGAGGTGTCGAAATGGCTGGCCGCAGAGGCGCAGCGCCGCTTCGGCTTTCTGACCTGGGTCGGCGAGGTCGGCCCGGGCACTTTGCCCAACCGGTGGGTCGTTCATCTCGAGGATGATTGGGCTCCGGGTCGGACGATGGGCACGAATTACTTCTTCAGCTTCTCCAAGGTCGCCGAGGCGGGTCTGGAGGTCGAGCTCACGCAGCTCGGAACCAGTCCGTTCGACAGCGACCGCAATCCCCTCCTCCCCACCGACGATGCCGCCGCCTTCACCAAGGCCGTCCAAGACCGGTTGCGGGCACTCCTCGAAGACGAGGACTTCCGCACCCGGTTGTCGACATCGTTCTTGTACACCATCTCGCTGACCTCGGAGCTGGAGGTGAATCGGGACGCCCACGCTCTTCTTCTTCCTTTCTCCTTCCGCGACCTCAACGCCGGAACCGGCTCCCGGATCGCCGTCCAGTTCACCGCGCCGCTCCGGGAGACGGGCGGCACCCAGAGCGGTGACCTCGTCCTTCGCGCCGCCGCCTGCCTGAGCCGGCCCGAGATCGGTTCGCGAATTCGTGGCGAGATCGCCAGCTTCCAGTTCGCTCCGACGAGGATCGATCAGGCGAGCTTCTGGAACGACGCCGTGGCCGACATCCTTCGGACCGTCTCGCCGGGATCGCAACTGGTTCGCATGGCGGAGTACCACTTCGACGATGGCTCGGGCGATCCCTGCGTCGGCACCCAGCCTCTGGTCACCGGGCCATGAGGAGAACGACGATGTCAGCGAAGAAGAGATCCCAGCAGGGCGAGGAGCGCACGCGCGGTTCCGCGCGCTGGCGATCCTTCGCGACCGCCGTTGTCCTGACCTGCGTGTCGGCCGGAATCGCCTCCGGGCAGGAGCCTTCGGTCGATACCGAGCGCCTGCGCCGACAAGGACAGGAGGCGCGAGCCGCCGGCAGCTACGAGGACGCCCGCCGGGCATTCGAGGAAGCGACGGAACGGGCGCCCGACGAGGCGGCGAAAGCGGCGAGCCTCTTCGATCTCGCGGTCACGCTTCAGCTCGAGGGGGAGTCGCGCAAGGACTTCCGCCTCCTCCGCATGGCGGCTGAACGTTATCGCGAGGTGCTGGCCGTCAAGCCCGATTCCGCCTCATCCTGGTTCAACCTGGCCAGGATCCACCAGGCCCTGGGGAACGTCGCCGCCGCGCGCGAGGCCTACGGCAAGGCCGCCGAGCTCGGCGGCGCGCTCGCGGGGGTCTTTCGCTTGCAGCAGGCGAACTTCCTGCGTTCGCAGGGCGACTGCGCGGCCGCGATCCCGATCTACCTGGAGCTCGCGCAGGGCGCGGTCCGCAACCGCGAGGCTCACGACGGCCTGGTCTCGTGCTGCGTGAAGGGCCCTCCCCGAAGCTCCGACGAATTCCTCGCGTACGTCTGGCGACTGCTGGCAGCGGGCGAGGTCGTCACCGCGCGGCAGGCAAGCCTGCTCGCTCTCGAAGCCGCGTGGCCGGCTCCGGCCCGCCGGGAGCTCCTCACTCTCGTCGCCGAGAGCCTGGGCAGGAGCTACGTCGACCCCGCGGCGTTTCTCAAATCCAGCGAGGCGGCGAGCTTGAGCCGGCTCGAGGACCGACGCCGACCTCGGGACGATGGCTGGGGAGCTCCTCGCGGTCTATCGTCTCGCCAGCACTCCGGGAGGCGACGCGCTACGGAACGAGAAGCTCAGCTCCTGGGGCGGTCCTCCGGACACGACGAGCCGGCCGCCGCATGGCGGGGTCTGGCCAAGCGAGGCGATGACCTCCGTGCTCCTCGGGCTGGGGGAATGGCAGGGGCAACATCGACGCGTCGAGCTCGCCGGCGCCCTCTTGCGCAAGGCAGCCACCCTGCATCCGCACGGGATCGAGGTGCGAGCGGTCCAGAAGCTCGTCGAGCTTTACGTCGAGCTCGACGATGTCCAGAGAGTCAACCGGTTGCTCGCCGAGTACGAGGGGCAGCTCTTCTCGGCCAAGTCCGCAGCGTACGCTCGGGGCCGACCGGAGGAGATCTACCAGTTCCACCGCACGATGGGCGAGCTCTACGGCTACCTCGCCACGACCGGCTCGCGACCCTGGGGCAGCCCTTCCGAGCCGGGCACCGCCAGCTTCCAGCTCCAGCATGCGTACGATACCTGGCAGCGGATCCCAGAGCCCCAGAAGCCTCCCCTCGACCCGGGGGTCGTCGAGCTGCTGGCACGCTCCTATCACGCCAACGGGAACTCGGAAAGGGAGATGGAGGTGCGGATCGATGCCGCTCAGGTGCTCGAGAGGCAGGGGGACCTCCGCGGACGCGACGCCCTCATCCGTCCGGTCGACGAGACCGCTCTGCCTCCAGCTCAGAAGGAGAAGATCAGGGACCTGCGCTCTCGGTCTTCGGCCGGCATCGAGAGGCGTCCGGTCAAGTCGCAGCGCCAGGGTCCGACGGACATCACTCGGTCGGCAGGCGCCGACTCGCTCGCTCTGCGATCGGATATTCAGATGGGTCTTTCCCGCCGCAGGGGCACCCTGACGGTCTTTACCGGAAAGCTCGAGCACCCGGTTCCGGAGGGCGCCGCAAGGGACCTGGCGGCGGCGCTTCAAACCTGGCTCGACCAGGGCGAGCCGGGGGCGGACCCCTACAGGCGGGCCGATCGCCGTCCGAAGCTGGTCAAGTCGTGGGATGGAAAGCGCGGGGTAGCGATCCTCGAGATCGACGGAAAACAGGTGGAGGTTCCCTTCGCTCTGGCTCCGGAGTGAATCTCGTGTCCCCGTGACGCTCTCGAGCGATGAACGACGATCGGGCACTCGACGCATCGCATCGTCACTCGTCTGACGTACACCCCGCCCATCGCCCATGATGTCGGAGGCGCGCGCGGCCCGCGATGCGCCGCGGTCGCGGCCGCGAACGACGGAAGAGCGGCGAGTAGGCAGCTCGACGCGAATCGGGGACAGTCGTCCATGACGCCTGAGGCGTCACCCTGAAATGCTGAAAACGTCCCGCGGAAATGCACGCCGGTCCGCCGGGGTGCATTTTCTGCGGGAGCCGGGGTTCGGGGGCTGGCCCCCGTATTCTCATTTCAGTTCCCCATGAAGCTCGGGGCTTCACCCGAAAGCGATGAAAAACCCGCGGGAGGTGCAGGCCGGTCTGCCGGACTGCACCGTACGCGGGTGCGGGGGTCCGGGGGCTGGCCCCCGGTATTTTCACTCTAGCAACCCGATCTCGCGCGCCCGCAGTTCATTCGAGCCACGAAGCGTTGTGCGAGATTCGGTTGCTGGCAAGCAAATCCGGGGGCTCCGCCCCCGCGCCCCCGGCTCCCGTGGGAAATGCACGCCGGCAGACCGGCGTGCATTTCCCACGGGATGTTCTCATGATCTCAGGGTGACGCCCCGAGGCGTCATGGGAGACTGTCCCCGATTCCGCGAGCGGATCCTCGATGGCCCGTGTCGGCCGAACTCAGGGCTCGATCGGGCTCTCCGGGCTGCGCGCCACGATGTCCGCCAGGCTCGTCCGGTCCAGGATTGCCGCCGCGGCGTCGCGGACCTCCTTCAGCGTCGCGTAGAACCCGGCATGCCTCGGGTTCTCCGCCATGAGCCGCACGAGGTCGTCGGCGGTCCCGAGGGGCGCCAGCGGCCCGTCGAGACATCGGATCGCCTCTCCCAGCGGGACCTCCTCCGGCGGCCTCGCAAGCATGTAGCCGCCCTCCACTCCCCGGCGACTGGCGAGGATGCCGGAGTGCTTGAGCTGGAGGAGGATCCCCTCGAGAAACTTGGCCGGAATCCCCTCGTCCCTGGCGATCTGCGCGACGTGAGAGACGCCGGTCCCGTGATGTCGCGCCAAGTGGCACAGCGCACGCACACCGTACTCGCCACGCTTGGATATCTTCATCGCCGTTCCGCCCCCATCCGCGGGCAGCCCGCCTGGATCACGCCGCCGCCAGCGCTCGCGCGAAGAACTCCTCCACGGCATCGAGAAAGGCCGGGACGGTCGCGAGCGAGTTGATCTCCGCCCGCAGGTGCCTGCCGTCCGGGAGGCCGTGGGTGTACCACCCGAGAAAGGTCCGGAGCTTGTGGAGCACGTAGGAGGGCTCCGCCTCGTCGTCGAGGAGGAGGAGCCGGAAGTGGCCGAGGATCAGGTCGCGCCGATCCTCGAGAGTGGGCTCCTGAGGCGGGCGGCCGCAGAGGAGCGCCGCGGCCTGACGGTAGATCCAGGGGTTCTTCATGGATGCCCGACCGATCATGACCGCATCGCAGCCAGTCTCGCGGAACATGCGAACCGCGTCCTCCGCGGTCGCCACGTCGCCGTTTCCCACGACCGGAATCGAGAGCGCCTCCTTGAGTCGCGCGATCCTCGACCAGTCGGCCCGGCCGCCGAACATCTGCTTCGCCGTGCGCGGGTGGAGCGCCACCGCGTCCACCCCTTCCGCCTCGCAGATCCTGCCCAGCTCCAGGTCGTTCCGTTCCGCCTCGCGGACCCCGGCCCGGAACTTGACCGTGAGAGGAATGCGAATCGCCGATCGCACGGTCGAGACGATGCGACGGGCGAGATCGAGGTCGCCCATGAGAGCGCACCCCGAGCAGCCCTTGAGCACCTTGTTCGCCGGGCAACCCATGTTGATGTCGCACACGTCGGCGCCCATCTCCTCGACGATCCGGGCCGCGTCCGCCATGCGATCCGGGTCGGAGCCGTAGATCTGGATCGAGAGCGGCCGCTCTTCCTCGGAGTACCGCAGGATCCGCGTCGTCCGCGGGTTTCCACGCGTCAGGGCTTCCGACGACACGAACTCCATGGTGACGAGCCCGACGCCCCCGAGCCGGCGAAGCACCAGGCGAAACTGCCCGTCCGTGATCCCGGCCATGGGGGCCAGGACGAGCGGAGGATCGATCGTCAGAGTGCGGTAGCGCATGCGGAGGCCATTGTAGCTCGCCGCGGACCGCCTTCGTCGGCCCCGAGGCCCGGGCGCGAGATCGGCAAGGGGAGATTCGAGCGATCAGCGCCCTTCGAACCGCGGCGGGCGCTTCTCCGCGAACGCCCGCAGTCCTTCCTCGCGATCCCGCGTGGGAAGCGTCCCCTGGTAGCACTCCCACTCGAAGCGGAGCGCCTCCTCGAGCGTGAGGTCGAATCCGCGCTCGATGGCCCGCTTCGCGAGACGGATCGCGACCGGGCCGTGCGAGGCGATCGTCTCGGCCCAGCGTCGCGCCTCCGAGTCGAGGTCCGACACCGGAACCACCTTGTCGGCCACGCCGTCCGCCAGGGACTCGATCGCACTGTGGGCGTGCGCGGTGAAGATCCAACGCTTCGCCCGTGCCAGCCCCACCAGGCGAGGAAGCCGCGCCGTGCCGCCCGCTCCCGGAATGATGGCCAGGGCGGTCTCCCGAAGGCCCATGGTCGCGTCCTCGGCGAGGATGCGGTGGTCGCACGCGAGGGCCAGCTCGCACCCGCCCCCCACGGCCGCGCCCCGAACCGCAGCGAGCGTCGGGAACGGGATCTCCGCGAGCGCGGTGCAGGCGGCCCCCAGGCGCGGCACGAACTCCCGAACCTGCTCCACGCTCATCCCCTGCCGCTCCTTGAGATCCGCTCCCCCGCAGAAGTGCTTCCCCGAGGAGCGCACCACCAGGCAACGAGCCTGGGAATCCTCCCGGAGGTGCGCCAGCGCGCGCAGGAGCTCGGCCACGAGCTCCCGGCCCAGCGCGTTGACCGGCGGGCGGTCGAGGGTCAGAACTCGAACGCCGTCCGGCGAGGCCTCGACGCGCACGCAGCGGAGATCGTTCATCGCAGCTCCCCTCCCGGCGCCAAAGCGCCCTGTGGCCCCGGTTCGCGCGGCTGGTAATCGTCGGGCACCTCGACCTCCATGCGGAGCAGGGCCATCCCGTGGGTCTTCCCCTGAGCGTCGTTCTTGAGGCTCGCGGAGCCGCCCCCGCCCAGCGAGTCGCGGAGGAGAAAGTTGAGGCCGAGCAGGTTCGGGATCTCGTGCCGCTCCACCTCGCCGCGGACGATGCCGCGGAAGTGCTTCCTGACCCGCTCCGGAGTCAGCCACGCGCGCAGGATCTCGTACCCGCGCTCGTCGTAGGAAAGCACTCCGACGTTGGAGCCGTCCCCTTTGTCCCCCGAGCGGGCGTGGGCCATGGAGTAGAGCGGGATCTTCCTCACCTCACTTCACCTCCTCGATCACCACGTCGGGCCGCACCAGGCCCTTCGGAATCAGCGCCGGCCAGAACCCGAGGACTTCGGTGGCCTTCGGTCGGCCGCCGGCGAAACCGGTCACGCCGGGAGGGCCCGACGTCACCAGCGGAGCGAGCTCCTTGCCGAACCGGTCCACCTTGTCCCGGCTCGCGTCCTTGACCCCCACGCGCAGGACGACCTCGCCGGCCACGGAACCCGGCGGCGTGATCGCGCCGTGACAGGAGTCCACGCCAACGAACTCGGTGAGGGACTGGTCGCACGTGACGCCGGCGCGGCGCAGTCTTCCCCACAGCGCGTCCGCGCAGACCCGCGCCTTCGCCAGCGCATCGGGTCCGCTGACCGTGAGCTGCCCGGTCGCCTTGTATCCCTCCAGGTACGCGATCGACACCTTGTAGGAGTCGGTAGCAGGTCGGCCGGCGACCCCGCTCACCCGGACTCGGTCCTTCCCCTCCTGCTCGAGCCGGACGGTGGTGAAGTCGGCGATGCAGTCGGGCGTGATGTACTCGCGCGGATCCCCCATCTCGTAGACGAGCTGCTCGCTCACGGTGTCCACCGTCACGAGCCCGCCCGTTCCGTCGTGCTTCGTCACGACGAAGGTGCCGTCCCCGCGCACCTCGAGCACTGGATAGCCAAGGCGGTCCCAGCCCTCCACTTCCCACCAACGGCTGAAGTTCCCGCCGGTGCACTGGGCTCCGCACTCGATGATGTGTCCCGCGACGGTCCCGGCGGCCAGCAGGTTCCAGTCCGCCGCCCGCCATCCGAACTCGGCGATCAGCGGCGAGACCACGAGGCCCGGGTCGGTGGATCGGCCGCTCACTACGATGTCGGCTCCGTCGCGCAGCGCTTCCGCCGCCGGAAACGAGCTCACGTAGACGTTGGCGGCGACGACCCGCTCGCGGATCTCGGAAAGCGGCCGACCGTCATCCAGGTTCCGAAACGAGACACCCCCGGCCATCAGCGCGTCGATCCGGTCGAGGATGTCGTCTCCCGTGACGGTGGCGATCCGGAGCCCTCGTGCCCCGGCCGATCGAGCGACCTCGACGAGCGCCTCACGGCACGCCGGGGGATTCACGCCCCCCGCGTTCGCGATCACGCGGATCTTCTTCTTACGCATCGCCGGGAGGACCCGCCGCACGAGGTCCACGAAGTCGGTCGCGTATCCTGCCCGGGGGTCGCGCCGCTTCTGCTTCTGGAGGATGGACATCGTGACCTCGGCCAGGTAGTCCAGCGTGAGGTAATCGAGCGGCCCCTCCTCGACGAGCCTCGCCGGGGCGTCGACGGAGTCACCCCAGAATCCCTGTCCGTTTGCGATGCGGACGATGCGCGCCCCGGACATGAACGACCCTCCTCCATTCCCGCGCGACGATCGTCCTCGGACTCGTGGAGAGCCCTGGGAGCAGGATCCCTCGGGATGGATCCGGGCAAGCGCGGAAAACACGGATTATAGCCCGGAGATTGGGGTCAGGTCTCGTAATACGACTCACCGGCGGGTGGACGGTCCGCTTCCCTCTGGGCGCCGGACGATCCGCGGGTCATGTCCGCCTGGCGGCCGATCGTGGCCCGCCGTGCAACCAGGGAAGCAACCGGACCGTGGAACCGCGCACGGAGCGTCGAGACGGGGCGCAGGAAAGGTCACAGGGTCGAGCGCGTGCCGATTGGAGTCCGAAGGCGCCCGCGCATACCATGCGTCTCCGATCTCACTTCCCGGAGGGAGCTCCATCATGCCGACGTCGCTGCCTGCCGCGCGCCTTGCCCTCACTGCCCCGTTCCGCTCCGCTCTCCCCTGCCTCGTCCTGATGCTCTTCCTCGCGGCGGCGCCTGGCGCGATCGCCGCGGCGCCGAGGGCGCTCGCGACGCAGCCGGACATCGATGGCGACCTGATCGCGTTCGTCCACGCCGAGGACATCTTCACGGTCCCGGCGAGCGGCGGCGTCGCCAAGCGGATCACGTTCCACGAGGGCGAGGAGCGGTACCCCAAGTTCTCCCCCGACGGGAAGCGGATCGCGTTCACCGCGGACTACGACGGCAACACCGACGTCTACGTCATGAGCACCGAGGGGGGGGACATCACGCGCGTGACGTACCACCCGGGGCGGGACGAGGTCGTCGGCTGGCACCCGTCGAACGGCAAGATCCTGTTCCGCTCGGGGCGAGACGCGTACAGCCGCTTCACCCGGCTCTACCTGATCGCTCCGGACGGCTCGGGACTCGAGGCGCTGCCCTTGCCCGAGGCCGGGTGGGGCAGCTTTTCCCCGGAAGGGTCCCAGATCGCGTACACGCGCGTCGCGACCGAGGACCGGACGTGGAAGCGCTACCGCGGCGGGCTGGCACCGGATCTCTATCTCTACGACTTCGGCACCCGCACCGACCGCCGCCTGACCAATGCCCGCGGGACCGAGCGTTTCCCGATGTGGATCGGCGACACGATCTACTTCGAGGCCGATCCCGAGGGGGTGCTGAACCTCTACGCCCTCGACGCGAAAACGGGGCAGCAGAGGCAGCTCACCCGCTTCGCCGACCACGACGCCGGGCGGCCGTCCGATGGCACCGGCAGGATCGTGTTCGACCGGGCGGGCGGTCTCGAGGTCTTCGACCCGGCGACCGGGCAGGTGAAGCAGGTCGCCTTCGAGGTCCTGGCGGACTCGCCGGAGACGCGCCCCTACGTCAAGAACGTCGAGGACTGGATCACGCGTGTGGGTCTCTCCCCCGACGGGAACCGGGCGGTCGTCGTGGCCCGCGGCGAGATCTTCACGGTCCCGCGAGAGAAAGGGGTCATCCGCAATCTCTCCAACGACCCCGGCTCGCGCGACAAGGACGCGGTCTTCTCCCCCGACGGCAGGTGGATCGCGTTTTTCTCCGACCGCGGCGGCGAGTACGATGTCTGGCTCACGGACCCCGTCGGCAAGGAGAAGGCGGTCCGGCTGACGACCCTCGGGGACGGTTACCGCTTCGCGCCGCGCTTCTCCCCCGACTCGAAGAAGCTCGCCTTCACCGACCAGACGCTGACGCTCTTCTACGTGGACTTGAACACGAAACGGGTCACCGAGGTGGACAGGGCGGAGCACGAGGCGATGGACCTGGCGATCGACGCCAAGCCGATCTTCGACCACGCCTGGTCGCCCGACGGACGGTTCCTCGCGTACACCAAGATGGGCTCCGACCTCGTCAACCGGGTCTTCGTCTACTCGCTCGAGACGAAGGAAGCGAGGCCCGTGACCGCGGGCCCGCTCGACGCCTTCGGGCCGGTTTTCTCCGAGGACGGCGAGCGGCTCTTCTTCGTCAGCAACCGCCGCTTCGACCCGACGTACAGCGACATGGACTTCGAGCTGGTCTACAAGAAGGTCGCCGGGCTGTACAGCGTGGCCCTCCGCGCGGGGGCGCCCGCTCTCTTCCCGCCGAAGACCGGGGACGAGCCGCCCAAGGCCAAGTCGAAGGAGTCGCCGGAGGTCCTGGCCGAGAAGCGGGCGGAGCAGAAGAAGAAGGAGCGGGCGCCGAAGACGGTGGTGGATTTCGCCGGGATCGAGCGGCGCATCGAGCCGCTGCCGCTCCCCCGTGGAAACTACCGCGATCTCGCCGCCTCGGAGGGATCGCTCTTCTTCCTCGACGCCGACGAGGGCGACTTCAACCGGTTCGACATCCGGGAGCCCGGGACCCGCAAGCTCGTCGCGTTCGACCTCGAGGAGCGCAAGACCCGCACGGTGCTCGAGGCGGTGGACGGCTACGCCCTCTCCGCCGACGGCACCGCGGTGGTCTGGCGCAAGGGGAGCGAGATCGGGATCCTGGACGCCTCCGCCGAAAAGCCCAAGGCGGAGCCGCTCGACCTCGCCGGCCTGACCATGAGAGTGGACCCGCGCGCGGAGTGGAAGCAGATCTTCCGCGAGGTCTGGCGCATGGAGCGCGACTACTACTACGAGCCCGGGATGCACGGCCTCGACTGGGCCGCGATCGGCAAGAAGTATGAACCGCTGATCGACGCGGCGGCGAGCCGCGTGGAGGTGCGATGGATCCTGGGCGAGATGATCGGCGAGCTCGCGACCTCCCACACCTACGTGTACGGCGGTGATCGCCGCCGCAAGCCCGATACGTTCCCGGTCGGGATGCTCGGCGCCGACTGGGCCGCCGATCCCTCGAGCGGCCGGTACCGGATCTCGAGGATCCTCCGAGTCCCCGACTGGAAGACCGGCGCGCTCCCTCCGCTTGCGGCCCCCGGCGTGGACGCGCGGGAGGGCGATCTCCTGATCGCCGTGGACGGGCGCGAGGTCACGACCGCGAAAGAGGTCTACGCGGCGTTCGAGGGGCTGGCCGACAGGCCGGTCCGCCTCACGCTGGCCGCGGGAGCCGGGTCGGACGCGCGCGACGTGGTCGTCGTCCCGCAGGCCGACGAGTCCAGATTCCGTTACCTCGACTGGGTCGAGCGGAATCTCGCGACCGTGGAGGCGGCCTCGGGCGGGAAGATCGGCTACCTGCACCTACCCGACACGTTCACCGGTGCCGCGGAGATGTTCCCGTTGTACTGGTACGGGCAGACCCGCAGCGAAGGGTTGATCGTGGACGGACGCTACAACGGCGGCGGCCTCGATCCCGATCCGTTCCTCAACCGGATCGCGAATCCCATCTACTACTACTGGACCCGCCGCTACTCGCACGACTACGCGACGCCGCTGGTGGCGACGCGCGCGCACCTGGCGATGCTCACGAACCGGCAGGCCGGCTCCGGCGGCGACCACCTCCCGTCGCAGTTCCAGCTCAAGAAGATGGGACCGGTGTTCGGCACCCGCACCTGGGGCGGCCTCGTCGGGATCTCGATGTTCGTCTCGCTGGTGGACGGGGGCGGCATCACGGCGCCCGACTACCGCGTCTACTCGACGGACGGGAAGTGGATGATCGAGAACGAGGGGGTGACCCCCGACATCGAGGTGGACCTCGACCCGGCCGAGATGGCGCGCGGGTACGACGCGCAGCTCATGAAGGCGGTGGACTACCTGATGAAGAAGATCGCCGAGGAGCCACGCGAGCCACCGCCGCGGCCGCCGTTCCCGACGACGAGGTAGGCGGGGGCCCGCCGGGATCGACTGGCGTGAGCCTGCGCCGCACGGACAACGCGTGCAACCTGCGTTTCCTGCTCCACTTCCGTCCGGGTGCCGGCAGATACTTCAACCAGCCTCCCTCCGCCCCTCCGCGGAACTCTCGACGCGCATTCTCCGCCCGGCGCACGGCGCGAATCCGGAGGCCCCGAAGGGCGTGAGCCGGAAGGCGGCGTACAGCCGTTCCAGGATCGCGATCCAGCCCGATGCCGACCTGTGACCGACCCGAAGAGCGAGATCGTGCGGGCATTCGGCCGCGGGGCCGCGCCGAGAACCAGCGCATCGGGGGGCCATGGGTGACCCTGCATGAAGTCCGGATTCATCCAGATGTGTCCTTGACAGAAGGACACCTGTCGGGCATCTTCACGCCGTGCCGCTCCACCCGGTCCTGAACGAGAAGCTCAACGCCGCGCTGGCGCCGGTGTCCCCGGACGTGCTCACGCTGCGGGACGCCCGGCTTCCTGTGGTGCCGGGCAAGGTCCACGCGGTGATCGGGATGCGGCGCGCAGGGAAGACGACGTTCCTGCGTCAGTTGCTCGACGAACGTCGGGCGGCGGTGCCTCCGGAGCGGGCGATCTATCTCAGCTTCGACGACGACCGGCTCGCCGGAGTCGACGTGGAACAGATGGGATTCCTGCTCGAGGAGTACTACCGGCGCCACCCGTCTCTGCGCGGGCGCGAAATCGTGCAATGGCTCTTCGACGAGATCCAGCTCGTGCCGGGCTGGGAGCGTTTCGTACGCCGGGTGCTGGACTCGGAAAGAGTCGAGATCGCCGTCTCGGGCTCCTCGGCGCGGATGCTCTCTCGCGAGGTCCACACCTCGCTCCGCGGCCGCGGGATGGCGACCGTGATCAGGCCCTTCAGCTTCCGCGAGTTCCTGCGACATCGCGGCGAGGAGCCTGCGAAGGAGCCCCGGCGGTGGAAGCCGGCCGAGCGCTCGCTCATGGAGAAACGCTTCCGCGAGTTTCTCGTCGAGGGGGGGTTTCCCGAGGCGCAGGGATTGCCGACGGGACTGCGCATCGAGCTCTTGCAGGGGTACGTGGACACCGTGCTCTTCCGCGACGTGGTGGAGCGCTACGGGATCTCGCAGGTGGCCGCGTTGCGCTGGCTGGTGCGCCAGTGCCTGCGCAATCCGGCGAGGAGCTTCAGCGTCCACCGGCTGCACCAGGACCTGAAGGCGCAGGGCCACGGTGTCGCGAAGGACGCGGTGCACGCCATGCTCGGCCATCTGCTCGATGCCTTCCTGCTCAGCGCCGTGCCCCTTGCCACCGACTCGGAGCGGAAGCGGAACTCGAACCCGCGCAAGCTCTATCCCGCAGACCCGGGGCTCATCAAGGCCTTCGACGCGAGTGGCCGCGCGAATCTGGGCCACGCGCTCGAGACCGTGGTCCTCAACGAGCTGGAGCGGCGAGGCGCCGAGGCCGGCTACCTGAAGACGGGCGATGGGCTGGAGGTGGACTTCCTCGCCCGTCATCCGGCCTCCGGAGAGGAGCTGATCCAGGTGTGCGCGGATCCGTCGGCCCCCGCGACGCTCGCCCGCGAGATGCGTGCCCTGACGGTGGCCGCGAAGGAACATCCACGGTCGAAGCGGCGACTGCTGGTCCTCGATCGCGACGCTCTCGCACGGGTGAGCGCGCCGGGTGTCGAGGTGCAGCCCGTGTACGAGTGGCTGCTGACGACACTCGTCGATCGGAAGGAGACGTGACGCCCGCCACGCGCACGTTCCGAGACGCCCTCGAGATTTTCGACGTCCTCGCGAACCCGGCGCTGCCGTCACGCTGTTGACGGCGTGGGTCCAAGCGGACAAGTCTCTCCTTCGACAGATCTCCGCGTTTTGCAGGGAAGAACGTAGCCGGTCCAGCGACATCGGCATCGCGGCTGCGAAACTCGGTGTGTCGGATGCGGAACGCCACGCTCATCGCCCGGCAGCCCAAGCGCGTGACGCGTCCGCGGCGGGAGCGCGGGATCTTGGCGACGAGCGCGTAGACCTCGCCACCGCTGGCAGGATCTCCGGTTCAACCCGACCTCAAAGCGGAGGTTGGCCAGCCATGCCAGGCACTCATCGCTCTCTTCGTACGCTGGGCTCCCCGCACAGGGCTCCCCGTCGATTCCCTCGCGCCCGGCCTACTTCGCTCCGGACTTGGCAACGTGCCGGGAACGGTCTTTGCGAATCCTTCGCTCTGCGGTACTCAATAGGGACTGCACGGCTTCGGGCATCCTACTCGGTCTCACTATCTCTTTGAAGTTCCTCTCCCAGATCACACCGCCACGACTATCCGCGAACCGCAGATTGAGAACAATCCAGTCGGAATGCGTGTGTCCCATGCTGCTGCCGTATGCCTTCTGTCGTTGTGGGGTGAAGGCTGCCTCCACAATCGCGTCGGCCTCAGTGCACACATCGGATACATCATACCCAAGGCGTTCAATCATGGCCGCCAATTGCTGTTGCAGGAACTGGCGATCGACGGCGTCGGTTGCGACCGCCCAGATGTAATCCACTGCCACGCACGCGCTACGGATGGAACTAAGGTCAGCCGCGGGCACCGACGTCGCTCCCTCGCCTTGCACTTCCATCCCTCCCATCAATGCCAGTGCAAGGCAGAGCGCTCGCGGTCCCACGAACGTGCTCGGAGAAGCGCCCATCGACTATCCCTCCATTTCCGCTTTTGTTCCCTTGCATCTGCTCGGCCTGCAACCAAGCTCCATCCGACGTGCGCGTGCGCATTCCGGATCACGTCGGTCGAACTGAGCCGGCCTACTGCCAGTGTCGTCGCCTCTTCGGAGATCATACTCGTGCCCAAGACGTCCAGGAAGCCCCGGTCGCCTTCGAGAGCGTCCCGACCCACGCGCCCGCAGGTCGAGTGCCATTGCGCCATCCTGTAATCGATGTCGAAGCTGGCACACCGAACGTCGGTCCGATCGTCGAGACAGACGCTCCGACGCGACCGCGGGGCATTCCGCGTAGCGAATCGAGCGCTCGAGGCGTTCTCGATCCCGGCCAGGAAGCACGCCGAGGTCTGGAGCGCGTCCGCGGTGAAGTCGCGCCTTCGGAGATTCGTCGCCGCACGTCTCTCCGCCAGAGCCGGCCTAGCCCTGAGGCCCTTGGGGACCGACGCGCGCGCCCAGCCGGTTCCACTCCCCCTGTCCCGTGGGTCAACCCGAGGAGACTTCGACGGGACCCCTGGCTCAGGCTGCCGGCTTGCGCTCTCCGAGGACCCGTGCCGCGGTGCGGAGGATCTCGTCGATCTCGAACGGCTTGTGCACCACGGCGCTGATCCCGCGGCGCTTCACCTCGGATCCGTCGAGACTCGCCCCCCAGCCCGTGACCAGGACCACGGGCAGGTCCGGGTGCCCGGCCTTGATGCGGTCGGCGACCTCCCAGCCGGTCATGTCGGGCATGCCGAGATCGGTGAACACCAGATCGTACGTCGTCGATGCCGCGAGCCTGACGCCGTCGCTGCCCGTCAGGGCGGTCTCCACGGTGTGACCGTCCCCGGTCAGCACGTCCCGGACCACCTCCGCGATCTCGAACTCGTCGTCGATGACCAGGATCCGGCCGGTCCGGATCAGCGTCTGCGGCATGACCGCGCCCTCGGCTCCCAGCGCGACCACGGCGCCCCGGACCGAAGGGAACTCCAGCAGGAACGTGGTTCCCGTGCCCAGGGCGGTCGCGACGTCGATGCGCCCACCGTGCCGGGTCACGATCCCGTAGACGACGCTCAAGCCCAGGCCGTTGCCGCGCGAGCCTTTGGTCGTGAAGAACGGATCGAAGAGGTGCCTCCGCGTGTCCTCCGTCATTCCCACTCCGGTGTCCCGGACCTCCGCGAGGACCTTGTTGCAATCCTCCCAGCACGACAGGAAGAACTTCCCCCCTTGCGGCATGGCGTCCACCGCGTTGAGGACGAGGTTCGTGAAGACCTCGCGAAGCTCGGAGGCGTTTCCCAGGATGGGCGGAACGTTGGGAGCATCCAGGGAGACCTGGATCGCGATGTTCCGGCGCTCGGCGTCGGACTTCCAGCGCGTCTTGGTGATCTCCATGGCGTCCTTCATGACCTCACCGATGCTCACGGGCGCGAACTGCCGGTCCCGGCGCGTCCGGGAGAACTCCTGGATTCTCCGCACGGTCTCTCGACCGTCCTGCGCCGCGCGCTCGATCACCGAGAGGTCCTGCATCGTCGCGCCGTCGAACCCTTTGCGACGAAGGAGCTGGACCCTGCCGAGGATCGCGCCGAGGAGGTTGTTGAAATCGTGGGCGACCCCTCCCGCGAGCTCTCCCAGGGCTCGGAGCTTCTCCGTCTCGCCGAGGCGCTCGCGCAGGCGCGTGGCCTCGGTCATGTCGATGAGAAGGCACTCGGCCGCAGGCTGGCCCCGATACTCGATCCGGCTCCCTCGCAGCTCGAGGTCGCGGGAGTTTCCGGAGGTGTCTCGCCCGACCACCTCCATCGGGCTGGAGGCTTCGCCGCGCTCCCACGACGAGATCCGCGCCTCCGCAAGCGTCGCCGACCAGGCGTCGAAGATCCGCTCGAGGCGGAAGTCCGGCTCGAGCGCCTCCTTCGCGGTCAGACCGAACACTTCTTCGAACGCGCGATTCACGAAACGGATCCGGCCATCCTGCACGATGAGAATCGCATCGGGCGAGTGCTCGACGAGGGTCTTGTACTGCGCCTCCGACTCCTCGAGGGCCCGAGTGCGCTGGCGGACCTGCTGCTCGAGCGTCGCGTTCAGCGACTCCAGGGCACGGTGGAGCGTCTCCGATTCCCGAGCCTTGTCCTGGACACGATTCATCATCCCGTTGAAGGCGCGGGCGAGATCGGCGAATTCCCTCGCTCCCGTCACCGGAATGCGATGGGACATGTCTCCCTTCGAGAGCGCCTCGGTCCCCTCGGCGAGCCTTCGCAGGGGCGATGTGATCTTTCGCGCCACCCAGCGGCCGGTGGCGATGGCGGCAAGGGCCAGCACCAGGCCGAGCGTCGCCAAGCCCAGATCGAGCCTGCGCAGCTCGGCGATGACGGGAGCGTAGGACAGTCCGATCCGGACCGTGCCCCAGACCTCCTCGGAGCTCGGTACGCGGACCGGCGCGGCCACCTGGAGCACGGTCTGCGTAGCGCCGCGACCGTCACGCACGCCCTCGTCGAGAGTCGTGGGCTCCGAGACCAAGAAGACCGACGCCCCCGCGTCCCTCTCCGGCTTCTGTCCGGCGGAGCCCGCGACGTTGCCCTCCTTGTCGTGGATCATGACGTAGACCACGCTGGTGTCCTGGAACGCGCCTTCGGCCGCGGATTGAAGAGCGGCGTAGTTGTACGCCAGGAGCGCGCTCGTGGAGGTGGCCCCGATGCTGCGCACGATGGAGAGGCCTCGGGCCTCGAGGCCTCGGCGAAGCGCCCCGGCGACACGCGAATGGACCACGATCATCACCGTGCCGATCAGCACGAACACCAGGAGCGCCGTGGAGATCGCGAAGGTCTCCTCGAGGCGCCGACGATCGAAGAACGCGCGCGCCGCCTTGATCACGAAGCGCTCTCGCGGCCCTGGATCCAGACCCGCTCCAGTACGGCATTCGACAGGCCGAGCGGGCCGGGCTCCAGCCCTCGCACCTCGCGCCGGAGAGCCAGAACCCGGACCGTGTGGTAGAGCGGCACCACGGGCGCAAGCTCGAGAAGGTGCTGCTCCGCCTGACTGTAGATCTTGAGACGCCGGACCGGATTCGTCTCGGCGGCGCCGGCGCGAAGCATGCGGTCGGTCTCGTCATCCGCGAACGAGAAGAAGTTCGCCGGAGCGCCGGACAGGAACAGCGTGCGCAGGAACGAGTCTGGATCGGTGAGGTCGGCGAGCCAGGTGAGAACGAACGCTGGAGCGGAGCGGCTCTCGATCTGTCGCCGCATCTGCTCCCAGGCGACGCGACGCGCCACGACCGGGAATCCGATCGAGCTCAAGTCGGCCACGATGCGGTCGCTCACCTCCACCGCCGTCGCGGTCCCCACCGCCACGTAGAGCTCGAGCGGAGGCAGGCCGGCGCCGCCGGGATGCCCCGCTTCCTTCAGGAGATTCCGTGCGATCCCGAGATCGCGAGCGATTCCCTTTCGTCCGGGGACGTAGCCGGCGATCCCGGGCGGCAGGATCCCGGTGGCCGGGCGGTGCAGGGAGCCGGTGTCGCTCACCAGGACGTCGCGATTCACCGCATGGGCGATGGCGCGCCGGACTCTGGCGTCTCGAAGCGCGTCCGACGCGGCGTTGAGGCCGAGAAACGTGAGGCTGAGCTCGGGATGACGGTACAGACGCACCGAGGCGTCCCCGGAGAGCCGATCGATCTCCGAAGACGGCGCCTCGAGAACGTCGATCTCGCCCCGGTAGAACCGGCTCGCGCCGTGATCCGCCTCCGACGGACTCAGGAAGACGATCTCCACCCGATCCAGATTGGGGGAACGGCCGAAGTACCGCTCGTTCGCCTCGAGAACGAGCTTCTCCCGGTTCCAGGCGGCGAGCCGGAACGGACCCGTGCCCACCGGAGCGCGCCCGAACCGGGTTCGATCCGTCATCGTGGCGGCGTGCTTCGGCACGATCCGCAGCCCGTCCATCGCGAGCACTTCGAGGAACGAGGGGTAGGGCGCGTCGAGGTGCATGCTCACCGTGAGCGGATCGATGGCCCGGACGCTCGGGAGGTCCGGCCGCCGGCCGGCGGCGAAATCGCGGGCGCCGGTCAGAACCATCAGGTAATCGCAGGCCACGTTTCCCTGGCCGTGCTCCGGCGCCAGAAGTCGCCGGAACGTGGACACCACATCCTCGGAGCTGAACGGCGAGCCGTCGTGGAAGGTAACCCCGGCTCGGAGACGAAACGTGTACTCGGTCCCTTCCCGGGACACGACCCAGCTCTTCGCCAGCGCCGGAACCACGGACAGGCCGGCATCGACGTCCACGAGCCCGTCGAAAATCTGGTTCACCGGCAGTGCCTCGTACACCGAGTTCACCTCGGCAGGATCCAGGCTTCGCGGCGCTTGCTGCGCGAAGCGGATCTCGCCGCCCTTCACGGGACTGGACGGCGCAGACCCTCCAGTCGTGTGACGGCACGAAATGGCGGAAGCGGCGCACAGCGTCGCGGCAGCCAGCGCGAAGGCTCTCACTCGGAGGCTCCCGATCTGGCGTCGCGCCACGGACACACCGTCCTCCGGAGCGGGCGCATTCCCTGGACGGCCCACCGTGATCGAATCTGGGCGGCCAGGACCGCCGAGTCAAGACGAGGAGTCGGCGAATCGGGGACAGTCGTCCATGACGCCCGAGGCGTCACCTTGAAATGCTGAAAATGTCCCGCGGAAATGCACGCCGGTCCGCCGACGTGCCTTTCCCGCGGGAGCCGGGGGTGCGGGGGTCCGGAGGCTGGCCCCGGTGTTTTCACTAGCAACCGAAACGCGCACAGTGCTTTGTGGTTTGAACGAGTTGCGTGCCGGCGAGTTTCGGTTGCTGTCCCCGATTCGCGTCGATTCAGCTCCTCCTCACTTCCCTGTCGTACACCCACCGCCGATTCCTGATTCGGTCGTCCACCCGAATCGTGCTATAGTCCGCCTCGCCCGCGCCGAGTTGCGACGCAAGGTCGCGTCGCCCTTCGGGATTACGTCCCAGTCCCCGGAGGTCGCTCGAGGCGCAGGAGATCGAGCGGAAGACATCGGCAAGAGGCGCAGCGCGATCGACCCCGGCGGCCAAGAAGGAGGCCCGGCGATCGAAGCGGCGCCCGAAGGCTCGGTCCCGCGCGAGGCGACCCGGGTTCGAAGAACGGGAGCACCTCAGCCCATGTCCAAGATCATGCTCGTGAACGTGACGCACGTGGAGGAATCCCGCGTCGCGATCCTCGAGAACGGCGTCATGGAAGCGTACGAGATCGAGACGATCATCCGTGCGAACATCAAGGGGAACATCTACAACGCCGTCGTCGAAAACGTCCATCCTTCGCTCGAGGCGGCGTTCGTCCGTCTCACACCGGACCTCAAGGGGTTCCTGCCTCTCGACGAGGTGAACTTCAAGCTGCTACCCGTTCGGGGCGAGCGCGGGAAGGGCGGCCGCATCGGGCAGCACCTGCACTCCGGCCAGAGGATCCTCGCGCAAGTCGTGCGGGAGCCGTTCGCGGGCAAGCCGCCGACGGTCAGCACGTACTTCTCCCTTCCGGGCCGCTACCTGGTCCTCATGCCCGGGGTGGATTCGGACGGGATCTCGCGGAAGATCGAGGATCCGGATCAGAGGGATCGGCTCAAGAAGATGATCGAGGAGCTGAACGCTCCCGAAGGGTTCGGCGTGATCATCCGCACGGCGGGGGTGACCCAGACTCGCACGGAGCTCCAGCGCGACCTGCGTTACCTGCTCCGACTCTGGGAGTCGATCAAGCGCGCCTCGGGGATCACGGACTTCCCCGGGCTCGTGTACCGAGAGCGCGATCTGGTGATCCGCACGATGCGGGACTACTTCACGCCGGACATCAGCGAGGTTTGGATCGACAGCCCCGAGACCTACGAGCACGCCCTCGAGTTCGTGCGGGACGTCATGCCCGGCAAGGCCAAGACGATTCACCTCTATTCGGGCGACCGACCGCTCTTCAGCAAGTACAATCTCGAAGATCAGATCGACAGCATCTACAAGCGCCGCGTTCTGCTCCCTTCCGGGGGCGAGATCATCATCGACGGAACCGAGGCGCTCACGGCAATCGATGTCAACAGCGCGCGCTCCACGCGGAAAGGGGATGCGGAGGAGACGGCGTTGCAGACGAACATGGAGGCGGCCAGTGAGATCGCCCGCCAGCTGAGGCTGCGGGACCTGGGGGGCCTCCTCGTCGTGGACTTCATCGACATGATGGCGTCGCGCAACCAGAGAAACGTCGAGAAGGCCATGCGGGACGCCATGAAGGGGGACCGGGCGAAGTACGACGTCACCCGCATTTCGAAGCTCGGCCTTCTCGAGATCTCGCGACAACGAATCCGCAGCGAGAAGATGAGCGCCATGTACGCCACCTGCCCGTCGTGTGAAGGGTACGGCCTGGTGAAGAACGTCGAGGCCGCGGCGCTCGCGGCGCTGCGAAAGCTCCAGGTCCGATGCACGCGCGGTGATTTCGGCCGCATGCGGCTCGCCGTCCCTCCGGAGGTGGCCTCCTGGGTGCTCAATCACAAGAGGGAGGACCTTCTCCAGCTCGAGAAGCGCCACAACATCCGGATCTCGGTCGAGACCAAGAGCTCGCTCCTTCGCCACGAGGCCGAGTTCGAGACCATGCCCCGCGAGAAGGCGGAAGCGCCTCCCGCGCTCGTGGCGCCCGACCGGCCCCTGCCACCGCTTCCTCCCGACATGGTGGACGTCGGCGTGACGGAGCCCGCAGCGCCGGCGCCTTCGCCCGTCACGGCGTCTCCGGCACCATCCGGCCCGGCGGAGATCGGGCAGGAGACCGTGGCCGAGGAGGCGACCGAAGGGTCGGCTCCCGGCAGGAAACGCCGTCGTCGACGACGGCGTCACGGCCGCGTCGATGCCGCGACGCCCCTCTCCCCCGACGTCGGACAAACAGCCGGAGATCGCGAAACGGTGCCGGGCGAGGTCGCTCTCCGCCCGTCGAGATCTCCCGAATCGCCCACGTCGCCCGCTGGCGGCGAGGCGCCGGCATCGCCGATTCCCGCCATTTCCCCGCACGGAGAGATGGCTCCCGCACGAGCCGCTACGTCCGGTGACGCCTTCGAAGACGAGGGTCCGGGGTTCGCGTCGTTGCCGGGCGAATCCGGGGATTCCGACGCGGACGATTCCGAGGCGGGAGACGGGTCGGCAACCGGAGATTCCGTCGATGGAGATCAAAGCCCCGGCCGCAAGCGCCGCCGCAGACGCCGCCGGCGGCGAGGCCGCGGCGCGGGAATTCCCGCGCAGGAGACCAAGCCTGCAGCCTCGCCCGAACAGGCTTCCGATCCGGCGCCGTCGGCTCCGGTCCTCTCACTCGTCGTCCTGCCCGCCGGGGACAGCACCGGCGGCATCGCCCGGGGCCCCGAAGAGGACCCCGGCTCCGTGCCGAAGACCGTGCGCTCCGAAGAGCTTCTCCCGGCGGCGACCGGCGGACGCAGGCCCAGGGAAGCGGAGGGTGGCGCTCGACGGTGGCCGCGGCGAGGCGGACCGCGGGGCGGCGCGGGGCGGCGGCGCGGGGGAACGCAGTAACCGGAGGACAGCCCCCATGTCGGCGAGACGTCTTCCCGTCGCTCTTGCGGCGACGGCCCTTCTCGGCGTCGGGACCGCGGCGGCAAAGGCCTCCGCGGGGCGTCCGGTCGCCACGTATTCGATCGTTGCGCGCGACGCCTCGAGCGGCGACTTGGGAGTCGCAGTGCAGAGCCATTGGTTCTCCGTAGGCTCCGTGGTGCCTTGGGCGGAGGCGGGCGTGGGAGCGGTCGCCACCCAGTCGTTCGTCGAGCCCTCGTACGGCCCCAAGGGACTCGCTGCCCTCCGCGCCGGGACGCATCCGGAACTCGTGCTGCGCAACCTACTGGCGGCCGATCCGACGCCGGGAGTCCGCCAGGTGGCGATCGTGGACGCGCGGGGGCGTGTCGCAGCGCACACGGGGGCCGACTGCATTCCGGCCGCGGGACATCGCGCGGGCGACGGGTATTCCGTGCAGGCGAACCTGATGCTCTCGCACGAAGTGCCGGACGCCATGGCCCGCGCATTCGAGGGCGCCCGGGGGCCGCTGGCGGAGCGGATGCTGGCCGCTCTCGAGTCGGCGCAGTCCGTAGGCGGCGACATCCGTGGCAAGCAGTCCGCGGCGATTCTCGTCGTGCGGGGTCGCGCGACGGAGAAGCCGTGGACCGACCGACTCGTCGATCTCCGGATCGAGGACGCGGACCATCCGCTCGTCGAGCTCCGTCGAGTCCTCCGCCTTCATCGCGCGTACGAGCGCATGAACCTGGGCGATGAGGCGGTGGCGGCGGGCCATCTGGACATGGCGCTGCGCGAGTATGCCGCCGCCGAGGAGTTGATCCCGGAAAACGACGAGTTCGTATTCTGGCACGCGGTCACGCTCGTGCAGAACGACCGACTCGACGATTCCCTGCCCTTGTTCGCCCGGTGCTTCCGGATGAATCCCGCGTGGATGCTTCTGGTGCCCCGCCTCCCCGGCGTGCACCTGCTGCCGGCCTCCCACGGCGTCGTCGAAAAGATCCTCGAGGCCGCACCTTCGGCGAAAACGATCACGCGACCTCGCTGACTCGCGGAGTCGTCGTCGTAGCCGGTGTTTTCGGCGTTTTTCGGCCGTTTTCGTGCCGATTTGTTGGTGGCACCGCAGTCTCCAGGACCGTACCATAAGGGCGGCCCGCGAGCTTGCGACCGAAGCGCGCGCGGTGCCCGTGGGGGGAGGGTCTCGCCCGTGGATCGCTCTCGGGATCAACGTAGCGTTGCGCGCCGGCGCCTGCGCGAGTTGCTCGCCGCCGGGGAGTCCTTCGACATCGCGGAAGCCGCGCTCCTCGTCGCGGCGGAAGAGTACCCCGGTCTCGATACCGGCCGCGAGCGGAACCGCCTCGAGGCCATCGCGACGGAGGCGGGCCGTAAGGCAGCCGGAATCGAGAACCCATTCGCCCGGCTGGACTCGGTGCGCAGCTACCTCTACGACGAGCTGGGATTCCACGGGAACCTCGAGCAGTACGACGACCCACGCAACTCGTACCTCAACGAGGTGCTCGCTCGGCGGACGGGGATCCCTCTCACGCTGTCCATGCTGTTCACGGAAGCGGCTCGGCACGCCGGTTTCGACGCGTTCGGGATCGCGCTCCCCGGGCATTTCGTCGCCCGGGTCGCGTACCGCGGCCGCTCCGTTCTCGTCGACCCGTTCAACGGAGGCCGGGTGATCACCGAGGAGGACTGCCGGGACCTCGTCTCCCGCTCCACCGGCCGCTCCAGCCTCTTTCGGCGCGAGATCCTCGTACCCGCCGCGCCGCGAACGATGCTCACGCGACTGCTGGTGAACCTCAAGCGCATCCACCTGAATCGGGAAGACTACCGAAAGGCCTTCGCTGCGGTGGAGCGACTCCTCCTGATCTCGCCGGAAGATCCCC
This sequence comes from Terriglobia bacterium, assembly GCA_963699985.1. Lineage (GTDB taxonomy): Bacteria > Acidobacteriota > Polarisedimenticolia > Polarisedimenticolales > CAVOVZ01 > CAVOVZ01. The sequence continues at coordinate 27,976 of CAVOVZ010000022.1, forward strand.
GCGAGATCCGGGACCGCGGATTCCTCCAGGCGCATCTCGGGAAGCCCGGCGATGCCGTCGCGGACCTGGAGAGCTACCTCGCCGTGGCTCCGGGCGCTCCGGACGCCGAAGCCGTCCGGGGCAGGCTCGCCTGGCTCCTTCGAAAGATGTCCGAAGCGAACTGACCGCCGAATCGGCGACCGTCTTCCGGGACACCCCGGGGGTTCACGAAAGACGGTCACCGATTCGCATCATCGTCTCCTCACTTTCCTGTCGTACACCCCCCGGTCCCGCGCCGTTTGAACCCACGCGACCGCTGACCCATAATGTCGGGTCGCGTGGAAGATCGTTCGATCAGGACAGCGAGCGATGCCAGCGGGCGTCGGTTTCGCGTATGAGGAAGCATGAGCACCGAAACCGTCTCCGCAGCGGGCCGGAGAACCGAGACTCTGGATCGAGTGGTGATCCGTTTCGCCGGAGATTCCGGCGACGGGATGCAGCTCACCGGGACGCAGTTCACCTCGACCACGGCTGCGCTGGGCAACGATCTGGCGACCTTCCCCGACTACCCGGCGGAGATCCGTGCCCCGGCCGGAACGCTTCCCGGCGTTTCCGGTTTCCAGATCAATTTCTCGTCGGCGGAGATCTACACGCCCGGGGACGCGCCCGACGTTCTCGTGGCGATGAATCCAGCCGCCCTCAAGGTCAATCTGAAGGACCTCCGACTGGGCGGCATCCTGATCGTCAATTCCGACGCGTTTCGCGAGGTGGACCTCAAGAAGGCCGGCTATGCGGCGAGCCCGCTCGACGACGGATCGCTCGACGGGTTCCGCCTCTTCAAGGTCGAGCTGACCCGTCTCACCCGCGCCGCGTTGAAGCAGACCGGAATCCCCACCAAGGACCAGGATCGCTGCAAGAATTTCTTCGCGCTGGGGATGATGTACTACCTCTACAACCGCCCGATGGAATACTCGTTGGATTGGATCGAGAAGAAATTCGCCGCCAAGCCCGAGCTGATGAACGCGAACCAGCTCGCTCTGCTGGCGGGTCGCGCGTACTGCGAGGCGACGGAAGCGTTCCAGGTCACCTACGAGATCCCCTCCGCGAAGCTCGAGCCGGGAATCTACCGCAACATCGCCGGGAACCAGGCCTTGGCGCTGGGCTTCGTGGCCGCGTCGAAGAAGTGTGGGCTGCCCCTCTTCCAGGGCTCGTATCCCATCACGCCCGCCTCGGACATCCTTCACGAGCTGTCCGCCTACAAGAACTTCGGTGTGCTGACGTTCCAGGCCGAGGACGAGATCGCAGCCGTGGGCGCCGCCATCGGAGCGTCCTTCTCGGGCGCCCTGGCGATCACCACCACGAGCGGCCCAGGAATGGCTCTCAAGAGCGAGTTCATCGGACTGGCGGTCATGGTGGAGTTGCCCCTGGTGATCGTGGACATCCAGCGCGGGGGCCCGTCCACGGGCCTCCCCACCAAGACCGAGCAGGCCGATCTGCTCCAGGCGCTGTTCGGCCGCCACTCCGAAGCGCCGTGCATCGTGCTGGCCGCGCGCTCGCCGGCGGATTGCTTCGAGTGCGCCTACGAGGCGGCGCGCCTGACGATGCGACACATGACGCCCGTGATCCTCCTCTCCGACGGGTTCATCGCGAACGGCGCCGAGCCGTGGAAGCTCCCTCATGCCGCGGACCTTCCCGACATGCCCGTGGCGTTCCGTACCGACCCGGAAGGCTTCCTGCCGTATCTGCGCGATCCCGAGACGCTGGCGCGGCCTTGGGCGGTGCCGGGAACCCCGGGCCTCGAGCATCGCATCGGCGGACTGGAAAAAGCCGACGGCACGGGCAGCGTCTCCTACGACCCGGAGAACCACGAGAGGATGGTTCGCCTGCGGGCGGAGAAGGTGGCGCGCGTCGCCCGCGACATCCCGCTCGCCGAGCCCGAAGGCGACCGAGAGGGAGGAGTCCTCGTGGTCGCTTGGGGCTCGACCTACGGTGCGGTGACGGCCGCGGTCCGGCACGCGCGCGCCGATGGGTTGCGCGTGAGCCACCTGCACCTGCGACATCTGAGCCCGATGCCGGGAAACCTGGGCGAAGTGCTCGGGCGTTACGACACCATCCTGGTTCCCGAGATGAACCTCGGACAACTCTCGCTGCTTCTACAGGGACGATACCTGCGCGAGGTGGTGCCGCTGAACAAGGTGCAGGGTTTGCCGTTCAAGGAAAGCGAGATCCTGGACGCGATCCTGGCAATTCTCGAGGGGAACCGACGATGAGCACGCAGCCTCCGACGCGAACCAAGAAGGACTTCGTCTCCGACCAGGAGGTACGCTGGTGCCCGGGGTGCGGGGACTACGCGATTCTGAGCTCGGTGCAGCAGGTGTTTCCCGAGCTGGGCATCCCCAGGGAGAAGTTCGTGGTGGTGTCGGGCATCGGATGCTCGAGCCGCTTCCCCTACTATGTGAATACCTTCGGGTTCCACGGGATCCACGGACGCGCCCCGGCGATCGCGACAGGGATCAAGCTCGCAAATCCCGAGCTGTCCGTGTGGATCGCGACGGGAGATGGAGACGCGCTGTCGATCGGCGGGAACCATCTCATCCACACCCTGCGCCGGAACCTCGACATCAAGATCCTCCTGTTCGACAACAAGATCTACGGCCTGACGAAGGGACAGCTCTCGCCCACTTCGGAGACCGGCAAGGTCACCAAGTCCTCCCCGTTCGGCTCGGTCGACCACCCGTTCCACCCCATCGCGCTGGCGCTGGGAGCCCACGCCGGCTTCGTGGCCCGCAGCGTGGACGTCCACGCGACTCACCTTCGCGAGGTCCTTCGGGCGGCGGGCGAGCATCGCGGCGCGGCGTTCGTCCAGATCTACCAGAACTGCAACATCTTCAACGACGGCGCGTTCACCGACGTCCGTGAGAAGGACCTGAGGGACGATCACGTCCTGCCGCTTCGCCACGGAGAGCCGCTGATTTTCGGAAAGCACCGGGACCACGGAATCCGGATGGCCGGCCCGCACCGGCCCGAGGTCGTCAGCCTGGGAAACGGAATCCGCGAGAGCGACCTGCTCGTCCACGACGAGCGCGGTCCGCTGGGATACGCCTTCATGCTGGCGCACATGGAGCCGCCGGAGTTCCCGGTCCCGATCGGGGTGATCCGGCGCGTGGAGATGCCCACGTTCGAGCAGGGCGTTCATGACCAGATCCGCGCGATCACGGCGAAGAAGGGCCCGGGGGACCTGGAGAAGCTCCTGCACTCGGGCGAGATCTGGGAAGTCCGCTAGCAGGTCACCCGACGACCGGGGACGCCTCGGAGCTCGGGCGCTCGCCGCTTCGCCGCTCGAGGACGGCTTCGAGGATCCTTGCCGGTCCCGTTTCGTCGCGGCGTCGCGGCGAAGCCGGTCGAGCATCCGCGGGCGAGCGTCGTAGAGGCGGCGGAGAGGTCGGGGCTGACGTTTCGCGAGCGCGAACGCGGTCAGGAGCGGCGCCGCGATGGTGGTGTCGCAGTAGACGACCACCGCGTCGGGGAGCTTCGAGGGATCGACCTTTCCCCACGACACGGCCTCGGACGGCGTCGCCCCGCTCAAGCCTCCCGAGTCCGGACGAGCGTCCGTGATCTGGATGAAGTAGTCGTGCCCCGTCTCGTCGAGCCCGAGGACCTCCTGGATCTGCGGCTCGGTCTGGAGCACGAAGTTTTTCGGCGACCCCCCGCCGAGGATCAGCACGCCGGAGGTTCCCCCCGTCTTCTTCGCCTCGTAGACGATCGAAGCGGTCTCGTTCACGTCCAGGGACACGTCGATGCGCGGTCCGCGGCTCCTCAGGCTCAGCTCCGCCACGTTCATCCCGATGGACGAATCGCCGGGAGAGGAGACGTAGCACGGCACTCCGCACCGGTACGCCGTGGCCAGAACACAGGTGTCCTGAACACCCAGATGATCCTCCCGCGCCGCGAGGAACCGGCCGAGATGGTGGTGCAGCTCCGCGGTGGACATGTCCCGCTGAAATTCCGGATGGAGGAGGATCTCCCGCAGGAAGGCGTCGGTCTTCAGAAGCACCTGGTAGTCGAAGAGAACGTCGTAGATGCGCACGACCCCCTGCTCCCGCAGGACGCGGTCGTCCACGTCGGCCATCCCCTGATGCATCGAGAGGCCCAGACCGAAGTGGGCGTCGTGGTACAGGTTCGCCCCGGTGGACACGATCCAGTCCACGAAGCCTGCGCGGATCAGCGGGATCAGCACCGATCGCCCGAGGCCGGCAGGCGTGAGAGCGCCGGAGAGGCTCACACCCACGACGCAGTCGGGAGCGAGAAACCGCTCCACGAGCAGGCGGGCCGCCCGGTGCAATCGGCCGGCGTTGTATGCAAGGAACGTCTTCTCGACGATCTCGGCGGCGCTCATGGCGCCGTGGATCGGCTCGGGGTAGATCCGTTTTCCGGAGAGCCAGAGTTCCTTGGAGCCCGCCACGACGCGACCCTCCATGCCACGGAAGAACCGCAAGAAACCGCGGCATGCTAGCACGCGCCCGTTCGCGTCGGCCCGGTCGCGCCCCTCGACGTTCTCGTTGGAATTCCCGCATCCGCGCGGCAAGGGCTCAGGCCGCAGACTCCGGGTCGAGCAGCGACCAGAAGTCGGGAGCGCGACGGAAGTGGAGGTGCTCGAACCGTTCCATGGCCGCGTACCGCTTCACGTGCTCGAGGAGCGGTGTGGCGAGATCCTGCATCGCCCATGGCATGGCCGTGCATGCCATGAGGGAAGCGGCTGCCCGGGCAGGAGCCAGCCTCTCGACCCGCGGCTCGGCGGCATGGTGGAGCCGCCAGATTCCCGCGAGCGGGAACAGGCCGCGCGGCGGATCCTCGGGCGCGCGCTCGCTGTTGTCGAACGGAACGGCGGGCACCCCCCATCCGCCCGGGCGGGGAAGCACCAGAGCGTAGTCGTCGCCGAGCGAGCGGGCCGGGGCGGAAAGGCGCACGGCGGTGCTCTTCCCGGAGCGCGAGGGACCGGCGAAGAGAAAAACGCGTCCGCCCCGGAGCACTCCGGCGGCATGGAGGGCGAAACCGCCGTCCTCCACGGCGACACGCGCCACGAGGTACCGCACGGCGTTCTCGACCACACGGTCGCGCCGCTCCTCGTCCTGCGCGGTCAGGACGCACCGCCAGCGGTCAGGCTCGTCCTCGGCGCACAGCGCAAAGTGATACGAATGGACGAGCAGCGTGCCGTCCTCCTCCGCCGCCTCGATCTGGTAGTCCTCTCCGCGGGCCTTCTGCACCCTGAAGACCTTGGCGCCCCCGTCGAAAAGGACCACGGCGAGACGCACCGGATCCTCCGTGTCCCTCTGCACGAAGCCGCCCCATCGAACATCGAGCGACGCCGCGAGATCCTCGTCCAGCCCTTCGATGCGAATCGAGCGGTCCCCGACGCGCAGGATCCGGGTTGCCCCGCCGAGCGCCAGCTCGGCGGCGCGCACGGCATCGAGGAGCTTCCGTCCGGCCATCGGCGCTCCAGTGTAGACGCCGGACCGCCTCGCGTCACATCGAGTCTCGGGGACCCCCTTCCATGAAGCCTGCGGCGTCGCCCTGAAGAGAAGACATTCCCGCGGAAATGCGCGCCGGTCGTCCGGCGTGCATTTCCCGCGGGAGCCGGGCGTGCTCGGGCGGAGCCCCGTGTTTGCATGCCGGTTCCCCGCGCCGCCCCGGGGCGGCGTGGGACACTGCCAGCGAAACTCGGGCCTGCTACAATCCGCGCTACTCCGGTCCGAAGGGTGGACGCAAGGGATGACGATCGGCGGCCTGACTCGCGCGAAGCTCGTGGATTACTACGTCTCGGCCTGCAAGCCCCGGGAGCAGTGGCTCGTCGGGATGGAGATCGAGAAGTTGGGCCGCGACCTGGCAACGCTTCGTCCCATCCGCTACGAAGGGACGAACGCCTCGGTCCGCTCGATCCTCGAGACCTACCACCAGATCCGAGGCGGCGACCCGGTGTACGAGGGAGAGCACCTGGTGGGCATCGCGGGCCCCTGGGGGACGCTGTCCCTCGAGCCGGGCGGCCAGGTGGAGTGGTCTTCCGCCCCGTGCGCCGACCTCGACCTTCTCGGGATCGAGGCGGACGCGCACCTCGTCGCGTTGTCGCAAGCAGGTCGCTCGCGCGGCGTGGGGTGGCTCGAAGTGGCCGTCGAGCCCGACTACCGCGTGCAACAGATGCCCTGGATGCCGAAGGCGCGCTACAAGATCATGGCCGACTACCTCGGCGCCCGCGGTCGTCTCGCCCACCGCATGATGACGCAGACGGCCAGCATCCAGTGCGCGTTCGATTTCGAAAGTCCCGACGACTGGAAGCGGAAGTTCCGAGCCGCGGCGCTCCTCGCTCCGGTCGCGGTGGCTCTCTTCGCGAATTCGACCCGTGCGGACGGATCCGAAACCGGCTACCGCTCCTACCGGCAACGCATCTGGCGCGAGACGGACGACGACCGATGCGGCCTTCCGGCCATCGTGTTCGATCCTGGTTTCGGAATGGAGGCATGGGTGGACTGGCTGCTCGAGGTGCCGACGATCCTCCAGCAGCGCGCTCGAGGGCTCGTCCCCTGCGGCGGGATCCCGTTCCGCAGACTCGTGGAACGGAAGGGATGCACCGCGGTCGGGATGGACGATTGGGAGCTGCACCTCTCGACGATCTTCACCGAGGTTCGCTCCTACGCCTACCTCGAGGTTCGGAGCGCCGACCTGCAGCCCGATGGCCGCGCCTTCGCCGTGGCCGCGTTCTGGACCGGCATCCTCTATCACCCCGACGCTCTCGCCTTCGCGCTCGACGATCTGACGGGGCACGACTCGCACTCGGCTTGGCGTGACTCCATGGATTCCGCTGCGCGCTCGGGGCTCGACGGAGCCGCCGGGGGCCGTCCCCTGCGCGTGCTGGCTTCACGCGCCCTCGCCGCGTCGATCCGCGGCTTGCGAGGCGGGGCCGCCTGCGCCGGAAGCGCTTCCGATCCTGCCGCGCCCGTCGTCCGCCTCGCCGGGGAGCTGCGTCTCGACCTCGCCGGCGCGATCCCGCCGTGACCGTCGCCGCCATCGTTCTCGCCGCGGGGCGCTCGGAGCGAATGGGTCGTCCGAAGCCGCTTCTCCCCTGCGGCGACCTCACCTTTCTCGAGACAATCCTCGCCACGCTCGGGGCATGCGCGATCCGGGACGTGCGCGTGGTCCTGGGACACGGCGCCGAGGAGGTGCGCGAGTCGATTCGGCTCCCGGACGGGGTCGCTGTCCTGAACCCGCGCTACGACTCGGGCATGCTGTCCTCGGTCCGATGCGGAATAGAAGCGCTTCCCCCGGGAACCACCGCGTTTCTGCTGTGGCCCGTCGATCATCCGCTCGTGCGGAACGACACGCTGGCACGCCTCGTCGACGCGCTCGCCGAAAGCGACCGTGGGATCGCGATCCCGACCTTCGGCGGGCGCCGCGGTCACCCGGCGACTTTCGCTGCACGCATGGCGCCCCTTCTCTCGGGGGCACCCGACGGCGTGGGGGCTCGTGCGGTCCTTCGCCAGCATCCGGACCAGGTTCTCGAAGTGGGAGTCGAAGACCCGGGCGTCGTAACGGATATCGACACGCCGGATGCCTACCGGCGGGCCTTCGGCCGCCCGCTCCCCTCGTGCTGACCTGGGAGCCCGCAGGAGGGAGAAGGGCCGGCTATCGCGCCTGATAGCGGTAGACCGACTCGAAGCGGTCCCGGCCTGGCCGGCTCGTGATCCCGCGGGAGGGATTTGCCCTCAGATGCTCCAAGACGTGAAACACCGACTCGACCTCGTCGGGGAATCCTGCATCCGCCGCGATCTCCGTGCAGGTGCCTCCGTCCATTCCCCGGCGACGCAGTGCCGTGAGCACCAGCCGCTGCAGCTCCAGCACGGATGCCGCGGCTTTCTTGCCCGCCTCAACTCCCGGCTGATCGTACGCGTTCACCCGCACCAGCGACGCGTACAGCCCCACCGCTCGCTCGTGCACCGCGATCAGCGCTCCCACCGCTCTCGGGGACAGATCGTGGAGCGCGATCGTGATCGAGCCGCGTCCGTTTTCGTGGAGCGCGCGGCGCGTGCCCAGCAGGAGACCGTGGAGGAAGTCCCCCGAGGTCGCCTCGGGCTCCACCTCGATGCTCTCGCCTTCGCGGTCCTTCAAAACCTGAAGGAACGTGACGAAGAAATCCGGGCGGCCGTCGCGCAGCTGCTGCACGTACGCGTGCTGGTCGGTCGATCCCTTGTTGCCGTAGACCGTGAGCCCCTGGTGGACCACGTTTCCGGAAAGGTCCCTCTCCTTGCCGAGCGATTCCATCACGAGCTGCTGGAGGTAGCGTCCGAACAACGCGAGGCGGTCCTTGTACGGGAGGACCACCATGCTCTTGTTCCCCTTCCCGTCCCCGGCGCGGTGCCAGCAGAGGGCGAGGAGGGCCGCGGGATTCCGGCGCGGGTCCCGGACACGGGTCAGCCGATCCATCGCCGCCGCGCCTTCGAGCAGTGCGCCGACATCGATCCCCTGAAGGGCCGCCGGAAGGAGACCGACCGGCGACAGCTCCGAAGTCCTGCCTCCCACCCAGTCCCACATCGGGAAGCGATCGAGGAGACCTTCGTGGACGGCGGTGCGGTCGAGCGCGCTGCCTTCCTGGGTGATGGCGACGGCGTGCGGAGCGAAATCCAACCCCTTCGCCCGATACGCTGCGGCCGCCTCGAGCATGCCGTTTCGAGTCTCCGGAGTGCCGCCCGATTTCGAGATCACGATCGACAGCGTGCCGTTGAGGCTGGGCGCCAGGGCGTGCAGCACCCTGTCCATCCCGTCCGGGTCCGTGTTGTCGAGGAACCGGGGCACCATGAGGTCGTTGGCTCCGCCGAGCGCGTCCGCGACGAACTGCGGACCGAGGGCGGACCCGCCGATCCCGATGACCAGCAGATGCCGAAAGCGGTCGGCGTGGGGAGGACGGATCGTGCCGTCATGGACCCGCTTGGAAAACTCGATGATCCGCGCGAACGCCCCTTCGATGGCGCGGGCGATCTTCGGATCCGGCGCCAGACTGGGAGCGCGCAGCCAGTAGTGGCCGACCATTCGGTTCTCGGTCGGGTTCGCCACCGCGCCTCTCTCGAGGGCGTCCATCGAGTCGAAGGCATGCTCGAGCCGCGCGGAGAGGCTCTCGATCTCATGGTCGTCGAGGCTCATCCGGCTCACGTCGAGCCGGAAGCCGGCGCTCTCGTCCTCGAAGAGACCGGCTCGGTAACGATCCCAAAGCTCGCGCTCGGTCATTCTCACGCCTCCCGGACGCGATTCATCGGACGGGAGTCAGGATACGTCAAGCGGCCGGTCGCCGCCGCTCGGCGGACGCCGGCGGAGCCCGCTGGGAACGCGCCCGAAGAAGGGGTCCGGACAGCCGCGCACGACCGTCGATGGGGCTCGACTGATTCTCGACGGCTCCCCCCGGCCCCATGCCCGCTCCTCGAGACGCCGCGGCGCTGGATCGGACGGGTCCACACGCAACGTCGCCGCGGAGGAGCCAAGACACCGGTCCGATGACTATGTTTTCGATTTCTGGCGAAACACCCGGAGGATCATCGCGGCGGTGTTCAGTCGCTGGATCCGACGCGCCCTGTGCCGGACCGCTTCGATGTCGTCCAGGGAAGGTTGCTCGGCGCGGACCTCGCGCAGGTGTCGATCGAGCTCCGCGCTCATCTGATCCAGCTCGGCCCGGCTCATCGTTCGAAACATCCGCTCGCTGACGGAGTGGTAGCCGTCCGCGATCCCGGTCGCCATGGCGTACGCGCTGCCGCCGAGAAAGCTGGTCATGGGAAGGAGAGTATAGGCTCGCGCGGCCCCGAGGCGAGTGGGATCGCGCTACGGAGCGTCGTCCTCGGGCGGAAACGGATAGCTGAACTCTTCGTCGTTCGGCGGGCTGTAGTACAGGTACACCACAGCGGTTCCGTCCACCGGCTCGGAGCCGGGGTTCTGCGAGCGCACCTCGACCTCGTACTCGTGCTCGCGATACACCGGAAAGCCGGTCTCGCTCCGAAACACATCGACGCTCCGCGTTCCGCTCGATGTCGGCCCGATCTTCGCCTCCCAGAGGAGCTTCGAGTCGGTCAGGTCGGTCAAGCGCACCTGGGTCGCTCGCTGATGCACGACCGCGATTCCGAAGTGCACCGTGGAATCGACGGGTACGACGTAGGAGTGCTTGCGCGATTTGACGCTCGCACCGGGTGGGACGCTCCAGTGCGCGTTCGGGTCGGAGACCAGGTCTCCCTCGCTCGCACGCGCGACCGTACCGTCGGCTGCCGGCGAGGGATCATCCACGACCGGCAGCGCGAACACGTAGAGCCGCTCGAGCGCCTTTCCCGCGGCCGTGTCGGAGGCCGGAACGAACTCGATCGAGCTCCGGATCCGGGTCGCTCCGACCCCGGACCCTGCGGTGGTGACCACCGACGCGCTCCGCCACGCCTCGGGGATGTCGCGAAGGATCTGTCCGAGCGGAAGGGCGAAGCCGTCCGGGAAGCGGATCTCGGGAGTCTCCGAGGTCGCCACGAGCAGGTGCGTCCCATTGAGAAGTCGCAAGCCGGAGCGCCACGACCGGCCCGCGGCGACTCCCGTCGAACCACCGGGTTCGACGATCTCGGAGCGGAACCCGACGATCCAGCCCATCGCGGCCGTGTCCAGCGGGCTGCGATCGAACGGCGCCCTTTCCGGGTCCGAGCGCGTCGACTCACCGAGGAGGGGCCCGCTCTCGACGGTCGTCGTGCTCACGGGCGGCGGAGCGAACTTGCCCGGCCCGGAACAACCGACGATCGTTGCGAACCAGCAGCACGCGGATGCGATGGCGGCGAGCGATTTCATGGGTGGTTCCTCAGTGCGGGAATGACGGAATCAGAGGGCTGGATGGTATGCACGTGCGCCCTCACGTGTCAAATCGTTGGGAATTCGTCCTTTGACGCAAGACGAGAACGGTGTTACAAACCGGCCGGGGGTGATTGGAATCTTGACTCGCCCGCGCCGTCCCGTTTCGCTCGTGGCCGAGCGAGCCATTCGGTACCTGAGCCGAAATCCCGATTCGTTGGGGAGCGTGGCGATGGCCGGGGAGATCCTCGCGACGCGGGTGCCCGACGAGGCGACCGCCAGGAGAGTGCTCGAAGCCGCTTTCGCGGGCGATCCACGCCTGGTGTACGAGGACGGTCGCTGGATGGCACGCGTCTCGTCCCCCTCCGACGCTTCCACCGAAACCGCTGCGCCCGTCGTTGAGCCGGATCGTGTTCTCCTGCTGCTTCTCGTGCGTCGCCCCGATCCGGGCCGACGTGCCGAGCTGACGGGGCTCGCGGCCGTACGCTTGCAGGCGGACGAGGTCGTTTCGGCGTGCGGAGGAACCCCGGTTCACGGCGTCGCCGGGGGCCGGCTGCGGCGCGCCATCCTCGAGATGCTCGAAGGCGCGGTGCCGGTCCTCCACGACCCCCCCGGCGCGATCGAGGCGATCGAGCGCTGGCTGGGCGAGCCGCTCGACGGACCCGTGTCCGTGCGCCTTCTCGCGCAGCATCGACTCGACCTTCCCGCTCACTGCGATCTCGAAGGACTCGCGGGGCGCCTCGGGCTCGGATGGCGCGGCTCCATGGAGCTTCTGGACCAGGCCGAGGTCCTCGATGCCTGCCTGGCCGCGCTCCGGCGGCCCGGGGAGACGCTCGAGAATCTGAGGGGCGTCGGACGCGTTTCGCCGTCGATTCCGTGGCCGAACTTCGGATTCGATCGGCAGTTCCTGAGGAACCTCCCCCGAGTTGCCGGAACGTATCGGTTCTACGATCGGGACGACGGGCTGCTGTACGTCGGCAAGGCCAAGGATCTGCGAGGACGGGTTTCTTCGTACTTCCGCGAAGGCGCCCTCCGCTCCAGGCGCGTGCAGAAGCTCCTCGACGCCGTTTTCCGGATCGAAATCGAGCCGGTCGGCTCGGATCTCGAAGCTCTGCTGCGCGAGGCCGCGTGGATTCGGCGAAAGAAGCCGGCCGCCAACGTGCAGCGCGCGGTGAGGTCGCGCGAAGACCGGCGCCACCGATTCGACTCGATGCTCCTGCTCGAGCCGGCGTCGCACCCCTTCGTCCTGCGCGCCTATTTGCTGAAGGACGGAGTGCTGGTGGGAAACATCGGCATCGGCCCGCGCGGCGCCGGACTGAGCAGGATCGAGCGGATCCTCACGGATCATTTCTTCAGCGTCCCGATGGGCCCGACCCCGACCGCAGGTCCTGAGGTCGAAGTGGAAGTCGTCACCCGGTGGCTCGCCGCGCACCGCGACCGGGCGGTCGCATTCGACCCGACCGACCTGGGCTCGAGCCATGAGGTGATCCGTCGACTCCAGTGGTTTCTCGATCGCGGATCGCCGTTCGAGCCCGACGGTACCCCGATCCTGACGCGCTAAAGGGAGATCGAGCGCCTTGACCGAGCTGGGCTACGTCCTCATCGCCTTGGCCGTCGTCTCGCTCAACGCTTTTTTCGTCGCCACGGAGTTCGCCATCGTCCGCGTTCGGGCCACCCGGATCGAGGAGCTGGTGACGCGGGGCGTCAAGCGGGCCGTCGCCACCAAGAACGTGCTGGAGAACCTCAACGCGTACCTCTCCGCGTGCCAGGTGGGGATCACCCTGACCTCCCTGGGGCTCGGCTGGGTCGGCGAGCCCGCGTTCGCGCGGCTGATCGAGCCTCCACTCCGGTCGCTCGGCCTCGGCCCGCTGGCGATCCACTCGACGGCTCTCGCGCTGGCCTTCGGTCTGATCACGTTCCTCCACGTGGTGTTCGGCGAGCTGGTGCCCAAGACCATCGCCATCGACCGAGCGGAGGCAACCGCCCTGCTCGTCTCGTGGCCGATCCGGTCGTTCCACCGCGCCTTCTACCCGCTGATCTGGTTCATGAACGGCTCCGCGAACCTCTCGATCCGCCTCATGGGGCTCCAACCGGTGCCCGACGAGAGCCGCGCCCACAGCGAGGAGGAGCTCCGCATGGTCCTGGGTCTGAGCCAGAAGAGCGGCGTGCTCACCGAGGCCCATGCGGAGCTTCTCGAAAACGCGCTGGACTTCGCCGACCGAACGGTGCGACAGATCATGGTCCCCCGGGGGGACATCGTATTCCTGGACGTGAACCGATCCCTCGACGAGAATCTGGAAGCCGCGCGCCAGGGCGGGCACACCCGCTATCCGCTCTGTGACGGCGATCTCGACCGCGTACTCGGCATCACCCACATCAAGGATCTGTTCCTCGCAGCCACCCCGAACGCCGGAGCGACGAATCTCCGGGCGCTGGCCCGCGAGCCGCTCCTGGTCCCCGAAAGCCTGGAGGCCCAGCGGCTGCTGGCGATCTTTCAGAAGCAGCGGCTCCACCTCGGAATCGTGATCGATGAGTACGGAGGCACGTCCGGCATCGTGACGCTCGAGGACGTGCTCGAGGAGCTGACCGGGGAGATCCAGGACGAGTTCGACGAGGAGATGCCCAAGGTGCGCCCGCTCGAGGGCGGCCGCCTCTCGGTGGACGCGGGCCTGCCCTTGAACGAGACGGAAGACGCCTTGGGAATTCCCGAGGAGCCCGATGCGGACGTGGACACGTTCGGCGGTCTGGTCGTCACGAAGCTCGGCCGGATCGCGCGGGTGGGCGACGAGGTCGAGGTGGCGGGGAGGCGCATCGAGGTCACCCGGATCCGCGGACGGCGCATCCTCCGCCTCACGGTCCATCCGCCCGAGCCCGGCTCCGAGTCCGCGCCGGAGCCGTGACGGAGCGGGAGCGGCGGGATGGACGCCCGTGCTCGAGCTTCACGACGATGGGCGCGAGGCAGGGCGATTTCATGGCGAAGCGCCGCCGTCTCGCCGCCGCCCGGCGCGATCAGGCGCCGATGTCCTCCATGAGGAACGCCGCCGCCTCGTTCCCCTTGAAGAAGTTGTCGAGATCGATCTTCTCGTTGGGCGCGTGCAGGTTGTCGTCGTGCAGCCCGATCCCCAAGAGCACGCACGGCACGCGCAGAAGCCGGTCGAACGAGGCGATGACGGGGATCGAGCCCCCCTCGCGCATGAAGACGGGTGCCTTGCCGAACGCCCGTTTCACGGCGCGGCCGGCCGCCTGGAGCATGGGGTGGGTGGTCGGCGCGAGCCAGGCCTGGCCGCCGTGGAGCTCCTTGACCTTCACCCGGACGGACTTCGGTGCCGCCTTCTTCAGGAAGGCCTCGATCTTCCTGGCGATCTCCTTGGGCGACTGGTTGGCAACGAGGCGGCACGAAATCTTCGCGTGCGCCTCGGCGGGGATCACGGTCTTCGCGCCTTCCCCCGTGAAGCCGCCCCAGATGCCGTTGATCTCCAGCGTGGGCCGCGCCCAGGTGCGCTCGAGGGTCGTGAATCCCGGCTCGCCGTGGAGATCGGGGGCCCCGATGGACTTCTTGAACTTCGCGTCGCTGTGGGGGAGAGTGGCCATCGCCTTTCTCTCTTCCTTGGTGAGAGCGCGAACCTTGTCGTAGAAGCCGGGCACCTTCACCTTCCCCTTCGCGTCCTTCATCTGGGCCAGCATGTGGACCAGGGCCCACGCCGGGTTGATCACGGCGCCGCCGAACGTCCCCGAGTGGAGGTCGGAGTCCGTCCCGCGCACGTCCACCTGGAGGTACGTGAGACCGCGCAACCCGTGGCAGATCGACGGAACCCCCTTGGCGAACATCGCGGTGTCCGAGACCACCACTCCGTTGCAGGCCAGCAGCGGCTTGTGCGCCTCGATGAAAGGAGTGAGGTGCTCGGACCCGACCTCCTCCTCTCCCTCGATGAGGAACTTCACGTTGACCGGACAGGACCCAGAGGTCTTGAGGTGAGCCTCGAGCGCGTTGACGTGAATGATGAACTGCCCCTTGTCGTCCGCCGCGCCGCGAGCGTAGAGCTTGTCGTTCCGCACCGTGGGCTCGAACGGAGGCGTGTTCCACTGCTCGATGGGATCGATTGGCTGCACGTCGTAGTGCCCGTAGACCAGGAGCGTGGGCTTCCCGGGCGCCCCGAGCCACTCGCCGTAGACGATGGGATGGCCTTCGGTCGCATGGATCTCGGCGCGGGTGCAGCCGGCGGCCGCGAGCCTGTCACGCACCCACGCAGCGGCACGGTGGATGTCGTCCCGATGATTCGGATCGGTACTGATGGAGGGGATGCGGAGAAGCTCGAACAGCTGGTCGAGGTATCGCTGCTGCTGGTCTCGGATGTAGGTGGCAACGGAACTCATCGGAAGCACCTCCTCTGCGCTCCCCCTCCGGGAGCGGGGTATCGGGGACGGCGATCGCACGTGGCGAGACGGCGATTCTAGCGCGGCGCGACCCCTCCGCAAACGCCGTCGCGGGTGGAGCCGGTCTCGCGGCCCGCCGCGGGAGGCTCCCTCTGCGAAGAGCGGGCGGCCCGGACGAGCCGGAGCCATCCGCCGAAGTCATGGAGCCGGGTCCGTCGGCGCCCGTGGATCGAATCCCGCGGGCGCCATCTCGAACGACGCGAATTCGAAAGCCGGAGCGACGGCGCAACCCACCAGCGTGAACTCGCCCAGCGTTCGGGCCTGTTGCCAGGCGCCGGGGGCCACTACGGCGTGCGGCGTCTCGCCCGCGCGGATGTCCCTTCCCAGGCGCACTTCCTCCGTCTCCCCCGTTGGATGAGCGATGCTCAGGGCCAGCGCTGCCCCGTCGTAGTGGTGCCATGTCTCCACGGCGTCCATCCGATGCCAGCGGGACGGGCCTCCCCTCTCCAGGAGGAAGTAGATCAGGCTGATCCCCCCGCGCCCCCCCCCCTCGGGAGCATGCCGGTAGGTCTCCCGGTAGTACCCCCCCTCCGGATGCGGCCGGAGATCGAGCAAGGAAATCAGTTCCTTCGCGGTCATGTTTCTCCCCCCGGAGGCCTTCAAACCAAGTCGTCTTGTCACTATACTGGCACCTCGTCCCGCACCGCTCCGCCTTGCGTCGGTCGGGCGGAGAAAGCCGGCCCGCCTTGCCGCCGAGGGGATACCACCCGCGTCCGGGCAGGGCCGAGGAAGGAACGTGGTGAAGCGATGAGCCTAAGCCAGCTTGCGAAGACCATCGGGGAATCGGCGACTCTCAAGCTCAACGAGGTGGCCGCCCTCCTACGCGAAAAGGGCGACCCGGTCATCCACCTGGGTGGCGGCGAGCCCAAGAGCAAGGCGCCCATCGACGCCATCGTCAGCG
This sequence comes from Terriglobia bacterium, assembly GCA_963699985.1. Classification (GTDB taxonomy): domain Bacteria; phylum Acidobacteriota; class Polarisedimenticolia; order Polarisedimenticolales; family CAVOVZ01; genus CAVOVZ01. The sequence continues at coordinate 44,138 of CAVOVZ010000022.1, forward strand.
CCGCCGGACTGCTCCATTCGGGCGAGATCCGGTACACGCCCGCAGACGGAACTCCGGCGCTCAAGAAAGCGATCATCCGTTACACGGAGGAGTTCTACGGTCGCATCGCCGGACCGGAGAACGTCATCGCCTCCGGGGGCGCGAAGCAGGCCATCATGGTCTGCCTCCAGGCCATTCTGAACCCGCAGGAAGAGGTGATCTTCCCGGTTCCGTACTGGGTGAGCTACCCGGAGATGGTGAAGCTCGCCGGGGGGGTGCCCGTTCCGGTTCTCCCCGAGACCGGACGCTTCGTTCCGCGGCTGCAGGACATCGAGCAGAAGGTCGGGCCGTACACGAAGGCGGTGATCCTCAACAGCCCGAACAACCCATCGGGAGTGGTCTACCCCAACGAGCTCGTCGCCGAAGTCGTGGAGCTCTGCGAGCGCCGCGGCCTCTATTTGATCATGGACGACATCTACCACCGTCTCGTCTTCGACGGTCGGCGACCGACCAACTGCTGGGAATTCGCCAAGGACCGATCCGAGAACAGCAAGCTCGTGCTGATCAACGGCGTCTCCAAGCAGTACGCCATGACCGGCTACCGGATCGGCTGGGCCGTGGCCAACAAGGCCCTCATCGCCGCCATGACGAACATCCAGAGCCACCAGACCTCGGGCCCCTCGGCGCTTCTCCAGTGCGCGGCGGTCGGAGCACTGAACGGGGTGCAGTCGAGCCTCGAGAGCCTGAGGATCACGCTCGAGAACAACCGCAACGTCATGGTGGACCGTCTGCGCTCGTTCCAGGGGATCCGGGTGACCCCGCCCGACGGGACGTTCTACTGCTTCCCCGATTTCAGCGCGTACGGCAAGAGCTCGGTGAAGCTGTCGAGCTTCCTCCTCGAGAAGGTGAAGGTGGTCACGGTGCCGGGCGCGGAATTCGGCTTGGAGGGCCACCTTCGATTGAGCTACTGCGGAACCATCAAGGACATCAAGGACGGGATCGAGAGGATGAAGTGGGCCCTGGACCCGGCCTCTCCCAACGAGCTGTTCCTCGGCGACCGCAGACTGGTGAGGGATTGGGCATGAGCAAATACTGGAAGATGGCCTCGCCGGCCTCCAAGCAGGCTGCCGAGCTGGCGAGCGACTTCGGACTGAAACACCACGGACTCGGCACTCTCGACCGTGTCTACTGGAACCTCCCCGCCCCGGCCCTCTACGAAGAAGTCGTATTCCGGGGAGAAGGACGCGTGACGGACTCGGGACCGATCGTGGTGAACACCGGCAAACACACCGCCCGAGCCGCGGCGGACAAGTTCGTCGTCCGGGAGCATTCCACCGAGAACCGGATCTGGTGGGGGGAATACAACCGACCGTTCAGCACCGACAAGTTCCACGCCCTCCTCTCCCGGGTCCAGGCGTTCCTTCACGAGCAGGAAGTGTTCGTCCAGGACTGCCAGGCCGGGGCGGACCCGGACTACCGGATGCCGATCCGGATCGTCACGGAATTGGCCTGGCACAGCCTGTTCGCGCGGAGCCTCTTCATCCCGCTTTCGAGCAGGGACGAGATGAAGCGCCACGTCCCCGAGTTCACGGTGATCGCCGTTCCGTCGTTCCTGGCCGACCCGCGGGTCGACGGGACCCGGAGCGAGACGTTCATCGTGCTGAACTTCGCAGAACGGATGGCGATCATCGGTGGAACCGCCTACGCGGGGGAGATCAAGAAGACGATCTTCACCGTGCTGAACTTCCTCTTGCCGCTGGAGGGCGTGCTCCCGATGCACTGCTCGGCGAACGTGGGACCCGAAGGAGACGTCGCCGTCTTCTTCGGACTCTCGGGAACGGGGAAGACGACTCTCTCCGCCGACCCGGGCCGGCGCCTCATCGGCGACGACGAGCACGGCTGGAGCGACAACGGCGTCTTCAATTTCGAGGGAGGGTGCTACGCGAAGGTGATCCGGCTCTCCCCGGAGCACGAGCCCCAGATCCACGCCTGCACCCGCCGCTTCGGGACGGTGCTCGAGAACGTCGTGTTCGACCCGGTGACGCGCAAGCTCGACCTGGACGACAACGGGATCACCGAGAACACGCGAGCCGCCTACCCGCTCGAGTACATCGCGAACGTGATGCCCGAGAAGATGTCGCGGACCCATCCGAAGAGCATCCTCCTTCTGACGTGTGACGCCTCCGGAGTGCTGCCGCCCATCGCGCGGCTCAGCCCCGACCAGGCGGTGTACCACTTCATCTCGGGGTACACGTCGAAGATCGCCGGAACGGAGATCGGGCTCGGAATCGAGCCCGAGATCACGTTCAGCGCCTGTTTTGGCGCCCCGTTCATGGTCCACCACCCGTACGAGTACGCGAACATGCTCAAGCGGAAGATGATCAAGCACGGGACCACCTGCTGGCTGGTGAATACCGGGTGGACCGGCGGCCCGTTCGGGGTCGGGAAGCGGATCAGCATCCGGTACACTCGGGCTCTCCTGAACGCGGCCCTCCGCGGCGACCTCGCCGGCGTCGAGTTCTGGAAGGACGCCGTCTTCGGCTTCGAGGTCCCGAAATCCTGCCCCGAGGTGCCGGCCGAGATCCTCGATCCGGCGAACACCTGGGGCAACCGCAACGAGTACAGGAAGAAGTACGACGCTCTCGCGGCGCGCTTCCGCGAGAACTTCAAGCTCTTCGAGGCCGGCTGTCCTCCCGAGGTCACGGCCGCGGGGCCGCGGAAGAGCTGATCCGGCTGGGAGCGAGGGCTCGTGCGGCGGCAGCGCTGGGCTCCGTCACTCCGGAGCCTGGGGCGTCCCGGCGAGCCCCAGAGCGGCGGCTGCCCCGCGCAGCGCTTCGAGCACGAAGGCGATGTGGTCGTCGAGCTCCATGCCGATGCCTGCGGCACCCTCAACGATCTCCTCGCGGTGCACGCTGCGAGCGAACGCCTTGTCCTTCATCTTTTTGCGCACCGACGTCACCTTGACGTCGTGCAGGGATTTCCCCGGCGTGACGAGGGCACACGCCACGAGGAAGCCACACAGCTCGTCGCACGCGTAGAGGCATCTCTCGATGTCGGTCTCCCGCGCCACGCCCGTGTAGGAAGCGTGGGACAGGATCGCCCTGCGGAACCACTCCGGGTACCCCTTCGCGGCGAGGATCTCGGCGCCGCGCCAGGGATGGTTCTCGGCATCCGGCCACCGCTCGTAATCGAAGTCGTGGAGGAGACCCACCAGCCCGAATGCGTGCTCGGGGAGATCGAGCCTCCGGGCATGGGCCCTCAGGGCCGCCTCGACGGCGAGCGCGTGCCGGACCAGGCCGGGATCGCCCGTGTACTCACGCAGGAGCGCGATGGCCTCCTCGCGCGATGGAAGAACGTCGCCCTCGGTCATGTTCCTACCCTCCGATCCCGCATCGGCTCCGTGGCTCCGTTTCGTTGACCTGATTCCGCGCCGCATGGTAGCGTGCCTCCGGCCTTTTCGTGCATGCGTCCAGGGAGGCTCTCGTGGACATCGTCGATCCCGAGGTGGAACGCTATCTCCACGATCTTGCGAATCCCACCGATCCCATCCTGCGCGAAATGGAGCTCCTCGCCGCGGAGCGCGGGTTCCCCATCGTCGGACCTCAGGTCGGTCGGTTCCTCAACGTCCTCGCGCTCTCGTGCTCGGCCCGGCGCGTGATCGAGCTGGGCTCGGGGTTCGGGTACAGCGCCTACTGGTTCGCCCGCGCGGTGGGTCCCGACGGGCTGGTGCTCCTCACCGAGCGGTCGGAGGAGCGAGCCGAGGAGGCCGCGCGGTTCCTCGAGCGCGGCGGCTTCTCGGGGCGGTTCCGGATCGAGGTGGGCGATGCGCTCGAGATCGCCGATCGCACCGAGGGGCCGTTCGACCTGGTCTTCAACGACGTGGACAAGGAGCGTTACCCCGAGGTGCTCGACGTGACCCTGCCGCTGCTGCGCGCGGGGGGCGTCCTCGTTTGCGACAACATGCTCTGGTACGGGACCGTCCTGGAGGAGCAGCCGTCCGAGCCCTCGACCCGGGGGGTGAAGGAGCTGACCCGCATGCTCTTCGCCTCGCCGCAGTTCGCCTCATGCCTGGTTCCGATGCGGGACGGGCTGACCGTGTCGGTACGCAAGCCATGACGCCGACGGTGGGAGATCCGGCGCCGGCAACGGTCGGAATCGCGGTGGACGGCTCTCGGCTCGACCTCGCGACCTTGCGGCCGAGCCCCGTGGTCCTGGAGTTCTTCCGCGGCACCTGGTGAATGAACTGCCGCAAGCGCCTCGTGCAGTTGCGCGGGTCTCTTTCCAGAATCGATGCGACGGGCGCCCGGGTCGTGGGGGTCGTCTGCCAGAAGCGAGCGAACGTGGAGGCCATCCACGCCGAGGATCCGTTCCCGTTCCCCCTGCTCGTCGACGAGGACCGCTCGATCGCCAAGCGGTGGGGCGTCTACCATCGCATCGGCCTCGACGCGATCCACATCGCGCACCCCGCCACGTTCGTGGTCGACGGCGAGGGGATCGTGCGGCTCGCGGAAGTCGCACCGAACCAGTTCACGCGCGTCTCGGTCGAGGCCGTGCTCGACGCGCTGACTGCGTTGCAGCGGAGCCGCTGAGGACGAGGAGGCGGCGCGCCCGCATTCCCCGTGGCCCCTGGCGGGTAGAATGTCTCCCGAGGAAGAGTGGATGGAACGTCCCTTCGTCTGTATGAACATGGCCATGACCGTCGACGGCAAGATCACGTCCTCGGCGCGCGAGTACCCGACGTTCACCTCGGAGACGGACCGGAAGACCATGGACCGCCTTCGTGCCGAGGCCGACGCGGTGCTTCTGGGCGCCGGCACGCTGCGCGCCGACGATCCGCCCCTGATGGTGCGCGACCCGGAGATGCAAGAGCTCCGTCGCTCGCTGGGGAAACCGGAGGGGCTCCTGGCGATCCTCGTCACGGCGAGCGGCCGGGTGGACCGAGCATCGCGTTTCTTCGCCGACTCGACCGGGATTCGCGGTCGGATCGTCGCGACGGTCGAGCAGGCTCCTTGCGAGACCCTCGGCCCGCTCGAGGGCCTGGCCGAGGTGTGGCGCGTCGGACGCAGCGCTGTCGACCTCCCGGAGCTGCTCCGCCGCCTCAAGGCCCGCGGTGTGGATCGCCTGCTCGTGGAAGGGGGCGGCGAGCTGAACTGGGGGTTCGTCCGGGACGATCTCCTCGACGAGCTGTACGTCACGGTGGCGCCGAGCTTGCTCGGAGGCCGCGCGGCACCCACGCTGCTCGAGGGGGAAGGCCTGGAGATGGCCGCCCGCCGCAGGCTCCGGCTGGTCGATCTGACGCGCGCCGGCGACGAGATCTTCTGCCGCTACGCGGTGATCCGGTGATGGACCGCCAGCAGGTCGCCGACGCCCTCGAAGAGATCGGCCTCCTCCCGGAGCTGCGAGGGGAGAATCCGTTCGAGACGCGCGCCGACGGCAACGCCGCGCGCGTTCTCAGGACGATGAGCGAGGACCTGGATCAGCTGATCCAGTCCCGACAGGTCTCGCGCATCCAGGGAGTCGGTTCCGCCCTCGCCGAGAAGATCGAAACGCTCGTGATGCCGGGGGGCCTCCCCTACCTGGACCCGCTGAGGGCCGAGACGCCGGCGGGTCTCCTGGAGTGGCTGCGCATCCCCGGCCTGGGCCCCAAGAAGGCGCGGGCGATCTGGCTCGGACTGGGGATCACGCAAACCGACGATCTCGATCGGGCCTGCCGCGAGGGGCGGGTGCACCGCCTGGACGGCTTCGCCGAGACGTCGGAGGGGAAGATCCTCGAAGGCATCGAGCGGCTGCGCTCCCAGGCCGGACGCTTCCTCCAGCCGGTGGTGCAGGCCGCGGCGGCGCGGCTCGAATGGCTGACCGCGAGGCGCGCTCCCGCGCCGGGTCGCGGAGGATGCCGTGGCGGCGCGTGAATCCCATGCCGGGCGCGCAGCGCGGGCCGTGCGGATCGCGAAGGCGCTGGAGCGGATCCACCCCGACGCCGACTGCGAGCTGCGGCACGCCAGCGCCCTCGAGCTGCTGGTGGCAACGATCCTGTCCGCGCAGTGCACCGACGAGCGCGTGAACCTGGTGACTCCGGCTCTGTTCCGCACCTACCGCGACGCCCGCGCGTACGCGGCCGCCGACCCGAGCGAGCTCGAGGTTGCGATCCGCTCCACCGGGTTCTTCCGGAACAAGACGCGCTCGCTCATCGGCATGGCCCGCGACCTCCTGGAGCGCCACGGCGGCCAGGTTCCCGACCGCATGGACGACCTGGTTCGGCTCGCCGGAGTCGGACGCAAGACGGCCAACGTGGTCCTGGGAACGTGGTTCCGCAAACCTGCGATCTTCGTGGACACGCACGTCGCCCGCCTGGCCGGACGGCTCGGCCTTTCGACGCGGGCGGACCCGGAGGGGATCGAGCGCGATCTCATGGAGCTTCTCCCCGAGGATCGATGGACCTTCACCGCCCACGCGTTGATCCGGCACGGTCGCCGCGTCTGCAAGGCTCGCGCGCCCCGCTGCCAGGCGTGCGGGCTGCGCGCGGATTGTCCGTGGGTTTCGGGGGCGGTCGTCCACGACGCCTGAAGCGTCACCCTGAAATGATGAAGAGGTCCCGCGGTGGCCATCGACGCCAGCCGTTCGCTATATTGCCCTCGGACCCACACGGGGCCGATCGAGGGGGTAGCACGTTGGCGCAAGAGCGACGCTTCCAGTCCGTCGACGGCGACGAGCTCTACCGAATGCTCGCCATGGGGGAGCAGATGGTGGTCCTCGACGTTCGCACCGAGGCGGAGTACGAGGCGAAGCACATCCCGGGATCGATCCTGATCCCGTTGCAGCAGCTCGAGAGCCGGATCCCCGAGATCCCCATCAACGGTGCACCCATTGCGGTGATTTGCGAGCACGGGATTCGCAGCCACGCCGCATGCCGTTTCCTGGCGGAGCACGGCGTGCATCTCTTGTACAACCTCGCCGGCGGCCTCGACGCCTGGCCGGGTCCCGTTTCCTCCGGGCTTCCCGAGGGGGTGCATCAGGATCGGCCGATCGCACCGTCCGCCTTTCTCGTGGAGCACTTCGACCTGCTCCCGGGCGGCCTCGCCCTGGACCTGGCCATGGGCGAGGGCCGCAACGCCATCTACCTGGCCAGCCGCGGCTACGACGTGGACGGAGTGGACGTGGACGCGGGCGCCGTGGCCCGGGCTCGAGCCGCGGCGCGCAGGCTCGGCGTCCCGATCCGGGCCGTGGTCGGAAACGTGGAAGACGGAACGTACATCGTCCCGATCGAGACCTACGACCTGATCGCGGTCTTCCACTTCCTGCACCGCCCTTTGTTCCGCGACCTCCGCGAGGGGCTCCGTCCGGGCGGTGCCGTGATCTACCAGACCTTCACGACGGACCAGCCACGTTTCGGCGGCCCCCGGGATCCCGCACACCTCCTCAGGCCGGGCGAGCTACGGGATGCGTTCGCGGACTGGGAGATCCTCCGCTATCGCGAGGGGATCGAGCGGTGCGCCCCCGGCGGTGCTGAGCAGGCGCTCGCCGGAATCGTCGCGCGCAAGCCGGCGGCCTGACGGCTCCCGGCTCCCGGCTTTCCCTCGGGAAACACGCTCGGGGTAGAATGGTGCCGTTCCCCGACGAGGTGGTCCGTTGATCGACCCCGGATTCCGCTGCGCCGCAGGTCAGGTACCGGTCTTCCCGCTTCCCAGCGTGGTGTTCTTCCCGAGGACCGTCCTGCCATTGCACGTGTTCGAGCCACGGTACCGTGCCCTCGTCACCGACGCGGCGGCCGGCGAGGGGCTCGTGGTCATCTCGCTGCTCCTTCCGGGCTGGGAAACCGACTACCAGGGAAACCCCGGGTTCCACGAGGTGGGGACGGTGGGACGGATCCAGCGCCTCGATCCCCTCCCCGAAGGACGCTTCGACCTGCGTCTCGTGGGCCTCTGCCGCGTCCGTCTCGGCGAGGTCACCCGCTGGAATCCGTACAGAACCGTTCGCGTGGATCGGCTGGAAGAGACGCAGGTGGACGAGAGCTGCCCACGGATCTCCGCAGCCAAGCTCGACCTGCTGGCCTCCCACGGCTGCCTGCTCCGGGAGCTGATGCCGGACGAAGGGCACGGGCTCGTCCTCGACGAAGGCGTCTCGTTCGAGGCTGCGGTGAACGGAACGTGCGCGAACCTCCCGGTGGATGCGGCCGTGCGACAGAAGCTGCTCGAAGAGAACGACCTTCGGAGTCGACAGCAGAAAGTGTCCGCGATTCTCGATGAAGCGCTCGAGCGCGTTCTGCGGTTGAAGGTGCTGCGATTGCGCGAGGAAGGCGGCGTCGAGTTGAACTGACGCGATCGGTTCGCTCGGCGGATGTCCGGCGGAACCCGCGGGGCTGTCGGATGACGCCGGTCAGCCCCCGATCTGGTGCATGGTTCGCGTGAGGGGGATGCGAGAGCGGCGCTCGAGAATCTGAATCGCTCCCCCTCTTCCCTTCCCGAGGACCGTCTCGTCCATGGCGCGCTCGACCTCGGAGTCGGCCGCGCCGCTTCTCAGGAGCACCTTGAGATCGCGCTCGCCGGGATCGTAGAGACAGTTGCGGAACTTCCCGTCCGATGTCAGGCGCAGGCGGCTACAACGGGAGCAGAACGGCTCGGTGACCGAGTTGATGAACCCGACGGCTCCCCTGCCGTCCCGAAAGACGAAGCGCGTGGCGGGTGCATGAGGGTCGGCGGCCGGATCCGGATCGAGGGGCCACCGAGTCTCGATCCTGCGGCGCACCTCCGCCCCGGGAACCACTCGGGCCAGGTCCCAGGTCTCTCCGTTCTCGAGAGGCATGAACTCGATGAAGCGGACTTCCCACCCAGCCTCCCGCGCCGTCCCCACGATCGACTCCACTTCGTCTTCGTTGTGTCCGCGCAGGAGAACCGTGTTGATCTTGAGGGGAGCCATGCCCGCCGCCGCGGCCGCCTCCAGCCCGCGCAGGATCAGCGGCAGGGCGTCGCGTCCCGTCAGTCGGACGAACCGCTCCGGAACCAGCGTGTCGAGCGATACGTTCACACGCCGAAGGCCGGCCGCCGCCAGATCCTTCGCCAGCGGGGCCAGGAGAAGGCCGTTCGTGGTCAGCGACAGGTCCTCCACTCCTCGCGCGCTCGCGATCCCGGCGATCAGACCCGCGACGTTGCGCCGGACGAGCGGCTCTCCACCCGTGACGCGGAACTTCCGCACTCCACGCCTCGTCGCGATCCGCACCACCCGGAGGATCTCCTCGAAGGAGAGGATCGCCTCCCTCGGGAACCACTCCGGCTCCTCGGGCATGCAGTACGCGCAGCGAAGGTTGCAGCGGTCGGTGACCGAGATGCGCAAATCGTCGTGCTGCCGGCCGACGCGGTCCACGAAAGACATGGAGCCACCCTCTCCTGCGATCGAACCCGTAGTATACGGGGGGCGGCGGGATCGACCCAGTTCCGGAACCTTCGCCCGGCCGCGCCGCTTCAAGCGGCGGTGGCGTGGCTCCCGAGCCAGCGGTTGTAGAGCCACATGCTGAGCGCCGACAGGAGTCCGATCGCCATCAGAATCAGCCAGCCCGCCGCAGCCGCACCGGGCTCGGGGTCGAGCAGGCCGTTGTCGAGCCGGGTCGCTCCCGCGCACATGACCTCGTTGAAGATCCACGCCCCGAAGGGGCCGCCCAGAAGCGATCCGATGGCCATGGGCAGGTTCGCGTAGCCCAGGAACAGGCCCTCCTGCCCCTTGGGGGCCAGGGCGCCGATCCACTCGTAGGTCCGCGGCGAGGTGAACAGCTCGCCGAAGGCGATCAGCGAGACCGTCATCACGATGAAGAGGGAGCCGAGAGGGACGAACGGCAGCGCCGAGACGCGCACCCCTGCCGTGAACAGCGGCGCGAGGTTGATGACCATCGACAGGCCGATGATCACGGTCCCGACGACGATGGAGCGGATCGGCTTCATCGTGCCGAAGTACCGGGTCACCACGAGCTGGAAACAGACGATCGTCAGCGGGTTGAAGGCCGTGATGATCTCCATCGGAGGATCGTTCTGGACCACCTTGGAGACCCAGAGCGGCAGCACGTTGTAGACCTGGTTGTACAGGAACCAGAACCCGGACGAGACGAGGAGGAAGAGCGCGAACCGCCCGTTCCGGAGAACCAGCACCATCTCGAGAAGGACCGTGGCGACGGGCTTCTTCGGCTTGATCGGAGCATCCACCGGCGCCACCGGATCGCGGTAGAGAAACAGGACCACGAAGAACGCCACGACCGAGAAGAAGGTCGCGACTCCGAACACCGCCGACAGGTTCATTCCCGGCCCGTGGCGGAACACGTACGCGACCAACCGCCCCACCAGCGAACCGATGTTGATCACCATGTAGAAAACGGCGAACGCCAGCGTGGCGCGGCCGGCGTGGGTCTTCTGGACCGTGCCGCTGATGCACGGCTTGATGACCGAGCCGCCGATGCCGATGAGCAGGATTCCCGCGATCACCGGAACGACGATGCCTGCTCCCGCGGTGACCTCGCTCCCCGCGACGGGAGAGAGCTGCGCCCCGCCGATCCAGACCGGGTAGCCCACGAGGAAGTACCCCGCGGCGAGAACGACGAAGGCGAAGAGCAACGAGATCCGGAAGCCGACCTGGTCGGCGATGGTCCCCGAGAGGATCGGCAGGAAGTAGACGAGAGCCCAGAGGTAGCTGTTCAGATTGCTCGGCCAGTAGTTCCCCAGACCGAGCTGGCCGAGGTAGATGACCACGAAGCTGGCCATGGAGTAGTACGCGGCGCGCTCGAACAGCTCGGTGACGTTCGCGAACCAGAAGAGCCTGGGAAACGGCGTCGGGGAACCGGAGGGGTGTGCCGCGGCGTCGGCAGTCATGATGATCCTCGCGGGGCCGGGCCCCGTCTCCGAACGGAGTGGGATTGTAGACGGCTCGGACCAGACGCGGCTCGTCTCGATCCGTTCTTCCTGTTCTTCACGCCATCCGCGCCCACCGGATGAGCGTCCCGAGGCTGGGCGGCTTGCCGTACATGAGGAGCCCGATGCGGAAGACCTTGGAGGCGAACCACACCGCCGCGAGGACGCCGACCAGCCCCGTCGCGATCGAAAGCCAGACCTGCCACATGGGGGGCGGAGTGGTGGATGCCATGCGCAGGATCGTCACGAAGCTCCCGATCGGGGGGATGAAGCTCGCGACGACTGCGAACGTGGAGTTGGGGTTCCGGGAGATCGGCATCCACAGCATCCACGGAATCATGACAAAGAGCATCACCGGGGTCATGAGGGTCTGGGCCTCGCGCATCTCGTTGACCGCGGAGCCGATGGCGGCCATGAGCGACGCCAGGGTGAAGTACGCGAGGACGAAGAAAACCGCCAGGAAGAACAGCAGCTTCACGTCCAGAAGGCCGAGCATGGCCAGCGACATCAGGCCCGCGATCCCGAGACCCGCGTAGAGCGCGAGCATCAGGATCCCCACCGCCATCTGACCGAGGATCTTCCCGACCATCAGCTGCATGGGGGACACCGCCGACAGCAGCACCTCGACCACGCGGTTCGCCTTCTCCTCGACCGTGGTGGTGAGCAGGTATTGCCCGCTGGTGATCACCGTCACGAGGAGCAGGGCCATGAACGCGGCCGGAAGAAGGACGTTGGCGATCTCGTTGGTGACCCGTTCTCCTTCGGCGGTGACGGTCCTCGACTTCACGCGATCGATGTGGGTCAGGGATTCGACCAGGCCCCGATCGAGGCCGGAAGCACGGACACGGGCCTCCACGATCGCCTCCCGGATCCCATCCTGGATCTCATCGGTGATTCGATCGTCCAGCTTGCCGCGCACGAACAGGTCGTAGCTGCCGAACGCGTCCTTCCCCACGGCGCGCGTGATCGCGTCCGGGTGAACGACGGCGAGCGCGAGACGCCCCCTCGGCTCGCCTCGGGCGTCCTTCGGTCGCTCCTTCAACGGGGCCTTGGCCAGCTCGAGGTCGATTCTCGGATCGAGCGCCAGGACCTCGAGCCTGGGAACCTCGCCCAGGGCGGAGTCCAGCGCCTGCTGGGTGGCGAGCCGCCCCTGTGGCGTGCCGGCCGCGACGGTCTTGAGCGCCTCCGGAGTCGCCTCGTCGATCTTCTTGCGGAGGCGTTCGCGCCGCTCGGCGAGCTTTTCGGGCCGGAGGTACTCCCGGAGCCCAGGGGCCACTTGCCCGGTGGGGTCGACGAGGGCGACCTCCCCCTCGATCCGAGGCGCAGCCTCGTTCATGAGACGCGGCATCACGACGATCAGCACCGCGATGATCAGAGGCGTGACCAGAACGCCGATGATGAACCCCTTGGTGGTGACGGTGGAGAGGAACTCGCGAACCGCCACGTGCAGGACCTTCTTCATGCCCGAACCTCCTTGGGCGCGTCAGGGTCGCGAAGCGTCGCGCGCAGGCGTTCCGCGTCATCCGAAACCGCCGCAGGCGCGCCCGTGACGATCTGGACGAACACGTCCTCGAGGGTCGGGCGGCGGATCTCGATCCGCGCCGGCGGCACCGCCGCGGCCAGCGCTGCGATGACCGAGGCCGGGTCGGTCCGCTCCGCCAGCGCCACCTCCCAGACCGACCCGTCCTTCCGGATTCCCTCCACTCCGCGAACGGCGAGGAGCGGATCGAGATCCGCGCCGGGCTGGAACGGCTCGAACAGGATCGTGCGCGGATCGAATTGGGCCCGCACCTCGGCGATCGTCGCGTCCAGGACCTTGTCCCCCTGGTGGATCATGACGACGTGATCGCACAGCTGCTCGGCGTGGATCATCACGTGGGTCGAGAACAGCACGGTCGCACCGCGGTGATGCTCGGCCAGGATCAGCTCCCGCAGGAGCCTCTGGTTCATCGGGTCCAGGCCGCTGAAGGGCTCGTCGAGGATGAGCAGGTCGGGTCGGTGGATCACCGCCGCGACGAACTGGACCTTCTGCTGCATCCCCTTGGATAGCTCCTCGCATCGCTTGCCCACGACATCCGCAAGCTCGACCCGCCCGAGCCAATCGCGCACACGCTCGTCGAGATCCGGGCCGTCCGCGCCCTTGAGACGTGCGATGTACGCGAGGAACGAGCCGACCTTCATCTTCTTGTAGAGCCCGCGCTCCTCCGGCAGGTATCCGATCCGGTCCTTCGCCTCCAGGGCGGACCGATGCCCCAGCACCGACAGCTCGCCGCTGTCGGGGAAGAGGATCGAGAGGATCATCCGGATCGTCGTGGTCTTGCCGGCGCCGTTGGGCCCGATGACCCCGTACATCGCCCCCTCGGGCACCGTGAGATCGAGACCGCGCACGGCGATGGTCTCGCCGAACGTCTTCCTCAGGTTGCGCAGGACGATGGCTTCCGCCATGAGGACCTCCCGGGGTGGACCCGAATCCTAGCACCGCGGCCCGGGGCTCGGACCGGTGTCGGCGATTCTACGGATGCCGCAACTGCGGGTTCTCGCCTTCGGCTCGCCGGCCGCATCCGGATTCCGCCTCCGTACGTATAATCATCGGTCGGAAAAGGCGGATCGCGACGGCCGCGCGCCGGAGCATCCCGCCTTCCCGCCGTGCGGGCCGCGCGTGCGACCGAAAGGGGGGGGATGGTCCGCATCGAGTCCTGGCTGGCGCCGGCCGAAGTCGGAACCCGGAAGGCGATCTTCTACCTCGGCTGGTCGCTCGCCTGGGCCGTGGTAGGCGGCCTCGTCGCCCTTGGAATCACCTACACCCGTGGCGGCGACCCTCGACCGGTCCTTCAGGTCAGCCTCCTCTTCGCCCAGGTCGTGGGACTCACGGCGCTCACCTCCGCCCGGCTCGTCTTCCCGCTCTTCGCTCGGCTGCCGTACTTGGTCTCGCTGCCCCTCCAGATCCTGACCCTGTTCTCCGGGACGGTGTTCGGCTCCGTCGCCGCTCTCGCCCTCCAGCCCCTCTTCAGCGTGGCGCGTCCCAAGACGGTCGCGGTGATCGTCCTGGTGAACGGCATCCTGGCGGTGGCGGTGGGGATCTCCCTCCACACGTACGACTCCATGCGAAGGCAGATCGAAGCCTCGTACCTCGCCCTGAGCCGGAAGGAGGCGCTCGAGCGCGAGATCGAGATCGCCCGCGAGGTGCAGCGGGAGCTTCTTCCTCGCTCGCTCCCCTGTGTTCGCGGCCTCGAGCTCGCGGCCGTCTGCAAACCTGCCGTGGGCGTCGGCGGCGATTTCTACGACTTCCTCGTCCACGCCGACGACCGACTCGGCATCGTGGTCGCCGATGTCTCCGGCAAGGGCATCCCCGCCGCGCTCCTGATGGCGGGGCTCCAGGCGTCGGTGAGGACCCTGGCGGTGCCGGGAGTGGGTCCGGCCGAGGTGAACCGCAGGTTGAACGAGCTGCTGCACGGCTCCACGTCGGACTCGCGCTACGCGACGCTCTTTTTCGCGCTGTGCGACTCCGCGAATCGGGTCATGACCTACAGCAACGCCGGCCATTATCCTCCGCTCCTCCTCGGGGTCGGGGGGACGGTTCGGTTGACGGCCTCGGGCCTTCCCATTGGGGTGCTCCCCCACAGCGAGTATCAGGAAACTCGCTGCCATCTCCACCCCGGAGACCTCCTGGCCCTCTACACCGACGGGATCCTGGAGGCCCCCGGAGCGCGCGACGAGGAGTTCGGCGAGGCGCGTCTTCTCGAGGTGCTCGATCGACACCGCGAGCGTCCGCTCGACGAGGTCCTGGGCGCGGTGCTGCATGCCGTGGATCGATGGCGGGATGGAGTCGTGCCCCACGACGACGTGACCCTCGTCCTTGCGCGCGTCACATGACCTCCCGTACCGGCTTCTCGCTCCCGATGCTCGGGGTGCTGTGGGTCGCGGGGGCCTCCCTCGCCGGCGCGGTCATCGGCGCGACGGTGGGACTGTTCCGAAACGGCGGGATCCAGTCCCCCGTGATCCTGATCAGCGTCCTGTTCGGCAACGTCGTTGGCCTCACGGTGCTGGTGTCGTCCATCGTCCTCTTCCCGCGCCTGCGGGGACTCGGGACCTGGATGCGCGCGGTAGTTCTCGGGCTCAGCCTGGTCTCGGGAGCCGTGGCCGGAACGGGTCTCGTCCTCTATCTGTTCCCGCTCTTCGTGCTGGGCGACCTCTCTCGAGCCTTCGCCGTCACCGCCCTGAACGGCGTGGTGGCGCTGGTGGTGGGTGGCGTCGTCCACGCGTATGAAGGGCTGCGCTTCCGCCTGGCGGAGTCCCTGCGCGAGGTCGAGGAGGTACGACTGGTCGAGGCGTGCCTCCGCGAAGAAGCGGCTCGCGCGGAGCTGGCCGCCCTCCAGGCACGGATCAACCCGCACTTCTTCTTCAACACGCTGAACACCATCTCCTCGCTCCTCTCGGAGGACCCCGAGCGCGCCGAGGAGGTGGTGCTGACCCTCGCCGACCTGTTTCGCTACGCGTTCCGTGTGGCCGACGCCGGGCTCGTTCCCCTCGGGGACGAGCTGCGGTTCGTGGAGGGCTACCTGAGCATCGAGCAGGCCCGCTTCGGCGAGCGGCTCCGTGTGGTGTGGGACGTGGAAGCCTCGGCACGGGACGTGCGGGTTCCGGGTTTGATCCTGCAGCCTCTCGTCGAGAACGCGGTGGGTCACGGCCTCGCGCCGCTTCCCAACGGAGGAAGCGTGCGGATCTCCGCCCGCCGCGACGCGCAGCGGCTGCTCCTCGAAGTCGAGGACGACGGTGTGGGCCCCGTCGGCCCCCTGCGCGACCTCGTCCGCGAGGGCCACGGACTCGCGAACGTGCAACGCCGTCTGCTCACCCTGTACCGCGACGGCGCCGTGCTCGATGTGTCCCGGGGCCCCTCGGGTCGCGGCTCGATCGCCAGGCTCACCGTCCCTTCGGTGCCGGCGCCCGGGGACCCACCATGAGCGACCCTACGCCGATCCGAGTCGCCATCGTGGACGACGAGAAGCCGGCGCGGGAACGGATACGCCGCCTCCTGCGCGACCATCCTCGGCTCGTGATCGTCGGAGAAGCAGGCGATGTCTCGGCGGCGGTGGATCTGATCGACCGGGAGCGTCCCGACCTGTGCTTCCTCGACGTGCGGATCCCGGGCGGCGACGGGTTCGACGTGATCGCGCGCGCCCGCCATGCGCCGCAGGTGATCTTCTCCACCGCCTTCGACGAGTACGCGGTCCGCGCCTTCGAGGTCAGCTCCGTCGACTACCTGTTGAAGCCGTTCAGCCCGGCGCGCTTCGCCAAGGCGGTCCAGCGCGCGGTGAACCGGCTGCAGCGAGGCCTGCCCACCGGCGCCGAGATGGCTCGCCTTCTGGACGCGATTCGCGCCGGCCTCACCGCCGCCGCAGCAGTCGGCGAAGGCGGCGTCGGCGGTACCGTCGTCGCCTCCGAGCCTCCCGGCCGGATTCCCGCGCGACGCGGGGCGAGAATCGTTCTGCTGGACCCGACCGAGGTGCTCTGGTTCGAGGCCGAGGAGACCCTGGTCTTCGCGCGCACCGAGGAGGGGAGGCACATCGTGGACCGCACCCTCTCGGAGCTCGAGACCACGCTCGCCGCGGGGTTCTTCCGGACGCATCGCCGATACCTGGTGAATCTCTCCCGGATCGGGGAGATCAAGCCCAACGAAGCCGGCACGTTCCGAGTGATGCTGCGGGATTCGAGCCGGACGCAGCTGCCGCTCTCGCGCCGGCAGGCCCGGAAGCTCCGGGAGCGGATCCCATGGTGAGGTGCTTCGTCCGGCCGGGTGCGGAACCGACGGGCGACCGCTGATTCGCCCGTTCCGACCGTTCGTCGTCCGGGCGATTGCCGAGGCTCCCGCACCGCCATACAACGTACCTCGAGGAATCGGCCATGAAACGAAATCGACCCGCTCCGGTCCGTGCGTGGCTCACGACGACCCTTGCGATGGCGATCGCGGCCGCGGCTTTCGCTCCGGCCCGCGCCCAGGAGTTCGAGGCGTCCGGCACGTTCTCGTACCGCGTGCCCGCCGGCGAGACCAAGAAGGGCGACGCCTATCTGTTCGCCCGGTCGATCTCCATCGAGGGCACGCACGAGGGCGATCTCACCGGATGGGCGCAGTCGATCTCCGTGCCCGGCACCGTCACCGGGGACATCCACGCGGGGGCCCAGTCGTTCACCGTCGACGGCACGGCCGGCGACTCGGTCCGGGCCTTCGCCCAGACCGTCACGGTGAACGGCACCGTGAACGGCGACCTGCTGGCGTTCGCGGCCACCGTCCTCATCGGCCCGAACGCCCACATCACGGGGAGCATGTGGACCTTCGCCCAGCAGGTCACGCTCGAAGGGGCCGTGGACGGGGAGCTTCACGTCACCAGCGGAGAAGTGGTTCTCGGGGGAAGAGTCGGCGGGAACGCCGAGCTGACGTGCGAGAACGTGGACGTCCGCCCGGGTGCGAGCGTCGGCGGGAACCTCACCTACTCCGCGCGAAAGCAGGCGGACGTCGGCCAGGCTCACATCGGCGGGAGCGTCCGGTTCGAAGAGAAAAAGAACGAGGCGGTCGAGGCCGAGAACGAGGACGAGGAAAGTGCCTTCCATGTCTCCGTGGGGCGTGCGCTCTGGTGGGGGTGGTTCACGATCGCGGCGGTTCTGGTGGGGCTGCTCTGTATCGCGTTCTTCAACCGTGCCGCCCCCGGCATCACCTCGACGGTGGGGACGGATGCGCTGGGCAGCTTCGGCGTGGGTTTCATCGTGGCGATCGTCGTGCCGGTGGCGGCAGCCCTCATCTGCCTGTTCGTCGTCACGATCCCGCTGGCCCTGCTGGTGCTGCTGCTGTACGTGATCGCCGTCTACATCGCGAAGCTCCCGGTGGCGGTGTGGGTCGGCGGGCGGATCCTGCGCCTTCTGGGTCGCCCCTCGGCATCCGCGGTTTGGGCGCTGCTGATCGGCACGCCGGTCCTGTACCTCGGCTTCCGGATTCCGTACCTCGGGAAGCCGCTCTGGTTCGTCTGCCTCTGCCTGGGTCTCGGCGCCATCGCGCTCGGCACGCGCAACCACCTGAGGGCCCGCAGGGAAGCAGCGGCTCCCCCCTCTGCGCCTCCACCGGAGTCCGCCCCGGCGAGTCCCTGACACGGGACGTTTCGGATCCACCCTCCCTCGCGCTCGGCAGACCCGGCGACGGATCGGCTAAGATGGCGGGCCGCGCCGCGGAAGCCGTTCCACCGGAGATCCCCATGCTGAACGGGAAGAAGATCGTCGTGGTCATGCCCGCGTACAACGCGGCGAAGACGCTGCGGCTGACCTACGACGAGGTGCGCGAGCAGGGGATCGTGGACCGGATCGTGGTGGTCGACGACGCAAGCCAGGACGACACGGCCGTCATCGCGCGGAACTTGCCGGACACGCGACTGGTGATCCACGACGACAACCTGGGGTACGGCGGGAACCAGAAGACCTGCTACCGTGTGGCCATCGAGGAAGGGGCGGACATCGTGATCATGATCCACCCCGATTACCAGTACACGCCCAAGCTGATCCCGGCCATGGCGTCCATCGTCGCCAACGGCCTCCACCCGTGCGTTCTCGGGAGCCGCATCCTCGGGGGCTACGCGCTGCGCGGAGGAATGCCGGGCTGGAAATACGTGGCGAATCGCGCCCTGACCTTCGCGGAGAACGTCCTGCTCGGCGCCAAGCTTTCCGAGTACCACACCGGGTACCGCGCGTTCTCGCGGGAGATCCTGGAGCGCCTCGACCTGCGGGGCAACTCCGACGACTTCGTCTTCGACAACCAGATGCTGGCCCAGATCCTCTGGGCCGGATTCACCATCGGCGAGGTGAGCTGTCCCACGAAGTACTTCCCGGAGGCCTCGTCCATCAATCTGCGCCGGAGCATCCGGTACGGCTTCGGCTGTCTCGCCACCGCCCTCGCCTTCCGACTGGCCAAGATGGGCCTGCGCGACTCCCCGCTGTTCCCGCGGGTCGCCCGTGCCGCTCGCTGACTCCTCCGACCCGGACGATTGTTCTCCGTGGCCTCGGGGCTCGCGACCCTCGTCCGCCCCCTCGCCAGGGATGTGACGGCGTGGACGGTCCGTCGGTGCCAGCCCGGATCATTCAGGAAGGACCGCCGCGAGACCGCGAAGATGCCCGTCCTGCTCGGCGCCCGCAGGGACTCGGGGCCGAGACGTGCTGTACCGTACGTCGCAGGGCGCGAGGCCCGAGGACGTCGAGCAGGATGGGCAGATTCGTGGTCGCAGTAGGTCCTTCGTGAATGATCCGGGCTAGAATGTGCGGCTCGCTCTCGAGCCCAGGCGGAGATCCAATGGAAAAGGCATACAAGAACTCGGACTTCCTCTCGGGTCCCGACGCGCGAACGATCCGGATCCTGAGCGAGTATCTGGAGCCCCAGGCTCGCTTCACGCGGTACCGCGTCAAGGACACGGTGGTGTTCTTCGGCTCCGCGCGGGCGCTCCCGGCGGACCGCGCCCAGGAGGCGCTCGAGCAGGCCGAGCGATCGGGGAACGAGGCCGCGTTGGACGCGGCACGCGCAGCGGTACGCCTGTCCGGGTTCTACGAGGGCGCGCGCGTCCTCGCGCGGCGGCTGACCGAGTGGTCGAAGGCCCTCGAGCAGCGAAGCCGCCGCTTCATCGTCTGCTCCGGCGGCGGTCCCGGGATCATGGAGGCCGCGAACCGCGGGGCCTCGGAGGCGGCGGGGATCTCCATCGGACTGGGAATCAGCCTCCCGAAGGAGCCGCCGAGCAACCCCTACACGACCCGGGAGCTGGGGTTCGAGTTCCACTACTTCTTCATGCGGAAATTCTGGTTCGTCTACCTGGCGAAGGCTCTCGTGGTCTTTCCCGGAGGCTTCGGCACGCTCGACGAGCTGTTCGAGCTCCTCACGCTTCTGCAGACCGGCAAGATGGGCAAGCGCGTTCCCATCGTCCTCTACGGTCGGGAATTCTGGCAGGATTTCCTCCGTTTCGACGTGCTCACCCGGTGGGGCACGGTGGGACCGGAGGACATGGAGCTCTTCCACTTTGCGGACACGCCGGAAGAGGCGTTCGAGTACCTGACCGAGCGCCTCGGCACGATGTATCTCGACAACGACCATCCATGAGTCGGGTCGGAGGGGAGATCGCTTGAGGGGCTGGGTTCTGCGTCTCGGCCTTCTGGCGGCCTGCCTTCTGGCGCTCGTCTACACCATCGTTGCTCTCGGGCCGCGGCGCATTCTCGACGCCGCCACCTCCGCGGATCCCACGTGGCTCGCTCTGTCCGCGCTGGCCCTCGTCCTACGCTACCTGGTGTGGGCGTTCAAGTGGCAGGTCATGCTCCGGCGCCACGGCGAGGTCTCCTACGGAACGACCCTTCGCGCTCTCCTCGCGGGGGTGTTCGTCAATCTCACGACCCCGACCGCGAAGATCGCCGGAGGTTTCGTGCGTGCAGCGCTCATCCACCGGCGCACGCGCTGGGGCCTCGCCGCGGCGTACGGATGGTCGCTGGCGGACCAGGTGACGAACTCGATGGGGAACATCGTGCTCGGCGGAGTCCTGCTTCTGGCCGCCGGAGCCACGCTGCGGCCGGGACCGGATCGAAGCGCGCTCTTTGTCCTCGGGACGATCGCTCTCTGCGGTGTCGCCGCGGTCGTCGCCTGCCGAGGCTGGGCCGCGAGGCAGGTCGGACGGCCGGGAGCCGCGCGTTGGCTCGCGCGCCTGACGCCGACCCGCTTCCGGGTCCCCGGCCCCGACGGACCTCTGGCGGGTTGGGCCCAACCCGTCTTCGACCCCGTCCTTCGCATCGGGGCAACCGCTCGGGTGGCCCCTCTGGACCTGGGCCTGGCTGCGGTGTCCTGCGCGTTCCTGTGCGTGAGCAACGCCTGTGCTCTCGAGGCCGTGGGCGTCGAGGCACCGGTCTTCCAGGCCGCTGCGGGGATGGTCCTGGCGGGATTCGCCGGGACGATCGTGGGGACCGTGGGCGGGATCGGCGCCACCGAGCTCGCGCTCATGGGACTGTACGGTCGCATGGAGATCCCCTCCGAAGCCGGTGCGGCCGCCGTGCTCCTCTACCGGGGCGCCTACTACCTGGTCAGCCTCGGGCTGGGTGGCGCAGCCCTGGCGCTCGAGGGCAAACCGCGGGAGACGGGCGGTGCCTGAGCCCCCGATCGGCGAGGTCCTCCCGTTGTGGAGCGTGATCCCGTTCGTGGGGATCCTGCTTTCGATCGCGCTGATGCCGCTGGCCGCGCCGCATGTCTGGCACCGGCACTACCCGAAGATCGCCCTTTTCTGGGCGCTCGTCTTTGCCGTTCCGTTCGTCCGCGCGTTCGGAGGCGACGCACTGCGCGAGATCGTCCACATCTTCATCGCCGACTACCTGCCCTTCCTCATCCTCCTCGGCGGGCTGTTCACGGTGGCCGGAGGCATCAGCGTGCGCGGCGCCCCACCCGCCACCCCGGCGGTGAACACCGGCCTGCTGGCCGCGGGGACGTTCCTTGCCTCGTGGATCGGCACGACCGGCGCAGCCATGCTGCTGATCCGCCCGCTCCTGCGTGCAAACGCTCAACGGAAGCGCAGGGTTCACCTCGTGGTGTTCTTCACCTTCCTCGTGGCGAACGTCGGCGGTGGCCTCACGCCGCTCGGGGACCCGCCGCTCTTCCTCGGCTTCCTGCACGGCGTTCCGTTCTTCTGGACGCTGAGGCTGCTCCCGCACGTGCTGTTCTGCTCCGCGGTGCTCCTTGCCCTGTTCTTCCTGATCGACCGACGTCACCACCGCGCGGAGACGCTCGACGTCCCGCGCCGAATGACGCCATCCGGGGAGCGAGTGTCGGTGGACGGACTGGTGAACGTCCTGTTCCTGGGAGGGATCGTGGGGGCCGTGCTTCTATCCGGCTTGTGGAAGTCGGGAAGCGTTCGCGTGCTGGGGGTCGAGCGCGCCGTGGCGGATCTGGCTCGCGACGGGATCACCCTGTCGATGGCGGCCCTCTCCCTCGCCTTCACCCGGCGCGCCGTTCGCAGAGCGAACGAGTTCTCCTGGGGGCCGATCCGCGAGGTCGCGTACCTTTTCGCCGGGATCTTCATGACCATCATTCCGGCCATCGCGATCCTCAAGGCAGGCGAGCGAGGGCACCTCGGCTTCCTGATCGCCGCGGCCCAGCACCCGTGGCAGTACTTCTGGCTCGCGGGCGGCCTGTCCTCGTTCCTCGACAACGCCCCCACCTACCTGACGTTTTTCAACACTCTGCTCGGTCGGTTCTCTCCCGGCCAGCCCGAGACCGCGGCGGTGCCGCAGATCCTGGCGCATCGAGCGGTGTTCCTCGAGGCGGTCGCCGCGGGGGCGGTGTTCATGGGAGCGAACACCTACATCGGCAACGCTCCGAACTTCATGGTCAAATCCATCGCGGAGGAATCCGGCGTCGCCATGCCCTCGTTCTTCGGGTATATCATCCGCTGGTCGCTCCCGATTCTGGTGCCGCTGTTCCTCGCCGTGGGCTGGATCTTCTTCCGGGGGTGAAACCGTGCCGTCGCGTCATCTGGAGATCGTCCTCGCGGGTCCGCGTGGCTATACCCTTGGGTTCGTCCAGGGGTTCCTCGCGGGCGGCGGCGTTTCCGGAGAAGTGCTGGACGCCGAGGCGGAGGGGTTCGACGTCGCGACGCTTCGGGAGAAGCTTCACGAGATGCTCCGCCCCAGCGTGGATACGCTGCACCTGGTCGTTCCCGTGCGACTCGTGCCGGCGGTCCGTGCCGCGGTCGCTGCCGCCACGGCGCGGGACCGGCGCGTCGCGGTCCGCCACGAACGCTCGCTCGCCGGAGCTCGATTCCAGTTCGCGTTCGCTGTGTACGTCCGCGAGCACGGCCCGGCGATCCGTTCGATCTTCGAGAATCTGCCGGACGGGGTTCGTCTCGCGGAAGGCTCCGCGATCCAAGAGAAAACCTGGGAGGACGGCCGCGGAATCGAAGTGTACAGCCCCGTCCACGAGTACGAGCTCTCGGGCGAGGGCCTCATCGAGGGAGACCTCACCGGCGTTCTTCGCGTCCATCGCGCGTGCACGGACGACGAACGGATCCGCGCGGGCGCGGTCGAGCTCGTTCCCGAGGCGGACTCCTGAGCACCCGCGGGCCCGATCGCAAGGTCGTTGAGGTCGCCGCCGCCGAGGCGGGCCTGACGGTCCTGCGCGTCCTTCACGACCGCGTCGGCTTCCCGCACTCGGAGGTCCGGGGGCTACTCGCGTCGGGCTGCATTCGCCGCAACGGGGCGACGGTGTCCCGTAACGACGAGAGGGTGCGTCCCGGCGACCGGATCGAGGTGACGTTCGACTCGGAGCGCCGTTACCGTGCGCCTTCCGCGCCGGCTCCGTCCGAGGGGTATCGCGTGGTGCACGAGGACGACGAGGTGGTGGTGGCCGACAAGGCGGCGGGCGTGTTCACGGTTCCCGCCCCCTCCCAGCGCGGCGAGTCCCTGGCCGAGCGCCTGGAGCACGCGTATCGGGCCCGCGGGTACAGGGCTCCGCTGGTGCGCGCGGTCCATCGCATCGACCGATTCACCTCCGGGCTCGTGGCGTTCGCGAGGCGCGAGGAGGCGTGGCGAAAGCTGCGGACCCAGTTCGCCGCGGGCCTCCCCGAGCGCGTTTACCTGGCCGTCGCCGAGGGGAACGTGGGACCGGATGACGGGCTGCTGGTCCATCATCTCGAGGAGCACGAGAAGAGCCTGAAGGTGCGCGCCGTGGCACGATCCGCAGGTTCGAAGCGCGCCGAGAGCCGCTATCGCGTCCTGGAGCGGTTCGACCACGCCACGCTTCTCGAGGTGCGGCTGCGCACCGGCCGTCGCAATCAGATCCGGGTTCAACTCGCTGCCGAGGGTCATCCGCTGGTGGGCGATCACGCGTACGGACGGCCGTCGCCGCTCATCGGCCGCACCGCCCTGCACGCGGCGCGCCTCGCGTTCGACCATCCATCCCGAGGCTCACGCCTGGAGCTGGCGTCGGAACCTCCGGCGGATTTCCGACGCCTGCTTTCCGCGCTGCGCCGCGGCGAGCGCGCCGACGGCGCGGCAGCGAGGCCGGCGGTCCCCGACGAGCCGGAAAAGGAGAAACGGTCCTCCGGGAAGATCACTCGCCGACGAGGACCAGAACGCCGGTGTACGTGAAAAGCCGATTCACCCCGCGCAGCGGCGCGATCTCCGCGTTGCAGAAGAACCCGAGGAGCGGCACGCCGGGAAGGGCCTCGCGCAGCAAACGAGCGTCGACACCCTCCTTGCCGTAGAGAGACCGCCCCCGGGCAAGGCAGTTGAAGTAGAGACCGAAGCGGTACTCCGCGTCTCCCTTCCGCTCGCGAACGCGACCCAGCATCTGCGTCAGGTCCTGCCTCGCCGAACGGGGCTCGCGCAGGACGAACAGGATGCTCGACCCCTCCTCCACCGTGTCGGCGATGGCCAGAACGCCGGTATCCGGATCCGCGGCCACGATGTTCCGCACCAGATACTCCCCCGCCCGCGCCCTGTACCCTTCCGGGTCCGGCAGGACCCCGACGAAGAGGCGCCCGTAAATCAGGTCCGGATCCTCGGTCATGTCCTCCGGCGCGCGCTCGCGCAGCGCGTCCAGCGCGGGCCGACCCTCGACCTCGAGGATCAGGTTCTGGTGGGATCGAGTGACCAGGAGCGGCTCGCACAGAGGCCGGCATCCCTGGGTGATCGCGAGATCACGACGGAACTCGCCCCCCAGCCTCACTCCCGAAACCGCTCTTTCCGAGTGCTCCGCTCCGCAGAACTGGAACGTCGATGCCGACTCGCCGCGGGAAGACGCCGCCCCGCCTACCACGGGAACGGGTCCGAGGGTGGCGTCGAGTCCCTCGAGGAGCCGGTCGGGCCGAACGTGATAGGGATCCGGCCAGAGGAGCACGACGTCCTCGGTCCCGCGCGATGAGGCCAGCCGCTGCCCGATGTGAATCCCGGCCGTGAGCCCCTGGTCGCCGTTGTCGTGGAACAGAAACGGAGTTCCTCGAATCCGATCCGTCGACACGGCGAGGACTCCGAGAGCCGTTCCCGATTCGACCTCGATGTCGTTCGCAATGACCCCGGCTGCCGAGCAGCCGACGACGTACGGAGTGCCCGCGGCCGCGGACAGCGACCGGAGCAGCGGCGTCATGCGCACGCCGTGCTCCGCCGTGGCGAACGCGATGCAGAAGTCGGGCACGTCGCCGCCGAGCGCCGCCCGCGCGAGCCCGACGGCCTCCTCGGCCGCCTCGGCGGCCCTGCGCTCGATCGACAGCCCAACGCCTGCGCGGATCATTCGCCCATCCGTCGGAAAAGAGCGGTAGTTATAGCAAACGGCACCTCGGGGCGCCTGACGGATTCGGGGCCTCGTCTCTCCGGTCGCCACGCTTGCGGCGCGAGAGCATGTTCCTATACTTCTCAATGCCGGCGGGTGCGTCTCGCCGGGATTCCCTGGAGAACGCTCGATGCGCGGTCTGCCGACGCCGGATCGTTTCGTCACGGCGATGATACTGGCGCTGGCCATTCTCTCCGCGGCCGCCGCACCGTCCGCGCCTGCGGTTCAGGACGAGTCGGCCGCTGCCGCGGGTGCCGAGGCGAGCGAGCCGGACGACCCGCCCTCGGAGGTCCCTCCGGAAGAGACTCCTCCTCTCCCGGATCCCGAGCCACCGCCGGAGCCGGCGCCCGCGGAGGGCGGCCCGGAATCGGACGGTCCATCCCCTGTCCCGGTGGAGCCGACGAACTCCGCTTCCGGCGCCGAGCCCGCGCCCGACCCCGCGGGCGGAACGGCCGACGCCTTCGATGATCCGTTTCCCTTCCCGGAGGGTCTGCGAGGTCACGTCGAGTTCTGGACGAGCGTCTTCGGCGTGTACGGCCGCGGGAAGGTCCTCCTGCACGACGCGGAGTTCCCGGCTCTCGTGTACGAGGTCTTCGACCTTCCCGGAGAGGCGGGCGGAACCTACACCAAGGCCCAGGAGGCCTACGTCCGCTCTCGACGGGAGGCGCTCGAGCGTCGCGTGCAGCACCTCGAATGGATGATCGAGCTCGCCGCACCCTTGACCGCCGACGAGAAGGCACTCGCTCTGCAAATCACCACGCACGCCGGGACCGACGCCGTCCGGGGCGCCGCGAAACGCATCCGCTCGCAGCGCGGGGTCCGCGAGCGGTTTCTGCGCGGTCTCGAGATCAGCGGTCGGTACGACGCGGCGTTCCGGAAGGCCTTCCGCGACGCGGGCCTCCCGGAGGATCTCGCCCTCCTCCCCCACGTCGAATCCTCGTACCAGACTGCTGCACGGTCGAGCGCCGGAGCCGTGGGCGTCTGGCAGTTCACGCGCGGCGCCGGTCGCGTGTTCCTGAACATGACCGCCGCGCTGGACGAGCGCATGGACCCGGTCGCATCCGCGCGGGGCGCCGCCCGCTACCTCGGGCGCGCGCACGAGATGCTCGGGGACTGGGCCCTCGCCGTCACGTCGTACAACCACGGCATGGGGGGAATGCGTGGGGCGAGGGATCGGTTCGGGACCGACTTCGATCGCATCGTGCGCGAATACGACGGCCGCTCCTTCGGCTTCGCTTCGAAGAATTTCTACGCGGAGTTCCTCGCCGCGCGAGCGATCGTGCGCGACCTTGCGGCGTTCTTCCCGGAAGGGATCCGTTTCGAGCCTCCACTCGCCGTCGACGAGATCGTCCTTCCGGTGGACAGCGCGCCGGCCCGGATCGCGCAGAAATACGCGGTGAGCCTGGGCGAGCTGGTCTCCCTGAATCCTGGATGGACGCAGAAGGCGGTCCGGCACGGGCGCGCGATTCCGGCGGGAGCCTCCGTGTGGCTTCCCGGCGGCACGCTGGAGCGAATCGCGGCATCCAGGCGTCCGGCGCGCGAGCGGCGCCCGGCGGAACCCGCGGCGCCGGCCCGAGCGGCCGATCCCTCCCCGTCGGAGCCTCCTGGCGAGGCCGAAGCTGCGGGTATCGAGCACCACATCGTGCGCCGGGGCGAGACGCTCGCGTCTTTGGCCGAGACCTACCGGACGAGCATCGATGCGCTGCGGGGAATCAACGGCATCCCGAAGAACCGGAGCACGATCCGGGAGGGTCAGAGGATCCGCGTCCGCGCCGCGACTCCCCCCCCGCGAGACGGGCTGTCTGCCGCCATCGCCGATTTCGTCGTGCACGTGGTCCGAAAGGGAGAGACGCTCGTCAAGATCGCCGCCACCCACCGCGTGACCCTCGCGGATCTCCTGTCCGCGAACGCCCTCGGCGTCGGATCCGTCATCCACCCAGGCCAGACGATCAAGGTCCCGATCCTTCGCTGACGCGCCTCCACCCGTGCGCTATAGTCCGTGAGTCTCCTCGCCGGTCCGAGGTGGTGTGCGCATGCAGGATGATCGTTTCGTGAATCGCGGCTTCGGTCTCAAGCAGGCCATCGGCGGCCAGCTCGTACGGGACTACCACAGCGGCCTGGTGGACCGGATGCGCGCCGAGGGGTTCCGCTGCGACGTCGGCGACCTCACGTTCCTTCTCGCCCAGGAGTTCGGCTTCTGCTACGGGGTGGACCGGGCCGTGGAGTACGCCTACGAGACGCGGGAGAAGTTCCCGGACCGGAGGATCTTCATCACCGGCGAGATCATCCACAATCCCGGGGTCAATCAGCGGCTGCTCGACATGGGGATCCGATTTCTGGACGGACGGGATCCGCTCGCCACCTACGAGGCCCTGACGGAAGACGACGTGGTGATTCTCCCCGCGTTCGGCGTCCCTCTCGCCGAGCTGGCCGTCCTGCGGCAGAAGAACTGCATCCTCGTGGACACCACGTGCGGCTCGGTGCTCAACGTGTGGAAGAACGTGGAGAAGTACGCGCGGGACGGCTTCACGGCGTTGATCCACGGGAAGTTCGACCACGAGGAGACCCGGGCCACCGCGTCGCGCGCGATGAAGAACCCGGACGGGCGCTACATCGTCGTGCGGGACATGGACGAGGCCCGGCTGGTGTGCGACCAGATCGAGGGACGCGGCGACCGCACCGGCGTTCCTCGCTCGATTCGCACGCGCCATGTCCCCCCGGTTCGACCCGGAGCTCCACCTGGAGCGCCTCGGCTGCGCGAACCAGACGACGATGCTCTCCACCGAATCCCTGGCCATCGCGGGGACGATCCGCGAGGCCATGGTCCGTCGCTTCGGCGCCGAGGAAATCGCGACGCGCTTCCGCGCCTTCGACACGATCTGCAGCGCCACCCAAGAGCGCCAGGACGCCGTCCACGCCCTGCTCGCGCGCCATCGCGTGGATCTGATGCTCGTGATCGGCGGCTACAACTCTTCCAACACGACCCACCTGGTGGAGATCGCCGCGGAGAAGGTCCGGGCCTTCCACATCCAGACTGCCGCGTGCGTCGAGAGCCCGCGCCGGCTCCGCCATCAGCCGTTCGGCACGCGAAGCGAGACCGTGGCCGAGGACTGGCTCGCCGACGGTCCGGTCGTCATGGGCATCACCGCCGGGGCATCGACCCCGAACAGCGAGATCGGCAAGGTGATCGAGCGGATCGCGTCGTTCCGCGGAGCCTCGATCGGGTGAGAGCCTCGCCCGGTCACCTCCCCGGGGCTCATGCCCTCTTCTTGCGGAGATGGCAGGCCGCGTGGCCGCCCTTCTCGACGTACTGCTGGTGGTACTCCTCGGCCCTGGTGAACTTCGAGGCCGGGACGATCTCGGTGACGATCGGTCGGGGCAGCTCCCGGGACGCCTGCAGTCGATCCCGTGACGCCGTCGCCCTCGCCTTCTGATCCGGAGTGAAGAAGAAGATCAGGGATCGGTACTGGCTTCCATGGTCCGGCCCCTGGCGGTCCGGGGTCGTCGGATCGTGGAGATTCCAGAACAGGTCGAGCAGATCGTCGTAGGACACCACGTCCGGGTCGTACTCGACCTCCACCGTTTCCGCATGGCCGGTCCGGTTCGAGCAAACATCCTCGTACGTCGGATCGGGCGTGCGGCCGCCCATGTACCCGACCGCGGTGGCGACCACTCCCCTCTGCGTTCGGAACTCCTGCTCCACCCCCCAGAAGCAGCCGGCCGCAAACGCTGCGGTCTGGGTCCCGGTCGGGATCGCCTCGGGCGCGGATCGGGTCATGACCAGACCGTTGCGGGTCCGGCGAGCCGTTGCGGGCCCCTTCGCCGCGGATCCGCGAGACTCGCTGGTTCCCGATGCCGGCAACGCGAGAAGAACCCCCACGGCGATCATCAGAACGACTGCAAGAGCCGCGATTCCGTTCCTTCCTGCGTTCCTCATGCGATCACGTCCTTTCCGTCGGATCCCGACCGGCGCTTCCGTGCGGCGCCGGAAGGTGCGGCCATCGCCGAGGAGTTCGCCTGGAAGGGCGGAAGGGTTACAGCGTCGCGCGCGTCCGGCGTCTGGATCGCAGCCAGCCGACCCCCGCCCCGACCGCCGCGACGGTGCCCACGGCGCCACCGTGCACGAGGAGCGTGTGCGGGCGACTCGCGGCGGGGCAGGTCAGGTGCATGACCGCGTCGGCGAGCAGCGCGGAACCGAGCGCCCCCGCCGTCCAAGCAAACACGCTCCGGAGCGGGTAGGCGCGGGACAGGAGCCACGCCGCGGCCCCCGCCGCGGGAAGCGCAAGAACCACGGCACGCGGAAAGCAGGACAGCGGTCCCAGGCCCGTGGCTCTGCTCCCCGCCCCTCGCGCGAGCCACTCCGCTCCGACGAAGAGAGCCGCGGGGGCGAGCAGCATCGACGCGACGCGAAGGCGCGCTGCCGCCCCCTCGCCCGGCACCCCCTCGCGCATCGCGAGCGCGACGAGCAGCGCGCCGACCGCGGCGTAACCCAGCGCCGGCCCGGAGACCACCAGGGCGCCGAGCGCCCCCGCGTCGGGGCGGATGCCTCGGGCCAGCACGGCGACCGTCGCGATGGAGAGGCCGAGGGCGACGAGGGAGGCGGCGCGAATCGACGGGGGGAGGAGCGGCCGCACCGGGCTCGCGGCCCCCGCACGAGCCAGGTCCAGGAGCGCGGGAGAAAGCGGTCGCCCGGAGCCGGAGCGGCTGCGCGTATCGTTCATGAGTCCTCGCGAGCGGGCGTCCCAAGCCTCCAGGACGCCCGCAGCTTCGCTTCGGCGCGGTGGAGACGGACCTTCACGGCGCCGGGACTGGCGCCCACGATCCTCGCGATCTCGGAGGAAGTCATCCCCTCGACTCTCGCGAGCCAGACGACCTCGCGCTGATCCTCGGGAAGCCTCGCCACGGCTGCCGCCAGGCGCACGCCTTCCATGTGATCGACTCCGGGCGCCGCGACCGGAGTCTCCGGAAGCTCCACGACCCCGATCTCCCGCGAGAACCGCCGCCGATGGGTGCGGCGCGCAGCGAGGGCCACGTGCCGCGCGATGGCGAAGAGCCAGGGGCGGAACGGCATTCCGGAGCGGTAGGTCCGACGCGCCTTCACCAGGCGCAGGAACGTCTCCTGCACGAGATCGTCGGCCGCCTCGCGCCCGACCCAGCGCCCCAGGTAGCCGTGCACGCCGTCCGCCGTCGACGAGTAGATCTCCTCGAACGCGGCGACCTCGCCGGCCTGGTAACGCGTCATGAGCGCGCCGAGCCGATCGTCCGGGTTCGCGGTCTCCATGGGCGAAGCATCGTAGAGGATTTCGCCGGAAGGGCCCGCAGGGTTACCGAGGGGCAGGAGAACGAGCGCTCCGTCGCGCACCCGGGTCGTCTCGGTCGAGCCGAGCGGCGTCGGGCCCGATGATGGGCCTGCCCCACTCGATCAGCGCCCGCACCGCCTCGTCCTGCACGACGTCGGGATCGGCCGCGAGCGGGGCGGACAGGGTCGCCAGCGCGATGTCGGCGAGGGTGATCTCGTCGCCCTGCAGGTAGGGCCCCACGGCGAGCCGGCGGGCGGCGAGAGCTGCGGCGGCACGAACGTCCGCGACGTCCCGTGGATACCCTTCGCGCGTGATGCGAAACCGTCTCGACACGATCCGCTTCGCGATCAGCTCCTGGATGCGCCGTTTCCAGCCGGAGGACCGGGGGAAGAACATGCCGCCGAGCGTTCCGGTCTCGGACAGCACGTTGAAGTAGACGATCCGCCGGGAAGCTGCCATGAACGCGCGGTCGGCCCAGTCCGCGAGGATCAGGCAATCGGCCCGGAGCTTCGGATCCTTCGGAAGCAAGGGAGGCTCGGGAAACTTCTCCTCGAGGTACAGCAGGATCGCGGTGGAGCCGACCACGCATCTCGGTCCGTCCACGAGCACCGGAACCAGCCCCTGGCCCGAAGCGCGCACCACGGCCGTGCGGTCGGTGGGCGGAATGTCCTCGACCTCGTAGGCGAGGCCCTTCATCCTCAGCGCCACGCGGACCTTCACGCAGTTGTGGCTGAACGGAATCTGGAGGAGTCTCAAGCGGGCCATTCCCGGCGTCGCGGCATCGCGCCGATCAGAGGCTCGATCGATCTACCGCCGCCTCACGGCGCGCAGCGCTGCGGCGAGGTCGGGTCCGGGACGCGCTCGAGGTTCCCCGTTCCGGTGCCCCACGAGCCGGTGCTGTACCCCAGGTTGAACCGCACCAGGTAGAAGAACCCCTGGCCGTCGCCCGGCATCGCCGCGTCGACGGCCTCGCTCGTGTCGAGATCGATGGAGTCGTTCTCGATGCAGAGTCACCTGGCCCAGGTTGATGGTGCTCCCCGCGTTCTGGAGCTGGCTCAGATCGCCGCGCAGCACGTCGTAGGTCACGGCGCCGGGCACCGCGTTGAACGCGATCACGGTGTTCCCGGGATCGGACACCGACAGGCCGCCCACCAATCCGCTCGAGCGTGGGATTCCGGTGATGGTGATCTCGTCCACGGCCGCCTCGATGGTGCTGTCGGGGCTCCGATCGGCCGCGCGGAAGCGGAGCTTCATGATGTTCGTGAGCGGAAGCCTCGTGTCGAGCAGGAACGAGGCGCCCACGTATGCCGGCGTCTGCGTCGCCGTCGCGGTGGTCGCGGACACCTGCTCGAGCTGGGTCCACGACACGCCGCCGTCTCCCGAGATCTCGGCGGTGAGCAGGTCCTGCGCGTCGAAGCCGGTCTTGTAGAAGCGGCGCTGGTAGGACAGCTGCGCGCCGTAGTAGGCCGCCGCGTTGATCACGGGCGAGGTCAGGCTCGTCACCCCTCCGTCCACGTCCGAGGCGCCGAAGCTCGGCGCGGCCGCGTTCCCGGTCACGTACGCCTTGGTCCCCTTCCACGTCGAGCGATCGAACTCCGGCGCGGCCCAGGTGACCGGCGACGGCAGCGTGCCGCTGCGGCTCCCGTACGGATCCGCCCGTACCCACTGCCCCTGCGTGGCGTCGTCCCCCACCCCGCCGACCGTCCAGGCGGGCGTGTCCAGCTCGAAGCTCTCCCGGAAGAACACGACCCCGTCCTCGGGGTCGAGCGCGACGTTCGTGACCGCGGTCGTCGAGGCGACGGTCACCGTGACCGACTTCTCGCGATAGCCCGGCGCCCGCACGCGCAGGTGATAGGTCCCGGGAACCACGATGAAATGGTAGCGCCCGTAGGTCGCCTCGCTGAAGTAGACCTCGCCGTTGTAGACCGTCATCTCGTCGAGCGAGAGCTCGGCCTGGAGGGGAGCGCCGGTCGCCGACGAGGTGACGTGCCCCCCGATCGAGGGACCGTCGACGCGGTCGAGGAGGAACTGCCACCCCGGCCGCTGTCCCTGCACCGTGGAGTTGCGCCACGACGCGTAGCTGGGCTGGAACCCGCCCTCGGCGCCCGAGTTCAGCTCCACCACGAACGCGATGGAGCCGCTCTCGAAGTACTGCCAGTCGCGGGAGTTGCCGTCGATGCCGTAGGCGTTCGGGGAGGCCGGATAAGCCCAGGCCGCCGTCGGCCTGGACGAGCCGCGACGCTGAAGTCCTCGCCGACCACCCGCGCGATGAACGGCTCCGTGCCGGGGATCGTGGAGAGCTTCGGGCTGGTCGTGGGATCGCAGCCGTACGCGTAGTAGACCTCCTCGGCGTAGCTGTGGTAATCCACCGTGAAGACGGGATGCTGCTCCCGGGCGAGCTGCATGATCGCCTGGGTCTCCGGCTCGGAGCCCGACGAGACGCCGCGGTAGGTTTCGTCCGAGGTGTTCCCGCTGGACCCGTTGCACACCCCGCCCCACTGGAACGGGTAGTTGCGATTGATGTCGACACCGTCCCCGCTGTCGAACGAGCCGTTGTTGTTGTTGTCCCTGGCGTTCTTGCGCCAGAAATCGTCGGTGTTGAAGACGATGTAGTTCCCGTCCGGGTTCACCGTGGGCACGATCCAGATCTCCCGCCCGTTCACCCAGCGCTGCACGTTCGGGTCGGTGGCGTAGCGCGTGGTGAGGTACTCGATGATGTCGAGCGCCACCTCGGTGGACATGACCTCGCGGGCGTGGTGCTGTCCGTTGAAGAAGACCACCGGCTCGTCCTCGTCCACGGCCACGTTGTCCGAGATCTTCATCGCGTACATCGGGCGGGCGTTGTTGCTCGCCCCGATCGAGTACCGCTTCGCGATGGCCGGATACGCGGTCTCGGTGGCGACGAGAAACGCCCGGATCTCGGTCAGGTCCTTGTACAGGGTATCCACCTCCACCTGCTCCGCTCCCTCCGTCCGCGCGCCGAACGCCGCCGCGCCCCGGCGGGAGACCTGGAGCACCGTGAACGCGTACCCCTTGGCCTGGATCTCGTCGAGGTCCTGCGGGGTCACCACCAGGTCGGCGGTCCCCGCCTTCCGGTTCACGTACGCGATGTCGTAGCCGCACCGGTTGAGCTCCTCGACGTCGACGGCGAGGTCCTCGAGGAACACCTGGATCAGGGCGTGGGCCGGCGGTCCTTCCGCGGGGGCGGATGACGCCGGCGGGACGGCGGCGATCAAGACTGCGAGAGCGACGACGAGCTGTGCGGTGCGCTTGGCCACAGGAACCCCTCCCCGGGAGACGGAACCGTTGATCGTATCACCCGAGAAGATACCGCGAATCCCGCGCGCCGGCCGGAGGCGTCGAGGCGTCCGCCGGAAAAGGGCGGAGAAAACGTCGTGCCGTTCCGGCGCTCTGGGCTATGGTATCGTGCGTTTTTCCGGAGGTCTTCCGTTGGAATCCCGCCGCGTCCCGTCCAGACGAGCGCCACCGCCCCGACCGGCTCCCCGTCGCCCGGCGGCACGAAAGGCCTCCTCGAGCCCGCCCCGACCGAAGCCGTCTCTCGATCCGGTCGAGCGTCTCTTCGTCGAGATCGTCTCGATCGGCCGCGAGCTGCTGCGCGGCCGAGCGCCGGACATTAATGTCCACGAGGTGGCAGCCTACCTCTGCCAGCGCGGCGCCCTGGTCCGGCGGATCACGACCGTGGACGACGAGGAACGGGCGATCGCCGGCGCCGTGACCGACGCGTTGAACCGCGGCACCCGACTGGTGGTCACGATTGGCGGCCTGGGTCCCATGGCGGACGACCGGACGCTCTTCGGCGTGTCGGACGCGATGAAGCTGCCGCTGGCGTTTCACGCCCACGCGAAAGAGATGGTCGAGGCGGCGTACCGGAGGCTGCACCAGCAGGGTCTGGTCTCGCGGGACGGCCTCACGGCGGCCCGCGAGAAGATGTGCTCGATCCCCATCGGAAGCGAGCCCGTGCCCAACTCCGCCGGTGCGGCACCCGGCGTGATCGCGCGACTTCCCGGAGGGGCCGGTGTCCTGTGCCTTCCGGGGGTCCCGGCCGAGATGCGCGCGGTGCTCGATGCCGCCATGCCGTTGCTCAAGGACCTGGCGCCGAAAGGGGTCGTCGCGCGACGCGAGGTGGAGACGCCCACCGCCGACGAATCGTCTCTGCGGCCTCTGCTGGACCGTTTCATGCGGGAGTACCCGGCGATCTGGGTCAAGACCCACGCCCCGGGTTTCGGCGCCCAGAACGCGAGGATCCGCGTCACTCTGGAGGCGAGCGCTGCCGACAAGAGCCAGGCAGAGTCGCTCGTGGAGGAGGCGCTCCACCGTCTGATCGCCCTGGCTTCCGGCGCGTGACCGCGCCGGGCCGTCCCGGAGGAATCGCCATGTCTCTTCGCGCTCTTCTCATCGCGTTCGGCCCCGCCCTCGCGGCGGCTTCTCTCGCTTTCGCCGGTGCTTCGGCACGCCCCGCCGTGGCTCCCGAGGTGATCCGGGACGTTACGGATCGCCTCGTGGCGCGGCTCGGCCAGACGCACGCGGACCGGATCCGCGCCGGGATTCGCCAGGTCGCGGCGCGATGGTTCCCGCAGGACGGCGACGAGGCCGAGTTCGCCCGGTTCTGCGAGGAGAGCTTCCTTTCGGACCCCGCCGACCTCACGAAGGCATTCGGACGCCTCCAGGAGGTCCTCGAGCAGACCGACGGCCGGCTGCACGAGGTGCGACGGATGCTGCTCTCGCCGCTCGACCTGGACACGGGACCGGTCAGCGCCCTCGACCGGCGGCTGGGAAATCTCGATCTGCAGGCCCACGTGGACGACGACCTGTTCGGCAACAAGGTGGCGTTCGTCGCGCTCCTCAACTTCCCGGTGCACACGCTCGACGAGAGGCTGCGCCTCGGGCCTACGTGGAGCCGGGAGGAGTGGGCGAGGTCGAGGATGATGGATCGCTTCGACCGCCGGGTCCCCGCGCCGATCGTGCAGGAGATCACGCGGGCGTTCACGACCGCCGACCAGTACATCGCCGACTACAACATCCGGATGGGCCGGCTGATCACCCCCGCGGGCGAGCGTCCGTTCCCCGACAGCATGACGCTCATCACGCACTGGGGGCTGCGCGACGAGCTGGGCTCGCACTTCGGCGAGAAGGACGGCCTCCCGAAGCAGCGGATGATCCAGAAGGTGATGGAAAGGATCGTACGCCAGGAGATCCCGGCGGCGGTCGTGAACAACCCGGATCTCCTGTGGTGCCCCGAGACGAACGAGGTCCGGGCGCTCCCGGGCGGCAAGCCGCTGCCAAAGGATGCAGGTGCCCGCGAGCCGGACACCCGCTACGCGCGTCTCCTGGAAGTGTTCCGCGCGGTCCGTGCCGCCGACCCGTACAGCCCCACCGCTCCCTCCTTCATCCAGCGAAAGTTCGAAATCGAGCGCCAGATCCCCGAGAAGGAAGTGGAAGCGCTGCTGGAATCGGTGCTGGCGTCACCGGAGGTCCGGGATCTCGCGAGACTCATCGAGCGACGCCTCGGCCGCAAGCTCGAGCCGTTCGACATCTGGTACACCGGCTTCAAGAGCCGCGGGGGGCGCGACGAGAGCGAGCTGGATCGGATCGTGCGCGCGAAGTACCCGACCGTCCGGGCCTTCGAGAGCGACCTTCCTCGGATCCTGCGCGACCTGGGATTCACCGAGGCCAAGGCGCGCTGGCTCGCGGAGCGCATCGTGGTGGACCCGTCCCGCGGCGCGGGGCATGCCACCGGGGCGGTGCGGCGCGAGGACAAGGCGCACCTGCGCACCAGGATCCCGGCGGAAGGGATGAACTACAAGGGATACAACATCGCGATCCACGAGCTGGGACACAACGTCGAGCAGGTCTTCTCGCTCAACGAGATCGACCACTGGTTCCTGAACGGCGTTCCGAACAACGCGTTCACCGAGGCGTTCGCGTTCACGTTCCAGAATCGCGATCTGGAGCTTCTCGGCCTGGCTCAGCCCGGCGCCGACGACCGGCATCGAGAGGCGCTGGCCACGCTGTGGGCGACCTACGAGATCGGCGCCGTCGGCCTGGTGGACATGAGGGTCTGGCGCTTCCTCTACGAGCATCCGGACGCGACCCCGGCTCAGCTGCGGGAGGCTGCACTCCGGATCGCCCGTGAGGTGTGGAACCGGTACTTCGCTCCGGTCTTCGGGGTGAAGGACCAGGAGATCCTGGCCATCTACTCCCACATGATCGTCTACGGGCTGTACCTTCCCGACTACTCGCTCGGCCACATCATCGCGTTCCAGGTCGCCTCGAAGCTGCGATCCGGGGACTTCGGCGCCGAGTTCGAGCGCATGGCGCGGCTGGGACGCCTCACCCCCGACGCCTGGATGCGGGGCGCCCTGGGCAAGCCACTCTCCACCGAAGCGCTTCTGTCGGAGTCCCGCGCCGCGCTCGCGGCCGTCAAGGAGTGATCTCGTCTCGCTGGGGCTCGCGGTTTCGCGAGTTAGGCTTCGCCTCGATTCGAGGCGGCGTCCGGGGGTCACCCCCGGGGCCCCGCTCCCGCATTCGTGTTCGGATCGAAGACGATCCGAACACGAATGCGGGACGTTTCCACTCGATGACTTCGAGGCCGCGCTAGCCGAAGGACCGAACCGCCTCAACCATCGCCGCGAGCTTCCCGCGCGCCTCGTCGAGAGTCCGGGTCTTGAGGCCGCAGTCGGGGTTGATCCAGACGCGCTCCGCCGGCACTACCTCGAGCACGCGCTCGATGCGCGCGCGTACGTCGGCCGCCGTCTCGATCCGGTGCGTGTGAACGTCCAGCACGCCGGCGCCGAGGATCTTGTCGGCCGGCAGTCGGGCGAGCCCTTCGAGCAGATCGAATTCCGAGTTGGACAGCTCGAGGAGAAGCCCGTCCACCGGCAGGGCGAAAATCCGGTCCAGCACCGGAGCGAACTCGCCGTAGCAGATGTGGGTCCACGTGCGCGTGTTGCCCCGCAGCCCGCCCGTCACCACACCGAGAGCCCTCGCGGCCAGCGGCAGCTCCCCGGGGCGCGCGGAGATCGCCGGCTCGTCGATCTGGATGTCCTTCGCGCCGGCGGCCGCGAGATCCTCGGCCTCCTGACGGACGACCTCGGCCAGCGCGAGGCAGCACGCCTCGCGCGACGGGTAGTGCTCGTCGTAGGACCAGTCCATGAGCGTGTACGGTCCCGTGAGAACCGCCTTGACCGGCTTGGCCCCGGCCGCGGCCTGCGCTCTCTTCCAGCTCGCCACCGCCATCGGCGAGGTCCGCCGGACGTCCCCCACGATGCGAGGCTTCCTGTAATAGCGGTTCCCGTACGACCGGACGAGCCCGGAAACCTCCATGCCTTCGAGCCGCTCGGCGAAGTAGGTGGTCATGTCGCCCCGGTCCATCTCGCCGTCCACCAGGAGGTCGAGACCGAGGGACTCTTGAAGCGCGAGCACCTCGCGCACCGCTCGCTCCTCGATCGACCGGAGCGCGCTCTCGAGGAGGTCTCCCTCCGCGAACTCTCGGCGCGCGCGAACGAGCTCGGAGGGCTTGGGGAACGATCCGATCGTGGAGGTCTTCAGGCCCATGTCCACTCCCGGGACAGCTTCTCCACCAGGTAGCGGGCATGAAGAAGCTTCTCGAACGCCTGGTCGCGCGGGAGGAGTTCCAATCCCGCCTGCGGTCCGACGATCACGTCGCGACGCGTGAGCAGATCGCGGTACGGCACGAGCTTGGAAGCGACCTCGGCGGCATCTTCCTGCCGCGTCGTGCGCGCGTCGAACAGGCCCAGGACCACGCCCTTGCCGTCGGGAAGCTTCTCGAGCACGCTCCAGCCGGCGTCGCCGTCGACCAGGTCGAGGCCGACGTGCGTGCCCGGGATCCGTTCGAGGCGGTTCGCAATCGCGCCGAGGTCGCCGAAGTACGTCGACACCACCGTGGTCGCACCCTCCCCGGCTGCGGCGAACACGCGGCCCGCGGTCTCGCGTACGAGGTCCAGATCTCCCGGAATCCGGCACAGCATCGGCTCGTCGAGCTGCACGTGCCGGGCGCCGGCCGCGACCAGATCGGCGACCTCCGACGCCAGCGCGTCGGCCACGGCCAGCGCGAACGTCTCGACGTCGCCGTAGTGACGGTCCTTCGACAGGCGGGCGAACGTGACCGCACCCGGCAGGACGATCTTCACGGGCATCTGCGCCACGGCCCGCGCCACCTCGTAGTCCTCGACCAGGAAAGGGCCTGTTCGCCGGACCGGTCCGACGGCCTCCGGCCTCCGATCGTAGAAATTCGTGTCGAACCAGCGGACCAGGTCCCGCGCTTCCATCCCGTCGAGGTGATGCGCGAGGTGCGACAGCGGCCCGTCCCAGCGGACCATCCCGTCGGTGACGATGTCGATGAACGCCCGGCTCTGCTCCGCGACGACGATGGCGGTAACCTCGTCCGCCACCGCAGCGACCTCCGCATCGGTGGCCTCGCCGCGGTCGCGCAGCTTGAGGATGTGACGCAGCTGCTGCTCGAGGGGGCTGTCCCCCACGCGCGGGTAGGAGCTGTGGTTCGCGGCTCGAATCACGACGGTCTCCGGGAGCGAGGGATCAGATCGGATCGTGAGCGCTTCAAGGTACGCCGTCGCCGAAACGACCGCAAGGGAACCGAGAATTCGGGAATCGGGAGTTCCGGGACAGTAGCCCACGACACCTGAGGCGTCACTCTGAGGTCAGGAGGACATCCCGCGGGAGCGGGGGTCCGGGGGCCGGCCCCCGGGGTTCTTGATTCCGGAACTCGCGCCGCTTCGCTCTTCGAAGCGTTCAGAAAGTATCGATTGCTGTCCCCGAATCCCGAACTCATGGGTCTCATCCCACTCCACGCTCACCCCCGCATTCTGCTACGATCGGGATGGCCTCGGGAAGCACGCGCGCGCCCCCTTCGAGCACGGATCGAGACGGAGACACGCCCGATGGTGACGTTCAAGAGGCTCCTCGCCGTGGTCCTGGTCGCGCTGGGCTTCCTGGTTCGCGTGTACCGCAGCATCGACGTCACGCAGAAGCCGCACCGCGCGGATCTCGGTCCGGCGGAAATCAAGGTGAAGGAAATGGGCCGGATCCACTTCCCCGCCGGGGCGGGAATCGCCCTGGTCGCGGCGGGAACGGGTCTGCTTCTCATGGAGAACAAGAAATAGTGACCGCCCGACGGCCGCTCGGAGCCATGGGTCTGGTCGCCCTCGCGCTCGTCGTCGCGGGGTGCGGCGAGGAGATCGTCGTTCGCGTCGTCACCCGCGTCTACCCCGAAGGAGGCGTGGGGCGCAGGGTCGAGATCACCGGCCTGGAATCCGACGGCTCCCATCCGACGACGAAGGACTGGATGGAAAGGAACGGGCGTGTGGTTCTCGCTCGCCCGCAGGCGTGGAGCCAGGTCGAGGAAGAACCGGGACGCGTCACGGTCGAGGGTTTTTTCCGATCCGCCGACGACCTGCCGCCCACGATCGCCCACCGGATCGAGGGAGGCTCGCTCCCCGAGCGCGCCGGCGCATCCCTCGTCGTCGACGACTTGGTCGTCCTGCGCCACTTCGTCTGGCGCGAAACGCTGGCCGATCCGTTCGACTCGGCCTCGGCTGCGGCCGCGGCGGATTCCTTGGCCGCGCTGGCCGCGCGGGCCGTCCGGGAGGAGATCCGGCGCGCCCTCGGCGACCGGGTGGACTCCGCTCGCGCGGAATCGTTGGTCCGCGACGAGTGCCGCACGTTGCTCATCGATCTGCTCCCCACCATCCGCGCCGAGCGGCGCGCCGGTTCCGCCCAAGCTCCGTCGCGGAGGCTCTGGTCGAACGTACTGGAGCAGCACGGCATTCCCGTCGCGAGCGCCGCACGGACCCTCGTGTCCTCCGAGCAGCTCGAGGCGGCCTCGTCGTGGCTGCGAGGCCGGGTCGCAGCCTCCCTGTCCGGGCCGGAGATGCAGGTCCGGCCCGAGGATCTGGTCTTCTGGCCCGAGGGCGAGAACAAGGAGGAGGAGCTGCAGGCGATCGTCGAGCGGGTCTTCGGCGGGGAGGATGAGCTGAAGTCGGCGCTCGATCCGAGGCTCGCCGCGCTGACCGGTTACTACGGCGCGGCCGATGTTCCCCGGTTCCGTTTCGAACGGCGTGTCACGATGCCCGGCTGGCTCCTCGGGACCAACGGGACTCCTCTCCGCGACGGGGCGTTCTGGATCGTGCGTGACGAGGACCTCTCCGGCGAGCGGGTTCTCGAGGCCGCGTCGGCCGAGCTGGACGACGAGCGCCTGCGCGCCCTCGGAGCCCGGCGGGACCTGACCGTTGGCCAGATCGCTCGCCTGGTCGACATTCTCGTTCTGAGGGATCCGGAGCGTGAGCTGCGGAAGAGGCTCGCGGCAGCCGTCGCGGGAGGGAGGCTCAACATCCTGCGCGACGCGGGCGGCGTCTCGGACTCCCTCGAGCCTCTGGCGCGCGAGCTCGCAGGCCTTCTCGACCCGGCGGTCGATCTGCCGCCGGCGCTCCCCTGATCGAGGTCCCATGAGAACGGACGGGCACGCGCGGGCCCAGATCGCGCTTCGCGAGGCCCTTGCGTCTCTGGTCTCAGCGATCCTGGCCCTGGGAATCGCGCCCTCGATCGTGGCCGCCGGTCCCGCCGTCGACGGGTGGATCGAGGTCCGCACGGGTCACTTCCAGACTCAAGGCAACGCGAGCGAGGCCGCGCTCCTCGCGATCGCCGATCGACTCGAGACGTTCCGGGCCATCCTTCCGCGAGTCAGCTCGAACATGAGCCTCGAGATGTCCGCGCCGACCTCGGTATTCGTCTTCAAGAACCGGTCCTCCCTGAGCCGGTACGCGCAGAGCGCCGGCACGCGCGGCTTCAGCTTCTCCGACCGGGACGGGAGCATCATCGCCCTGAGCGCTTTGCCGTCGGCCGCGACGAGGCGCGGAAACCCGTACGTTCGCTTTCCCTACAAGGACCTGTTCCACGAGTACACCCACATCTTCCTTGCAAACAACTTCAACGAAGCGCCTCTGTGGGTGAAGGAGGGCCTCGCGGAGTACTACAGCACCTTCTCGTCGGGGCGACGCCGGGCGGAGATCGGACGCCCGATTCCGCTGTACCTCGCCTTGCTGCGGCGCGCGACGTGGATTCCCCTGCCCGCGCTCGCGGGAATGCGCTCGATCCCCGAGGACTCGAGGACGCGGGACATCTTCTACGCCCAGTCGTGGGCCATGGTGCACTACATGGTCTCGGCCGGAGGCGAACGCAAGGAGCAGCTCGATCGGTACCTCGAGTGGACCGACCGCGGCGCCCCCTCCCGCGAGGCGTTCGAGGCGGTGTTCGGCGCAACTCCCGATCGTCTCGAGCGCGACGTCCGCGAGCACGTCGCCCGTCGACGATTCCGGTACGCGCGCGTCGATGCAACGAACCTCGGCGCTCGGGTCGAGCCGGAGATCCGCGCGCTCCCGCGGGAGGAGGTTCTGTATCGCCTGGGCGACCTGCTCTCCCGCACGCGTCCCGATGCGACGGACGAGGCCGAGATGCAGCTGAGGGAGGCGCTTGCGATCCGCGCGGACTTCCCGGGGGCGCTCGTGTCACTGGGCTACGTCCTCGATCTGCGCGGCCGGCACGCCGACGCGCAGGCTTCGTATCGCCGCGCCATCGCGATCGATCCGAGCGACCCTCGGACGCCGTTCCTCTGCGCGCAGAGCTTGATGCGCGAATTCCAGAAAGCGGGAAGCGACGGACCGACCGAAGCGGTCCCGCCCCTGGTCTGGCAGGCTCGGGAACTGTACGCCAAGAGCGCGGGTCTCGACCCGAGCTTCGGCGACGCGCATGCGGGAGCCGGCGCCACCTACACGTTCGATCCCGGGGACCCGTCGCGCGGACTCGCGCCACTGCGCGAGGCTCGGCGGCTGATGCCGGCCAGGATGGACGTGGCGTACAACCTGGCGGCCCTGCTCGTCCGCTCCGGAGATCGGGTCCGCGCACGAACCGTGATCGCGGACGCCCTTCGTTCCCGCGCGGACGCTTTCCTCCGAGCGGTCGCGACGGCGGCGGCGGTCTTGCGCGACCCCGCGAGGAAAGGATCTCTTGCGCGCAGAGCGGAGCTGCCGATCCTGCTCGACCTGGTCGCCGAGGCGCTCCCGATCTCGGGCCTCGATCCCGCGACCCGCGCGAGGATCGGCGCGGGGCTCGAGCGGATCCGGACGGAAGGGGTGCCTCCGTCGGTCCCAGCTCCCGAGTCCCGGCAGGAGCCAGCCGTTCCCGACGCTCCGGCGAGCCACGAATCCGACGCACCGGGGGCTCCCGGGCCCGGTTCGGAGTCCGCGCCGGAGATGTGACGAGAGCCCGCTGCGACTGGCGCCGTACCCGCTCGGTTCGCGGTCGACGACGGATGCCCCGATCAATGCGGTGGCTTCTGGGTCATGCGGCTTTGTGGCAGAATGCGGTCGAGAGCACCCATCGTTGCGAACACGTTGAGCGTGACGAGGGGCATCATTTGGGAACATGAGTCGAATCCGGCGGGCGTGCGCTGTGGGACTGCTGTCCGGCACCATCGGAGTGGGTGCGGCCGCGATACCATCGCTGGTGACCCTGGAGGACTCGTTGGGGCTCCGCATCTTGTTCGGCGTCCGGGGACCCACGGGCGATGCTCCAGGTGTCGTCGTCGTGAGCATGGATGAGTCATCGGCGGCCATCCTGGGCCTGTCGACCCGATCCCGCGAATGGCCCCGCACGTTACACGGTCGCCTCGTGGACACGTTGGCGCGCCGCGGCGCCACGGCGATCGCCTTCGACGTCGATTTTTTCACGAGTGCCGCCGTCGCCGACGACGATCGGAAGTTTGCCGAAGCGATCGCGAACGCGGGGACAGTCGTCCTGGTCGAGCGCATCGACCTGATGAAGGACGGAGTGAAACGCCAGGACCCCATTCCCGTTCTGGGTCGGGCGGCGTTGGGCCTCGCGCCCGCTCCTCTGCCGGATGCCGAGCCGATTTCCAGGTTCTACACATTCCTCAGCCTGCCGAACCAGGGTGAGTGGCCCACTCTCCCCGCGGTAATGCTCCAGGCTCACGCTCTGCCAGCACTGGGACCGCTCCTGGACCTGCTCGGCCGTCTCGGAGTCTCCGACGTGGAGCATCTTCCACGAGGGCGCGGCCGGATCGCGCAACCAGGCGATCTGATCCGGCTGACGCAGGACCTGCGACGTGCGTTTCTCGCCGACCACGAGCTCGCCGGACGCGCCAGGCAGCTGCTCAGGTCAGGACGCCTGCCCCTCTTCGCCCCTACCGATGCCGAGCTCGTCGAGGCGCTCATCGATCTGTACGATGGGAGTCCACTGCCCTATGCGAACTACTACGGTCCGCCTGGCACGGTGTGCACGATTCCGTACCACGCGCTCGTGCAGGAATCGAGCGTCGAGATGCCGCTCTGCGACATCGCCGGCAAGGCAGTGTTCGTGGGCAGCGGCATGTCCCCGTTGGGCAAGACCGATCAAGCCGACGCGCACGCCACGGTGTTCAGCCAGTCGGGCGGCGTCCACTTGAGCGGCGTGGAGATCCACGCCTCCGCGTTTGCCAACCTCCTTTCCCGCGGATCGATCCGACCCATCGGACCCGCCGCATACGTGGCCTGGTTGTTCGGATTCGGAGCTCTGGTTGCGGCTTCGGCGTTTCTCCTCCGCGTGCGAGGGTTCCGTGCACGCACGACCGTGGGCCCGCGGGTGAGCGCCCTGGTACTGGCGCTCGCGCTGGGAGCCGCGCAGTACGGCATCGCCCAGGCGCTCTTCACCAGCCGCGGCTTGCTCGTCCCTCTCGTCGTTCCCCTTCTGGCTCAACTCCCTGCCGGTCTGCTGCTCGCCTTGGTCGTCGCTCCCGGCCGTGTCCGCGAGGTGGTCCGCGGTGTGTGCCTTTCCACGGACGTGCGCGGTTACACCCCCTTCGTGGCCGAGCAGGGTCTCGAAATGGCCTCGCGGCTCATGAGCGAGTACTTCTCTCTCCTTTCTGGAATCGTGGAAAGACACGGCGGCACTGCAACCAGCGCCGGGGACAGCCTGATGTGCGCCTGGCGAGAGCCGACGGGTCTAGGGTCACGGATCGTGAGTCGCCTGAAAACGGGGTCCCGGCCGGAACTGCGGAACGCCGACCAGAGCACACGATTGCGTGCCTGCCTGGCCGCGCTCGACCTCAGCGCGGCCGTGGCTCGTTTCAACGAACGTCATCCTGAGACGCCGCTGATCACGCGGATCGGGCTCCATGCCGGGCGAATGGCGGTCGAGTACGACGGCGAAGGCGGAGGCATAGAGCTCGTCGGGGATGCTGCCAACGCCGCTGACCGCCTTCAATCGTTGAACAAGCAGCTCTCGGCGGGAATCCTCGCCTCGGCCGCCGTCGTCCGCGAACTCGGTGAGGTGCTGTTCTACCGTAGACTCGGGTCGTTCGAGTTGCAGGGTTTCTCCGATGCGGTGAGTGTCTTCGAGATCGTCGGACGGCCGAGTGACGTGGCACCTGAAG
This sequence comes from Terriglobia bacterium, assembly GCA_963699985.1. Classification (GTDB taxonomy): domain Bacteria; phylum Acidobacteriota; class Polarisedimenticolia; order Polarisedimenticolales; family CAVOVZ01; genus CAVOVZ01. Next base: position 89,105 of record CAVOVZ010000022.1, read on the forward strand.
ACCAACTCCGCATCGATCGATTCGCCCAGGCTTTGGCGGCATTCGAGGACGGGCGTGAACAGGACGCATCGCGTCTGTTCGAACGGCTTCTCGCCGAATGCGGTCCCGACGGTCCGTCCAGGTTCTACCTCGCGCGATGCCGCCAAGGAACCTCGGCGGGCCGGAACAATGACACGGGGCCGGCCGCGGGATCTCCTCGCGGTGAGCGACAAAGCGGCGGATGAAGGCAACCCGTGCGACCGGTCCACGTCCCCGAGCCGGTGCCGTGACGACGAGCGTCCGGCGTCGAGGGTTCTCGTCGGCGAGTCCGGTCCAGCGTCGCCGCGCGTCAACCGACCGCCAGATCCCGAGCCGATGCCGGACACTGGTGACGGGTTTCCTTCTCTCGATCCTGGCGCTGATCGGTCTTCTCGGAACGCTCCCGGTGTCCGCCCAACAATCCTGCGATCATCCGGTCGCGCGCGTCGAGAGCATCGTCAATCGGGTTCGACTGACACGGGCCGCGACGCAGACTGTCGTGCCGGCGACCCTGAGGATGAACGTCTGCCCGGGCGACACCGTCTCGGCCGAGGACAACAGTCGTGCCGTCGTCGCGTTTTTGAACTCAGGCGACGCGATGGTCGTCGAGGCGAACTCGCAGTTCGTCCTGGTGGACGCGCCCGCGACGCGCCGCTCCGTGATCGACGTGATCCGCGGCGCCGTCTTGTTCATCACGCGCCAGCCCCGGCCCCTCGAGGTCCGGACTCCGTTCGTGAATGCCTCGGTCGAAGGCACCGAGTTCGTGGTACGCGTCACGGATGATCGAACCGACATTGTCGTCCTCGAGGGAACCGTCCACGCCGCGAATGCCCTCGGCGGCCTGGACATCCGCAGCAACCAGGCGGGGGTGGCCATAGAAGGGCAAGCCCCGCAGCTCCGCGTGCTCGTCCGTCCGCGGGATGCCGTGCAATGGGCGCTGTACTACGAGCCGCTCCACCCATTCGATTCCTTCGCACAACTGGACCTACTTCCGGAGACGGATCGCGGCCCGGACTTCCACTCGCGTCGAGCCGCCCTTCTCCTGGAAGCGGGGCGATTGGACGATGCGAGAACCGACATCGACCGAGCGCTCGTGCTCGACCCGAACGACAGTGAGGCCTACGCTCTCCGGACCGTGATCGACGTAGCACGGAACGACCCGGAGAGCGCACTGAAGAACGGGCAACGGGCCGTCGACAGGAACCCGAAATCGGCGACCGCACGACTGGCGCTCTCGTATGCGCTGCAGTCGCGGTTCGAGCTCGAGGCGGCGCGAGACCAACTGCTGGAAGCTGTCGCCAACGAGCCTTCCCACGCGCTTGCCTGGGCGCGGCTGGCCGAGCTGTGGTTGTGCTTGGGTGAGCTGGACGAGGCCTTGGCGTCGGCACGACGGGCGGCCGCCCTGTCCCCGGACTTGAGTCGGACGAACACCGTGCTCGGCTTTGCGGCACTGGTGCAGCTCGAGCTGGACGACGCGAGACGCGCGTTCGAACTGGCGATCGAGCGTGACTCCGCGAGCCCTCTCGCACGCCTCGGCCTGGGACTGACGGGAATTCGGGGAGGACACCTTCGCGAGGGGCGCCGCGATCTCGAGATCGCCGTTTCGCTCGACCCGAATGATGCGATCCTTCGGACCTACCTCGGAAAGGCGTACTTCGACGAGAAGCGAAGGATGCTGGACGGTGACCAACTGGACATGGCACGAACTCTGGACCCGCGGGATCCGGAAGTCCCATACCTCAACGCGATTCGGCTTCAGACCCTGAACCGACCGATCGAAGCCCTTCAGGATCTGGAACGATCGATCGAGCTCAACGAAAATCGTGCGGTCTACCGATCACGCCTCGGGTTGGATCAGGACATGGCCGCACGCAGCGTCAGTCTGGCCAGCATCTACTCGGATCTGAATTTCGGGCAGTCGGCTCTGTCCGAGGCATGGCGGTCGCTCGATGCCGATCCCGGCAATTTCGCGACCCATCGGTTCCTGGCCGAAACATACTCCGTCCTTCCGCGGCACGAGACCGCGCGGATCAGCGAGGCGCTGCAGTCACAGCTGCGACAGCCGGCCAACATCAACCCGGTTCCGCCGGAGTTGTCGGAGCCCGATCAGCTGATCCTGGATGGAACAGACCCTCGCGATCCGGGATTCAACGAGTTCACTCAGTTGTACAACCGCAATCGACTGGCACTTCGATTGAACGCCACCGCGGGCGAACATGCGACGTGGAGCAACGATATCCTGCTGTCCGGCGTGGGCGGACGGCTGTCCTTTGGGCTTGGCCGGTTCCACTACGAGACCGACGGTTTCAGGGACAACGACGACCAGATGCGAACTCTCTACACCGCCTTCGGCCAGGTCACCGTCAGCCCTCACACCAGTCTTCAGGTGGAGCATCGCGATCGACGCGCAGAACTCGGTGACCTGCCGCTGCGATTCGATCCCGACAACTTCTTGCCCTCGCTTCGTGAGCACGACGACCATCGATCGACCCGCCTGGGATTGCGTCAGATTCTGTCACCCCGCGCCGACGTGATCGCGCATGTCACGCGTGGCGTGAGTGAGTTCGCGGTGACCCCTGTTCCCGATGCCACGTTGGCGGTCGACGAGACGGGATACCAGCTCGAAGCCCAGCATCTGTTTCGCGGATCGGCGATCGCCGTGACCACGGGAGCTTCCTATTCTTCCGCAACGCGCGAGGAGACGGATTCCCTGGGAGACAGCCCCTCGCTCACCGAGGAGCGCGGACGAAGCGTCGGTCTCTACTGCTACGCACCACTGAAGCTGGGCTCGTCCGTCACCCTCACGCTCGGGGCCAGCGGCGATCTCTTCCGCGGCATCGTGGATCGGAACCAGGTCAATCCCAAGGTCGGCCTCTTCTGGCGACCGACTCCCCGCACCACGTTCCGCGCAGCGGCGGCTCGGACGCTGCAGAAGAACCTCATCGAGGACCAGACCGTCGAGCCCACCGCGGTTGCTGGATTCAATCAGTTCTTCGACGATGCGGAGGGGGCCTCCGCACGGCTGTTCGGTGTGGGGTTCGACCAGAAGGCGGGGTCGGGTGTCTACGCCGGCGGGGAGGTCACGGAACGGATTCTCGAGATTCCCGGCCTCGTCCCGACGCCGAGCGGCCAGACCGTGATGCGAGGTGATTCGCGGGAAACGCTGGCCCGAGGGTACGTGAACTGGACGGTGGGACGGTCCGTCGCCGTGAGCGCGAGTTATCTGCTGGAGGACCTCGACCGAGACGCAGACTTCATCGGTCCGGAGGAGGCGGCGGCCGTGACGACGCACCGCGTGTCGACCAGCGCGAGCGTGTTCGCGCCCTCCGGGTTCCGGGTGCGCGCGGAGGCGACCTACATCAGTCAGCGGGGTGACTTCGGAGCACCTTCCGGCGGAACCGCGCAGGCGCATAGCGGGTTTTGGTACTGCGATCTGTCCATCGGATACCGACTGCCGGCACGGTACGGCTTGGTCACGCTCGACGTTCGCAATCTGTTGAACGAGCGGTTCCAGTTCCAGGACACCGATCCGTTCAACCCGAAGGTCTACCCGAGCCGCTACGTCGTGCTGAGACTCCTGACCAACTTCTAGCCCGGAGAACTCATGAAGAATCCTGGCGAAACCGCGACGGCGCCCATCCTGCCTGGCACCCGTCAGGAATCGAAATCCAGAATGCAAGGTACAATCCCCTGGGGCGTCCGCCATCCGTGGGCGTCATCGAGAATGGGCGGGCCCGCGCTCGCCGTTGGTCCTTCCTGAATGAACCGGGCCAAGCTGGCACCTCGACGTTTCGTCGGGTGTGCTTTCGACCTCGAGAGGAGGAGTCATGGATACGCGACTGGAGCCCCCGAACGAGTACACGCTGATCCTCGTCGTCGACGATTCTGGCATGGTGACCTCGGCTACCGAGAACAAAGTGCCCATCGAGGAGCTGACGGGCGCGAGGCTGACGACGTTCCGCGCGGGTCATGCAGCCTGCTGCTGGAGAAAGGTCGCGGGTCGATGGGTTTGCAAGCCAGAGTTCTGCCATTCCTCGGCAACCGACAGCTCTGGCGCGTGAACTGAGACCGGCTCCAGGCCGCGACACGATTCCCCCGTCGTCACGAGAATCGGTTCTCCGAATCCGCGATTCGAGGAGCGCGTGTCGAGGCTTGGCGCAGCGTGAGGAATGCTGACCGGTTCGAGCCCCTTCGGGCGCCGGACCGGTCTCCTGCTTCCGGGCGAGATCACGAACGTCGAGCCGATGGCGGCGAGGATCGAGTCGCGAAGAGTCTCCGCCAGCCCTCGGGCGAGAGCGGCCTACGAAGATGCGCGCCCGATGATCCGTGCGGCGAGCCGCACCAGCGTTTCGGGCGCCGATCCCTCGGCCTTGTTGTTCGCGATCACGAAGACGGGCAAGCCTCGCCGGCAGTGGTCGAGACACAGCTCGGCCAGGGAGGACCGGGTCGCCGGATCGTCGTCCACGATCCGGGAGAACGGCGCATAGAGGCGCTTCGCCTCGTCGTATCCGCGTCCCGCCCGCAGCATCCATCGCACCACGAGCGGTCCGGTGGCGCCGGCCCCGGTCGCCCTCCACTGCTCGGCCGTCGAGGGCATGCGCGGGTGAAGGCTCAGGCAGTGCTGCGCGCGCGAGGACTCCAGCGACCTTCGGTAGGCAGGAACGAGAAGCTCCCGGTCCCTCAGCTCGACGGCGTACAGCGGGCCCCGTGGAAGCGCCCGAAGAAAGCGCTCCAGGCGCTCGGCGAACCGCTCGGGGGCGCGAATGATCTCCTCCCCTTGCGGCGGGAACTGGAACACGAGCGGCCCGGCTCGCCCGGCAAGCCCTTCGACGAACGGAGCGATCACCCGGTCGCAGGCGAACTCTGCGTCCAGGTACTTCGGGTTCGGCCGGAGCGGCCCGCGCCCCTCCTTCACGTGCGGCGAGGTGCAGGCCCAGGGCGCCTTCACGAGGAAGCGAAACTCGGCGGGCACCTGCGCCGCGTACGCTGCGAGTGTCTCGGCGGGAACGGGCGCGTAAAACGTCCGGTCGACTCCCACCGTTCGCAGGATCGGATGGCGCGCGTACGCGGCCAGGCCGTGACGGGCCAGGACGGAGACGGACGCCGCCCTGTCGTACACGATTCCCGCCCATCCGGGAAACGACCAGGACGACGTCCCGAGCCGCAGGCTCGCGGGAAGCCCCCGGGCGATGCGCTCGATCTCCTCGCTCGCGGGGGCGGGGCCGACCGCTCGGCGCCGCGCGGAATCCGGGGGCGGCTCCGGAGGAGAGCCGAACAGGTCGAGCTGCCTCCGATCCCGGGGGTTCTTCGTCATCGGTGTTCTCGGACGGATCGTGCACGATGGGGCGGTTGCGGCGGTCCGCCCGATCCTGCGCGGCCTCCTACGGGGATCACCCCCCGAACGACTCGGGTCGTGGGACGAGCCCTTCGTCCCAGTGCTCGGTCCAGCGACGGCGTCTCGCCCCGCAGGATCGCGGCGAGCGACTCCACGCATCGCCGCGCGTCACCCATGGGGAAGTAGAACGCGTCCCAGTTCTCGCTGTCCTCCCCGTCGTGGTTCGGGAAGACGTGGTCGAATCGGCACGCGAACCCGAGCTCGCGCCATGCCGCCCCGCAGCGTGCCTCGATGTCCTCCAGGTCTCCGGCCGACAGGATCCCCTTCTGCCGCTGCGTCCTGCGGAGCAGCTTGCGGCGCATGACGTCCGTCACGATCCGCTCCGCCTCCGCGGGCGCCCGATCGAGGAGGAAGGCGATCTCCTCGGCGGAGAGGGGCGACAGGAACACGCTCGCCCGCGGCATGCCCGAAAGCTCCTGCGCATCGAGGAGCGCGGCTGCGACGTAGGGGTTCCCCTCGAAGAGCGCGTCCTTTCCCCGCGAGAGCACGCCGCGGACATCGGCCAGGGGGAGCGCCTGCACGTCCCTGCGGACGTCCAGGACGATCCAGCCCGGCTCGCCGCGCAGCGCCTCGATCTCGCCGCGGGTCCGGAAGCGGTAGTCCACCCCGTCCCGCTCACCGGGCCGCGGAGGACGAGAGATGTGAAGCACCGGCGCCTCGAGCCGCGCTGCCAGGTCGGGGTGGTGCTTCGCGAGAGCACGGGCGAGCGGGCTCTTCCCGGCGCAGGAGGGTCCCGAGACGATCACCAGACGCGTCATCGATTCCTCAGATGACCCGCCGATAGTCCGACAGGTCGTAGTTCCAGACCGGCAGGCCGCAGAACCTCGCCCCCTCGGGGCACCACGGCGTCGTCCCGGCTTCCTTCCGCACGCCGCACGGAGGAAGGAGCGTGCGGCCCAGGCGCGGATGGACAGCGCGGACCTGCGTCGCCTCGTCGACCGACGCCTGCCAGATCTCCTCCTGGGCGAGGTAGCAGAGCCTCATCACGTGCTTGTGGCGAAGGTTCAGGAGGTCCGACGACTCGGTGAATCGGACGGCCACGGCGTTCGGGAGAAGGTAGAGCGCGTACTCCTCGCTGACTCCCATGCGCCGCAGCCGTCCGATCCGCTCCCAGATGCGGACCATCATCTCCGCGTACCGGGCCTCGACGATGGGATCCTGCCGCACGAGGGAAGGAGTCACGAAGTCCGGGGCCCCGCTCGAATGCGCGGCCAGGATCGGACGGCTCGCCGGCGTCATCCGATGGCGCTGGTCCTGGGAGTCGGCCGTGTGCGACAGCTTCTTGCGGAACGTGTACGCGCCGTGGTGCATGGCGCGGGCGAGCTTGTCCATCGTCGTCAGGTTCAGCGCCTGGCCGAGGATGCGGTTCCGCGCGGGAGAGACCGCCAAGGCGATCGCCTCGTCGTCGGAGAGCGCGGCCCGGGGAGCGCCCAGCACCTCGCGAACTGCACCCGCCGTCTCCTCCTCGGCCCTGGCCTTCCAGTCCACCAGCAGCGACACGCGCCCTCGGAGCGACGCGTCGAACTCCTCGACGAAGCGGCCGCGGCTCCCGGCCTCCGCGAGCTCGGGATGGGCGTCGAGGAACACGACCTCCGGAGTCGCCTCGGCCGCGATCGGGTCCTCGAGGATCTCGGAGTACGTCGGGTCCAGATCGACGAGCGCCTGGACCATGCGTCCCACGACGAGCTTCTGCTCGTACGGCGCGTCGTGCTGGCAGCACATCCGCCAGTACCGTAGAAGCGTGAGCGCCGAGACCGTGTGGTAGAGGTACGAGCAGGTCGCCACCGGGAGGACGTAGCGCGCGATCTCCTGAGCTTTCTTTTCGATCTCCTTGCCGTACTTCTCGCGCTTGCGGGCGCGGGCCGGGAATCGCTGGTCGTAGGCCGAGGTCGCCAGGGGCAGGAGACGCTCGATCAGCTCCCGGTAAAATCCGAGCTGCTCGTCGATCCCCTGGAGGTACACCGCGCGCGCCTCGCCGCCCAGGGGCGGCACGAAGCAGCTCCCCGACCGCACCTTCACGTAGCGCTGCGAGACCTGCTCCGAGTTGTAGAACGGGTGCGCGTGGAGGAACGACCAGAGGAAGTGGCGCGAGACGTTCTCGATCGCGAACTGGAAGTAGGCGTGCTGGAACGTCGTGTGGTGCCCCGCCTCGTACAGGTCCCGAGCCAGCGCCTCCCCCCCGGGCCTGAGGTCCTCTTCGCGGACAATCCCCTTGGACGAGTAGCAGGTCCGCGCCGCGGTGAGGATCGTCGAGAACGGGCGGAAGAAGTGGCGGCTGATGCGGACCCGGGGCTCTGCCGACCCCTCAGGAACGGGGAGTTGGAGCGCGGCTTTCTCGAGTGGGGACATGGCCGGGGATTGTAACAACTTCCCGCGCGGCGTCCCCCCGCCACCGCTTGCGCAGCTCCTCGACCCGCTCGCGGTACCGTCGAGCCAGGTCTTGCGGCGCCGCGATCGACGCGACGTCCGCCACCGCCGACACGTACCGCGCGAGCCTCGAGCTCGCCAGCACGTCGGGCCCCCCCGGCGACCAGGCGACCACGGGCATCAGCACCAGCGCCGCCGCCAGGAGCGCCCCCACGAGTCCGAGCGCCCCCCCTGCCAGGCGATCCGCGCAGCCGAGCGCGGCGAGCTTCAGGATCCCGCGGAGCGCCCACGACAGGATCCCGCCGGCAACGAGAACTCCGAGAAAGAGCGCGGCGTAGGCGACGAGGCGCCGGGTCTCGGCCGCGCTCGCGAGAAAACCGAACCAGGGAGCCGCAGCGGCGGAGAAGCGGCTCGCCACGACGAACGCGGCGACGAGCGCCCCAACACCTAGAGCGATCCGCACCAGCCCCTTGACCAGGCCGTAGAGGACCGCGGCAACCATCAGCACCGTAAGAGCGATGTCGAATCCGTTCATGGCTTCCTCGCGTCGATTGCGCCAGCGGATGATACGCCGGGGCGGTCCGGAGTGACGACGTTCGTCACCGGCGCTGACAACTCTCGATGCACCGTGGGTTCGCGAGACGGACCAACTTGCGGCTCTTTGGGAATTCACGCCTCCCGGCAACGCTGATTCGCGACCTGGCCTCGACCGGCGGCACGGAACGAGGATTGCTCGCTCGGAGGGGGCAGGTCCGCCCCGGACCGCAGCGAGAACCACCATGACGTCACGACACACCGACGACCCCTCCGATCCCACCCGCACAGCTCGTGCGGAAGCCGGATCGGCCCTGCTGCTCGCGGTCTTCGTGCTCCTCCTCCTAACCGGTCTGGGCGTCGCGCTCCTCTCCGCCTCGCGCACGGATGTCCGCGCGAGCCTCGCCGACGTCCGGGCCAAGCGGTCGTTCTTCGTCGCCGAAGCCGGCCTCGAGGCGGGTCGCGAGCAGGTCCGCGCGAGCAACCTCGCGTCGGGTCTTCCGGACAGCCTCGACGACGAGCTCATCGCCGCGGCGGGACCGGATGGAGCCGTCAGCTTCGACCCGTCCAGCCTGACCGTGACGTACGACGGCAACGGTCGCCCGAGCGGGATCACGGGATACGGAGACGACGTGCCGGTCGCATCGTTCACGTCGCTGGGCGATGGATGGTACGCCGCGTTTCTGACCAACGACCCCTTGGACGGCGCGGCCAGCTTGAACGACACCAACGATCGGGTCGCGATTCACGCCGTGGGAGCGGGTCCGGACCGAGCCCTCGAAGCGGTGGACGCAATCGTGCAGCGCATGACGCTCCCGCCGCTGTCGTCCGCGATCACGATCCTCGGCCCGTCCGCGCACTTCGACGGCGGCAGCAGCGCCGCGAAGATCTACCTGGGAGACGACTGCTCGGGAGCGACCGGGTACTCCGGCGTTCCGGGGCTCTACGCTCCGACCGTGGGCGTGATCGGATCGGCGTCGGAGATCTCGGCCGAAGACGGCGTGCGCAAGCCGGACAGCTATGCATCGGGGCCGACGAACCGGGGAACGGACACGGTGGACGACATCGCCCTCACGATCGACCCCGCGTGGACCGATTGCGCCTACATGGTCCGGCTCGCAGCGGCGATTCGTGCCGCCGCCGACTACGTCTGCACCGCGTCGTCCCCGTGCAGCCATTGGGACGCGACCACGATCGACTCGATCACGTACGTCGACGGCGATCTCGACGACGTTTCCGGACGCGGGATCCTCTGGGTAACCGGAGAGGTGACCTTCCGCGGGAACAGCAGCTGGGAGGGAGCCGTGTTCGTGGTCGGCAAGGGGCGATTCTCGCGCGACGGTGGCGGGAACGGCCACACCTGGGGAGGCACCATCGTGGCGAACATCGCCGGCCCCGACGAGGTCCTGGGCACCGCAGACGATTGCTCCGCCCCGGGAGGCGGATTCGACACGGCGTTCTACGACGTGAACGGCGGCGGGACCCACGACACCGTCTTCTGCAGCGACGCGATCGGGCGGACCCACCGCGGAATGCCTCTTCACGTCGTCTCGTTCCGCCAACGCTGATCCCGTTTTCGTGATCCGGTGCGGCGGATCGCGCCACGCGGCCGACGACCCGCGGCATCGACCCGCGAATCCGGCTGGAAGATGCGCCGTGAACCTCCGCCCTTGCCACGTTTCACGCTCGAGTGACCGGCGGTACGTCCCTTGCTCCGGGGTGCCTCGGCGGGCGGGCGGGTGCGAGAGGCTCCGCCGCGAGGTGCATCCATGACGCATTCCACATCCGACCTCGGCCCGACACCCATCGCACCGGACCGCGCGGCTCCTCCTGCTCCCGCCCACGGGCCCGGTGCGGAGCGGGGCATGACGGTCCCGGAGCTTCTCATCGTCGCAGCGCTTCTCGCCCTCACCGTCCTGCTGGCCGGCATGTACTCGCTTTCCTACCTGAACGCCGAGGAGGCCCGGAGCGCCGTCTACCAGACCCAGATGCTCCTCGGTCTCGCGCGGACCGAGGCCGTGACCCGGAACCGGGCCTGCCGGTTCGAGATCGAGGGAAGCGAGCGCCGGATTCGAGTCTGGGACCTGAACGACCCTTCGGTCGCGACCGACGACATCCGTCTCGCCGACGTGCAGATCTCCCCGAAGGTCGTGTTCCAGGACCCCGAGGGAAACACGCCGATCACGCTGCAGAGCCTCTCGGGGCAGCTGTACGGCGCGACGTTCGGAGCTGACGGAAGCGTGAGCGCCGGCGCGGGCGTGGTGACGCTGCGGGCGATGGACCGCTTCGAGCGAGTCTCGTTGTTCGGGGCGGGAGGCACGAAGGTCGAGCGGTGGAGCGGAACCGGCTGGCAGGCGGGAGGTTGAGCATGCAAGCGCGGGAGTCAGGCTTCTCGCTGGTCGAGATGCTCGTGGCGATCTCCCTGATCGGGCTCGGCCTGCTCGCGATCGCTCCGCTGTTCGTGTACGCCACGAAATCCACCGCCACGTCCGCCGACCTGGGTCTGGTCGGAGCGGCGGCGGTGCGACGGATGGAGATCCTGCGCTCGCGGGATTTCCAGTCCCTGACCGCCGGAGGCAACCTGACCTCGAACGTCACGAACTTCGCCGACACGTCGGATCCCGACTTCGTGGTCCGATGGACGGTCGCCAACGACGCGACCCCGGCCATGCGAAAGACGATCACGGTGCGGGCGCAGGCCGCCCGCCGGGTCGTCGGCCTCCGGAAGGAAGTACAGCTCACGACCGTGAGGAGCCGATGACGAAGCGCGGCGCGAGGCTTCAGGCTGGATTCAGCCTGATCGAGCTGCTCGTCAGCCTGGCGATCCTACTCCTGAGCCTGAGCGCGCTGGCGACCCTGCTGATCCAGAACGCGCGGACCAACCGTGCGCAGCAGCTCACGCTGGCCACCCAGGCCGCGGCGCGCAACAGCCTGTCGGTCCTCGTGCCCGTCCTCCGGACGGCGGGATGGGATCCGCGCAACGCGGGTCTTCCCGCGGTGTCGCTCGATACCTCGGGAGACGGCGCCTGGATCGAGGTGTTCGCCGACCTGAACGAAGACGGCGACGTGAGCGATGCGGACGAGGATGTGTTCATACGGTTCCAGGGAAACAAGCTCGAATGGAGGAAGACGGGCGACGTGTCCCAGCCGTTCGTAACCCTCGCCGAGGACATCTCGAACGACGAGGACGGAAACGGGACGCCCGAGCCCATGTTCGTCCCCGACTCCCTGGTCCACCCGACGAAGATCGCGGTCCGTATCACCGCGCGGTCCCCCGTGCTGGACCCGGGCACGGGCCAGTACATCCGGTACACCGCGACGACCGACGTGCTGCTGAGAGGGAACCTATGAGGTCCCACGCGCGCCGTCGCGATGCTACCCCGTGTCACGCGCGGCGCGGCGAGCAGGGCGTTGCCCTGATGGGGGCGGTCGTCATCCTCATGCTCCTGCTCGCCATCGGCATCGTTCTCCTCTTCGCCACGCGCACCGAAACCCGGATGAGCACCGCGGACCTCCGCTCGAAGAAGGTTTTCTACCTCGCGGAGGCCGGAATGGAGGTCGGCCGCGACCAGCTGCGGGCCCAGAACTCCATCTCGCCCGATCCCGGGAGCCTGAGCGACGAACTCGTCGCCGCGGCGGGAGCGAACGGTCAGATCGATTTCGATCCTGGCGCGGTGAGAGCTACCTACGCGGCCGACGGCAGCGTGACCGGATTCTCCGGATACGGCGACGACGTTCCCCTCCTGCCCGTGGCTTCAGGCGCCGACGGATGGTACGCGGCGTTCCTGACGAACGATCCCGCCGAGGGCAAGACGAGCAAGACCGACTCCAACGCTCGGGTCATGCTCACCTCGTTCGGCGCGGGCCGCGACCGCTCGCTCGAGCGCCTGCAGACCATCGTCGAGGGGCCGGTGATGCTGTCGCGGATTCCCTCGACCATCACGCTGCTCGGTCCGAGCCCGACGTTCGACGGCGGCAACAGCGCCGCGAAGGACTACTCCGGAGACGACTGCGACGGCGCCGGCGGTTACACGGCGTCTCCCGGACTGTCCGTCCCCGTCGTCGGGACGATCGGGGCGACGGCGCAAACCAGCGCGCGAGCGGGCGTGCACAAGCCCGACACCTACACGTCCGGGACGAACCATCGGAACGGACACGGTGGGCGACGTCTCCTCGATCATCGACCCGCGCTGGATGTCCTGCCCCGCGGTCGTCGAGCTGGCCCGACAGGTGAAATCCGCCGCCGACTACACTTGCACCTCGTCCTCGCCGTGCACCCACTGGGCGAGCTCGACGATCTCCACGATCACCTACGTCGAAGGGGACGTCGCGCTGCCGACCGGAAAGGGCCTGATCCTGATCACCGGCACCGCGACCCAGAACGGGCACGACAGCTGGGACGGACTCCTCCTATGCATCGGCAAGGGCGGATACCAGTTCTCCGGGGGCGGCAGCGGTCACGCATTCGGGGGCGCCCTGGTGGCGAACGTCGCGGGACCGGACCGGCTGCTGTTCACGGCGGACGATTGCACCAGCGGCGTGGGCGGCTTCGAGCCCGCGAGCTACGTCGGCAACGGGGGGGGCAACAAGGACACGATCTACTGCCGGGATGCGATTCAGCTCAGCTTGAAGAAGGTGCCGTTCCGGATGCTGACGTTCCGGCAGCGGTGAGTTTCGGCCTCGCGAACCGAGGCGGGAGCAGCGACACGGTCTGATGCCTCGAAACGACTCGGCGGACGGAGGGCGGGGTCCCCATCCTCCCCGATTCCTGCCGCCGGCCACGGAGCGCGCCGGGGGACGACGATGAAGCCCACCTGCCTTCTCAGCATCGATCTCGAGGAGTGGTCCGACGCCCGCCTCGCCGGGATTCCTGCCGGCGCGAGGGACGAGCTGCCGCGCTCCCTCGACGAGCCGGTCGACCGTCTGCTGGAGCTCCTCGACCGCCGGCGGGCGCGGGCGACGTTCTTCGTCGTCGGGCGGGTCGCGCGGCGCTATCCGGCGCTCCTGCGGCGGATCGCCGAGAATCACGAGATCGCCACCCACGGGAACTCCCACGAGAACGTTCCCGCGTTCGACCCTCGCCGGCTCGCGGAGGACGTTGGGACGTCCAAGAGGCGCATCGAGGATCTCGCCGGGCGTCCGGTGATCGGTTATCGGGCGCCGAACTTCTCGCTGGGACCGGCGGCCGAGTGGGGTCTGCCCGTCCTCGAGCAGGAAGGCATCCGCTACGACTCGAGCCTGCTCCCGGGGGAGGGATTCCTGTTCCTGCGCGGATCCGCGGGAACGCCGCAGCGACCCTACCGCGTCGGCCGTATCTGGGAATTCCCCCCGACCGTGACCCGCGGCCCTGGATTCACCGTCCCCGCGACGGGAGGGGCGTTCCTGCGGGCGCTCCCCGTCTGCGTGGTGCGCAGGATCCTTCACCGGGAGATCTCCTCGGGCCAGGTGCCGCACGTCTACATCCACCCGTGGGAGTTCGGACGCCCGCGCTCGAACCGACTCGGGCTCGCGCGTCGCGCGATCCTGTTCGCCGGAAGTCGAACGACTCCCGCCAAGCTCTCCGCCCTTCTCTTGGACTTCCAGGCGAGCCCGATCGGCGATCTCTGGCGGCAGCTCGCCGCCGACGATCAGGTGACGCGCCATTTCGTCGCGGGAGCCAACGCGTGAGGGTCGTGGTCCTCGGTGCGGGAATCGCAGGCCTTGCGGTCGCCGACTCGCTGGCCCGGACGGGAGCCGATACGACAGTTCTCGAGGCGGCTCCGTTCGTGGGCGGACTCGCCTCGGGCTTTCGAGATCGCGGCTACACGTTCGACCACTTCTCGCATCGCCTGTGGACCCGCGACCAGGAGGTGCTGAATCTCGTCGAGGAGTGGGTGGGAAGCGCGCTGATGGCCCGGCGAAAGGTGAGCCGGATCTTCCTCGACAGCCGGCTCTACCACTACCCCGTCGACCTGCGCGACCTGCTCGCAGGGCCCTCCGCGGCCCTTGCGCTTCGAGCTCTATCCGGATACGCGTCGGCCTGCGTGGCGGCCCGCCCCGAGTCGTCCGATTTCCGGTCGTTTCTCGTCGCGCGCTACGGGGAGCCGATCTTCGACACGTTCTTCGGACCGTACGCCGAGAAGCTCTGCGGCTGCCCCGCACCCGAGCTCTCGGCGGATCTCGCGGCGGACGCGGTGCCCGCGGCAGGCTTCGTGCGCCAGATCGTGCAGCGGATCGCGGGGAACGCCGCGCCGTGGGACGAGTTCCTCTATCCGCCCGGCGGATTCATGGAGCTTCCGCAGGGGATGGCCCGGAGCGTCTTGCGGGCGGGCGGGCGGATCCTCCTGGCGCACACCGTCCGGCGAATCCGGACCCGGGCCGGTGCCGTGTGCAGCATCGAGGCGATCTCGGAGCACGGAGCGCTCGACGTTCCCGCGGACATCGTCGTCTCGACGATCCCGCTCGCCGCATTGCTGAGCGCTCTCGACCGCCCCGCGAATCCCGACGTGCTCGCTGCCGTGGACGCGCTGCGCCACAGATCCATGGTCTGCGTCTACCTGGGAATCCGCCGCGAGCGCGTCTCCCGGGACCACTGGATCTACGTCTCCGATCCCGAGGTCCTGTTCAATCGGCTGAGCGAGACCGCGAACTACTCGGAGCGATTGGCTCCTGCCGGTCGAACGGGGATCTGCGCCGAGATCGCGTGCGATCAGGGGGACGCCGTGTGGCGCGAGAACGACCGCCGCGTGGCGCGGCGCGTCGTGCGCGGCCTGCTCGAGATCGGCCTGCTGCGCTCGCCCTGGGAGGTCGAGGCTCGCTGGGTTCGCCGGTTCCCCTCCGCCTATCCCGTGTACCGCGTCGGCTATCGAGAGCAGCTGGACGTGGTCGAGGCGCACCTCCGGCGAATCCGCGGGCTCGAGATCTGCGGACGGCAGGGGGCGTTCTGGTACGGGAGCACCGCGCAGGGAATCCGGCAGGCGCTCGATCTCGCCGCCAGGATCGTCGCGGCGGAAGCCGTCGCGGCATGACGGGTGCTCCCTGGCCGTTCGTCATCGGTCTGGCCGGCGCCCTCCTGATCGGCCTGACGTTCCTTTCGGCGGCCCGCGCGCTGGTGCGCACGAGGCCGGACCACGCGGCCCGAATCGAGACGGCGGCGCTCGCGGCCGCCGGGTGCGTGGGGCTCGTCCTTCTCTTTCAGAACGTGCTGGTCCACGACGCGCTCTGGTACTACAGCTACCTGCGTTCCGCCGTGGTGAACCGGGATCTCGACCTGTACGACGAGTTCGTCCTGAGGAACCCGAACGGGATGTACCTCCCGCCGCCTGGAACGCCGATCTTCCATCTGGGCACGCCGATTCTCGTCCTGCCCTTCGCGCTCGCGGCGCGGCCGGCGGCCATCCTGCTCGGCCGGGCCGGATTGGTTCCGGGGGGAGACGGATACGGCCCCGTCGAGGTCCTGGCCGCCACGCTGGGATCCGCGCTGCTCGGCCTCGGCGGGATCGTGCTGGCCCATCGCCTCGCGCGTCGCTTCGCGGGAGGCGGCGCCTCGGCGATCGCACAAATCGCGCTTCTCTACGCGAGCCCCATGGTGTTCTTCACCTTCGTCTGGCCGGGATACCCTCATGCCGCCACCGTGCTCGTGGCCTCGGCGTTCCTGCTGGTCTGGGCCCGGGACGGCCCGGCGCAGGCGTCCGGGCGCGCGCTTCTGCTGGGCGTACTGGCAGGCATCCTCGCCCTCGTCCACCCGCAGGACATCCTCTACCTCGCGCTTCCCGGCCTCGACCTCATGGCCGGATGCTTCGATCGCCGCACGAGGACGCAATCGCTCGCCGCGACGGCGCTTCTCGTGACAGGCGCCGGCTGCGGATTCGCGCCGCAGCTTTCAGCTTGGGTCATGACATCGGGCCGCTTGATCCCGCACGTGTACGCCGAGATCGGCGATCCCTTCCGCTGGAGCCGGCCCGCCCTTCTGGACACTCTGTTCTCCACCTACAACGGCCTCCTGGTCTGGGCGCCCCTGTGCGGCGTGGCGCTTGCCGGACTCCTCCTGCTTCGCCGCGATCACCCGCGGATCTTCCGCGGTCTTCTGCTCCTGTTCGTCCTGGAGTGGTGGGCGATCTCCTCCTACGGGTACTGGTGGGGAGGTGCCTCGTTCGGTCCTCGGTACTTCCTGAGCGCCTACCCGGTCTTCTGCGTGGGCCTGGGCTTGGCCCTCGGGTGGACCGCGAGGAGAATCGGCCTGCTCGCGGCCGGGCTGGCAACGGTCCCGTTCGTGTACTGGAATCTCCTGTTGCTCGCCCAGTTCCGGCTCGAGTGGATCCCGCACAACCGGCCTCCCGACTTCGTCCAGGTCCTTGGGCGCCAGATCTCGGATGCGCCCGTGGCGCTCGCTCGCGGCCTCGTGGGCGATTTCCGCTTCAACCAGGTGCTCGCGCTGGAGACGCTCCGCTCCGCTCTGGCGGGAGGAAGCGCTCGCGAGCCGCTGCTCTGGATCGGCTGCGTCGCGGCAGGCCTGGGGACGATCTTCTGGTGCATGCATCGCCTGGGCGCCATGGAAGGAGACGAGCCGCCGAGTGCCCGATGGGGCGCCGCGTCACGCCGCGCGCCGGCGCTGGTCGCGACGGGCGCCTGCGTTCTCGCGACGCTCGGCGTCCTCTCGATTGCGCACGGGCACGAGCGCGAGCGACTCCGGGCGGAGGTCTCGACGGCTCCTCTGCGCATTCGCGGCGGGCAGACGCAGGTACTTCCGTTTTCGGCGCCGGCGGACGGTCCGACGGCCGACGAGCCGACGGGAGCCCTCGGACCCCGCGATGGGCCGACCGGCCCTGCCGAGAGCCTCCGCGTGGATCTGATCAGCTTCCTCCACAACGGCGAGAGGCTCGAGGAGGGAGAAACCGCCGCTCGCCTGCGGCTGCAGGGCCCGGGCTGCGGGGACCTGGGCTTCCCCCTCCGCGCCGGATACGAGACGGCGGAGACCGCTCCCGGCCGGATCGAGATCGAAGGATCGGTTCGACACGGGATCGAGCGCACGATTCCCGTTCACTCGTGGTTTCAGGACGATTTCTCCTCGCGGGGGTACATCGGCCACGCGTACCTCGCCTCATGGCCCGTGCGCCCCGGATGCAAGCCCGATCGGGCGGTCGTCGAGGTGAGCGCCGGGCCCTCCGATCTGGAGATTCGCCGCCTCGCGCTCGCCGGCGTGCGGAGCGTGGGACGATGAAAGGGCCCGGCGCTCTCGGATGGATCGCGCGCTATGCGCGCGTTTCCCCGGCCGCGGCCGCCCATCTGGCCGTTCGGTTCCTCGGGTACCGCCACTTCGAGAGGATCGAACGGCTTCTCCCTCCCGCGGGTCGGGTGCTCGACCTGGGGTGCGGTCACGGCCTCCTCTCGGTCCTCGCCGCCTCGCGCGAGGCTCGGCGGGAGGTCCTGGGCATCGACCTGTTCGAAGCTCGTCTGCGCGCCGGGAGGCGTGTGGCCATGCGGCACGATCTGTCGAACGCGCGATTCGAGGCCGGGGATATCCGCGAGCTTCCGCCGGGCCCGTTCGACGCCGTCGTCGTGATGGACGTCCTCCTCTATCTCCCTTTCTCGGAGCAGCGCGCGGTACTCCGGCGGGCGGTGGACCGGCTCGCCCCCGGCGGCGTCCTTCTGGTGGACGAGCAGGTGACCTCGCCCCGTTGGAAGGCGCGGCTCGTCGCGCTCGAGGAGCGCCTCGCGTACCAGGCCCGGGTCGGTCTCGGGACGGCGAAGCGCTGGGGAGAGGTGGTTTCGCCCAACGTTTGGCTCTGGGACCCGGGTGCGCTCGAGGACGACCTGCGGGCGCTCGGCCTCGAGACGCAGACCGAGCGTCACGACGCCGGGTGCTACCTCTCCCACCGGCTCTTCGTCGGACGGCGAGGTTGTGCGCGGCCCCGCGCGAAGACCGACGTCAGGGAGACGCCGGCCTCCGCGACGTAGATGCCTCGGCGGGCCGCTCGCCGGCGATCACGCGCCGCGCGGCCTCCGCCCACACACCGCCTTCGGTCCACAGATCGAGAAAGCGGCGCATCGCGGCGACGGCCTCCCGCGGTCGTCCCGTCTCGAGATGGATCTTTCCGAGCAGGTAATGGGCGTGGGGATACCGAGGCTCGATCCGAGAGGCGCGGATGAGGATCCCGATCGACTCCTCCGATCTCCCGTCGCGATACAGGGCTTCCGCATACGCGTAGAGCGCGGGGACGTATCTCGGATGATGCTCCACCAGATCCCGAAGCCGCGCGAGCCCTTCCCGCTCCCTCCCCAGTCGCGTCATGAGATTCGCCACGTTGACCTGCGTTTCGAGCTGCCTCGGCGCGTATCGGAGGGCCGCCTCGTACGAGCGGAGGGCCGCGACCAGGTCTCCATCACGCTCGAACCCTGCGGCAAGGTTGTTGTGGGCCAGCGCGTAAGAGGGGACGATGTCGATCGCCGCCTGGAACTCCTCCCTCGCGCGCGCGTAGTCGCCGCGATGGTAGTACGCCAGACCGAGATTGCAGCGAACCATCGCCGAGCGCGGCGAGGTTTCCGCCATGTTGCGGAAGAGGGCCAGGTCGTCCTTCCAGACCAGCGAGCGCGCCCCCGCCAGGAGCCCGAAGACCGCGACGATCGCGGACGCCGAGGCGAGCGCGACGCGACCGAACGGGACGCTCCACCGCAAGGTCGATGCGACCCCTCGGGCGAGCAGCAGCGACAAGCCGACGGAAGGGATGTAGAGGAAACGGTCGGCGAGCAGCACGTCGCCGAACGTCCCGAAGGCGAGGACCGGCGCGAGGCTGCAGTAGATCCAGACGATCCAGAAGCAGCTCCGGGGCCACCGCCCGGCCGCGCGAACCGCGGCGAACGCAGCGACGCCGACCACGGCGAGGCCGAGGACGGCCAGCGGGCTCGCGATCGAGCGGAGGGGCTCGAAGGGGTGGTGGGCGTCGAGGCCGAACGGCAGAAGGAGCAGGGTCGTGTATCGCCCCAGGACGAACAGCGCCGTGGCCGCGTGCGACTCGAGCGACAGGCGATAGAGCGGCTCCGCCTCCGACCCGAGCGCGGCGCGGCGAGCGACGAGGTACACGGCGAGAACGGCGAGGTAGGGAATCGCACCGGTGAGCGCGGTCCGGATGCGCCTGGAGCCGGAGCGCACGGTGAGGTAGCGGTCCGCCGCGATCAGGGCCGGAAGCGTCGCCGCCATCTCCTTCGAAAGAAGCGCGGCGAGGAAGAACCCCAGGGAACCGGCACGCCACGAGCCGGGGCGCGCCGAGGCCTCCGCGCGGCGGTGCGCGAGGAAGGCCCCCAGAAGCAACACCCCGCACAGCAGGTCCGTCCGCCCGGAGATCCACGCGACCGACTCGACGTGGACCGGATGGACAGCGAACAGCAGGCCCCCCGCCAGCGCTGCCGCGGCGCCGAGCCCTTCGCCACGGGCGATCCGATACACCAGGAAGCAGCAGAGGAAGTGAAGGACGAGGTTCGTGAGCCGGTAGCCAATGGGGTTCAGCCCCCAGACGGCGTGGTCGGCGGCGTAGGTGAGGCTGACCACGGGCCGGAAGAACGATCGGAACCGGTCGTAGCGATCTCCGGTCTCCCAGAACCCGGAGGTGAGCAGGGCCGCAAGGCTCGCCGGCTCCTTGATCAGCCGATTCTCGACGATCAGAGGCCGGTCGTCCCAGACGAACCCGCCCGGAACGGACGCCGCGTACGTCGCGAGCGCGACTACCGCCAGCAGCGCGGCCGGAAGCGCTCTGCGGGCCAACCTCGATCCCCCTCGCGAAACCAGGGGCCGCCCTGGTTGCCGCAGGGAACGTAGGGCCCTAGATTTGCTCGGTCAACTCGGAAGAACAAGAACGGTGATCGGCACCTCCAGCCTCCCGCGGCGCTCGACCGTCGCGCCTCCGGCGCGTGCATGATCCGGAATATCGTCTTCCGCTGTCTGCAATGCCGGTCCACGACCAGCGTTCAGGCGGAATGGAAGGACGGGAAGGCTGCCGAGGTGATCTGTTCCAACTGCAACGCGCTCTTCTCGCTGTCCCCGGGCCGAAACCGAGGGCTGAGCGACCAGGACTACTACGACAAGGTCCGCCGGTACGCGGCGGAGAACAACATCGACGTCTCGTCGTCGTACTCCGTCCTCGAGGGGATCATGCCGCGGGAAAGGGTGCGGACCCTGTCGCCGACCTCACCGGAGGTGCCGCGACCGAGCCGTACGAGCCCGGTCCGCTCCGTGGCCTACCTCGCCGCGCTCCTCATCCTCGTCGCCCTGCTCGGCAACCACCTCAGGCACCGGTGGAGCGAGACGGACGCGACCGAGGCGATCGTCGATCCCCGACCCCAGATGACCCGCCGCCAGAGAGAGCCGGCTCCAGCAGGACTTCCGGCCGAGCGGCCGACCATCGTTCCGGTCCTCTGCCAGACGGATCCGAACGGGGAGCTCACGAAGGTCCTCGGTCCGGACCCGCGGTCGGTGCTCCTGGCGCTGGCGCAGTTCCGTCTGGGACAGAACGGCCTCGACCCGGTCGCGATCGCCGCGTCGGAGCCGCCCAATCCAGGTGCGCGCGTCGGCGTTCTGCGTTCCCGCGACACGGCGCAACAGCTCCGGGCCGTCCGGATTTCCCTCGACCCGCGCTCGAATCGGTGGATCATCGGGGACGGAAGAGCTGCGGTGAGCACGGAGCCTCTGGAACGGATTCCCACTGGCGCGGACGCGATCTGAACGGTCGCGCGGGGTGTACTACCGCCTTCCCCGGGCAACCAAGCAGTCGGAAGCCGAGTCGAGAGAAGCCGGGGTCGAAGCTCCCCGAACGAAGAAGGCCCCGGTGAGCGCTCACGCGCTCGCCGGGGCCTTCTCACGATGGAACCTATCGTGGGCGGGAGCGGGCACCGAGTCTCGAGGACGGAGCGGCTCCCACCGGAATCTCGCCTAGCTCTGGACCGTGCCCCCGCCGCAGGTCGCCTGGTCCGACTTGGTGCAAACCACCGCGCGGGCCTCGAGCTTCTCGGTGTGGAGGATCTGCGGACATTCGTAAGGCTTCTTCATCGTTCCCTCCCGACGGTTTTCCCCCCGGCAGGGGGGTTCCGCAATAATCTACCGCCTCTTGCTCCCACCTTCAACAGGTTTTTCTGGGGAAGGGCCATTATTAGAGAAAACGCCGGGGCGGCGACGTCTCCGTTTGGGTCACTCCAGCGACTCCCAGGCCGCCGAAGGCTCGCCCCTCAGGAACCAGTCCCGGGTCAGATCGCACCAGGCCGCGAGACCCGCCCACGACCCGAGCCCCGCGTAGTGTCGCGCGATGGTCGAATCGGCAACCCGCCGGCCTCGGTGGTGGAGCCGGGCGAACTTCGCTCGCATCCAGGAATCCAGCGCCAGGCCGCAGGGTTTCCCCATGAGCTTCAGGACGTTCTCGGCGACGTACGGCCCGACGCCGGGTCGGGCCAGGAGCTCCCGGCGCAGCACCGCCGGCTCCCGCTGCGTCTCGGTCCCACAGATCGGGATTCACCTCACCCGTTGCCACCGCGCCGGCGAAGGATCCCAGGTACGGCGCCCGGTACCCGATTCTCGCCCGGTTCCGGAGCTCGACGGCGCCTGCCCGGGCGAGCGTCTCTGCCCCCGGGAACGCGCGTCCCCCAGACGGCGCCTGGTCGCCGTACAGATCGACGAGAGTGCGGTTCATGCGAGTCGTGAGCGACCACGAGCAGTTGGTGGTGAGAACGAGCTTCACGAGATCCTCGAACGGCGTGGCCCCGCGCAGCAGTCTCCCCGACCCCGTGCGAGCGATCCAGCGCAGCCGGGGATGGCGGGATACGACCTCGTAGAAGGGTCGGAGGTCGAGATCCAGGTTCAAGACGCGTCTCGCCGCGCGGATCACGTGACGCCGCGCTTCGGGCGCGAGTCGCCCCTCCGCGCGCAGAACCACCGCGTCGAGCTCGGGCTCCATGACGATGGCGACGGCCCCGTAACCTGGGATGGCCACGATCGTTCGGAGCCAGGTCGCTCCCGGCCCCAGGAAGAACGGATCGAGCAGGCACCAGCCGTGGCTGAGCACGGTCCTGCGGAACGAGAACCGGGCCGGAATGTCCAGCCGAGCCCTCAACTCCCCTCCTCCAGGAAGGACCGCACGACCGAGAGAACCGGACCGGGGTGGGAGCGCAGAGCGTGCTCCGCGTGGAGCGCTCGGGGAATCTCGACGAGCCGGGCCGCCGGGATCTCCCGTGCGTACCGCTCCGCGTGCCGGCGTTCGATCAGCCAGTCTCCGCCGCAGTGAACCACGAGCGTACGGGCACGGATCCGGGCGAGCCGCCCCGCCTCGAGTCGCGCCTCCCCGATGCGCCGCGGCCACTCGAGCCGCGTGCGACGGCGCCGCCTGCGGAGCATGGGCATGACGTGTCGCCACCACCTCGCCCCGAACGGGAAGTGATCCAGGACATGCAGATCGACCGGTGCGGAGACCAGGACGAGGCGATCGAGAACGGCTCCCTCGCTCGCCGCACGGGCGGCGTGGTATCCCCCGAAGGAGAAGCCGATGACGCTCGCGGAGCGCCCCCGCGCTGCGAGCCAGGAGGTGGCGGCGCGGACCTGGCGCCATTCCTCTCTTCCCCATGTGAAGCGACCGAGAGCGTCGCCGTGACCCTGCACGTCGATGCTCAGGACATCGTGAGTCTGGGCGAGGGCCTCCGCGAGCCGCTCCACCTCGGCAAGGCCGCGCCAGGCCAGGATCCCGGGCACCAGCACGACCGCCTCCGGAAAGCCGCCGTCGCGGAGCGTAGCCACGACCTCGCCGTCGGCGGGGTCGAGAATCTGCAGGAATTCGACGACGCGCACGGGATCAGAGCTTCGGGAGTTTTCGCGTGCGACGGGAACGGGGCCGAGGAGCCTCCCGCCGAACCGTCGCAGCGCGCGGCGTCACAGCCCGTAGTCCTTCCACCTGCGCGTGACGAGATCCACGATGTCGGGACGCATGCGGATTTCCTCCGGCCACGGACGGAGGAACCCCTCGGAGGGCCACTTCCGAGTCGCGTCGATCCCCATCTTGCTGCCGAAGTCCTGCAGCCGGGAGGCGTGGTCGAGCGTATCCACCGGGCCCAGCGTGAACTGCACGTCCCGCTCCGGATCGATGTGGTTCAGGACCTTCCAGGCCACCTCCTGCATGTCGCGGACGTTCGTGTCCCGGTCGACGATCACGACGCACTTCGTGAACATCATCTGCCCCGTTCCCCAGATGGCATTCATCACCTTGCGGGCGTGACCGGGGTATCGCTTGTCGATGGCGACGATCATCAGGTTGTGGAACACACCCGCCCACGGCAGGTGCATGTCCACGATCTCGGGCATCTGCTTGCGGATCACAGGGAGGAAGATCCGCTCGACCGCCGTGCCCATGTGGCAATCCTCCTGCGGCGGCTTCCCCACGATCGTCGTCTGGTAGATCGGGTCCTTCCTGTGGGTGACGCACGAGATCCGGAAGACCGGGTAGTCTCCCTCGAGGGAGTAGAACCCGGTGTGGTCGCCGAAGGGCCCTTCGCGCCGCAGCTCGCCGGGGTCCACCCACCCCTCGAGCACGATCTCGGCGTTCGCGGGCACCTCCAGCGGGATCGTCTCGCACCGGACCATCTCCACCGGCTTCTGTCGCACGAACCCTGCGAACATCATCTCGTCGAGATCGTCGGGCAGCGGCACGATCGCCGAGAAGACCACGGCCGGATCGCAGCCGATGGCCACGGCCACGGGGATCTTCTCCCCTCTTTCCCGCGCCTTCGCCGCGTGCCATGCCCCGTGCTTCTGGGTCTGCCAGTGCATCCCGGTCGTGCGATCGTCGTACACCTGCATCCGGTACATTCCGCAGTTTCGCTTGCCGGTCACCGGGTGCTTGGTGAACACGCACCCGAGCGTGATGAATCGCCCGCCGTCCTGGGGCCAGCAGGTGAGGATCGGGAACGGCGCCAGCGAGGGGGAGTCCCGGAGGACCACATCCTTGCAGGGTCCCGTCCGGACCGTGGACGGAAAAACTGCGGACAGCTCGCCGAGCCTGGGGAGCATCTTGATCTTGTCCAGGAGCCCCTCGGGAGCCTCGAGGTCGAGCAGCTCCGAGATGCGCCCGGCAACGGCGTCCACCGAGTCGGCCTGGAGCGCGAGCGCCATCCGCTTCTGGCTGCCAAAGGCGTTGATCAATAGCGGAACCGAGGACCCCTTCGGCTTCTCGAACAGGAGGGCCGGCCCGAACGCCTTCGACACTCGATCCGCAATCTCGGTGATCTCCAGCGTCGGATCGGCCTCCGCGGCGATCCGCTTCAGCTCTCCGTGCTTCTCGAGGGTAGCGACGAAGTCCCGCAGGTCCTTGTACGCCATCGGGGGGCCTCCTGGCCGATCGGGGGCGCAGTATACGTTGAGGGAAGGCGGCGGCTCCAAGTCGCAGCGCAAGCGCGCCGAAACGGGGACAGTCCCCTTTACTTTACGTGTTGGGAGGAAACAGGCCCAACCGGAGCGATGCCGGTCTGCCGGCGTCGCGGAGGGCGGGAGCGGGGGTTCGGGGGCAGAGCCCCTGAGCATCTGTTTCTTAAGAGCGGCCGCACGGGGCAGGCGCCCCGACACCTCCGGAGGAAACAGCCCAACCGGAGCGATGCCGGTCTGCCGGCGTCGCGGACGGCGGGAGCGGGGGTTCGGGGGCAGAGCCCCCGAGCATCTGTTTCTTAAGAGCGGCCGCACGGGCGTTCCCCCGACACCTCGAGAAGAAACAGCCCAACCGGAGCGATGCCGGTCCGCCGGCGTCGCGGAGGGCGGGAGCGGGGGTTCGGGGGCAGAGCCCCCGAGTATCTGTTTCTTAAGACCAGCCCCACGGGGGTTCCCGCGACACCTCCGGAGGAAACAGCCCAACCGGAGCGATGCCGGTCCGCCGGCGTCGCGGAGGGCGGGAGCGGGGGTTCGGGGGCAGAGCCCCCGAGCATCTGTTTCTTGGGAGAGACTCTCGCCGATTCGCCGCATCGTCTCGTCGCTTTGCTGTCGTTCACCCGGCGTCGCAAGGCGGTTTGGCGCTCGCTCTCGGCGCTTCCTATAATCGGCGGCCTTCCCACTTGGCTTGCGAAACGGAGAAGGCGCGAGGGCGGAATGTCTCGGGTCGTGGAGCGGCTGGTCGAGGCGGCGGGGCTCGAAGATCTCCACGCCAAGGTGGAGGCAGGGCGGCGTCTGACGTTCGACGACGGAGTACGACTGTTCCGCTCGCGGGAGCTGATGGCCGTGGGCGCGATGGCGAACCAGGTCCGCGAGCGGAAGAACGGCAACCTGGCCTATTTCGTCCGGAACATGCACCTCAACCCGACGAACGTTTGCACCGCCGATTGCAAGTTCTGCGGATTCTACCGACCGTACCGGGACAAGGAACGGGGCTGGACCTGGTCGCTCGATCGCTGCCTGGACGAGGTGCGGTCGCGCCTCGAGGAGCCGCTCACGGAGGTTCACATCGTCGGGGGGCACAACCCGGATTACCCCTACGAGTTCTATCTGGACCTGATTCGCGGGGTCCGCAGCATGCGCCCGGAGATGCACGTGAAGGCGTTCACGGCGGCCGAGTTCGACTTCTTCGCGCGCCGTTTCCGGAAGCCGCTCGAGACGGTCTTCGAGGACTTCATGGACGCGGGGCTCGGCTCGCTCCCGGGCGGCGGCGCCGAGGTGCTCGTGGAGCGGGTGCGACAGGAGCTGTATCCGAAGAAGATCTCCGCCGAGCGCTGGCTCGACGTGGTGCGAATCGCCCACGGCCTCGGCCTCCGATCGAACGCAACGCTCCTCTACGGCCACGTGGAGACCGTCGAGGAGAGGGTCGAGCACCTCTGCCGGCTGCGTGCCCTCCAGGACGAGACCGGGGGATTCCTGTGCTTCATCCCGCTCTCGTTCCATCCGGAGAACACCGAGCTCACGCACCTTCCTGGACCCACCGGCTTCGACGACCTGATGACGACCGCCGTCTCGCGTTTGATGCTCGACAACTTCGATCACGTGAAGGCGTACTGGATCATGATCACGCCGCGGATCGCCCAGACCGCGCTGAACATGGGGGCCGACTGCATCGACGGCACGGTGGTCGAGGAGAAGATCGTCCACATGGCCGGCGCGCGGACGCCCCAGGGACTGACGATGGATGACCTGATTCGTCTGATCTGCGACGCCGGCCGCCAGCCGGTCCAGCGCGATTCGGTCTACAACGTCCTGAAGCGCTTCGACGCCCCCGCGGCGGCGTGAATCGCGCGCCATGCGCCACAGGATTCGCGTCGGCTCCGTCCCGTACCTGAACGCGAAGCCGCTCGTCTGCGGCATCGAGCGGGGGCTCGGAGCGGACCGGATCGACCTCCGCTTCGAGGTGCCGTCCCGCCTCGCGGCGGAGATGGCCGCGGGCTCGCTGGACCTGGCGCTCCTCCCGACCATCGAGCTCGGCCGGATCCCCGGCCTCGTTGTGGCGCCGGGGCTGGGGATCTCGACGCGCGGTCCGGCCGCCTCGGTCCTGCTGGTGGCCCAACGCCCCATCGAGCAGGTCCGGAGCGTCGCCCTCGATCCCGAGTCGCGAACGAGCAACGCCCTCGTGCAGGTGCTGTTCGCGGAGGCCTGGGACCTTCGGCCGTCTTTCGGGCCGGGCCCGCGGGACGTGGCCGAGTCTCTGGATCGCTTCGACGCGGTGGTGCGGATCGGCGACAAGGCTCTCTTCGAGGCTCTGCCGCCCGGAGCCGAGGCGCTGGATCTGGGCGCGGCGTGGACTCACTTCACCGGGCTTCCCTTCGTGTTCGCGGTGTGGGCGGCGCGCGACGGAATTCTCGACCGGGAGCTCTACGAGGTCCTGCACGCGTCCCGTCGCGAGGGGACCCGGCTCGCGGACACCATCGCGGCGGACTACACGTGGAACGGCAGGCGCTGGCCCGAGATCTCCCGGGAGTACCTCAGGCGGCACATCTTCTACCGCCTCGGCGCGGTCGAGGTGCAGGCCATGGAGCGCTTCCTCGCTTCGGCGGTGCGGCTCGGGCTCGCCGACCATCCCGGCCCCGTGCGACTCGCCTCGTTCCGCGACGAGGCCTGCCGCGGCGCCGGGCGTGACGAGGTGCTCCCCGCGAGTCGTGAAGAACGAGGAACACCATGACGCCGGGAGCGGTAACCGAGAGGCTCGGCCAGATCGAGGGGAAGGTCCTCGAAGGAATGCGGATCGACGCCGAAGAAGCGCTGCTCCTCCTGCAGCACGAGTCGCTGGTGCATCTGGGAGCGATGGCGGACCTGGTGCGTCGCCGCATGCACCCCGACCGGGTCGTCACGTTCATCATCGACAGGAACGTGAACTACACGAACGTGTGCAACGCGTTCTGCTCGTTCTGCGCCTTCTATCGTCCGCCGCACCACGAGGAAGGGTACGTCCTGTCTCCGGAGGAGATCGAGCGGAAGATCCGGGAGACCTACGACCTGGGCGGGAACCAGATCCTGCTTCAGGGCGGCCACAATCCGCAGCTCGGGATCGAGTACTACGAGAACCTGTTCCGGCGCCTCAAGGCCGCGTTCCCCGACCTGTGGCTCCACGCGCTGTCTCCGCCGGAGATCGTCCACATCGCCCGCGTGTCGCGCCTGGCGGTTCCCGAGGTGATCGCCCGTCTGCACGCCGCCGGGCTCGACTCGCTTCCCGGTGGCGGAGCCGAGATCCTCGTGGACTCGGTGCGCGGAAAGATGATCAAGAACAAGGCGAGCGCCGACGACTGGCTCGGCGTCATGGAGGAGGCCCACCGGCAGGGCCTCCGATCGACCGCGACGATGATGTTCGGCCACATCGAGACCCTGGCGGACCGGATCGAGCACCTCCGCCGGATCCGGGACCTGCAGGATCGCACCGCCGGATTCACGGCGTTCATCGGCTGGACCTACCAGCCGGGAAACACGGATCTCGGCGGCTCGGAGGCCACCACGGCCCAGTATCTCCGCACGATGGCCACCGCCCGGATCTTCCTGGACAACTTCCTGAACGTTCAGGCCTCGTGGGTCACCCAGGGACCGAAGGTGGGAGCGGCGTCTCTCGCCTTTGGAGTGAACGACATGGGAAGCACCATGATCGAGGAGAACGTCGTCTCGGCGGCGGGCACGACGTTTCACATGAACGAGAAGGACATCGCCGCGGCGGTCCGGGACGCGGGCCTCGTCCCCATGCGCCGGAACATGCTCTACGAGCGCCTGGGGCCGCCTGCCGCTTGAGACGGGGACATCCCTGATTCCTCCCGGCGAGCCGGGAGCGATCAGGAATGTCCGGGTCTTCCTTCGAGCTCACCGAGATGCGCGGCGGCACGCGGCTGCGGCTGCGGGTCAAGCCCGGGGCGCGCCGGAACGTCCTCCTCGGAATGCACGGCGGCGCTCTCAAGCTGTGCGTGTCGGCGCCGCCCGAGCGGGGACGCGCGAACGATGCGGTGATCGCACAGGTCGCGCAAGCCCTCGGACTTCCACGAGACTCCGTGAAGCTGGTTTCCGGAAGCGCCTCCCAGGACAAGGCGGTCTTCGTGCCTCTCCCTCCCGAGGAGGTCCGAGCCCGCCTGAACGCGGCGCTCGCGACGGCACGGGGCTGATGCCTCCCTACGAAAGCAACAGCTCCAGGTCCTCGCGAGTGATGTTGCGCAGGACGCTCGAGTCGGCCGACAGGATCGCGTCCGCCAGCTCCTTCTTTCGCACCTGGAGCTCCAGGATCTTCTCCTCCACCGTGTCGCGGGCCACGAGGCGACAGGCAATCACCGGCTTCGTCTGCCCGATGCGGTGCGCGCGGTCGATCGCTTGCGCTTCCACGGCCGGGTTCCACCAGGGGTCGAGCAGGTAGACGTACTCGGCGGCGGTGAGGTTCAGCCCGAGACCCCCCGCCTTGAGGCTCACGAGGAAGAGCCGGCAGTCCGCCTGCTCCTGGAAGCGCGCGACCTGCTCCTGACGCTGGCGCGCGCCCGTGCTTCCGTCGAGGTAGGCGTACGGCACGCTCTCGGCATCGAGCCGATCACGGACGATCGCCAGCAGACTCGTGAACTGGGAGAAGACGAGCGCCTTGTTTCCCTCCTCGACGATCTCCGCGAGTTGCGGGAGGATCAGATCGAGCTTGGCGCTCGAGTCGCGGGAGCGTCGCGGATCGAGAAGACCGGGATGGCATGCGGCCTGCCGCAGGCGCAACAACGCTTCGAGCACCTGGATCTTCGACCTCCCGAGACCTGCTTTGTCGACCCGGGCCAGGAGGGCCGAGCGGTAATGGTCGCGAAGCTCCGCGTAGAGCGCGCGTTGCTCCCCTTCGAGCGTGCAGTAGAGCGTTTGCTCCGTGCGGGGCGGAAGTTCAGGGGCGACCTGCTGCTTCGTTCGGCGCAAGATGAATGGACGCAGCGCGCGAGCCAGGAGCGCCCTGCCCTCGCCCCGTGGGTCGCGGGCGACCTCTTCGGCGCCGCGAAAGGCCGCCGAGCGCCCGAGCATTCCAGGGTTCAGGAACTCGAAGAGACTCCACAGCTCCCCCAGATGGTTCTCGATCGGCGTTCCGGAGAGAGCCAGCCGGTAGTCGCCGCGCAGCAGCCGCACCGCCTTGGCCGTGTCGGTGCGGTCATTCTTGATCGCCTGCGATTCGTCGAGGATCACGTAGTCGAACGCCGCCTCGCGCAGCAGCACCGCGTCGCGCCGCAGCGTGCCATAGGTGGTCAGGACCAGATCGTGTCCCTGGAAGGCGTCCGCGCTCTGCCGACGCTCGAGACCGGTGTGGTCGAGGATCGTCAGAGCGGGAGCGAAGCGTTCGGCCTCGGCCTTCCAGTTGAAGATCAGCGAGCGCGGAGCCACCACGAGGGATGGCCGCCGCCTGCCATCCTGGCCCTCGATCCGTCGCGCCTCGAGAAGCGCGAGGACCTGGACCGTCTTCCCGAGACCCATGTCGTCGGCGAGGCAGCCGCCAAAGCCGAACTCGCGCAGGAAGTGCAGCCACCCGAGCCCTTCCCGCTGGTACGGGCGGAGCGTCCCGCGAAACGTCGGCGGCGGATCGGAGGCAGGGATGCCCTCGAAGCTCCGCAGCCGCTTCCGGGCCTCTTCAAACAGCTCGTCGCAGGTTGCTTCCGGGGCCGTGGCGAGAAGCGCGTCGAGGATTCCAACTTGCGTCGCGGAAAACCTCACGGCGCCCTCGGTGGCCTCGCCCAGGGTCGTGAACGCCGCGAAGCGGGTGAGCCACTCGTCGGGGAGCATCCCCAGGCTCCCGTCCCCGAGGAGCACCGTCCCCTCGCCCCGCGCGAGTGCTTCGAGCAGGGCAGGCAGCCCGACGCTGATGTCACCGTAGCTCGCCTCACCCTCGAGATCGAACCAGTCGGTACCGGAGCTGACCCGGAGCGAGACGCGCGACGGCGTGCGGTAGAGCTTCCCCTCGGCTTCGACGCGCCAGCCCGCGCGCAGCAGCGCAGGCACGACCCCAGGCAGTCGGCGCGGGGTGAGCTCCATCACCCCTGGTTGCTCACGGGAGTCCCCTCCATCCGAGCGCCGGAAGCCTAGGGCGTGAAGGACCTCGACAGCCTTCGCCTCCGCCTCCCGGTCGCGCAGCAGGAGCCTGCGGCGGGCAAGGTCGAAGCGTGATCCTTCGGCGGAATCGGCCGGGACGACCTGGCCGTCGTAATCGAACGACACCTCCCCTCGCAACCGCGCGCCTCCCCAGCCCGAGCGAACCTCGAGGATCCGGAGCCCTGGTCGCGGAGCGACCCGTTCCTCCTCGACGCGCAGGTCGTCGGGAAGCTCGACGGGCGGCCGCTTCTGGAGCGAATAGAAGGCCTTCAGGAACTTGTCCCTGTCTCGGACTCGGATCGCCAGACGACTCGCACGGCGCAGGAGCGAAATCAGGGCGAAGCCACCGCCGTCGTCGAGCCGTGCCGCGCGCCCGCCTGCGATCACGAGCGCCCCGGCGAGGAGGAAGTCCGGCTCCTCGATCGACATCCGCTCCGCGCCCCGGCAGAGCAGACCGCTCGCCTCGTAACCCTTGCCTGCCGACGCCCCGCGCACGGCGAGCCGGAACTGCCAGGCCCCGTTCCCGTCCCATGCGAGTGGGATCGGATCGTCCTCGGGCCCGCGGCGCAGCGAGCAACGCCCGCCGGCGCACAGTTGCTCGAGGACGAACGCCGCCGACGCTGGTCGCACGCGCGCCAGGCTCGGCACCCGCGCGGAGGCGAAATACGAAGCGGAGGCCCAGTACTGCTGGGCCGGCTGCGCGCCGCGCAGGAGCGCGATCGCCAGCCGGTCGGTCTCGTCGGGAAGGTCCTCGGCCTCGTCGAAGGTGAGGCCGAACGATTTGAGCTTCCCCCAGCTTCCATCCTTTTTGCGCCTGCGCTGGAGTAATCCGACGCTGAGCGTCTGGGAGCGCAGCGAGTCCGCAAGCTCCACGACGTAGCGGATCTCGGAGCCCGAGGAGATCGATCCGGGTGGCCGCCGGCTCGACGCTTCCGATTCGACCATCGCCACCGCCCGCAGGACCTCGTCCCAGCGCACCTCGCCCGGTCGGTCCTTCTTCGTCGAGGTTTGGTCCCGTCCCGGGCGGGCGGACGCGCCCCGGGCCGGCGGCGCCAGAAGGGAATCCCAGGTTTGCTCCCCCTCGGGATCCGGGTCAACGTCCCATGATCCGTCGCCGACTTCGTGAAGCCCTCTCACGAGAACCAGCTCCCGCGGCGCGTCGCCGCCCGCGAGGAATCCTCTCCCCTTGGCCGCCAGAATCGTTGCCCAGATGTGCTTGCAGGGTTCGGAGTAGCTCGCGATGAACGGGCAATCGCACTCGATCAGGAGGGCCTTGCCGTCGCGCTCGAGCCGGACTTCGTAGGGCCTCGACCCCCGGACCTGCGCTTCCACGGCTTCCTTGCCGCCGGCGCGGATCCGAACTCGGCCTTGCGCGAAGTACGTCTCACCGCGCCGGCGTACCTCAGGTTCGAATGCACCCGCGACAAACACGGAAAAAGACATCGGGCTCGGCTCGGCGTCGCAGTGGGGGCGATTCCTGGCGACGGGGCAGGATAGCATCTCGCGCACGCGGCACTCCGCGGGACGCCGAGGAACACCTGATGCCCGGGCGCGCCTTCCGGAGTGACAGTCCAGTCCAACCCGACGAGGTCCGAGCCCGCCTGAACACGGCGCTCGAATCGGCGCGGAAGTGACCCCGATTCAGTTCGGCTCCTCGTCCGATACGACGCCGCGGCCCGACCCGCCCACTCCCGGCGGGGTGAGCACGAAGCTGCGCGCGCGGCCGTCGAGGCCGGTCCCCGTGACGACGATCGCTCCTTCCGGATCGATCGCGGCCCCCTCGAGACGCACATCCGCCGGCGCGGCGATGAAGAACTCGTCGCCCGTGCCCGGCCGCACCATCCAGAGCCCGGTCGCGGTCACCTGGCCCCGGGGATCGACGGAGCGGACGATGCACAGCGCGTATCCCGCCTCGTCGAATCCGAACGGCTCGGCCTCTTCGAACCCCTCGGGCGCTCCGGGATCGACCGGGATCGCGCCTTCCCACGCGGCGGCGCGGACCTGCTCCCCTTCCCGCACCGCGCCGGCGACCAGAATCTCGGCGAATCGGTCGGGACCGATGGCTTTCGCGACTGCCTGCTGCGCCTGCGGCGTCAAGTCGCGAACCGCGTAACCACCCGATGCCGACGGATCCGGGGTCCAGACGACCGCGTGCGTCCGCGAATCCACCGTGAGTGAGGCCCCGACGACCGACCCGTCGGCCGAGATGTCGAACGCGGACGTGGCCGACCCTGCCGCCAGCCCGGGCAGGCGCACTCCTGCCGTGGAGAACCGATCGTCGAAGCGGATCACGCGGGCCTCAGTCCCCTCGCTCTCCCGACGCTCGAGCTCCGCGAAGACGAGCCCGTCGCCGTTGAGGCCCGCTCGGACGATCTGCTCGCTCACCTCGAGCCAGTGGGCGTGGGCCTCTCCGGCAGGCCAGAAGAGGAGCACCTCGCTGGCGTTCGGCCGCCGCCCCACTCCGACGATGTCACCGCGTTCGTTCAGGTCGAGCGCCTCGGTCTGATACCCATCGAGCTGGAACGGGCCGTCCCACGTGAGGCGCCTCGGTTTCCCGGAGGCGTCCCACACGGTCGCTTCCGTCTCGCGCTCCCCGCGACGGTTTCGAACCGAGAAACCGACGACGGTCCGTTCCTCGTTGACCGCGTTGGCAACGGCTCCCTTGTAGCCGGGGAGCGGCCGGAGCTCGCGGGAGTCCCATCGCTCTTCCGCGGCGAACGCCGCCGAGAAGCACACGACAGCGACCCAAACGAGCAGGGCGGTAACGGGAAGGCGGAAGAACCGGGCCATGAGCCACCTCCTCAGGACCGGCTCCGCGGGCGTCGCGAAGCCACGGGAGAGTGTACCGCGTCGGGGCGGGTTTATCACGAAGCCGCCGCGGCGCGGGCCGATCCACCGCCCCGCGACGAGTGCGGCCGAGGGGTCCCCGGGCTTCGTCCCGGGATCCTCGCGAACAGAGGCGAGCTACCAGACCTCGCACACCTCCTTCGGCTTCATCGGGGTCCCTTCCGCGCACTGGAACGTCTGCGCGAACACGGGTGTGTTCGACAGCGGGCCGATCACCCGGAACCTGGGGTGCGAGTGCGGATCCACCGTGACGAGCATGCGCTCGATCTCGGGCGTCTGGAGCGAACACCACGTCTGGGCGAACCCCACGAAGAAGAGCTGATCGCTGGACAGGCCCGGCACGGAAGCCGCGTCCGCCGCCGAATGCTCGCTCGCCCATCGCCGGTACGCCAGGTAGGCCTGCTTGATGCCGCCGAGATCCGCGATGTTCTCTCCGAGGGTGAGCTTGCCGTTCAGCTTGAGTCCGGGCTGGACCTCGTAGGTATCGTAGAGGTCCGAGACGCACTTCGCCCTCTCCTCGAACTGGGTGGACACGGCGGGCTCCCACCACTCGGTGAGCTTCCCCGTGGGGTCGAACTTCCGGCCCTGATCGTCGAAGCCGTGGGTCAGCTCGTGCCCCATGACCATGCCGATCCCGCCGAAGTTCATCGCCATGGGAAACGAACGATCGAAAAACGGAGGCTGGAGGATTCCGGCCGGGAAGACCATCTCGTTCTGCAGCGGGTTGTAGTACGCGTTCACCGTCGGCGGAGTCATCCCCCACTCGGTCCTGTCCACCGGTTTGCCGATCTTGCTCGCCTCGAAATCGAAGTCGAACTTCCGGGCATTCATGACGCTGGCGAAGTAGTCGCCCTTCTTGACCTCGAGCCTGGAGTAGTCGCGCCACCGGTCGGGGTATCCGATCTTGTTCTTGACCGCTTCCTTCTTGCTGGCGGCGCGGGTGCGCGTCGCGTCGTCCATCCAGGCGAGATTCGTCAGGTTGGATTCGAACGCGGACTCGATCCGTCCGATCAGATCCAGCGCGATCGCCTTGCTGTCGCCGGGGAAGTGCTTCTCTACGAACTTCTTGCCCAGCAGCTCGCCCAGAGCGTTGTCCGTGGCTTCCACGCAGCGCTTCCAGCGCGCCTTCTGCTCCTTCTGTCCCGAGAGCTTCTGTCCGAAAAACGCGAAGCTCTCGTCCGCGAAGTCCTTGGAGAGGATCTGCGCCGTCGAGCGAACCAGGTGCCACCTCAGGTACGCCCGCAGGGTTTCGGGCGTGGCCGTCCCCACGACCTTCTCCATGGCCTGAAAGAACTCGGGGACAGCCACGTTGATGTCCTTCACGCCCGGGTAGCCGGTCGCGACGAGGTACGCATTCCAGTCCAGGCCCGGCGTGAGCTTCTCGAGGCCACCGATGTCCAGCTTGTTGTAGGTCTTGTTGGGGTCGCGCAATTCGACGCGCGGCCGCGAGGCCTTGGCGAGGTCGGTCTCGAGGGCGAACAGGTCGGCGGCGTGCTTCTTCGCCTGGTCGTCCTTCTCACCGAGGAGCTGGAACATCTTGGCGACGTGGGCCAGGTAGTCGGCGCGAATCTGCTTGCTCTTGTCGTCTTCCTTCAGGTAGTAGTCGCGATCCGGAAGGCCCAGCCCCCCCTGGGTGAGATACGCGATGTTGAGATCCGGGTTCTTGAAGTCCGGGACCACGGCCGACCCGAAGACCGCGGGAACCCCTCGGACGTGGAGCTTCCCGGCGGCGACCATGAGGGTGCCCGCGTTCTTGACCTTCTCGATTTCCTCCAGAAGCGGCTTCAGGGGTTTGGCTCGGGCCGCGTCGGTCTTGGTCTCGTCCATGCACGCGCCGTAGAACGTGCCGAGCTTCGCGAGCGCCGGATCCTGTCCCGGGTCCTTGGAAGCCGCCTCGAGGATGTCCCGGAGGGCCAGCCGGTTGCGCTCGGCGATCTCGGCGAATCCTCTTCCCCATCGCGACTGATCGCCGGGGAGCTTGGTGGTATCGAGCCAGCCGCCGCAAGCGTACCGGTAGAAGTCCGTGCACGGGTCGGCCTGGAGGTCCATCGAAGCCAGAACGCCGTCCGCGACGGCCTTCGTGGCACCGGTGGCCGGACCGGCCGAAGCGGACGAGCCCGCGGCAGGTCCGCCGGCCATCGCCGTGGCGACCGCGGTCGCCGCGGCCAGGATCAGGAGGTTGCGGAGAGAAGTCGTTTTCATTCGGATCTCCTTCGACGAGAATTTGCGCTGCATGGTACGGACCGGTCGCGTTCTGGTTTCATCCAGTCGATTCGCCTTCTGGGCACTTTTTGGTCGTACCCCCCGTCAGATTCCTGCGGCTCCGAGCGTCTTGCGCATCCGGAACGAGCGCTGGCCCTTCGGGTACGAGCCCCCTCGGTCGGGCGATCCATGGTACCCCGTAGCCTCGAAGAGTCGCCGGGCCGGAAGATTGTCCAGGGCGACTCGCAGACGAATCCCGCGCGCGGGCCTTCCGAACATCCCTCCGGCGGCCTGCACCTCGACCTCCCGCAGCAAGGCGCGGCCGATCCCCCGCCGATGCAGCGATGGAAAGACGGCAATGGCCGCGAGGTCGATCTCCACGGGGTTTTCGGGATCGGGCCCGAACATGGCGAAGCCGGCTCGCTGCCTCGCGATCGTGGCGACGAGGGTCCGGATCCCAGGGGAGGCCATCAAGTCCAGCAGGATCTCGTCGTACGGCCCGAAGCGGGAGAAGACCTCCCGGCTCAGCGCCCGGACGAATCCCCGGTCCGAAGCCCGGGCGCCCCGGATCTCGATCGATTCTCCCGCTTTCGTCATCGCGCCGTCCCCCGTTGCGCGCGGCAGGATAGAATCCCACTTTTGCCTGTCCAGAGCCAGGACGCGAGTCCGGAGGAGCAGACCCGATGAGAACCTCCAGCCAAGCGCAGCGCTCGAGGGCGTGGACCGAGCTCAGCGAGCGGCTCCGCGAAGCTGCGACGCTCGGATCGATCCGCTCCACCTTGAGCTGGGACCAGGAGACGATGATGCCGCCTCGCGCAGGGGCTTTCCGTGCCGAGGAGCTGGCGCTCGTGTCAGCACTGGAGCACGAGCGGCTGACGGATCCGAGGATCGGCGAGCTGATCGCCGCCTGCGAGTCCGACCGCGAGCTCCTCTGCGATCCCGAGGTCGAGGCGAGCGTTCGCGAGACCCGCCGGGACTACGAGCGAGCCACGAAGCTCTCCACCGACCTGGTCGCGGAGCTCACGCGGACCAGCTCTCAGGCCATCGAGGCGTGGAAGGAGGCGCGCAGGGACAGCGATTTCTCCGCGTTCCGCCCGTGGCTCGAGAAGCAGGTCGAGCTGAACGTCAGGAAGGCGACCTGCTACGGCGCTCCAACTGGCGGGGAGCTGTACGATGCGCTGATCGAGGACTACGAACCGGGGATCACCGCCGCCGACATCGAGCGGATTTTCCGGCCGCTGCGCGATGCGCTCGCCCCCCTCATCGCCGCCGTCGTCGACGCGCCCCGATCGCCGGATGCGGCCCCGCAGCAGGTTCGGCTGCCCATCGAGAAACAGCAGGCATTCAGCCGGCTCGTGGCGGAGCGGCTGGGCTTCGACTTCGCCGCCGGCCGTCTCGACGTCTCCACGCACCCGTTCACCGAAGGCCTCGCCCCCGGCGACACGCGGATCACGAGCCGGTATTCCGAGGACCGGTTCGCGGACTCCCTCGGCTCGACGATTCACGAAACCGGCCACGCCCTGTACGAGCAGGGCCTCCCGAAGGGCCTCCACCACGGACTGCCCCTCGCCCAGGCAGCCGGCCTCGGCGTCCACGAGAGCCAGTCGCGGATGTGGGAGAACCACGTGGGACGCTCGCTCCCGTTCTGGCTCTGGGCGGCGCCCGAGGCGAAACGGATCTTCGGCGAGCCGCTCGGGCCGTTCTCGGCCCTGCAGATCTACGAGTCGGTCAACCGCGTCACGCCGTCCCTGATCCGCGTGGACAGCGACGAGGCGACCTACAATCTCCACATCATGCTCCGGTTCGATCTGGAGCGATCGCTCGTGCGCGGGGACCTGTCGGCGGCGGACCTGCCGGCGGCGTGGAACGAGCGCATCCGCAAGGATCTCGGGCTCGAAGTGCCCGACGACCGCCTCGGATGTCTGCAGGACATCCACTGGTCGGCGGGAGCGATCGGGTACTTCCCCACCTACACCCTCGGGACCCTCTACGCGGCCCAGTTCTGGGAGGCGATCCGCACGGCGATTCCCGACCTGGACGCGTGCACGGAGCGCGGCGACTTCACGGCGCTTCTCGCATGGCTCCGGCTCAACATCCACGGGCACGGTCGCCGTTTCCGCGCCCGGGAGCTGTGCGAGCGGATCACCGGTCGGCCGCTCGAGCACGCCCCCCTGCTGCGACACCTCGAGGGGAAGCTGAGGCCGCTCTACGGGATCTGAACGGATTCCCCTTCTCACCGCGCTCGCCGTCGGGGATCACTCCACCCAGTCTGCGACGAACAGGTTGGTGTCCCCTCGGACCTTCGCGTTGCGGTTGCTCGCGAAGACCAGCTTCCTTCCGTCGGGGCTGAACATGGGGAACCCGTCGAACTCGGGAGTGAACGTGATGCGCTCGAGCCCGGTCCCGTCGTCGCGGATCATCCACAGGTCGAACTCTCGCGACCCCGGCGTGCCGAGGTTCGACGAGAAGATGATCCGTTTCCCGTCAGGGAGGAAGTACGGCCCGAAGTTCGCCGCGCCGTTCGACGTGATCTGACGGGCGGAGCTGCCGTCCGCGTCCGCCACGACGAGCTCGAGGGCCATCGGCCGGATCAGGCTCGTGGCGAGCAGATCGCGGTAGGCGGCCATCTCTTCCACGCTCTTCGGCCTGGAGGCGCGCCACACGATGCGCTTCCCGTCTCGCGAGAAGAAGGCACCACCGTCGTAGCCCGTCTCCCGGGTGATCCGCCGCACGCCGGTTCCGTCGGCGTTCATCGTGTACAGGTCCAGATCGCCGTCTCGGAACGAGGTGAAGATGATCGTCTTCCCGTCGGGCGAGAGCGTCGCCTCCGCGTCGTAGCCGGGGCTGTCGGTGATGCGCTGGATCTCGCTGCCGTCCGCCTTTGCCGTGAAGATCTCGAACTCCGGCTCGAGCTTCCAGACGTACCCCTTCGAGTAGTCGGGACGCGGCGGGCAGACGGGCGAAGCAAGGTGGGTGGACGAGTAGAGGATCCGGTCGCCGCCCGGAAAGATGTACGCGCAGGTGCACTTCCCCTGCCCGTTCGACAGACGCTGGACGTTGCCGCCGTCGGAGTCCATGACGAAGATCTGGTCGCACCCGAGGCCGTCGCGCGTCGACTGGAAGATGATCCGCCTTCCGTCCGCCGACCAGTACCCCTCCGCGTTCTCCCCACCGAAGGTCAGCTGCCGGATGTTCCGCAGGCGCACTTCGCGAGGGTCGCGCAACCGGTCGGGCGCAGTCTCGGGCTCCGGCTCGGGCTCGGGCTGCGCCTCGCGGGCCGATTCGAGGCTCGACGGAGTGCGGTGCTGCACGCACGCGGCGGAGAGAAGTGCGGCGAGAGTGCCGAGGGCCAACACGGACGCGGTTCGCTTCATGCGATCAGATCCTCCTGAAGGAACGAGCGGAAGGGCTCGGGTACCGGGACCGCTTTTCGCTCCGAGTAGTCGTACTGCACCTGCACCGATGAGGCTTCGGCCACCAGGCGGCCGTCGCAGCGCGCGCGAGCCTCGTACTGCAGCTCCCACGACCGGCTCCCCACGCGCGACGGCCCGCACCACACGTCCACGACCTCGTGCAAGAGAACCGGCGACCGGTAGTCGATCCGCGTCGAGGCCAGGATGAAGTCCACCTCGGCCACGTCCCGCAGCCCGCGGCGCCCGAACACGTAGCGGGTGCGTGCCTCCTCGATCCACGAGAGGTAGACCACGTTGTTCACGTGCCCGAGGCCGTCGGTGTCCCGCAGCGTGGCGCGAACCTCGACCCGAAACGGGTAACGCCGGGAAGGCGCGGCGGGAACCGCGGGCTGGTCCACGGCTCAGCGGCTCCTTCCCTTCAGATCGGCCACCACGTCCCGGATCCGGCCTCGCGTGGCGTCGGCGAACCAGCAATCCAGGAACTCGTCCTTCTTGGCCGCATCCCCCGCGAGGAAACGCTCCATCGTCGCCGAGCGCAGGTACGACTTCGTTCGAGAAAACGCGGCAGCGTCTTTGGAGGCGAACTCCTGAAGTCGCGCGCGGCAAAGCTCCTCGAACCCTTCTGCGTCGGCGATCTCGTGCACGAGCCCGGTGTCCACCGCCGCCTGATCGGTGTAGTTGCGTCCCAGCAGGGCGACCTCCTCGAGACGGTTCGGGTGGACCGAGGCCCGGAGCAGCTGCGCCACGCCGTACGGAAGAGGCACGCCCACCCGGATCTCGTTCAATCCCACCAGGGCGCCGCGGCGAAGCACGCGCCAGTCCGCGGTGAGTGCGAGGATGCACCCGCCCGCCAGAGCGTGCCCCGAAAGAGCGGCCAACATCGGCTTCGGAAAGGTGAACATCGCGACGAGGCAGTCGCCGAATCTTCCGAGAAACGCCGCCATCGAACCGCGGTCGTACTCCACGAGCTCCTGCAAGTCGAGCCCAGGGCAGAACAGCTTCCCTCGCGCGGACAGCAACGCGCCTCGCACGGACGCATCGCCCTGAATCTCCCGAAACACGCTGGAGAGGCCATGCACCAGCGTCTCGTCGATCGCGTTGCCGTGCCGGCGGGACATGCGGACGGTGGCGAGGCCGCCCTCGACGGACCACGTGACGGCCGGTGTCGCCTCGATCATCGGTTCCTCCGCCCTCCTCTTGCCGTCGGGCGGCGGGATTATACGGACGCGCATCGGGGAGGGCTACCTGCCTCCCGGGAGCTCCGTGGGCACCCGAGTCGTGGTGCCCGACTCCGCCGCCGGGTACCATGAGCCTCGTGTCCGGCGGATCGGCCGGATCGCTCTGCCCGGGAGGGGACATGCGCGCGATCGCCATCCAGCAGTTCGGCGGACCCGAGACGTTGCGGCTCATGGATCTGCCGCGGCCGAAACCCGCTCGCGGGGAGGTCCTGATCCGCACGATGGCGGCCGGCGTGAATCCGGTGGATTGGAAGATCCGCGACGGAAGCCTCGAGAAGGCATTCCCCCACACGTTTCCCGTCGTGCTGGGATGGGACGTGGCCGGCATCGTGGAGGAGCTGGGAGAATCCACCTCGCGCTTCCGCAAGGGTGACAAGGTCTGGGCCTACGCGCGCAAGCCGGTCGTGCAGTGGGGAACCTGGGCGGAGTTCGTGGCGATCCCGGAAACCTACGCTGCCCTCGTCCCCCCTCGCCTGCTCTTCGAAGAAGCGGCCGCGGTCCCCCTGGCGGCTCTCACCGCCCACCAGGCACTCGTCAAGGCGGGAGTGAAGACCGGCGATTCGGTGCTCGTGCACGCCGCGGCCGGCGGGGTCGGCCACTTCGCGGTGCAGCTTGCGAAGAACCTCGGGGCAACGGTGTACGGCACGGCCGGCGCCCAGAACCAGCAGTTCGTGCTCGGCCTCGGCGCCGACGGCGGTCTGGATTACGCCCGCGAGGACTTCCGCGAGGGACTTCGCCGGCTCGCCCCCGGCGGGGTAGGCGTGGTGCTCGACTGCGTGGGCGGAGACACCCTCGCGCGGAGCTTCGACGTCCTCGCGCCCGGGGGGAAGATCGTCAGCATCGTCGAGCCACCCGACATCGCCGCGGCTCGGGCGCGCGGTTTCACGGCCGACTGGGTCTTCGTCGAGCCGAGCGGCGAGCAGCTCGAGCGGATCGCAACCCTCTTCGTCCGCGGCAAGCTCCGCACGCACGTTTCGAAGATCCGGCCGCTCAAGGACGCCGCGGACGCGCTGCGCGAGAGCCAGGAGGGCCACGTGCGCGGCAAGCTCGTCCTCCTGCTGTGAGCGCGCTGGGATCGCGGGGAATGGCGGACCTGCGCGACGAGACGTACCGGACGCCGGACGGGGCCGAGATCGCCTACCGGGTCCGTTCGGGCCGCAACGCCTGGGTCCTCCTGCACGGGCTGGGCTGCGACGCGAGCATGTGGGACGGCGTCGTGCGGGCGCTCGCGCCGGAAACGGGGGTCCTCGTCCCCGAGCTGCGCGGTCACGGGGCGTCCACCCTGGGTTGGGAGCTTCCGTCCATCGACCGTTGGGCTCTGGACGTCGAGGAGATCGTCGCGCGCGAGCGGATCGAGCGGCCGGCGGTGGCGGGGCTCTCGATGGGCGGCTACACGGCGCTGGCGATCGCAGCTTCGTTTCCCGGTCTCGCCCGAGCGTTCGCCTTCGTGAGCACCACCGCCGCTCCTGACGACGATCCCGGCCGGCAGCGGCGCGCCGGCGGGTTGACGACGCTGCGGCGAGGCGGCTGGCGCGCGCTCGCCGACGGACTCGTTCCGAGCCTGCTGGCCGAGGAACGGCTGGATTTCCCGGAGAATCGCTCGCGGATCCTCGCCATGTTCGAGCGTGCCGGCGACGCGGGGCTCGCGGCCGCGTTGTTCGCGCTCGCCAACCGCAAGGACCGGCGGCTTCTGCTTCCGACGATCTCGGTGCCCAGCGTGGCGGTGGTCGGATCGCTCGATCGTTTGACGCCGCCCGACCGTGCGCGGGAAATCGCGACGGGGATCCCGGGGGCACACCTCGTCGAGATTCTCGGCGTCGCTCACATGAGCGCGATGGAAGCGCCCGCGGAGGTCGCGCGCGCCCTCGCGGCTCTCCGGCCGCCTTCCGGCGTCGGAGGCGCGGACGTCCGTCGACAGGACCCCGGGCGATCCGAAGGGTAGAGAGTCGGCCGTTGCTTCGTCGTCCGATCGGAGGAGAAATGTCCGGACGCCGACCGCGCGATCCGGACCGGGATCGTGGCCGAGACGGCGGCGATGCTGGAGCTGCTCGGAAAACGCTGATCCGGGACCCGGAGCCGGCCCCGGACTCGAGCCCACGACTGATAGGCTTGCTCCCATGGTCTCCGTCGCCGTCCCGAGGGTGATCCTCCACCTGGATCTGGACGCGTTCTACGCGGCGGTCGAGGTCCGCGAGAACCCGTCTCTCTCCGGGAAACCGCTGATCATCGGGCACCGTGGACGGCGGGGCGTGGTGTCCACCTGCTCGTACGAGGCCCGGAAATTCGGCGTGCGATCGGCCATGCCCTCGGTCATCGCCGAGCGCCTCTGCCCTGAAGCGATTTGGCTTCCCGGAAGGATGGACCTGTACGCACGGGTCTCGGGGAGGATTCGGGAGATCTTCCGGAACTTCACGCCGATCGTCGAGCCGCTCTCCATCGACGAGGCATTTCTCGACCTCACCGGGATCGCGCGGGATCTCCATGCGGGGGCCGCCACGGCACGAGCGCTCCAGAAACGGATCCGCACCGAGCAAGGACTCTCCGCCTCCGCCGGCGTTGCTTCCAACAAG
Source organism: Terriglobia bacterium (assembly GCA_963699985.1). Lineage (GTDB taxonomy): Bacteria > Acidobacteriota > Polarisedimenticolia > Polarisedimenticolales > CAVOVZ01 > CAVOVZ01. The sequence goes on from CAVOVZ010000022.1 coordinate 132,169, forward strand.
TTCCTCGCCAAGGTGGCCTCCGACCTCGAGAAGCCGGGAGGGCTGGTCGTGATCCCGAGCGAAGAGGTGCCCGAGCGGTTGTGGCCCCTTCCGGTGGAGCGGCTGTGGGGCGTGGGGCCGAAGACCGCGGCCATCCTCCACAGGGGCGGGCTGCGCACGATCCGCCAGATCCTCGAGGTCTCCGAAAGGAGCCTCGCCGCTCTCGTGGGGGAGGGCTCCGCCGGGCACCTGCGCGCTCTCGCCCGGGGCGAGGACGATCGTCCGGTTGCAGCCGGCCGCGAATCGAAGTCGATTTCCGAGGAGCGCACGTACGCGGTGGATCTCGTCGATCCCGACGATGTGGATCGTGCGCTGCTCGCCCGGTCGGAGGGGGTGGCACGACAGCTGCGCCGCGAGGGTCTGGTGGGCCGCACGGTCCACCTGAAGGTCCGCACAGGTGACTTCACCACGTGGACCCGCTCGCGCACGCTCCCCGACCCGACCGATCTCACCGAGACGATCGTCCGTGCGGCGCGCGGAATGTACCGGGAGAAGATCGATCTCGGTGGCAAGGGCATTCGCCTCCTCGGCATCGGGATGAGCGGACTCGATCGCGCCGGCCGCGGCCAAGCTTCACTCTTCCTCGACCCGGGCGAGGAGCGGGCGCGACGGATGGCCCGCGCCGCGGACGCCGTGCGGGACCGCCTGGGAGAGGACACCGTGGTCCGCGCGCGACTTCTGAGACGACGCGGCAAGCCGACGGACGACGATGCGCCGCCCGAGGCATCGAGCCCGCCGTCCGTGGACTGAGCCTCCGTGCGGCCCAACGAGACGCCGGGTCCGCTGCGCTATACTCGCGCCGCACGGAGAGGCCCCTTCCGCGGCCCGTTCGATGGCTCGCCGCGCGGGGGGCGGGGCCGCCCCGCCGTCCCGAAGAGGTGCGCGATGGCTGCAGCACAATCGTTCGACATCACCACCGGATGCGACCTCCAGGAGGTCGACAACGCCGTCAACCAGGCGGTGAAAGAGATCACGCAGCGTTACGATTTCAAGGATGCCAAGGTCGGCATCGAGTTCCGGCGGAGCGAGAACATCGTCGTGCTGACCGGCCCCGACGACTTCAAGGTGAAGGCGATGTGGGAGGTGCTTCAGGCGAAGATGGTCCGGCGCGGCGTTCCCGTGAAGAACCTGAAGCCGGGAGAGATCGCCGCTGCCGCGGGATCCACCGTCCGACAAGAGATCGTGCTCCAGCAGGGGATCCCCACCGAGACCGCGAAGGCCATCGTGAAGTTCATCAAGGATCAGAAGTTGAAGCGGGTCCAGGCGGCGATCCAGGGCGAGCAGGTTCGAGTCTCCTCGCCGTCCCGCGACGAGCTCCAGACCGTGATGGGGCTCCTCCGGAAGCAGGACTACGGCATGGAGCTGAGCTTCGGGAACTACCGCTCGCAGTGAGCGGTTCCGAGCGACCGCGCAGCGACCGGTTGTCGCCTCCGTGGCACGGGCCGCGGCGTGCGCCACCGGCGTCGCGCGGGGGCGCGACGCCTTGAAACGGGTGGAGCCTCGAGCGCGGATCCTGCTGCGTCGCGCGACGTGGATTCTGGTCTGCGCCGCGACCGTGGCGCCGCTCGTGGTCGCGGCTCTTCCTCCGCTGTACGACTACTACCACTGGATCTTCGAGGGACGCCTCTTCGCGTCCCTGACCTTCGGGGGCGATCCGGCCGACGCCGTCATCGCCGAGTGGTACGAGCTCGGTCATCTCCCCGTCCCGAACATGGCGGCGACGGTCGTGATGGGATCGATCCAGAAGCTCGCTCCTCCGCTCGTAGCCGGGCGTGTTTTCGCCGGACTCTGCGCCCTCACCGTCGTCCTCGGCTTCGGCCTGCTCGTCCGGACCGTCCAGAAGCGCCCGACGGCGGTGGAGATTCTTGGCGCTCCGTGGGCGCTGTCGTTCTTCTTCTACAAGGGCTACCTGAGCTACATGCTCTCCGCAGGGCTCGCGCTGGGAGCGGTGGGAGTGCTTCTCCGGGCCACGCGCGGCGGAAGGGCGGCGGCGTCCCGAGGAGGCATCGCGGCGATCGCGAGTCTCGGGGTGCTCCTCTACCTGAGCCATGTCGTCGGATGGGCCGTCTTCTTCTCCGCGACCGGTCTGGTCGCGCTCGGGATCGCGCGAGAGGACCGCCGAGGCGCCTCCCACCTGCTGGCGGCTCTCCTTCCGTCGGCGGTCCTTGCGACGTGGTATGCAGTCGGGAGCGCCGGGGAGCGGTCGTTCGTGCTGTACGCGTCGTGGAGCGACAAGCTGCGCTCGCTTCTCGAGCCCTGGTTCCTGTTCGTCCAGACCGACCCGATCCCGCCTCCGTTTCCCATCGGATGGGCCGCAGCGCTCGGCCTCGGAGCCCTGGCCGTCCTGATCGCCTTCGAAGTCGACCGCGGCGGCGAGGCAAGAGCCGATCGCAGGCTGCTCTCTCTCGCATCTCTCCTCGCGTCGCTCGCTCTGGTCCTCCCGTTCAACAATTTCGCGGGAATGAACCGTCCCGACGGTCGCCTGATCTTCCTGGCGGCCCTGGTGGCGCTCGCCGCCGTTCCCTACCGGCCTTTCCGGCCACGCGCGTGGATCGTCGCCGGGGGCCTAGCGCTCGTCGTTTCGGGTCTGCACGTTCGCGAGTATGCCCGCGCCGGCGTGTTCCTCGAGGCGGTACGCTCCGGCCTGGCCGCGGAAATCCCGGACGGCGAGCCGCGTCTCTCCATCGCGGTGACCCTCACCGAGCCGGACCGTGGATGCCCCGGAGGAGGCGGCCTCCATCTGGGCCGGACCGACACGCTCCGCTGGTTCGATCTCGCGCACCAGCTCGAGGGAAGCGGCGTGCGCGTGAGCCTCATGACGACCTCTCTGGTGAAGAAGAGGTTTGGCCACGACGATCCGCACGATCTCAAGTCCGTCGCCCAGGAGGACTCGCGGATTCCGGACCTCCTGGAGCAGGTCGACGGCTGGGCGGAGCAGTACGCCTACGCCGAGGTTCTGGGCTGCCCGGCCGGGGTCCGGGCCGCATCCGGCGCCCTCTCGACCCGATTCGACGAAATCGCACGAGGCCCGGGCTGGTCGTTGCTTTCGAACCGCGACTGGTACGTCGACGCCGGACAGTGAGGGGAACCCGCTCGCGCCGACCTCACCGCGCGTGGCCCACCTCGGCGCACTGCGGAGAAGTCGGCCAATGACGGGAGGGACGCCGATCCGCCGATGAAGCCTACTTTCGCTGCAGCGAGGGGGCCTTCGCCGTCACCAGGCTCTCGATCCGCTGGTAGACCGCCTCGGGGATGATCTTCCGCGTGACGAGGTCGTTCTTGACCTTGTACGGTCGCCCGTTGTAGATCAGCCTCGCCTGCGGCTCGCTGAGCCCGGGGAGGCCCTCGAGCTGGCCGAGCGTGCACGAGTTCAGGTCCAGCACCCTTGGGGCCGCTTTCGGTGGTGCGGGCGGCGACGACGGGGCCTCAGCCGGCGGGGGGGCCGGCGGATCGGCGGTCTGAGCCTGCACGGGAACTGCCGCGACCGCGAGGCACGCGACGACGAATGGGGCGATGGTCCGAGTCAACGATCTCATCTGGCATCCTCCTGGGGAACCCGAGCAACTACCTCGGTCTCGATCGAGTCAGTGTACCGGAACTGCGCAAGCCGGCAACTGGAGCGAATCGGAGACGGGGCTCGGGTAGCCGTCGTTCGGGGACAGCCTCCCACCACACCCCGGGGCCTCACGGGCGACTGTCCTCGAATCCCCTCTCGTCGACGACCACCCGGGTGAGCGGGCCGCGCAGGCGCGTCGCGACGCGGGCGAGAAGCAGGAGCGCGACCGCGGCGAGCCCCGCCACCAGACCCCACCACAGCCCTTCGGGTCCGGCGTGCGCTCGAAAGGCGAGGTACAGGCTCACGGGCATGCCGACGAGCCAGAAGCCGAGGACGTTGATCGCCATCGGGGCGCGTGTGTCGCCCGCGCCTCGCAGGATTCCGGCGGCCACGACCTGGAGTCCGTCGAGCACCTGGAAGAAGCCGGCGATCGGGATGAGCGCCGCCGCGACGGCGGCCACCGACGCATCCGTCGTGTACGCGCGGGCCAGTAGCTGCGGGGCAGCGACGAGCACGACCGCCATCCCAGTCATGAACGAGACCCCGAGGGCGAGTGCCACGCGCGACGCACGCAGGACGGCCGCCGGATCCAGGCGGCCCACCGCGTGGCCGACACGAACCGCCGCGGCGGCCGACACGCCCAGCGGAACCATGAACGTGAGCGAGGCGAGGTTGATGGCGATCTGGTGTGCCGCCACCTCGGCCGTGCCCAGGTACCCCATGAGCAGCGCGATCACCCCGAATGCGCCCATCTCCAGCTGGTACTGGATTCCGACGGGTGCGCCGAGCCGGAACATCCGCGCGAGTGGACCTGGCGCGAGCACGCCGCGACGCACCGGAACGAGCGCAGGCCGGAGCGTGGGGAAGCCGCTCGCGAGGAGAAGGACGACCATGAGCCAGCGGCTCGCGGCGGTGGCAATGCTCGCGCCCACCACCCCCATGGGCGGCAATCCCAGGTGCCCGAAGATGAACGCCCAGTTCAGGAACACGTTCGCCGCGTTGGCGCCGACGATGGTCGCGACGATCGGCGCGGTCCTGCCCATCGCCTGGAGGCTCTGCCGCAGCACGACGAACGCGAGGAACGGGAAGACGCCCGGAAGCGAAACCCGCGCGTACGCCGCGGCCTGCGGAATCACGTCGGCCGGCTGCCCCAGGTGACGGAGCAGCCATTCCCCGGGAAGCAGCGCGAGCGAGACGGGCAGCGTCAGGAGCGTCGCGAGAACCAGGCCGCGCTGAATCCCCATCGCGGCGGACTCGACATCGCCCGCGCCCAGCGCCTGCGCCACCACCGGGTCGAGCGCCATCAGCGTGCCGATTCCGAAGCACACCACCGCCCAGACGTAGAGGTTCCCCAGCGCCACGGCGGCGAGGGCGGACGCGGAGATCCGCCCGACCATGAGCGTGTCCACCACTCCCATCGTCATCAGGCCGACCTGCACGATCACGATGGGCATCGCGAGGGCCAGCATGGGGCGGACCTCCTCGCGCAGGCTCACGATCGGGGATCCCCGGGCCATCCGCGCTCCCTCCGGTCCAAGCGCGAACAGCATAGCGGACGACGGCGATCGGCCCACTGGAACCGTGACGCAGAACCGGGCGGGGATTGACGCTTCGCAAGCGCGGGCGATAGCCTCACCTCTCGTCGAGCGAGCATCCTCGCGCACCGGGTGGTCCGAGGCGCCTCGATCGATGGCTGCACCGGGAGGTGGAAGTTGGCGCATGGCACGCGTTCGTCACCGCGGCCCCCCCTCGCTGCGCTCGGAGCGATCCTCGCGGCGGCCGCGGCCGTGGCATGCGCGGCGCCGGACCGCGCGCGGGACGCGCGGCCGGAGCTGATGGTCTACGCGGCCGCAAGCCTGAGGGACGTACTCGAAGATCTCGCCCCCGCCGCCGAGACAGAGGTCGGGGTCCGGCTCGTGTTCAGCTTCGCCGGCTCGAACGATCTCGTACGGCAGATCGAGGCGGGGGCGAAGGCCGACGTGTTCTTCTCGGCGGACATCACATGGATGGATCGGCTCGGGCGCGGCGGCAGGATCGACGCGGCGCACCGTGTTCCTCTGCTGTCGAACCGTCTGGTGATCGTGGCGCCCGCCGCGAGTCCCCTCCCCTCGGGGAGGGCGGACGTCCTCGCGTCGCCCGAGGTCCGACGCGTCGCCGTCGCCGACCCGGAGGCCGTCCCGGCGGGGACGTACGCGCGAGCGTGGCTCCGGAGCGCAGGAGTCTGGGAGTCCGTGCGCGACAAGATCGTCCCGGCGCTCGACGTCCGGGCGGCGCTCGCCGCCGTGGAGAGCGGCGCCACGGATGCGGGGATCGTCTACGCAACGGATGCGCGGACCTCCCGACGCGTGCGGGTCCTGCTCGAAGTATCCGAGCAGGACGCTCCGCGCATTTCGTACGTCGTCGCGCCCATCGCGACCCGGCCCGCGCTCCACACCGCGCGGCGGTACGTCGACTGGCTCGGGAGCCCTCGCGCCACCGAGGCGTTCGAGCGTGCCGGCTTCACGATCACGGCGTCGCGGTCCCCCCGATGAGCGCCGGAGCGGGGAGCGCGGTCTGGATCAGCCTCGAGGTCGCCGCGGCGGCGACTGCGGTGGTCGTCGTCCCGGCGGCCTTTCTGGGCTACCTGCTGGCGCGGACCGAGTTCCCCGGCAAGAGCGTGATCGAGACTCTCGTTGCGCTCCCGCTGGTCCTGCCACCCACGGCAGTCGGCTACGCGCTCCTCCGGCTGCTCGCCCCCGAGGGACCGCTGGGCGCAAGGACGCTCGGTCTCGATCTCGACCTGCTCTTCACGTGGAAAGGTGCCGCGCTCGCGTCGGCACTGATGGCGCTTCCCCTGGTGGCGAGGACGTGTCGCGTGGCGTTCGAGCACGTGGATCCGAGGCTCGAGTCCATGGGACACACGCTCGGCCTGGGACGGATTCGGACGTTCGTAGAGATCACGCTTCCGCTGGCCCGGCGGGGTCTCCTCGCGGCCATGGTCCTCGGATTCGGCCGCGCGCTGGGGGAGTTCGGCGCGACGATCCTCGTCGCGGGAAACATCCCCGGCCGGACCCAGACCCTCTCCCTCGCGATCTTCAGCGACATCCAGACGGGCCGCGACGATGATGCGAAGGTTCTGGTGGCGATCACCGTGGTGCTGGCCTTCGCGGCGGTCTGGACCGTCGAGTGGCTCCTGCGCGGCACGCGGACGACGCGATGAGCGCAGCCATCGAGATCCGCGTGCACCTCCCGCTGGATCGCTTCCCGCTGTCGGTGCAGTGGGAGACCGACGAGACCTCCCTCGGCCTGTTCGGAGCCTCGGGAGCCGGAAAGACGACGCTCCTGGAGGCGGTCGCCGGTCTCAGGACCGGCGCGGTCGGCCGGATCCGCATCCGCGATCGCGTGTGGCTGGACACGGAGCGGAGGATCCGTCTCCGGCCGGAGGATCGCGGGGTCGGGTACGTACCGCAGGACTTGCTTCTGTTTCCGCACCGAACCGTTCGAGAGAACCTCCTGTCGGGCCACCGCCGTGCGACGAGAGCCGGACCGAACCGGCTCGCGCCGGAGCGCGTGATCGAGGTTCTCGAGCTCCGCGACCTCGAGCGTCGGCGCATCGACTCGCTGTCCGGCGGAGAGAAGCGGCGCGTGGCCCTCGGCCGCGCCCTGTGCTCCGGCCCGGACCTTCTCGTTCTCGACGAGCCCCTGGCCGGGCTCGACGCCCCGCTGCGTGACCGGGTCATCACCTATCTCCTTCGCGCGCGGGAGGAGTTCGGAATCCCGACTCTCTTCGTTTCCCACGACGTGACCGAGACCAAGCTGCTGAGCCGCGAGGTGGCGATCCTGTCGTCGGGACGCGTCGCGCTCCAGGGCCCGCCCGACGCGGTGTTCCTCCACCCGGACGCCGCGCCGGAGTGGCTGGCCGACGGGTTCGAGAACGTGCTCGCGGGAAGCGTGGTCGGGCTCGAGGAAAGCGCGGCGCACGTGGAAATCGAGCCGGGTGTCGCCCTCGTGGTCCCGGGGCGCGGCCTCGCGCAGGGATCGAGAGTGCGCATCGGCCTGCGGGCGGAGGACCTGATTCTCGCGGTGCGGCCTCCTTCGGGGCTGTCGGCGCAGAACGAGCTGCGGGGCGTGGTCCGGGAAATCCGGCAAACGACGGGGCCGCTCCTGGTGATCGTCGAGATAGGCCGGGGCCGCGTGTCCGTCGCCGCCTCGATCACGCATCGGGCGCGACGAGCACTGTGCCTCGCGGAAGGGATGGAAGTCTTCCTGGTGGGGAAGGCACATGCCTGCCGTGTGTGGATCGTGCACGACGGGTCGCCGTCACATCGGCCATCGGACCGGTGAACCTGGCCCGCAGGAGCACGAATCCGCCGCCGGCCCGTGGCTGGAGGCGCACCGAACGGGAAGCGATGGAGACTCGCCCCAGCCGTTCGTACCGCTGCGAGCCCGCGGCGCGAGGCGCGAACCGGAGGGAGAAGGATGGCCTGGAGTCCAAGCGATCCACCGTCGACGACGGCGGGTCAACTCGAATCGAGTCGCCCCGCGAGGGAGGATCGCTTCCCCCGCGCGGAGCTGCGCTACAATCCGAACATGTCGATCCTCGAGCCGCTGTTCCGGTCGCTCAATGATGCCGAGGTTCGTTACGTCGTGGTGGGCGGTCTGGCCGTCGTGCTTCACGGGTACGCTCGCATGACGGTCGACGTGGACCTGGCGGTCGACCTGGCCGAGGAGCAGGCCAGGAAGGCGATCGAGGCGCTCACGAAGATGAGCCTGCGACCACGGGTGCCCGTGGATCCGTCCCACTTCGCGAACCCCGAGATCCGCCAGAGCTGGATTCGCGACCGCGGGATGCAGGTCTTCTCCATGCTCGATCCCTCGAACCCGTTGCGCGTGGTGGATCTCTTCGTGGAGCATCCGATCCCGTTCGACGAGCTCTGGTCGCGCTCCGAGGTGATGGAGCTCCGGGACACGACCGTGAGGGTCGTTTCGATCCCGGACCTGATCCGACTGAAACGTCTGGCGGGAAGGCCCCAGGACCGAACCGACATCGAGCACCTCGAGGCGATCCTGCGGTGGAAGGAGAGCCGAAGATGAACGAGCCCGCCACCCCCGAAGATCGCTGGGAGGCCACTTGGGAAGCGGCGCGGAGTCACCTCTTGGAGGACGCGCTCGCTGCGACCCCCGCGCAGAGACTGGCGTGGCTGGAAGAGATGATCGAGATCGCCCATCGCGCGGGCGCTTTCGGGGCCCGCTTGCCGGATCCGGCGGATCGCGATTCGATGCGACGTTCTTCGTCTCGACCGGCATAGTCGCTGGACATCTTCAAACGACTCGATCGTCTCGCACGCGTCGACCCGTTCCTGCGATCCCGGAGCGACCGGCACGCGAAAGCGCTCGACGATCCTTGCGCGCGCGATTCGCCGCGCCGATACCCGAAGGAGAGCGCGATCGCGAACGGTCGAGACCGCGGTGAGGTGTCCGGATGACCACGGGGCTCCTCATCCGGAGTGGTTCCTTCGCTCAGACAGCCGTCCACAGATCGGTGGCGCCCTTCACCGCTCCCCCTGCCGAGGACCGCCCCCCCGAGCCGACGTCCGGGATGGGGCAGTATCGGACCCAGGGACGGGCGGGGTACCGGGGGGCGATGCGAAAACGGAATGCATCCCGGCGATCCGCTCCGGTTCGTCGAGGCGCGCGGTGGAGCTTACTCTCGCCAAGACGGGGTTCAATTCTGTTGGAGGCGAACGAAGCGATTCACTCCTGCTCCGTCGCATGGGTCTGCTACGCTCGCGACGCCCATCGACCGTTCCATCGACGGGACGATTCGCGCGCTCCGGCGCCGGGCAGGAGAACGAGCGATGATCCGGAAGCTCTCGATCGCTGCGACGGTCGCGGTCCTGGCTTCGACCGCGTCGATGGCCGGCACGTACTTCGGCGGAGCCCTGGGTCAGGCGAGCACCGAGCACGACGTGTCGAACGTGAACTTCGACGGGGACTCGACCGGGTGGAAGATCTACTGGGGAAGCCGGTTCATGAAGTTCTTCGGAGCCGAGGCGAGCTACATCGACTTCGGCTCGCCGGACGCCACGATCGGCGGCGAGACCTGGAAGGCGAGCTCCCAGGGAGGGGACGCGTTCCTCGTCGGCGCACTCCCGATCGGCAGTCACCTCGAGCTCTTCGTCAAGGCGGGGATCGTGTACGTCAACGCCGAAACGACGATCCTCGGCGCGTTCAAGAGCATCAGCGATACCTCCAGCGCTTACGGCGCGGGGGCGGTCGTCATCTTCGGCGGCCACCTCGGCGTCCGACTCGAGGCCGAGAAGTTCGAGGTGAGCGACCTGGACAGTCTCTGGATGTACTCGCTGGGGCTCGAGTTCCGGTTCTGACCCAGGCAGTCCGTCAACCAGAAGCGAGCTCGCGCGACCTCCTCCCCGCATGATCCGCCTGCCGAGCCCGGCGGCTCGTTGCCCAGGGGCGGGGGCGCGAATCGATTCCTCCTTCGTCGGCTCTCCGCGTCTTGCGGCGCCCCGCGCTTCCGCATCGACCCCACCCCTCGGAACTGTCGGAACAGAACGAGCCGCAAGGAGCGGTCCGCGAGATCCGTCCGACCGCGGGGGGGGCCACTGCTCGCGATCGTCGAGGGGGCCGGAGCCGCGTGCCCGTCGCCGTCTCGATCACGCGTCGGGCGCGACGGACCCCTGTGCCTCGCGGAACGGACGCCCGTGCTCCTGGTGGGGAAGGCGCATGCCTGTCGAGCGTGGATCGAGACGGCGGATCGTCGTCACATCGGCCATAGGACGGGGATCAGAAAGAAGCAGACGCAGAAGGCCAGGAGCGTGAGCAGGCTTCCCACCCGAACGAAGTCCAGGAAGCGATAGCGGCCCGTCCCGTAGACGAGGAGACACGCCGGCTCGAACGGGGTGAGGAACGAGCACGAGGCGGCGAGCGTCACCGATACGACGAAGGCCCGCGGGTCGATCCCGATCTCTCGAGCGGCGCGCACGGCGATGGGGAGAACCAGGAGCGCCGCGGCGGCGTTGCTCAGCGGCTGCGTCAAGAGCGCGGTGAGGACGAAGAACACCGCCAGAAGCAGCCTGGGTCGCGCGATTCCGACGACGTCGAAGATCTCGTGAACGACCAGGCGGGCGGCGCCGCTTTTCTCCATGGCGAGCCCGAGGGACACCATCGCGGCGAGCATCACCAGGAACCGCAGGTTCACGTAGCGGAACACCTCGGAGGTGGGAAGCACCTGGAGACCGATCGTGAGCGCCGCGGCGGCGAGGAACGCGGTGGGGGCATCGAGCAGCCCCAGTGCCGATGCTCCGATGGCGGCGGCGAAGACGACGGCTCCCTGAACCGCCTTGCCCAACCGATAGCGCGGGAGGACCACGTCCTCGATGAGCAGCATCGTCGGCTCCCGGGCGAGGGCCTCGAACTGCTCGCGGCGCCCGTGGATCAGGAGCACGTCGCCCTGGCGGAGCGGGATCTTTCCGACCTTCTCCACCACGATCTCCTCGCGCCGGTGGATCGCGAGGACGCGCAAGCCGTAGCGACGGTGGAAGTTCGCCTCCTGGAGCGTCTTCCCGATGAACGCCGAGTTGTAGGAGACGGTCGCCTCGACCATCTTCACGTCCTGCGACTCGAGGTCCGCGACGATCGCCGCGGGAGCCGACTTGATCTCGAGGCCGCGGGTCTGGCCGACCACGGGAATCGTGCGGGCTTCTCCCTCGACCAGCAGCAGGTCGCCGGGAAGCACCACGTGCTCCGCCCCGGGCGCCAAGATCTTCCCGTCGCCCCGGACGATGGCGAGGACGTTGAGGCCGAATCGATGACGCACGTCGGCCTCGGCGAGGGACCGGCCCGCGATCGAGGCTCCGTCCCGGACGTGGACCTCGTACAGGAACCCCCGGATGCCGAACGCGTCGCTCCGGTCGTCGTCGGCTCGAGACGGAAGGAGGCGGGGTGCGATCCAGAGGAAATACGGAATGCCCAGCGCCGCCACCACGACGCCGACGGGGGCGAGCTCGAACATGCGCAGCGGCGCCATCCCGAGGTTTTCCATCGCACCCGAGACCGCGACGTTTGTCGAGGTGCCGATGAGCGTGCACATCCCGCCGGTCATCGAGGCGAACGCGACCGGCATGAGGTACTTCGCGCGCCGGGTCCCGAAGCGCCGCGCGAGACCCTCGGCAACCGGGATGAACATGGCGGTGGCGGCCACGTTGTTGATGACGGACGACACCCCGTTCACTGCGCCGTAGAGAAGAGCGGACATGCGGATCTCGCTCCGTCCGGCCAGTTTCCGGATGTTCCGGGCGAGGACGTCGGCGGTGCCGTTGTGGAGAATCCCGCCGGTGACGACCATGACGCTCGCGATCATGATGACGGCGGAGTTCGCGAAGCCGAGAAAGCTCTCCTGCGGCGTCAGGATCCCGAACGCGCTCAAGGCCACGAGGACGAAGACGGAGAACAGCTCGATCGCGAACCACTCGAACGCGAAGTTCGCCATCGCCAGCGCGACGAGGGTGAGGACGATGGCGATCTTCATGGCGCGCGATTCTCGCCGCGGGTGCCATGGCTGTCAACGAGTCCGCCGGATCCATCTCCGCGCAGGCGGGTGCTCGGGCCGTGCGTCACCGTTTCCGACGATCCGAGGCGAGCTCGCCGGCGGCCATGTAGTCCGTCGGCGGGATCTCCTGGATGAAGACCCGGATCGACTCGAGTCGGGCGCCGATGGAGTCCTGAATGGCGCGGGTCACGGCATCGAGGAGCGCCTTCTTCTCCTCCGCGGTGCGGCCTTGCAGCAAGTGGACCTGGACGATGGGCATGGCTCCTCCTAGAGAATCGGCGGCCCGCTCGGAACGCGTTCCAGCCTCACGGGGGTGTCGTAGTAAACGGCGCAGCCGCCGGCATCGGATTCACGGGCAGGAATCAGGGCGTTGGCGCAACGACCGGCGTGCAGCCACCCGCCCTTCGGCACGACGACCAGGTCGCGGCGCTGGCTACGATCGAACCGGAGGCGGACGACCATCGACCCGGTCTGCGACCCGAGGCAGGCCAGGTCGCCGTCCCGGAATCCGGCTGCGGCGTCCGGATGGATCGTCGCCGGCGCGGGCTCGGTCTGGGTTCGCGCGGGCCACTGGGAAGACTGAGCCTCGTCCGTGGGGAGCGCCATCAACAGGAGCGGTCGCCTCGTCGGGGGGAGGATGGGCTCGGGGTCCACGTGGCGGATGAGGTTCACCTTCCCCGTCGGCGTGGGGAAGCGGCGCTCCTGGAACAGGACGCGTGGCGCCAGCGGGTTGCGGGCGGCGCTCCGGCGCAGATCCTCGAGCGTCACACCGTGCCCGGCCACCGGTGCGAGAACGCGGCGCTTCCAGGCCTCGACGTCCGCGGAGAACTCGTGGGACATGCCCAGCCGGGAAGCAAGCTCGCGGACGATCGCGTAGTCGGTCTTGACGCCTTCGGGTGGAGCGACGGCAGGCCGCGTCTCCGCGAGCCAGTGGTGGCCGTACGAGCCGAGCAGGTCGTCGTCCTCGAGCATCGTGGTGGTCGGCAGAACCAGGTGCGCGGAGCGTGCGGTGTCGGTGAGAAAGCTGTCTACCACCACGGTCATCTCCCGCGTCTCGAGGGCGCGGGCCACGGTGCGCGAGTCGGGAAGCATGGCGACCGGGTTGCCCGCGGTGACCCAGACCATGCGAACGGCGGGATCCTTGGCCTCGAGGATGCCGGGCCCGAGCAGGGGCTCCGGGATCGAGCGAGGCGCCGTCTTCTTGCCTCCGACGAACGAGAGATCGAAGGCGCCGCGCCTCCGGAAGTTGAACGAGACGCCGCCGCCCGGAACCCCGAGGTTTCCCGAAACGGCGCCCAGGGCATCGAGCACCCGCACCGTGGCCGACCCACGCACCCGGCGCTGGAGGCCCCAACCGACGAGGATCGCCGCGGGGCGCTGCGCATACGTCGCAGCGAACGCTTCGATCTCCCCGGGTTGCAGGTCCGCCATCCGCGCCCACTCCTCCAAGCGACGCGACCGCGCCAGCGCGCGGAACTCCTCGACGCCATCGCAGTACGCAGCCGCGTTCGGGTCGGCCTCGCCCGAATCGAACAGAAGGCGCGCGACGCCGAGACCGAGCGCGATGTCTCCGCCGGGCCTGGGTTGCAGCACCCGATCGCAGAGGGCCGCCGTTCTGTGGTGAACGGGGTCCACCATCACGAGGCGAGCGCCGCGCGCCTTGGCTTCTCTCAGGATGGGAAGCAGGTGAACGCTGCTGACGTAGACGTTCTTCCCCCAGAGCACGATCGTCTTGCTCTCGAGCAGGTCGAAGAGGTCGTGGCTGTCCGATACGCCGAAGTCCGTCATCTGAGCCGCGTCCCCCGCCCCCGAGCACACGCTTCCGGATTTCACCGTGACCGGGCCGAACCGCTCGAAGAACGCATCGGTCAGGCACTTGAGAATGCCCAGCGACCCGCCGGAACGGTAGTGGAAAATCGCGGCCCCGCCGGACTCGGCCTTGATGCGGACCATTCTCTCGGCGACGAGATCGAGCGCATCGTCCCAGGACACGGGTCGGAACCCGCCGTCACGGCGCAGCAGCGGTTTCGTGAGCCGATCCGGAGCGTACTGCCTCTCGAGGAACCGGCTCGTCCTGCGACACAGGAAGCCCCGCGTCACCGGGTGGTCCGGGTCCCCTTGCAGGAGCACGACGCGGTCGTCCTCGACGGTCGCGATCATCCCGCACGCATCCGGGCAGTCGCGATTGCAGGCCGTTCGCACCCGTTGCGCCACCGGGAGATCTCCTCGGACCCGAGCCACGCAAACCGCTTCACGCGACTGGGATTATGCACGATCGCTGCGCCGATCGGGTCGCGTCCACCGTATCGCGCGAATCGGGGGAAATGGGGACAGACCTATTTTCGCCCACGATCGCAGCGCCGATCCGTTCGCGCCCGCCGCATCGCGCGAATCGGAGGAATCGGGGACAGTCCCCTTTCGCGGGGCCGCGGGTAATGAGCTCGGTTTACGAGGCTGCGCCCCGACACTTCGGGAAGAAACAAGCCCAACCGGAGCGATGCCGGTCTGCCGGCGTCGCGGAGGGCGGGAGTGGGGGTTCGGGGGCAAAGCCCCCGCGCCGCTGTTTCCGAAGAGGACTGTCCCCATTCCCCGCGAATGGCCCATAATCCACGCCGTGACGCGATTCAACCTGGGATCCCTCCTCGGCTGCGTGACTCTTTGTCTGCTCGCCTGGGCGACGGGCGGCTTCCGCAGGCCGTTTCCGCGGCGGACCGTGGCAGGGGCCGGGGGCCTTCTCGTGCTCCTCGGCGCCGTGGTGTTCTGGCTGCCTCCCACGCGCGGCTTCCTCCTCGGCGTGAACGGCGTCGTGCTCGCCGTCCTGGATGCGGGAAACGCCGGGGCCCGGTTCCTGTTCGGTCCTCTCGCTCTCCCGCCCGGCGAGACCTCTCCCGCGGGCGAGCCGTCCGTCGGCTTCGTCCTCGCCGCGCAGGTGCTTCCCGCCGTGATCTTCTTCTCCGCATTGATGGCCCTCCTCTATCACCTTCGCATCGTGCAGCCGGTCGTGCGCCTTTTCGGAGCGATCTTCCATCGCGGGATGGGACTGTCGGGCGCCGAAGCCCTCTCGGGATCCGCGAACATCTTCGTGGGTGTGGAGTCGGCCATGGCGATCCGCCCGTACCTCGAGCGCATGACCGCCTCCGAGCTCCTCATGGTTCTCACCTGCGGGATGTGCACCGTCGCATCCACGACCCTGGCCATCTACGTCACGTTCCTCAAGGAAGTCTTCCCGCAGATCGCGGGACACCTCGTGTCCGCATCGGTCATCGCGATTCCCGCCGGCGCCATGATGGCCAAGCTGGTTCTCCCCGAATCGGGCGCGCCGGAGACCGCCGGAGCGCTGCCGCCGATGGACGAGAGCGGACGCGAGCGCAACTCGATCGCCGCCCTCGCCACCGGCTCGTGGGATGGCCTGAGGCTCGCCGCCGGCATCGCGACGCTCCTCATCGCGATTCTCGGAATGGTCGGGATCCTGGACCTCGCCCTCGCCAAGGCCAGCGCCCCGCTCGCGGCCTCGATGGGAGGACCACTGAGCGTCGGTCGCATTCTGGGCTGGACCTTCGCTCCGCTCGCGTGGCTACTCGGCCTTCCGGGCGCCGACGTGCTCGCCGCCGGCCGGCTGCTGGGCGAACGAGCGGTGCTGACCGAGGTGGTGGCCTACCGCCACCTCGCCGAGCTGGCCGCATCGGGCGCCGTGTCGCCCAGGACCGTCGTGGTGCTCTCGTACGCGCTGTGCGGATTCGCCCACGTCGCGTCGGTGGGGATCTTCATCGGCGGGACCGCGGCACTGGCCCCCTCGCGGCGAAGCGACCTCGCCGCGCTCGCGGTGAGGTCGTTCGTCGCCGCGACCCTGGCGACGCTCCTCACCGGAGCCCTCGCGGGCGTCTTCTACCACGGGCAGGGCGGAATCCTGGGCTGAAGGCCGCTTCGCGGCGCGGATCCGACCGGTGGTGCGATCGAGCTTGCGGGCGGGTCTCAGCCCGCTTTCACCGCGTTCTCGGGTTGCGAGGCGTGCGGTTCGGTCGGAACGGAGTCGGGCCCCACGACGCGCCCGCGCCCCTCGTTCTTCGCAAGGTAGAGCCGCCGATCGGCTGCACGCAGAACCGCTTCGAGGTGAGCTCCGTCCGAGGGGTGGGACGCGAGCCCCGCGCTGAACGTGACCCCGAACGACTCGGCCCCCTCGGTCGCGAACCGGAGAGCGGCGAACTCGCTCAAGACCCGGCGGAGCACCTCGACCATCGTATCGGCTCCCTCTCCCGGAAACGCCAGAACGAACTCCTCTCCGCCCCAGCGTCCCCGCAGGTCGCCCGAGCGGAACCTCCCGGCGAGCAGCTTCCCGAGGGCGGTCAGGACCCGATCTCCGGCCAGGTGCCCATGGGTGTCGTTCACTCTCTTGAAGTGATCCACGTCCAGCAGGCACAGGGTGATCGACGTGTCGCGACGCTGCGCCTCTCCGAAGCGCGTCGAGACCGCATCGAGGAACGCGCGGCGCAGAAGCAGACCGGTGAGCGGATCGCGGTCGCGGCGCTCCTGAAGTAGGCGCTGGCGCTCGACGCGAACGCGAACCCGCGCCAGCAACTCCTCGCGGATCACCGGCTTCGTCAGGTAATCGTCCCCTCCGGCGTTGAACGCCTCGACGCGATCCTTCACCTCGTGACCTCCCGTGAGGAACACCACGGGTAGGTCCTGCCAGCGCGGGATCGCCCGCACGGTCCGGCACAGATCGAACCCGCTCACGTCGGGCATCACCGCGTCGAGAAGGAGGAGATCGGGGGGCGACTGGTCGAGCACCGGGAGGATGCGCGTCGCGTCGGACAGCGTCGTGACGGACATTCCGTCCCCCCCAGGACGGCCGCGACCCAGGCGCAGAATGCCGGGTCGTCGTCCACCGCGAGGATCCGGGGCTTCGCCGGGAGCCGAAGCGACACGAGATGCTGGATCCCTTCGGCGAGGGCGGTCGCGTCGACCGGTTTCTCGAGATAGAGCGACGCACCCGCGTGCGATGCGGCCACGCGATGATCCAGGCTCCCGTCCACCGCCACGAAGGCCAACGGGAGGTTCTCGCATCCTGGGACCTCGCGGAGGCCTCGCGCGAGCTCGAAGGCTGCTTCCCCCCCGCCGAACCGCACGTCGAGGATCGCCGCATCGGGGTGGACCTCCCCGGCGACGGTCAGCGCGGCGAGGCGATCTCGCGCGGCGACGATCTCAACCATGATCGTCCGACCGACCCCGCGAGCGAACTCGAGGAACTCGGGGTCGTCGTCCACGACGAGAACTCGTCCCTCCCACGACGAGAAGGCGGGGAGCGGAGACGGAAGCCTCACTGCGTTTTCGGCCTCCCGTAGGGTGCTCGCGACGCGACTCTCGATCTGGTCCCATGCGCTCTCGTCCGGTGTCGTCTCGCGCGCGTCCTGAAGGGACTCCTCGAGGCGCCGGGCGGCGTCGCTCACGCCGGGAAACCCGTACGACCCCGCCGTGCCTCGCAGGCGATGGGCCTCGAGAATCGCCCGATCGAGAGCGACCGCATCCTGGCGGCGCGACCGCGCCGCCTCCACCGATTCGACCAGCGTCGCGAGACGCTCGGGGAGCGCCCTCGCGTACTCGGCGCCCAGAGAAGCGAGCAGTTGCTCGGGACTTCCGCTCGCCGATCGATCGGAGAGCTCGAGGTCTCCGGACAGGATCGGCTCGAGCCATCGCGCCAATCGCTCCGGATCGAGCGGCCGCTCGATGCCGTGAAGGATCCCGAGGCCACGCTGGCGGCGGGAGAGCGCCTCGGATCGGGTCCCGGGGGTCGTCACGAGGCACACCGGCTCGCGGTAGCCGGCGCCGCGGATGCGGGCGACCAGATCGAGTCCTCGGCCGTCCGGGAGCGCCGCGTCCACGAGCACGACAGCTGGACGATCGCGTCCCAGCGCCGCGATCGCCTCGCCCGCGGTGGCCGCGCGGAGCACCTGCCAACCGCGGGCTGCGGCCGCTCGACGGACTGCGTCGGAGAGATCCGGCGCATCCCCCGCCACGAGAATCGACCGGTTCATCGCCATTGCTCGGGGATCTCGGCGAGCAAGCCGTTCAGCATCTCCGCCACGACGCGCAGGAGCTCCTCCTCGGACACCCGCGCCTTCGTCAAGTGCCGGCTCACGCCGAGGGTGAGCGCGTCGCGCTCCTTCGGATCCAGATCCCGGCCGGTGTACACGATCAGCGGGGTTGCGCGAGCGGGCTCCTGGCGCAAGATCTCGACGACCTGGAAGCCATCGAGCCCTTCCAGGGTCAGGTCGAGGACGATCAGATCGGGCGGCTCCGCCCGCACGGCCTGAATCGCTGCCAGGCCGCTGCTCGCCTCGACGCACCGGATCCCGAGGCGGCCGAGCAGCGCGAAGAGAACCGCCCGCGTCGAGGGGTCGTCCTCCACCAGCAGGACGCGCGGGGCGCCGGGCTTCCGGACTGCGAAGCGCAGCGCCGTGAGGAGCCGCCGCTCGTCGAACGGCTTGGTCAACCAGTCGACGACGCGGGGCGCCCCGAACAGCGGAGCGTCGGGCTCGCGTCCGGAGAGGATCACGACCGGAACGTCGAGCGTCGCCTGTCGCTCGCGCAGCCTCGCGGTGAACTCCAGCCCGTTCCCGTCGGGAAGCCCCACGTCGACCAGAATCGCGGCAGGGACGCGGGTTGCGAGCAGAGCCTCCGCCTGTGCGATGGTCTCGGCTCGATCGAGGCGGAAGCCGTACGGGGCCAGGGTCCTCGCCAGCAATCGCGACAGATCCCGGTCGTCCTCGAGGAGGAGGACCCGCGGGCCGTCCCCGATCGCGTCCGGAGACGGGTGCCAGAATCCCGTGTCCACCAGCGCCGGCAGCTCGAGCCAGAACGTGCTCCCCCGCCCGACCTCGCTGCTCACGCCGATCTCCCCGCCGTGCTGCGCGACGATGGACTTGGAGATGGCGAGGCCCAGGCCGGTCCCGCCCTTGCGGCGGGCGTCGGTGGCGTCGACCTGCTGGAATCGGCCGAAGAGCTTGGGCAGGTGCTCGGGTGCAATGCCGGGCCCCCGGTCCGTGACGGAGAAGCGCACGCGCCCCGATGCGGTCGATTCCACGACGAGGTCCACCCGCGCCCCCGCCGGAGAGAATTTCACCGCGTTCGAGAGGAGATTCGTCAGGACCTGCACCAGGCGGCCGTCGTCGCCCAGAACTTCCGCCTGGACCCGGACCTCGCGCGCGACCTCCACGCCGGCCAGCTCCGCCATTCCGCGGATGCCGTCGAGGGCGGCGTCGGCGAGATCGCCCGGGGTCAGCCGGCCGAGCTCGAGCTCGAGCTTGCCGGCGCTGATCTTCTCGAGGTCCAGGATGTCGTTGACGATCCGGATCAGCCGCTCCGCGTTCGTGCCTGCGATGCGCACGAGCTCGAGGGCCTGGCTTTCCAGCTCCCCCGCCACACCGCCCTCGAGGAGTTTGAGCGAGCCGCGGATCGAGGTGAGCGGCGTGCGGAGCTCGTGGGACACGGTCGAGACGAACTCGTCCTTCAACCGGTCCGCCGCGTCACGCTCCGTGATGTCGCTGGCGATGGCGATGTACCCGTCCACCCCGCCTTCGCCGTCCCTCAGAGTCGTGACCGACAGCAGAACGGGAAACGTGGTGCCGTCCTTGCGAACGTAGGTCCACCGGTTCTCGTCGGGAACGCCGATCCGCGCCTTCGCGACGAGCGCCTCGAAGCCTGCGTCCACCTCGGTGCGAAGCTCGGTGGACAGGGCGGCCGCACGGAGGGCGATCTCGGTGGGATCGAGGAAGACCTCGGGGGTCGCCCGACCGACGACCTCGTCCGCGCGGTACCCGAGGAGCCGCTCCGCCGCCCGATTGAACACGCGAATCGTACCGTCCACGGCGGTGGAGATGACCGCATAGTTCGCGCTGTCCAGGATCGCTCGCTGCAGCATCGTGGTCTCGCGCAGGGCGAGATCGAGGGCCTTCTTCTCGGTGACGTCCCGGGCGGAGACGATGGCGAGCCCGCGCGGGTCGGCCGGGGCCGCGGTCCAGGACAGCCAGCGGCACGAGCCGTCCCTGCATCGGCACCGGCTCTCGAAGGACGCCGGAAGTCCGCGGTCGGCGAGCCGTGCGAGCTGATCGAGCGTGGCGGCCGCGTCGTCCGGATGGACCAGATCGATGAACGCACGCGTCATCAGCTCCCGCTCCGTCCAGCCGAGTGTGCGGGTCCAGGCGGGATTGACTCGCTTGAAGTGGCCGTCGAGACCGACGATGCACAGGAGGTCCGGGGAGACGTCGAACAAGGTGGCCAGGTCGTCCTCCGCGAGCTTGCGCGCGGTGAGGTCGCGAAACATCCCGCGGACGATTCCGCCTTCGTCGCCGTCGCGGCCCGCCCCCAGCGAGCCCTCGGCGTGCACCCGGCGCCCGTCTCTGGAGCGGAACACCACCTCGATCGGCCCGGCGGGCTCTTCCCCCCGACGAATCGCCTGGACGCGCGAGAGGAATCCCAAGCGGGATTCGGGCGCGACGATCTCCTCGAGCGCTACGCGCGCGATCTCTCCCGACGAGTACCCCAGGGCCTGCCGGCACGCACGGTTCGCGAACACGAGTCGGCCGTCGGGCGATGCACCGATGATGAAGTCGTTGGCGCCGTCCAGCAGCTCCTCGAGGCGTCGGGTCGCAGCGCGCGCCTCGCGATCGGAGCGCAGCAACATTTCCTGGCGCCGCGCCAGGTCGCGGGCCTTCCGCCGAAGCTCCAGCTGGGTCACCACCTGCCGGCCCAGCGCGCGGAGGGCGTCGATCTGCTCAGGAGCCAGTTCGCGGGGGACATGGTCGATGACGCAGAAGCTGCCCAGGGCGTGACCGTCGTCCGAGACGAGAGGGGCGCCGGCGTAGAAGCGGACCTTCGGGTCGGCGATGACGAGCGGATTGTCGTGGAATCGCTCGTCCCGGAGCGCATCGGCCACGACGAAGACGTCGGTCCCGAGGATCGCGTGAGCGCAGAACGCGACGTCCCGCGGCGTCTGCGTGGCGGTGGTGCCGACTCGCGCCTTGAACCACTGCCGGTCGGAATCGACGAGGCTCACCAGCGCGATTGGGGTGCCGCAGATCCGGGACGCCAGCCGGGCCAGATCGTCGAAGTCCGCCTCGGGCGGCGTGTCCAGAACGCCCGTGCTTCGGAGCGCTTCGAGCCTCGCCTCCTCGTCCGGGGGAAACGGTGCCGGCCTCATTCCTGGAACCCCCCGCCGTTCGGATCGCGCGCGACGCGGACGTTCAGGGCGACTCCCCCAGGATCGTGCGGATCTCGTCGGGAAGGGACATCGGATCGAACGGCTTGCAGATGACGCCTGCGGCGCCGAGACGGAGGTAACGTTCGACTTCCTGTTTCTGCACCTTGGCCGTCATGAACAGCACGGGAATTCGGGCGGTGCACGGCTCGCCCCGAAGACGATCGAGGGTCGTCGGCCCGTCCATCCCCGGCATCATCACGTCCAGGAGGATCACGTCCGGGCTCTCGGCGGCGGCGACGGAGAGCGCCTCCGGACCGGACGATGCGAGAAGGGCAGTCCATTTCCCCACGGCTTCGAGGCTGATCCGGGCGATTTTCCGGATGTCCGGCTCGTCGTCCACCAAAAGGACCTTGTGTACGACCATGCCGCCCCCAGGCGCTTCCCCGACGCGCGCGGCGAATATAGGTCCCGGAGCCCGGCGGTCAAGGACCGTCCCGACCGCCGGATGGCGGGGGCGCGATTGTGCGCTCGCTCGGCCGGCGCGCGGCCGGGTCCCCGGAAACGGGGACCGGTGGAGGCGGCGGGCCTCTCGAGAAACAGAAGCTCGGGGGCTTTGCCCCCGAACCCTCACTCCCGCCCTCCGCGACGCCGGCGGACCGGCATCGCTCCGGTTGGGCTCGTTTCTTCCGGTGGGGGCGGGGCGCCCGCCCCGTGCGCCGCTCTTGAGAAACAGATCGCTCGGGGGCTCTGCCCCCGAACCCCCGCTCCCGCCCTCCGCGACGCCGGCGGACCGGCATCGCTCCGGTTGGGCTGTTTCTTCCGGAGGTGTCGCGGCGCCCGCCCCGTGCGGCCGCTCCTGAGAAACAGTGGCGCGGGGGCGCTGCCCCCGAACCCCCGCTCCCGCCCTCCGCGATGCCGGCGGACCGGCATCGCTCCGGTTGGGCTCGTTTCTTCCGGTGGTGGCGGGGCGCCCGCCCCGTGCGGCCGCTAGCGACGAATCAGATCGTCGTTCCGTCCGGAATCACCGCGTTCTTGGGAACCACGATGATCCCCTCGCGGATCACCCAGCCGTCCCCTTCCGCCTCCTGCACGCCCTCGCGGTTCACGAGGCGGACGTTTCGGCCGATCCGGGAGTTCTTGTCGATGATGGCGTCCTGGATCAGGCTCCCTTCGCCGATGCCGAGGGGAGGCGCCCCCGCGAGGGACTCGGGCGGGTCGGGATCCGCGCCCATGATCAGGGCGCGACGGACCGTGGCGCGACGAAGGTTCGATCGCACGCCGATGACCGAGTCCTCCACCGTGCAGTCCTCGAGCACGCAGCCATCGGCCAGCATCGACCGGTTGAAGCGGCACCCGTTCAGACGGGAGCCCGGCAGGAAACGCGGGTGCGTGTAGAACGGCCACAGAGGGTCGTAGAAATCGAACGGCGGATCGGGGCGCACCAGATCCAGGTGCGCGTCGTAGAACGTCCGGATGGTCCCGATGTCCCGCCAGTAACCCTTGAAGAAGTGAGCCTGAACGCGCAGGTGGCGTACCGCGTTCGGGATCACGTGGTGGCCGAAGTCGGTCAGCTCGTTCCTGAGGCCCTCCACCAGCGCGTCCTTCCGGAACAGGTAGATCCCCATGGATGCCAGGTACGGGCGGTCCGACGCAATCCCGCGTCGCTCGAGGAGCTGCGGGGAGACCTCCATGCCGGTCTGTGCCGCCTCGTCCGCCGGCTTCTCGCGGAACTCGACGATGCGTCCGCTCCCGTCCACTCGGACCGCGCCGAACGAGCCGATCTCGGATGCCGAGCACGGCATCACCGCGATCGTGACGTCCGCGCCGTGCACCATGTGATCCTGAAGCAGGTTCCGGTAGTCCATGCGGTACATGTGGTCGCCGGACAGGATCAGCACCAGGTCCCCGGACACGTCCTGCACCGCCGGGAGGTTCTGACGAACCGCGTCGGCCGTCCCCTGGAACCAGCGGTCGTCCCCCGGAGTCTGCTGTGCGGCAAGGATCTGGACGAATCCCTGAGAGAACAGGTGAAACCGGTAGGTGCGATTGATGTGGGTGTGGAGCGACACCGAGTTGAACTGGGTGAGCACGTAGATCCGATCCATCCCCGAGTGGAGGCAGTTGCTGATGGGGATGTCGATCAGCCGGAACTTGCCCGCGATGGGAACCGCCGGCTTGCTTCGCTCCCGCGTGAGCGGGTCCAGTCGAGCCCCCCGCCCCCCGCCCAGGATCAGCACCATCGGCTGCTTCAACCCGTCCACGTATTTCCCCGGAGGGGATTCGCCCTCGGTCGAGGCGAAACGTCCCCCTCACATTCGAATGGCGCCGGAGGAGAGACGCTTCCAGCACGGCGCGCAGTAGTGCTCGGACTTGTGGTCGATGTCGGCGAGCGCTCGAGTGGCGGAGAGCGCGCAGTCCGCGTTGCCGCACTCGGGAAGCCCGCGGAGCCGGGCCACGACCCGGAGGATCTCCTTGACGAGCCTGGCCCGCTGTGTCGCCGGGTCGGCCTTCCGGCGGTAGAACGCCTCGCGCAGGCGCCGGACGCTGACGATGGCCGCGTGCTGGGGCACGGCGACCTCGGCGAGCACGGCCTCGGTGCTCGGCGTGAAGAGGTCGACGTCGGTCACGAAGACGGCCTCTCCGCCCGGCACCGGCGAGGCCGACGGATCCGAGCCCTCGCCACCGACGACCTTCGAGGGCGCGAGGCGCGGCAATTCGATCCGCAGCGCGGCGATCATCGCCAGCGCTGGAAACTGCCGGCGGGCGGGGTCCTCGAGACCCTTGGGAAGGGCAGCGGCGTCACGAAGCTCGACCGGACCGTGAAGCACCTTCGCGACGCGAGCGGCGGCTGCCCAGAGCTCCGCCGCATCCATTTTTTCCACCGGGACGACGACGACCCGCGGACTCGCCACGGCCACCTCCGAGTCCCTCACTCTACCGCAAATCGGGAGGTCCGACGCAAGGGAGTATTCGGGATTCCCTCTGTCGGAAGCGCTGGCGTCGCAGGGGTCCATGGGGTTCCGATCGCTCCCGGGCGCCTTGACGGACAGGAATCGGCGGTATGCTCCGCGTGAACCGGGTCGGACCGATCGTTCCGTGCTCACGGGCCCGATTCGCGGCCGGAGCTGGGAGGTTGGTTTCACTCCCACCGGGTATTCGCCTCCGCCGGAGGGACCCGTCGATGACGAGCAGGTCATGGATTTCCGTCCCGTTGATTCTTGTCCTGTGCTCGATCCGGCCGCTCTTCGCCTCGGATTTCCATGAGTGAACCGATGAGAATGGAGTCTCGCGTTTCGCGAGCACGCTGGACGAGGTCCCTGCGAAGCAGACGTGTTCCTCGCCGGGATCCGATCCGCCGTTCAGGCCACCATCGTGCTCAGCCGAGCGAAGACGGTGCGGATTCTCGCGACCCACGGAGACGAGGTGGATCGGACGCCGAGCGCCTCGAATCGACTTACAATCTGCGGCGTCACCGGCAGCAAAGCACCGGTTCATTTCTCGAGGGGGTGATCATGAGCAGGACCGTCGCGTGCGTGTTGGCCACCGCTTTCGTCGTTGGAATCATGCCGGCTCTCGCTGAGGATCCGTGCGTCCAGCCGCCGGCTGGAGCGGTGAGCTGGTGGCCCGGAGATGGTGCCGCGACGGACATCCTGGACGGGAACGGCGGCACGCTCATGAATGGCGCCGCTTTCGCCACGGGAAAGGTCGGCCAGGGGTTCATGCTGAATGGTGTGAATCAGTACGTCACGGTTCCCTCGAACGCGGGGCTAGTTCCTGGAGTGAGCTCGTTCTCGCTCGAGGCGTGGGTCCGGACATCCTCCGGTTCGGGCAGGCGGAGAATCGCCACCACGTACGAATGCGGCGGGGCGGTATGCGGATCGCCTCTTCACTACGGATCGCTCTACTCGCTCTATCTCCTCAATGGCTTCCCGGTGTTCGATCTTCGCGATTCCACCGGGGACACGTCGCAAGTCCAATCTCTCCTTGGGCATGTGTTTCTCGCCGACTCGACGTTTCACCACGTCGTCGCGACGCGAGACATGTCGTCGTTGACGATGACCCTGTACGTGGATGGTCGCTTGGATTCATCCGCCCCCCTGCTGCCGCACTCGCAAGGCCCCATTCAGCAGGACGATTCGGAGACGGATCCGTTCACCATCGGCGCCGCCGTCATGAGCGGCTCCACCGCCTTGCAGGACTTCTTCTCCGGTGTGATCGACGAGGTTATTTTCTACCAGCGCGCCTCGTCTCGCTGCGAGGCCTGGCGCGCGTTCGAGGCCGGTGCCGCGGGCCATTGCAAGAGCACGGCGGACGGGGACACGGACGGCATTGCCGACTCGATGGACAACTGCCCGGGCATCTCCAACCCGACCCAGGACGATCAAGATGCAGATGGCGTAGGCGACGCCTGTGATTGCGCACCGATGGATCCTGGAACGGCGAAGGCTCCGGAGGAGATTCGATCGCTTGGATCCGAGGCTGACAGGAACACTCTCGATTGGTGTCCCTCGCCGCCGCTGGCGGGGTCGGGCACGGTGTACGACGTTCCGCGTGGCTCGCTCGACGAGTTGCCCGTCGGGAACGGAGCGTCGGAGACGTGCCTGCCTCCAGGGAGTTTCTCGACCTCGACCGCTACGGACCCGGCGATTCCCCAGACCGGCAGAGGCTTCTGGTACCTGGTCAGGGGCCGAAACTCCTGCGGAACCGGTACGTACGGCTTCCAGGGGCGCAACGGCGCGCCGGTCGTCGAGCGGCTCCCCAGCGTGTGCCCGTAGCACGACCCACCGGGTCGATACGCTCGGAACGACGAAGGGCACCCGGCGGGCCATCATCCCCACGACGCGGCTGGCCAAGGCGTGAGCCCGGTCGGTCGAGCGTGCCCTCGCCCAGGGCGACGTCGGGAGGGAGAGCGGAACGGGAGTCCGTACCCACGACCAGCACGAGCGTTCGGAGCAGGCGGCTGGCTTCTCGCCGAGGTCGTTCCTGCCTCGACGCGCCGCACTGCGGTCGAGACCGGAACTCCGGCGCTGAACACGCGGAGTTCCGAGTGCACGAAGAAGCCTCGTGGTGCAGAGTCAGGCAGCGCGGCGGCGGCGCTCGCGCACCTGGGGCGCGGCAGGAATGCAGGAAACCGGCGCCGGCTCACCAATGAGAAGCTCGCGGCGGCGGCTGTCGATCCCGAGACGGATGCGGTCGAGCACATCGAGGTCGATCCGGGCCACGGGAGCGGGGTATAGGACAGGAACGTGAGGAGACGATGCGGCGAATCGCGTCGTGGCGGCGGTTTCGTCCCCGTATAATTCGTGTGCGGCACGCCTCGCGCCGAAAGGAACGAATGGCCCCTTCCGTACCTCCGCACGACCCCGAGCGAGCCCCCGCGCTCGCCGCCCTCGAGAAGATGGCGGACCTCCCGCCCGGCGAGGTGGCGGCGCTCCTTTCTCGCGCGCTCGCCGAAGCCGATCGAGGTGAGCTCGACGCGGGCGGGTCGCTGGCCGCCGACCGCGCGATCGTGGCGGCCGTGCGCCGGTCTCCGTTGCTCGATCGGGTGCTGGGACAGATCGACCTTACGCCTCTGGCTGCTGCGGCGGACCGGACGAGCGCGGCTCTCGAGGCGGCGGGGGAGCCTCCCCCGCGCGAGCTGCGGGCTCTCGCGTTCGACCTTCTCGATCTCCTGCGGCGCCCGTCCGTCCTTCGCCGGATTCCCGGCGACGCCGTCGACTCCTGGGCCGGCCGGGTTCTCGCCCTCGTCGCGCGCGCGCATCTCACGGGGGGGCACCTCTTCCGCATGCGCGCCGAGGCGTACGGCCCGAAGGCGCTCTTCCACCTCCCTGCCGGCGCGGGAAACCGCGTCGTGACGTGGCGTCAGGCGGACGATCGTGTGGATCTCCTGGCCCGAGGGCTGCTGTCGCTCACGGACGGCGAGGCCCCGTCCCCCATCGCGATCCTCTCGGACAACCGGATCGAGATGGCGCTCGTCGATCTGGCGTGCTTCCGCGCGGCGCTCGTGAACGTCCTCCTGCCCGGAAACGCC
The DNA here is from genome assembly GCA_963699985.1 of Terriglobia bacterium. Taxonomy (GTDB): domain Bacteria; phylum Acidobacteriota; class Polarisedimenticolia; order Polarisedimenticolales; family CAVOVZ01; genus CAVOVZ01. The sequence continues at coordinate 159,539 of CAVOVZ010000022.1, forward strand.
ACGAGCGCCGACGTGGGCTACATGCTCGGTCACTCGGCCGCGCGCACGCTGATCGTCTCCGATCTGGAGCAGCTCCGGAAGGTCCTCCCGCACCGGACCTCGCTTCGCGAGTTGAGGCACATCGTGGTCATGGACGCGAAGGCAGCGCGGGAAGGAGGCCGGTGGCCGACGCTGGACGATATCTCGGCTCGAGGCGCCCGGGGGCGGCCGGAGGAGGTCGCGCGCCGTCTCGACGCCCTGCGGATCGACGACCTCGCGACGGTGATGTACACGTCGGGCACCACCGGGCATCCGAAGGGGATCCGTTTCTCCCATCGAAACGTCGTCTGCAAGCGATTCGCGCGCGCGCTGGCTCTCCCGGAGATCGGCGAGGACGACGTGTTCCTCTGCTACCTACCGCTGTTCCACACCTTCGGGCGTTTTCTGGAGATGTGGGGCTGCGTGTTCTGGGGGGCGACCTACTGTTTCCTCGAGAATCCGTCCGTCGACGCCCTCGTGCAGGAGATGCGGCGCCACCGCCCGACGGTGTTCATCAGCGTCCCCAAGAAATGGATCGAGATCCACGAGGCCATCGAGCGGCGCGTTGCTTCCCGGACCGCCTCCGACGCGGAGATTCTCGAGGCGACCCGCCGGGTCACCGGGGGGCGACTTCGCTGGGGTCTCTCCGCAGCGGGCCATCTCAGCCCGGAGATCTTCCGCTTCTTCCATCGGCAGGGAATCGAGCTGATGAGCGGCTTCGGCATGACGGAAGCGACGGGTGGGATCACCATGACGCCGCCCGGCGAGTACCGGGACGAGTCGCTGGGCAGGGCGCTTCCCGGAATCGAGCTGAAGCAGGCCGAGGACGGCGAGCTGCTCGTCCGGGGACCGTACGTCATGCTGGGCTACCTGGATCCCCCCGACGGTGCCCGCGCGCTGGACGCGGACGGCTGGTTCCACACGGGCGACGTCATGGAGATGGACTCCGACGGGTACATCCGGCTGGTGGATCGCAAGAAGGAGATCTACAAGAACATCAAGGGCGAGACGATCGCGCCCCAGCGCATCGAGAACCTGTTCCGGGACTTCGAATCGGTGGGTCGGGCGTTCGTCGTCGGAGACCACCGCGAGTTCAACACCGCCCTGATCTACCCGAACCCCGCCTACCGCGAGGCGCACCTGAAGGACCTCTCCTGCCCCGAGGTCGAGTCTCACTTCCGATCCATCGTCGTCTCGGTGAACACGTTCCTCGCCCCCTACGAGCGCATCGTGGACTTCGCGATCCTCGATCGCGATCTCGACCCCGATCGAGGAGAGCTGACTCCGAAGCTCACGCCACGCCGGAGCGTGGTCGAGCGGAACTTCGCCGACGCGATCGGGCTTCTCTACCGGCGGACCGATCTGCGCGTCTCCGGAGTCACGCTCACGTTTCCCAACTGGGTGTTCCAGGCCCTCGGCCTCACCGCCCAGGACATCGAGGTCCGAGGCGACCGCGTCACGCTGCCTTCCACCGGCGCATCCCTGACCGTGCGTCGGAAGCGCACGCGCCTCGCGCAGGTTGGCTCTTGCCTGTACCGCCACGCGGACGGACCGTTGAACCTGGGCGCGCTCCTGAGCACACCGCGCCTGTGGCTCGGCAACGACGAGCTCGTGGGTTTCGTTCCTCTCGAGTCGTCGTCGCGCGAGCGGCCGGGGCGCGCCGGCGACGGGATCGAGTGGGCCGGAATCGCGGAGGGCTCCGCGGCCCCGTCGAGATCGCCCGAGGCGATCCTCGCAACGCTCCGGGAAGACGCGATGGACATCCTGGACCTCCATCGAGCGGCGGTGGCGCTCCTTTGCCACGACGAGGAGCTCGCGATGGCGGCGCTCCACGTCCTCGGAAAGGCGGTGGACTCCGGCGAAGGCTCGCTGCAGGATTCGGCGCGGCTTCTCCTGGCGCGAGCCGCCGGATCTCCGGTCCTCCAGGTGCGGCGCGCGGCCTTTCGCTGCCTGGCGCCGGTGGAGCGGGACTCTCGATTCGCCTCGACCCTCCGGAGCTTCTCCCGTGCGCCGGGGATCCTGCTGGACGTGAAGACACGGGAAGCCATGTGCGCTCGACGGCTCTCCGACGAGGCGCTCGAGGCGCTGGAGGCAGAGGCGCTCGAGGCGTGTCTCGGCTCCGAATGGAAGCGTTCGACCGAACAGCGCGCCACGTCGCTCCTTCGCTTCCTTTCGGCCTACGGCGCGATGCACCCGACGCGCTACCGGCGGATTCGAGCCTTCCTCGTCCGCACGACGATCGTCGCCGATCGCTCCGCGGTCCGCCGGGCGGCCTCGCGGGCTCTCGCGGAGCTCCAGGCCGGCTTTCGTGAATGGCTCGGTCCGCTCCAGCGAATGGCCGTCGATTCCGAGACCGGCCACGAGTACGGATGGGAGGACGTGGTCGTCTTCGAGGACGGAATCGAGGACGAGGTCCGCCATCGAATTCTCTCCGCGATCCGGGGAGGCGCGTTCCTTCGCGAAGCGGTGTTCCTCTTCTCGGGAGGCGTCGAGATGCGGCTCAGCGACGTCCCCCCGGGCGGCGTGTGGATCCGGCACCTCGGAACGAAGCACGGCAAGTCGGTCTATCGCGCCACCCTGCAGACCCGGCTTCAGGGGTCGTTCGATCTGGCCATCAACGTGAACCGGTCGCTCGACGCCGACGCGGTTCAGGAGGAGATTCGCTGGCTCATCCTCTGCGGCGAAGGGGGCGGGCGGGAGCCACTCGTGGAAGACTTCGGAGGCTTCTGGTCCGAGCAGAACCTCTGGAGCGAGGAGTTCATCGCGGGCGAGACGCTGGAGCACGCGGTTTTCCGGCTGTCGCGAAACCCATCCGACGGCGAGCGGCTCCGACAGATGTGGCCGTTCTTCGCATGGAGCTCGCTGGCCGCCCATCTGGACTTCTGGCATCGGACCGGCCGAAGCCAGGTGATCCGCGATCCTGGGCTGGAGAACGTCATCGTACCCACGCATGACTACCAGACCGGGGCGCGGATCGTCTCCATCTCCGCCCGGCGGCCGTACGAAGGGCTGCTGCCCATGCTGCGGTCGTTTCACGAGGATTTTCTACGGCGGCGGAACGACGGCACCCGGTGCTTCGGGGACTCGTGGGATGGGAAACGGTCTTCTCCGCGGTTCTTCAGGCCGTCGGCGAGGGCGAGGGGTTGCGGCTCCTCCGCGGCGTTCTGCAACAGGACGGAGAGCTCCTGCCGTACGACCTGAGGGACACGTTGGTCCGCTTCCTGGCGGACGTCGACGCGCGAGGGTTCCTTCCCCTGCGCTTGTACTTCGCGGCCAAGCGCTACCGGCGGTGGGCCGACCTGAGCGGCGATCCGACCCGTGAGGCGCGCGCGAGGACCGTGCAGGAGCTGTACGACACCTACCGGCTCGATCGGCTCGCCCCGTCGTACCCGGAGGTGCGCGCGCGGTTGTTCCTCGAGACGGTCCTGCGCGACTCGGCCGAGGCGCTCGTGTCGGAGCTGCGGGAGATGATCGGCCGGCTACGCGCGCGTACGCTGGCTCCCGAGGAGATCCTCGACGCGATCTCGCTGCTGAGGACGAGGGTCGTCTTGACGCAGGACGAGGACTACTTCCTCGCTCGACTCGGCTTCCCACACCTGAGGCCGGAGGACACGGCGGCGTTCGTCCGCGCCGAGTTCGGCGGGCGGCGGCACAGCGAGATCGTCGTCGGTCTCGAGGATCACGAAGGGAACCGCTTCAGCGTGCGCCGCGCCGTCACGCCCAGAGAGGTTGGCCAGCTCCACCGTCTCTTCCTCGCGGCCAAGCTCGACGTTCGATTTCGGCCCGAGCATCAGTATCTGCTCGCGCTGGACGACCGCGGGCAGATCCTGGGGGGGATGCACTACGAGATCGACGAGAGCAGCGCGGCGGCCCACCTGGAGAAGATCGTGGTGGGCGAGCCCTGGCGGAAGAAGGGGCTGGCGGACGCTCTCATGAAGGAGCTCTTCCATCGGCTTCGCGCCGCGGGGGCTCGGACGGTGACCACCGGGTTCTTCCGCCCCGAGTTCTTCTACGGCCACGGCTTCGTCATCGAGAAGCGTTACGCGGGCCTGGTGAGATCCCTGGACCCCTCGAGCGGAGCGGGGCTCGAGACGAACCGATCCTGAAGAGCTGTACGACCCGGCGCACTGCGGGGTGCGACCCCGATTCGCGGGCCGCCCCCTCCAGCCGGCCATGTCCTGGATTGAAAATACCGGGGGCCAGCCCCGGCCCCCCGCACCCGCGTACGGTGCAGTCCGGCAGACCGGCCTGCACCTCCCGCGGGTTTTTCATCGCTTTCGGGTGACGCCACGAGGCGTCAGGACAACTGGTATGCTGGAGCCGTCGTGCGAATCCCGCTCTATCAGGTCGACGCGTTCGCGGATCGCGTATTCGCGGGGAATCCCGCGGCCGTCTGCCCTCTCGAGCACTGGCTGGACGAGCCCGTCCTGCAGTCCATCGCCGCGGAGAACCACCTGTCCGAAACCGCCTTTTTCGTGGGAGGCCACGGGCGGTACGCGATCCGTTGGTTCACGCCCAGCAACGAGGTGGACCTCTGCGGGCACGCCACGCTGGCCTCGGCTTTCGTGATCCTGGAGCGGCTCGAGCCGGCGACCGCGGGCGTTCTGTTCGACTCGAGGAGCGGCCCCCTGGCGGTGGACCGTGAGGGAGACCTCCTGGTGCTGGATTTCCCCTCTCGCCCGGCGCTCGAGTGCGAGGCTCCCGCGGACCTGGTCGAGGGGCTCGGCCTGTCGCCCCGCACCGTTCTGGCTGCGCGCGACTACATGGCCATCTACGAGAGCGAGGCGGATGTCCGCGCGCTCCGCCCCGATATGGATCGGCTGAGGCGGCTCGATCGCCTCGGCGTGATCGCCACGGCGCCCGGAACGAAGCACGATTTCGTCTCTCGGTTCTTCGCCCCGTCGGTGGGAGTGCCCGAGGACCCCGTGACGGGATCGGCTCACTGCACTCTGGTGCCGTACTGGTCCGCCCGCCTCGCCCGCCGGTCGCTTCGCGCGTTCCAGGTTTCCCAGCGGGGCGGCGAGCTGGCTTGCGAGGATCGGGGGTCGCGCGTTCGGATCGGTGGACGCGCAGTGCTCTATCTGGAGGGAACGATTCACGTCTGAAGCGCCGGCGATGGAGCTGCCCGACGGGGTCCGAAGGAGGTTGTCCGATGTCCGTCTCGATGGATTGGTCGTACCTGCGAAAGGGCTGAACGAGCTGCACGAAGGCGCAGGGGTACCTTGCGCGCAAGAAAGTCGGCATGAAGGAGCAGGTGGACGCAGGCAAGGCGAAGCTCGGCAAGGACGACGCGCTCCGGCTCGCCCGCGCCGCCTCCAAGGTGATCGCAGCCAAGGGGAACAAGTTCCTCGTCTTCGACATGAAGAAGGACCCGCCGCCCGACGCCGAGCTGCTCGCCGCCCTTCTGGGTCCAACGGGAAACCTCCGCGCCCCCACGTTTCGAAAAGGGGCGCACCTGCTCGTGGGCTTCCACGAGGAGGCCTACGACACCCTCTTCCGGTAGGATCCGCCGCGGCTCCCTCGGGGTCGGGCATGGGTGCGTCGTGACCGTGCTCCTGCAGCATCTCTCCTGGATCCGCGAGCAATTCCCCGCCCTCGACCGGACCGTCGCCGGGCAACCTGCGGCGTTCCTCGACGGGCCGGGGGGCACGCAGGTTCCCCGGTCGGTCCTTCGCGCGATGCGCCAGTATCTGGTCGGCTCGAACGCCAACACGCACGGCGAGTTCGAGACGAGCCGACGCACCGATGCGCGGATCCGCGACGCGAGGGCCGCCATGGGGGACCTCCTCGGCTGCGAGGCTGACGAGGTCGTCTTCGGCGCGAACATGACGACCCTCACGTTCGCGCTCGCCCGCGCCTTCGGACGGGACCTGAGCCCGGGCGATGAGATTCTCGTCACCGCCCTCGACCACGACGCGAACGTGGCACCGTGGAAGTCCCTCGAGGAGCGGGGCGTCGTCGTGCGGACGGTGGACATCCGGGCGGAGGACTGCACGCTCGATCTCGCCGATCTCCGGAGGAAGCTGGGGTCGCGAACCCGTCTGATCGCCGTGGGCCACGCATCGAACGCTGTGGGGACGATCAACCCCGTGGAGCGGATCGTGTCCATGGCCAGGGAGATCGGGGCGCTCGTGTTCGTCGACGCCGTCCACTCCGTCCCGCACCGCTTCGTCGACGTGCGAAGCCTGGACTGCGATTTCCTCGCCTGCTCGGTCTACAAGTTCTTCGGGCCGCACGTGGGGGCTCTGTACGGCAAGCGCGAGCACCTCGCCCGTCTCCGGCCGTACAAGGTCCGGCCTTCCTCCGACGACGTGCCCGAGCGCTTCGAGACCGGAACCCTGAATCACGAGGGGCTGGCCGGAACCGCGGCGGCGGTCGATTACCTGGCGGAGATCGGGGCCAGGATCCGCCCGACGGCCAGCGGGCGACGCGAGAGGATCCAGGTCGCCTTCGCGGCCATCGAGGAGTACGAGCGCGGTCTGGCGTCGCGGCTCGTCGAAGGGTTGCTGCGCGTCCCTCGCCTGCGGCTCTTCGGGATCTCCGAACCGGGCCGGCTCGCGGAGCGGACTCCCACCGTGGCGGTCCGCATCGGCGACACTCCGCCGGCGGATCTCGCTCGCGTGCTGGGCGAGCGCGGGATCTTCGCCTGGGCCGGGAACTACTACGCGCTGGGACTCACCGAGCGCCTCGGCGTCGAAAGCATGGGAGGAATGCTGCGGATCGGCCCGGTGCACTACAACACCGCTGGGGAAATCGACCGCGCTCTGGAGTGCCTCGGATAGGAATCGATTCCGCTTCGCTTCGATCCGCGACCTGCTGGAGGGCGGCGACGAACCCGAAGGACGCGGCGCGGAGCCGCCTCACGAGGCCGAGGCTGCGCTCGGCACCCGCCGGACCACCAGCTCGGCGGCGATGGACGATTCCAGGGCGAGCTCGGTCTCTCCCACCCGGATCACGAACGTGGGTCGCTTCTGCTGCAGCACGATCCGGCTCCCCGGCAGGACTCCGTAGACGGCCAGCGCGTTCTGCCTGCGCGGGGTCGCTCCGCTCAGGCGGACGACCTCGGCGGTTTCTCCCTCGCCGAGGTCGGTGAGGCACAGCGTCCCGTCGGCCGACGGAGCGGGCTTGGCTCGGCCGAACCACCGCCGGAGCCGACCGATGGTTCGCAGCTCGGAGGGGAACTCGTAGCCGCAACTCGGGCATCGCGTGAGGTTGCACGACTGCCCCAGCGGGCACCCGTGCGTGCACGTGACGCCTTTCTCGTCGAATTCGAATCCGCACAGTGCGCAGCGCATGGTTTCGCGAGCCGACCCCGGTATCGTGTCAGAACCCGAAGAGATGCGCCACGTGGTTCACGAGCCCTCCGATCAGGAAGGCGAGGAAGAACACGAGAAACGTCATGAAGGCCGCGGTCTTCTTCCCCAGCTCGCGAGCGATCATGAACAGGGTCGCGATGCAAGGCATGAAGAGCGTGATGGTGACCATGGCGACCAGCACCTGGTGGGGGCTCAGCGTCGCGCCGGGCCCCGTGGCGGCGTTGAGCAGGTACACCGCTCCGAAATCACGGCGCAGGAATCCGATGAGAAAGGCGTTGGACGTGGCGGCCGGCAGCCCGAGCCAGCGCTGCACCAGCGGCTCGCCGAGCCGGGCGATCCCCCCGAGAAGGTCGAGCTGATCCAGCAGGAAGAGGATTCCGGTGCCGAGCACGAAGAGCGGGATCACCTCGCGAAGGTACCAATCGAGCCGTGCGAGGGTTTTCACCGCGACGTTGCCGGGCTGAGGCCACCGCATCGGAGGGAGCTCGAGGATGAAATCGCTCGTCTGGCCCCCGTAGAGCCGCGCCGCGAGCCATCCGATGAGGAACGCGATCCCGAGCATCAGCAGGAGCCAGAACGCCGCGGCCCCGTACGAGAGGCTCGCCATCATCGCCAGCAGGACGCCCAGCTGCGCCGAGCACGGGACGGCCAGCGCGAGAAGCAGGGTCGTGACGACCCGCTCCTTCCGCGTCTCGAGGATCCGTGTGGTCATCGTGGCCATCGTGTCGCAGCCGAGACCCAGGATCATGGGGAGCACGGCCTTGCCGTTGAGCCCCATCCCCCGGAAGATCCGGTTCACCATGACGGCGAGCCTCGGCAGGTACCCCGAATCCTCGAGAACGCCGAAGAGCAGGAAGAACGTGGTCACGATGGGAAGCACGATGGCCAGACCGTAGGACAGCGCCATCGTGATGAGGCCGTACTCGCCCACCAGGAAGTCGTGAACGAACCGGACGACCTTCCGGCCGGCGGACAGCTCGCCGCCCGGACCGACCTCGTACCGTGTGGACACGGTCTCCGCCGAGCTCTCTCCGATCCGGATGCCGCGCGTGGGGGTGAGCGGGATCTCGACGGTGTAGTCGGAGCGCTCCGTGCCGTGACGGTGGGGGAACGGCAGCACCGCGTCGGCCGCTCGAATGGCCAGCGGCCTCACCTGCCGGCCGAACACGAAGCTCTCGAGGAAGTCCACCGCGGTACCGGCACCCACGAGCCCCACGAACCAGAACGCGAAGTAGAGGACCAGTCCGACCAGGAGCACGCCGCGGACCGGATGGGTCGCCCACCAACCGATTCGCTGGGCCAGATTCGCCCGGTGGGGACGAACGAGCGTGTAGGTCCTGGCGAGGATCCGGTTCACCTGCTCCAGGCGGCGGGAGGTCCTCTCGTACGCGCGCTGCTCGTCGGGCGCGCCCGCGGTTTCTGCCACGTCGGCCGCGTCGAACGGCAGGAGGTCGGCCCGCCCTTCCGCGGACTCGATTCGGATCGACGGCGTGCGCGCCTGGGAGAGCGCGTTCTTGAGAAGGTGAATCCCCGTTCCCGACGTGGCGATCGTGGGAACCACCGGAACCCCGAGGATCTCGCTCAGCTTCCGGACGTCGATTTTTCCGCCGCGCCGGTCCAGCTCGTCCATCATGTTGAGGACCAGGACCATCGGTCGCCCCATCTCCGCGATCTCGAGCGTGAGCAAGAGAGCGCGACGCAGGTTCTTGGCGTCGGTGACCTGGACCACGGTGGCGTCGGGGTGCTCCCGCAGGACGTCGCAGGTGACCCGGGCGTCCTCCGTTCGAGGCGACAGCTCGTTCACCCCCGGCGTGTCGAGGACCGCGACCGACGCCCCGCCGACCTCCGCCTGACCGCGCGTGATCTCGACGGTGGTTCCCGGGTAGTTCGAGATGATGACGAACTTGCCGGTGAGCTTGCTGAAGAGGACGCTCTTCCCCACGTTGGGATTGCCCACCAGGACGATCTCCACGGGTGGCCCCTTGGGTCCTGTGGCGTTTCGGCTCGGGTCCGCCGCGGGGCGACCGGCCGAGAGTGGGTAGCTCATTCCCGACGCATCCATGGTACCTGCCCGTACAGTGACGAGAGGACTTCCCCCGTGAGAGCCGCGCCGATCTCCGCCGTCGCTCGTACCGCCGCCGCGGCGGGGACGATCACGACAGCGGCAGCCTCCTCGACACCTCGTCCTTGATCCACGCGGTGGTGACGCTCTTCGGCCGCTCGATCGGGAGATGCAGCGCCCGGTCCCACACCAGCGACGCGAGCACACCCATCGCCCGGGACACACCGAACAGCACGGTGTAGAAGTCGTACTCCACGATCCCGTAGTGCACCAGGAGGCAGCCCGAGTGCGCGTCCACGTTCGGCCAGGGGTTCTTCGCCTTCCCCTGCTGCTCCAGGATCTTGGGAACGACGTCGAACAGCGTCTTCACGATGTGAAAGTTCTCGTCTTCGGGGAGATGCGCGAGGGCGAACCGCCGCTGGGCGAGGTAGCGCGGATCGGTGTTCCGGAGGACGGCGTGACCGTAGCCCGGGACCACCTGGCCCGAGTTCAGCGTGTCCCAGACGTAGCGGGTGATCTGCTCGGGAGTGGGCGTCCGGGTGCCGAGCTTCTCCTTCATCTCGACGATCCACCGGACGACCTCCTGGTTCGCCAGGCCGTGCAGCGGGCCCGCGAGCCCGTTGATCCCGGCGGAGAGCGCGTAGTAGGGATCCGAGAGCGCCGATCCCACCAGGTGGGTCGTGTGCGCGCTGACGTTGCCGCCCTCGTGGTCGGCGTGAATGGTCAGGTACAGGCGCATCAGCTCCCGGAACGGCTCGGAATCGATCCCCATCATGTGCGCGAGGTTGCCGGCCCAATCCAGGGAGGGCTCGGCGGGCGCGATGTGCGCTCCACCCTTGTACGTGCGCCGGTAGATGTACGCGGCGAGCGGGGGGAGCTTCCCGAGGAGGGACATGGCATCGTCGAACGTCGCCTCCCAGTACTCGTCCCTGGGAATCCCGTCGCGGTACGCGCGAGCGAAGTGCGACTCGCGTTGCATCGCGAGAATCCCCAGCGAGAGCTGGGTCATGGGATGGGTGTCCGTCGGGAGGGAGTCGAGCACCCGAGGAACGTACGCCGGAAGGGTCTCGGCGGCGCGCCAGGTCTGCGTGATCCAACGAACGTCCGCCTCCGTGGGAACCTCGCCGGTCGTCAGGAGGTGATACACCCCTTCGGGAAGCGGCTCCTCCCCGCCCGGCGCTCTGGGCAGAACGACCTGGAGATCCGGGATCGAACGGCCGCGGAACCGGATCCCTTCCTGGGGATCCACCGCCGAGGTCTCCGTGATCATGCACTTGATGCCGCGCATGCCTCCGTAGGCTTGTGCGATGGTGACCTCGGAGATCTTCCGGTCGCCGTGCTCCGCGAGCAGGGATTTGACCTCGCGACGCGTGTTTTCGATGGTCCTTGCGAGTATTGCCTTCATGGAGAGCAGAGGTTAGCATCGGGCCAAGCGAGGTCAAGTCGCCCGACTCGGGGGGAAGGGCGGAGATGGGACCAGACGTGCGGCGCGCTGCCGTCTCAGGCGGCGCTGTCCGCGGCCCTGGGTCGGCGGCCCCCCGCGGCCGCGCTCGCTCGCTTCCGCTTCGGGTTGCCCGCGGGCCGGATCCCCGCCGGATGCCCCTCGGGTCCCGGGGGGGTCACGAGGCGGCGGAGGAACTCGCCGGTCCGGGAATCCGCCACCGAGGCCACCTTCTCCGGCGAGCCTTCGGCGATCAGGCGCCCCCCGCCGTCGCCCCCCTCCGGGCCGAGATCGATGATCCAGTCGGCCGTCTTGATCACGTCGAGGTTGTGCTCGATGACGATCACGGAGTTGCCTTGATCGACCAGCCGGTTCAGGACCGCGAGCAGCTTCTTGATGTCGTCGAAGTGGAGGCCCGTGGTCGGCTCGTCGAGTAGGTACACCGTCCGACCCGTGGCGCGACGCGAGAGCTCCTTGGCGAGCTTGATCCGCTGGGCCTCACCCCCCGAGAGGGTGGTCGCGGACTGGCCCAGCCTCACGTAGCCGAGACCCACGTCGTAGAGCGTCTGCAGCTTCTCGCGCACCTGCGGCACCGCGTCGAAACATTCCAGTGCCTGGTGCACGGTCATCTCGAGGACGTCCGCGATGTTGCGTCCCCGGTACAGAACCTCCAGGGTCTCGCGGTTGTAGCGACGCGCGCGGCACGTGTCGCAGGTGACGTACACGTCCGGAAGAAAGTGCATCTCGATCTTGAGGACTCCGTCCCCTTCGCACGCCTCGCAGCGACCTCCCTTCACGTTGAACGAGAATCGGCCGGGCTTGTACCCACGGGCCCGCGCCTCCGGAACGAGGGAGAACATCTCGCGGATCGGGGTGAACAGCCCCACGTAGGTCGCCGGGTTCGAGCGCGGGGTCCGGCCGATGGGCGACTGATCGATGTCGATCACCTTGTCCACGTGCTCGATGCCCCGGATCTCCCGATGGGCCCCGGGCTCCCCCTCGGCGCCGTGGAGCGCATGAGCGAGAGCGCGGTGGAGGATCTCGGTCACCAGCGTGCTCTTCCCGGACCCGGACACGCCGGTGACGCAGGTGAGCATCCCGAGCGGGAACGACACGTCCACGTTCTTCAAGTTGTGCTGCGCGGCGCCCATCACACGGATCGCCTTCCCGCTCCCTTCGCGCCGCGATCGCGGGACCTCGATCGACTCCCGGCCCGACAGGTACGCGCCCGTGATGGAGTCGGGGTGGGCCTCGATCTCGGCCGGCGTCCCGGACGCGACGACCTCCCCGCCGAGCTCTCCCGCTCCGGGCCCGAGATCGACCACGTGATCGGCGCTCCGGATCGTCTCCTCGTCGTGCTCCACCACGATGACCGTGTTGCCGAGATCCCGCATGGCGAGGAGGGTGTCCAGGAGCTTCCGGTTGTCCCTCTGGTGCAGGCCGATGGACGGCTCGTCGAGGATGTAGAGGACTCCGGTCAGACGCGAGCCGATCTGGGTCGCGAGGCGGATCCGCTGCCCCTCTCCTCCGGAGAGCGTCGCGGCGCCGCGGTCGAGAGTCAGGTAGCCCAAACCGACGTTCTCCAGGAAACCGAGCCGCTCCCGGATCTCCTTGAGGATCGGGGCGGCGATGGTCCGGGCCCGCACCCCCAGCTCGAGCCCGTCGTAGAAGCGGACCGCGGCAGACACCGACAGCGCCGTGTGCTCGGAGATGCTCTTCCCGCCCACGCGTACCGCCAGGCTCTCCGGCTTGAGCCGGGCCCCCGCGCACGTCGGACAGGGGTGAACCGCCATCAACTTCTCCATCTCCTCGCGCCGGCTCTCGGAATCGGTGTCGCGGTAACGGCGCTCGAGCAGCGGGAGGATCCCCTCCCAGGTGCGACGCCACTCGTAGGCCGATCGCGTTCCCTTCCAGCGGAAGTCGAACTCCTTCGAGCCCGCCCCCTCCCAGAGGACCTTCTTGAACGCGGGCGCAAGGTCGCGGTACGGGATTCGGGGATCGATCTTGTAGGCTCGAAAGACGCTCGACTCGAGCACCTGGTACCAGTTCCCGTCCCCCCACGCGAGCGCACCGTCGCGAAGAGATTTGGATTCGTCCACCAGGATCAGCGATTTGTGGAAGGTCTTGCGAACGCCGAGGCCGTCGCAGGCCGGGCAGGCGCCGTAAGGGGAATTGAACGAGAAGACCCGCGGCGCGAGCTCCGGCACGGAGACGCCGCAGTCGGAGCAGGCCAGGTGCCGTGAGAAGAGTAGATCCTTCTTACCCCCCACGTCGATCGTCACGAGCCCCTCGGCGGCCTCGAGGGCGGTCTCGACGGAGTCCGTGAGCCGGCGCCGTAGATCCCCCTCAACGACGAGGCGGTCGACGACGATCTCGATCGTGTGCTTCTTCTGCTTGTCGAGCTCGATCTCCTCGCCCAGGTCCCGCACGGCGCCGTCCACGCGGGCGCGGACGAACCCCTTCTGCGCCGCCTCGCGGAACTCCTTCTTGTACGTTCCCTTCCGACCCCGCACGATGGGCGCCAGCACCTGGATCCGCGCGCCCTGGGGAAGGGCGAGCACCGCGTCCACGATCTGCTGGACGGTCTGGGACTGGATCGGCTTGCCGCAGCGGTGGCAGTGGGGGCTCCCGGCCCGCGCGAACAGGACCCGGAGGTAGTCGTAGATCTCCGTGACGGTCCCCACCGTCGATCGCGGGTTTCGGGATGTGGTTTTCTGCTCGATGGAGATCGCGGGAGACAGCCCCTCGATGGACTCGACGTCGGGCTTCTCCATCTGCTCGAGGAACTGGCGGGCGTACGCCGACAGCGACTCGACGTAGCGACGCTGCCCCTCGGCGTAGAGGGTGTCGAACGCCAGAGAGGACTTGCCGGAGCCCGACACTCCCGTGATGACGATCAGCCGGTTGCGCGGCAGGACCAGGTCGATTCGCTTGAGGTTGTGCTCCGCCGCGCCGCGGATGACGATTTCCGTCGCTGCCATGGGACCTTCCTGACTGGTGAACGCAGGGAGTGTAGCACCCGGCCTCGATGTTATGCTTCGGGCGTTTCCCCGCCGAGGCGCACCTGGAACTCGCGACGCGACCACGGGGCGCGGCGATGCGAAAAGGGGAAACGGGGGACGCAGACCGGCCATGGTGCATCGCGCTCGCCTGACTTCTCGGAGGCTCCTGGGGATCGCGATCGCGGGGTGCGTGTGCGCCCTCGCCCTCGCGGCGGGCGCCCCGCGCAAGGGATTGCCCGTCTACGTCCCCGACCCGACCGCTCCCGGCGCCGCGCGGCTCGCGGACGGCGCGGTGTTCACGCTCGACGCCCCGGAATACGGCGCGCGGCTCGCGCTCCTCGACGCCGCCGCCCGGCAGCGCTACCTCCGGGAGCACACCGGCACGACCACGGATCCGTTCGCGAGCCGGCCGGACCGGCCGGCGGGCTTCCTGACGTTCCTGCTGGCACTCGAGAATCGCGGGGACGCGTCGTTGTACTTCCAGCCGCTCCGCTGCGCGCTGGTCACCCGGGAGGGAGAGGTCCGCACCCCACTCGATCTGGCCTCGATCCAGGCCTCGTTCGAGATGCTCGATCAGGAGATGCCGCCGTCGTACGCCTCCCTCGAGAAGGTGCTGCTCGAGAAGCAGGTCGTGCTCACGGCGGGAGGACGGGTGTCGGGACTTCTCGCGTTTCGTGCCGGCGACCTGGTGTCTCGGAGCATTCGCCTGGAGGTGGCGGTGACGGGGGCCGACGGCCGCTCGATGGGGTTCGAGGCGCCATACCGGCGAGTGCGGCCGAAGGAGAAGGGTGACACCCGATGATGGAAACCGCGAAGCTTCTCGACGGCAAGGCGACCGCCCGGCAGATCCGTGCGGAGGTGGCCGAGGCGTGCGCCCGGCTCGAGGCGTCACGCGGGATCGTCCCGGGTCTGAGCGTCGTGCTGGTGGGAGACGATCCGGCGTCCGCGATCTACGTGCGGAACAAGGAAACCGCCGCGCGCGAGGCCTCGATGGACTCGCGGGTGATCCGCCTTCCGGGAACCACCTCTGAAGCGGAGGTTCTCGCCACCGTGGAGCGGCTCAACGGCGACCCACGCGTGCACGGGATCCTCGTGCAGCTCCCCCTCCCCGCGGGCATGGACGAGAGCCGCATCCAGCAGTCGATCGATCCGGACAAGGACGTGGACGGGCTCCATCCGGTGAACGCCGGGCGGCTCCTGATGGGGCTTCCCGGCTTCGTTCCGTGCACCCCGGCGGGGATCGTGGAGCTACTGAAGCGCCACGGGATCGACCTCCAGGGCCGGCGCGCCGTGGTCCTCGGACGAAGCGACATCGTGGGAAAGCCCATGGCGGTCCTGCTCCTGCGGGAGAACTGCACCGTGACGGTGTGCCATTCGAAGACGCGCGATCTGGCTTCCGTCGCCGCGGAGGCGGACCTGCTCGTGGCGGCCATCGGGAGGCCCGCCCTGGTCACGGCGGAGTTCATCAAGCCGGGAGCGGTGGTGGTGGACGTGGGGATCCACACGATCACCGACGAGGCGACGTGCCGGGCGATCTTCGGGGACGACGCGCAGAGACTGCGCGCGGTGCGCGAGCGAGGCTCGACTCTGACGGGCGACGTCCATCCTCTTCAGGCGGCCTCGCGGGCGAGCTGGCTCACGCCGGTACCGGGCGGAGTGGGCCCGCTGACCATCGCGCTCCTCCTGAGGAACACGGTCGAGGCCGCGGCCCGCGCCGCGGGAACCGGAGGCTGAACGGTGGACGCGCGGCGTCCGATCCTCCGCGTGGGCCTCACCGGGGGAATCTCCTCGGGGAAGACCACGGTGGCGGGTTTCATGGCGGAGATGGGCGCGTTCGTGCTCGACGCCGACTCGATCGCCCACGAGATGACCGCGCCCGGCGGCGCGGCCCACGACGACATCGTCCAGCGCTTCGGCGGCGACTTCTTCGACGCGGAGGGGAACCTCCGCCGGAGCCAGCTGGCCCGGAGGATCTTCACCGACGCCACCGAGCGCGAGGCGCTCAACGCCATCGTCCATCCCAAGGTGATCGCCGAGATCGAGCGCCGCCTGGAGCGATACCTCGTGATCGGCCACGCCCCGGTGGCCGTCGTCGACGCGGCCCTCCTCGTGGAGACCGGCGAGTACAAGCGATTCCACCGGCTCGTGGTGGTCCGCTGCGGCCGCGATGCCCAGCTCCAGCGCCTGATGGCCCGGTCCGGGATGTCGTCCGACGAGGCCCTGGCGCGGATCGACTCGCAGTACGGCCTGGAATCGAAGCTGGCCGTGGCCGACTACATCATCGACACGGACACGACGCTCCGCGAAACACGTCACGAGACCGAGCAGGTGTACGGGAAGCTCCTCGGGGACTTCGAGCGGAGGTTCGGGGAGCCCGGCCAGCGCTGATGGGTCAGGACGGAACCCCGACCCCAGCACCCTCGTGGTCCTTCAGCTGCGTCATCCGGTTCGCCGCGTCCACGATCGCAACCCTCGGCCGATGGCCGCGCACGGCCGATTCCTCCACCGAGCAGTAGGCAGCGACGATCAGCTTGTGCCCCACGCCGACGAGGTGCGCGGCGGCGCCGTTCACGCAGCATGCGCCGCTGCCTCGCTCTCCCTCGATCAGGTAGGTGGAGAAACGGTTGCCGTTGTCGACGTCGTACACGTCGATCCGCTCGAACGGAACCATGTCGCAGGCATCCATCAGGGCCGCGTCGAGCGTCAGACTGCCCTCGTACTCGACCTTCCGCTCCGTGACCGTGATCCGGTGGACCTTGGCTCGAAGCATCTCGCGGGTCATCGGATTTCCTCTCGCTTCCCCTTCGGGGTCGCCCGCCGTCGGCTGGACGCCCTGGACCGCGTGCCGCCCTTGGCGGCGGCCCCGCGGGAAGGGGAACAGTGTACCGGGTGGCGCCCCGCCCGCAACTCCGGGTTTCGGGGGTTCCGGGGACAGTCGTCCATGTCGCCCGAGGCGTCAGGGACAGCTCGGCATGCAAACACGGGGGCTCCGCCCCCGCGCCCCCGGCTCCCGCGGGAAATGCACGCCGGCGGACCGGCGTGCATTTCCCCGGGACGTTTTCGGCATTTCAGGGTGACGCCTCGGGCGTCATGGAGGACTGTCCCCGGAACCCCGAGTCGCGGCGATCACGCGCGGAGGATGACGTTGTCGATGAGCCGGGTCTTCCCTGCGAACACGGCTACGGCCAGGAGCATCTCCCCGTTGACCGCCACTGCAGGCATCAGACCCGACGTGTCCACGAGCTCGACGTAGTCGACGCGGAGACCGGGCTCCGATTCGAGGATCCCCCGCGCCGCCTGAACGATCCGCGACGGGTCCTTCGCCCCCGCCGCGTGCGCATCCTCCCCCGCTCGCAGAGCCCTGGGTATTGCTCCCGCGGCGCGGCGCTCGTCGGGCGACAGGAACACGTTGCGGCTCGAGAGCGCGAGCCCGTCGGAGTCGCGAACGGTGGGGTGCACGAACAACTCCACGTCCAGGAGAAGATCCCGAGCCATCCGGCGGAGGATGAACACCTGCTGGGCGTCCTTCTGGCCGAAGATCGCCACGTGGGGATCCACGATCTCGAGGAGCTTCAGCACGACGGTGGCGACGCCGCGGAAGTGCGCGGGCCGGCTCGCCCCCTCCAGTCGCGACGAGAGCCCCTCGACCTCGACGAACGTGCAGGCCCCCGGCGGGTACATCTCGGCGCTCTCCGGAGCGAACACATGGTCCACTCCGGCCGCCGCGCACAGATCGGCGTCCCGCGTCAGGTCGCGCGGGTATCGCTCGAAATCCTCCCGCGGGCCGAACTGTGTGGGGTTGACGAAGATGGATACGACGACGACGTCGGCCAGCTCCCGGGCTCGACGCACCAGCGCCAGGTGCCCCTCGTGCAGGTAGCCCATCGTCGGAACGAAGCCGATCCTCATCCGGGCTTCCCGCGCCCGGCGAGACGACTCCTTCATCGCGTGGACGCGCCGTACGATTTCCACCGCACCCTCCGCCGGAACCAGGTGGCTATCAGGCGTACGTTTCGTCGTCGGCCGGGAAGGCTCCGGAGCGGACGTCGTCGGCCCAGCGCCGGATCGCGTCGACCTGCTCCTGGTAGATCGACGAGTACCGTCGCACGAACTTCGGTACCGGGCCCGGAAGCATCCCGAGCAGATCGTGAATCACCAGCACCTGCCCGTCGCAGCCTCGGCCCGCGCCGATGCCGATCGTCGGGACGTCCACCTCGGCGGTGATCCGCGAGGCGAGGGCCGCGGGGATCCCCTCGAGCACCAGGGAGAACACGCCGGCGGAGGCCAGCGCCGCCGCCTCGCGGACCAGCCCGTCGGCTTCCGCGCGCTCCCGTCCCTGGACCTTGTAGCCGCCCATCATCAGCACCGACTGCGGTGTGAGCCCCAGGTGTCCCATCACCGGGATCTCCGCGTCGAGGAGAGCGCGGATCCCCGGGATCCGTCGCGAGCCACCCTCGAGCTTGACCGCGTCGGCTCCGGCTTCCCGGACGAACCGCGCCGCGTTGCGGACCGTGTCCTCCAGGCCAAGGTGGTAGGAGATCCACGGCATGTCGGCCACCAGGAGGGCGCGGGTCCTCGCGCGCCCGACGGCCCGCGCGTGGTGCAGCATTTCCTCCATCGTGACCGGCAGCGTGCTCTCGTAGCCCAGGACGACGTTTCCCAGCGAATCCCCGACCAGCAGGGCGTCCACTCCCGCCGTTTCCGCCCAGAGGGTCGTGGCGAGATCGTACGCGGTCAGGACCACGAGAGGCCGCCCGCCGCCTTTCCGTCCCCGGAAGGCGGGCACGCTGATTCTCTGCGCCGATGGGTTGGAGCCGGTCATGGGGGCCTCCTCGCCTCCCGTGGGGCGGTCGAGGGACGCTCAGCCCGTCGTGCCGAGCGGACGGTAGTACTGGACGCCCCGCTCCATTCGCCGGAGCTGCGAGACGAGCTCGTCCAGGTGCTTCTCGTCGTGCACGAAATCGATGGAGCTCGTATCGATGACCAGGAGCGGCGTTTGGTTGTAGTGAAAGAAGAAGTAGTTGTAGGCTTTGTTCACTTCGTTGACGTAGGCCTCGGAGATCTCCGCCTCGTAGTCCCGGCGGCGCCGTTTGATGCGCTCCACCAGCTTACCGCTCTCCGCCTGGAGGAAGATCACCAGGTCCGGCTTCGGCACCTGCGGCTCGAGCATGGCGTACAGCTTGTCGTAGATGAGCAGCTCGCTGTCGTCGAGGTTCAGGTACGCGAAGATCTTGTCCTTCGGAAAGATGTAGTCGCAGAGCGTGATCTGGTGGAACAAGTCTCTCTGCGCCAGGTCCAGGAGCTGGCGGTGCCGAGACAGGAGGAAGAACAGCTGTGCCTGGAATGCCGATCCCTGCTTGTCCTGGTAGAAGTCCTTCAAGAACGGGTTGTCGACCTTCTCCATGACCTTGTAGGCGTCGAATTTCTTTGCGAGGAGCTCGACGAACGAGGTCTTACCGACCCCGATCGGGCCTTCCACCGCGATCGATCGAAACCTCATGAGACGGCACGCTCCCGCTTCGCCCGCGGATTATACGGGCTCGCGTTTCGGCAGGGCAAGCGAGCGGATCGCACGGGGTGCATCACCGGTCCGTCGCCGGTCCGATGGGGGCGTGGATCCGCACGACCGTCGAGCCCCGGAGCGCTCGGCACGCCTCGACGGCGGTCCGCCCGGTCGCCGGGTCGCGAAGGTCCGGCGCGATCTCGGCGAGCGGCTCCAGGACGAAACCACGGCTCCACATGCGCGGGTGAGGCAGGGTCAGGCGCGCCCCCTCCCGACGGAGGCCGTCCATCAGGAGCAGGTCGAGATCCAGCACGCGCGGAGCGTTTCTCGCTCCTCGCACTCTCCCGACCGCGCGCTCGATCTCGAGGAGCCGGTCGAGGATGTCCTCGGGGGCGAGCTGCGTTTCCGCCCGCGCCACCATGTTCAGGAACCAGAGCGGCTCCGGCGACTCAACGGGTTCCGTCTCCCAGACGGAAGAGAGGGCGTCGGGCGCGAGTCCGTGGCGCGAGAGTCCCTGGATCCCTGCGCGGAGGTTGGCGAGGCGATCGCCGAGGTTGCTCCCCATTCCGATGTAGGCGTGCATCGCGCGGATTGTATGCCCACCGAACCCCTTCGGAAGGGGGTGTACGACAGGAAAGTGAGGAGACGATGCTGCGAATCGGGGACAGCCGTCCATGACGCCCGAGGCGTCACGGACAACTCGTTAGCAAACACGGGGGCTCCGCCCCCGCACCCCCGGCTCCCGCCGGGACGTTTTCAGCATTTCAGGGTGACGCCTCGGGCGTCATGGACGACTGTCCCCGATTCGCTTCGATTCAGCTCCTCCTCACTTTCCTGTGGTACACCCTTCGGAAGGTGCGAAGTTGAATGTCCCGCCCCGCGCCGCTATGATGACCCTTTCGCCCGCGAACGCGAGTCGTCAGGCCGCGTGGTCGACCATCCCAGCGGGAGGGGCTGTATTCCATGACGATCAAGAAAAAGGAACGCGCGGGTCTGAAAACTGCCGCCGGGCGCAAGACCGGTCGCATGCTGGAGGTCCCGCAGCCCAAGAAGCACCCCGAGCACTCCGCGGCGTACGACGCCGCGCTGACGGAGTACGCAGCGGCGCTCGATGTGATGCGCAAGGGAAACTATGCTGCGGCGCTCACGCTGTTCAAGAAGGTCGAGAAGGCGTGCGCGGAGGAGCCGGAGACCGCCGAGCGCGCCCGACTCTACGCGACCCTCTGCGCTCGCAAGATCGCTCCCGCGGCGGCGGAGCCCACCACCGCAGAGGGCCGGTACCTGCTCGGCATCGTTCGCTCGAACGAGGGACGCGGCGAGGACGCGGTGCGCCTCTTCGACGAAGCGCTCCGACAAGAGCCGGGCTCGTCTCGAGTGCTCTACGCTCGCGCAGCCGCTTGGGCCCTCCGCGGCAACTCCGCCGCGTGCGTCACGGATCTGCGTCAGGCGATCGCCGCCGAGCCGAGGCTCCGGTTCCAGGCGGCGAACGACTCGGACTTCGAGAAGATCCGCGACGAGTCGGCCTTCGTCGACGTCATCGAACCGACCCCCGCGGGGTCGTGACGTGGCGGCGGTGCGATCGCCGCTCACGGTTCTGGTGCTGGCGGCGGGTCTCGGGAAGAGGATGCGCTCCGCGCGGGCGAAGGTCCTCCACGAGGTGGCCGGGCGCCCCATGGCAGCGCACGTGCTCGACGCGGCGCGCGCCCTCCGGCCCGCGGCGATTCTGACCGTCATCGGCCACCAGGCGAACGAGGTCCGCGCGGCTCTGGACGGCATGTCGGACTCGTTCGTGCTCCAGTCGGAGCAGCTCGGCACGGGGCACGCCGTTCTCCAGGCCGCGCCGCTGCTGCGAGGACCGAGATCGGAGACGCTCCTGATCCTCAACGGGGACCTCCCCTCGGTTCGCCCCGCGACGCTGCGCGCGCTGCTCGCGACCCATCGCCGCCTGAAGGCCGACCTCACGGTGATGACGACGGTCCTCGACGACCCGTCCGGCTACGGCCGGATCGTTCGCGGATCTCGGGGAGAGATCGCCCGCATCGTCGAGGACAAGGACGCGACTCCCGCCGAGAAGCGGATCCGAGAGATCAACGCAGGGATCTACTGCGCGCGCACCGCGGCGCTCATTCCGCAGCTCGAGCGCCTGCGGCCATCCAATGCCCAGCGCGAGTACTACCTCACCGACGCGGTCGCTCGCCTGATCGCCTCGGGAAAGAAAGTGGCCGCGCTCCCACACGACGCCCCCTCCGAAGTTCTCGGCGTCAACTCGCGCGCCGAGCTGGCCTCGGCATCCCGTACCCTCTACGCCCGAACCGCGACGAGGTTGCAGGAATCCGGCGTCACGGTGCTCGACCCGGATCGCACGTGGGTCGACGATCGGACCCGGATCGGTCGCGACTCGATCCTCTACCCGGGAATCCTCATCGAGGGGCCGACCGTCCTGGGCGAGCGGTGCGCCGTGCTTCCCGGTTGCCACCTGGTCCGGGTTCGCGCAGGCAACGCCGTGGAATTCCGGGACCACAGCGTCGTGGTCGACAGCGTGCTGCGCGACGGCTCCTCCGTGGGACCGTTCGCGCACCTGCGTCCCGGCACGGTGCTGGAGGAGAACGCGCGCGTCGGCAACTTCGTCGAGGTGAAAAAGTCCCGGCTCGGGCGCGGGGTGAAGGCGTCGCATCTGAGCTACCTGGGCGACGCCGACATCGGCGAGGGATCGAACATCGGCGCCGGCACCATCACGTGCAACTACGACGGGAAGAGGAAGAACCCCACGCGTCTCGGGCGGGGAGTGTTCATCGGTAGCGACACCCAGCTGGTCGCCCCTGTGGTCGTGGGAGATGGCGCGTACGTCGCGGCCGGCAGCACGGTGACCGAAGACGTTCCCCCCGGCGCCCTCGCCATCGCCCGATCCCGGCAGCGGAACGTCGAGGGGTGGGTCGAGCGGAAGCGTCTCGAGGCGATCGAGGATCCGCCCAAACGCCCGCGCCGCTGACCTGCAACCCGCGCGGTCCGAGCAGGCCGTCCCGACATCGAGGTTGTATATTCCCCCGCGCAGAAGGAGCAGCGCATGTGCGGCATCGTGGGATACATCGGCCCGCAGAACCCGGTCCAGGTGCTCGTCGACGGTCTCAGGCGCCTGGAGTACCGCGGGTACGACTCGGCGGGTATCGCGGTGGTGGCGGCCAACGGCGCCATCGAGCTGCGACGCGCCGCCGGCAAGCTCAGCGACCTCGAGCGAGTGCTCGCCGACAAGCCGCTTCACGGCATCTACGGAATCGGTCACACCCGGTGGGCGACGCACGGTCGCCCTACCGAGGAGAACGCCCACCCGCACCGGGACTGCGGCGGCCGCCTCGTGGTCATCCACAACGGGATCATCGAGAACTATCTGGAGCTGAAGCGCGACCTCGAAAAGAGCGGGCACCGCATCGCGACCCAGACCGACACCGAGATCGTCGCCCACGCCCTCGAGCAAGCCAAGCGGGACGGCTGTCCCGATCTCGAATCGGCGTTCCGCCGCGTCCTCCCGCAGCTCCGCGGAATCTACGCGCTGGTCGCTCTGTCCGCCGACGAGCCCGGGGTTCTCGTGGCCGCGCGTCAGGGTCCGCCCCTGGTCGTGGGGATCGGTGAGGGGGAGTTCTTCGTCGCCTCCGACATTCCCGCGATCCTCTCCCACACCAAGGACATGGTCTTCCTGGACGACGCGGAGATGGTGGTCATTACGAGCGACGGCCCGCGCTTCTCGCGCGTGGATGGAACGGCCCTGACCAAGCAGCCCCAGCGCATCCCCTGGGACCCCATCATGGCCGAGAAGGGCGGCTACCGGCATTTCATGTTGAAGGAGATCCACGAACAGCCCCGGGCGGTGCGGGACACGCTGCTCGGACGGGTCTCCCTCGAGTCCGCCGAGATCTTCCTGCACGAGATGAACTTCAGCGACGAAGCGCTGCGGGAGATTGGACGGGTCAGCATCGTCGCCTGCGGCACGTCCTGGCACGCGGCGCACGTGGGGAAGTTCCTCATCGAGCATCTGGCCCGCATCCCCGTGGACGTGGACTACGCCTCGGAGTACCGCTACCGCCGGCCGCTCATCACGCCGCGGACCCTTCCGGTCTTCATCAGCCAGTCGGGAGAGACCGCGGACACGCTGGCGGCCCAGAGGGAGGCGAAGAGCCAGGGGGCGAGCACCCTCGCGATCTGCAACGTGCAGGGGTCCATGCTCACCCGCGAGGCCCAGGGAACGATCTACACCCACGCAGGGCCCGAGATCGGCGTGGCCTCCACCAAGGCGTTCACCAGCCAGATCGTCGCGCTGAGCCTGCTCTCGCTCAAGCTCGGCACGGTGCGCGGAACCGTCACCTCGGACGAGTCCAGGGAGTTCGTGAAGCACCTCTACCACATCCCGGCCCAGATGGAGCGGCTGCTTTCGGACGAGCAGCCGGTGGAGGATCTCGCCAAGACGTTCCAGAACCACCGGGACTTCCTCTTTCTCGGACGAGGGGTGAACTATCCGATCGCGCTGGAAGGGGCCCTCAAGCTCAAGGAGATCTCCTACATTCACGCCGAGGGCTATCCTGCGGGCGAGATGAAGCACGGGCCCATCGCGCTCATCGACGAGTCGATGCCCGTGGTCGCCCTGGCGCCCCACGACGGGGTCTTCGAGAAAATGCTCTCGAACATCGAGGAGGTGAAGGCGCGGTCCGGCATCGTCATCGTGGTGACGGACCGTCCGGACGCCGACCTCGAGGAGAAGGCGGACTTCGTGCTCCGGACGCCCGCGACCCACGATCTGCTCTCCGCGCTGCTCATGGTGGTCCCGTTGCAGCTCCTCGCCTACCACATCGCGCTCCTGCGGGGCTGCGACGTGGATCAGCCGCGGAACCTCGCGAAGAGCGTCACGGTGGAGTGACGTGGACGCGCTCCTGACGGAACTCAACCCGGCGCAGCGGGAGTCGGTCCTGCACGGCGACGGCCCGGTGCTGGTCCTGGCCGGGGCCGGATCGGGCAAGACGCGGGTCCTCACCCACCGGATCGCCCATCTGGTCCGCGCGCGAGGCGTGGATGCGTCCCGCATCTTCGCCGTCACCTTCACGAACAAGGCCGCGGGCGAGATGCGCGAGCGCGTCGCCGCGCTGCTCGAGGCCGAAGGCGTCACGGCGTGGATCGGGACCTTTCACGCGCTCTGCCTGCGGGTCCTTCGCCGGCACGGCGCGCGCGTGGGGTTGCAGCCCGGATTCGCCGTCTTCGACACGGCCGATCAGATCTCCATCGTGAAGCAGATCCTCAAGGCGGACAGCGCGGCGGACGACGTCGCGTCCGCCCGGCCGATTCTCTCCCGCATCAGCCGGGCGAAGAACGCCCTGGAACGACCGGAGGAGATGGCGGCCCGGGCCTTCTCGGCCACCGACAGGCTCGCGGCGCGCGTGTGGGAGCGTTACGAGACAGCGCTTCGCTCCTCGAACGGCGTGGATTTCGACGACCTGCTCCTGCGATCCCTCGAGCTGTTCCGCGAGCACGACGATGTGCGGCGGCAGTGGGCGTCGTCCTGCGAGCATCTGCTGGTCGACGAATTCCAGGACACCAATCGGCCGCAGTACCTCCTGGTGCGCGCGCTCGCCTCGGTTCACGGCAACGTCTTCGTGGTGGGCGACGAGGATCAGAGCATCTACCGGTTCCGCGGGGCCGATATCCGCAACATCCTGGGATTCGAGCGCGACCATCCCACCGCCCGCGTGCTCAAGCTCGAGCAGAACTACCGATCCAGCGGAACGATTCTCGAAGCTGCCGGAGCGGTCATTTCCCGCAACCGCAGCCGCAAGGGAAAGACCCTCTGGACCCAGAACGAGCGCGGCGGCAAGGTGGATCTGTGCCGGGCTTCCGACGACCGGACCGAGGCCAACTGGGTGTCTCGAACGATCCGGAATCTCGCGCGGGAGATCCCCTACGAGCGAATCGCCGTCCTCTACCGGACCAACGCCCAGTCGCGCCAGTTCGAGGAGGTGTTCCGCCGGGACATCGTCCCGCACCAGCTCGTGGGCTCCGTTCAGTTTTACGAGCGCAAGGAGGTCCGGGATCTCCTCGCCTACCTGAAGCTCATCGCCAACCCGCTGGACGAGCCCAGCTTCCGTCGGATCGCGAACGTTCCCACCCGGGGAGTGGGCGACGGCACGATGAAGACGATCGAGGAGATGGCCAGGGAGCGGGGAATCTCGCTGGCGTCGGCCGCCGACGCGGTCGTCGCCGAGGCGCGTGTGTCCCCGAAATCGGCCCGGGCCGTCCGTGGCTTCCTCGAGCTGATCGCGGGGCTCCGCTCGCTCGCCGCCACGACGCCGCCCGCGGACGTTCTCCGAGCGATCCTCCGCGAGGCCGCCTATCAGGACTACATCGAGGCCTCGTATCCCGGCCAGGGATCGGATCGGATGGACAACGTGCGGGCGCTGGTCTCCGCCGCCGTCGAGTTCGAGAACGAGGTCGAGAGCCCCACCGTCGAGGGCTTCCTCGAGCGATCCGCGCTGGTGCAGGACGCCGACGACGTCGGCCGCGGGCCGGGCGTCACGCTCATGACCATCCACTGCGCGAAGGGACTGGAGTTCGCGGCGGTATTCCTCGTGGGGCTCGAGGAGAACCTGTTCCCGCACGCGCGGTCCGCGGAGGACCCGGATGCGATCGAGGAGGAGCGCCGCCTCTGCTACGTGGCGATGACCCGCGCGCGGGAGCGCCTGTTCCTCTCCCACGCCGCGGTCCGGCTCTTCCAGGGTGTTCCCACGACCAACGGCCCGTCGCGGTTCCTGGACGAGATTCCGCCGGATCTGGTGGACGAGACGTCCTCGACTCCGTCCGATCTCCTCGCCGAGAGGCCGGCATGGCGCTCGGACGGGGACCCGTGGAAGGGGTCGTCGGCGGCTCGGGCCGCGCGGGACCGGAAGGGCTCAGCCGCGCGCGAACGCGCTGTGGCGCTGGAGAAGGACCCGGGCGACGGGTTTCCGGTCGGCGCGATGGTCGTCCACCCGCTGTTCGGGAGCGGCCAGATCATGGACCGCGAGGGCTCGGGCAAATCTTTGAAGCTCACGATACGCTTTGCGCGGCACGGATCGAAGAAGATCCTGCCCGCGTACACGGCCCTCACGGTGGAAACGGCCGGCTCGGGAAAGCACTGAACGGTCTCCTCCGCCGGCGGCGCCGCTGAGGAAGCTCGAAACGAGGTCGATCGATGAAGGCGACGGAAATCCGCAAGGGAAATGTCATCAAGGTGGGCACCGAGCTGTACCGCGTGATGAGCATGCAGCACATCACCCCGGGCAACTGGCGCGGCATGGTGCAGACCCGGCTGCGGAGTCTGCGGACCGGCTCGAACACCGAGATGCGCTTCCGCTCCGAGGACGAGGTCGCCAAGGCGATGCTCGAATCCAAGCAGATGCAGTACCTCTACCACGACCACCACGGGTATCACTTCATGGACACGGAGAGCTACGAGCAGGTCGCCCTGGCCGACGACGTCCTGGGCGACACGATGTCCTACATCCTCCCCGAGTCCACCGTGAACATGGAGTGGGTCGAGTCGAAGCCGGTGGGCGTCGAGCTGCCGTCCTCCGTGGATCTGCGGGTGGTGGAAACGGCGCCGGGGATCAAGGGCGCGACCGCATCGGCGCAGAGGAAGCCCGCCACGCTCGAGACCGGCCTGGTCGTGCAGGTCCCGTCGTTCATCGAGGAAGGGGAGAAGGTCCGGATCAGCACGGAGGACGGGAGCTACCTGGAGCGGACGAAGTAGCCACCGGGCGTCGAAGCGCCTCGCTGCGCCCGCAGACTCCCACCCGAGCGATCGCGATTCTCCCCCCGCCTCACGCGACCTCGAACGAACCGCCTGGCTTCACCACCGCCGCGCCGAGCCCCTTCGCTCTCGCCTTGCGAACGAACTCGTCGGGGTCGGAGCGGATCAGGTCGAACGTGTCGTAGTGCATCGGGATCGCGACCTTCGCCCGGAGGAACTCTGCGGCCTTCACGGCGTCGTCGACGCCCATGGTGAAGTTGTCTCCGATGGGGAGGAGTGCGACGTCCAGCGGGCCGCTCATCTCGCCGATGAGCTGCATGTCCAGGAAGAGCCCGGTGTCCCCGGCGTGGTAGATCCTCTTCCCCCCGGTCGTGACGACGAAGCCGACCGGGTTGCCCAGCGCCTCGCCGTTGGGACCCGTGGACGCGTGGTGGGCGATCGTGAGCTTCACGTGGCCAAACGGAAACGTGAAGCCGCCGCCGATGTGCATCGGGTGTCCGTTGCACCCCTTCGAAGCGAAGTAGTTCACGATCTCGAAGTTCGAGACGACCAGCGCTCCGGTACGCTTCGCGATCGCGACGCCGTCCCCCACGTGGTCGCCGTGTCCGTGGGTGATCAGAACCGCGTCGAGCCGCACGAAGGCGCCGGCCGTCACGTCCGCCAGCCGGTTCCCTTCGAGGAAGGGATCGATGAGGAGCCGGTGGGATCCACTCTCGATCTCGAAGCAGTCGTGCCCGTGGTAGCGCAGCTGGACCATGGCTCTCCTACCTCCTTTCCGCCGTCGCGAGGCGTCGCATGGCGATCCCCGCCGCCCGGACCGTGGCGTCCACCTCGGCCTCGCCGTGCGCCGTGGAGACGAACGCCGTCTCGAACTGCGACGGCGCCAGGTAGACGCCCTCGGCGAGCATCGCATGGAAGAACCGGCCGTACCGCCCCGTGTCGGCGGACTTGGCGGAAGCGAAATCGGTGACCGGGCCCGGCGTGAAGAACGCCGTGAGCATGGAGCCGACGCGGTTCACGGTGGCGGGAATCCCGGCCGCTCGCGCCGCGCTCTCGAGCCCCGAGGCGAGATGGGCCGACACGGTCTCGAGCCGCTCGTACGTCCCAGGCTCCGAGAGGATGTCGAGCATCTCGATGCCGGCGCGCATGGCGAGCGGATTCCCGGACAGCGTCCCCGCCTGATACACCGGGCCGGAAGGCGCGATCCGCTCCATGAGGTCCGACCTGCCTCCGTACGCCCCCACCGGGAGCCCGCCGCCGATCACCTTGCCGAAGCAGGACAGATCGGGAACGATCCCGTAGCGGGTCTGCGCCCCGCCCCGATGGACGCGGAAGCCGGTCATCACCTCGTCGAAGATCAGCACGACGCCGTGCTCCTTCGTCAGGTCCCGGACCGCCTGGAGATATCCGGGCTGCGGGGGAACGAGCCCCATGTTGCCGGCGATCGGCTCGAGAATCAGGCACGCGGTCTCCCGACCGTGCGCCCGCAGCGACCGCTCCAGGGCGGCTGGATCGTTGAACGGGACGACGCGAGTCAGAGCCGCAAGCGCAGCGGGGACGCCGGGGCTCCCGGGGATCGAGAACGTCATCAACCCCGAGCCGGCCTCGACGAGAAGGGAGTCCACGTGACCGTGGTAGCACCCCTCGACCTTGAGCACGCCCTCGCGGCCCGTCGCGGCGCGAGCCAAGCGGATCGCCGACATGGTCGCCTCGGTGCCCGACGAGACGAATCGCACCTTCTCGCACGCGGGAACCCGCTCGCACACCCGCCGGGCCAGCTCGGTCTCGAGCCGGCTCGGCGCGCCGAACGAGGTCGCCTTTCCCGCCTGGTCGCGGAGAGCCGCAACGATGCGCGGATGCGCGTGGCCGGCGAGGAGCGGCCCCCACGAGCCAAGGTAGTCGATGTACTCACGCCCCTCGGCATCGCGGACGCGCGCTCCGCTGCCGCTCTCCATGAACACCGGCGTGCCTCCCACGGCGCCGAACGCCCGGACGGGACTGTTCACCCCTCCCGGGATGTACCGCCGGGCTTCCTCGAACAGCTCTTCGTGCCGATTCGCCATGCACCCTCCGTTGACCTCGCGACCGGACTCTCGCCTGCCCCCTGGTCGCCTCGCGCAGGGGATCGCGGTCCGTCAGGCCGTGCCGCAGTCCGCGAAGTCGAAGAGCGAGCGTTGCCGCGGCGGCTCTTCGCCCACTGGACCGGGCCGATAGTATCCGCGCCTGCGCGCCTCCGCGAGGATCCGGGAATAGAACGCGCGGAAGCGCGGGGAATGATCGAAATGCTTCAGGTGCGCCAGCTCGTGGCACAGCGTGTCGACGAGGCTCGACTCCTCGAGGGGCCTGCCGGTGACGGCGTGGCGCAGCCGGATGCGGATGGCGCCGTCGGCGTAGCAGATGCCGTAGTGGGCGACCACGCCATCGCGCTCGGCCTCGATCGTCGCGAAGCGCAATCCGAACGCCCGGGCCAGATCGTGTCCCATCGCCCGCAGACGATCCGTCAGCGCCCTGTCCTGGTCGTCCTTCCGCTCACGCGGCGACGGAGAACGAGGGGCGTGCATGCGCCCCAGATCCGCCAGGCGCGCCGCCCCGGTCCTCCTGAGACGAAGCTCTCCGCGATCGAAGAGGCGATGGGAATCGGAGCTTCTCCGGCTTGGGCCCGACACGGCGTCCCCTCACCGGGACGCCGAGCCGGGGGTCGGGCGTCCGCCGGAATCCACCGCTCGCGGGACGGGCAGGCGCGGATGCGCCGCTCGCGACGGCAGAAGGCACGGGCTCGACCTCCGTGTCGGCATCCGGCTACCGGAGGAGACGCGCCGCCTCGCGGGCGTGGTAGGTCAGGATGAGGTCTGCGCCCGCCCGGCGGATGGACGTGAGCACCTCGAGAATCGTCCTCTCGCGCTCGATCCATCCGCGCTGGGCGGCGGCCACCAGCATGGCGAACTCGCCGCTCACGTTGTACGCGGCGAGGGGCACTCCGTAGGTGTCCTTCACGCGCCGGATCACGTCGAGGTACGACAGCGCGGGCTTCACCATCACGATGTCGGCCCCTTCCTCGAGATCGAGCCCGACCTCGACGAGCGCCTCGTCCGAGTTGGCCGGGTCCATCTGGTAGGCGCGCCGGTCCCCGAACTGCGGGGTCGACCCGGCGGCCTCGCGGAAGGGTCCGTAGAAGGCCGAAGCGTACTTGGCGGCATAAGAGAGGATCGCGGTGCCGGTGAATCCCGCGTCGTCCAGCGCCTCGCGGATCGCGCCGACGCGACCGTCCATCATGTCCGACGGCGCGACCATGTCGGCCCCCGCTTGGGCGTGGGACACGGCGACGCGGCCGAGGACGTCGAGGGTGGGATCGTTCAGGACCTCCCCGTCCTTCACCATGCCGCAGTGGCCGTGACTGGTGTACTCGCACAGGCACACGTCGGTCATGACCACGAGGTCGGGATACGATTTCTTCAGGGCGCGCACCGCGCTCTGGACCGGGGCCTCGTCGCTGAACGCCTCGGATGCCGTCTCGTCCTTGCGGTCGGGGATTCCGAAGAGGATGACGGACTGGACCCCTTCCTCCCAGGCCTCGCCCACCTCCTCGACCAACCGGTCCACCGAGAAGTGGAAGTTCCCCGGCATGGCCGAGATCTCCGTCTTCACCCCCTGGCCGGAGCGCACGAAGAGCGGGTAGATGAAATCGGAAGGGTGCAGGGTGGTCTCCCGCACCATCGCACGGATCGTGGGGGTTCGGCGCAGACGCCTGGGGCGGGCAACGGGAAACATGGATCCTCCGTTCAGCTCTCTGTCGTCCGGGAAGAAGAAGTAGTTCGCGCAGCGCTCGCCGCAGAACTCGCGACCGGCCATGGAGAACCCGTGGTCGCCGCAGTAGAAGCGCGAGCAGATCGGGCACTGGGAGAGGTCGGCCTCGTCCTCGCTCCGGCTGCAGACCCAGCATTCCCTTTTGTGGAAGCCTTCCACTCTCCGGCCTTTCGCGGCGGGAACCCCGCTCTCGGGCGAGGATTATAGTCCCGACCGCTCCTTTTCGGTCGCCGCGCGCTTGCACCGCGCAGCAATCGGCTGGAGGCCTGGCGGCCGAGCCAGGCTCGATGGGGCCTGGCAGGAAAAGGAGCATCGTGGGGCGTCGGGGAAGCGTCGAAGTGGCTCGTCCGGCCGATCGATGCCGTGGACTCGGGAGGCGACCTGGGTGTACGACAGGAGGTTGTCGCTCCGGCGATCGTAAAGTAGCCTCTCTCTTTTCGAGCGGGAGAAGCAACTAGGCCCGAAGCGGCCTCGGCAGCCGGGGCAGCGAGCCCCCGGGAGACGGAAGGTCCGGTGACTCTCGCGAAGACGGACGGCCCGGCCGGGAGCTCCAGCACGGACGTGGCCTCTCTCGGACTCCACGGTGCGGGTCGCTCCGGACCCGGCGGGCCCCGAACTTCGTGACGTTGTCGATCCGTCCGGCCGGATGGATCGCGCTGGGACTGCTCCTTGCCGGTCCGTGCGAACCCGCTGCCCAGGAAGGCCCCCCGGCGGAAGCAGCGTTGGTCGACCCCGATCCGGTCGTCCGGATGCGTGCCGTGGATTCCCTCGCCGACCCGCAGCTCCTGCGCCGGGTCGCTCTCGCAGACGAGAACGCCGAGGTCCGCGGCCGTGCCGTCTCGAGGATCGACGACGACGAGACCTTGCGCCGCGTTGCCATGGAGGATCCGAGCAGTCGGGTCCGCCTTCTCGCGGTCGACCGCATCGGCGGGCAGGAGATTCTCCAGCGAGTGGCCCGTGACGCTCCCCGCGAGGAGGTTCGCGCGGAAGCCGTCCGGCGCCTGACCGATCCGGACATCCTGGAGGAGTTCTGCAGGAGCGAGAGCTGGGTTCTCCGGCAGGCGGCGGTGTCCCGCACCAAGAGCCGGACGCTCCTGATCGAAGCGGCCCTCGACGATCCCGACCCGTACGTGCGCGAGGAGGCCGTGGGACGCATGGAGGACCAGGACCTTCTCACCCGGATCGCCCTCAGGGATCCGAGCCGCATGGTCCGTTTCCGGGCCATCAGGGCGATCTCGGACCAGGACCACCTCTTCGAGGTCGCCCTGCGCGATCCGAACGGGGAGATGAGGGATCTCGCCATCCCGCTGATCACGGATTCCCGCCGCCTCCTCGCGATCGCGCGAAAGGCCGCTGCCGGCTCCAGGACGCGGGAGATCGCGTTCTCGAGAATGAGGGATCAAGATCTCGTGGTGAGAGTCGCCAAGGGAGACCGGGACCCGCTCGTTCGCGTCGCTGCCGTGGAGCACCTGGCCGACACGACCGTCCTCGCTGCGCTGGCCGTCGACGAAGCCGACGAGACGATCCGTTTGGCTGCCGTTCGGAGACTGGGGGACCAGGGCCTCCTTTCGCGCATCGCCAGGAGCGACGCGCCGGTGCGGATCCGCGCGGCGGCGATCGGGCGCCTCGCGAGTCCAGCGATCCTCGAGAAGCTCATCTGAACGGCTCCCTGGAGATGGACCACGATGGCCCGGACGGGAACCAGACGATCTACTTCTACAACACCGGCCCGACCGGCCGATCCCTCGCGTGGAACGATGCGCAGGACCGCTTCGAGATGAACGACGAGCTGGCCCTGAGCGGCCCGATCCGGACCGGAGGGCTGAACGCGTCCGTGAACTACAACTACTTCGGCAGCGGCGGGGCACCCACCTCCGGCGACATGGCCAGCGCGGGGGATGTGTATGTCAACGAGGATCTCGAGGTGGACGGACAGGTTTACCTGAACGGCGAGATCCGGATGGACGACAACGGACCCGACGGGAACCAGTTCATCTACTTCTACAACAACGGGAATGCGACGGGCGATGCGCTCTCCTGGAACGACGGCAACGACCGGTTCGAGTTCTCGGACGACCTCTGGGTGGCCGGCACCTTTCAGGCAGTGGGCGCCGAGAATTTCGTCCAGAACCACCCGAGCCGGCCGGATCTTTCCGTGGTCTATGCATCGCTCGAGGGGGACGAGGTGGCGACCTACACGCGAGGGACGGCCCGGCTCGCGGGTGGAGTCGCCCGCATCCCCCTCGACGAGACGTTCGCGCTGGTCACGAACCCGGACATCGGCCTCACGGCGCACCTGACGCCGCGAGGCCAGCCGGCGGATCTGTACGTCGAGTCGGTGAGTCCGCGCGAGATGGTCGTGCGCGCGTCTCCGGCGTCCGCGCCGGCGATTGCAGCGGCGGAAGGGGCAGCGAGTATACTTGGAGCAATTCCCGTGACGCTGGAGGAGGAGGCTCATGACGACCGGCAATCTCCCGTGGAGCGTGGTCCTTCTTGCTTGCTCGCTCGGGTCCGTGCCGGCTGCGGCTGGGACAGGCCCCGACCCGGTCGTCGCCGCGCTGTCGCGAGGTGAGGCGGTCGAGCGATCGCTCGACCCGTCGTGCACCACCGCCAGCGACATCGGTGCCGTGCCGCCCGACCACGTCGAGCCCGTCGTCGTCCTCGCGCCGGACGGGGCCACGTGGCGCTCGCTCCAGGCTTCGCAGCGGAAGCTCCGCATCGAGCTTCTCGGCGACCCGTTCGACTCGACGGTCGGCGTGAATCTCTTCGCGACGTGCGACGCCGCACGCTCCGACGTCTCCCCCGTGGTCCTGACGATTCGGCGCAACCCGCTGGACGGCGCGTGGATCTACGAGACGCCGTGCCTGAGCGACGGACGCTACTGGCTCTTCCTTCGGAACACCGATCCGACCCGGTCCGCGAGCTTCGGCCTCGCGGTGCGCGACGGCGGGGCCTGCGCTCGCCCGACCGACATCCACGCGCGCATCGTCTCCGTACGGGATGTGGACGGCGACCTCGACGGGTTTCCGGACTCCGGGGAGACGGCGCTCGTCTCCCTCGCCCTGCGGAACACCTCCCCGCTCGATCTGACCGGGGTTTCCGTTGCGATCTCTTCCTCCGACCCCAGGCTCGTCTGCGTCCAGCCATCCACCGTGGTCGTCGGGGCGCTTCCGGCCGGCGCGCGAGGTTGCGGTCCCGATCCCGGTCCGCGTCACGGTCAATCCCAGGGCCGAGCGCGGCGGAAGCGGGGTCACGTGCACCGCTGGAACCTGCTCCAACTTCTACGCCCCGCGGAAGCCGTGGTGGCTGATGCCCCGATGCGCGAGCGACGCCGAGTGCCGGCGCGGAACCGATCAGGACTACGACGCGGCCCTCGACGTCCGGGTCTCGGCCTTAGAGCTCGCGTCCGAGAGCGACGAGGCGGTGCGCCTCGAGCTCGATCTCGACGCCGTACACCCCGCGACCGCAACCTCGACGATCGCGGAAGGCTTCGAGTCCGGTCTCGGGATCTTCCAGGCGCAGAGCCTCGACTCGAATCTCGCGTCGAACAGCCTCTCGAACGGGTATCGCTGCCAGTACAACAGCCCGTACCGTCCCGGCTGCGGAGCCACCGACTGTCCCGAGCCGTGCTACCTCGGTTTCTTCTCGGGGCAGTCCCCTCTCAACGGGTGGCACGCACACACCTCCGGTGCGCCCGACGGAGGGCGGGCGTACCTCGGCGCACGCTCCGTCCACTATGGCGTCCACGTCACCGGCAACCCCGGCCTCGACACCTACCAGCTCAGCCAGCTCGACTCGCTGCGTTCCTCG
The DNA here is from genome assembly GCA_963699985.1 of Terriglobia bacterium. Lineage (GTDB taxonomy): Bacteria > Acidobacteriota > Polarisedimenticolia > Polarisedimenticolales > CAVOVZ01 > CAVOVZ01. Next base: position 194,260 of record CAVOVZ010000022.1, read on the forward strand.
TCCGGAATTCGCCTCGCGGCCCGGATCTGCCGCGACGACCCATCGCCCGATCCGCAGGCCTGTGCGTCGGATCAGGACTGCGCGGGAGGCGGTCTCGGAGAGTGCGTCGGCGCGACCCCGAAGCTTTCGATCAAGCAGCAGATCTCCACGGTCGATTCGCGATCGACCACCACGCCGTACGGCAGCGCCGTCGATCGAGGCGTCGTCCAGGCACGGGTGACCGGCACGGGGATCTGGCGCACTCTCTCTCCCATCGTGAATCCCCACGACGTCCAGGCGGCCTCCGAGTTCTCCAACTGCACCTTCGACCCGGTGGACGACGGCAGCGACGAGACCCACTGGTTCGCCGACGCGAATCCCTACCATCCGTTCGGACCCTCCTCGACGTGCTTCCCGGAGTTCGCGTTCTCGTGGCTCGGCGACACCGACCAGCCGTTCTCGCCGGCGAACGTCGGACGCGCGGCCGACGGCCACGGGCTCCCGGGGGCTCTCGGCCCCGGGACGTGGGTCGAGTCGGTCTTCGACCTGTCCCCGTTCCGCGGGCGCGCCGTCCAGATCCGCTTCCTGTTCACGAGCATCAAGCTCTCCGACATCGACACCTACCAGTCGGCATTCGCCTGGAACCCGATCCCGGACGACGACGGCTGGTACCTCGACGACGTGCGCATCACGCAGACGCTCGGGACGACCTCCCTCGCCACGGCGCTCGACGAGTCCGCGCCTCCCCTCCCCGGAAACGACGCCGACGCGGACGGCATCGACGACGCGTGCGACGTCTGCCCCGGAATCCCGAACGCCGATCAGCGGGATCTCGACGGAGACGCCATCGGCGATCCGTGCGATCCCGACGACGACGGAGACGGGCAGTCAGATTCGTCCGACTGCGAACCCGCGTCGCCTACGGCGTGGAGCGCCCCCGGGCCTGCGCGGGATCTGCAGCTCCAGGGCCGACTGCCCACGGTGCTCCGCTGGGAGGCGCCGCTTTCTCCGGGAGCCGCCGAGATCTGGTACGACGTCGTGCTCGCGACCGACCCTTCCGACCTGAATCCCGGGTTCTGCTTCGCGGCCTCGACGCTGATCCAAATGGCGCGCGACGTCGAGCCGGAGCCCGACGTCGGAACGACGCACTTCTACGTGGTGATGGCCGCGAACCAGTGTGGGAGGAACGCCGGCGCCGGTTCCTCGGGGACTCCGCGTCCGACGCTCGTCTGTCCCTGAGATCCGAGCTTCAGGGACGGCGACCGAAACTCCGCCGTCGTCACTCCGAGCGAGACGAGGAATCCGGTTGCGCTCCCCGAGAATCCCCGCTTCGGCACCGGGACGAGCGGTCCCCGCCCGCTCACGAAAAAGCGGTCGGGCACCCCTCGTCACGGCAGTCGAGGTGCCGGCCCCTTCGTACCGATTCCTGCGCGCTCACTCGATCTCGTTCGTGTTGAGGACATTGCTGCCGTCGCTGCAAACGTTGCCGACGAGGATCTGTCCCGGTCCCGGCGCGTCGCTCGTGCAGTCGCCCGACGCCCCGGCCTTCGGCTTGCGATTGTTCCGGGAGGTGTTGTATCGCACGCTCGCCGGATCGCTTCCCAGCGCGATCCCCTCGCCCTGATTGTACTGCGCGAGGTTTCGCTCGAGAGTGTTGCCGATGCCGCACCCGAGTGAAACGATCTCGATCCCGTCGTCGAGGTTGCTCTTCGCCTGGTTGCCGACGACGTTGTTCGTGCAGCCGAGTACCTCGAACCCGTCCTCGGCGTTGTTGTTCGCGAAGTTCTGGGAGATGGCGTTCCCGTCCCCCTCGATGTGGAACCCGCCGTACGAGTACGAGTAGCCGTTGTAACTACCGGTATTGCCGCTGATCGTGGCTCCGCCGAGGTAGAGGTTCAGGCCGTGGTTGAGGTTGTTCGTGCTGGTGTTGTTCGCCACGACGAACGGCGTGCAGTCCGGGGCGTATAGGTAGATTCCATCGTCGGCGTTCGCCCCGTTGACCGTGTTCCCCTCCACGCGACCCCCCGCGACGCCACAGGGGACGTCGACGCAGACATCGATCCCCGCACCGCGGCTCACCTGATGGACGACTGTCCCCGAAGCCCGAAACCGGAACGCGTGGCGCTCAGGGCACCCAGGCGTAGCCGATCTTCACGAACAGCGTGCGGCCCGTGGGCGTGAGCTCGTCGGCCTCGATCCCTTGGAAGACCTCGGATCGCTCGTCGGTCGCCCCGACGTAGAGCGCCGTCTGCGGGTTGAGCTTGTAGGAGAACAGGACCTGGGTGAAGATGTCCCTGCCGCCCGGCTCGCCGCCGCTGAGCGTGGGGTCGAAGGCGACGTCGGCGTGCTGCGCGATCAGACGAAGGAACATCCGCACGTCGAACTGATAGACGAGACGAAGTTCCGTGAGGTCGGCCCGGAAGAGGCGACCCTCCTCCAGATCCAGGGTCCGGTACTCGTGGCCGAGCGTGAGGCGGAGATGCCGCCCTGCCGTCCATCGGAGCCCTGGATTGATGTCGAGCTGCTTTCCCTGGCGGGCGACACCCGGCTCCGCGTCGTAGCCGAAATCCACCTCGTCACCGTAGGAAACGTCGATCTCCGCCCGGAGCGTCGGCGTGACGTCGAGCTCGTACGAGCCGCTGACGAACGCCTGGTCGAAGCTCACGCCGTTGAAGACACGGGTGCGACGGCCCGTCCCGAGGAAAAGAAAGGAGTCCCGGCCACCGCTCGCCTCGAACCACGCCTCGATCTCGCGCTCGATCAAGCTCCCCGACTGGTCCTTCGTCTCGTCCCAGTCCGACTCGAGCCGGATCGTGCTGAACGTGCTGCTCGCATCGCCATACCACTTGTAGCCGCCGCCGGCGGCGACCCGCGTGAAGTCCACCTGCGGGACGAACCCGAGGTCGGCGCGGAAGTCCTTGCCGTAGTCCGAGTACGACGCGTACGCCAGCCAGCTCCGCGGCTCGTGCCGGTAGCTCGCGACGAACGCCTCGTCGCGGAGCTTCCCGGCGAGGCTGTCCGAAACCGGTTTGGACGCTCTCGGGGTACTCGGTCTCCGAGCGCAGCGCCTGCAGCCCGCAGCGAGTCGCTCGGCGTCGGCCGCACCACCGCGTCGAGCCCCGCCACGAGGTTCGAGTATCGGTCGCCGTCCCGCATCGTGACGAGCGCGCCCACCGCGGACGATCTCCCCAGGTCGCGCCGGTATCGGAGCACCGCGGAGAGATTCTCCTCGTACAGCGTGGTGGCGTCCGATCCCTCGCTTCCCGGAAAGAGGAGGTTCGTGATCTCGTCCTGGACCACCATGACCCCGACGGCGTTGGCCCCCTCCTTCCCCGTCACCTTGGTTCCCCACGAAGGGTCGGCCACCGTTCGCGAGTACACCGCGTCGATCGGCGTCGTGAAGAAGTCGGACCCTTCGAGGAAGAACGGCCGCTTCTCGGGATAGAAGAGCGCGAACTCCTCGTTCACGTCGAGACGTGCCGAGTCGGCCTCGACCTGGGAGAAGTCGGGATTCACCGTGGCGGACAGCGCGAGGTTCGGCGTGAACCCCCACCTCAGGGTGAGTCCCGGCTCGATCGTCGAGTCCTCCTGCGAGAGGCCGCCCGACGGGAAGCTCTCGACCGTGCTCTCACGGGTCGCGGTGAGCGTCGGGACGATCTCGAGGTTCTTCCCCGGCTCCGCGCCCGTGAAGCCCGTGATCCGTCCGTTCCGGCACAGCTCGCAATTCGATCCCCGGTCCCGCGTGTTGAGCGCCAGTCGAAAGACACGCGAGCGGGGCCGGAATCGGACCAGGTCGAGCCCCCACGTCTGATCGCCGTCGCCCCGCTGGAAACGCAGCGAGGAAAACGGGACCGAAATCTCGACCTCGTAGCCCGTTTCGGTGATCCGTCCCGCCGAGTCCCAGATCGTGTCCCAGGACGAGTCGTCCCCCCCGTTCACGTCGTCCTGGAGAATGTCCATCTGCACGCCGAGCGGGTTCACGAAGAACTGGAATGCGCGCCGCCCGTCGTTGAACGTGTCGAGCTTCACCCCCACCACGTCGTCGCTGAACGCCTGGTCCCGGTCGGTGTACCGTGCGCGAATCTCCTTCGGCACCGGATCGTGGGCGCGGCAGGCGGCGTAGAGACGATCCTGGTCGTACGTGATCCAGCAGGTCGTCGCCACGTCGGCCGGGGTGTTCTCGCCGGGCTCGGTCTCGTAGGGAAGATCGAGGGCCAGGGCATCGCTCCAGGCCGGCTCGTCGATCGCGCCGTCCACCCGGATCGGGCCGGTGGCCCGGGGGACGTGGCGCGGGGGATCGGTGGCGGCGAGCTGCGCGTGGACGATCGTGGCGAGAATCGCCGGGAGAACAATGGCAAGCACCCCGCGCCGCGCGGTACGCGATCGTCTCATCCGATCCCTCGAACCCGGCTCCGGAAACGCCACCGCGCAGCGCCGGCGGCCGGCCGCGACTGCGGATCCTGGGCGGCAAAGGGTAGCCGAGGGGAACGACGCAGTCGACGGCACCACCGCTGCGCATCGTCCAACGAGCGCTCGGCGTGAAGGAAACTGGCCTTCGGGATCAGAACGCGGTGGACAGGCCGAAGCTCACCCGGGTCCTATCCTCCTGCAGGTCGCGGCCCACCTCGAAGATCCCGCGCAGGTTGCGCGCGAGGAGGTAGTTCATCGTCAGCGAGGCGCTCTCGTAGTCCGGGTCCGCATCTTCGGGATCGGCCGGCTCGAAGTCCGACGTGATCTTGTTGTACAGCGCGGAGAGAACCCATCGGCCGTCCTGCCCCTGCGGGAAGTAGTGGACCTCGGCGAAGCCGCCGCGAGTCCTGTACGTGGGGCTCTCGTCACCGACGAACCGCGGATCGTCGTCCCTTCGCTCGAGGTACTCCAGGGAGACCGCCCACTTCTCCCCGAGATCCATCACCACGTCGGGGCCCCAGTAGGTCATGGCGTTGGTCGTTCCGGCTCCCTCGGAGCCGGGCTCGCGCTCGCGGCCGGAGTACCCGAACAGGCCGATTCGCGTCTTCCCGAACGGGCGGACGATCCTCAGGGCGAGGTTCTTGTAGTTGTCCCGGTCGAACTGCTCCCCCTCGGCGGGATCGATCCCGTTCCCGTTCAGGACCATGAGCATGATGTCGACCTTCGCAGGGGCGTGCCCGTTGAAGATCAGCCCCCGGTCGTACGTGAGATCGACGCCCGACCTGCCCACACGGGTCGCGAGGATCTCGTAGTCGAACCGCTCGAGGCGCAGCTCGCGCTTGAACATCGGATCGCACACCTGGAACTGGCCCACGGTGAAGTCCAAGGGGAGCTCCGAAGATCGAGTTGAACTGGATCCAGATGTCCTCGAGCCCGACCGTCTCCCCCTCCTCCACCAGGAAGTACAGGTAGTACGAGATCCGATCGGAGATCGGGCCCCCCGGAGAGGATCTTGAAGATCCAGGGCCACTCCATGTCGGTCTCCGCCAGCGCGTTCTGCTTGTAGGAGGCGTAACCGTCGATGCGGATCGCCAGCGGAAGGCTCCGGGAGAGCCTGAGAAGAGGGTCGCCGACGTCGTAGGTGTCCCGCGCGGGCTCCTGCGACGGATCCGGCATCCGGAAGCCGCGTCCCGCGAACTCCTCGCCGTACGCCTTCAGGCGGGGGGACGGTGCGTGGCAGGTCGTGCACGACATCTGGTACTTGCGAGCGAAGGCGGGAATCGCCTCGGCGCGACTCCATGCGAGAAGGCAGGCGAGGCCCACGAGCGCGAGGACGGTGCGATGGTGAGATCTCATGGTGGTCGTCTCCGTCGTCAGTCGAGGACGCTGAACGTGGTGGAGTGCGCGTTCACGAGAACGGGCTGCGACTCTTCCCTGGGGACCTTCATGTACTCGGCGACCGACGACACGAGCCGCGAGTAGTACACCCTCGCGGTGACATGGACGGCGCCGCTCGGAACGTCCTGGGGCAGCTTCCACGTGTAGGTCTCGGAAACCGCCTGGAGCGGCGCGAGCCGGTAGTCGGTGGGGCCGAACTTCTCGGTGTTCCACTGCGCGATCGTCATCCTCCCCTTCGGGTCGAGGTACGGAAGCCGGAAGATCCGATCGCCGTTCGGGACCTCCCCGTCGCGAGGGAGACCCTTGAATCCGTCGATTCCCTTGATCTCGCCGATGTCCTGGTAGGCGAGCGCCTGATCGGAGGCGATCGTGTACTCCTCGCCGGGGAATCCCTTCTTGTCCACGGGAAGGCGATAGGTCTTTCCTTTCGCGTCCTTCGCCTCGACGTCGATCCAGACGACCCGCTCCTCCGAGGAGCCCGACGGGATCTTGTGTCCCGCCTTCGCGTTGACCACGACGGCGGTGAGCCTCACCGTCTCGCCCGGCTCCGCCTCGACCGTCTCGGGGTGGATGCGGACCTCCACCGACCCCTGGAGCTTCCCTGGATCGTGCGCGCCGTGGAAGAGATGCTGGCGCACGTCCGGATAGGTCTCGCCCATGAGCGCGAACTGACCGGCCGCCGGCGGCATGTGGCAATCCTGGCAGACGATCCCTGCCTTTCCGTGCGGCCCGTCCTTCCACTCGAGGTGGGTCGATTTCACCCAGATTCCCCACGGGTCCTTCTCGTTGTGGCAGGTCCCGCAGAAGTCGGCGCTCCGGAGGAACGGGTTCTCGCGCGTCTCGTGGTAGGGGCTCTCGCCGGCTTTCCGCGGGCCCTGCTTCACTGTTCCGGGAACGCTGATCCAGTTGAAGTTGAAGGGCACGTCCCCCGAAAACCCCGTGATCGTGTGACAGAGGTCGCAGGAGACCGACTCGTTAGCGCGGCTCTTCTCCGCCACCTTCTTCGGGGGGATGTCGTTCGCGAGGAAGGCGAGCGGAGAGTGGCAGCCGTTGCATCCCGCCTTGATTCCCGCGACCTTTCCTTCCTTGGCCGCGTGCGGGATCGCCAGCTCGAAGTACTCGATCTCGTCCCACGGATGCGTGAAGCACTGGGACATCATCGCCTGCTCGTGCTGCCGGGTGAAGGCGACGTGGCAGGTCGCGCAGGCGGCCGGCTTCTCGTACTTCTCGTAGGGCTGGGAGCCGAGCGCTGCCTCCCCCGCCTTGGGGGGAGATTGGGCCGAGGCCGGGGACGAGAGGAGCAAGACAACGGAGAGGACGAGCACGGTGAGGCGCATGGTGTACCTCCCGGACGGTGGATCGATCCGTGGAGGTGAGACTACCACGACTTCCGCCGCTGCGAACGCGGAATCGTCGCAGCCGCAGAGGAGGAATCCGGCGGTCTTCGTGCCGCGCGACTCTGCGGTCGCGTGAATCGGCCGAGCTCCCGGTTCAGTTCACCGTCACCGTGAAGATCACCGCCCACACGCTGTCCGCAGTCACGTCGAGCTGGGAGTTGTTCGTGTTGTTTCCGTTGCCGAAGTCGAGCGTCGTGCTGGCAGCCGTGTGGCTCCCGATGTCGGCGTCGTTGGGGGGGTTCACGCTGTCGCCGTCCCCCAGCGCGGTTCCGTTCGTGTTCACCTCGTTGAAGATGCTCGTGTCGTTGCAGGTGCCGGCCGGGCACCATGTCGTCGAGGAGTTGTCGAGGAGCTTCGCCTTCATCGTGCCTGCGTTGTATGCGAGGCCGACCGGCAGCGCATCCTGCGTCGTCTGGAACCGCCCGTAGGTCGCGTTGTTCTCGTAGGTGATGAGCCCCGCGCACTGGCCGAGGAAGTTCCCCTGCGAGGCGACGAACTTCCGGACGGCCTGCGCCGGGCCGTCGGCGGTCGTGGAGGCGAAATGCGGCTCGCTCACCCCGGTCAGGCAGGTGTACTCGTTCACGTCGATCAGGGTCGCGGTGGGGATCACGATGTAGTGAGTCCCTGCGACGAAGCCCGCCTCGTCGAGGACGGCCCGGTGGATCGCGGCGTTCCCGCCGTCGTCGAGCACTCCGATCTTCCGCTTCTGAAGGAGGGTGTACCGAACGTCCACGGTGACTTCCTGAACGATCTCGTAGACTGCGACCTGCTGGCCGAACTCCGCCATCTGAGCTTGGCGAAGTCCGCTCAGTCGCGGTGTACGAGGAACGGACGCGGCGGACCGCGTCCTGGCGGGGGAGCGCGACCGGAGCGCAGGCGAACGCACGCACGAGGCGGGCGATCAGGATTGCGAGGGTTCAGCGGGCGGCCATGCGGCGCCACCGCTGCACCGGACTGTCGAAGCAGCACATCCTGCGCGCCGACGTACGGATCCACACCCGGCGCTTCCTCCAGGAGCTGCTGCGCGACGAGGGCAAGACGAAGCGCTGGGTTCTCCCCTGCGGACCCGACGGCACGCCTTGCGGCAACCCGCCGAGCGAGTGCGAGTACCAGGACACCTGCCTGAACGATATCTGCCAGCACAACGGGTTCCGACCGCCCACCGACGAGTGCCGTCCGGTTGCGGGTCCCTGCGATCTCCCGGAGTTCTGCACGGGAGCCGACCCGGCCTGTCCTCTCGATCGACACGCGCCTGATGGGGCGGCGTGCGACGATGGAAACCCTTGCATCGCGAACGATGCGTGCACCGCCGGATTCTGCGGCGGAACGTCATTGCCGCCGCCGGAGGTCGACGGCGGGGTGCGAGTCTCCCGCAGTGCCGGGACCACGGTGATCAGCTGGAACGTCGCACCCGGAGCGACAGTCCTCGTCCGTGTCGCGAGGGTTGCTGGTTGCGCTGCCCGTCGGTCCGGACGGTGGGGACGAGGTCTGCCTCGGAAGCCAGCCCGCGGCCACGCTCACCGCGAGGGATGGCGTCGACCCGGCCACGGGAGAGGGTTTCTGGTACCTGGTCCGCGGCGACAATGCCTGCGGGCACGGCCGCTGGGCTTTCAGGAGCGGAACGGCCTCCCCGCAGTTCCGCGGACGAGTACGACCTGTCCCTGAGAAAGAAAAGGGACTCCGAGAGCTCCCCGGCTCGTTCGCCGAGGAGGCAGGACCGTGCCGCGCTCACTCTGTGCATGACGAGGTGGGCCGACGGCGCGAGAATCGACTCGGCGACGGCCGTCGTCCCCTTCTTCTGACCTTCCTCGGTAAACGATCGCCCCGTGGCGGACGGTTACAGGGTTGGAGGCGTGCCATGAGACTCTTCGCCACAGTCACCGTCATCCTGTTCGCCGGGGCCGTATGGCTCACTGCCGGCGCATCGGATCCTCCCGTCCTCGCCACGGAAGTCCGCGTGAGCGCTGCCGCTCTGCTCGCGCCCGACGAGAGCTCCGGAGCGCCGCCGGCCCAGGCGGTCGCATCGCTCGTCGCCGCCCTCTCGCGGCTCGCTCGCGAGGCCGCTCTTCCGGAATCGTTTCGGTCGAAGCTCGACCTTGCGGCCGCGCGCGTGCGCGACGAGCGTTTTCCCGACGACCGTGCGCTCGAGGAGCTTCGCTCCGCGTACGCGGCTCTGAACGGAGGGCGGCCGTTCGAGTTTCCGGCCGGCGTCCGCAGCCTCGAGGCCGCGCGGGAGTTCGGGCGGCGCCAGGTGGATCGGGGCGTCGCCGCGCTCACCGCGGCCCGGAACGAGGAGGCCGCGCGCGAGATCCTCGGGTTCGTCCTGCTCGTCGCGACCCCGATGGAGGCGTCTTTCTGATGGATGCCCGGCAGCGTCCGGTCGCAGGTAGAATGCGGCAGGATCATCCGGGATCTGCGCGTGAGCGATGATGACGCGTTCTACGAGGAGTACCTGGCCCCGCTGGAGCGCCGGATGCTCAGGATCGTCTGGCGGATCGTGCGCGATCCCGAGGCGGCCCGCGACGTCTTGCAGGACGCCCTCGTTCGACTCTGGCGGGAGCGAGACCGCGTGCGCGCCCATCCGAATCCCGAGGCGCTCGTGCTCCGGATCTGCATCGGAGCCTCGGTGGACGCCGCGCGGCGCGCGCGGCGCCGCCTCGCGGTCGAAGCGGAGGTGCCCGTCGGGGCCGCAACCGACCCTGAGCGCAGCTCCGCCGCGGCGGTGGAGCTGCGCGAGATCCGGGCCCTCGTTCTGGAGGCCATCGCGCGCCTGCCGGAACGCCAGGCGGCGGCGGTGATGATGCGCATCGTGGAGGAGAAGTCGTACGCGGCGATCGCGCTGGCGCTGGGCTGCAGCGAGCCGAGCGCACGGGTGCACGTGATGCGCGGACGCGCGAAGCTCGCGCGATGGCTCGCGCGTCTCGCGCCGGCCCCCCGGCGTGGAGGAGGAGAGGCATGACCGTCCGGAGGCTCCCGGAAGAGGAGGTGGACCGCCTGCTGCGGGACGCTCTGACCGGCGACGTCCCGCCGCGGATCGAGGACGACCTCCGCGTCATCATGCGACGGTCGTGGCGGCGTTTGGGAGCCGAGGCGCGCCGCGTCGAAGCTCCCCGCCTGCGGTGGGCGGTGGCCGTGTCACAGCCCCTCCTCGCAACGGCGGCGCTCTCGCTCCTCGCGGCGGGAGGCGCGATGCAGGCTGCCGGTGCTCCCCGTGCCGTCGCCGAATCGCTCTCGATGACCCAGACTTCGATCCTCGTCTCTCGCGCGCTCTCTCGGGCGGCGGCGATGGAGGGCACGGTCGAGACCCGCGACGAGCGCGGTGCGCGCGTCCGGGTTCGAGTGACGTGGCGGCCCGGGGAAGCGACGACGCTGCGGATCGAAGGCGGGGAGGTGACGACGGAAACGCGGCTCCCGGCGCGCGAGCCGGGCGCGAGCGTCCTCGATCTGCGCGCGGCGCGCACGCGGGCGGCGGTCGTGGATGCCGGGCTGGGAGATCCTGCAGTGCGGCCGGTCGAGAACTACTTCTCCCCACGAGGGCTCGTGGATCTGCTCGCCGGCACGTGGGCCTTGGGCGAGAGCCGCGTGGCGGGAATGCAGCGCTACCTCGTCGAGTCGCGCACGCGGCCCGTGCGCCTGAGGGTCCTGGTCGACGAGCGGACGCACCTTCCGGCGAACATCGAGGAGGAAATCCACGGGGGCCCGGGAACGAACGGTGAAACGGGGACGAAGGCGGTTTTCCAATGGAGCGACTCTCCCGCCCCGCTCCAGGAACGGGTTGACGGTCCGGGCGATGCATCCGCGTCGTTTTCAAGGCTCGCCGACGACGGAATACCGGAAATGCACCGAGGAGAAGGAGCGTAGGCAGCGACGCGGAGGACCCTGAGGATTGCGGCAGGGCACTCCTGAAACGGACGTTCGAGCGCCGCAGCGCCGGCGCCAGGAAGAACGTCCGGGGGCGCCGCCCGCCGAGAAGCGAGGAGGCGGCGATGCAGGATCCCGATGGTGGTGCGCGGAAGCAGATGGTCGGTGGGTTGGGCTGGATCGCCGTTCTCGTGACGGCCGCGAGCCTCCTCGGGCGGTCCGCGTCGCTGCAGGCTCTCGCGGCCTCCGCCATCGTGACGGCAGGCATCGCGGCCCTCCTGCTCGTGAGCTTCTCGGCTCGTGACATCGCGAGAGCGCTCATCGGAGCCTTCTCGCGTCCCGCCACGCGCGAGGCCGCGCAGCGCGCGGCCCGTGTGTGGGAGGCCGCCGCGCGGAGCGCATGGGTCCTGAGCGCGCTCATCGCGATCGCCGGGTTCGCGAGCATCGTGTCCTCCGACCCGGGAGGCGTCGACCGGTTCCTCGGCGCCGTCGGCGAAGGGGCGGCGGGCGTCGCCTGGGGCGTGGTGCTCACAGCGCTCCTCGCCCTGCCCGCCCTGCGGCTGTCTCGTCTCGCAGAGGGCGCGGCGGACAGCGACGCGGCCACGACCGGAGGCCCGAGGCCGCCCGGTGGTGGGCGATGGGAGCGTCTCCTCGGCTACTTCCTGTTTGCGCTCCTGGCCGCCCTGCCCTTCCTGGCATCCGGTGGGCAGTCGGGCTCGGGCGCCGCCCGGTGGATCCTGCACGGACCCGCGTGGCTCATGGTCTGCGGTGGAGCCCTCGCGCTCGCGCTCTATCTTGGCGAGACGAGCCGCGGCGGATCGTTCACGTCGGGATTCGCCGCCGCGGGGCTGATCGGCGGGATCCTCGGCCTCACGGAAGCCCTTCACGGCTTCCTGACGATCCGCATCGAGGACGTCGCCGGAGGCCTCGCCTTCGCGATCTCATCCTGCTGCGCGGCGCTCGTCGGCCTCGCGGCGCTGGGCCTGCCGCTCGAGGATCGCTCCTTCGTCGAGGACGCGGGCAGCATGAAGAGCGCGGCGACTCGCTGGGCTTGGTACGGCTACCCGCTGTTCGCCCTTCTGGTACTCGTGATCACGGTGCTTCTCGTGATGGTGCCGATCGAGCGGAAGGTCGGGTAGCCGGGGGGGTGCCACGACACCGCCCATGCGTGCCGTGTCCGCGATTCTCCACACCCAGACGAATCCTGCGGATCGCTCGCCGCTCGGAAGCGGATTCTGGCTCGAGGACTTCGGGTTCTATCGACCGATTCGATCCGACGCAAGCGGCGTGATACAATCCGCGGCTTGCGTAACTCCTGTGAAGATAGGGAGTTGTGTAGATGGCGGCGTAGCTCAGTGGTTAGAGCGAGGGTCTCATAATCCCTAGGTCGGCAGTTCGACTCTGCCCGCCGCTACCAGCCCCGCCGGTGCGATCGGTCGCGCTCGCGACGATCCCTCTCACGCATGCCCGGTGAAAAGTCTGCGCAGCCGCGGGAACGCCTGCTCGATGTCCTCCACCGTCACGGCTCCCACCGACATCCGGAACCAGCCGGTATCTTCCTTCAAGCCGAACGCCTGGAACGGTACGACGGCGAGACCGGCGCGCTCGAGCAGGACGCGGCGGATGTCCTCGTTCGTCCGGATCCTCTCGCCGTCGAGCATCCGGCCCACGACGTCGAGCCGCAAGGACATGTAGATCGCCCCTTGCGGGTGAACGCAGTCGACCGGCAAGCCCTCGGCTTTCAACCCCGTGAGCCCACGCCACAGGGCGTCGAGCCGCTCCTGGACGCGGGCCCGCATCGCCGCCTGGAACGTGCGGCACGCGGCCTCGTCGCGGAGGAACTCCGCAAAGGCCACCTGCTCGGGGCGTGGCGCCCACGCGCCGATGTGGCCGACGAGGTCCTTCATGCGCGCTACGACCGCGGGGGCGGCGCAAACCCATCCGACGCGCAGTCCGGTGGAAGCAAACGCCTTGGACACGCCGTCCAGCGAGATGACCCACGGCGCCGACTCCGGGACCAGGGCCACGGGGTGGACGTGGCGCGCATCCCCGAACACGAGCGCGCCGTAGACCTGGTCGTGCAGTAGGAAGACGTGCTGCCGGCCCTGCTTCGTGCGGCGCTCGTTCTCCTCGACGACGGCCGTCGTGATCGCGAGCAGCTCGTCGCGGTCGATGACCGTGCCGGCGGGGTTCAGGGGCGAGTTGATGCAGACGACCCGTGCCTCACTCAGATGCGGCGCGATCTGCCGGAGAGTCGGCATGAACCCCTGCTCTGGGGTCGTCGGAATCTCCACCGCCCGCGCCGCCGAGATCCACGCGTAGTGGTTGTTGTTCCAGGAAGGAACCGGGTAGACGACCGTCTCCCCCGGGTTCAGAACGCACCGATAGGCCGCGTAGAGGATCGGCCGGGCGCCGCTCGCGATCAGGACCGACTCCACCGGATAGCGCACCCCCCACTCGCGGGCCACGTAGTCCGTCACGGCGCGGCGCAGGATCATCATGCCGTCCGAGGGCGGGTAGTTCGTCTCGCCCGACTCGTACGCCTTCCGGATTCCTTCGTGGAGTTGCGGCGGGATCGGAAAGAGATGCGGGTTGAAGTCCCCCACCGTGAGGTTGCACACGGGTCGGCCCGTGGCCGCGAGCTCGCGGATCTCCCCCGCGATTCGCAGGATCTCCGAGCCAATCAGGCCCCGCACGCGCTCCGAGAGCGAACGGTCCACGAGGCCCGGATCCCCGAAGTCCAGAGGAGGGCAGGTCGGTTCGTCCATCGTCGGATTCTATGCGGAAGTCGTGGTCACGCCAAGCGGCCCCGGTGGGGTGGGTGTACGAGAGGAAAGCGGCGAGCGGGCGGGAGACGCACGGCTCCCCTGCCCTGGCCGCTTGCCCTTCCTTCCACCGGACGTTACGCTCCCGCATTGGCCGAGGAGGATCGGAAATGAGAATCACGGCGGTCGTGATCGCCTGCTCGGTGACACTGTTGCTCGCGGCGTGCTCCGGGGAACATCCGAAGATCGGCTCGCTCGATTCCGCGGCGGACGCCTACGTCCGGCTCGTTCTCGCCGTCGGAAGGCACGACCGCAGTTTCGTGGACGCATACTTCGGCCCACCCGACTGGCTGACCGAGTCGAACCGGGGAGAGCCCACGCCCCTCGGCGATCTGCTCCGCGAGGCACGTGCGCTTCTCGGCGACGTCCGATCCGCCGAATCGTCGGAGCGTCGCGAGTTCCTGGAGAAGCAACTCCGGGCCGTCGAAGCCTTCCTCCGCATCCAGTCGGGCGAGAAACTACCTCTTGCGGAGGAAACCCGACTCCTCTACGACATCGAGGTCCCGTCCCATGGGGTTTCGGAGTTCGAGGCGGCCCGGACTCGCCTCGAGAATCTCGTACCCGGCGAAGGAGAGCTCGGCGCGCGCCTTCAGGCCTTCCGCGATCGGTTCCAGGTGCCGCGGGATCGGCTCGAGGCCGTCGTCAGAAAATGCCTCGAGATCACCAGAGAACGCACCGCGGCCCGCGTGACTCTCCCCGCCGGGGAGACGTTCCGCGTCGCGTTCGTCCAGGGAAAGCCCTGGGGGGCGTACAACTGGTATCGGGGCGACTACCACAGCCTCATCGAGGTCAACACGGACCTCCCGTCGGAGCTCGGGCGCGTCCTCGATACCGTGGCCCACGAAGGCTACCCCGGCCACCATGCCTACAACGCGTTGCTCGAGGAGACCCTCGTTCGTGGGAAAGGTTGGAGGGAGCTGACGGTCTACCCGCTCTACTCACCGCAGTCCCTGGTCGCCGAGGGGACGGCCAATGCGGGGATCTCGATCGTCCTGAGCGACGCCGACGAGCTGATGGTGCTGCGCGACACGCTGGCGCCTCTCGCCGGCATCGATCCGAAGGAGATCGAGCGATACCAGGCCGTTCGCGAGGCCGCGAAGGCCCTCCGCGTCGTCCATGGCGAGGCGGCGCGAATGATCCTCGAGGGCGGCCGCAGCGAGGAAGAGGCCATTCGCTTCGTCTCCCGCTACGGCCTGGAGACGGAGGAACGGGCTCGGAAGGCGATCGAGTTCGTCCGAGCGTACCGATCGTACGTGTTCAACTACACCGTCGGTGAGGATCTGGTGAATGCCTACCTGGGAAGCGGCCCGGGGCGCACCGAGAAGTTCTTCGAGCTCCTGAAGCGGCCGATGACACCGTCGGGACTGGTTGCCGCGACGTCACGCTGACGTCGGACCGGCGCGACCGCTCAGCCCCGCGTTCCCGACGGTTCCGTGGGGCGCCTACTCCATCACCCGATGCTGGATCGTGCCCCGGACGAAGAAGTCGCGCTCGATGACATTCACGTACGGCTGCGCCTGGACCGGCGACCAGCCGCCCGATGGCTCGGATCGAGTCCACACGGCCTGGCCCTCGGCATCGATCCAGTCCACCCACAACTTCCCAGCGCGACTGTGAACCTGGGGCCAGATCGGGCCGGGGTTTTGCGTGACAGCGACGACATCCCGGACGAAACCTCCCGCCTCCTGACGGGCGATCACCACCAGCCGCGGCGTCTGTCCGAAGCCGTAGTCGTGCACCTCGTAGGCGACGCGGAGAACGCCCTGGTGGAAGACCGCGGCCGGCCGGCACGCGGCGAACCCAGGCTCCGAGACCTGAACCGGAACCCCCCATGAGGAAAGGTCCGGCGTCGCCTGACGGTACATCACTCGCGGCACGACGCCGGCCTCCCAGTAGAACAGGTGGACCGTGCCGTCGGGGTCGACGAGCCCGAACGGATCCAGCTCGTCCGCCGACGAGGCCGCGACGACCTCCGGCGCGGACCAGACCCCGTTCTCGAAACGACTCAGCACCACGTCGTGCCCGGCCGGCGAGTTCTTGGACCAGATGACGACATGGACACCGTCCGCGGTGCGCAGCATCGACGGAGGTCCGTCGCCGTTGAGATCGCCGCCCTCGTTGAGCAGCACGAGGCTCGGGCTGGAGGTCAGGCGACTCCACACCGTCGGTGTCGGCTCGGGCTGATCGACGGATTTCGCCATGATGATGGACCCCAGCGGGGAGGGCGGGACCCCCGGGAGCACCACGACGCCCACTTCCGCGCGTGCTCCCGTCACGAGAAACAGCCAAGGGATGGCGCATGTTGCCGCCCGCTTCCAACGATTCCATCGGCCCAGGTCTTTCATGACCGTTCCCCCGCGAGGTACCCTCGAAACTCTCGAACCTCCGGCATGTCGTCTTCGACCCGGAGGAGATACGTCCGAAGCGTTCGCTCGTTTGCCCGGATCCCCGGCTCGTCGCCCCTCGCCCGAGCGACTTTCCACAGGTAGAAGCAGTTGCGGAACATGAACGAAACATACTCCCGAGGTCGCGCGATCGAGTTGGAGCGAATCGCGAACCCCTCCGCCGCGGCCAGAACACCCTCGTCGAGACAGAGCAACGCCAGGTTGCAGAGACTCAAGGCCGCGTGACGATCGTACCCTCGAGTCTCCGCTTCCCGCAATCCCATCTCGAGAATGTCCCGTGCCCGGCCCCGCTCGCCGGTTCGGGTGAGGACGTATCCGAGATTGATCCGGCACCGGCACGCCTCCACCGGATCCGGAACTCCCGCGTAGTAGTCGGCCGCCCTCTCGTACCACGTCGCGGCCGCCGTGAAGTCCTCGTTGCGAACGAGGATGTACGCGCGGATGGCCGCGAGGTCGGCGCCGATCCGGCGCGGCGTTTCCGGCAAGCCGATCTTCTCTTCGACCTGATCGAGGGCCATCATCGCGATGGCCAAACGGCCGAGGTTCACACAGGCGAGCACGTAGCTCTCGAGAGCCAGCAACTTCCGATCCGGGCGGAGATCGTGGTGCCCGAGCACCTCTTCGCATTCATCCTTGGCGAGGCCGTGACAGCCCAGGTACGCGAGGCAGTTCACGCGCTGGAGCCGAAGATCGAGGATGGCCTGAACGACGGAGGCGTCGCGGGGCGCCGTCTCGTACCGCTCGAGGAGGGCCTCGTACCGTGCCAGCGCCTCGAGGTGGCGCCCCGAGGCGCGAAGCTGGTTCGCCTCCGCCACGACATCTTCGGTGGCTCGCTCTGCGATGCCTTCCGGCTCGCCTCCCCGTCGCAGCGAAACCTCGAAGCGCTCCGCCATGGATGCGACAGGCACGCCGTAGATGCGACTCAGCGTCACGAGACGAGAGAAGCTCGGGACGGCCTGACCGTTCTCGATGCGCGAAAGGTGCGATTTCGTAACCCGCTCCGGGTGCCCGGACGAGAGCTCTTCGACCGCGTCGAGCGAGAGTCTTCGACCCTCCCGAACGCGACGGAGGTACGTCCCGAAGCGACGACCCGTTTCCTGCTGCATCTCTTGCTGATCCATCGTGCCCTCACGGCACCCGAGACTCACGTCTTCGCGGTGGGCGCCCCGCTCGTCCAGGGCGAACGCCACTCTGGCTGACGCTCGACTCGAGTCCCTCCCCCACAACCGCGTGGCTGACGGTCTCAACACGCGGTCAGAAATACACCGTCAATCGGGCCCGCAGGCATCACGAAACGACAAACTGGGTTGCCGTACGGAAACGCACGCCCCGATATGATCCGACCCGCGGCAGAGCCGGCTCCTCGATTGCAACTGGTACGAGCATCCCCGTCGCTTTGCCACCAAAGTTCTCCGAGCTTCGCGGACCCTGCGATCGGCTCCTTGCCGGATCGGCAACGTCCGCACGGGACGACTGCAGCGAACGCGGGCGCATGACCCCGACAAGTCCAACAAGACCACATTCCGATGGCCGGCGGAAACGGCTCGAGCGGGTTTTGCAGTTTCGTCGCGGCAACCGCTTTCCGGCTCGGCCCTGCTCGACGGAGAATCGCGACGCTACGGCACGCGCCAACGAATCCGCCGATTCCGAGAAACGCCGCCTCGAAAAATGGGACCGACGGGAACCGCTCCGCTGGGCACGGTGTCCATCGACCGTTCCACATCGACTCATCATGGAGGAAATGCCGATGATCCGGAAAACCTCATGCTTCAGGCTCGCGACCCCGCTGGCCCTTGCCGTTTCGCTCACCGCGCTGCCTTCGAGCGCGCCCCCCGCGCACGCGATCAACCGGAGCGATTACTCGATGGAAGTCCTGGTGGATGGGCGGCCCCTTCCCGAGTATGCGAGCCGCGGAACGTCGTACGTCGAGGCGATCGCCGGGCGAGAGTATTCGGTGCGACTGACGAACCGCACGAGCGAGCGGATTGCCGTGGCCCTATCGGTGGACGGACTCAACAGCATCGACGCGAGGACGACCTCGGCGCGAGATACGCGGAAGTGGATCCTGGATCCGTGGCAGACGATCACCCTGGACGGCTGGCAGACCAGCTCAGCAACCGCGCGGCGGTTCTTCTTCACCACCGAGCAGGAGTCGTACGGCGCGTGGCTCGGCAAGACCAAGAACCTGGGAATCGTCTCCGCGGCGTTCTTCCGCGAGAAGCGACCAAGGCCGGTTGCGCTGGGCGATCGCTGGATCGAGGATCGAGGATCGTTCTCGAGGCAGGACAAAGAGGGATCCGCCGAGCCTGCGCCTGCACGACCCGCCGACGAACCGCCGGCTGGCGCTCCGGAGGCGAAGCTCCAATCCCCGCGCGACGCCGATGCGAAGTCCGGCGCTCTTCCGGGTCCCGGTTCCCACACCGAATCGAGCTCGATTCCCAATCGCCGGCTGTCGGACGAGCTGGCCGCCACCGGGATCGGCCGCGAGATCGACAACCCGGTCACGCAGGTGCGGTTCGACCCGGAGGATTCACCGGCGGCATCCCTCGAACTCCGCTACGAGTACCACGACGCGCTGGTGCGTCTGGGAGTGCTCCCTCAGCCGAGGCCGGCCACGGAGGATTCGCTGGCGCGCCGAGAGCGCGCGAGGGGATTCGATGAGCCGCAGTTCGCGCCGGACCCCTTCCGGCAGCGTCGACACCGGTGACGGCGACGCTAGACCGCTTTGTTCACGAAGGTCCGTCGCGAAACCGTGGAGACGGCCGTGATGACGGGCATCCGCAGGGGCGAGGACCCGAGACGTACTCGAACAGGACGTCGCAGGGTCCGAGCCTGGAGGACGCCCGTCAGCATGGCCGGATCCGCGGTCCCAGCAGGAGCGTCGTGAATCATGCGGGCTAGCCCTGCCCTTGCCCCACAAATCCTCCGGGACATTTGTCAGGGTGAGGGGTCGGCGCGAATCCCGGCCAGTTGATAAGTTCCTATCCCGCAGCGAGATTGTAGAGGTGTACGATTCCCTTCCAGCTGCACTTGGGGCTGGGTGGCGGGTCGGAACGGCGCGCCGAACATCCGCCCCGTCTGGCGACCAGGATGATCGCCTGACCGAGATTGACTGGCGGCTTCGTCGTACGGCCGCAAATGTCCAGACTTACTTGTGGGGCAAGGGCAGGGCTAGCCCGGATTATTCATGAAGAACCGTGGCGAGACCGCGAAGATGCCCGTCCTGCTTGGCGCCCGCAGGGGCTCGGGCCCGAGACGTACTGTGCCGTACGTCGCAGGGCCGGAGACCCGAGGACGTCAAGCAGGATGGGCAGATTCGTGGTCGCAGTAGGTTCTTCATGAATGATCCGGGCTAGGCGCTTGCCGTCACCACCATGATGCAGGCGTCGTAGACGGTCTTGAACGGAGCCGTCGCCGCGTACGCGAGGACCTGGTCGTCGTGGCTCCCGTCCTGCAGGAACACGTTCGGGAGCCCCAGCGCGGCGACCTCCTTCAGAACCTCGAGCGTGCGCGGAGGCGGCGTCACCACGCTCACCACGTGAACCGGCCCCGGCACCTCTCGAAGCGACGCGTAGGCCGTCAGTCCGTCGATCTCCTTCTCGCGGGGATTCACCGGCAGGATCGTGTACCCCTTGGCTCGCAGGTTCTTCACGATGACATTCCCGTACTTCTCCGGGTTGTTGCTCGCCCCGACGACCGCGATCCGGGTCTCGGGGCCCTTGGCCCGGAGCAACTCGAGGACTTCTTTCGGGTGAGGATCGGCGGAACGGCTCATGGTCATCCTCCACGTCGGGTTTCGAGCGTGCTTCGAACGCGCCCACGATACCTCGCGGTCGCGCATCCTGTCATCCGATCCGGGCTGTGCGGCAGAGACGCGGAGAGGAGGCCGCGGTGCGAATCGGGGACTTGCCGGAGCGGCCCGAACAGGGTACGGTTGAACCGCCCCTTCCGTTGTCGAGGTTCGACGGGCGTGGCTTTCCCCGAGACCTCGAGGAGTACATGATGAAGCGATTCTTCCTTTCCGTCTTGATCGCCGCGACGATCCTCCCGGCCTGGGCCTCGGCGGAGGATAGCCGGCCGGCCGACCCTGCGAAGCCGGCGGCAGCCGCTTCCGGCGCAAAGAAAACCACGGCCAAGAAGCCGGCTGCGAAGTCGCAGACCAGCGCCAAGAAGCCGGACGGAAAGCCGGGCGAGCAGAAGTGCGATCCCAACGCGCCGGGAGGTTTCACCGCTGCCGACGGGTCGGCCACATGCGCCCCTCCGCCGGCGGGCTCGGCTCAGGACCCGAAAGTCAACACGCTCGAGGACATCTACGCGGCTCCGGATGAGGACGTGGCGCGGGCGACAGGGAATGATCGGGCTCCCGACGAGACCGGCGCGAACGAGCCTCCGCGCTGAAGCGTTCGCGCTCGAAGCTTCGCTCGTTCCGTCACCTCGCGCCCGGCTGCCTCGGTCCGCGCGGGCTCAACCGCGCGGCCTCCTGTCGATGGATGGCCGCCTGCGCGCTCTTTCCCTGACGATCGAGGACCTCCGCAAGGCTCGCGTGAGCTGCCGCGAGGTCCGGCCTGAGGCGCAACACCTCCTCGAAGCACGCCTCGGCCTCCCCGAATCGCCCCTGGTGCGCCAGGAGCTGCCCGAGCTCGTGCCGCGCCGCGGCGTCGTCGGGGCGCAGGCGCACCGCCTCCTGGTACTCCACGGTCGCCTCCGGGATCTTCCCGCGTCGCATCAGCACGATGCCCAGGTTCCTCCGGATCTCCGGCTTCGCCGGGGCAACTCGGAGCGCGGCCCGTAAGTTGGTCTCCGCCCCGGCAAGGTCGCCCTGCTCCGCCAGAAGGGTCCCGAGATTCGAGAGCGCGTCCGGATGGCCGGGAGAGACACGCAGGGCCTCCTCGAACTCGCCGCGCGCCCGCGCCGGATCGCCTCGCATCCGGAAGAGGTTTCCGAGACTGTTGTGGGCCTCCCCGAGGTCGGGGCGAAGGCGGATCGCCTCGCGGAGGTGCTTCTCCGCCTCGTCGAGACGGCCGGCGTTCTCGAGCGCCAGGCCCAAATTGCCGAGGGCTTCGGCATAGTCCCGCCGGATGTTCAGCGCGGCCTCGAACTCGCCCATCGCCTCCCCGGAGCGACCCTGATCCAGGTAGATCACACCGAGGTTGTTGTGCACGAGGAAGTTGTTCGTCGTGACCCGCAGCGCATGCCGGTAGAGAGTCTCCCCGTCCCGGAACAGACCCACCCGGAGCCAGGTCGCCGCCGAAAGGGCCGCGAGGGTCGCGCCGGACACGGCGACCACCGCGCCTCGAAGGCGCGGCCTCGCCGCAACCAGGTCTCGTGCCCCCCACGCCAGCATCATGAAGATCCCGACGTGCGGGACGTACGTGTAGCGGTCGGCCAGGCCCTGCCGTCCGACCTGCACCAGGCCGAGCACGGGGACCAGCGTGCCGAGGTACCAGAGCCAGCCGACGGCGAGATACGGCCGGATGCGCGCCGCCCGCAGGACCGCCACGGTGACTGCCGCCAGCGCGACCGCTGCGAGCGCGGACATCGTCAGCTGCCGTGCAGTGACGTGCGGCGAGACGAGGGCGGGGTGAGGGTAGAACACGGCGAGATCCGACGGCCAGACCGTTTTCCGGAGATACGTCGCGTAGGAAACTGCCGCGTTCACGAGCCGCGCGAGCGGAGGGACCTCCTCCACCGACGGCGCCGCCCCTCCCCGGTGCTGCACCCAGGCCGTGACCGCGCTCGACGCCGCGGACAGCGCGAACAGCGGCAACTTCTCCCACACCGCACGTCCGGCGCCGAACGCCGGCGAGCCACCGCCGGGGCCACGGGCGTACCGGCGGAGGGGCCAGTAGTCGACAAGGAGCAGCGCGAACGGAAGCGTCACCAGCATCGGCTTCGCGAGGAGCCCGAGAAGCAGGAGCAGCGCGACGACCGCCATTCGAGATGGGCCGGGCCGCCGCGCGTACCATGCATACGCGAGCATCGCGGCGAACCAGAACAGGGCGGAGAGCACGTCCTTCCTCTCGGCCGCCCAGGCGACCGACTCCACGCGAAGCGGGTGCAGCGCGAACGCAGCCGCCAGCAGGGCTGGCGGCCACAGCTCGCCCGTCATGGCCCGAAACGCCGCGAACAGAAGGACCGCGTTGAGCGCGTGAATCAGGACGCTGGTCAGATGATGCCCGCCCGGCCAGGTTCCCCAGATCGAAACGTCGAGCATGTGCGAGATCCACGTGAGCGGGTGCCAGTTCGCCTCTCTCAGGGTGGTGAACGCCCACCGTACCCCCGCGAAGGACAGCCCGCGCAGGACCGATGGGTTGCCCGTGATGTACGTGTCGTCGTCGAGATTGATGAAGCCGTTTCCCGCGGCGCGACCGTAGATCGACAGGACCGCCGCGGCAAGCGCGATCGCAACCCAGATGTCGGTTCGAGGCGAGCGACGGGATCCGATCGCGGTGTTCACGGGAGGCCGTCGAGGCTATGCGAGGGGCGAAGCGCCGTCAAGGCGTCGGCCGGCAGGATGTGTACGACAGAAGAGTCGCGAGACGATGCTGCGAATCGGGGACAGCAAACGCAACTCGCACAATGCCGCGTGGTTTGAATGACTTGCGGGATCGCGAGTTTCGATTGCTGTCCCCGATTCGCTTCGATCTGTCTTTTCACCACTTCTCCGTCGTACACCCAGCTGGCGGTCGCATCTCTCACCGGAACCTACGACACGCCTCGTCTGAATCGTCCCGTCGCGATTCTGTCGCGCACCCGCGGAGGTGCGAGGCCCGGGGACAGTCTCGGCGGAAACTCCGCGGGCACACCATCGTACAATCCCACCGTGCCGGGACGGGGAGGAGCTCAGCCATGACCACCAAGCGGAGGGAATTCCTGAAATGCGCCGCGGCGGCCGGCGCATGGCTGGGGCTCGGCGCCGCACGGAGCGCCCTTCCCAAGAAAGGCACAGGCAAGCGCCTGCTGATCCTCGGGGGGACGAGCTTCCTGGGCCCGCAGCTGGTGGACGCGGCGCGGGACTTGGGCTTCACGATCACGCTGTTCAACCGGGGCAAAACCAACCCGGAAATGTTCCCCGATCTCGAGAAGCTCCGCGGCGACCGGGATGGAAACCTGAAGGCGCTCGAGGGACGCTCGTTCGACGTGGTGGTGGACACGTCCGGATACGTCCCCCGCCACGTGCGCGATTCCGCGACGATGCTGGCCGCAACGGCGAAGCTGTACGTGTTCATCTCGACGATCTCGGTCTACCGGGACACCAGCAGGCCAGGGATGGACGAGACCACTCCGGTGGGAACCCTCGAGGACGAGACCGTCGAGAAAGTGACGGGCGAGACGTACGGCCCGCTGAAGGCGCTTTGCGAAAAGGCGGCGGAGACTGCGATGCCGGGGCGCGTCACGGTGATCCGGCCCGGTTTGATCGTGGGCCCCCAGGACCCGTCGGACCGGTTCACGTACTGGCCCGTGCGCGTCTCACGCGGCGGAGAGATGCTCGCTCCGGGGAGCCCCTCCGACCCCGTGCAGTTCATCGACGTGCGCGACCTTGCGGATTGGACCATCCGGATGTCTCGCGACGGCGCCACGGGGGTGTTCAACGCCACCGGTCCGCAGAAGGAGCTGGGGATGGGTCGATTCCTCGAGACGTGCAGGAAGGTCAGCCGAAGCCGCGCGACTCTGACGTGGGCGGACGCAGCGTTCCTCGAGCAGCAAAAAGTGGCAGCCTGGTCCGACATGCCTTGCTGGGTGCCGCCCACGGGAGAGACCGCTGGATTCTCCAGAGCGAGCTCCGCCCGGGCGCTCGCGAGGGGGCTCACGTACCGTTCGCTGGATCGGACGGTGGGGGACACCCTGTCCTGGTGGAAATCCCTTTCGAAGGAGCGCCAGTCCGCCCTCAAGGCCGGGGTCAGTCCCGAGCGCGAGACCGAGGTGCTGGCGGCCTTGCGGGCCCGCAAGACCGCGAAATAGCCCGTGTCTGGGACCCGGGGCAGCGCCTCCTCCCTCCCGTCGCTGGCACGCCGGGTCGTTCGTTTCGAGACCGGCGAGGGACGCGTCCTGACCTGGTCGTTCCTGTACTTCTTCTTCCTGCTCTGCAGCTACTACGTGATCCGGCCGCTCCGCGACGAGATGGGAATCAGCGGCGGCGGCGACGATCGGCTCACCTGGCTCTACATGGGAACCCTCCTGGGAACGCTGGCCGCGAACCCGGTCCTTGGGCTGCTGGTCTCGCGGTATCCCAGACGGATCTTCATCCCGGTCGTCTACCACTTCCTCGCCGGGTGCCTCGTGGTCTTCTACGCGCTGCTCCTTGGCCTTTCGGCCGACGCGCGCGTCCACGTCGCCCGCGTCTTCTTCGTCTGGGCGAGCGTGTTCAACCTGTTTGCCGTCTCGGTCTTCTGGGGATTCATGGCTGACCTCTTCCGGAGTGAGCAGGGAAAACGACTCTTCGGGTTCATCGGGATGGGAGGTACCCTCGGAGCCGTCGCGGGCGCCTGGATCACGTCGGGACTCGTACGCGCTCTCGGACCGGCGCAGCTCCTTCTCGTCGCGGCGGCGATGCTCGAGGCTGCGGTCTTCTGCGTGCGGCGGCTCGTGCGCGGCCCCGTCTCGGAAACTCCGGCCGAGCGTCACGCGCGACCCGACGAGCCGCCGGGCACCGGCGTGCTGCGGGGGCTGCGGCTCGTCCTGACCTCGCCGTACCTGCTCGGCATCTGTCTCTTCCTGCTGCTCTACTCGCTCACCTCGACGCTGCTGTACTTCGAGCAGGCCCGCATCGTGCGCGCCACGTTCCACGATTCGGTGGAGAGGACCGCGTTCTTCGCCCGGATGGACCTCTCCGTCAACGTGCTGACCGTTCTGATCCAGGCTCTCCTCACCGGGAGAGTCCTCGCGACGATCGGAATCGGAGCGACACTCGCGGTGCTCCCCGCCCTCACGATGGGCGGGTTCCTCGCCCTGAGCGCATCCGCGACCGCCACGATGCTCGTCGCGGTTCAGGTGACCCGGCGCGCCGCGGAGTTCGCCCTCGTCCGCCCGGCTCGTGAGGTCCTGTTCACCGTCGTCCGCCGCGAGGAGAAGTACGTGTCCAAGAACTTCATCGACACGTTCGTGTACCGCGGGGGGGACGCGGCCGGGGCGTGGCTCGACCGCGGGCTCGCGGTCCTGGGCATGGGGGCGGCGGGAATCGCCTTGTCGTTCGTCCCCGTCTCCGCCGCCTGGATCCTCCTCGCCCTCTGGCTGGGCCGCGGCCAGGCGATCCGCACATCCCGCACCCGCGCGGAAGGCGACGCGGACCGGTAAGGAACGGCGGCTACGACGGAGCCTCTCCGTCTCCCAGTCCGAGCGCGCCTTTCTCGACCCAGGTGTGATCCCCTCGAAGGACCTGCTGGCCGACGAAGTACTCGAGGTCGTCGTCGTTGCTCCAGAGATCCTGGAACCAGCGACGGACGCGGCGGCGGGCACGGCGGCAGAAGAGATCGGCCAGGGACTCGGCGTGAGCGGCCTCGGGGTGACCCTGGTCGCGCATCCACGCCGCCCGCGAGATCGCGGTGGCCATCGCGAACAGCTCCATCGCCACGTCCACCAGGCGGAACAGGAACGCCTGCTTCTTCTGCAGCCGTGCACCGTGGACGACCATCCCGTGGAACACCTGCCGCGCGAGCTTGCGACTGCTCCGATCGACGAATCTCATGTGGGTCGAGAGCGAGCCGAATTCCGAGTGACGCGGCCATCGTCCCCAGCCCAGCCAGCGGGTCGGATACCAGACGCCGTAGAACGCCGCCATCCGGGGCAGCGCCGCGAGCTTCTCCGCCGTGGACTTGGTGGGATCGATGATCGCGCCGGCCACCTGAAGGTGCCGGTCGACCGCCTCGCGGGCCATGAACAGGTGCATGATCTCGCTGGACCCCTCGAAGATCAGGTTGATCCGGAAGTCCCGCATCGTTCGCTCGACGGGAATCGGACGGATCCCACGGTTGGAAAGCGACTGCTCGGTCTCGTATCCGCGCCCGCCCCGGATCTGCATCGTCTCGTCCACGACGCGCCAGCCCCGAACCGTGTTCCATTCCTTCGCGGCGGCGGCTTCGAGACGGATGTCGTAACCGCCCCGGTCCGCCATCTGACTCGCCAAGTCCGACAGAGCGTCCATGGCGAACGTGGTCGCGACCATATCGGCGAGCTTGTGGGCGATCGCCTCGTGCTTGCCGATCGGCTGCCCCCACTGGAGTCTCTCCCCCGACCAGCGCCGGCAGATCTCGAGGCACAGCTTCGCCGTTCCGGCCGCGCTCGCCGGAAGCGTCAGCCGTCCGGTGTTCAGCGTGGCCAGCGCGATCTTGAGCCCCTGGCCCTCGGCGCCGATGAGGTTCTCCCGGGGAACGCGGACATCCCTGAAGCTGAGCACCGCGTTCGCGAGCGCCCGCATGCCCATGAAGCGGCAACGATGATCCACCTGGACTCCCGGCCAGGAGGCCTCGACGATGAAGGCGCTGATCTTGTCGTTTCTGGGGTTGCGCGCCATCACGACGAGCAGGTCGGCGATGGTTCCGTTCGTGCACCAGAGCTTGGCTCCGTTGAGGACGTACGACTGGCCGTCCGCCGTGGGTTCGGCCGTGGTCGACATCCGCGCAGGGTCCGATCCGGCCCCTTCCTCGGTCAGTGCGAATGCCGAGAGCTCCCCCGCGGCGCAGCGGGGAAGGAATCGCGCCTTCTGCTCCTTGGTCCCGAACAGCTTGAGCGGCTGCGGCACGCCGATGGACTGATGGGCGGACAGCAGCGCGCAGAGGCTGGCGTCGACGCTCCCAACGAGCTCCATGATCCGCGTGTACTCCAGCTGCGTGAACCCCAGGCCGCCGAACTCCGTCCCGATCTTCATCCCGAAGGCACCCATCCGCTTGAGGCCATCCACCACCGCAGGTGGATACTCGCCCGAGGCGTCGATGGCCGCGGGGTCGACGCTGTCGCGCAGGAACCTCCTCATCCCTTCGTAGAACTGCACGAAAGCGTCCCGCCGGTCGCCACCTCCCGGAAACGGATGGATCAGATCGAGCCGCAGATTCCCGAGAAACAGCTCGCGGAGGAAGCTCGGGGCCTTCCACTGGGTCTCCCGGGCGGACTCGGCGACCCGGATGGACTCGCGCTCGCTCTGCGTGACGGTGGCCTCTGGCTTCGTGCTCATGACGGCTCCTGCGCGGAACGGACGGAGAAGCGGAGCATTCTAGTCCGCCGCGGCGCGCCTGTCCTTTCGCATCGATCCGCGTTCTCCTCGCGTCTCCCCCCACGCTTCGGCGCCCTCGTCGCGTTGACTGCCGGCCTCCCGGCCGTTAACATCCACCCCATCGAACGGCCCGGAAGGATCGCCGCGGCGGCCGGAGCGCCAGGAACGTGGAGGTTGCGATGGACACCGATCTCGCCGAGCGCAGTTGCCGACCCATCCGGACCGGAGAGCAGCCGCTGGATCCGGACCTCGTCCAGCAACTCGTCGAGCAGATCGACGGCTGGAGTCTCGACGAAGCCGGCATGGAGATCCGCCGCGCGTTCGAGTTCAAGGATTTCCATGAGACGATGGCGTTCGTGAACGCGCTCGCCTGGATCGCCCACCGGGAGGATCATCACCCGGATCTCCTGGTCGGATACCGACGCTGCGTCGTCCGGTTCAGCACGCACGCGGTGGAAGGTCTGTCCGAAAACGACTTCATCTGTGCCGCGAAAGTGGACGACCTCGTCCGCCCGTAGCCTTCGCTGCAACCGTGCCGATCTACGAGTTCTACTGCGCATCCTGTCACCGGGTCTTCCAGTTCCTGGCCCGCGCTGCGGCTCCGGATCGCAGGCCCGCCTGCCCTCGCTGCGCGCGGCCCGACCTGGAGCGCCGGCCCTCGTCCTTCGCCATCTCGAGGGGGCGGGGCGACCACGAGGCGGACGACGGTCTCCCCGACGTGGACGAAGCGCGCCTCGAGCGCGCGATGGACGCGCTCGCCGGCGAGGCCGAGGGGCTCGACGAGAACGACCCCAAATCCGCGGCGCGCCTCATGCGAAGACTCTACGAGACGGCGGGGCTGAACTTCTCGCCCGGCATCGCGGAGGCGATCCGGCGCATGGAGTCCGGCGAGGATCCGGAAGCGATCGAATCCGACATGGGGGACGCGATGGAGGAAGACCCCATCGCCCCCGCCGCACCGAAAGCCGCCCGGGCCTTGCGGCGACTCCTGCCGCCGCAGCTGGACCCGGAGTTGCACGAGATGTAGCGGCGGGGCCGCCCCGGACATCGCCCTACCGAGAAGCCTTGCCCGACCCCAGCCTCGTGACGATCTCCCACTCGTCCCGGGTCACCGCCTGGACGGAAAGTCGGCTCCCCCGTCGCAGCAGGACCATCGACTCGAGGCCGGGCGCGCCGCGCAGCGTCTCGAGTGGAACGGGATTCCGGAACTCCCGCTCGAGGCGGATGTCGACCGCATACCAGCGCGGGCTCCTCCGGTCCGAGCCAGGGTCGTGATACGGCGACTTCGGCTCGAACTGGCTCGGATCCGGGTATCCGGCGCGCACCACCTTCGCCGTCCCCGCGACGACCGGGGGGTCGGCCTGCGAATGGTAGAAGAGAACTCCGTCTCCGCTCCGGACTTCATCGCGCAGGAAGTTCCGCGCCTGGTAGTTGCGCACCCCGTCCCAGCAGGTGGTTTGGCGCGGCGCGCTCTTCAAGTCCTCGATCGAGAACGTTTCGGGATCGGATTTCACCAGCCAGAATCTGCGCGGCATCGTCGTCTCCGGTGCCGATCGGAGCCACGTCGCGCTCCGGCGCGGGAACGACGGGGCCTCGAGGCACGGAATCGCGGAACGGACCGTCAGGGCGACGGGGCGATCGCACCGGATGACCCGTAGTGCCCCGCCGGACCCTCGTTGCCCGAAAGGCCCCGATCGAGGACCAGGTAGCATACGAGCCCGTCGGGCGGAACGTGCGTGAAGCTCGCGTTCTCCAGGCTCCCGTCGAGGTCTCCTCCCGTGATCCGGCCGAACGGCGGATCCGAGGGCCAGGCTCCCGGTGCCGACGACGGCCTCGGGCTCGCGCCCGCGTAAA
Organism: Terriglobia bacterium; assembly: GCA_963699985.1. GTDB lineage: Bacteria > Acidobacteriota > Polarisedimenticolia > Polarisedimenticolales > CAVOVZ01 > CAVOVZ01. Next base: position 223,595 of record CAVOVZ010000022.1, read on the forward strand.
CCTCGTACGCCTGCGCGGTCAGGGTGTCGTGGCAGTAGTCCGGGCTCGGGTTCCAGCTCAGGACGACCTGTCCCGCAACGCTCCCCCTCGCGAGGACGAGGCCGGCGATCTCGTGACGCGTGTCGCAGCGCAGCGGCCGGTCGTTGGCCGAGACCTGCGTGCCGTAGGATCCCACATCGCCCAATGCGAACGCGCCGTACTGGAACCCGTCGGGATCGTCGCCGAGGAACTGCACCGCGTGGGAGAGATCGAGCCGGTCGTTGTCCGGCGTGACGTTCGGGTCGGGGATCGTCGTGGGCGCGGACGACGGAAGTGTCGGGAGGCTCAGCCCGAGCGAGTTCCCGGGCGAGTGCAGGGTCCAGTACGTGGTCGACTGGTTCGCCGGCCGGGTCGGGTCGTCGGGATTCGTTCCTTGCCGCTGCAGCACCAGCCGGCTCGTGTTGAGGTGCTTCGCCGGCGGCGAGCTCGCGCTCTGCACGTCGGTCCACGAGAACGCGGCGTCGTCCACGCTGTCGATCTCCACGATCTCGTAGAAGCTGGAGACGGATCGGGTTGCGGGAGGAACCAGTCCCGATCGGATCAGGGCCGTCGTGCTCCCGCTCCCGTTGCCCACCGTCGCGACATCCCTCTGCTGCGTGACGACTGCGTCGTGAACGAGGTCCGACAGCTCGCCGGTGGCCGGCCGCGTCGTCAGCGTGAGAGTCGCCGCCGCACCGTCCGTGTCCGGGTCGAACGCCCCGATCCCGGTGGCGATCACCTCCCGCGTGCCGTCGGATGCCGTGATCTCCCCCCCGGCCATCGCCAGCACCTGCGTTCCCGGCTGCCCGTTCTCGACCTGCAGAACCAGGTTGGCGCTCAGGGGAAGGTCGGCATTCAGGTCCGCGTCGTCACGGTTGCCCGTGACCTGGAGATCGCGCAGCACGTCCATCTCCCGGAAGCTCATGGCCTTGATGAGGTCCACGAGGGTCTGCCCGTTGAGGAACGCCGTGAGGCTCGCGCGCGCGGTCAGTCCGAACAGGGTTCGACGGCCCGCGGAGGCGCGGAGGTGATAGCTCGACTTCTCGAAATACGAGAACGCCTCGCACTGCCGCGGGAAGTACAGGTTGGAGGATACGAGCACGGGCCCCTGGGGGGTGGAGAGGGGCTCGAGCGTCGTCGACAGATCGAACGTTCCGCCCCCGCGCACGGCCTCGTCCACGGGGATGGCCGGAAAGACGAACCCGAGGTCGAGATTGCCGTCGCCCAGGCAGAAGAGACCGTTGTTCACCTCGATTCCCGCGAACTGGTCTCCGAGCCGGGCCGTGGGACTGGGCGAGAGATCAGGGAGGGGCAGCACCACCTCGGAAACCGGCAGATCCAGGATGGTCACGTACGCCCGTCCCGCTGCGCCCGCGGTGACGGCGATCGCGCCGGCGAGCGCCGGGTGCGCGAACGTGATCTCCCCGGAGCCGTTCGTGAATCCGATGTTGCCGGCGAACGGCACGTCCTGCGCCGAGCCCGCCATCACGAACGCTCCCGCGATGGGCGCGGTCCCTCCCGCAGCGACCACCCGAACGGTGAGAGCGCCGGCGAGGGGACCGCCTCCGGTGCCGCCGCTCGGGTCGGGCGGCGCTCCCCGCGCCGTTTCGGGAGCGGCCGCGAATGCCACCGCCGCGAGAAACGACAGGGCGAGGCGGAAGGCGATTGGGTGCTTCGAGTGCATCGGTACCTCCGTTTTCGTCGCGATACTCGCAGAGTATACGGATGCCCCTCGAATCGGGCGACGGTCTTCGTGGCGGCGACGGAATCTCACGGAGTCGAAACCGCTCGAGACCACGGGACCTTGCGCGAGTTTCGCTTGCCGGCATACAAGTCCGGGGGCTCCGCCCCCGCGCCCCCGGCTCCCGCAGGAAATGCACGCCAGCAGACGGGCGTGCATTTCCTGCGGGATGTTCTCCTGATTTCTGGGTGACGCCCCCGGGCGTCATGACAATCGTCCCCGGATTTCCGAACGGCGATTCGCAAAGCGAGCGGCTCGGGATATCCTCTGTTCCTTTTCGTTGTGGGGGTGTCATGACCCGGGGAACCAAGCCGCCCGGCGCTTCGCATCGAGCCCCCGACGTCATCCGGCTTCGGTTCCAGGTGTCGAGCAGCCGCGAGGCCATCGCCGAGGCGGTCCGCCGGATCATGAAGGCCGCCTCGCAGCTGCGCTGCGGCCGCTCGGAGCGGGCCGACCTCGAAATCGCGATTCGAGAAGCGCTCGCCAACGCCGTCTTTCACGGCAACCGGGCGGACCCGGCGAAGAAGGTCCACGTTCAATGCAGCCTGAGCCGAACGACCGGCATGCGCGTCGCGATTCGCGACGAAGGGAGCGGGTTCGATCCCGACGCGATCCCCGACCCGCGGGATGACGAGAGGCTCTTCCTTCACCACGGGCGCGGTCTGTTCCTGATGCGCGAGCTTCTGGACCGTGTGGAGCACAGGAACGGTGGACGCGAAGTGGTGCTCTTCAAGGCGCCGTGCACGCGCCGGCGGAGCCCTTCGAAGGGGGCCGCGTCGCGACACGCCTCGAGTCGCTGATTCCCGGATCCGCGGCCCGCGCTGCGGTACCATTCTCCCGTGAACTCCCGCTGGGCCCGCCGTCTCGCGGTCGCCGTCGCCTTGGTTGCGATCGGGGTCGCGCTTCGATGGACGCTGTTTCGCCCCGCCGCGGTGCCGGTCACCGTGTTCCGAGTCGCCCGCGGCCGCGTGGAAGACACGGTGACCAACAGTCGCGCCGGCACGGTGAAATCCAGACGCCGCGCCTCCCTCAGCCCCGACCTGGGAGGCCGCGTGCACGAGCTTCCGGCCCGGGAGGGCGATGCGGTGCGCGAGGGACAGGTCCTGATGCGGCTCTTCGATGGGGACGTCAGGGCCGAGGTCGACATGCGGGCGCGCGCCGTCGATGCCGCCGCCGCCGGCCACCGAGAGGCCTGCCTTCGCGCGGCGCAAGCCGGCAGGGATCTCGACCGCGCCGGCCGTCTCTCGCAAGATGCGATCGTGTCGGTCGAGAGCCTCGACCAGGCTCAGAGCCGGCGCGCGATGGCGGACGCGGCCTGCGACGCCGCCCGCGCGGCGGAAGCCCAGGCGATCGCCGCGCTCGCATTCGCCCGTGTGAATCTATCGAAGACCGTCCTGCGCGCGCCCTTCGGCGGCATCGTGTCGGAGGTGTCCGCGGAGGTCGGCGAGTGGATCACGCCGTCTCCGCCGGGCGTTCCCATCCCGCCGGTGATGGTGCTCTTCGATCCCGCCGCGATCTACGTGAGCGCCCCCATGGACGAGGTGGACGTGGCCAAGGTCGAAACCGGCCTTCCCGTGCGCGTCACCTTCGACGCGTACCCGGGCCGGGCCGAAACCGGGCGCGTGACGCGAGTGGCCCCGTACGTGCTCGACGTGGAGGAGCAGAATCGGACGTTCGAGATCGAAGTGAGCCTGGACGACGCCGCGTTCGCAGGCAAGCTCCTCCCGGGCACCTCGGCGGACGTGGAGGTCATCCTCGATCGCCGGGAGGACGTGCCGCGGATCCCCGCGTACGCGCTCATGGAGGGGAACCGCGTCCTGGTCGTCCGCGAGGGGCGGCTCGAGGGGATCCAGGTGGAGCCAGGGCTCAAGAACTGGGAATTCGTCGAGATCGTTCGAGGCCTGTCGCCGGGACACGCCGTCGTCGTATCTCTGGACCGCGCCGAGGTGAAGGAAGGAGCCGAGGCGCGGGTCGTGGCCGAGACGCTGCGGTGATCGACATCCGGGGGGTCTCGCGGGTCTTCTCGGTCGGCGGCCGGCCGGTCCACGCGCTGCGCGGCATCGACCTCGCCATCCCGCGCGGAGACTACGTCGCCGTCATGGGCCCTTCGGGTTCGGGAAAGTCCACGCTGCTGAACATCCTGGGATGCCTCGATCGGCCCTCGGCCGGGTCGTACCTCCTCGACGGGCAAGAAGTGGGGGGTCTGGACGAGCGGGCGCTCTCCGGAGTCCGCCGCCTCGAGATCGGCTTCGTGTTCCAGTCGTTCCACCTGGTGCCGCGTCTGACCGCTGCGGAGAACGTGGAGCTCCCCATGGTGTTCGCCGGTGTGCACCGCGCGGAGCGCTCGCGACGGGTGTCCGAATCCCTCGCCGCGGTGGGACTCACCCAGCGCTCCCTCCACAGGCCGGAGCAGCTGTCGGGAGGCGAGCGCCAGCGAGTCGCCGTTGCCCGTGCCGTGGTGATGGGCCCTTCGATCCTGCTCGCCGACGAGCCGACGGGAAACCTGGACTCCACCTCCGGCCGGGAGGTCATCGAGCTCCTGGAGCGGATGAACGCAGGCGGCCTCACGCTGGTCGTGGTGACCCACGATCCCAGCGTCGGCCGGCGGGCGGGCAGAAGGGTCCTCATCGAGGACGGCCGGATCGTTCCCCAACGGGAGCCTGTGGCACAGGACGGCAAGCTCGGAACCGGGGCATGAGACCTGGCGACCTCCTCCGATTCGCGGCCGGATCGCTCCGCGGTCACCGCCTCCGCTCGGGGCTCTCGCTGCTCGGGGTTGCCATCGGCGTCGCTTCGGTGATCCTCCTCACGAGCCTCGGCGAAGGGGCACGCCGCTACGTGACCGGGGAGTTCGCGTCGCTGGGAACGAACCTCCTCATCGTTCTCCCCGGGAAGACCGAGACGACCGGAGCATTTCCCGTGACCGGAGGAGTCCCGAACGATCTCACCCTCGAAGACGCCGAATGGACTCGGCGGAGGGTGCCGCAGGTGCGCCGGATCGCTCCCATCTCGCTGGGAACCGCCACGGCCCGGGTGGGAGAGCGAAGCCGGGACGTCACCGTGGTGGGAACCACGGCGGACATGCTCGACATCCGAAAGCTCCGGATGCGCATCGGCCGTTACCTCCCCGCAGGCGACATCGAGGCGGGTCAGCGAGTCTGCGTCATCGGCTCCAGGATCCAGGAGGACCTCTTTCCGGGGAAGAACCCGCTGGGAGAGAACATCCGGATCGGCGACGTGCGCTACAGGATCATCGGCGCCATCGCTCCGCGCGGCGTCACCGTCGGGCTCGACCTCGACCAGTTCGTCCACGTGCCGGTGTCGCAGGGGCTGAAGCTGATGAACCGGCGAGGACTCTTCCGGATGTTCGTCGAGGTCAACGCCCACGAGGACCTGGAGGGGGCGCGAGGGGCGATCCTCGCGGCGCTGCGGGAACGGCACGGCGGGGTGGAGGACGTGACGATCCTGACCCAGGACGCGGTGGTCTCCACGTTCGGTCGGATCTTCGCCATCCTGACCGCTTCACTCGCGGGAATCGCAGCCATCTCGCTGGCCGTCGCGGGTGTGGGCATCATGAACGTCATGCTCGTCACCGTTTCCGAGCGTACGAGCGAGATCGGGCTCCTCAAGGCCATCGGTGCGACGTCGGCGCAGGTGCTCGGGGCATTCCTGGTCGAAGCGGCGATCCTGTCGACCTGCGGCGGGCTCCTCGGTCTCGGTACCGGCATGCTGGGAGCGACGATCCTGGGGGCCGTCTACCCGAGTTTCCCGGTGCAGCCGCCGCGCTTCGCGATCGTCGGGGCGCTCTGTGTCTCGATCACCGTGGGCATCGTGTTCGGAGCGCTGCCGGCTCGCCGGGCGGCACGTCTGGACCCCGTCGCGGCGCTGGCGCGGAGGTAGGGAGTGGGCCTGCGCGACGTTCTCCGTTTTGCCGGCCGGGCGGTGACCGCCCATCGTCTTCGGTCCGCGCTCACCGTGCTCGGGATCCTCATCGGGATCGCGTCGGTGATCCTCCTCACCTCGATCGGCGAGGGCACGCGTCAGTTCATCCTGTCGGAGTTCACCCAGTTCGGAACGACCCTGTTGTCCGTCACCCCGGGGAAGATCGAAACGACGGGAATCCCGGGAGCCGTCGGGGGCACCATCCGGAAGCTCACGCTCGCCGATGCGGAAAGCCTCCTTCGCGTTCCGGGGGTCGAGAAGACCGTTCCCGTGACGATGGGAATGGCCGAGGTGGAGCACGGCGATCGCGGTCGGAGCATTTTCGTGTACGGCGTCACCGCCGACGTCCCTTCCGTCTGGAAATTCAGGATCCGGCAGGGTCGATTCCTCCCCGCGGGCGACCCCGATCGGGCGGCTCCCCTCGCGGTTCTCGGGCCGAAGCTGAAGCGGGAGATCTTCGGGGAAGTCAACGCGCTGGGCGAGCACGTCCGGATCGGGGGACAGCGCTTCCTCGTCATCGGTGTCATGGAGCCGAAGGGACAGCTTCTGGGCTTCGACATCGACGACTCCGTGTACGTCCCCGTGGCCTCGGCGCAAAGGCTCTTCAACCGGGACGAGCTGATGGAGATCGACGTCCTGTTCTCCTCTCGCGTCCGCCCGGGGGACGTCGTGTCCGGGATCCGACGCGTCCTGCTCGACCGCCACGACGGCGAGGAGGATTTCACGATCACGACCCAGACCGAGATGCTCGAGGTCCTCGACCGGATCCTCGGGATCGTGAGTCTCGCGGTGGGAGGAATCGGGGCGATCTCTCTGGTCGTGGGATCCATCGGCATCCTCACGATGATGTGGATCTCGGTGAACGAGAGAACCGCGGAGATCGGCCTGTCCAAGGCGGTCGGGGCCAGCGGCCGTCAGATCCTCTTTCTCTTCCTCGCGGAAGCCGGTCTCCTCTCGTTGGCGGGAGGCGCGGCGGGAGTGGCGGTCGGGCTGGGCGTCGCGCGGATCCTCCGCTTCGCGGTTCCCGGGCTTCCGGTACGGACACCCGTCCGCTACGTGGCGGCCGCGCTTCTGGTGAGCCTCGCCGTCGGGGTCGTCAGCGGCGCGCTTCCCGCCCGGCGCGCGGCCGGCCTCGATCCGATCGAAGCTCTCCGCGCGGAGTGAGCCGGGGTGAGTGGAATGCGGGCGTCGCGCTGTACGGGGAGGGAAATCCCGTGTTCGCGATCTGCGACCACAGCGGTCCCCGGAACGCGCCGATGGAAGCGCTGCTGTCCGGCTCACCGGCGGAGGTCCCTTGACCGATTCGGCGGTTGCGCGTACAAGTGTAATCTTGGAGTTTCAATTCCCAGGGAGATCCATGCGCACCATGACCAGGCTGCTCGCTCGCTTGCTCGGAGTCGTCGCCGTCGTCGCTTCCACGCTCATCCCCTCCTTTGCGCCCGTTCGGGCCGCCGGAAAGGGGGAGCCGGGTCCGGTCTACCCGGTCGAGATCCTGATCCCCGACCGCAAGGCGGACCTGGCGAAGTTCCTGGAGCTCGGCATCGACATCGACGGCGTGTCCTTCGACCGGGCCCGCGCCTACGTCATCGCCGAGGAAGAAGATAAGCTCGCGGCCCTCGGGTATCAGGTCGCGAGGATTCCCGACGAGGCGAAGCTCGCGCGGCAGCGCACGCACGAGCCCTCCGTCATCGTCGCTCCGACCGAGTCGATCCCCGCTCTGTACCACACCTACGCGACGCTCACCTCGGAGCTCCAGTCGATCGCAGCCGCGCGGCCGGACTTGACGCGACTCTACTCGATCGGCCAGTCCGGTCAGGGACGCGAGCTCTGGATGATGAAGATCTCCCGGAACCCGGGGATCGAGGAGGACGAGCCCGAGGTCCGCTACATCGCCGCGATGCACGGGGACGAGGTCGTCGGAAAGGAGCTCTGCGTCGGCCTGATCCACCACCTGGTGGACAACTACGGCAGCGATCCTCGCGTCACGGCCCTCGTCGACGCCACCGAGATCTGGATCATGCCCTCGATGAACCCGGACGGAACGGCGCTGGTCCAGCGCTACAACGCCGCCGGCTTCGATTTGAACCGCAGTTTCCCGGATCAGTTCACCGATCCGAGCAACTCCCCGACCGGTCGGCCCATCGAGGTGCAGGCGGTGATGAACTGGGGGTACGGCCACTCCCCCGTCCTGTCGGCGAACTTCCACGGCGGCGAGCTGGTGGCCAACTACGTTTACGACGGCAACGCGGCGGGAACGAACGACTACAGTGCCAGCGGTGACGACGGGCTGGTCTACTCGCTCTCCCGGACCTATGCGGATGCCAATCCCAGCATGTTCGCGAACAACAGCGACACGTCGTTCTACAACGGCGTCTGCAACGGGGCCGACTGGTACGTCGTCCGGGGCGGGATGCAGGACTGGAACTACGTCTGGCAGGGGGACATCGAGACCACGCTCGAGCTCGGCACGAAGTGGCCGGCCGATGCGACGCTCCCCTCGTACTGGGCCGACAACCTCGAGTCCATGCTCTCCTACCTGGAGCGGGTGCACGCGGGGATTCGCGGGGTGGTCCGGGACGCCACCACCGGCCTGCCCGTCGCGGCGACCGTCCGCGTCGTCGGCGGCGGAAGCAACGTGTACACCGATCCCCAGGTCGGCGACTACCATCGCATGCTCTTCCCCGGGACCTTCACGATCGAAGTGTCGGCGACGGGGTACACCAAGGCGCTCGTCGAGGACATCGTGGTGCAGGCGGGATCGGTCACCCGCGCCGATGTCCTCCTCCGTCCGATCGCCACCTCGCTGTACCCGGTGGCGTACCGTGTCCTGGACGGCGCCGGCGGCAACGGCGCCCTCGACGCAGGGGAGACCACGGACCTGGCCGTGACGCTCAAGAACCTCGGCTCCACCGGACAGGGGGTCACGGCGACGCTCGAGCCGACCGACTGGTACGCCGGGGTGACTCGAGCCCAGGCGAGCTTCGCGGACATCTTCGCGGGCAGCCAGAAGGAGTCGAGAAGTCCCTACTTCGCGGTCTCGACCGCGCCGGGAACGCCGGCGGGACACAAGGCCGGGTTCGCGGTCCACTGGCGGACGAGCACCGCGTCGGGTACGTCCGTACCGTTCTTCATCCCGGTGGGAGCGCGCACCTGCACGACGGTGGGCTCGACGAACGTGCCGCGTCCGGTTCTCGATCGGGCGACCGCGACGAGCACGCTGAGCTTCCCCGGCGACATGGAGATCGACGAGGTGAACGTCTACGCGGACGTGACCCACCCGTACAAGGGAGACCTCGTCGTCTCCATCGTCTCTCCCTCGGGCTCTCCGGTGATCCTGCACGATCACTCGGGCGGATCGGGGGACAACGTGGTGGGCTGGTTCGACACCAATCTCGGGACGTTCGAGATGCTCTCCCGGTTCGAGGGGGAGCACTCCTCCGGCACCTGGACGCTCAGGATTCTCGACAGCGTGCCGGCGAACACCGGCACGTTGAACTCGTGGCAGCTTCAGGTGTGCGGCCGGCCGTTCGAAGCGTCGACGCCGGAGATGAAGCTCCGCGCCGCCTCGCGATCGGGGGACCACGGGATCTTCGAGTGGTGGCCTTACCCCGGCCTCGCGTCGTACCGCGTTTACCGGGCGACTTCTCCCTCCTCGGCCGCATCGTTCGTGAACGTGACCGCGGAGGACCCGGTGGTCACCGACACGCTCTTCGAGGACTCCTCGACGGATCCTGTCGTGTTCTTCCTCGTCACCGGCGTGGGTCCCCAGGGCGAGGGCGCCTGGGGCCACTTCGGCCGGTAGCCTCCCGGCGATGGAAGGCGGGACGCTCGCTGCGCTGGGCCGGCTCGAGGGAATCACTCCTTCCAGGCTGTGGACCCACCTCGACCCGGAGGTGCGCACGCTCGCGGCGCGTTCCTTCTACGCGCACGACTGGGGGGACGTCGGCACGCGACGCGAGGCGGACCTCGCCATCGCCCAGACTCTCCGGTTCCGCGAAGCCTCGGTGCGCAAGCTCACGGTCGAGAAGCGGGTGGAATACCTGGCCCGCGCCGTTCGCCCGAGCGACACGCTCGCCCACTCCCTCCTCCTGGCCCTCCACCTCGAGCAGCGGCGCCCCCTCCTCGCGGCTTTCCTCGACGAGCTCGGTGTCCCGCATCACGACGGGCTGATCGCGGAAGACCACGACATGACCGCGCCGGACCCCCAACCGTTGCGACGGGCGGCGTCGCAGCTTCTGCAGCGATTCCCCCCCATGAGGTCGAAGTCTACTTCGCGACCCTGCTCACCATGGATGCCGAGGTGTGGGCCCCGCTCGCCGAGATCCTCTCCGAGCGGGGGAAGGCCGAGGACGGCCCGCTCGCAAGGCGGACTTGACGCTTTCGGGATCGGACGCTAGCCTCGATGGATCGGTTCGGAGTGCCCCTCGAAACCCGGAGAAATGGTCGTGTCGCAAAGGAACATTCGTTCGGCGCTGATGCACGTCGGGCTGGTCGGAGCCGCCGCAGCCCACCTCGCCTTCCTGCCGGCGTACGCCGCTCGGACGAAGCCGCCGAACGTGGCCTCGATCGTGAGGCGGGCATCCGAGGCGACCTGGACCGGAAAGGACTTCGCAGTGGACGTCGCGCTTCGGACCACGTCTCCGAAGGGCTCCCCCCCCGAGCGCAACGCCGCGTTCACCCTCGTAGCAGGCGAGAAGAACTCCACGCTGTTCCTGCGCCGGGCCCCCAAGCTTCTCCAGGGGAGCATGTTCCTGGTTGCGGGAGGAAAGCACTGGACGATCACGGCCGGATCCTCCTCGGCGCTGGAGTTGACCGAGGGTCAGGTCGTGTTCGGAGAGATCGTGGCGGCCGATCTCAGCCGGCTGGATCTGACCGAAGGATGGAGCGCCAAGCTCCTGGGCGAGGAGAATTTCGAGGAGACGCCCTGCTACAAGATCGAGCTGACGCGCCCGCCGGAGATCGGCGTGTTCGACCGGATCGTCGGCTGGTTCGCCAAGAAGGGATCCCTCCCCTTGCGGTTCGATTTTTTCGGATCCGAGCCGGAGCGTCGCCTCCGCATGGCGCGCTTCGAGGACTACAAGAAGGGAGCGCTCGGCCTTCGTCCCGGGCGCATCGTCTTCGAGGGGGGTAATTCGTGGGAGGACGTGTACACCGCCACGTTCACGAACCCTCGCCGGATCGATACGACTCCCATCCAGTTCACTCCGGAGGGGATTCTCCCCGTTCGCGACGCCGTGCGGCCGAAAACGCCATCCAAGAATGCGCCCGAGGTATCCATCGAGCAGGTCCTCGAGGTTCTCGCGCCGCGCAAGAAGCTCTGACCGCGGCTTCCGCCGTCGCACGGATCCCGATCGTCCTGGGCGGCGCCTCCGCGGTCTCTCTCATTCCGCCTCCGTCCGCGCCACGAGAACGGGGATCGACACGCGATGGCGCACCGGGCCGACGGTGCTGCCGTAGAAGACGTCTCCGATCCCTCCGTGCCCGTGCGCGCCCATGACGAGGAGGTCGAGCCGCTCCTCGGTGACGGCCTTCACGATCTCGTCGGCCGGCGAACCGTGACGGAGCTTCACCTCGGCCCGGATCCCCGCGCGCTCTGCCTCTTCCCGAGCCTGCTCCAGGTAGCCCCGGTCGTCCCGGGTCTCTTCGTCGTCCGCGTCGCCCCCGAAGAACCGAGAGCCGAACCCCTCCGCCACGTGGAACAGGAGGACCTCCGCCCCGTACGCCTTGGCCAGGGAAAGCCCGTGGGCCAGGGTGGCACGATCCGTCCGATCCGCAGCCAGGGCGATCCCGATTCGCCGGTACGATTCGGCCGGGGCCAAGGCGAGCGGCTTCGTCGCATCGCCGGCCGCCGCCCCGCGCCGCTGCGAGCGGCGCCGCAGGAACGGGTGAGCGGCGACGTAGAGCAGAAGGAGGGCGACGGCGATGACCAGCGGAACGACGACGAGCCACACCAGCATCGGGCTCCCCGCCCCTTCGAGCCAGGCCGAGACCGTCATGGCCACGAGGCGGGCGTTGAGTCCCACGATCACCGCCGCGACCGCCCAGGCGAGGATCCGCACGAGCGGTCGGTTGGCGAACTCCCCCATCGTCCCTCGGTCGCTCGTGAACTGCACGAGCGGGATGATCGCGAAGGGAAGCTGAAGCGAGAGAACGACCTGAGAGAGGATCAGAAGCCGGTACGTCCCCTGGTCGCCGAAGACGATGATCGTTGCGACCGCGGGGAGGATCGCGATGGAGCGGGTCAGGAGGCGTCGAAGCCAGGGGCGCATCCGGAAACGCAGGAACCCCTCCATCACGACCTGACCCGCCAACGTCCCCGTCAGCGTGGAGCTCTGCCCCGCGCAGAGGAGCGCGAAGGCGAACGCGAGGCTCGCGAGGCTGGTACCCAGGAGAGGCGCCAGCAGCTCGTGGGCCTGCTGAATCTCGGTCACCACGCGGCCGTTCGCGTGGAACGTCGCCGCGGCGAGGATCAGGATGGCGGCATTCACGAAGAACGCGCAGTTCAGTGCGATCGCCGAATCCAGCAGGTTGTAGCGGTTCGCCCGTCGCATCCCCTCGGGCGTCCGGCTCACCTGACGGGTTTGCACCAGGGCCGAGTGAAGGTACAGATTGTGGGGCATCACGGTGGCGCCGAGGATCCCGATGGCGATGTACAGCGCTTCCGCGTTCGGCAGGCGAGGCCGGAGGCCTCCGGCCACGGCCCACCAGTCCGGTCGCGCGAGGACGACCTCGAACACGAAGCACGCGCCGATCGTGGCCACCAGAGCCAGGATGAACCCCTCCATCTTCCGGATCCCCAGGCGCTGGATCGCAAGCAGGAGGAAGACGTCGAACGCGGTGAGGAGCACCCCCGTCCGAAGTCCGATCCCGAACAGCAGGTTCAAACCGATCGCCGTTCCGAGTACTTCCGCCAGGTCGCACGCCGCGATGGCGACCTCGCTCAGAACCCAGAGGCTCAGGGCGATCGGCTTGGGGTAGAGCTCCCGGCAGGCCTGGGCCAGGTCCATGCCCGTGACGATCCCCAGGCGCGCGCTCAGCGTCTGAAGGAGCACCGCCATCAGGTTCGCCATCACGAGCACCCAGAGGAGCTGGTAGGCGAACCGGGAGCCGCCCTCGATGTCGGTCGCCCAGTTTCCCGGGTCCATGTACCCGACGCTGATCATGTAGGCGGGCCCGGCGAACGCGAACAGGCGCCGCCAGAAGCTCGGCGATGTCGGAATTGCAACCGAATCGCGGACTTCGGGGAGCGATCCCGAGGGCGTGTCACGCTTCGTCGGCCGCCCGTTCACATTCGACATCGCTCCCCCGGGGATTTTGATTCGCGGAAGTCTAGATTTGGCAGAAAGGAAAGGCAACAGGCCAACGCCCCCGGATCGAGGACTCTCGTGGAGCCGTCCGCATCGAGCGAGTCGCGTCGACGAGGGTTCCGATCTCTAGCCGTCACGCGCCTGGTGGAAGTCCCCTCATTGCCGGTCCAGCCTACGAAGCCCGCGGGATTCCCGACGCTCCGTCGAGGGAACGCGACCGAGGCTGGTGCAGCCGGCGGTCGCGTCCAGGCCGTCCCGAGGATCGGGACTCATCCGCGCGTCCCCGAAGGTGCCCGTGCCGCAGGAGTTTCGAGCCCGCACCAGGTAGTAGCGCACCTGCCCTGTCTGCGGCTCGGGTCCAGGGTCGGAGGCCAGGTTCGTCGAGACCTCGGCGCCCAGGCACCCCGCCCGGGCGAACCCGCCGTCGGCCCGGAGCTCCGCCAGCGTGCCGGTGACCACGTCGTAGCCGGTGGAGGACCCCGCGGCGATCGTCTGGCTCGACCAGACGAGCCGGGTGCCTTCCGTCCCGCGACCCACCCGCAGGTCTCGCGCCTCGCCGGGGGCATGGTGAACGGAGCCATCCGAGTCGTCGCAGTCCCCTTCGGACAGGAACCAGTCGTCGTTGTCGAAGTCCGGCTCCACGCATCGGTACGCCTCGAACTCGGCCAGTCCGACGTTTTCCGTGGTCGCGCTCACCTGATCCACGGTGAGCTGCACGCTCGTGATCACCTTGGGCGGGAACGTGTATCCCGTACCGATGCCGGCGTCGTCGAGCGGACCCACGGCAAGCGTGGAGGCGTCGCTGAACTGGAGCGTCCCCGCGAGGATCTGATCGGCGAGATTCGGCCGGTCGTAGAGAACCACCCGGTCCACGCAGTACGGTCGCCACCAGCTCAGGCGGATCCACGCCCCAGCTCGCTGACCGTCGGTCGCCCACTCGCGCGTGTAGTCCACCGGGTAACCGGTGGGCACTCCGTCCACCGCCTTCGCCGCAACCTGCCCGGATCCCACGGACTCCGAGGAGGCCGAGGCGGAAGACAGCCGCGCGACGTTCTCGGCTCCGTCCACGTACACGCTCACCGAGTCCGGCAAGCTCGCGAACGTGCCGTCCGACGCCACCAGCTCGAACGTGAGCACCTCGCTCTGCGCGGAGACCGGGGCAACGAACGTTGGACGCGCCGCCGAGGTGCTCGAGAGGATCACCGCGGGGCCCGAGGTCTGCCGCCAACCGAACCCCAGTGGAAGCCCCTCGGGATCCCGGCTGCCGGATGCGTCGAGGCGAACGAAGCTCCCGTGGCCGACCCGAACGTCCGCGCCGGCACTCGGGGTTGGAGGCTGATTCGGGCCGAGGGCGTTCTCCGTCCAGAAGAACTCGTCCTTGTGGACGAACCGGCCGAAGAACAACCCCGCTCCTCCCTGGCTCACGTGGCGGTCGATGGCGCGGTACTTCGGATTCGTCGCGAAATCGGTGGACTGCATCGGCAGCGGGACATCGAGGCTCTCGCGCCGGCTCCACAGCAGGTTCGTGGCGTCGAGGTTCGGAACCTCCGTGAACTCCACCGTCGGGTCGATGCCCGACGGCCAGACCGGCGTCTGGCCCGGCGGATCGGCCCAGATGATCGTCGTGTGCAGGGTCGGAGCGTACTGCGGATCGAGCACGTAGACCGCGCCGAGGGCCTCGGAGACGAAGAAGTACGTGGCCGAGTGGTCGGTGTACCCGTCCCACTCGGAGAGGGTCAGGATGTGGGTCGGACGGAACGAGTCGATCACGTCGGTGAGGTCTTGCACGAGGTGATGCGCGTTGTAGGCCGCCGGCCCGCCGAAGCGGTAGGTGTGGTAGTCGGTGCCGCCGAGACCTCGATTCCCGTACGTGGCCGACTGTCCGTACGCCGTCGTGAATTGATCGGTCGGGTCCGGATACTCGAGTCTCAGAGCCTCGAGGCTCCCGTCGGGGTAGCCGAGGAACATCAAGTCGGACTCGGGAACGCCGAGAACCGACAGCGCGCCGACCGCCTCGGCCTCGCGCGCGAGACCGACGGCCGGCCCGCCCGCGAGGTCGCCGTTCGTGACGTAGGCGATCTTCACCGGCGCCCCTCGCTGGACGGCTCGCTGGATGACCCCGGACGCGGACAGCACATCGTCGTCGGGGTGCGCCGACACCACCAGGATCTTCTCGGTGCTGAAGGTGGCGCCGATCGTCGCAAGGGTCTCCCCGACCGTCACGCCGTGCGTCGCGGCGCCTCCGTCGGTCCACGAATTCCATAGGTACACGTCGGAACCGACGGGCTGCGGCGACGGGGCGCTGATCGTCAACGACGAGCCCACGATCGCAGGTCGGTCGAACGGCGTGCTGCGGGCGACCCCTCCGACCGCCAGAGTCAACCCCGGCGGGTTCGACGTGAATCGGTAGAGGACCGACCGCGGCTGGATCGACACGCTCGCCGACGACGAGAGCCCGCCGGAGTCGGTGACGCGAAGCCGGAACTCGAGATACGCCGACCAGTCGTGATCCGGGGCGGAGAACGTCCCCGAGGCCGAGCCGTCGAGCTGCTGCACGGTGTGACCGTGGCACTGCGACGTTCCGCCCGGGCAGTGGTGAAGCACGATGTCCCAGTGCATGGAGGTGGGAGGGATCGTCCCGTCCTCGGCGTCCGTTCCCGTGCCGGAGAAGGCGATGACGTCGCCGACGCGCCAGGCGACCGACGGCGTGGGGGAGATGATGGCCGGCACCGGCGCCGTGTTGCCGGAGCTCACGACCACCGCGGCCGTGCCGGATCCTCCCTGCCCATCCTGCACGCGCAGCCGGACGACGATCGATCCCGGGACGGCGTAGACGTACGAAGGACTGGCGAGCGTCGAGTCGTCGAAGGCGCCGTCGCCGTCGAGGTCCCACTCGTAGGTGAGCGAGGCGCCCGGGTCCGGATCGCTGGACGCGGAGCCGTCGAACTGCACGGTGAGCGGTGCGGGTCCGCTGGTCGGACTCGCCTGCGCCACCGCGGTCGGCGGGGTGTTCCCGCCGGCGTAGGACACCCTGCGCACCTCGCCGTAGTAGATGTCGGCGTAGAAGAGATCGCCGTTCGGTCCGATCTGGAGATCCACGGGAGAGCCCGCGTATCTCACGAACGGCGCCGTCTGCGCCGGGTCGGGATCGCCGTTGGCTCCCAGAGGCATCGTATAGATGCAGCCGCGCCCGTAGTCGGCGAAGAACAGCGCTCCGTGGAACGTGGAGGGATACCCGGCCTGCCCGTAGAACGCGAGGCCTGAGACGGCCGAGCTGCCGCTCCCGCAGTCGTCGCCCGGAACGATGGGCTGCCCGTGCGGGTACTCGAAATACGGCGCGCGGGTGGCGGGCGGCGCGGCCGCGTAGAGGCTCTCGCACAGGCTCAGGTTCGCCGCGTCGTAGGCAGCCTGCCGACCGCTCCCCTCGTAGCACGGCCAGCCGAAATTCTGGGCGGGCCCGTGCAAGCTCGGAATCCGGTTGATCTCTTCCGTGGCGTCCCAACCCACATCGCCGACCCACATCTCGTCGGTGCCCGGGCGGAACGTGAGCCGGAACGGATTCCTCAGACCGTACGCGACGATGCGGTCGTCCGCGGGATCCCCTCCGACGAGCGGGTTGTCGGGCCACGCCGCTCCGCTGTCGGGGTCGATCCGGAGAATCGACCCGTCGAACGTGACCGGGTCGCCGGAGCTTCGCAGGTCCTGGGCACGCAGAGCACCGCCCTCCGCGAGCGGCGGGCTCATCGATCCGCCACGGCCGCCCGGCGGGTCGCCGCACGGATTGCGAGGGATGGGGCTCGAGGCCGAGCCGCCCCACTGGCCGTAGTCCACTTCGAAGTTCGCCCCGTCGCCCGCGCTCACGAGGAGCGCCCCTTCGTCGTCGAACCTCAGGTCGCCGACCGAGTGCGTGACGAACTGGACGCACCAGTTGTTCTCCAGGATCACCTGCTCCGCCCCGATCAAGGTGTTCGAGGGGCCCACCAGGAGCCGCGAGAGGCGCCCGGTCGCCACGCAGCCGTCGCGCGTGCCGCCGGGCGGGTCCGAGCAGGAGTCTCCCCAGCGGGGCGCGGGAATCTGCGGGGTGCTAGGGTCGAAGTCGTAGGTGTAGAGCACGTACACGTACGGCCGCACCGGGAACGCAGGATCGATCGCGAGCCCGAGGAGACCGCGATCCCAGTAGTTGTGCACGTTCACCGAAAGATCGGCCAGAACATCTGGGGTGGAATCGGCGATGCCGTCGAACACCTTGATCACGCCGGCCTTCTCCGCGACGAACACCCGTCCGTCCGGAGCGAAGCGGACGGCCGTGGGTTGCGTGAGGCCGCCGAAGACGACGGTGTCCTGGAATCCGGACGGCGGTACGGCAGCCCAGGCGGATACGGCCGCGATCGACGCAAGGAGAAACGCTGCGACTCGCGTCGCGACGCGGCATCGGCGAAACCGACGGGATCCGGCGCGCTGAACGTGATGGTCCATGGGGGGAACCTCACAATCTGTGGGCCGAAATCGGCCACCTGGAACCACTACCGAATTCGCGAACCGTACAGTGTCGAAGGTACTTCGACAATGGCGTGGCGACAACGAAGGGATCGCCGTTTTGGAGCCGGATCGGTCCGTTTCGATCGACTGGATCCTGGAATTCCTGGACAGCTTCCATTTCCGCCCCGGCGGCTGGAGGATCGCGGGGCTGCGTCGAAGGGGAAGGGAGGGGAGCGGGAATTCAGCGAGCCGGGCCGGTCGTGTACCCCTTGATCGCGTAGTACAGCCAACCGGCGTACTCGTGGACCGCGCCCCGGAGCATGTCGAGGTTGCTCGACGACACGCACACCTGGGGCACCGACGATCGCTCGATGTCGAATCCGAGACGGAGGAAGCACCCCTCGGCGCGACGCATGTGGATGCTGTCGGTGACCAGCAGGACCCTGCGCACGCCGCGCTTCCGGAGGATCTCCGACGAGTACAGCGCGTTCTCCCACGTGTTGCGGGAGCGGTCCTCCTCGACCACCGTCTCCGGCGTCGCTCCGAGACGGCGAGCGAAATCGGCCATGATCGTGCTGATGGACCGGCCGCCGCTCTCGCGCGTGGGGCCGCCGCTCAGGACCAGGAGGGGCGCTCTCCCGCGCCGCCACACGTCGACACCCCGCATCGTCCGACGCAGCGCCGAGAGCGAGAGGCCGCACGGCTCGTACGCGCTGGCGCCGAGCACGACGATCGCGTCCGCCGCTCCGGTCGTGTCGGGCCTCTGCAGCGGCTTCACGAGCCAGTCGGGAATCGTCGTCTCCTCCACGAGCACGATCCCCGCCAGGACGAGCCCCCACCCTGCCAGCACGCCCGCGGCGAGACTCTTGACGTTCCGCGCCCGCATCACAGCCACCTCGCCGTCCTCTGTCCGTGTCGGATCATCGGCCCCGCCGCGCTTCGACTCGCGCCATCGTCCGCCGGTACGCCTCGACGCGTCGATCGGGATGGTAGCGAGTCTTCAGGATCTCCTCCGCGCCCTTCACGATCCGGCGGGCGAGGTCCCGGTCCGTCAGAGCGGAGACGATCCCCGCAGCGAGCCCCTCGGCGTCGGGAGACGTGAGGATCGCGCACGAGCGATCGAGGATCTGGTTGTGGACGGGGCGGTCGGTGGCGACCACGGGTCTGCCGGACTGGAGGTAGGAGAACAGCTTGCCCGGCGGATTGATCCCTCGGATTCGCGGCGACACGAGAACGTCCGCCGCCGCGAGGAAGGTTGGGATCTCCGCCTGCTCGCGCACGGGAAGGACCTGCACGCGATCGGCCGCCCCGATGCTCTCCACGAGCCGACGAGCTTCGTCCACCTCCGCCGGCTTCCCCCCGACCAGGACGAAACGGGCGGAAGGAACCGCGCGAGCCACCGCGGGCACCGCGCCGATCAGCAGGTCGAGGGACTGCAGCGCCACGAACGATCCGGCGTAGAGCACCACGCTCTCGCTCGCACCGATCCCGAGATCCGCACGCAACCGGGCCGCCTCCTCGGGCCGGACGGGAGTCGGAACGTCGAAACGGTTGACGATCACCTCCACCGGGACGTCGGGCGCGCAGCTGCGCGCAGCCTCAGCCACCGCCGTGGAGATGGCGACCACCGCCGCGCTCCGCGCCAGCGTGAATCGCTCCACGAACCGGAAGGCCGATACCACCCACTCGCGATCGCTGAACCTCCAGTCGCGGATCTGAAGCGGAAGGCTCGAGTGCATGTCGTAGATCAGCGGCAGACGGCACCAGGGAAGGAGCATCGCGCACAGGAATCCCCCCTCCTCGTGGGCGTAGAGGGCATCGAAGCGCCCCCGCCTCAAGAGCCGGACGAGATGGACGAGAAGGAGCGCGTCGAACCAGATTTTCAGGTAGGAGGGTCCCTGGGCGAGGTCCGCGGCGAAGTGCGGCCCCGCGGCGCGATGCACGACGATGGGCAGATCGGGCGGAGGGTCCCCCACGGCGTACGTGAGCGCCTCGACCTCGTGGCCCAGTGCCAGGAGATCCTTGATTCTGTGGTATGCGCTCAGCGGAGTGCCCCGCGTCGAGTAGAACTTCTCCGGGATGACCATCAGGATGCGCACCGCCGATCAGACCTCCCAGTAGGTGACGAGAGTCACGCCGGCGTCGGCCAGCAGATCGCGGAACTCGGCGGAGCGGAGGAACCTCGACTCGTCTGCCCGGACGCACGACCCGGGCTTCTCGCGATCGGCGGCCTCCGTGCCGGGGTGGCAGAACATCTCCGTCACGATCCCCTCCCGGCGGAGCAGAGCGCGCCGCTCCTGCGCGCCCGAATCCGCCATCAGCTCGCGCAGATCGAAGACCCTCCCCGGGCTCCGCAGGCCGGCGCGCTCGAGCTCGGCTCGAAATCGGCGGGCGAGGCCGACGCGCACCAGCCGCGATGCCGCAGCGGCCGGCGGCAGCCCCCGGCGCCACAGCCGTTCCTCCAGCGTGCATCGCACCCGCTCGATCCCCGCAGCGCGGGCCACGCGCGCGACGGCGCCCGACACGCCGGGAAGCTGGTGGAGATGCTTGTGGCCGTCGATGTGGGAGACCCGTACCCCGGCGGAGCGGACGCGATCGACCTGCGCGGCGATCTCGGCCTCGACGGCGTGCAGATCGAGCCGGCCCGACGCCGCGCGCAGGGCGAGGAGGCGTTTCCGCAGGAACGAGCCGTTCGGCCCGGCGAGGGAGGCGGCCGCGGTGAGCGGCTTGCCCTCGCAGAGGTTCAGGTGGACGCCGAAGCTCGCCGCGTCCCCGCAACGACTCGCCTCGGCGAGCGCCAGATCCGTCGCGTCCATGTTCGCGAGGATCGACGTGCTCGTAACGACTCCGGCCTGGATGCACTCGAGGATGCCGCGGGTGATCTCGGCCGTCTCGCCGAAGTCGTCCGCGTGGATGACCAGCCGAACCGGCTCGGAACGGTCGCTGGCGGGGCTCACGCCTCCCTCGCTCTCAGCCACGACTCGAGGACGTAGGCGGCCCAGATCCGGTGCGAGTGGTTGTGTCGCATCGCGCGGTGCTCCTCGACCAAGATCCGCATCGCGTCCGGTCGGAAGATCCCCCGCTTCGTCGAGGCGCCCGGGGCGAGAACCTCCGCGACGCGCGCCGCCAGGGGCCCGTCCGACCGGAGCCAGTTCTTGAGAGGCACGGAGTGACCGAGCTTGTCCGTCCTCTGCCGGATCACCTCGGGGAGGACGCCTCGCATCGCCTCGCGGAACAGCCGCTTGGTCGTCTCGATCCGCTCGAGCTTGAGCCGCGCCGGGATCCTCGCCCCGAACTCCACCAGATCGCGGTCGTAGAACGGGCAGCGCGCCTCGACGCCGAACCGGCGAATCAGCCGCAGCCGCGCGAAGTAGAAACCCGAGGCGGTGGCGTAGTCGGCGTAGAGGTGGGCGGAAAGCCCGTCGTCGGGACCGTCGTACCCCGCGTAGGCGTCGAGTACCGGCCGGAAAGGATCGCAGTCGCGAACGAGGGCGGCCGCTTCCGGCGACAGGAGGCTGCGGATCGCCGCGGGCCCTCCGAGCGCACGCCAGCGGAACGCTCCGAGCTCTCGCGGGAGGCCGTCTGCGGGAAGGATCCGCTTGAGCTTGACGCGCAGGTCGCGCTTTTGCGAGCTGTCGCGCAGACGGTCGGCGGCCCGTCTCAGCCCGAGCGTCATCGCTCGAGGGATCGGCAGTCGATCCCAGAGCGAGAAAAGCCGCTGCGCGGCGTAGACCGGGTGACTCCCCCACAGCTCGTCACCGCCGTCCCCGGTCAGCACGTGATCCACTCGGTTTCCCGCGGCCTCGCCCAGCAGCCACGACGCGGTCACGATCCCGATGTCGCAGAAGGGGACGTCCATCTCGCGGACCGCCTCCTCCTTCCGCATCGCATCGCGCTCCCCGAACATCACCTCGGTGTGCTGCGCGCCCAGCTCCTCGGCGAGGGCACGGGCGTAGTGCGACTCGTCGAACGTGGCTCCGGCGCAACGGAACCCGAAGGTGCGGAGCGATCCGGCCGGCGCTCGTCCCAGGACGCTCGCCACGGAGCTCGAATCCATACCGCCCGAAAGGAAGACCCCCACGGGTCTCTCCCCCTCCCGTCTCGCCACTGCCCTCGTGAGAAGCTCGCGGAAACGCTCGCCGATGGCGGTCGGGTCGGGCGGCACCGGGCTCGCGAACGAGAGGCGGTACCAGCGCCCCCGGGCGACGATCCCTCGGCCGGGCTCGGCGGCGATGAAGCAGCCCGGGGGCACCCGCACGACCCCATCGTCGAGCGTGGCCTCCCCCGGCGTGTAGCCCCACGTCAGGAACTCGACGAGTCCCTGCGGGCAGATGCGACCGATCGGGACCCCCGTCGCCGCCAGATCGCGAACGCGGGATGCGAAGGCGACGTCCCCGTTTCGCTCGGCGCAGAACAGCGGCTCCACGCCGAAGGCATCGCGGGCCACCGTGAGGCGCCGCGTCGCTGCGTCCCAAAACGCGATCGCGAACGTGCCGTCGAAGTCCGCGAGCCCGGCAATCCCATTCGACCCGAGACGGCGCAGCAGCGTTCCCGCCGCCGACTGCGACGGATCGCCGCCTCCTGCCTCCGCAAAGACGTGGCCGGACAACGCGAGCCACGATCCCGTCTTCGGGTCGATGGCGGTGCGCTCCTCGCGATCGAGGGACGGGACCGCCCACCGGCGCACGAGCGCGAACGCGTCGGCCCCGCCCAGCGCGTACGACGTGTGCAGGGAGTCGCCGCTGAGGCCCAGGCGCTCGGGCCAAGCGCGCCGCTCGGCGGCCAGGTGTCCGGTCGCTGCGACGATCACGGCCGCTGCGCCGCACGGAGTCCACGGCGGCTCTCCGCTGCGAGTCGCTCGTAGAGGCCGGAGAGACGATCGACCACGGCGGGCACGCCGTAGGTCCGCGCGGTCGCCTCCGCGGCGCTCCCCATCCGGGCCCGCATCGCGGGATCGTCCACGAGGCGCAGCATCGCCTGTGCCAGCGCGGCCTCGTCCCCGGGCGAGACGAGGAGCCCGTTGCCGCCGTCCTGGACCAGCTCGCGCTGCTCGCCGATGTCGGTGGCGATCGCCGGGAGACCGACCGCAAACGCCTCGAGGAGATTCACCGAGCTGAACCGCTCGTGGAGGAACGGAATCACGACCACGTCGCTCGTCGCGAAGGAAGGTCCCGGATCGTCCAGCGATTCGACGAGCACCACCCGGTCCGTGAGCTCGAGAGTCGCGACGAGCGCGTCCAGTTCCGTCCGCATCCGGGCGGTGTCGTGCAGCCAGCCGATGTCCCCGTACTCCTCCGGCACCCGGTGGTAGTAGGTCGGCTTGTAGACGATCACCAGGCGCGCGTCCGGCCGGTTGCGAAGCAGGCGGGCGAACGCGCGCAGCACGCACTCGTTTCCCCGATCCGGTCCCAGCTTCGTGGGCACGCAGAAGACCGTGTGCCGCTCGTCCCAGCCGAGCGCGGCGCGGCGGCGGTGACGATCGGCCGGATCTTCCCGCCGGAATCTCGACTGGGGAATCGCATGGGGGAAGATCTCGATTCGATCCGCGGGCACGCTGCGGACCTCGGTCATGTACCGGCGCGTCAGGGGAGACGCCGCGATGGCGCGTCCGGTGAAGCCGGCGAGCGCGCGGTCGACGATCCGCAGGTAGCGCGGATATCCGAAGTAGACCCCCGTATCGAAGTCGTGGATCACCGTGGGAACACCGACCAGGGCACCCACCGTCCGGCCGAAGGCGGACGACGCGTAGCAGAACAGGTGCATGACGTCCACGCGGTGCTTCCGGCATAGCCGCCAGACGGTGAGCAGAGTGAACGGATCGTACTTCCCCTTGTGCAGGGTCGGGACCTGGACCGGTGCGTCCGCAAAGACGCGCCGGACCTCCTCGCTGGCACGGAGGAAGTAGGGGAAGATCTGCACACGGCCCCGGTCGAACTCCGGGACGAGGTGCCGGAACAGCCTCCCTCCCCCGTGCAGGCTCCCGTCGTAGCAGACGTGGTCGATGAGCCAGAGAACGTGGAGGGGACGTCCGCTCATCGCTCCGCCAAGAGCCAGGCGCCACCGGGAAGCGCAGCGACCAGGCCCACGGCCACGGACAGCAGGGACACGGCCAGGGCGGTTTCCGGCTGCATGCCCACCGCCGCGAACAGCACCACGAACACCCCCTGCTCGAGCCCGATGCGGCTGCTGGCCACCGGAAGAAGATTCACGAGGAAGACGTACGGCACGAGCAGCAGAAAGTAGAGGAACGAGGTCGTGTCGTCCACCGCCCGCGCGAGGATCCACACGGCGAGGCTGCGCGACACCTGGATCAGCAGGGAGAGCGCGAAGGTCTCGGCGAGGAGCGCTCTCTGGCCGCGGTACACCGAGAACGCGGCGGCCATGTCCACGAGAAACGTCCGGAGGCGCTGCCAACCGACCGGGAAGCACCGCAGGGCGGCGCCGGCGATGCGGTCGGCGCTCAGGAACGCGGCGAGCCCCCCGGCCGCAACGGTCGCGGCGATCGCCACCGCGGTCCCCGAACCGAATCCCAGGATGCGGGCCGGGAGCGCACCCGCCGCGACCACGCTGATCGTGGCGATCGAGACCAGCCCGAGCAGCCTTTCGAGGACGATCGACGAGACGACCGCCTTCCCCGATCCGTGCTCCCGCGTGAGGGCCGCCCCCTTGTAGACGTCCGAGGTGACGGACGAAGGGATGAAGAACGCGATGAACTTCCCCTTCATGTAGACCTGGAACAGAGTCCAGAGTCCCGTGGCGATTCCTGCACCGTGGAGCAGACGGCGCCACTTGTGCGCGACGAGCAGATCGTCGGCCAGGAACACCGCCAGAGAGACGGCGAGGAGCGGAAGCGAGGCCCCCGCCATCGACGCGAAGAACCGTCCCAGGTTGACGCCCGTCGCGAGCCACGCGAGGACGGCGACCGCCACAGCCGACTTCACGATCCACGCGAACGCCGAGCCGCGGCGGCCGCGGACCGATCCTTGCGGAACGCTCACAGGAGACCCTGCTCCCGATACCACGTCGCGGTCCGCTCGATCCCCTCTCGCATCGCGACCTTCGGCGCGTAGCCGAGCAGGCGCCTCGCCTTCCGGATGTCGAAGGCCCGGTGCTTCGAGAAGAACTCCACGCGCCTCGGATACAGGGGCGGCTCGATCCCCAGCGGACGGCACACCGCCTCGCACGCAACCGCCGCGGCGAGGACGGGTGCCAGCGGGACCCTGAGTCGCGGAGGTCGTCCGCCCACGGCGGTGGCGACCTCCCGCACGAGCTCGCTCAGGGTCGGGATGCTGACTCCCGCCAGCAGGAACACCTGGCCCGCCGCTTCGGCCTGCTCCCCGCACAGGAGGATTCCCTGCACGAGATCGTCGATGAACGTCAGGTGATACAGGACGTCTCCCGTTCCGATCATCACGAACCGTCCGCGCCGCACGCTCCGGAAGAGCTTCAGGAACCGGGTGTCGCCGGGGCCGTGGATTCCGCACGGGCGGAACACCACCCCCTCGATTCCGAGCCGGACGAACAGGTCCCGCGCGAGCATCTCCCCCTCGAGCTTCGAGCGGCAGTAGAAGTCGGGGGGATGGATGGGGCCCTCCTCGGTCACCGGCGTGCGCCCGGTGTCCCCGTGCACCCCGACGGTGCTGCAGTGCACCACGCGCCGCACCCCGGCGCGGGCCGCGGACTCCACGACGTGGCGCGTCCCTTCCACGTTCACCGCGAGGTAGTCGCGATCGGAGAGTCGGGCCTCCCGGAACGCGGCGGCCACGTGATAGACGATCTGCGCGCCGGCGACACCCTCGCGAAGCGATGCAGGGTCTCGGAGGTCACCCTCGACGAGATCGGCGCCGATGTCGAGGAGAGGCCTCGTCGCGCTCCCCCGGCGCACGAGCGCACGCACGCGAACGCCGCGTGCACGAAGGGCGCGACAGAGATGCCCTCCGATGAAGCCGGTTCCCCCGGTGACGAACGCGGTCGTTTCGGGCATCGCCGTCATCCCTTCCGCCACGCGAGCGGCCGAAGGCTCTCGAGCGCTTCGCCGGTGTCGTCGACCTCCCGGAGGATCCGGCCGCGGTCCCAGCCGAGGAACGGCGCCACGAGACCGGCGCACCGCTCCAGGATCTCCGCGTGAAGAGGAGACGACAGCCAGAGCTCCGTTCGACGCAGGACCGCATCCTGCAGTCGTCCCACCATCTCTCGCTCGGCAGCGTGGACGATCTGGGCGGCTAGAACCGGCGAGTCCGGGTGCACGGGTCTGGCGAGGAGAGGGTCTCGCGCCGCGATCTGAATCACGTCCCGGTAGTCGCTCCCGTGGCTTCGGATCAGGTGCTCCATGGACTCGGGCGGAACCAGCGACGGCCGCTCCCCCATCGCGCGATCCAGAAAGGCGTCGAATTCTCCCGTCTCTCCGCCGGCGACCGGCGTCACCGCTCCCACGACCCGTCGTCCCCCTGCGCCGAGCTTTCGGAGGACGACGCCGATCGTCTGGGCGGCGACGAGTCGGGCGGTGGTCCACTTCACGCCGACGACGGTCACCAGTCCTTCGATCCCTTCCTCGCCGGCGTGGTCCACGATGAGCGGGTGCTTTTGGAGCTGGATCTCGTCCCCTCCCCCGGGACGTTCCGGCAGCAGCCCGCCGTGGACCGCGATCACGTCGGAGCGGTCGAGCCGCGCCCCCGGACAGCCCCCGTTGAGCTCGGCGAGGACCCGGTCCACCTCGTCGCCCGAAACCTGGAACTCGTCGGGCTCTCCGCGATACGGAAGATGCTTCGTTCCGACGAGCGACCGTCCTCGCCAGGGAACCACGAACAGCAGGCGCGGAGCGGCTCCCAGAACCCCGTCGGCGTCGCGGAACGCGACTCCCGCCGGAATCCCCACCGCGGCGTCCCCGGGAAACACGCGCCGCACGAGCAGGTTGATCGCTTTCGACGGTCGGAAATTGCTCCTCGCGCGGCCGTCGCCCATCAGGCCCAGAACGCGGTCCGTCCAGGGGCCCGCGGCGTTGAGAACCACCCGGCCGCGGATCTCCACCGTGCGGCCGGTGAGCCGGTCGCGGATCGCCACGCCGGTCACGCGAGGTCCGTCGCGGACGACCCGCTCGACCTCCAGGTAGTTCGCCAGTCGCGCCCCCGCGCGCGCGGCCGACTCGAGGAACGCCAGCAGCAGCCTCTCCGTGCTCGTGGCGTGCGCGTCGTACCAGAGCGCTCCTCCCGTCACCCCTTCGGACGCGATCCCCGGGCAGCGCCGCAGGAACTGGTCGCGAGAGAGCACGCGGCCCGCCGGAATCCGGTGCGCGTCGTCGAGCCCGGCGTTCCGGTCCACGCTGATCAGGTCGTTCAGGAACATCGCCACGCGGAACGCGGCCGCCCCGCGAGTCCCGTGGCCGAACGTCGGGACCAGGCAGGGAAGCGGCCGGACCAGGTGCGGCGCCATTCGAAGGATGTGGCGCCGCTCGCCGATGGACTGGCGCATGCGGGCGAAGTCGAGATGCTGCAGGTACCGAAGGCCACCGTGAATGATCTTGAGACTCTGCGACGACGTGGCGCCCCCGAAGTCCCCCTTCTCGACCAGGCACACCGAGAGGCCGCGCAGCCTCGCCTCTCGCGCGGCGCACGCCCCATACACCCCGCCTCCGACGATCACCAGATCGTGCACCTCCTTGGCGAGGCATTCCACATCGCGGATCACGGCGATGTCTCCCAGCGAATCGAGGACACCGAAGAAGGAGCGAGGAACCGGCGCTTCCAGAGGTGGAAGACCATCAGCGCCCAGAGAATGTGGCTGTGGTTCTCCCGCCGCGATTCGTGCTCCCCGATCCACCGCCGCACGGTCGCCGGGCGGAACAGGCCGTCACCGGCGATCCCCGACTCGGCAAGCAGGTCGTGCATCAGCGGGTTCCACTCCCGGTTGAGCCAGCTCTTGAGCGGGATGCTGAACCCCTGCTTTCCACGCCGGCGGATCGCGGCGGGCAGGCAGTCCTCGTACGCCCGCTTGAGGATGAACTTCCGCTCGCCGTTTTTCCACTTGAGCCCGCTGGGCATGCGGAGGGCGAGATCGAGGACCTCGTTGTCGAGAAACGGCACGCGAGTCTCGAGAGAGGCGGCCATTCCCATCAGATCCACCTTCACCAGGATATTCTCCGGAAGGTAGAAGCGCGTGTCGCACAGCATCTGGCCCTCCAGGCGGTCCCTGGCCCCGTTGTCGAGATAGCGCGCGATCGTCTCGGCCGAGCGCCCGCGGACCACCTCGTAGACCTCGGGGACGTAGAGATCTTCCGCCTGCTCGGGAGTCAGAAACGTCATCCAGCGCATGTGCTGCCAGGCCGGGGGAAGGGCGGCCCCCTCCACGAACCTCTTCAACGTGTTCCTCGGACCCTTCTTCGCCTCGGAGTACGGGAGACGTCCGCCGAGGAGGCGCAGGGCGCGGGCCACGGCGCGGGGAAGCCGGTCGAGCGTCCGGTGCGCCGCTCGGTCGGCGACATAGGCGTCGTAGCCGGCGAACAACTCGTCCCCCCCGTCGCCGCTCAGCGCCACCGTCACCTCGCGTCGCGCCACCTTCGACACCAGCAGGGTCGGAAACACCGAGAAGTCGGCGATGGGCTGATCGAGGTGGGAGATCACCTCCGGGACGAGGTCGAGGTAGCGCGGCTCGAGCACCGCCTCGTGATGCTCGGTGCGGCAGGCCTCGGACACGATCCGCGCGTACGGCAGCTCGTCGTAGCTCTCGTCGGCGAAGCCGATGGAGAACGTGCGCACCGCGCGGTCGGACGACCGGCTCATGGCGCTCACCACGATGGAGGAATCGATGCCGCCGCTCAGGAGCGCTCCGAGCGGAACGTCGCTGACCATCTGCCGTTTCACCGCGCCGTCCAGCGTCTCCCGCAGGCGCGCCGCCCATTCGGCCTCGGGCAGATTCGGGGCGTCCTGCGGACTCGGCAGCGACCAGATCGTTCCCGTCCGAATCGCGCCGTCTTCGAAGGCGAGCCAGCCGCCGGGAGGGAGCTTCCTCACGTCCTGGAGGAGCGTCGTGGGGCTCGCCGTGTACTCGAAGCTCAAGAGCTGGTCCAGGCCCAGCAGGTCGAGTCGCCGCAGGCTCCCGTCCGCGGCGAGGATGCATTTCACCTCGGAGCCGAAGAACAGCGTTCCGTCGCGCACGGCCCAGAAGAGAGGCTTGATTCCCGCGCGGTCTCGCACGAGCACGAGCCTTCGTCGAGCGGCGTCCCAGAGCGCCACGGCGAAAATGCCGTTGAGGAACGACGCGAACTCGAGGCCGTGCTCCTCGTACAGGTGAGGGAGCACCTCGGTGTCGCTCTTCGTGACGAACCGGTGCCCCCGGCTCTGGAGCCGCTGCTTCAGCTCCCGGTAGTTGTAGATCTCGCCGTTGAAGACCACCTGAACGTCACCGGCCTCGTTGGCCATGGGCTGGTCACCGGTGATGAGGTCGATGATCGCGAGACGACGCATGCCCAGTCCGATCCCCGGCGCGACGAGGATCCCCTCGCCGTCCGGCCCGCGGTGAACCATCGCGTCGCACATGGCTCGCACGCGCGAGCGCTCCGGCGCTTCGCCTCGGGTCGCGATGCCGCAGATGCCGCACACCCCGCTAGTCCTGTCCGGTCCTGCGGCGCTCGCCGGCGCGGCGCCGCTTGCGGATCTGCATGGCCACCTGGTTGCGGACGAAGCCGACGAGCCCCTCGCGTCGCCCGAACCCTTCGAGGCGCACCGAGCGGTTCGCAACGATCGAGCGGATCGAACGACTGGGCGCTTCCGGGTCGAACGGCGCCTCGGCGCGGAAGCCGTAGCTTCCCGCTCGGCCGATCTCTCGCGGGAACGGGAGCGGGTCCGTGCCGGGAAGGACCCGGACGCCCATGCGATGCGCCTCGGCGAAGTGACCGGGCGCCGGCCAGAACCATGGACGGCCTCCCTCGTCCCCCAGGCAGAAACCACCGGGATCGGCGCAACGCAGGATCTCGCCGACGAGACGTCCTCGCTCGAAGAACCACTTCCCCGCTCCCCACGGGATCACTCGAATCGCGCCGGCCTCCTCGCCGAGCCGCAGGAGCTCGCGGATCGGCAGCCGCTCCTCGGGGCGGATCTCGGTTCCGAGGAGGAGAACCTCGAGATCCTCCGCGGCGGCGACCTGGCGTCCCGCGACGATCCACAGCGCCCGTCCGCCGGCGGCCGTCGCCCGGATCGAGCTCGCCTCCGCGGTCGATTCGAACGACCACCGCCCGGCCTGAGGGAGCGGGGTGCCTGAGCGCGCGACTTGCCCGAGCCGCCCGAACGCGTCTTCGCCTTCCGCTTCCGCGAGCAGGAGCACTCCCGCGAATTGCTCGACTCCGACAGCGCGTGCGGCGGAGGCCAGGTTGTTCCACGCGCGGTCGAGGAAGGTGGTGAGCGGGAAGCAGTCGTGGATGTGCACGTGCGAATCCACCAGGACGACTCGGATCGATTCTGTGGCCGGCATCAGAGGATCTCCTCGTAGATCGCCTGGATCGCGCCAACGTTCCTGTGGATCCCGAAACGGTCCGCCCGCGCTCGGCCCCTCTCGCCGAGGGAGCGGCAGAGGCCTGGATCCGACGCCAGAAGTCGCAGGTTCTCGGCGAGATCCTCCGGGCGACGAGGGTCGAAGAGAATTCCCGTGCCGGGCAGCACCGTCTCGGCGGGACCACCGAGTCGAGATGCCACGACGGGTTTGCCGAGAGCCATCCCTTCGAGGACCACCAGCCCGAGAGGCTCCGGGCTCGTCGAGGCGTGAACCACCGCATCCGAGGCGTTCATGAGGTCGGGCGCATCGTCCCGGGGCCCCAGGAATCGAACGGTGCCGTCGAGTCCGAGCGCGGTGACGGACGAGCGAAGAGCCGCGGCGTACGGAAGCTCCAGAGGATTGGCGTCTCCGGCGAACACGGCCCGAAATTTCGAGCGGTCCTCCGGGGTCATGGACGCAAGGGCCGCGAGAAAGACGTCCTGCCCCTTCCACCTGCGCAGATGGCCGATCATCACCACGAGAAACGCATCCTCGGGAACGCCGAGGGACCGGCGCACGTCGGACGGATCGGTTCGGACACTGGAACGTACCGCCTCCACGTCGATCCCGTCGTAGACCAGGGAGATCCGGCACGGAGGGACCCCGGCACGGCGGAGCGATTCCGCCACCGTGCGACTGACGGCGATGACCCGGTCGAATCGGCCGGACAGCCACACGCGCAGCGGATCGTCGTCCCATCGCACCTCGGCCCGGCAGTGAGCGACGACGGGCCGCCCCGTGAGCCGCGCCGCCGGAAGCCAGTCCTCGCTGGTGGGCACCGGAGAGTTGTTCAGGTGGACCAGCTCGATGCGCTCGCGGCGGATGAACCGCACGCGGCGGCGGATCGCCGCGGCCACCCCTGCGACGAGCCTGGCCGTTCGGAAGCGGCCGCTCCGGATCCGCTCTCGCGAGCGCTCGTCCTCCCAGACATGGACCTCGGCACCGAGATCCTCGATGCGTTTCACGAACGAATTCCACTGGTAGAACACGACCACCGGCTGGAAGCGCTCGCGATCCAGGTGCCGAACGAGATCGAGGAGACACTGGTGCGAGCCCCCGACGGTTCCGTCCTCGTTGATCTCCGCGTAGAGGACGCGCCGCGGCCGACCGCGCCCCGCCTGCGGGGTGTTCATGGCGTCCACTCGGAACCCGGCGCCCGGCGCGAGAAGCCGAGCTTCCGGGCCACGGCTCCCGCGGCGAGCCGGATCCAGGGCCTGAGTGGTCCCCATCCGCGACGCCATCCGTTCGCCTTCGGCGGGCGCGCGAGCAGGGTTTCGTAGATGGCGCAGATCGAGCTCACGTTGCGCTGGATGGTGAAGTCCTCGTGGATGAGCGCTCGTCCCGCTTCGCCGAATTGCGTCCGCAGGTCCGGGTCGTCCACCAGTCGCCGCATCTCCGCACAGAGGGCCCCGGCGTCGTTCGGCGGGACGATGATTCCAGTCTCGTTTTCCTCCACCACCTCGGCGGTCCCTGCGACGCGCGTGGCCACGAGCGGGATCCCCATGGCGGCCGCCTCCATCACCGCGAGCCCGAACGCCTCCTCGAACGAGGCCGACACGGCGATGTCCGCCGCGTCGCGGAAGATGGCCCCCACGTCGCCTCGCTCGCCGAGCAGGTGCACGGTCCGCTCCAGGCCGAGCTCCCGGGTCAGGGCGTCGAGCCGCGATCGCTCCGGACCGTCCCCCACGATCAGCAGCGCGGTCGCCGGTCTCTCCGCGTGGAGGGAGGCGAAGGCGCGGATCAAGACGTGAAACCCTTTCCGCGGGATCAGCGAGCCGACGCCTACGATCACGACCACTTCGTCGCCGATTGCAAGCTCTCTTCGGAGACGGGTGGCATCTCCCGCACCCAGACGATCCACGTCGATCCCGTTGTGCACGACGCGGGCGCGGCGAGGGTCCACCCCGTCGTCGCGCAGGCCGTGGATGGTCTCGAAGCTCACGCCCAGAACTCGCGAGGCGTGGTGAAGACCGAAGATGCAGCGACCGCGCAGGTCGTAGATCGCGTGCAGGTGGGCGACGATGGGGATGCGCTCCATCCGGGCCACCGGAATCATCCACTGGTTCGGCGCGCCGCTGTTCGCGTGAATCAGGCGGATCCCGTGGGCTTTTACGAGCCTCCGCCCCTCGCGAACCAGGGAGAGGAAGTTCTCGATGTCGAGTCTCGGGGGCGACCAGTCCAGCAGGATGGTGAACCGGCTCACCGTGACCGGAATTCCCATCGCGCGAACGGCGGAGGCCATGGTCTCGCGGTTGCACCAGACGAAGGGTTCGTACAGGCTTCGATCCAGGTGCCGCAGGAGGTCCAGGAGGCATCTCTCGCTCCCCCGCACCCAGTCCTCGCCGAAGTGCACGAAGAGCACGGGAGCGGGACGTTCGGCGGAGGAGTGCGTCATGGGCTCAGGACGAGGGGAACGCCGCAATCCCCCGCCGAGGCGAACGGAGGAAGGCGACGATCCGACGTCGCTCGGCGCCGGACAGCACGACGAGCCAGACGATGAAAAGGAACAGTCCGAGGAATCCGGACGCGCTCGCCAGCCGCGGCGCCAAGCCGGGCGGTGCGGCGACCCCGTTCGCGGCCACGACCGCCGCGCCGATGAGGAGCAGACGGACGGGAACGCCCCAGTGCCATGCGACGGGCCAGAGCCTGTGGCTGAAGAAACCGAAGAACAGGAATCGCACCAGGAAGCCGGCCACGGTGGCCACAGCGGCTCCCATCCCACCAAACGCCGGGATCAGCGCCGCGTAGAACACGAGGATGGCGACGACTCCGGCCCAGGTCCCGAACGACGCGTAGCGCGTCTGCTCGGAGACGTCGATGCCGAGAGCGACCGCGTCGGTCCAGACTTGCACCACGTAGGCCAGGAGGATCACCGGGATGAGGCGCGCCGCCGGGCGGAATGAGGGGTCGGACATGATCGCGAGCAACGGCCACGCGAACAGGGAGATCGCGACCGCGGCGGAGATGACGAGCAGGTTCAAGTAACGGAACGCTTCGTTGAATCGCGCGTCGCGAACCTCGCGGGGCGCCGACGAGGCCAGGCGGAGCCGATGGGGAGCCCAGGCGCGGAAGAACGGGTTCGACGTGAGGTTCACCAGGACGAATCCGAACTGGTAGGCCAGGCCGTAGATGCCCACCTCCGCGAGACCGCGGAATGCCTGCAGGAACGCCCGGTCCCCGAAGGTCAGGATGAACGTGCCCGCGGTCACGAGCTGGTAGGGCACGCCGAACCGCCGGAGGTCGCGCGCCGCGGAGCGGGACGGCGTGAGCCCCGTCTGACGGAGCATCCAGATCACCATGGCGCCGCCCACCGCGAGGCTGCTCAGCAGGTTCGCGACCAGGATTCCGCCCACCCCCTCTCCCATTCCCACCACGAAGAGGATGTTCAGGGACAGCCCCAGCGCGAGCTTCACCAGAGAGGAGGACGCGTACAGTGTCGCCTTCCTCAGCGCCTGCATGAGGAGCATCGGAACCGTGATGCACGGCTCGAGAAGGAAGTTGAACGCCGCGATGCGGACCAGCGTCGGCGAGCCGGCCTCCGAGAGCGCGTGGCGCCAGATCCAGGGCGCCGCGGGCACCAGGAAGAGCGCACCGACGAGGTTGAGGCCCATGAGCAGATAGAACGCCGTGACGACGATCCCCTTCCGCTGCGTTTCCGAGTCGGCCTTGAAGTAGAAGCGGAGGACTCCGGCCGTCGTGCCGGCGCTCACCGCGATCGCCACCAGATCCAGCACCATCTGGAGGAGCTGCAGCAGACCGTAGTCCGGGGGCCTCAGGTAGCGGGTGTAGACGGGGAGCAGGACGAACGACACCGCGCGGCTCAGAATCACTCCGAGCCCGTAGATCACCGTATCGCGCCCCAGTTGGCGCATCGACTCGGTGGAAGCGGCGGCGGGCTCGGCCGTCACGGCGCGTCCCGAAGCGGGGAAACCCTGGACTCCGGCGGGCAGTCGACCGGGCCGACCTGCGCGGGAGTGCGCCAGACGAACGCCTCGATCCCCCAGGCGGGCGGCAACGGAATCCGATCGGCGTGGGCGACGATGTACTCGGCGGTTTCCGGGGGGACCGCCCAGGCCGTTCGCAGGGACCAGCTGCGGGCCACGATCAGCCCGCTGCGATGGCACTCCATGATCGCGCGGATCGAAGCCGGCTCGGTCACGATCGGCGTGGCCGTGGACGAGTCCCGCGTGAACTCGCGGTCGGTGCCTTCGAGTCCGAGCTGGGTGCGACTGATGACGTAGTCCAGCGCTCCGATGTAGTAGAGCGTGCTCAGGTCATCGGCGCTCACCACCACCTCCGAGCTCCTCGCGATGGGCCGCAGGGCCTGAGCGGCACGCCGCCAGGACAGGCCCTCGTGCTCCATCCCGGGCTGTCGCAGGCCGGGATCCATGAGAAGCAGGCGAGCGGTGCGAGGCAAGGCCGGGTTCGCGAGCAGGACGAAGGCCAGAGCGAGGCCCGCGAGGCAGAAGCCGGCACGACGCCGCGCGCGGTCCGAAGCGGGCCACGGAAGGTCGAGCTGCGACGCCAATCGCGCGAGCGCCGGCGCACCCCTGGCGATGGCGACGGAGCACGGTACGAAGAAGTAGGGGAGCGCGTAGGAGAGGTACCGCACGTGCTTCATGGCGATGAGCGAGTGCGAGACGAACGACACGCCGAAGACGCACGCGCAGGCCAGCGTGAGCCGCGGCTGGATCGTCGCGCTGACGATGAGGAGGACCGGAAAGACCGGCCACAGGCTGGGATACGCGTCCCGCAGGAGCGAATGGTAGAAACGCCACTCCCGGGCCCGATCGGCCGACCACAGATCGACATCCGTCGCCAGACGGCCCGCTTCGGCCACCGCGCCCAAGCGGATCGCGAGGAAGACGCCCACCGCCGCCACCAGCACCGCTCCGGCGCCGAGGATCCATCCTCGCCCCGAACGTCGCGCCGCGCGGAACAGGAAGAAACCGAGCACGAGCGTCGCGAACGACACCACGCCCGCGACCCCCACTTTCGTGTTCACCTGGAGGTGCAGGGCCGTGCGGAACGCCGCCGCGGCGACGACGCAGAGGACTCCCCTTCGGACCCATCTCCTCGACCCTGAGAGCGCCGCGTAGGTCGCGACGACCCCCACCAGGAAGAGGAGGTGGTGGGCCGTGTAGAAGCGCGCCCACTGGGAGAGCTTGACGAGCTCGGGATCGAGGGCCACCAGAAGGCCCGCGATCCACGCGGCCGGTCCCTCTCCGACCGCGCGGACCCAAAGGAACACGAGGGACGCCGTCAGGGAGCCAGCGATCACGGACGGGACCCGGGCCACCACCACGCTCTCACCGAAGATCTCGAAGAGCCACGCGATGAGCCGGGTGAACCCTGCGGCGCGGTCGTACGGAGCGGCGCCATGGATCCGCATCGTGCCGTCCGCAAGTAGCTGCTTCGCGGCAAGGATGTGGTAGAGCTCGTCACCGCCAGCGTCCTGATCGAGCCCGATGACCCGAACCGCCAGGGCGACGGAAAACACCGCGAGCCCGCCCAGCAAGGCCGCCTGGACGTCGCGCCGCGCGCTCATGCCGAGGCCACCCCCGGAAGGTCCGGGAGAAGGAGGTCGTCGAGACCGACCGATCGGATCAGATCGGGCGGCCAGTCCCGACCCATCCGCCTGCGGGCACGGCGGCTGCGGGCGCGACGCGTGAGCTGCAGCGCCCAGTCGCTGAGGCGCGACGGGGGGCGGAGGAAGCGCCGACGGAGCTCCTCCATCTCCGCCCTCTCCCGCGCCCGGAACTCGGAGTCGGGTGGACGGTCCTGGTGCCGGTACACGGCGAGATGCATCGGGAGGTTCCCCAGGCGGCCCTCGTTCTGGAGCAACGCCCAGAGCGCGTAGTCGTCGCAGGTGGTGAAGCCCGTGGGGTACCCGCCGACGCGAAGGCATGCGTCCCGGTCCAGGATCACCGTCGAATGCACGAACGGACAGGGACCGCATCGGAGCTGAAACCGGATGGACCGATCCGTGGTTGCGTGAGAAAACGGCTCGCGAAGGCCGTCCCGCTCCGAATAGACGATCGCCCACCCTCCCAGCGCGACCGTTCCAGGCCGCGCGGCGAGGTGGGACATCAGGATCTCGAGGCGTCGAGGATGACTCACGTCGTCGGCGTCCTGCACGGCGACCCAGCGGTGGCGAGCATGGGCGAGGCCGCGATTTCGGGCATGAGACACCCCGGCGACGGGCTCGGCCACGATCCGGAGCCTCGGGTCTCCCTGCGCCGCTTCATCCACCGCCGCCCGACTCCCGTCGGTGCTCCCGTTGTCGACGACGATGAGCTCGAAATCGCGCCAGGTCTGGGCGAGGATCGACCGCACCGCCCTCCCGACCAGCCGCTCCTCGTCGCGAACCGGCAGGACCACGGAGATCACGACGCGAGCTCCCGGTAGATCCCGAGGTACGACTCGACCATCCGGGGGGCGCCGTACGACTCGCGCACGCGAGCCCGGGCCCTCCGACCGAGCCCGATCCGCAGCGGCTCGTCCTTGGCGAGACGGGCAACGGCCGCGGCCGCCTCGGCGACGCTGCCCGAGCCGAAGAGAAGCCCTTGCGCTCCGTGCTCCACGATCTCGGGCACGCCTCCCACTCGGCTCGCCACGACGGGAAGGCCGCGGGCCATCGCCTCGAGAAACGAGATGGGCATCGCCTCGGACAGCGAGGACGATACGAGCACGTGCGCGTGAGAGAGATGAGCGTCCACGTCGGAAACGAAGCCGCGAAGCCGCACGACCTTTTCGAGACCCAGGTCGGCCACCTTCCGGCGCAGTCGCCCCTCTTCTTCGCCGCGCCCCAGCACGTCCAGCTCCACGTCGATCCCCGTGCGGCGCAGCACGGAGACGGCCTCGACGAGCAACGCGTGGTTCTTCACCGGATACAGGTTGCCCACCGCGACCAGACGTAGCGGCTCGCCGGGTCGCCGCGAGGTCGCCGCGACCTCCGGGGGAAACTCGATCCCGTTGGGCACCACCGCGAGGCGCCGGCGGTCCGTGTGGAAGTCGCGAGCCAGATCGTCGGCGAGGACGCCGGAGACCGCCGCGAGACGGAACCGGCGCCCGCCACGAAGAAGGAGCGTCCCCAGGACCCGGCGCTTCAAGCCCTTCGAGAAGTTTCGCCCATGAGCGGTCGCCACGTGGGCGATCTGCGCCGCATGCGAAGCGAGACGGCCGTACAACGCGAAGGTGATCTCGTGGGAATGGAAGACGTGAGGGCGGGTCTTCGACAGGAATCGGCCCAGGAGGCGAACGAACGACGGGTCGAGGGGCTTCGTGAGAGGCAGCACCTCCACGGGAAAGCCCTGCGACTCGAGCGTTGCGCGGAGCCACCCGTCCTTCAGCAGGAGCGGGCGCACATCGTGGCCGGCGGTCGAAAGGAGGGCGCACAGCCGGATCAGCACCTGCTCGGCGCCGCCCGGCCCCCCGGTCTCGATGGCCTGGACGATCCTCATGCGGGGGATCAGAGGATCTCCGCGATCCGGTAATCGCTCACCCTGCGGGCGTGCGTGAAGATGATGATCTCCCCCAGGAGCCCGATGGAGATGCTCTGGACGCCGAGGACCACGAGGAGCACCCCCAGCAAGAGCAACGGGCGGTCCGCGATGCCGCCCAGACCCAGGATCCGGTAGATCCCCAGGTAGAGAGTGATCAACGCGCCGGTCGAGGCGATGGCGCCTCCGATGAGGCCGAAGAAGCGGAGGGGCTTCCGCGTGAACTTGACCAGGAAGAACACGGTGAGCAGATCCAGCAGGCGCCGAAGGTAAACCCCGACGCCGGGGTAGCGCGCCGCACGGTCCTCGGAACGCTGGCTCACCGGGATCTCGCGAACGATGAAGCCGCGGCTCGCGGTGAGGATCGGGATGAAGCGGTGGAGGTCGCCGTACAGCGTGAGCTGCTCCGCCGTCTCCCGCCGCAGGACGCGGAACCCGCAGCTGATGTCCCGAAACCGCGTGCCCGTCATCCTTCCCAGCAACCAGTGGAACACGCCGGCCTGCAGGCGATTCCACAGCGCATCGGATCGAGGGTACCGCCGTCCCACGACCAGGTCGGCTTCGCCGCTGTCCACGAGGCGCAGCGCCTCGCCCGTCGCCTCCGATCCGACTTGCAGGTACGACGCGAGAGTGAGGATCGTGCCGCCGCGCGCCTTCTCGACGCCGACGGCGAGCGCCGCGGCCTCGCCGAACGTCTTCCCGAACACGAGAACGAAGACCTCGTCGCCGGCCTCGGACTTCAGCATCCGGAGTGCGGGAAGGCAGTCCCGCTGCCCGGCGTCCACGACGAACAGGAATTCCGCGGTCCGCCCCAGGCGTCTCAGCTCCCCCCGGAAATCGGCCCACAGGACCGCCAGGTCGTCGAACCGGTCGCAGACCGGAACGACGACGCTGATGTCCGGCGGCGCTCCCGCTGCCTGCGTGCTCACCCTTTCCCCTCCTCCCCGATCTGAACCGGCAGGATCGTCTCCCGCTCCCTGAACTCCCCGGTCCAGACCACCAGCTCCGCCACCATCCCCACGAGGATCAGGTGGAAGAACGCGAACGCGCTCAGGAACGCGACGGTGGGGAACACGATCGGGTTCGCCCCGTCCCGAGCGGCGGCGTAATGATAGCCGGACGCGACGAGCGCCACGAGCGAGAGCGCCAGGAAAGGGAGGCTGGACAGACCGAACCACAGCGCGGGCCGGGTCGTGAAGCCGGTGAGCATCCGCACCACGAGCAGATCGGAGAGGACCTTCCCGGTGCGGGACAGTCCATACTTGCTCCGGCCGAACCTCCGCGGACGGTGGTGCACGACGATCTCTCCCCACGAGCATCCCGATAGCGACATCATGGCGGGGATGAAGCGGTGCATCTCGCCGTAGAGCTGGGTCCGCCGGACGAGCTTCTTCCGATACGCCTTCAGGGAGCACCCGTTGTCGTGGATCGGAATCCCCGTGATCGCACCGATGAGCCGGTTGGCGATCCAGGACGGGACCTTGCGCGTCAGGAGGGGGTCCTTGCGGTCCCTGCGCCACCCCACCATGAAATCCGAGCCTTGCCGGATCCCCTCGAGCAGGCGCGGGATGTCCCGGGGGTCGTTCTGGAGATCGCCGTCCATGGTGACCACCATCTCGCCCCGTGCCAGATCGAAGCCGGCCTGCATGGCCGCGGTCTGCCCGAAGTTGCGTCGGAACCGGACCAGGCGTACGCGAGGATCCGCGGACCGGATCTTCCGGAGGCGCGCGAACGTGGCGTCGGTGCTGCCGTCGTCGACGAACAGGATCTCGAACGAGTCCCCCACGGCATCGAGCGTCGCCGCGATCTCGGCGTGGAGCGGCTCGACGCTGTCCTGCTCGTTGTAGATCGGGACGACGACGGAAACCGCGGGGAGCTCGGGATGCGGCACGACGCGATTCATGCGGGACTCGCCTTTCGATGCGGGCTCATGCCGAGACGTAGACCTCGAGCGTTCCGCTCGCGGCTCGCTCGATGGTGAAGCGCTCGTGGAAGCGGCGCTGCAGCTCCGTGGCCCACGCGGCTCGGGCCGCGTCGTCTCGCAGCAGACGGACCGCGGCCGCCACCATTCCCGATTCGTCGTCCGCCTCCGGGACGAAGGAGGACGAGCCCACCGCCTCGGGGATTCCGCCGACGGCGGATGCGACGACGGGGACGCCGGCACGCATGGCCTCGAGAAGGACCATGGGGAGGCCCTCATGGTCGGAGGGAATCACCAGCAGGTCGAGGGCGGCGACCAGTCTCTCCCCCTCGCTCCTCGGTCCGAGGAACCGAACGCGTCCACCCAGGCCGAGGGCCTCGGTCACGGTGTGCATCCTCTGCGTCAGCGCGCCGTCGCCCACCACGACCCCGCGCACGAGAACGCCGTCGATCCGCTCGGGTACCCCGGCCAGCACGCGGAGAAAGCGGTCGGGCCTCTTCACCTCCTCGAGCCGTCCCAGGAACCCGACGTACCGGGCGGATGCCCCGTCACCGAACGCGCGCTCGAGCGCCTCCCGGTCCGGAGGCGGAAGCGCCGCGGGAAGCCCGTTCGGCACCACGTACACTCGGCGCCGCAATCCCTCGATCCTGCGCGCCAGGTCCCGGGAGACGGCGATCCAGGTCCCACCGACCCAGTCGCCGACCGCCTGGTCCAGAAGCGAGCCGAGCCCTCGAAACCCCCCGTCGAACTCCAGTCGCAGCGGGAGACCGTGAGCCGTTCGGACGTGGCGGCCTCCGACGACGGTCTGCACGATGGCGCCCAGGATGTGCTCCTTGTAGCGGTGCGTGTGGATCACGTCCGGACGAAACCCGCGGGCGAGCGAGAGCACCTCGCGGAGAATGCCGGCAAACCCCCGCTCCCTCTCGGAAGCGAGCAGCGTCGGAATTCCCGAGGCGTGGAGCTCGGTCGCCAGTCTGCCCGAATTCAGGACCACGACACGAACGCTGATGCGATGCGACAGCTCCCGGGCAAGATGGAGAACGGAGACCTCGGCTCCAGCCCACAGATCGCCCGAGACCAGGTGAAGGCATTTCACCGCGGGTGCCGTCTCGACCCTGAAGTTCGCACGGAGATGCTCGAAACGACGCAGGAAGCGGACGCTGCGCACTCGGACGAAGTCGCATGGCGGTTCATCGAGGGAGCCACACTCCTTCGTACAAGCGCTCGAGAGTCGCCGTCGCGAGCTTGGCCGCGGTCCTCCAACGACTCTCCGACCAGTTCTCTCGAATGCTGCCCCCCCAGGACTGGAGCCAGCACCGCCGCTCGGAAAACCCCGCCGACTCCACGAGATCCTGGAGTCGCCGAGGATGGTACGAGTGCGGGTGTCCGCGGTCGGCCCTGGCGACGCGCTCGGCTGCTTCCCGCGCGAGCCAGCCGGCGACGGGGCGCACGTTGAGGGTCAAGTACAGGCACCCACCGGGCTTGAGAATTCGGTGGATCTCCGAGAGCACGCGGGCCGGGCTCTCGCAGTGGTCGAGGCAGTTGTCGATCACCGCCAGGTCGAATCCGCGATCCGGGAGTGGGAGGCTCTCGCCTTTCGATGCGGTGTACTCCACGTTCGACGGGCGCTCGCGCAGCAGCGCGTCGTTCTTCTCGAAGTACGGGGTCAGCGGGTCGAGCGCGACGCGGCGGCCCCCCGGGAGGAAGCCCAGCTGCCCCACCGGACCGCTTCCGATCTCGGCGAGCCAGGCTCCCGCCTCGACGACGATCCCGCACTCGCCGAGACGTCGGAGCGTTCGGCCGGCCTTCCACTCGTACCATTTGAGATCCGAGCGGCCCTCGAGAATCCGTCGCGCGACGGACTCCCAGTGACGCCTCTCGTAGTCCTGGGCCATCTGCCACCGCTGGTCGGTCTGCACCTTCGTCCTCCTCGATCCTCAGGGGCGAACCGTGGGCACCCACCGGGTCTCTCGTCGGCCCACGAGGAAATCCTTCCAGGCCGCGGCGACCGCCGCGGAGCTCACCACGAAGAAAACGAGCGCGCGCGCCGGCAGGCTCCGCCGCATCCGGGGCCACGACACGGCCGCCGCCAAGACCGACAGGGCAGTCACCCCTGCGACGACCGTCGTCGAGCTCCACTCGATCGCGGAAATCAGAGCGAGCGTTCCAAGCGCAACCGCGGCCGCGAGCCAGAGCGGAATGGTGAACCGCCACCACTTGTGAGACAGGATCTGCCAGCTCTCGACCGGCCGCGACCAGCCGAGCACGCCGCGGTGGAGGAACAGGCACCTCAGGCCGCGACACGCGGTGCGTCGCTTCCTTCGGAACTCCGACTGGATCGACGGCGTGGCCGTGTAGACGCACCGCGCCCGGTCGGCGGCCACCGCCCGGCCTCCCAGCCCGACGGCGATGAGCGCGCTGCTCATGTCGCTCGCGGCATCGGCCCGGAACCGAAGCGCCACATCCCTCCGGACGGCGAAGAAGCACCCGCTCACGCCGGCGAGGGAACCGGCGAGGCTCTCCGCTCTTCGAAGGGCCATCTCGAACCGGACGTACATTCCTTCGCCCGTGCCGCCCCCCGCCGCCTCCACCACGTCCGTTCCGCTCACCGCGAGCACCGCCGGATCGTGGAACGGCGCCAGCAGGAATGCGAGCGCGTCCGGCTCGATCGTTGCCGCCGCGTCGCTGAAGACCAGGAGCGCAGCCGAGGTCGCCTGGACCGCATCGAGCTGAGCGGCTTCTTTCCCCCGCCTGGAGAAGCCCAGCCATCGCACTCCGCGGTTCTCGAACTCCCGGACGATCGCCTCGCCACCATCCGTGGACCCGTCACTCGCCACCAGGGTCTCGAGGCGGCAGCCGGGTGGGCAGCGGAGGGCGAGGCAGTTCTCGATCTTCGGTCGAAGCCGCTTCTCCTCGTTGTGGACCGTCACGATGTGGGCGACGTCCCCGCGAACGGGGCCCTCGCTCCACGGCCGCGGACGGACACGCGACAGAAGCCACACCAGCCCCGGATACAGGAAGATCGGATACGCGGCGCCGACCGTCGCGACGGCGAAGAGCGCGACGAGGATCACGACGATCTCGCCGACGACCCGTTCCCGCGGCGAGCCGTGGAGGCGCGGTCCCGGACCTTCTTGACGAACCGATAGAGGCGATGGAGCGCTCGCGCACAGCCGATCGTGGCGCTGCTCATCTTCCCACGGGAAGGAAGCCGCCACGGGAACGCGCCGAACGATCCGGCTCCGTCGCGCAGCGCCTGAATCGCCTCGGCGGGAGATCGGGCGTTTCTCAGGTTCGTGACGACGAGACGATTCCCGCCCACCTCGTGGAGGTCCTGGCCTCCGAAGAGGATTCCGCCCTGCGTCCGGCTCCGATGGCGGCGACAATCCGCCAGCACGCGACCGGAGGGGAGGAAGCGTCCGTCGTACCGGGCGCTCCAGGCCTCGATTCCGTGAAGGAGCGACA
Organism: Terriglobia bacterium; assembly: GCA_963699985.1. Lineage (GTDB taxonomy): Bacteria > Acidobacteriota > Polarisedimenticolia > Polarisedimenticolales > CAVOVZ01 > CAVOVZ01. The sequence continues at coordinate 266,492 of CAVOVZ010000022.1, forward strand.
TGGTCTCCTCGTCGGGCCACGAGCCCCCGTACCGCACCGGGTGAGCCAGGACGGCGATTCCGTCGTTCCGGCGAATGAAACGGACGGTGTCCGCCGGCTCGACGACCTCCTCGAATCGACGCACGGCGAATCCCAGGATGTGGAATCCGCCTCGCACGGGAAACTCCAGCCCCGGGACGAGGCGGCAGGCCCGGTGCGCAAGCGCGTCGCAGTGCTCGACCAGGCGCCGCATCTTGCCGTCGTCGAAGTCGTTGGTGTGCTCCGAAAGGAAGATGCAGTCGATCCCGCGCGACTCGCCCCAGGAGGCGAGTTCTTCGAGCGACGGCACGCCGTCGTAGGAATAGCTGGAGTGCACGTGGAGGAGCGCCCTCATGCCCGCACCCACGAGAGCGTCTCCACCGCGAACGGCACCGGGTCGTCCCGGCGAAACGTGTCCCACGCGTCCGGCCACGGTCCGGCGACGATGGCCCGGCACAGTCCCAGCAAGAGCGCACGCGCCCCCGAGACGCCCCGCTCCCGCTCGCGAAGATAGAAATGGTCCACGTCACCCCACCACCACCGCAGTCGCACCCCCGCACGATACCCCCGTCGCGCAGCGGACGGAGGCCGCTGCCACGACGCGAGCAGCTGCGCCGGGAAGTCGACGCCGGCCGAGGAGGCGAGCTCCAGCGAGCCCCACGGCCTCGCGTTCACCTCGAGGAGGTAGGCCTGACCGGTGTCCGCACGCCGCTTGAACTCGAGCATCGCCAGCCCCGACCATCGCCCCGCCTCGGTCCAGCGTCGGGCGAATTCGACCAGATCGTCCGGAGCCTCCACGGACTCGCAGAGCGTCGACACGCCACCGGACGGCGGCTTCTCCCGGATCCGCCGGTGCGCGAACACTTGCTCCACCCGGCCGTCGATCGCGACGACGAAGAGACCGCACCCGTGCCCCTCGACTCGCGCCTGGACGAGATACGGAAATCCCAGCGCTGCATCGCGCTGCAGGCGGACTCGAAGCGTGTCGAGGTCCGCCTCGTACGATACGGTCCCGCGGATCCAGCGGTCCCCGTCCCGGCGCCAGGACAACCCCGGCCGGACCACGAGGGGAGCCCCGAGGAGCAGCGCGTCGCTGCGGGCCGGAAGGCATCCGCCATCCACGACGACGCCGCGAGGCACCGGGATGCCGGCGGCGACGCAGGCCTCGAAGAGACGGACCTTGTCCGACCCCCAGAGGTATCGCTCCGCGTCGGGAGCCGGCAGCGCGGCGGGCCGCAGCTCGCCTTCGATCTGGTGCAGCACGGTCAATGTCGCGTCGGTCACCCCCACGACCACGTCCGGGCCCACGCTGCGCGCTGCGGTGAGCAGCGACCGGCTGAGAGCGGACGGCCCGTCCTCGGTCCCTGCCTGGCGAAGCTCGCCGGAGCAGTAGCGGGACGACCCGGCCAGCGAAGGCAAGCGGGGAGCGCAGACGTGCACGGCGTGCCCGAGCCGGCCCAGGCTTCGCACGATGGCCAGGCACGCGCGTGCGTCTCCGTCGGTCACCAGGACGCGCACGCTCTCCTCATCCGGCGAACGCGAGGCGCGCCTCGAAGAGGGCCCTCGTGAAGGTCATGTCTTCGTGCATCGCGATGCGCGGGATCCGCGCCACATCGTGGGACGCCGTCCACCATCCGCCGCCGACGATCACGCTGGCGCGGAAGTGACGCCGCGCGGTCTCGACCGATCCCTCGTGATGGTCGCCGAACGGATACGCGAAAAGATCGCACGATCGACCGGTCCATTCCTCCACCTTCTCCTTCGACCGGCGCATCTCGTCCTCGGCTCTGCGCTCGGATACCCGGCTCAGGCGGGGATGGCTGACGGTGTGCGCTCCGAACTCGATCCCTCGATCCGAGAGCTCCCGGATCTCGCCGGGAGAGAGGAACTCCCCCCCGTCGGTCGGCCCGGACGCGGAGAAGCTCTCGACGACGAAGATGGTCGCTCTCACGCCGTGCCTCTCGAGGATCGGCCAGGCGACGGTGAGGTTGTCGCGCCAGCCGTCGTCGAACGTGAGGGCCACCACCGGCGGATCGTCGGCCGGACGCGGGGACGCGGCGAGGCGCCCCAGCAGCTCGATCGGGAATCGGCGGCGGGTCCATTCGAGATGTCGCTCGAACGTGGACGCCCTCACGATCATCCCCGGCTCGACCCCGCTTCCGCTCGCATCGTCCGGCAGCACCCGGTGGTACATGAGAACCGCCACCTGGCCCATTCGACCCGCCAGCCTCCTGCGCGTGGCCCCCGACCGGGATCGTGCCTCGGCTTGCAGCCGCCGGAAGGAGATCCCCATCTGCTCCCGGAGACCGCCCGGCTCCGCCGGCCGTGCCGCTGGGCGAACCGGGCGACGGTCCGTCGCGAAACGCGGTCTCAATCGAGCACCTCCGCGCAGGTCGCTCGAAACGCCGCGGCGATCTCCTCCACCTGCCCGTCCCGCAGCGTTGGGTACACGGGAAGCGTGAACAGCCGTGAGGCCACCTCCTGCGCGCCGGGAAAGGCAGCGCGCGGCTCGACCAGATGGGGCCGCAGCGCCGGGACATCCAAGAGCGTACCGGGATACATCCGCGTGGCGCTCACCCCCCGCCGGTCGAGGGCGCGGATGATCCGGTCCCTCGCGGCGGAATTCTCGGCCAGGATCGGAAGCCGGATCGGCCCTTCGCCGCGCGCCGGCTCGGGAATCGTGCACTTCGGGTTCCCCTCGATCGCGGCGAGGAGCCTGCGCGCGTGCTCGGTCCGCCTCCGGCGGAAGTCGGGGAGTCGAGCGATCAGACGGGTTCCGAGGGCGGCCTGCCAGGCTCGAAACGGCCGGGCGCGATCGAACTCCGGATCGTACACCGTGTCGCCGATCCCCAGGAAAGGCGCGAGTCGATGGAAGCGGTACCACGCAGGACGCGCGAGGATCGAGGTGGCGACCAGCGCGACCGCGGCGGTCCAACCGCCTCGCTGCACCTTGGGAGCCGAAACGTCGACCGTCGCGTCGTGCAGAAGGGCGCCTCCGCCTCCCAGGGGCAGCGGCTTCCCGCGGCCGAACGAGAGAAGCAGCGCGTCCGCCGTGGAACCGGCTCCCGACGGCCAGGCCTGGGCCGCGTCCTCCAGGATGCGTACTTCGGCGTCCACCGTGCGCACGGCCGAGACCAGCGACTCGTGGCTCCGGGATCGAGCGAACAGGTGCGGCAGGACCACGCATGCGGTCCGCCGGCCAATGGCCGCTCGAACCTCTTCCGGTTCGGGATCGAGACGCTGCGGATCCAAGTCCACGAGGCGCACCCTGAGGCCCGCGCGAACCGCGGCGGCGGGAACGCTGAAGCAAGTGTAGGCCGGGATCACCGCCTCGTCTCTTTCCGGGGTCCGGCACGCGGCAAGGAACTCCGTCAGCGCGGCCCGACCGCTTCCCCACAGTCCCACTCGCGACGATCCCGTCGAGGCGCGCAGAGCCTCGACGAACCCCGAATCCGGCGCCCCCTGAGCCGCGAGCACGGAGCTCGCGACGTCCTGCGGAGCGACCGGAACCGAAACCGGGGGGATTAAGCGGATCATGCCTGGGCTTCCGCTGCAACCGATCCGGCGGTCCCTTCGAGGGCCGCCATGAGGCCCGCCAGAACCCAGAAGAGCGGGTAGTAGAGCACCGTCAGGAACGCCCCGGTGGAAAGCAGCGCGAAGAGCCCGGCCCCCAGACCCGACGCGAGAAACGCCGCGGAGCGCGCCTTGGCGTCGTCCCGAGCCCGCCGACTGCTCCGGCGCAGCCGCCACACGGTCCGGAAGCACCACCCGAGCACCGCCGAGAAGAGGAGGACTCCCAGGGCGCCCTGCTCCGACAGCAGCGTGAAGTACAGCGAGTGGGCCACGCGCCCCCACGTGTGGAATCCCGTCGTTTCGGCCCGTTCCACGCTCTCGTAGTGGGGCGCCTGGATCCCGTAGTTCCTCGTTCCCACCCCGGTCACCGGATGATCCAGGAACATCCGCCACGCCATCCCCCACAGGTAGAAGCGCTGCTCGCCGGTATCTCCGGGGTCGGAGGCGGTTTCGATGGATCGGACCTCGTCCCAGTACTCGGTGGGCGCGAAGAGCCACAACCCCGCGACGGCGAGAACGATGCACACCGCCACGGTTCCTCTGCGCGGTCCGGCGAGAAGAACGAAGACACCCAGGGCGGCCAGCCCGAGGAAGCCGCCCCTCGAAATGGTGGCTACGATGGACGCGAGCATCACGCCCATCGAGACGATGAGCAGCAGCTTCTTCGTCTTGCTGGCGGTTTCCAGGACGAGGTAGATGGCGACCCCGAGCGCGATGTTGAGGGCGAGAGCGAGATCGTTCTCGTCTCCCATCCAGCCCGCAAGCCCTCGCCCCGCGTGCACCAGCCCATAGATCGCCATCGGGACGTGGAGGAAGACGTAGGCGGAGAGGAGGTACCGCACGGCCGCCTGATTCGCCGGGAGCACGGCGAGGGGAAGAACGCACCCGACGATCAGGATCGCGAAGTCCTCGAAGCCCCACAGCGCCCAGGCGTTGTTCATCGCGAAGGGGACGTGCCACGCCATCAGGCCGACGAACCCGAACATGTACCAGATCGGCCGGGGAATGGGCCGGTGCTTCGCTCTCAGCACGGTCAGCAGCCCCCAGGCCGCGGCAATCATCCCGGGACGAACGAGCGCGAGGACCGGGAACCAGGCCATCGGCCTTGCGAACTCCACGAAGAGATAGAAGAGGCAGGGCGCCAGCCCCTTCGGGCGCTCGTACGCGCTCGACTCCGCGGCCCGAGCCGGGGGTAGGTTCCGCGCGGACGTCCGCGCATCCCGGGCGGCGAGGATGCGGGCCATCAGTAGGGGATCCTCGCCGCGAGGAACGGCCCCAGGCGTCGCACAACCAGACGCGGGAGCCTTCGCCACGTGGCGGCCACCAGCTCCCGCTTGCGGTCGCCGCGCTCGGACGAGCGGCCGCGGGCGCCGCGCGCTCGCACGTTCCACCGAAGCGGGACCTCCCGCGCGCCCCACTGCTGCTTGAACCGGGCGTTGCCGGTTCCGGGCGTGGAGCGCCCGAAGTCGAAGCGCGTGGCGCCGCGCGCGATCGCCTGCGTCAGGGCGGTCCAGTACAGGAGCATGTTCACGCCGTAGCGGTCATGCGCGTCCGCGGAAGACGCCCACGGAATCTCGACCTCGTCCGCGTGGTGGAGGAGTACTCCCGCCGCGACCGACCGTTCGTCTTTCTCGACGACCACATAGTCGAGCCGCCCCCGGAACACCGACTCGAGGCCCTCGAAGAACCTCTCGGGAAGCTGCGGCGAGCCCAGCTCGTGCCATCGCCGCGAGAGGAGCGGATAGAACGCGAGACGACCGCCCTCCGACCGGACCCTCGCCCCGTATCCTTCCTTCCCGGGACGCTTCACCTGGGCCCGAACCTTGGATCCGAGGGCGTTCCAGAGCTCGGTTGGGTCGCGGGGTAGCTCCAGCACGTAGTCGACCTTGAGGTCCGAGGTCTCGATGGGAAGGTCGGAGCCGTCCCTTCCGCGCAGCTCGAGTCGATCCGCTGCAAGCCGATCCGCCGCCGCCAGTGCGGCCTGCGCGAGGAGATGCCGCGCCTCCGCATCCGTTCCGGCGACTCCGGCATGATTGAGATAGGGCACGGACGTCAGAAAACGGCCGACGAAGCTCGACTGGAAGACGAGCGGCAACGCGCCGACCCATTCGTCGCCGCGACGCGCGGCCAGTCGAACGATTCGCGACCCGAAGACCGTCGCCAGAAGATCGTGGAACTCCCAGAGGTGCGCGGCCTCGGCCGATCGGGCGTCGTTGACGAAGGCGGACCACGAGTCGCGATCCTCCGGACCCGGCTCGAACACCTCCACGGGGCGGGAGGACGTCATGAGAGCCTGACCGTGGGCAGCGCATCCCGGTTTCGAACCATCTGCTCCATGGGAGCGAACCGAAACGCGTCCGCCAGCGCCCGCAGTCGGGGAAGCGTTCGCCGCAGGCCGATGTAGTGGCGGAAGCGACTGAAGGCCGGGGCGGAGATCCGTGGCTGGTCGGGATCGGTCTCCCAGGGATGAACGTACACGATGGCGGGCATCCGGTCGTCGCGGTGGATCCGCTCGATGGCCCATCGTGTCAGCCACAACGGGTAGAGGCGGAGGTACCCTCCTCCGGCCACCGGCAGAACGAATCGGGAGAACGCGAAAGTCGACGGAGGGATCTCGACGATCTCCCGGCCTCCCGGGGTCACGAGACGGTACGGGTGCCGCGGCGCACCCGGGACGCCGTAGCGGTCGTGGTAGACGGGGTACAGGCTCGAGTCGTAGCCGAACCCCTCCTCGACCAGCACGTCCATCGCCCAAAGCGTCTCGCGTCGCACCGAGAAAGAAGCGGCACGGTAGCCGTTCACGATTCGCCCGGCGGCGTCTTCGAGAAGCGCTTTCGCTCTGCGCGTCTCCGCTCGAAACTCGTCGGGAGCCTGGCTGTAGACGAGTCGGTGACTGTATCCGTGGCACGCAACTTCGTGTCCGCGCTGCGCGATCTGCCGGACGAGTCCGCGCTGCCGCTCGGCGACCCAGCCCAGGACGAAGAACGTTCCCCGGATCCCGTTCTCGTCGAGAAAATCGAGGATCCGCAGCGTGTTGGCCACGACGCGGCTCGGATGGGAATCCCACTCTTCCCGCCGCACGCAGCCGTCGAACGCAGAGACCTGGAAGTGCTCTTCGACGTCCACGCTGATCGCGTCGACGATGGGACTCGGGGTTGGGTTGGTCAACGTTGACGTTGAGGGATCGACGCCACGAGCGGCGCTTCAGACCCGGTTGCGCTCGAGCCACTCGAGCAGCTCCGAGCGCTTGAACCGGAGACCGGAGGTGCTCCGGTTGCCGACCCGATAGGCCGGAATTGCGTTCTTCTTCGTCAGCTCCCATAGCTTGGTTCGCCCGATCTTGAGGAGGTCCCGGGCTCCGCGGCTCGTGAGAATCTCGTCCTCGTGCATGACCCGACGATCCATGCATCCCCCTTTCCGCCTCGCGGCGAGGGCATAGCTCCGCCCGCGACTTGCCGCCGAGGCGCGGCGGTAAGTCGTTGATGTAAAAGGGCCAAGAGCCCGACAGACGCGTGTCAGGCTCGTGCGCCGCACACCGTCTGGGCCGATAGCTCGACCCGCGTCAGCCTCTGAAACACTTCCAGCAGTACGCACACCCGTTCGACGGGACTCGATGCGGGCGTCTCGAGGATCCCGACGAGGCCGGCGAGCGGTCCGTCCAGGACCCGGACCCGGTCGCCACGGCGAAGGCCGGCGCCGAGCCGCACCCGGCCGGAGGCGTCCGCTCGATTCCGAATCGATTCGATCAGCCCGTTGTCGACCGGCCGCGGTCCCTCTCCATCCCCGAGCAAACGTCGCACGCCATGCGTCCACCGGACCCGCGCGAGATCCCCTTCGTCGCGGGAGAGGCGGGCGAAGAGGTACCCGGGAAACAACGGCCCCAACCTGGCGCCGCGCCGGCCGATATGGCGCTCGCGAACCATGGGAAGGAACACGTCCCTTCGCATCTCCTGGATGCGACCCCGTACGAACGATTCCTTGCAAGGATGCGACTGAACCACGTACCAATCCACGCCGCGTTCCTCCTGCCCTCGTCCCGCCGATACGCCGCACTCCGCCGACTTCTGCCGTTCCGCGGAAGCCGGCTCTTTCAACACGGCGTTATCGAGTTCATGGGAAATAAGCATCGAAAAAGCGCGGTGTCAAGCGGAAGCCGGCGAACGAGAACAAACACTCCGGTCGCTCCCGGCTGCGGCTTCATCGGACGATGGAAGGGACCTCCTCTACGCCCGGAACCCCGGCCGGAACTCTCCTTGACACTCCCGGAGCCGCTCGGTACCTTTCGATTGCCACGCGGGCGAACGAAAGGGAAGAAAGAACCCTCGAGTCAGGCACTTACGCCTTCGTCGTCGCACGCGAGTTGCTGGCTCGCTCCGGGGGAGTCGGCGTGTGACGGGTGGTTGCTTTCGCGGAGTTCGCATCGATGGGTCCGTTCCGGACGACGAGTCCCCGGTTTTTCGCCGAGCTTACGCTCGAGGGTGGACTCATCTTCGTCGTGCTCTACGCACTCGCCACGGTGACCTTGGCGCTCGCCCCCCAGGTGACTCACGGCGACCCCGGCATCCACGTGGCCGCGAGCTCGCTCCTCTTCGCGGGATCGCTGTTCGCAACCCGGCGCGCCCGTCTCGGTGACGAGAGCGACCTCAAGCGCGAGTTCATCCTCGTGTCCCTCATCTCCGCCTTCCTCGGAGCGGTGTCGTTCGTCGCGTACTGGGCTCTGTTCGATTCCACATCGAACCTGTCCGCGTTGCTGATGCTCGAGGGGGCCATCGCCGTCCCGGCGAGCATCACCGCGTGGCGATGGCTGGTCTCCCGCTATCGAGTCTTCGGGTTCTACCGGGAGCGAGTTCTCCTGGTGGGCACCGGGGAGAGCGCGAGCCAGGCCTGCCGCTGGATCACGGACCAGCACTCCGCCGACTACGTGGTCGCGGGCTTCGCGGGAGAGGACCCTGGCCGGATCGGCGATGTGGTTTCGATGGGAGTTCGCATCCAGACCGACTACGGTGCTCTGGCCGACTACTGCCCGCGGCGCGTGGATCGAATCGTCCTCGCCCTGGACGAGAAGCGGGGCAGGCTTCCGATCCAGCCTCTCATGCAGCTGCGGCTCGGCGGAATGGAGATCGAGGACGCCACGACGTTCTTCGAGCGAACGAGCGGCAAGATCGCCGTGGAGCACATGCTCCCGTCCTGGCTCATCTTCTCCGAGGGGTTCAAGACCTCCCCGGTGCGCAAGTTCGGCAAGCGCTCCACCGACATCGTTGCAGCGGGGGTCCTTCTCATGCTGGCCTCGCCGGTGATGGCCCTGGTCGCGCTGCTCGTGCGGCTCGACAGCCGCGGCCCGATTCTTTACAGCCAGCAGCGCCTCGGGAGGAACGGTCGGCTCTTCGACCTTCTGAAGTTCCGGTCCATGGTGCTGGACGCGGAGAAGCTCACCGGACCGACCTGGGCCGCGAAGCGCGACCCGAGGGTCACGCGGGTCGGGCGCATCCTCCGCGCGCTCCGGCTGGACGAGCTGCCGCAGCTCTTCAACGTGCTCCGGGGAGAGATGAGCTTCGTCGGCCCCCGGCCGGAGCGACCGCATTTCGTGCGACAGCTCGAGGAGACCATTCCGTACTACGGCCTTCGGATGTCGGTGCGCCCGGGAATCACGGGCTGGGCCCAGGTGCGCTACCGGTACGGGGCCACCGTCGAGGACGCGCTCGAGAAGCTCAAGTACGACATCTACTACATCAAGAACTACAACCTGTTGTTCGACGTGTGGATCATCCTGAAGACCGTTCGAGTCGTTCTGCTCGGCGGAGGGGCGCACTGAGACGCACCGCCGCCCGATTCCCGGGCCGGCAGACCGATCAGGACGCGCATCGCGTCGGCTCGGCGTTGCGCGCCGTCCGGGGCGCCTCTTGGAGCAGCTCGAGCAGCGCTTCCGCGAGTGAGTCCGGGTCGTGTCGGATCTTGCCCGACGTGGTCACGAGGTCCCGAACGACGAGGCGCTCGGTCCGAGGAGCCGTGAGGATCGGAGAGAGGGGCTCGGCCCCCTGCTCCTCGTACGGCCGCACGCGGTCGGGATCGGGGCCGGAGCCGTCGGCAAGGACGTCCTGAACGAGTTCTGGGCCGACATGGCGATCGAGCGCTTCCAGGTGATCCGTCAGGTTCATTCCCAGCGTCTCTCCCGGCTGGGTCATGAGGTTCGCGACGAGAACCCTTCGGCCGCGGGATGCTCGGACCGCCGCCTGCACGCCAGGGATGAGCAGCACGGCCAGCAGGCTCGTGAAGAGGCTTCCAGGTCCCAGGACCAGCAGATCGGCGCTGCGAATCGCCTCCGTCACGCCGGGACAGGGCTCGACGTGGGGAGGATCGAGCCAGACCTTGCTGACCGCGCAGTGGGCCTTCCCGATCCGCGACTCGCCTGAGATCCGGCTGCCGTCCCGGGCCTCGGCCTCGAGCCGGACGCTTTGGAGGCTGACGGGTAGCACCCGCCCGCCGGCCCCGAGCATCTCCGCCGCCAGCTCCACCGCCCGAAGGTAGGAATTCTCTTGCTCGGCCAACGCCGCCAAGATCAGGTTGCCGAGCGAATGACCTGCCAGATCGCCGGACCCTTCGTACCGGTGGGCGAACACCCGCGCGAATCCGGCCGCGTTCTCGGGTGCCAGCGCGAGCAGGCAATTACGAAGGTCACCCGGAGGGAGGCCGCCGCGCTCGTCTCGAAGCCGCCCCGAGCTCCCGCCATCGTCGGCGGTGGCGACGATCGCGGTAACGTGAAGAGGCTTGCCCGATCGGCGACGACGCTCGATGCCGCGCAGCACCGCCGAGATCCCGTTCCCCCCTCCCAGCACCACGACCCGAGCCCCCACCGGGCGGCGGGAGCCATCCCGCGTCCGCACCTTCGCCGGCCGAGCCGTCACGCGTCGTCCTTTCGAGGAACGTACCTCTCGGGGTCGTAGTCGTCGTAGTGGTAGTAGTACCGATCCACGGGGGTGATCGTCACGTCGTTCAGGATCGCTCCCAGCACGAGGCCGTCACCGAGGCACTCGAGGGCACGGTCGATCATCGGTCTGGGAGTCTGCCCCGCGCGCACCACCAGCAGCGCCCCGTCGGCACGGCGGTTGATCACCCCCGCGTCGGCGAAGGGCACTGCCGGAGGGGTGTCGATCACGATCCGATCGAACCTCCGGCGGAGCTCCATCACGAGGGTTCCGAGGTAGTCCGACCGAAGAAGGTCGAGGGGCGACGGGTTGGCGGCGCCGGCCGGGAGCACCGTCAGGCGCACATCCTTCATCTCCAGAAGCGCGTGGTCGAGAGGCGCCCCGCCTGAAAGAACCTCGGACAGTCCGAGTTTCGGCGCCGGGGTGATGTACCGGGAGACGGCGGGCCGGCGCATGTCGGCGTCGAGGAGGAGAGTGGTGCGGTCGCGGCGCTCTCCCATGGCCAGGGCGAGGTTGACCGACGTCATGGTCTTCCCCTCGGCGGGGACCGCGCTGGTCACCACGATCACCTGAGGCGCCTTGCCGTCGGGAAGCGAGAGGTGCTCGAGGCGCGCCACGAGCGTGCGGTACCGCTCGGCGATGACCGATCTCGATTGCGAGATCAGCACCAGCTCGGGGTCATCCGTGAACCTGCGCGGCACGATGGCTCCCAGCGGGACTCCGGCCACCAGGGGCATCTGCTCCGACGCAGGCGGTGGAACTCCGCCGAATCTCGAACGGATGCCCGTGGGCCTCGGACCCGCCCCGCCCCTGCGCGATTCGGGTCCCTTCCCACCGGGAAAGATAGGAGAACTCATCGCGTCGTCCAGTCGGCGGCGGTTCCGAGCCAGGCGGCGGCACTTCCGGCGACCAGCAGGAGGGCGACCGCCGCGTGCTTGCCCCCTGCGACGCGGGAACGCGGCACCCGCGGAACGGACTTCTCCGGGGCCACGCGCGGAACGGCGCTCAGGAGGGGCAGATCCGGGAACGCACGACGGAAGTCGTCCTCGGTCTTCAGGCTCTGGTCGAGGAACTCGAGGACAACGGTCAGGCCCACGCCGGCGACGAGCCCGGCCAGCAGGCAGATCAGGATCACCTGCAGCGGAACCGGTCGGTGCGGAAGCGACGGCGGACGCGCCCGGTCCTGGATCGTGAACTGCTCGCTCTTCCGGGACGACTCGAGCTCCTCCGCCCGCGTGGCCTGCTCCCGCTTCTGCAGCAGGTCCTCGTACTCCTTCTTGAGCGAGTCGTAGCCGCGTGCCAGGTTCTTGTACTCCTGCTCCCGGAGCGGCGTGTTGTTGATCCGAGTGCCCAGCGAGGCGATCTGAGCCTGCGTGGCGGCCCGCTCCTGCTCGAGGCTCGCGATTTCCCGCTCGACCCTCTCGAGCTCGGTGCGGCGCGGCCCCGAAAACGCCGGCTGCCCGGGGGCGGAAGCCACCGTGCCCAGCTCCTCGTGCTGCTTCCGGAACTCCTCGATCTCGTAGCGCTTGCGACGAACCGCCGGATTCTCGTCGGTGTAGCTCACGCGCAGCTGCGCGAGCTCCGCCTCGAGCGCGGCGAGGCGACGAGCCGCCGGATCGCCATCCGTCGAGGAGGCAACCCCGGTGATCGTGCTCTCGAGCTTGGCCTGCGCCCTGAGGTCCGCGACCCGATCTTGCTTTGCCTGAATATCCCTGGACAGCGCCGCGCTGCGCTGCTGGGCTGCGTTGAGGAGCTGGAGGTTCGCGTTGAGCTGGTCGGAGAGCTCCCAAACGTGCCCCTGCTTGTACGAAGCGATGCGCGCCTCGAGGGAGTCGAGCTCGATTTTCTTCTTTTCCAGCCAGCTCTCCACCGTGCTCAGCGTCCCCACGGCCTGCTCGGTGCGCATGGAGCTGTTCTGCTCGATGAACAGGTCCGCCAGGCGGTTCGCCACTCCCGCGGCGCGCTCGGGGCTGCCATCCTCGAATGCGACCTCGAAGTACGCCAGGTTCCTGCCGGGGGTCAGCTCGATCCGTTGCCTCAGGGCGGAGCAGGACTGCTCGATCTCCCGCTCGGACGCCTCTTTCGCGGCATACCCGAACTCGTGGGACACGGTCTCGAGGAAACTGCGGCTGAGCATCTGGACCGAAAGGCTCGACATCCGATCCTCGACGCGCAGCGTCACGGTGGATCGCACGTAGTCCTCGGGGAGACGCTGGGGCGTGACGAGAATCGTCGTGGACGCTCGGTAGACCTTCGGAAGGTGCCGCAGCAGGAACATCCCGGCGATCCCCGACGCCACCAGCGGCAGGAAAACCCACCACTTCCGCCGCCAGGCGACGTCGAGATAGGTCTTCAACTGCGCGTTCGCACTCACAATCGTCCTCCCTGCGCGCCTTGGAACTCCCACCGGAAGTAGACTCCGCCGGAGTGGTAGCTCGTGGCGAGACCCGGCGACGTGCCCGCCAGGTCGTTCTGATCATGGTACGAGTGGAACGCGCCCACCGCAAAACTCCCTGCCCGGGGCCTCCACCCGAACGACTCGGCGGTCTCGAGAGTCGTCGTCTCGAACGGCTCAGTCGCTGCCAGCGCACTCCTGCGCAGCCAGTAGTACGCCGTGGCCCGCACCTCGGTCCTCTCGTCACGGATCGAGGGACGATAGGAGACGTAGATCCCCCGATCGACCGTCGCCCCCGACACGCCGGTGGAGCTCGACACATCCTGGCGCAGCCCGGCGACGACCGAAGAGCCGCGACCGAATGTTCGGGTGACGCTCGCATCGACCTTCGGGTCCGTCGATTCGGAGTCGTCGTTCGCCGTAGCCACCACGCCGACCGCCACGGCAATGCTGAGATCGCGCTGGAACTCCCGGTCGTAGAATGCCTCGAGGGTTCTGGTGTCGGTCGAAGGCGAGCTCTCGAAGCTCAACCGCCGCGCGCGAAGGCGTCCGCCGAGCCTGGTCTTCGGACCGACCTCCATCCCCCACCCCGCCGACGCGCCCACGGAATCGTTGTCCTGAAGCGCCGCGTCCCCGCGTCGTCTTCAGGAAAATCGGTGAGGTCCGCGTCGGCGCCCCATTCGAAAAACGACTGACGCCCGGCACCGACCGTGCCATCGAGCGCCAGATTCACCCGATCCTGCCGGGTGCGCGGGACGAGGGTCACGGGGTCCTCCGGTTGCGCCGACCGGACGTTCTGCCGATCCGAGCGTGAGGCCCCGAGAATCGTCCGGAGCTCGGATCTTCGGGAGAACTCGTGATCCAGGCTCAGCGAGACCTCGTGAGACGTATTGTCCAGCTCCGAGTACGAGAAGAACGACTCATGATAGGGGCTGTACGTGGAGGAGAACTTGGTGGATGGCGTCGCCACGGACAGCGACAGATTCGCCCCGATCCGCAGGACCTCGTCCGACTCGGCCTGCTCCTTCACGACCTGAACGTTTCCGTCATGGTAGAGGGACGCGTCCACCGCGGGAACGAAGCGCACCTCCGCCGCGCTCGTCACGCCACACGACGATCCGAGGGCGGCCACCGCGCCCAGGATCCATGTCGTGGCGCAGGCGAGCCCTGGCCCGGCGGGTTTCCCGGCGTATCGATCAGTTGACAATGACCGTATCTCCCGGCTTGAGGAAGTAGTTGAGATCGGGCTTCTCGCCGCTGACGAGCTTGCGGTAATCCACTCGAACGCGCACCTCGCGGCCGTCCTCCTCGCGAACGATGACGACGTTGGACCGGTCCGCGAACTGGGTCAGGCCGCCGGCGAGGGCCAGAGCCTGGAGCAGGCGGGTACGCTGCCGGAGAATGAGCTGGCCCTGGGTTTGCACTTCGCCCAGCACGAACACCTTGAAATTGTTGATCTCCTCGACGAGAACGGTGACGACAGGCTCCTTGATGAAGCGGGAGATCGCCGCCGTGATCTCGTCGTCGAGCTTCCTCGGTGTCTTTCCGGCTGCCTGCATGTCCCCGATCAGGGGAAACGTGATCTTGCCGTCGGGGCGAACCGTGACGCTGCGCGACAGGTCGACTTCCCGCCACACCGAGATGTTCAGCTTGTCCTCCACCCCGATGACGTAGTCGGACGCCTCTTCCGGCTGCGCTCGCTCCTGGGCGCCGGCGGAGCCGGACATCAAGACGAACGCAAGGCTGGCGATGAGGAGAACGGGGCGACCGGGCGATTGTGATCCTGACACTGGGATTCCTCTCTCTCTTTCCTCGTCGGCGTGGATACCGCGCTCGGGCGATGTTCGCGGGGTGCCGGCCGATTCCCTTCCGGTTGTCGACGCTTCGACTTACAAATACCGGCTCGATGGTGGGAAGTCAAGGGAATCCGCACCCCGGCCGGGACGCTCAGGATCCGCGTAGCCCTCGACATGACAGGCACTTAGCGAGGTTCGGCCGCAGGAAACCCCGCGAGGTGGACCGCGGGAGAACGCCCCGTCCATGCAGCCGCAACAATCGGTGGGCTCCCGCCGGGCGTCGCAGCCACGCCCGGGGCGCCTGAGTCTGCAGCCCGCCCGATTCGCTCAGGCGGACGCTACGGAGCCTCGCGCCACCTCGCTCAGGAGGCGCATCACCTCCAGCCGGAAGTGCTCGAATTGCAGGGGTTTGATGAGGCAGAGATCAGCTCCCGCCTCGTACATCCGTTTGATCGTGTCGTGCTCCGGGAAGCCGGTGATCGCGAGCACCTTGATTCCGCGCGTGTCGGGGTTGTCCCGGATGCTCTTGCACAGCTGCAGCCCGTCGACTCTGGGCATCATGACGTCCATGATCACGAGGTCCGGGTGGAGGCTTCCCACTTTGATCCCGGCTTCGTACCCGTCGGAAGCATCCTCGATCTTGAGGTCGTCGTGCATGTCGCCGAGGACTCGCTTGATGAACTCACGGATGTCCTGCTCGTCGTCCACGACGAGCACAGTCCGCTCCCGCTGGTCCCCGCGGAAGAAGGACTCGTCCACGGGAATGTCGTACTCTTGAAGAAAGGCGCGGAAATCGTCCGAGGTCACGCGATAGTGTCCCCCGGGAGTCGCGAAAGCCCGGAGTTTCCCCGACTTGATCCACTTGAGGACCCCATCGTTCGTGACGGCGCAGTAGCGGGCGACCTCGGAAGTCGTGAAGAATCGACGTCCGGCCTCGTTGTCGTTCGGCATGGAGCATTCCTCCGGAGATCCGCGGGCAATTCGGCATTGTCGGCACTGACAGGGACGGAATATAGGGTCGGCACCGGGCGCGGGCAAACGAGCGCGCCGGGGCAACCCATCGAGGTGGCCCGGCGAATCCGGTCAGGAGAAACGCGACCGAGTCGGGAGCAATGATCCTTCGGTTTCACGCATTTGCTGGAACGGGAAACCGCGACGTCGCTTTTCCGTGGCATACCCGCATTTCCCGGGCGCGTTGACACTCGCTCGGACGCGGTGTTACCATGCCTTTTTCGTTGCATTAACTGGCATTTACGTCATTCCAGCGTCCGGCGGCGGACCGTAGCTCAGCTGGATAGAGCAACTGGCTACGAACCAGTAGGTCGGGGGTTCGAATCCCTCCGGTCCGACCATGTCCGCTGGCGACTCAGGGGGAAGTGGCATCCGCGCTTCGTGCGCGGCGTCTGCACGACGATGCGAGATCACGACCGATTCATGAGCCTCGCGCTCGATTTGGCGGTCCAGGCCCGAGGAGCCGGCGAGGTCCCGGTGGGAGCCGTCGTGGTGCTCGGCGGCGAAGTCATCGGACGCGGCCAGAACGCGTCTCTCGCGATGTCGGACCCGACCGCGCATGCGGAGATTCTCGCGCTGCGGGAAGCATCTTCGCGAATCGGCAACTACCGGCTGCTCGGATCCACCCTGTACTGCAGCGTGGAGCCCTGCCTGATGTGTATCGGAGCCGCGATCCACGCCCGGATCGCGAGGTTGGTGTACGGCGCGCCCGACCTGAGGGTGGGCGCCGTGGGGCGCCTCGAGGAGCTTCGCGCGCTCGGGGCGGGATTCAATCACAGGATCGAGGCCGAAGGCGGCGTCGGCGCGGAAGCCGCGGCGGCACTCATGCTCGATTTTTTCCGCGAGCGGCGAGCGATCGCTCAGGCCCGCGCAGCCGCGGCGGAGACACACGACGACGAGGATTCGGAGAGGTACCGAAGTGGTCGTAACGGGGGCGCCTCGAAAGCGTCTTGTCTCCGTAAGGAGGCACGGGGGTTCGAATCCCCCCCTCTCCGCCAGGATTCGGAGATGGAGTTGGGAGAAGTGCTGCGCATCGTTTCTGGTTCGGGCGAGCAGACGGGCCGGACGACGACGAAGTGCGGCGCGAAACGCCGAGTCGCGCGACTCGGCGGAGAGCGTCTGATTTCGTGCTGAATCGTCAGCCGTGGAGAGATGACCGAGTGGCTGAAGGTGCACGCTTGGAAAGCGTGTGTACGGGTAACCGTACCGGGGGTTCGAATCCCCCTCTCTCCGCCAGTCTCGACCGCTGAGATTCGATGCGCCGCGCGCGCCGTCATGGGGCCCGAGCCCTGTGCACTGAGGTCCCGTGAACCCCGCCAGGCCCGGAAGGGAGCAACGGTAAGCGGGTCGCCTCAGGTGCCGCAGGTCCACTTGGGCCCCATCATTTTTCTGAACCTCGCTTCACGACCGCTGGTGAGCCATAATGAGCCGCATGTACCAGGTCCTCGCGCGCACGTGGCGTCCAAGGGATTTCGAAGAGCTCGTCGGGCAGGAGCACGTGGCCCGAACGCTTCGAAACTCGATCCGCGCAAATCGACTCGCGCACGCGTACGTATTCGCGGGCCTTCGCGGCACCGGGAAGACGACGGTCGCACGGATCCTCGCCAAGTGCCTCAACTGCGAAAGCGGCCCGACGGAGAAACCGTGCGGTACCTGCGTCCCGTGCTCGGAGATCAGAGACGGTCGCGCGATCGACGTTCTCGAGATGGACGCCGCGTCTCGCACGGGTGTGGACGATATCCGCGAGCTCCAGGAAGTCGTGTCGTTCGCGCCCGTCCGCGACCGGTACAAGGTGTTGATCATCGACGAGGCTCACATGCTCTCGAAGCAGGCGTTCAACGCCCTGCTCAAGACTCTCGAGGAGCCTCCGCCGAGGGTCGTGTTCGTGCTGGCGACGACCGAGATCCAGAAGGTGCTTCCGACGATCCTCTCCCGCTGCCAGGTGTTCGAGTTCCGCCGCGTGACGCCGAGGGAGGTCCGCGACCATCTGCGGAGACTGTGTGACGCCGAGGGAATCCGGGTGACCGATCCGATCCTGGACCGAGTGGCGCGGGCGGGCGAAGGCTCGGTTCGCGACTCGCTCACCCTCCTGGAGCGTGTCGTCGCCATGGGCGGCGAGTCGATCTCCGACGAGGACGCGCTGTACGTTCTGGGAGCCGTTCGGACCGACGCGCTCGCGGAGCTTCTGCGCGGACTGGCGGGGAGGGACGCGGCCGCCATGCTGACCGTGCTCGACAGCCTGGTGAGCGAGGGTCACGACCTGATGCACTTGTGGGGCGAGTTGGCGGGCGTCCTTCGCGACCTTCTTCTCCTTCGCGCTCTCCCCGACCGCCCGGATCTGCTGTCGCGCTCGTCCGACGAAACCACCATCCTCGCGGAGGCGACCGAGGCGCTCACCCGGGAGGATCTGACCCGAGCGTTTCAGCTGCTCGCGGACCTGGAGTACGGCCTCAAGGGATCGAGTCAGCCGCGGTACCTCTTCGAGACCGCGTTGATCCGACTCGCCGATCTCGGAACGGTTCGGCCGATCGAAGAGGTCCTGAGCGGACTCCGAATCGGCTCCCCCGCCGGCGCGACCGCTCCCCCGCCGGTGCGCCCCTCGCGGGCGGCCCTCCCTTCTTCTCAAAAAAAAAGCTCCCTGACTCCGGGTCGGCGGTCGGTGGAGGCGTAGCTCGGGGCGGGACCGAACCGGACGACTCGTCCTCCCGTTCCGAATCGGCGCGGAGCGGAATCGACGACGGTGCCGTGATGGAGACGGATCGGATCCCTCAGCTGAGATCGCGACTTCGCGAGGAGAGCCCGATGCTCGACGTGATGCTCGACCAAGCGAGTCGCGTTTCCTTCGACGGGGACCTGTTGGCCATCTCGTTCCCCGGCAGCGCGGAAGCGATGCGGCGCCAGTTCGAGAGAGCCGACAACCTCGCAACGCTGCGCCGGATCGCCACCGCGATGGCGGGACGTCCCGCTGAGGTGCGCTGTGCGGCGGAGCCAAATGCCGCGCGTGGTGCGGGCGAGCCGGCGACGCCGGAAGCATCTTCCAGCGTCAACGAGACGCGCCGGGCAGGCGGAAACTCGAAGGGCTCACGCCGAGAAGACCCCGTCCGCGCCGACGGAGCTCGCGCTCTTCTCGAGAACGCCAAGCAAAACCCGGGAGTCGCGCGGCTCTTGCTGGAATTCGGCGCCCAGGTCGTGGACATTCGCACACTCGACGCCCCGCCCCCCGATCCGGAGGAAAGCGGCTTCGGTCCCTCGGAGGAATCTCGATGAACATGGCGAAGATGATGAAAGACCTGCAAAAAATGCAGGCGAAGCTCCAGGAGGAGATCGAGGCCTTGGATCTCGAAGCCTCCTCGGGGGGCGGAATCGTCGTCGCGCGGATGAACGGCAAGAAGGAGCTGACCTCGATTCGACTCGCTCCGGAGGCGATCACGCCCGACGATCCGGAGCTTCTTCAGGACCTCATCCTCGCGGCGATCAACGAGGCCGGCCGCAAGGTCGACACGGAGATCCAGCGCATGACGCAGGGAATGGCGGGAGGACTGAACATCCCCGGGTTGATGTGAGGAGCGCTCCGTGGCCCGTCTCGCTGCGCCCCTAGAGCGTCTGATCGCGGAGTTGTGCAAGCTCCCCGGCATCGGACGGAAGTCGGCTCAACGACTTGCCTTCCACCTCCTCAAGGCGCCGCGCGAGGAGGTCGCGGCGCTCGCCGGCGCGATCGGCGAGCTACGGGATCAAATCCGGCTCTGCGCGACCTGCTTCAACCTTTCGGACAGGGAGTTGTGCCCCGTCTGCGCCGACCCCAGGAGGGAGCGCGGGATGCTCTGCATCGTCGAGGAGGCGTCCAACGTGATGACCTTCGAGCGAACCGGGGCGTTCCGTGGTCTCTACCACGTGCTCGGGGGCAGCCTCTCTCCGCTGCGTGATGTCGGCCCGGACGATCTGCACATCCGAGAGCTCGTGGATCGTCTGCGTGAGGGCGAGTTCCGGGAGATCGTGCTGGCGACCAATCCCAACGTCGAGGGAGAGGCGACCGCCGTCTACATTTCTCGCCTCCTCAAGCCGTACGGACTCCAGGTAACGCGGCTCGCCCAGGGGCTACCGCCCGGAGGGGACCTCGAATTCACCGACGACCTGACGCTGCAGCGTGCGTTCGAGGGCCGCCGGGAGTACTGAGAAACCTCGGCGTTCCGCAAGGTTCGGCGGCTTCTTCGAGAGAACGGGGCTCCGCCGCCGCACCCGCTGGGCTCGGGTGTACGACAGGAGAGTGAGGAGACGATGCTACGAATCGGGGACGGCATCCGAAACTCGCACAATGCCCCGTGGTTCGAATGAGTTGCGTGCTGGCGAGTTCCGGTTCTGTCCCCGATTCGCTTCGATTCAGCTCCTCCTCACGTTCCTGTCGTACCCCCCGGACGTTTCGGGCGCCTTGACAGCCCCGGGGAGTGCTGTCTACAGTGTGCCGATCTCTGCAGAAGGAGCTCGGGAAGATGTACGCAGTCATCGAGGTCGGCGGAAAGCAGCGCCGCGTGCAGGTGGGAGAGGTCGTCCGCGTGGAGACCCTTCCCGGTGTTTCCGGCGATCCCGTGGTGTTCGATCACGTCCTGGCTGTCGGTGACGGCGCAACACTGCGCGTCGGGACACCGACGGTAGACGGGGCCCGCGTCCGGGGTACCCTTCTCGATCACGGCCGGGGGGCGAAAATCCTCACGTTCGTCTTCAAGAAAACGAAGAACGCGAACCGCGGCCGGCAGGGTCATCGACAGAATCACACCGAAGTGAAGATCGAGGCGATCGAGGTCTAGAGGGAGACGGCGGCATGGCTCACAAGAAGGCAGGCGGCAGCTCGCGGAACGGTCGCGACTCCAACTCCCAGCGGCTGGGCGTGAAGCGTTTCGCCGGCGAGATGGTGCACGGCGGCACGATCCTGGTCCGCCAGCGGGGAACCCCACTCAAGCCGGGCAAGAACGTGGGCCGCGGGAAAGACGACACTCTGTTCGCGCTGATCTCCGGTCAGGTCCGGTTCCAGGACCGGGGTCGAATGGGCCGATTTGTCAGCGTGCTGCCGTCGGCGTGATCGCGTTTCGGCTTTCGGGCCGCTCGGACCGGCCGGGCACTCGCGTGCTGGCCGGTTTTCGTGTCTCAGGGCGCCCGCCGCTCGGGGCAGCATCCTCGCGGTAGGCGACCCGCCTCTCCCGGACGATCGCACGGGATCCCGATGTTCGTCGACGAAGCCCGGATTCTGGTCATCGGTGGCGACGGGGGAAATGGAGCGCTTTCCTTCCGGAGGGAGAAGTTCGTCCCTCGCGGAGGTCCGGACGGCGGGGACGGCGGCTCCGGCGGCTCGGTCATCCTGGTGGCGGATCCCGAACGGAACACCCTCCTCGCGTTTCGGTACGACACGCAGTTCCAGGCGGATCGTGGCCGACACGGTCAGGGAGCGAACAAGTCGGGACGATCCGCCCACGATCTCGAAGTCCGGGTTCCCGTCGGAACACTCGTTTACGACGACGACTTGGTCACCGTGCTCGCCGATCTGTCCCACCCCGACGATCGATTCGTTGCCGCTCGGGGGGGGCGTGGCGGTCGCGGCAATGCGAGGTTCGCCTCGTCCACCAACCGGGCCCCGCGGCGACACGAGCCCGGCGAGGTCGGCGAGTCTCGACATCTTCGCCTCGAGCTGAAGCTCCTCGCCGACGTGGGGTTGGTCGGCCTCCCGAACGTCGGCAAGTCCACTCTCCTGTCCCGCATCTCGGCGGCACACCCGAAGATCGCCGATTATCCGTTTACGACGCTCTCACCCATGCTCGGCGTGGTCGACGCCGGGGAGTTCCGATCATTCGTCGTGGCCGACCTGCCGGGCCTCATCGAGAACGCCCACCAGGGTGCCGGCCTCGGCTACCGTTTCCTCCGCCACATCGAGCGCTGCCGACTCCTGCTCCATCTCGTGGACCCGACCGCGCCCGACCGGGACCCCGTGGCCGACGTTCGGACGATCCAACGGGAGCTGCGGCTGTACCGCGCGGACCTCGCGCGGCGCCCTCAGATCCTCGTGTTGACGAAGTCCGACGCCGCCCAGGACCCGGAGCCGAGCCGGCGCGTTCTGGCCCATGCGCGCAAGCGCGGCGTGCCGTGCATGGCGATCTCCTCCGTCAGCGGGGAAGGGATCGCGCGCCTCGTGCGGTTCGTCGCCGACCGGCTCGCCGAATTGCGCGCGGCAGAGTCGAGGCAGACCCTGGTCCCCCCCACGACGGCGCCGGAGAAAACGTGACGCTTGGCGGGCCGGCGGAGCGCCGGGAGGTGGTCGGAGTGCTCGGCGGCACGTTCGATCCCGTCCACCTCGGTCACCTTCACGTGGCGGAGCAGGTTCGGCGCGTCTTCTCCCTGCGGCGGGTGCTCTTCGTCCCGTGTGCCGTGCCGCCGCACAAGGATCCATCGGGGATCACCGCAACGGCGGACCGCCTGGCGATGCTACAGATCGCCCTGGCTCGTCGCGAAGGGTTGGAGCTCTGTACCATCGAAATCGATCGAGGGGGAACGTCGTACACCATCGAGACCTTGCGTCGATTCCGCGCGGAAATGCGGCTCGACCCGCTGTTCATCGTCGGGATGGACGCGATCCTCGAGATTCCGACCTGGCGCGAGTACGAGCGCATCCTTCAGGAGTTCGATCTCGTGGTGGTCGATCGGCCGGGAGTCGGCCCGACGGAGGCGCTCGAGGCTCTTCCTCGATCCGCGGCTGCTCGGTGGATCGAGGTCGCCTGCGACGACGCGGCGGGGACGCGGGTGCCCGGCACCGAGCCCGGGCACGGCGGGAGGATGTTCCACGTGGCGATCCCGCCCCTCGCGGTGTCCTCGCGGACGGTTCGCGCCATGGCGGCCTCCTCCCGCGAATGCGCGGCTCTTGTGCCGCCGGAAGTGGATCGGTATATTCAGGATCAGGCGCTGTATCGCCAGGAGGATCCTCGCTGAGAACGGAACTCGCCCGCTGCGTCGAGGCCGCCCGGGACAAGAAGGCGCTGGAGATCGTGGTCCTGGATCTGCGCGGCCTCAGCGATTTCACCGATCACTTCGTTGTCTGCCACGGAACGTCCGACCGTCACGTTCAGGCGATCTCCTCCGCCATCGAGGAGCGTCTCGGTCAGGAGTTGCGTGTCTTCCCCGGCCACGTGGAGGGGCGTCGCGTCTCCGAGTGGATCCTCATGGACTACATCGATTTCGTCGTCCATGTCTTCGTCGCGGAGAAGCGCGCCTTCTACGCTCTCGAGCGGCTCTGGGGCGACGCCCCGCGCCTCGATCTCCCTGCCGAGGGCGAGGCCGCCGCTCCGCGCGGGCCTGCGGGCGGTCGCCGGGCGAGGCCGTCCGCTTTGCGTTGAGCCGCTGATTCATGCACGACCTGCTCACGCGGGAGCCGGCGATGCTGCACCTTCTGGAGCTGGCGGGACGAGCGGCCCGCTCCCAGAGCAGTGTCCTGGTCACGGGAGAGTCCGGCACCGGAAAGAACCTCCTCGCGCGCTTCATTCACGAACGCAGTCCGCGCTCTGCAGACCCTTTCGTGGAGGTGGCGTGCGCGAACCTCCCGGGCGAGCTGCTCGAGAGCGAGCTGTTCGGCCACGAGCGCGGCGCCTTCACGGACGCCCACGAGTGCCGCCTCGGTCGCTTCGAGCAGGCCGACGGGGGCACGCTGTACCTGGACCAGATTCAGGATCTCGATCTCGGCGTCCAGGCGAAGATCCTCCGCGCCATCGAGGAGAAGCGCTTCGAGCGCGTGGGCGGGACCGAGACGCGGTCGGTGGACGTCCGGATCATCGGATCGAGCCAGGCCGATCCGGACCGGCTCGTCGACGAAGGACGACTGCGCCAGGACCTCTACTATCGCCTCGATGTGGTGCGCTTTCGCCTTCCGCCCCTTCGAGAACGACCGCGGGATCTCGACATGCTCGCCGAGCACTTCCTTCAAGAGGCATCGGCGCGTCACGGCCTCCCCAGGCGCCGGCTGGCGGCGGAGGTCCTCGACCGCTTTCGACGACACGATTTCCCCGGAAACGTGCGGGAGCTAGCGCACGCGGTGGAGGCGGCCGCGGTTCTTTCGGCGGATGAGGAGATCGGGTTGGCAGACCTGCCGCCGTCGTTCTCGACGGCGAGCCCTTCGACGCTGCGTGTCGCGGCCTCCGCCGGAGTCACCCTCGACGAGCTGGAGTCTGCCTACATCGACGAAGTGCTTCGTCGGACCGGCGGAAACAAATCCGAGGCGGCCCGGATCCTCGGAATCCACCGCAAAACGCTGCACGAGAAGCTGCGCGCACGCGCCGCGCGGCGGTGATGGGGTCTGCGAGGGTGGGCATTGCGGCGAAGTGGCGCACTGCGGGATCGACTCGAATCGGGGGAGTCGAGGGAATTCGGGAACACTTCCCATGACGCCCGGCGCGTCGTTCGGAATCCTCGAGAACCCGCGGAGGTCACGTGCGCATCCGCCTTCTGACCGTCGGCAAGCCGAAAGATCGGGCCCTCGACGATCTCCACGATCGGTATGCGGAGCGCATCCGGGGTCTCGGCGCGTCCTACGAGATCGCGTGGGTCCCCGAAGTGCGGCCCGGCGGGAGATTCTCCGACGAGCACGTGAAGGAGCGGGAGTCGCGAGGGCTTCTGCACGCGCTCGAGACGAGGGGGACGGTGATTGCGCTGGACCGCGCTGGGACGTTGTGGAGCACGGAGGAGGTGGCGGCGCGTCTCGAGCGCTGGGTTTCTCCTGCCGCGACGTTCGTCGTCGGGGGTCCTCTCGGTCTTCATCGCAGCCTGCTGGAGCGCGCGACCGTCGCATGGTCCCTTTCCAGCTTGACGTTTCCCCACGAGATGGTCCGGCTCCTGGTGGCAGAGCAGATCTACCGGACGCTCTCGATCCTCCGAGGCGTCCCGTACCACAAGTGACCTTGCTGGGCGCGGAGAGCGGGTCCGCGATGCGTGGGCGCGAGTCCGCCAAGGGACGAGACGTGGAGATCCGAAACGGCGGCGTCGATTCGCTGGGGCCGCGCCTGCGTGGCCGACGGAGTTCGGGGGGTCGACAGGGAAGTGAGGAGACGATGCTGCGAATCGGTTTCCATGACGCCTCGTGGCGTCACCCGAAAGCGATGGAGAACCCGCGGGAGGTGCAGGCCGGTCTGCCGGACTTCACCGTACGCGGGTGCGGGGGCTGGCCCCCGGTATCTTCACTCTAGCAACTGAAACTCGCCCCACGCCCCGTGGTTTGAATGAGTTGCGTGCCGGCGAGTTTCGCTCGCTGTCCCCGATTCGTTTCAACGCAGCCCTTCCTCACTTCCCTCTCTCGAGAAGCAGATGCTCGGGGGTTTGCCCCCGACCCCGCTCCCGCCCTCCGCGACGCCGGCGGACCGGCATCGCTCCGGTTGGGCTGGTTTCTTCCGGAGGTGTCGGGGCGCCCGCCCCGTGCGGCCGCTCTCGAGAAACAGATGCTCGGGGGCTCTGCCCCCGACCCCGCTCCCGCCCTCCGCGACGCCGGCGGACCGGCATCGCTCCGGTTGGGCTGTTTCTTCCGGAGGTGTCGGGGCGCCCGCCCCGTGCGGCCGCTCTCGAGAAACAGATGCTCGGGGGCTCTGCCCCCGAACCCCCGCTCCCGCCCTCCGCGACGCCGGCGGACCGGCATCGCTCCGGTTGGGCTGTTTCTTCCGGAGGTGTCGGGGCGCCCGCCCCGTGCGGCCGCTCTCGAGAAACAGATGCTCGGGGGCTCTGCCCCCGAACCCCCGCTCCCGCCCTCCGCGACGCCGGCGGACCGGCATCGCTCCGGTTGGGCTGTTTCTTCCGGAGGTGTCGGGGCGCAACCCCGTAAGGCAAGCTCGTACACCCCCGGAGCTTCGCTCGCTTGACGATCCCACACCCCTCGACTAAGCTCCCTTTTGCCGGTTCGATCCCTCCCGATCGCCTGCGCCGGCGCGGGGACCATACCCGATGAAGGTCCGGACGTTCCTCTTCATCATTGTCGCCATCGGAGTGCTCCTGGCACTGTCGTCGCTTTTCGTGACGAATCGGGAGATCCTCCAGAAGAACGTGTATTTTTGGGGATGGTTCGACCTTTCCGTCGGCCTGACGCTGCTGACCTTCCTCCTGCTGGGCGCGCTCATGACCACTCTGGCCGGTCTGACGCGGGAGTTCGGCACTCTCGTCTCGCGCAGG
This sequence comes from Terriglobia bacterium, assembly GCA_963699985.1. GTDB lineage: Bacteria > Acidobacteriota > Polarisedimenticolia > Polarisedimenticolales > CAVOVZ01 > CAVOVZ01. The sequence continues at coordinate 292,390 of CAVOVZ010000022.1, forward strand.
CGCCAGCGCGTGGCCACGCGCAGGAGCGAGGAGATCGAGGAGGAGTACTCTCGCGGACTCGTGGCGGTGCTCGAGGGGCGCGAGGACGAGGCTCTCCGCCACTTCCGCGCAGTGCTCGAGCGCGACAGCCGTCACTTCAACACCTTGCTCAAGCTGGGAGAGGTGCTTCGGTTCCAGGAGCGGTACGACGAAGCCATCGAGGTGCACCGCAAGGCCTGCCACCTGAGGGACGAGGACACCCGCCCGCTGTACGCTCTGGTGAACGACTACGAGGCCAAGGGCGACCTGGACCGCGCCCGCACCGTTCTGGGCAAGATCATCGCGATCAACAAGCACTCCGTATCCGCTTGGCGCAGGCTCCGCTCCCTCCACATGAAGGAGCAGAGCTGGGCAAAAGCCCTGGAGGCCCACGAGAGGGTCGAGAAGCATTCCGGCGCCACCGAAGCGAGCCAATCCGTCGATCGAAGCATCGGAACGGGTATCCGATTCGAGATGGCCGCGGAGCGTCTGGATGCGGGTCGGACGAAGGACGCCCTGGCGGAGCTGCGACGCATCCTCAAGGACGATCCTCAGTTCATCCCCGCCCACGTGAAGCTGGGAGAGGCTCACGTGCGCGACGGTCACGAGGCGGAGGGGCTCGAGGCCTGGTACGCGGGATTCGAAACGACGGGCTCGCCGATCTTCCTGTCGACGCTCGAGGAGTACTTCCTGCAGCGGGACCAGCCGCTGGGTGCCATCGAGGCGTTGAAGCGATGCATCGCCGCGGCGCGAAAAGACACGGTTCCGCGTTTCTATCTCGGCAAGCTGTACTTCCGACTGGAGATGCTCGACGAGGCTCTCTCGGTCCTGTCCTCCCTGGAGGGACGGGCGTCCTACGCCCCGACGCTCCACTACCTCCTCGGACGCATTCACGAGCGGCGAAAGAACCACCGCGACGCAGCGACACAGTATCGAAGGGTCATCAAGGAAATGGACCTGGTTCAGCTCGAGTATCGATGCCGCGGGTGCGGAGAGACGGTCATGGACTGGACCGAGCGCTGCGCCGGCTGTGGGGCCTGGAACACCGTCGAGGTCAACTTCCGTGAGGAAATCTCGGTGGAAGATCTCGGGTTGTCCGCCGCCCCCGTGTACACGATCCGCACCTGACGGCTCCCGAGGGTCGACACCCGATCGCCTCGACATCGACTCCGAAACTCACCCCGTGGTGCAAAGCCGTCGTTTCCTCCGCGTGGCGCGACTCATCCACCGGGTCATCGCGTTCCCGGTGGTCGATCTGCTCTTTCCGACCGACTGCTTCGGCTGCTCTCGACCCCTCGGACCGATGCAACATCTCGGCGCCTGCGCCGCGTGCTGGACCGGCCTCGCCCCCGTCGCGGCACGGGCGTGCGTGTCGTGTGGCCTCCCTCTCCCCGGCGGCACGGATCTACTGGGCTCTGCAGACTCGCGCTGTGCCGCGTGCGTGATTCGTCCGATCCCCCTGGACGCAGTCCGGGCCGCGGTGCTGTACGACTCCCTCGCCCGTCGCTTCCTCCTCCGGGGAAAGTTCGGCTCTCGACCCGAGCTCTTTCCCGTGCTCGGCGACCAGTTGGTGCGAGGACTCGTCGCGGGGCGGTTCGCGACCGGCTGCACCGCCGTCGTTCCCGTGCCGTCCCATCCGTGGAGCCTCCTTCGACGCGGGTTTAACCCCGCGCTCGAACTGGCGCGGCCGGTCGCGCGGGCGACCGGGCTGCCGCTCCATTCCGGCGTTCTGCGGCGACGATGGCGGCGAGCGGCGCCCGCGAAGCGCGCACGCGCCGCCCACCGCGCCACGGCGGTGCGCGATGCGTTTCGCGCTCGCGGCGACCTGCGGGGCGAGAGAATCCTACTCGTCGATGATGTTCTCACCACCGGAGCGACACTCGCGGCCTGCGCCCGCGCGCTCCGCCAGGCCGGAGCGGCGGAGGTCCGAGGCGCGGTCTGGGCTCGAACGCCGATTCGCTCCACCGGGACAGCCTTCCGAGAGGTGCGTGCCGACGAGGCGGAGCCGATCGGCGATGGTCGTCCATGACGCCTCTCGCGTCTCGCTGCGATCGTGAGAACACCCGCGCACGGTGCGCATTGCCTTCCGCGGTTCTCGTCGATTCTGTTGGACGATGCGCCCTGGGTTCGCAGGAGGCTGTTCCCGATTCGCTTCGATTGAGATCCTGCTCACTTTCCTGCCGTACACGCGCCTTCTGGTTGCGTTGTGATTGAGGCTTGCCCGATCGGGCGCAGGGGGCCTATAATCCGGCCGGTTCGACGGTACCCCCACCTCCGGACCCGGGGAAAGCGCATCGAATCCGCGGGAGTGACCGACGCGGGTGTCGAGCACCACAGGAGGTGGGAAATGTCGATTCGGGCGCGGAAAACGGATGGGAGCAGCGAATCGGCCCACGCTGCGGAGACTCGGGCGGCCGGGTAGCGGTTCGGAAGACGAGGAAGATTTCTTGACCGGAGGCGTACTTCAACGTATAGACAGTGCGTGTTGAACGGAGAACGCATTAAAGCGAAACTGAGGCGAAAACGGAGGGGGGAGAAGGCGCCGCTTGTGAAGACAGTCGAAAGGAATCAACAAAACGCTTGACGACGTGGGCTTTGAAGGTATATCTACGGCACTCGGAAATGTAGGTGACTAGGACATTCCAGGAGCGGGGAGGTCAATGTTATGAAGAATGGACGGAAGTTGGGGCTGCTGGTTGCGGTCCTGGCGTTGGTCGGGGTTATGGCGACCTCGGCGTATGCCTCGACCGTGGGTGACATCTATCTCGGTATCGCCAAGGCGAAGAACCTGCGCGTCGGGGACGCAATCACGGCCGAGGCCGCGCTGCGGGCTGCCGGGTACGATCTTCCGCGCATGGACCGGAACAAGGTCCTGACGCAGGGCGACGTGGCGGCGATCGCGAACGCTGTGGGGATTCGCGCTGCGAGCAGCAACCCCACCGCGTCGTTCAGCCAGGGTCAGGTCGACCGGTTCGTGGCGGCGATCGGCTCGGGGTTGAATTCTCCGGCGTCCTCCCGTATCGCCGCGCGCTCGGGCGAGGGGAACAACACGGAGATGAGCGGCAGCGGCAGCGGCAAGGGCAAGAAGCCCAAGTCGAAGTCGCCCAAGAAGCCGAAGCCGCCCAAGAAGCCCCCGAAGCCCAAGAGTGGTGGTTCGGGGCATTGCCCGCCGGGGCTGCGCTGCGTCTAGAGTCCGCGAGACTCTGATCCAGCAGGCGACTCTCGAGGCCGCCGTCGCGATGTGCGACGGCGGCCTTTGCTTTTCAGGCGACTGGCGGCTCCCTCCGGATCCTGATCCACTTCCTCGCGATGACACGACACCCCACGCGGCTCCTCGCAGCCACCATCCTCATCCTCTTCTTCGTCTCCGGCGCGACGGGACTTCTGTACGAGGTCCTGTGGATGCGCCAGCTCATCCTCGTCTTCGGATCGACTCTCTTCGCCACGAGTGCCGTCCTGTCTGCGTTCATGGGTGGTCTCGCGGCAGGCGCGTATCTCGCGGGCCACTGGTTCGAAAAGCGGCGGCTACGACCGCTGCTCGTCTACGGGGTTCTCGAGCTTGCGATCGGCGGGTACGCTGTGATCGTGCCGCTCCTCTTGCGCGCCTTGACCCCACTGTACCGAATCGCGTGGGACTGGGGAGGGGCCGAATCGTTCGTCATGATGAGCGTGTTCAAGTGGATCGGCATCGCGGTGGTTCTCCTGCCCCCGACCATGCTCATGGGCGCGTCTCTCCCGGTTCTTTCGAAGCAGGTGGCGAACGATTCGCGGCGGATCGGTGGCACGGTCGGAACGTTGTATTCGATGAACACGTTCGGCGCCGTTGCCGGAGCGTTCGTCGGAGGATTCCTGGCGATTCCGGCCATGGGCGCGGCACGATCGCTCTGGTGCACCGCGCTCGTGAACGTGGTCGTGGGACTGGTCGCGATCGCGCTGTCCAACCGTCTCCCTTCGACTTCCGCCTCCCCTGCTCCCACCGATGCCAGCGACGCAGCGCCACCCCGGCAGCCGTCGGAGGTGCGGATCGCCCTGCTCTCGTTCGGGATCTCCGGCTTCGGGGCGATGATCCTGGAGGTTGCGTGGACGAGAGGGCTGTCTCTCGTGATGGGTAGCTCCGCGTACGCGTTCGCGCTGATGCTGATGGCGTTCCTGTCGGGTCTCGCGAGCGGCGGCATCACGTTCTCGCTCGTCCTTCGACGGCGGCCCGTCGAGCCCGGCGCGCTCCTCGCGGCACTCCTCGGATCGGCCGGCGTCCTCGCGTTCGGCACGGCCTACCTCCTCCAGACGCTGCCGCGGATGTTCGGCGAGGCCTATCTGCGGTGGCGACCGGGGGCCGACGGGATGCTGCTCGTCGAACTCGCGCTGGGCCTGCTCGTCATGTTCCCGACCACGTTCGTGCTCGGGGGGATCTTCCCAGCGGTGCTCCAGATCCGCGCCAGGAGCCTCGCGGAGGTACCGGGCTCGGTGGGTACGGTCTACGCATCCAACACGCTCGGAACGATCGTCGGGGCGTTCGCGGGCGGCTTCGTGATCATCCCGCTCCTGGGTGTGCGCGACACGTTGCTGCTCGTCTCCGTGATCGAGGTCGCCCTCGGAATCTGGGTGGCTTGGTCGGTCGCCCGCCTGCGCACCCGTCCTCGCGTGATGCTGGCCGCACCGATGGCCCTGGCCCTGGCGCTCGTTCCGATTCTCCGGCCCGGATGGGACGATCTCCTGATGAACAGCGGAGTCTACTACTACATCCAGGACGTCCCGAAAGACAGCGGATGGGTGGACTTCGCGAGAAAGCTTTACAAGGATCGGAAGATCGTGTTCGCGGAGGAGGGTCTCACCGCGACCGTCGTCGTCGTCTCCCAGCCCAGGCAGCGAAACCTGTACCTGGCGGTGAACGGGAAGGTCGATGCGTCCTCGAGGTCGGACCTCGATACGCAGCTCCTCCTCGCCCACGTCCCGCTCATGCTCCACCCCCATCCGAAGGACGTGATGATCATCGGGCTCGCCAGCGGGATCACGGTGGGCGCCGCCGCCACGCACTCCGTCGAGAGCATCCGCGTGGTGGAGGTGGAAAGGGCGATGGTGAAGGCCGCCCGGCTCTTCTCGGAGTTCAACGGGAACGTCCTCGACGACCCGCGGGTCACCATCTCGATCAACGATGCTCGCAACGAGCTCGAGTTTTCATCCCGGGATTACGACGTGATCATCTCCGAGCCGTCGAATCCGTTCATGACCGTCGCAGCGAATCTGTTCACCGAGGAGTTCTTTCGGATGGCGAGCCTCAGGGTGCGCCCCGGCGGGATCTTCCTCCAGTGGGTTCAAGCCTACTGCCTTCCCCCCGACGACCTCCGGTCCATCGTGGGCGCGTTCCGCGACGCGTTCCCCCAGGTCATGATCTTTCAGGTGGACGGGATCGATCTGATGCTCGCCGGCTCACGGGATCCCATCGTGCTCGACGTGGGGCAATGGGCCGAGCGGATTGCCGACCCTCGCATCGGTCGGGACCTCGCACGGGTGAAGGTCCGAGAGCCCGCCGACCTCCTTCCTCTGTTCGAGCTCGGGCCGGCCGAGGTGAGCCGCCTGGTGGAGGGGGCCGCGCGGAACACGGACGACAACGCACGTGTGGAGTACTCGGCGCCGAAGGCCTTCGCCCTGTCGACCACGAGCATGAATCGGGAGATGCTGGAGGAGTACAGCGGGGAGCCGCTCGATCACGTCGTTCCACCGCCAGCCACGGAGCGGGAGCGCGCGCGACGGCTCCTCAATCTCGCGGCGGCGTGGGAGCGACGCGACGATCCGCTCGCCGCGGAGGAGTACGCGCGGATGGCTCTCGATGGTCCCCTCGCCGAGGAATCTCGTGCCATGCTGGAACGGCTCGCGCGGGAGGATGCAGGCGATCCCGAAGAGCGTTGATCGCAGGGCCGTTCGTCAGCTCCGTTCGATCGCGCAGGGAAGGGTCCATCGGACCCCTCGATCGAGCCCGGTGGCTCACGTGCCGTTCGGACGACTCTCCCGCGAGATCCTCGCTCCGGGGGCATCCGGAAAGCCCCGCCGCTGCGGGGCTTTCCGGGCGCTTTCGCCGACACCGTCGGCGCCGACCGGCCGGACGAGAATCTGCCGGGGATGTCGGCCAGGCCGTTCTCGTTGTGCGGGAGCGGCTTTCGTCGTAAATACTCTATCCGAAGGGCTTGTCGACAAGACCAGGGGCGCTGGACGGCCGCGCCCGCGAAGAGAGAGGATGAAATCGTGCCTCACAGGTGCATCTATCGCCTCCCCACGCTGATTCTCGCCTTCGCGCTGTTCGCTCTCGGGTCGCAGCCGGCATCGGCGCAGCACGTCGTCTACGTGGACGACGACAACTGCCCCGGGCCCGGGGTCGGCTCCTCGCTGGATCCGTACTGCCGCATCCAGGATGCGATTTGCTCGGTGAAGGCGAGCGGCGGGTTGGTTCTGGTCAAGCCTGGCGTGTACCTCGAGGCGATCCGTCTGTTTCGCCGGGGTCAGCGTGATCTCGACGGACGGTCCGGACGTCACGACGATCGACGCGACGGGCCGGCCGTGCATCTCTTCGGACTGCACGGTGAACACGGCGACGACCTCGTGCTCTGCGGTGCAGATCCGGGCGGTGGGCGCGGTGGGGGCCACTCCCGCGGATCACTTGCAGGGATTCCGGATCACCGGGGGTGCGGGGACCGTCCGGACGTTCACGGACGGCACGCCGTACGTGGCAGGGGGAGGAATCTTCATCCGGAGCGGGTCGCCGACGATCACCCAGAACCAGATCATGGGGAACGTGTTGTCGTCCGGCGGGGCGAAGCTGTTCTACGGCGGGGGAATCTACGTCCAGTCGGCCAGCGCGGGGACGGTTTCGGCGCCGGTGATCACGACGAACGTGATCGGCGGCAACGTGGTGGATCCCCCGGACGGGACGTACACGGACCCGGGGCGAGCATTCGGCGGTGGGATCTACGTGGGGTACTACGCGTCCCCGACGATCTCCGGGAACCTGATCGAGGACAACACGGTCGGGAGCACGCTGAAGCTGAACCAGCGGGCATCGGGGGCCGGTCTTGCGGTGTACAGCACGGCGAGCCCCGCGGTGATCACGCAGAACCTGATCGTGAGCAACTTCAGCTCGATCCGTGGCGGCGGTCTGTCGGCGGGCGCGACGCTCGATGCTGGGGGCTCCAACGAGATTCCGTCGTTGCTGACGGTGGACAGCAACCTGATCGAGTACAACGCGGCCGGCTTCGGCGGCGGGGTGGCCGGGAGGAGCACGCGGGGCCGGTTCCGGAACAACACGTTCTACTGCGAATAACGGAACGGACTCCGGAGGAGCATTCTACCTGGAGACGACGGCCGGTTCTGCGGACCAGGCGACGATCGTGAACAACATCGTGGGGTTCAACACGACGGACGCGACCGACAACACGGCGGGAGGCGGGATTGTTCCTTCAGGACGCGACGCCGGTGGTTCGATTCAACGATCTGTACGGGAACCTTCCGCGGAACGTGGGCGGGACGAAAGCGGACGCGGACTACATCGGGGTGAGCGGGAACGTGTCGGTGGATCCACGTTTCGTGAGTCGCGCTCCGATCACGCTGAACCTGCGTCTTCAGGCGACGAGCCCGCTGATCGACGCGGGGGACAACGCCGAGGCCGCTGCTTGGGACCTGGACGGGATTGCGCGGCCGATCGACGGGAACGGGGACGGGATCGCGCGAGTGGACATGGGAGCGTTCGAGTTCGGGGATCTGGACGGGGACGGGGTCCCGGACTGGCAGGATCCGGACGACGACGGGGACGGCGTTCCGGACGACACGGACTGCGCGCCCCGTCTTGCGAGCGTCTCTACGCCCGCGGAGGCGGTGGGGCGACGCTCGGTCTTTCGAAGGGCGCCGGGTTCCGAGGTGAAGCTTCGCTGGCATCGGAGCCTGCGGGGGAACGTGTACAACGTGTACCGTGGGACGATCGTCTCGGGCCAGGCCTGGTCGTACAACGAGATTTGCGTGGATGCGGAGGATCCGCGGAGCCAGTTCACGGACGGCGAGAATCCTCCTGCGGGCCGGTTCTTCTTCTACTTGATCGCGTGCGAAGAACACGCTGCGGCGAGACGTCGTTGGGAACGGACAGCCTGGGTCGCGCCATCGAGGCGTTCATCCCGTGTCCCTCGCTGCAGCGGGACAGCGACGTCGACGGCCTGTTGGACGTGGAGGACAACTGTGCCCTGGCGTCGAATCCCGGGCAGGAGGACGGGGACGGGGACACGGTGGGGGACGCGTGCGACGTGTGTCCGTCGCTCTCGAACACGGATCAGCAGGACACGGACGAGGACGGCCGCGGGGACGCGTGCGACAACTGCGATTTCGTACCGAACGTGAGCCAGGGGGATGCGGACGTCGATGGCGTCGGGGACGCGTGCGACAACTGCGTTTCGGACGCGAATCCGGACCAGGCGAACGCGGACGATGACGCACCGGGGGACGCGTGCGACCCGGACGACGACAACGACGGGCTTGCTGGACGTGCAGGACAACTGCCGCACGGTGCCGAACCTCGATCAGGTGGACGGGGACGGGGACGGCGCGGGAGACGCGTGCGACAACTGCCAGGGACTGCCGAACCCGGACCAGACGAATCGGAGACACGGACGCGCTGGGGGACGCGTGCGACAACTGCGATTTCGTCGCGAATCCGAGACCAGATCAATCGCGACGGGGACGTTCTCGGTGATGCGTGCGACAACTGCGATCTGATCGCGAATCTGGACCAGGCGGACGGGGACAGCGACGACGTGGGGGACGTGTGCGACGAGTGTCCGACGGACCCGTTGAACGATCCGGATCTCGACGGATTGTGCGGGAGCGTGGACAACTGTCCGCGGGTGGCGAATCCGGGTCAGGCGGACGGGGACGGGGACGGCGTCGGGAACGCGTGCGACAACTGCATCGTCTGGCCGAATCCGGACCAGGCGAACGGGGACGGGGACGCGCTGGGCGATCTGTGCGACGCGTGTCCGAGCGACCGGAACAACGACCAGGACCAGGACGGTCTGTGCGGGAACGTGGACAACTGCCCGACGGTCGCGAATCCGACGCAGGCGAACGGGGACGGGGACACGCTGGGGGACGCGTGCGATCCGTGTCCGCTCGACCCGGACAACGATCTGGACCGGGACGGGATCTGCGGGAACGTGGACAACTGTCCGGTGGTTGCGAATCCGACGCAGGCGAACGGGGACGGGGACGGTCTGGGGGACGCGTGCGATCCGTGTCCATTGGATGCGGGGAACGACCAGGACGGGGACGGTCTGTGCGGGAACGCGGACAACTGTCCTTTGGTGGGGAACGCGGACCAGGCGGACACGGACGGGGACGGGATGGGGAATGTTTGCGACAACTGCGTGTTCGACGCGAATCCGAGCCAGGCGAACGGGGACGGGGACGGGTTGGGGGACGCGTGCGATCCGTGTCCATTGGATGCGGGGAACGACCAGGATCAGGACGGTCTGTGCGGGAACGTGGACAACTGTCCCGCGGTATCGAATCCGGACCAGCGGAACGTGGACGGGGACAGCTTCGGGGACGCGTGCGACCGGTGTCCGATGCTGTCGAGCTCGAACCAGCAGGATTCGGACGGGGACGGGATCGGGGACGCGTGCCGGTACGTGGTGGTGGACGGGTCGTACTACGTGTCGGCGACGGAGGTGACGAACCAGGAGTACGCGCAGTTCCTGAACGCGGTGGCGGCCGCGGATCCGAACGCGTTGTTCAGCGGTCTGATGCAGAGCGATCCGCGGGGAGGGATTTCGCGGAGCGGATCGAGCGGGAGCTACGCGTACACGACGAAGGCGAACATGGGCGACAAGCCGGTGAACTTCGTGACGTGGCTGGACGCGGCGCGGTACGCGAACTGGCTGCACAACCTGCGACCTGCGGGTGCGCAGGGGGTGAGCACGACGGAGCGTGGGGCGTACGACCTGACGGTGGCGAGTCCGGGGACGAACGCGGTGCGGGGAGCGGGCGCGACGTGGTTCCTGCCGACGGACGCGCAGTGGGTGCGCACGGCGTACCACGACACGTGGCTGGGAGTGGACTGGCTGTACCCGACGCGCGGGAACGCGGCGCCGGTTTTGGCCGGAGCGACGGCGACGGGGGGGGTATCGAACCCCGGGAGCAACGTCGCGAACTACAACCGTGGCGCGGACTGGAACGGTCAGGACGGGAACGTGACGCGAGTCGGCGGTGCGGGTCCTCTGAGCACGAGCTCGTACGGGACGTACGACCAGGGCGGGAACGTCTCGGAGTGGACGGAGACGAAGTCGGGGAGCCTGCGGGTGGTGCGCGGTGGGAGCTGGTCGGACGACTTCACGCGCTTGCGCTCGGACGGGCCGCAGACGAAGACGCCGACGGTGGAGGACGCCCTGACGGGATTCCGGGTGAGCCGGGCGCTGGTCTGTCCGGACGGGGACGGGGACGGTGTGGACAACTGCCTGGACAACTGCCCGTTCGTGGGGAACGCGAGCCAGGTGGATGCGGACGGGGACGGTCGCGGGGACGTTTGCGACAACTGCCCGACGACGTCGAACACGGACCAGGCGGACACGGACCGGGACGGGCTGGGGAACGCGTGCGACCCGTGTCCTGCGGACGTGTCGAACGACGTGGACGGGGACGGGGTGTGCGGGTCGTCGGACAACTGTCCGACGGTAGCGAATCCGACGCAGGCGGACGGGGACGCGGACACGCGCGGGGACGCGTGCGACAACTGCCCGACGACGTCGAACGTGGGTCAGGAGGACCGGGACGGGGACGGGGTCGGAGACTCGTGCGACAACTGCCCGTCGGTGGCGAACGCGAGCCAGTCGGACTTCGACGGGAACGGGATCGGGGACGCGTGCCGGTTCGTGCCGGTGGACGGGACGGCGCCGCTGTACGTGTCGTCGACGGAGGTGACGAACGCGGAGTACGCGGCGTTCCTGAGCGCGGTGGCGGCGGCGGATCCGAACGGTGTGTTCAACACGAACATGCAGAGCCAGGCACGCGGCGGGATCATCCGGGCCGGGACGAGCGGGAGCTACACGTACACGGTGAAGCCGGACATGGACAACAAGCCGGTGAACTACGTGTCGTGGCTGGACGCGGCGCGGTACGTGAACTGGCTTCAGAAGGGCCGGCCTCGCGGGGCGCAGGGGACGGGGACGACGGAGACGGGGTCGTACGACCTTCGGGTGTCGAGCCCCGGGATCAACGCGGTGCGGCAGGCGGGCGCGGTGTGGTTCCTGCCGACGGAGGCGCAGTGGGTGCGCGCGGCGCACCACGACGTCGTGAACGACACGGACTGGCTGTACCCGACGCGGAGCAACGACCAGCCCGTGGAGGCGCTGGCGGATGCGTTCGGTGACCTGACGAATCCCGGCTCGAACGTGGCCAACTACAACAAGAAGGCGGACTGGAACGGGCAGGACGGGAACGTGACCACGGTGGGCGGCGCGGGGTCGCGCAGCGCGAGCTACTACGGGACGCTGGACCAGGGAGGAAACGTCGCGGAATGGACGGAGACGGTCTCGTCCGGCAAACGCATCGTCCGTGGCGGCAACTACAACGACTCTTCGAACTCCATGTTGATCGACACAACACGTCGAGAAATCCGACTCGACGGAAGAAAACAAGACGGGATTCCGGGTGGGCCGGTCGGTGTCGTGCGGGGACACGGACGCGGACGGGGAGGGCAACTGCGCGGACAACTGCCCCACGGTCGCGAACGCGGATCAGGTGGACACGGACGGGGACGGCCTGGGCAACGCGTGCGACAACTGTCCGTCGACGTCGAACGGGAGCCAGGCGAACGCGGACGGGGACGGTCTGGGGGACGCCTGCGATGCGTGTCCGCTGGACCCACAGAACGACGCGGATCAGGACGGCCGGTGTGGAAACGTGGACAACTGCCCTTCGGTTGCGAACGCGAGCCAGGCGAACGCGGACGGGGACGCCCTGGGGGATGCGTGCGACGCCTGTCCGTACGATGCGGCGAACGACGGGGACGGGGACGGGCTGTGCGCGAACGTGGACAACTGCCCGTTGTTGAAAAATCCGGACCAGGAGGATTCGGACACGGACGGGATCGGCGACTACTGCGACCCGTGCCGGTTGGACTCGACGAACGACGCGGACGGCGACGGGACGTGCGAGGACGTGGACAACTGCCCCGGACTTGCGAACGCGAATCAGGCGGACACCGATGCGGACGGGATCGGGAACGCCTGTGACGCGTGCCCCAACGATCCGGTGAACGACCCGGATCACGACGGGATCTGCACGTCGGTCGACAACTGTCCGGCGGTCGCGAACCCGGACCAGGCGAACGTGGACTCGGACGCCCTGGGCGATGCGTGCGATCCCTGCCCGAGCGACCCGCTGAACGATGGAGACCAGGACGGGATCTGCAGCGGCGCGGACAACTGCCCGACGGTGGCGAACGCGAACCAGACCAACGGAGACGGAGACGGGCTGGGCGACGCCTGCGACCCCTGCCCGAACGACCCTGCCGACGACGCGGACGCGGATACGGTCTGTGACGACGTCGACAACTGTCCGGGCACCGCCAATCCCGGTCAGGCGAATGCGGACGGCGATGCGCTCGGTGACGACTGCGATCCGTGCCCCAACGACGCCGCGAACGACGCGGACACGGATGGGATCTGCGGGGACGCGGACAACTGTCCGACGGTTGCGAACGCGAGCCAGGCGAACGAGGACGGCGACTCATTGGGTGACGCCTGCGACCCCTGCCCCGGCGATTCCATCAACGACCCGGACGGGGACGGCCTGTGCGGAAGCGTGGACAACTGCCCCACGGTGGCGAATTTCGACCAGGCGAACGCAGACGGGGACTCCCTGGGCGACGCGTGCGACCCGTGCCCTCTCGATCCGCTGAACGACGCGGACGCGGACAGCATCTGCGGGAACGTGGACAACTGCCCGGCGGAGTCGAACGCGGACCAGGCGAACGCGGACGGGGACTCTCTGGGCAACGTGTGCGACCCCTGCCCCGTCGATCCGTTGAACGACGGGGACGGGGACGGCCTCTGCGCGGACGTGGACAACTGTCCGCTCGCGCCGAATCCGGGCCAGTCCGACGGGGACGTGGACGGCCGGGGCGACGCGTGCGACTCGTGCCCCTCGGACCCGCTCAACGACGATGACGGGGACCTGCGTTGCGGGAACGAGGACAACTGCCCGATGGTCGCGAACGCCGACCAGGCGGACGGGGACACCGACGGCGTGGGGAACGTGTGCGACAACTGCCCCGCGTCGTCGAACGCGGATCAGGCGAACTCCGACGGGGATGCTCTCCGGCGATGCGTGCGATCCCTGTCCGACGGATCCGACGAACGACGGGGACGGGGACGGGGTCTGCGGGCTGAGCGACAACTGTCCCGCCCTGGCGAACCCCGACCAGGCAAACGCCGACGGGGACGCTCTGGGCGACGCGTGCGACCTCTGCCCGAGCGATCCGACGAACGACGTGGACGGGGACGGGGTGTGCGGGCTGAGCGACAACTGCCCCGAGGTCGCCAACGCGGGCCAGGCCAACGCCGACGGCGACGCGCTGGGCGATGCGTGCGACCCTTGTCCAACCGACACGGCGAACGACGTGGACGGGGACGGGATCTGCGGGAGCACGGACAACTGTCCGAGCGTGGCGAACCCGGACCAGGCGAACGCGGACGGGGATGCGTCGGGGGACGCCTGCGACATCTGTCCGCACGACGCGGCGAACGATGCGGATCACGACGGCCGCTGCGGGGACGTGGACAACTGCCCTGCGGTGGCGAATCCGGACCAGGCCGACGCCGATACGGACGGTCTGGGCAACGCGTGCGACCCGTGTCCGGGCGATCGATCGAACGACGTGGACAGCGACGGGGTGTGCGGCGCGGTGGACAACTGCCCGTCCGTGGCGAATGCCGACCAGTCGGACCAGGACGCGGACGGCCAGGGCGACGTGTGCGACCCGTGCCCGAACGACAACGCGGACGACGGGGACGGGGACGGGCTGTGCGCGAACGTGGACAACTGCCCGACGGTCGCGAACGCCGGGCAGAGCGACGCGGACGGGGACGGCGTGGGGGACGCGTGCGACAACTGCGTGACGACGGTCAATGCGGCGCAGGCGGACGAGGACGAGGACGGAATCGGCAACGCGTGCGACACGTGCCCGAACGACTCGGCGAACGACGCGGACCGGGACGGGGTCTGCGGCGACGTGGACAACTGCCCGACGGCGGCGAACCCGGACCAGGCGAACGGCGACGGCGACGTGTACGGCAACGCGTGCGACGTCTGCCCGGCTGACGCGGCGAACGACGCGGACCGGGACGGGATCTGCGGGGACGTGGACAACTGTCCGACGGCGGCGAACCTGAATCAGGCGAACGCGGACGAGGACGCTCTGGGCGACGCGTGCGATCCGTGCCCGCTGGATCCGGCCAACGACAGCGACGGGGACGGGGTGTGCGGGAACGTGGACAACTGCCCCGGTGTGCCGAACCCGGACCAGGCGAATCCGGACCGGGACTCGCTGGGCACGGCGTGCGATCCGTGTCCGCTGGACGCGGGCAACGACATCGACCAGGACGGGTTGTGCGGGGACGTGGACAACTGCCCGTCGAACCCGAACGCGGACCAGGCGAACTCGGACGGGGACCCGGTGGGCGACGCCTGCGACAACTGTCCGAGCGTCGTGAATCCCGACCAGGACGACGCCGAGGGGGACGGCATCGGCGACCTCTGCGACGCGTGTCCGGAGGATCCGACCAACGACGTGGACGGCGACGGAGTCTGCGGGCTCTCGGACAACTGCCCGGTCGACGCGAACGCCGATCAAGCCGACGTGGACGGCGACACCGTCGGCGACGTCTGCGACGTCTGCCCCGAGGATCCGGTGGACGACGGGGACGGGGACGGACTGTGCGCCGACGTCGACAACTGTCCGGTGGCGTCCAACCCCGACCAGACCAACACCGACGGCGACGCGTTCGGGAACGTCTGCGATTCCTGTCCGCTGGATGCGGCTAACGACGCGGACGGGGACGGTTTCTGCGCGAACGCCGACAACTGTCCCGCGGTGCCCAACGCCGGCCAGACCGACAGCGACGGGGACGCAATCGGAGACGTCTGCGATTCGTGTCCGCTGGATGCGGCCAACGACGCGGATGCGGACGGCTTCTGCGCGAACGTCGACAACTGCCCGGCGACCGCGAACCCCGGTCAGGCCAACGCCGACGGAGACGCGTTCGGCGACGTGTGCGACGTGTGCCCGTCGGACGCGACGAACGACGTGGACGGCGACGGGGTCTGCGGCCTTTCAGACAACTGCCCGGCAGTTGCGAACCCGAACCAGGCCAACGCGGATGGAGACTCGTTCGGAGACCTGTGCGATCCGTGTCCTCCCGACCCGACGAACGACGTGGACGGGGACGGGGTCTGCGGCCGGGGGGATAATTGCCCCGCGATTGCGAATCCGAGCCAGGCGGACGGCGACGGGGACGCGCAGGGCGACGCCTGCGACCCGTGCCCGAACGACATCCTGAACGACGCGGACGGCGACGGGGTGTGCGGCCTCGTGGACAACTGCCCGGCAATCGCGAACGCGAGCCAGGCGGACGGCGATCTCGACCGGCTCGGCAACGCATGCGATTCGTGCCCGACCGATCCGACGAACGATCTGGACGGGGACGGGGTCTGCGGCAGGTCGGACAACTGCCCCGACGCAGCGAACTCCGGCCAGACCGACGCCGACCTGGACGGCCGCGGGGATGCCTGCGACACCTGCCCGAACGATTCCGCGAACGATCTGGACCACGACGGGGTGTGCGGGAACTCGGACAACTGCCCGAACGTGGCGAACGCGAGCCAGGCGAACGGGGACGGCGATTCCCGGGGTGACGCATGCGACAACTGCCCGGCCGCGGCCAACAGCAATCAGGCCGACGGGGACGCCGACGGGCGAGGCGACGTCTGCGACAACTGCTCGACCATTCTGAATCCGACGCAGACGGACACCGACGGGGACGGCGCGGGCGATGCGTGCGATCCCTGCCCTCTCGAGCGGCCGAACGATCAGGACGGCGACGGGGTCTGCGCGGGCAACGCGTTCCACCCGCCGTTGACCCGTGGCGGCGACAACTGCCCCACCGTCGCCAACCCGACCCAGACGGATACGGACGCGGACGGCCCGGGCGACCTCTGCGACGTCTGTCCGCTGGACTTCCAGGACGATTCGGATCAGGACGGCGTCTGCGTCGGCAACGCGTTCCGATCACCCAAGATCGCCGGGAACGACGGATGCCCGTACGTGTGGGACCCCACCGCGCGCGACCAGGATGCGGACGGGCTGGGCGACGTGTGCGATTCCTGCCCCAACGACGCGGCGAACGACGCCGATGGGGATGGACGGTGCGGGAACGTGGACAACTGCCCGACCGTGGCCAACGCGGATCAGGCCAATACCGACGGCGATGCGTACGGGAACGCTTGCGACGTCTGCCCAGCGCTCAGCAGTCCGGTTCAGACGGACACGGACGGCGACGGTCGCGGCGACCTGTGCGACAACTGCGTGAGCGTCCGGAATCCCGGCCAGGCCGACGCGGACGGGGACGGGATCGGGGACGCGTGCGAGTTCGTCTCGGTGGACAACCTGGTGTTCATGTTCCCGTACGAGGTGACGAACCAGGAGTACGTGGATTTCCTCAACGCGGTGGCGAAGGCCGATGCGAACGCGCTGTACAACACCAAGATGGGAACGGACGCGCGTGGGGGGATCACCCGGAGCGGGTCGACCCCGAACTTCAGCTACGCGGTGCGTGCGAACATGGGCAACAAGCCGGTGAACTTCGTCTCGTGGCCCGACGCGATTCGCTTCATGAACTGGCTGCACAACGGGAAGCCCACGGGAACGCAGGGAACGGGCACCACGGAGGGGGGCGCGTACGTCCTCTCCGGGAGCACGGCGACCCGGCAGGCCGTGGCACGGTACATCCTGCCGACGACCGACGATTGGGCCCGTGCGGCGTACCACTACCCGGCGGGAGACTGGACGTATCCGACCCAGAGCAATTCCACTCCGGTGATCGCGACGGCCGGCACCACGGGGAACATCGCGAACCCGGGCGGCAACGTGGTCAACTACGCGAACGGCGCCGACTGGGCCGGGAACAACGGTCACGTGACGACGGTGGGAAGCGCCGGGCCGTCGAGCAAGAGCTACTACGGCACGTACGACCAGGGGGGGAACGTCGCGGAATGGACCGAGACCGTCAGCGGGAACAACCGCATCGTTCGTGGCGGAGCCTACGACGACAACGCGTCCGTGCTGGCGCGCACGACCACCGAGGCACTGAACCCTACGTCCGAGGTCGCTCGGATCGGCTTCCGGGTGGCGCGCCCCGCTTCGTGCGTCGACGCGGACCTCGACGGGATCGCGGACTGCGAGGACAACTGCGCCGGCGTGTCGAACCCGACCCAGGCGAACGCCGACGGCGACGTCAAGGGCGACGCCTGCGACAACTGCCCCAGCGTCTCGAACTCGACCCAGGCGAACGCCGACGGCGACTCGCTGGGTGACGCATGCGATTCGTGCCCGAGCGATCCGCTGAACGACACGGACGGGGACGGGCGGTGCGCGAGCGTGGACAACTGTCCGACGGTCGCCAACGCGAACCAGGCGAACGGGGACGGCGACTCCCGAGGCGACGTCTGCGACAACTGCCCAACCGTTTCGAACTCGAGCCAGGCGAATGCCGACGGCGACTCCCGGGGCGACGCCTGCGATTCCTGCCCCAACGACGCCCAGGATGACATCGACGGGGACGGGCGCTGCGCGAACGTCGACAACTGTCCCACCGTCGCCAACGCGAGCCAGGCGGACGCCGACGGGGACGGCGTCGGGGACGCGTGCGACACCTGCCCGAACGGCTCGGCGGCGGATACGGACGCCGATGGAGTGTGCGACCGCTCGGACAACTGTCCAACTCTTCCCAACGCGGGTCAGATCAACCAGGACGGCGACGGACTGGGAGACCCCTGCGACGCTTGTCCAGGCGATCCCCAGAACGACGTGGACCAGGACGGCGTCTGCGGAAACGTGGACAACTGCCCGACCGTGGCGAACGCGAACCAGATCGACAGCGACGGAGACCGACTCGGCAACGCGTGCGATGCGTGCCCCACGGACCCCAACAACGACGCCGACGCGGACGGGATCTGCGGCGCGGTGGACAACTGCCCCTCTGCCTCCAATTCCAGCCAGGCGGATTCCGACGGGGACCGCATCGGCGACGCGTGCGATGCGTGCCCCACCGACTCGACGAACGATTCGGACCATGACGGCTTCTGTGGCGGGGTCGACAACTGTCCGAGCGAATTCAACCCCTCGCAGCGGAACACGGACGGCGACCGCCTGGGCGATGCGTGCGATCCCTGCCCCAACGACGCGACCGACGACGTGGACGGCGACGGGTACTGCGCGGGGGCATCGTTCCGGCTCCCGAAGGTCGGAGCTCGCGACAACTGCCCGACGACGTCCAACCCGACGCAGGCCGACCGGGACCGGGACGGATTGGGAGACGCGTGCGATCCCTGTCTCGTGGACCCGGCGAACGACGTGGACCGCGACGGGATCTGCGGCGATGTGGACAACTGCCCCGCGATCGCGAACCCGACCCAGGCCGATGCGGATACCGATGGGTTCGGGGATCCGTGCGACGGGTGCGACGCCGACCCGGGCAACGATCGCGACGGGGACGGCGTCTGCGGAGACGCCGACAACTGCCCGACCGACGGCAACCCCGACCAGGCGGACGGGGACTTCGACGGGATCGGCAACGCCTGCGACGCGTGCCCGAGCGACGCGGCCAACGATGCGGACCAGGACGGAGTCTGCGGCAACGTCGACAACTGCCCGAACGCCGGCAACTCGAGCCAGGCGGACGGGGACGGAGACCACATCGGCGACGCGTGCGACCCGTGCCCGAAGGACCCGGCGAACGACGCCGACCACGACGGCGTCTGCGGCGACCTCGACAACTGCCCCGCCGTCGCGAATCCGGAGCAGGCGGACAACGACGGAGACCGCATGGGCAACGCCTGCGATGGGTGTCCGGACGACCCGGCGAACGACCGAGACGGCGACGGGATCTGCGGAAACCTCGACAACTGTCCCACCGTCGCGAACCCGGGACAGGCGAACGCCGACGGAGACGCCCTCGGAGACGCCTGCGACACCTGCGCGAGCGATCCCGGTAACGACGTGGATGGCGACCGAATCTGCGGCAACGTGGACAACTGCCCCACCGTCGCCAATCCCACCCAAGCCAACACGGACGGCGATGCGCTCGGCGACGCCTGCGATCCCTGCCCAAACGATTCCGGCAATGACGGCGACGGCGACGGTATCTGCGCAGCGGCGGACAACTGCCCGTCGGTTGCGAACGCCGGCCAGGCCAACGCGGACGGCGATGCGCTCGGCGACGCCTGCGATCCGTGCCCGAACGATCCGAATAACGACGCCGATGGCGACGGCATCTGCGGCGACCTCGACAACTGCCCCGCCATCGCCAACCCCAGCCAGGCCAATGCGGACGCCGATGCACTCGGCGACGCCTGCGATCCTTGCCCGAACGATCCGAGCAACGACGCCGACGGCGATGGGGTCTGCGCCAACCTCGACAACTGCCCCGCCATCGCCAACCCAGGCCAGGCCAACGCGGACGGTGATGCACTCGGCGACGCCTGCGATCCCTGCCCGAACGATCCGAACAACGACGCCGATGGCGATGGTGTCTGCGGCAACCTCGACAACTGCCCTGCCGTCCCTAACCCCACTCAGGCCAACGCCGACGCCGATGTACTCGGCGACGCCTGCGATCCCTGCCCGAACGATCCGAACAACGACGCCGATGGCGATGGTGTCTGCGGCAACCTCGACAACTGCCCCGCGGTCGCCAACCCCACTCAGGCCAACGCCGACGGAGACGCCCTCGGCGACGCATGCGATCCCTGCCCCAACGATCCGAACGACGATGCCGACGCCGACGGCGTCTGCGGCAACCTCGATAACTGCCCCACCATCGCCAACCCCAGCCAGGTCAACGCAGACGGCGATGCCCTCGGCGACGCATGCGATCCCTGCCCCAACGACCCGAACAACGACGCGGATGGCGACGCCATTTGCGGCGACCTCGACAATTGCCCGGGGGTGAATAATCCGGCGCAGGAGAATGCGGACGGCGATGCGCTCGGCGACGCATGCGATCCTTGCCCGACCGACCCCGCCAACGCTTGCGAAAGCGGAAAAGGGAAAATCGCTCCAAAAGCCCGCATGGCCGCCGGAGCGGCCGCGCAATCATAGGTCACAACTAATTTAGAATCAGTCGTTTAACTCGGACGCCCGTTTTCCCGTACCAGGGCAGCCTGCACGCGACGGTTGTCGTTTCTTCATTTTTTGGGTACACCATGTGTGAACTCGCGGGTTGGGGGGGAGCTCGCGTCTTCATCTCTAGGATGTCGGTCGACGGCGGAGGAACGACTAGCTCCGCGGTCGGAGGTGGTGACGTGCGTGGACGCGGGCAAATCGGCTCAATCTGTCGTTGTCTTCTCTTCTCGATCGTGCTGCTGGGATCGAGCTCCACTCTCTTGGCCCAGCAGATTCGCTACGTGGACGACGGCAACTGTCCCGGGCCCGGGATCGGATCCTCCGTGGATCCGTACTGCCGCATCCAGGATGCGATTTGCTCGGTGAAGGCGAGCGGCGGGTTGGTTCTGGTCAAGCCTGGCGTGTACCTCGAGGCGATCCGTCTGTTTCCCGGGGTCAGCGTGATCTCGACGGACGGTCCGGACGTCACGACGATCGACGCGACGGGCCGGCCGTGCATTTCGTCGGACTGCACGGTGAACACGGCGACGACCTCGTGCTCGGCGGTGCAGATCCGGGCGGTGGGCGCGGTGGGGGCCACTCCCGCGGATCACTTGCAGGGGTTCCGGATCACTGGGGGTGCGGGGACCGTCCGGACGTTCACGGACGGCACGCCGTACGTGGCAGGGGGAGGAATCTTCATCCGGAGCGGGTCGCCGACGATCACCCAGAACCAGATCATGGGGAACGTGCTGTCGTCCGGCGGCGCGAAGCTGTTTTACGGCGGCGGGATTTACGTCCAGTCGGCCGACGCGGGGACGCCTTCGGCGCCGGTGATCACGACGAACGTGATCGGCGGCAACGTGGTGGATCCGCCGGACGGGACGTACACGGACCCGGGGCGAGCGTTCGGCGGGGGGATCTACGTGGGGTACTACGCCTCCCCGACAATCTCCGGGAATCTCATCGAGGACAACACGGTCGGGAGCACTCTGAAGCTGAACCAGCGGGCATCGGGTGGCGGTCTCGCGGTGTACAGCACGGTGAGCCCCGCGGTGATCACGCAGAACCTGATCGTGAGCAACTTCAGCGCGGTGCGCGGCGGCAGTCTTTCCGCGGGTGCGACGCTCGATCCCGGCGGCTCCAACGAGATTCCGTCGTTGATGACGGTAGACAGCAACCTGATCGAGTACAACGCCGCGGGCTTCGGCGGCGGCGTGGCCGGGAGGAGCACACGAGGCCGATTCCGGAACAACACGTTCTACGCAAACGACGCGGCCGACTCCGGTGGCGCATTCTACCTAGAGACCACGGCCGGATCTGCGAACCAGGCGACGATCGCGAACAACATCTTGGGGTTCAACGCCTCGGACGCGACGGACAACACGGCGGGCGGCGGGATTTTTCTTCAGGACGCGACGCCTGTGTTTCGATTCAACGATCTGTACGGGAACCTTCCGCGGAACGTGGGCGGGACGAAGGTGGACGGGGACTACATCGGCGTGAACGGGAACGTGTCGGTGGATCCACGTTTCGTGAGTCGCGCACCGATCACGCTGAACCTTCGGCTCCAGGCGACGAGCCCGCTGATCGATGCGGGGGACAACGCCGAGGCCGCTGCTTGGGACCTGGACGGGATTGCGCGGCCGATCGACGGGAACGGGGACGGGATCGCGCGAGTGGACATGGGGGCGTTCGAGTTCGGGGATCTGGACGGGGACGGGGTCCCGGACTGGCAGGATCCGGACGACGACGGGGACGGGGTTCCGGACGATACGGACTGC
This sequence comes from Terriglobia bacterium, assembly GCA_963699985.1. Classification (GTDB taxonomy): domain Bacteria; phylum Acidobacteriota; class Polarisedimenticolia; order Polarisedimenticolales; family CAVOVZ01; genus CAVOVZ01. The sequence goes on from CAVOVZ010000022.1 coordinate 314,602, forward strand.
GCGCCTCGGCTTGCGAGCGTGTCGGCGCCCGCGGACGCTGTGGGCGCGACGCTTCGTCTTTCGAAAGGCGCCGTGTTCCGATGTGACGCTTCGCTGGCATCGGAGCCTGCGTGGCAATGTGTACAACGTGTACCGCGGGACGATCGTCTCGGGCCAGGTCTGGTCGTACAACGAGATTTGCGTGGATGCGGAGGATCCGCGGAGCCAGTTCACGGACGTGGAGAATCCACCCGCGGGTCGGTTCTTCTTCTACTTGATCGCTGCGAAGAACACGTGCGGTGAGACGTCGCTGGGAACGGACAGCCTGGGTCGCGCCATCGAGGCGTTCATCCCGTGTCCCTCGCTGCAGCGGGACAGCGATGTCGACGGCCTGTTGGACGTGGAGGACAACTGCGCGCTGGCGTCGAATCCCGGGCAGGAGGACGGGGACGGGGACACGGTGGGGAACGCGTGCGACGTGTGTCCGTCGCTCTCGAACACGGATCAGCAGGACACGGACGAGGACGGCCGCGGGGACGCGTGCGACAACTGCGATTTCGTACCGAACGTGAGCCAGGGGGATGCGGACGGGGATGGCGTCGGGGACGCATGCGACAACTGCATTTCGAACGCGAATCCGGACCAGGCGAACGCGGACGACGACGCACCTGGGGATGCGTGCGACCCGGACGACGACAACGACGGTTTGCTGGACGTGCAGGACAACTGCCGCACGGTGCCGAACGTCGATCAGGTGGATGGGGACGGGGACGGTGCGGGTGACGCGTGCGACAACTGCCAGGGACTGCCGAACCCGGACCAGACGAATCGGGACACGGACTCGCTGGGGGACGCGTGCGACAACTGCGATCTCGTCGCGAATCCGGACCAGATCAATCGCGACGGGGACGTGCTCGGAGATGCGTGCGACAACTGCGATCTGATCGCGAACCCGGACCAGGCGGACGGGGACAATGATGGCGTGGGGAACGTGTGCGACGTGTGTCCGACGGACCCGTTGAACGATCCGGACCTCGACGGATTGTGCGGGAGCGTGGACAACTGTCCGCGGGTGGCGAATCCCGGTCAGGCGGACGGGGACGGGGACGGTGTCGGGAACGCGTGCGACAACTGCATCGTCTGGCCGAATCCGGACCAGGCGAACGGGGACGGGGACGCGCTGGGGGATCTGTGCGACGCGTGTCCGAGCGACCGGAACAACGACCAGGACCGGGACGGTCTGTGCGGGAACGTGGACAACTGCCCGACGGTCGCGAATCCGACGCAGGCGAACGGGGACGGGGACACGCTGGGTGACGCGTGCGATCCGTGTCCGCTCGACCCGGACAACGATCTGGACCGGGACGGGATCTGCGGGAACGTGGACAACTGTCCGGTGGTTGCGAATCCGACGCAGGTGAACGGGGACGGGGACGGTCTCGGGGACGCGTGCGATCCGTGTCCAGTGGATGCGGGGAACGACCAGGACGGGGACGGTCTGTGCGGGAACGCGGACAACTGTCCTTTGGTGGGGAACGCGGACCAGGCGGACACGGACGGGGACGGGGTGGGGAACGTTTGCGACAACTGCGTGTTCGACGCGAATCCGAGCCAGTCGAACGGGGACGGGGACGGATTGGGGGACGCGTGCGATCCGTGTCCACTGGATGCGGGCGACGACCAGGATCACGACGGTCTGTGCGGGAACGTGGACAACTGTCCTGCGGTATCGAATCCGGACCAGCGGAACGTGGACGGGGACAGCTTCGGGGACGCGTGCGACCGGTGTCCGATGCTGTCGAGCTCGAACCAGCAGGATTCGGACGGGGACGGGATTGGGGACGCGTGCCGGTACGTGGTGGTGGACGGGTCGTACTACGTGTCGGCGACGGAGGTGACGAACCAGGAGTACGCGCAGTTCCTGAACGCGGTGGCGGCCGCGGATCCGAACGCGTTGTTCAGCGGTCTGATGCAGAGCGATCCGCGGGGAGGGATTGCGCGGAGCGGATCGAGTGGGAGCTACGCGTACACGACGAAAGCGAACATGGGCGACAAGCCGGTGAACTTCGTGACGTGGCTGGACGCGGCGCGGTACGCGAACTGGCTGCACAACCTGCGACCTGCGGGTGCGCAGGGGGTGAGCACGACGGAGCGGGGGGCGTACGACCTGACGGTTGCGAGTCCGGGGACGAACGCGGTGCGGGGAGCGGGCGCGACGTGGTTCCTGCCGACGGACGCGCAGTGGGTGCGCACGGCGTACCACGACACGTGGCTGGGAGTGGACTGGCTGTACCCGACGCGCGGGAACGCGGCGCCGGTTTTGGCCGGAGCGACGGCGACGGGGGGTGTATCGAACCCCGGGAGCAACGTCGCGAACTACAACCGTGGCGCGGACTGGAACGGTCAGGACGGGAACGTGACGCGAGTCGGCGGTGCGGGTCCTCTGAGCACGAGCTCGTACGGGACGTACGACCAGGGCGGGAACGTCTCGGAGTGGACGGAGACGAAGTCGGGGAGCCTGCGGGTGGTGCGCGGTGGGAGCTGGTCGGACGACTTCACGCGCTTGCGCTCGGACGGGCCGCAGACGAAGACGCCGACGGTGGAGGACGCCCTGACGGGATTCCGGGTGAGCCGGGCGCTGGTCTGTCCGGACGGGGACGGGGACGGTGTGGACAACTGCCTGGACAACTGCCCGTTCGTGGGGAACGCGAGCCAGGTGGATGCGGACGGGGACGGTCGCGGGGACGTTTGCGACAACTGCCCGACGACGTCGAACACGGACCAGGCGGACACGGACCGGGACGGGCTGGGGAACGCGTGCGACCCGTGTCCTGCGGACGTGTCGAACGACGTGGACGGGGACGGGGTGTGCGGGTCGTCGGACAACTGTCCGACGGTAGCGAATCCGACGCAGGCGGACGGCGATGCGGACACGCGCGGGGACGCGTGCGACAACTGCCCGACGACGTCGAACGTGGGTCAGGAGGACCGGGACGGGGACGGGGTCGGAGACTCGTGCGACAACTGCCCGTCGGTGGCGAACGCGAGCCAGTCGGACTTCGACGGGAACGGGATCGGGGACGCGTGCCGGTTCGTGCCGGTGGACGGGACGGCGCCGCTGTACGTGTCGTCGACGGAGGTGACGAACGCGGAGTACGCGGCGTTCCTGAGCGCGGTGGCGGCGGCGGATCCGAACGGTGTGTTCAACACGAACATGCAGAGCCAGGCACGCGGCGGGATCATCCGGGCCGGGACGAGCGGGAGCTACACGTACACGGTGAAGCCGGACATGGACAACAAGCCGGTGAACTACGTGTCGTGGCTGGACGCGGCGCGGTACGTGAACTGGCTTCAGAAGGGTAAGCCTCGCGGGGCGCAGGGGACGGGGACGACGGAGACGGGGTCGTACGACCTTCGGGTGTCGAGCCCCGGGATCAACGCGGTGCGGCAGGCGGGCGCGGTGTGGTTCCTGCCGACGGAGGCGCAGTGGGTGCGCGCGGCGCACCACGACGTCGTGAACGACACGGACTGGCTGTACCCGACGCGGAGCAACGACCAGCCCGTGGGTGCGCTGGCGGATGCGTTCGGGGACCTGACGAATCCCGGCTCGAACGTGGCCAACTACAACAAGCTGGCGGACTGGAACGGACAGAACGGGAACGTGACCACGGTGGGCGGCGCGGGGTCGCGCAGCGCGAGCTACTACGGGACGCTGGACCAGGGGGGGAACGTCGCGGAGTGGACGGAGACGGTCTCGGCCGGCAAGCGCATCGTCCGCGGCGGCAACTTCAACGACGCGTCGAGCGTCATGCTCATCGACACCCGCGTGGCGACCACCGATTCGACGGAGGAGAACAAGACGGGGTTCCGGGTGGGCCGGTCGGTGTCGTGCGGGGACACGGACGCGGACGGGGAGGGCAACTGCGCGGACAACTGCCCCACGGTCGCGAACGCGGATCAGGTGGACACGGACGGGGACGGCCTGGGCAACGCGTGCGACAACTGTCCGTCGACGTCGAACGGGAGCCAGGCGAACGCGGATGGGGACGGTCTGGGGGACGCCTGCGATGCGTGTCCGCTGGACCCACAGAACGACGCGGACCGTGACGGCCGGTGTGGAAACGTGGACAACTGCCCTTCGGTTGCGAACGCGAGCCAGGCGAACGCGGACGGGGACGCGCTGGGGGATGCGTGCGACGCCTGTCCGTACGATGCGGCGAACGACGGGGACGGCGACGGGCTGTGCGCGAACGTGGACAACTGCCCGTTGTTGAAAAACCCGGACCAGGAGGATTCGGACACGGACGGGATCGGCGACGGGTGCGACCCGTGCCGGTTGGACTCGACGAACGACGCGGACGGCGACGGGACGTGCGAGGACGTGGACAACTGCCCCGGACTTGCGAACGCGAATCAGGCGGACACCGATGCGGACGGGATCGGGAACGCCTGTGACGCGTGCCCCAACGATCCGGTGAACGACCCGGATCACGACGGGATCTGCGCTTCTGCGGACAACTGTCCTACGGTGGCAAACGCGAACCAGGCGAACGCGGACGGAGACTCCCTCGGCGATGCGTGCGATCCTTGTCCGAGCGACCCGTCGAACGACGGGGACCGGGACGGGATCTGCGGCGCTGTGGACAACTGCCCCACGGTTGCGAACGCGAGCCAGGCGAACGCGGACGGGGACTCCCTGGGGGACGCCTGCGACCCCTGCCCCATCGACCCGGCCAACGACTCGGACCACGACGGTCGATGCGCAGACGCGGACAACTGTCCCACGGTTGCGAACGCGGACCAGGCGAACGCGGACGGGGACGCCCTGGGTGACCTGTGCGACCTGTGTCGTCTCGACCCGCTGAACGACGTGGATCGCGACGGCGCCTGCGGGGACGTGGACAACTGCCCGACCGTGTCGAACCCGAGCCAGTCGAACGACGACGGCGACTCGCTGGGCGATGCGTGCGACCCCTGCCCCGGCGATTCCATCAACGACCCGGACAAGGATGGCCTGTGCGGTAATGTGGACAATTGCCCGACGGTTGCCAACGCGAGCCAGGCCAACGCGGACGGGGACGCGCTGGGCGATGCGTGCGATCCGTGTCCTCTCGATCCGTTGAACGATGCGGACGGGGACGCGATCTGCGGGAACGTGGACAACTGCCCGGCAGCGGCGAACGCGGACCAGGCGAACGCCGACGGGGACTCTCTGGGCAACGTGTGCGACCCGTGTCCCATCGACCCGTTGAACGACGTGGACGGGGACGGCATCTGCGGGAACGTGGACAACTGTCCGCTCGCGCCGAACCCGGGCCAGTCCGACGGGGATCAAGACGGCCGGGGCGATGCGTGCGATACCTGTCCTTTGGACCCGCTCAATGACGACGACGGGGACATGCGGTGCGGGAACGTGGACAACTGTCCGACGGTGGCGAACGCGGACCAGGCGGACGGGGATACCGACGGCGTGGGGAACGTGTGCGACAACTGCCCCGCGGCAGCCAACGCGGACCAGACGAACTCCGACGGGGATTTGCTTGGGAACGCGTGCGATCCCTGTCCGACGGATTCGACGAACGACGTGGACGGAGACGGGGTCTGCGGGCTGAGCGACAACTGCCCCGCCCTGGCGAACCCCGATCAGGCAAACGCCGACGGGGACGCTCTGGGCGACGCGTGCGACCTCTGCCCGAGCGATCCGACGAACGACGTGGACGGGGACGGGGTGTGCGGGCTGAGCGACAACTGCCCCGAGGTCGCCAACGCGGGCCAGGCCAACGCCGACGGCGACGCGCTGGGCGATGCGTGCGACCCTTGTCCAACCGACACGGCGAACGACGTGGACGGGGACGGGATCTGCGGGAGCACGGACAACTGTCCGAGCGTGGCGAACCCGGACCAGGCGAACGCGGACGGGGATGCGTGGGGGGACGCCTGCGACATCTGTCCGCACGACGCGGCGAACGATGCGGATCACGACGGCCGCTGCGGCGACGTGGACAACTGCCCCGCGGTGGCGAATCCGGACCAGGCCGACGCGGACACGGACGGTCTGGGCAACGCGTGCGACCCGTGTCCCGGGGATCGTACGAACGACGTGGACAGCGACGGTGTGTGCGGCGCGGTGGACAACTGCCCGTCCGTGGCGAATGCCGACCAGTCGGACCAGGACGCGGACGGCCAGGGCGACGTGTGCGACCCGTGCCCGAACGACAACGCGGACGACGGGGACGGGGACGGGCTGTGCGCGAACGTGGACAACTGCCCGACGGTCGCGAACGCCGGGCAGAGCGACGCGGACGGGGACGGCGTGGGGGACGCGTGCGACAACTGCGTGACGACGGTCAATGCGGCGCAGGCGGACGAGGACGAGGACGGGATCGGCAACGCGTGCGACACGTGCCCGAACGACGCGGCGAACGACGCGGATCACGACGGGGTCTGCGGCGACGTGGACAACTGCCCGACGGCGGCGAACCCGGACCAGGCGAACGCCGACGGCGACGTGTACGGCAACGCGTGCGACGTCTGCCCGGCCGACGCGGCGAACGACGCGGACCGGGACGGGATCTGCGGGAACGTGGACAACTGTCCGACGGCTTCGAACCCCGGTCAGGCGAACGCGGACGGAGACGTTCTGGGCGATGCGTGCGACCCGTGCCCGCTGGATCCGGCCAACGACAGCGACGGGGACGGAGTGTGCGGGAACGTGGACAACTGTCCCGGTGTGCCGAATCCGGACCAGGCGAATCCGGACCGGGACGCGCTGGGTACCGCGTGTGATCCGTGTCCGCTGGACGCGGGCAACGACATCGACCAGGACGGGCTGTGCGGGGACGTGGACAACTGCCCGTCGAACGCGAACGCGGACCAGGCGAACTCGGACGGGGACCCGGTGGGCGACGCTTGCGACAACTGCCCGAGCATCGTGAATCCGGACCAGGAGGATGCCGAGGGGGACGGCATCGGAGATCTCTGCGACGCGTGCCCCGAGGACCCGACCAACGACGTGGACGGGGACGAGGTCTGCGGCCTGGTGGACAACTGTCCGGCCGACGCCAACGCCGATCAGTCCGACGTGGACGGTGACTCGCTCGGGGACGTCTGCGACGTTTGCCCGGCGGATCCGACCAACGACGCGGATGGGGACGGGGTGTGCGGTCTCACGGACAACTGCCCGGCGGTCGCGAATTCGAATCAGGCCAACGCGGACGGGGACGCGTTCGGAGACCTGTGCGATCCGTGTCCTCCCGACCCGACGAACGACGTGGACGGGGACGGGGTCTGCGGCCGGGGCGACAACTGCCCCGCGGTCGCGAATTCGAGTCAGGCGAACGCCGACGGCGACGCCCTTGGCGATGCCTGCGACCCGTGCCCGAACGACATCCTGAACGACGCGGACGGCGACGGGGTGTGCGGCCTCGTGGACAACTGCCCGGCAATCGCGAACGCGAGCCAGGCGGACGGCGATCTCGACCGGCTCGGCAACGCATGCGATTCGTGCCCGACCGATCCGACGAACGATCTGGACGGGGACGGGGTCTGCGGCAGGTCGGACAACTGCCCCGACGCAGCGAACTCCGGCCAGACCGACGCCGACCTGGACGGCCGCGGGGATGCCTGCGACACCTGCCCGAACGATTCCGCGAACGATCTGGACCACGACGGGGTGTGCGGGAACTCGGACAACTGCCCGAACGTGGCGAACGCGAGCCAGGCGAACGGGGACGGCGATTCCCGGGGTGACGCATGCGACAACTGCCCGGCCGCGGCCAACAGCAATCAGGCCGACGGGGACGCCGACGGGCGAGGCGACGTCTGCGACAACTGCTCGACCATTCTGAATCCGACGCAGACGGACACCGACGGGGACGGCGCGGGCGATGCGTGCGATCCCTGCCCTCTCGAGCGGCCGAACGATCAGGACGGCGACGGGGTCTGCGCGGGCAACGCGTTCCACCCGCCGTTGACCCGTGGCGGCGACAACTGCCCCACCGTCGCCAACCCGACCCAGACGGATACGGACGCGGACGGCCCGGGCGACCTCTGCGACGTCTGTCCGCTGGACTTCCAGGACGATTCGGATCAGGACGGCGTCTGCGTCGGCAACGCGTTCCGATCACCCAAGATCGCCGGGAACGACGGATGCCCGTACGTGTGGGACCCCACCGCGCGCGACCAGGATGCGGACGGGCTGGGCGACGTGTGCGATTCCTGCCCCAACGACGCGGCGAACGACGCCGATGGGGATGGACGGTGCGGGAACGTGGACAACTGCCCGACCGTGGCCAACGCGGATCAGGCCAATACCGACGGCGATGCGTACGGGAACGCTTGCGACGTCTGCCCAGCGCTCAGCAGTCCGGTTCAGACGGACACGGACGGCGACGGTCGCGGCGACCTGTGCGACAACTGCGTGAGCGTCCGGAATCCCGGCCAGGCCGACGCGGACGGGGACGGGATCGGGGACGCGTGCGAGTTCGTCTCGGTGGACAACCTGGTGTTCATGTTCCCGTACGAGGTGACGAACCAGGAGTACGTGAATTTCCTCAACGCGGTCGCGAAGGCCGATGCGAACGCGCTGTTCAACACCAAGATGGGGACGGACGCGCGTGGGGGGATCACCCGGAGCGGGTCGAGCCCGAACTTCAGCTACGCGGTGCGCACGAACATGGGCAACAAGCCGGTGAACTTCGTGTCGTGGCCCGACGCGATTCGTTTCATGAACTGGCTGCACAACGGGAAGCCCACGGGGGCGCAGGGAACGGGCACCACGGAGGGGGGCGCGTACGTCCTCTCCGGGAGCACGGCGACCCGGCAGACCGCGGCGCGGTACATCCTGCCGACGTCCGACAATTGGGCCCGCGCGGCGTACCACTACCCGTCGGGCGACTGGACGTATCCGACCCAGAGCAATTCCACTCCGGTGATCGCCACGGCGGGCACCACGGGGAACATCGCGAACCCGGGCGGCAACGTGGTCAACTACGCGAACGGCGCCGACTGGGCCGGGAACAACGGTCACGTGACGACGGTGGGAAGCGCCGGGCCGTCGAGCAAGAGCTACTACGGCACGTACGACCAGGGGGGGAACGTCGCGGAGTGGACCGAGACCGTCAGCGGGAACAACCGCATCGTTCGTGGCGGAGCCTACGACGACAACGCGTCCGTGCTGGCGCGCACGACCACCGAGGCACTGAACCCTACGTCCGAGGCCGCTCGGATCGGCTTCCGGGTGGCGCGCCCCGCTTCGTGCGTCGACGCGGATCTCGACGGGATCGCGGACTGCGAGGACAACTGCGCCGGCGTGTCGAACCCGACCCAGGCGAACGCCGACGGCGACGTCAAGGGCGACGCCTGCGACAACTGCCCCAGCGTCTCGAACTCGACCCAGGCGAACGCCGACGGCGACTCGCTGGGTGACGCGTGCGATTCGTGCCCGAGCGATCCGCTGAACGACACGGACGGGGACGGGCGGTGCGCGAGTGTGGACAACTGTCCGACGGTCGCCAACGCGAACCAGGCGAACGGGGACGGCGACTCCCGCGGCGACGTCTGCGACAACTGCCCCACGACTTCCAACTCGAGCCAGGCGAATGCCGACGGCGACTCCCGGGGCGACGCCTGCGATTCCTGCCCCAACGACGCCCAGGACGACATCGACAGAGACGGGCGCTGCGCGAACGTCGACAACTGCCCCACCGTCGCCAACGCGAGCCAGGCGGACGCCGACGCGGACGGCGTCGGGGACGCGTGCGACACGTGCCCGAACGGCCCGGCGGCGGATACGGACGGAGACGGGGTCTGCGATCGCTCGGACAACTGCCCGACCGTGGCCAATGTGAGTCAGATCAACCAGGACGGCGACGGCCTGGGAGACCCCTGCGACGCTTGTCCAAGCGATCCTCAGAACGACGTGGACCAGGACGGCGTCTGCGGAAACGTGGACAACTGCCCGACCGTGGCGAACGCGAACCAGATCGACAGCGACGGAGACCGACTCGGCAACGCGTGCGATGCGTGCCCCACGGACCCCAACAACGACGCCGACGCGGACGGGATCTGCGGCGCGGTGGACAACTGCCCCTCTGCCTCCAATTCCAGCCAGGCGGATTCCGACGGGGACCGCATCGGCGACGCGTGCGATGCGTGTCCCACCGACTCGACGAACGATTCGGACCATGACGGCTTCTGTGGCGGGGTCGACAACTGTCCGAGCGAATTCAACCCCTCGCAGCGGAACACGGACGGCGACCGCCTGGGCGATGCGTGCGATCCCTGCCCCAACGACGCGACCGACGACGTGGACGGCGACGGGTACTGCGCGGGGGCATCGTTCCGGCTCCCGAAGGTCGGAGCTCGCGACAACTGCCCGACGACGTCCAACCCGACGCAGGCCGACCGGGACCGGGACGGATTGGGAGACGCGTGCGATCCCTGTCTCGTGGACCCGGCGAACGACGTGGACCGCGACGGGATCTGCGGCGATGTGGACAACTGCCCCGCGATCGCGAACCCGACCCAGGCCGATGCGGATACCGATGGGTTCGGGGATCCGTGCGACGGGTGCGACGCCGACCCGGGCAACGATCGCGACGGGGACGGCGTCTGCGGAGACGCCGACAACTGCCCGACCGACGGCAACCCCGACCAGGCGGACGGGGACTTCGACGGGATCGGCAACGCCTGCGACGCGTGCCCGAGCGACGCGGCCAACGATGCGGACCAGGACGGAGTCTGCGGCAACGTCGACAACTGCCCGAACGCCGGCAACTCGAGCCAGGCGGACGGGGACGGAGACCACATCGGCGACGCGTGCGACCCGTGCCCGAAGGACCCGGCGAACGACGCCGACCACGACGGCGTCTGCGGCGACCTCGACAACTGCCCCGCCGTCGCGAATCCGGAGCAGGCGGACAACGACGGAGACCGCATGGGCAACGCCTGCGATGGGTGTCCGGACGACCCGGCGAACGACCGAGACGGCGACGGGATCTGCGGAAACCTCGACAACTGTCCCACCGTCGCGAACCCGGGACAGGCGAACGCCGACGGAGACGCGCTCGGAGACGCCTGCGATCCTTGTCCCAACGATCCCACCAACGCGTGCAGGGGCAGGGAATCCGCGAACCTCACGCGATTCGGGATCACGTCGGCGATCTCCGCGCTTCCCGCCCCGACGATCCTGCCGGCGGGCGGCGGGGCTGAGGCCCGGTGAGGCCCGGAGGCTTGGAGATCGACGGGGGCTTTGCACCCGTGGCCAGCGAACGCTCCCGATTCGCAGGCAGGTGCCTGTGCCGACGGCCGGCGGTTCCGGGCAAGTGCTCGCCCAGGAATCTGTCGGTCTCGTCGAGGGTCGGCGAAACGGGCCGCGATAACGGCGAATGCGTCGAATTCGGCGAGGTCAGCTGGCTTCCCTGACGCCGCCGGACTCTCCCGGACCGCGTCAATCCGTGGCCGGGCTGCCCGCTCGGTGACCGCGCGTCCTGCGATGGCAGGCTGCAAGCGCGCCATGGAATGGACGACTCGCACCTCCGCGTCTCCTCCCTGGGAGCAACCGCATTCCGGCGGAGAAAGCTCGAAATGAACGCGCTTCCGCCGCGAATCGCGTGCGTGGCATTCGGTTCTCGTGACTTCGGCTGGTCCGGAAGCGCCGTTCCGTCATGTTCGCTGCGATCCCGACGCGCCGGGAGAGAACGGGCCCCCGACCGCCCAATCACCCCGATCCGGCGCAAGAATCCGAAAAAGGCGCAGAGGGATGAAGATCGAGAATTCAGGCGGCGTCTTGCCACAGCCGGCCCTTGCCCGCTCGTGGCGGGGATCGGAGCTCCCTCGCGCCGCTCCTACCGATGGACCGATGCCGCTCGAACGTTGTCAACCTTTCGGTTTCGTCGTACAAGTGATATCGGTGTACCTTTGCCGATGTCGATCGGTGCGTCCTACGGGTCTACCGATCCTGAAGAAGGGAGCGTACGCGTGGCACGTCCCGCCGCCTTCGTACTGGCAGCCGTTCTCCTGTCAATCGGGCTCGGTGGTGCTTCTCCCGTGTCCGCCCAGTCCACGGTCTACGTGGACGACGACACGTGCCCGGCCCCCGGGAATGGCTCGGTCGGAAACCCATTCTGCAAGATCCAGGACGGGATCTGTCTGCTGAAGAATTCCGGTGGCGGAACGGTCCTCGTGAAGCCCGGAACCTACTACGAGGCGATTCGGCTGTTCGCCGGGATCAGCGTGATCTCCACGGACGGGCCGAGCGTGACGACGATCAACGCCAGCGGCCGTCCGTGCATCACGTCCGCATGCACGATCGACGCGACCACGACCTCGTGCTCCGCGGTGCAGTTTCGCGCTGTCCTGGGCGTCGGCGCGACGCAGACAGATCGGCTCGAAGGCTTCCGGATCACCGGAGGAAAGGGAACCCAGCGCACGTTCGTCGACGGCACCCCCTTCGTAGCAGGCGGAGGCATCTTCGTTCGCGGCAGCTCTCCCACGATCACCAGCAATCAGATCGTCGGCAACGTGATGGCCGGCACGACCGCGAAGCTCTTCTACGGCGGCGGCATCTACGTGCAGGGGGAAAACGCCGCCAATCTCGCTCGGCCCGTCATCACCACGAACGTGATCGACGGCAACATCGCCGATCCGCCCAATGGCTCCGGCCTGTACGACCCGGCAAGAGCGACCGGCGGCGGCATCTACGTGGGGTACAACACCGCGCCCACCATCGACGCCAACATCATTCGGAGCAACGAGGCCGGCTACCCGGGAAAGCCGTTCCAGTTCGGCACCGGCGGCGGGATCGCCGTCTACAGTCTCTTCGACGACGCGGTGATCTCCCGAAACGTCATCCAGAGCAACCTGGGTGGGGACAATGGCGGCGGGGTCGCACTGGGCGCGCTGCGACTCACCTACGGCGGGGATCTCTATCCCTCGCGGGCGCTCGTCGAGAACAACCTGCTCGAGTACAACTCCAGCGGATACGGTGGAGGAATGCGGGTGTCGGCGAGCCGAAGCAAGATCCGGAGCAACACGCTCGTGGACAATACGGCTTCGGACGAGGGCGGCGCGATCCTGTTCGATACCTCGACCATCGCGTTCGACCAGGCGACGCTCGTGAACAACGTGATTGCCTTCAACCAGGCAACGTACTTCTACACTCCGGGAATCGGCGGCGGCATCTCCGTGTACCAGTCGAACCCGTTGCTGCGCCACAATGACCTGTACGGAAATCTCCCCACGAACGTGGGCGGCGACAAGACGGACGCGGACTACATCGGAATCGCCAACAACGTCTCGGTGAATCCGCTGTTCGTCGCGCTCCCCCCCGCGACCCTCGACCTGCACCTCTCGCCCACCAGCCCGTTGATCGACGTGGGAGACAACACCGAGACGACGGCGACCGATCTCGAGGGGAATCCTCGAGTCGTGGACGGAAACGGCGACTCAGCAGCCGTGATCGATCTCGGCGCGTTCGAGTTCGCCGACCTGGACGGGGACGGCATACCGGACGTCAACGACCCGGACGACGACAACGACGGCACTCCGGACGTCTCGGACTGCCAGCCGCGAAACCCTTCGGTTTCCGCGCCGGCCGGGATGATCGGCTCGACCCTTCGGCTCGCGAAGTCGGTGGGAACGGCCGCCTTGACCTGGGAACGCGGCGCGCAGGGGCACACCTCGAACGTCTACCGCGGAAGCCGCGGCGCCGCCCAGCCGTGGGCGTACAACGAGATTTGCTTCGACTTGGAGGTCCCCGGCCTCCAGTCCTCGGACTCCGAGAATCCGCCGGTCGGAGCGTTCTACTTCTATCTCATCAGTGCAAAAAACGTCTGTGGAGAGAGCGCCGCAGGACAGAGCAGCTCGGGAACGCTCATCTACCCCAACCCGGTGTGTCCGACCGCCGCCCGCGACACCGACGGAGACGGATTGCCGGATCTCCGGGACAACTGTCCGCTCGACGCCAATCCGAATCAAGCGGACTCGGATCGGGATTTCCGAGGAAACGCGTGCGACGCATGCCTCAACGATCCGAACAACGACGCGGACCGGGACGGCCTCTGCGGCGACGTGGACAACTGCCCCACCGTCCCGAACTTGTCGCAGACCGACAGCGACGGCGATCTGGTCGGAGACGCCTGCGACAATTGCCTGATCGTTCCGAATCCGGACCAGCTCAACACGGACGGCGACGCGTTCGGGAATGCGTGCGATCCGGACGACGACAACGACGGCCTCCTCGACGGCTCCGACAACTGCCCCCTCGTCGCGAATCCGACCCAGATCGACGGCGACGGGGATCAGGTGGGAGATGCCTGCGACAACTGCCCTTCGGCTCCCAACCCCGATCAGGCCGATCCGGACGGGGACGCGGTGGGGACGGTCTGCGACAACTGCCCCACCGTGGCGAACCCGAGCCAGCGGAACGCGGACGGTAACGCCATCGGGAGCGCCTGCGAGCTGCTCCCGATCGGCCCCTTCCTCTACATCGGAACCACCGAGGTCACGAATCTTCAGTACGCACGCTTCCTGAACGCCGTGGCGCCGTCCGATCCGAACGGGCTGTTCAACTCCCTGATGGACACCGACCCCCGCGGCGGAATCGTGCAACTCGGCCCGAGCGGCTTCCACAGCTACGCGGTCAAGACCAACATGGGCGACAAGCCCGTGAATTTCGTCTCCTGGCTCGACGCGGTTCGCTACGTCAACTGGCTGCACAACGGTCGGCCTTACGGAACCCAGACGGGTCTCACCACGGAAACCGGCGCGTACGATGTCCGGGTTGCCAATCCCGGCTCCAACGCCGTTCGCCGGTCGGACGCGCTGTACTTCCTGCCCACCGATCAAGAGTGGAGCACCGCGGCGTACTACGATCCGCTGGGGAACTGGCTCTATCCGACTCAGAGCAACACGGCGCCGACGCCCGCCACCGCGAGTTTCTCGGGAGCCATCTCGAACCCGGGGCCGAACGTGGCGAACTACTCCTCGGCAGCCGACTGGAACGGCCAGGACGGAAACGTGACGTCGGTCGCAACGGCCGGCCGGGCCAGCGCGAGCTGGTTCGGGACGTACGACCAGGCGGGAAACGTCCAGGAGTGGAACGAGACCGCGGTCCTTTCGAACCGTGCGGTACGCGGCGGGAGCTTCCTCGACGACGCGACGCGTCTCCGTTCCGACGGAGGCCTCTCGCGCGCGGATTCCATCGAGGACAACAAGACCGGGTTCCGCGTCGCCCGACGCGCCAGCTGCCCGGAAACGGATCTCGACGGGGTCGACGACTGCCGCGACAACTGCGTGCTCATCCCGAACCCCCTCCAGCAGGACGCGGACGGCGACGAGGTGGGCGACGTGTGCGACACGTGCCCCAACTCGTTCAGCCTCCTGCAGGTGGACTCGGATTCGGATGGCCGGGGGGACGAGTGCGACACGTGCCCCTTCGACCCTGGGAACGACGCCGATGCGGACGGACTCTGCGGAAACCTGGACAACTGCCCCAACGTGGCGAATCCGGGCCAGTTGGACAGCGATTCGGACGGGGCCGGGGACGCGTGCGACAGCTGCCCGAACCTTCCGAACCCGGACCAGTCGGATCGAGACGGCGACGGGCTCGGGGACGTCTGCGACAACTGCGCGATCGTGCCGAACCCGCTCCAGGAGGATGCGGACGCAAACGGGATCGGAGACGTGTGCAAGAACGCCCTGGTGGACGGGACCTACTTCATCGGCGTCACCGAGGTGACGAACGCGGAGTACGCCGCCTTCCTGAACGCCGTCGCCGCGACGGATCCCAACGGCCTCTACAACAACCCGAACATGTCGACCAACCCGCGCGGAGGGATCGATCGCCTGGGCTCGAGCGGGACCCACACGTACGTGCCGAAGGCGAACATGGCCGACAAGCCGGTCAACTTCGTGTCGTGGCTCGACGCGGCGCGCTATGCGAACTGGCTGCAGAACGGGAAGCCCTCGGGGGCCCAAGGTCCGCTGACGACCCAGGACGGCGCGTACGATCTCACCCAGTTGAGCCCGGGAACCACGGCGCTGCGCAAGCCCGACGCGATCTTCTTCCTTCCCAGCGACGCCGAGTGGACTCGCGCAGCGTACCACGACGTGTCCCTGGGTATCGACTGGACGTACCCGACCCAGAGCGCCGTCCTTCCCGTCATCGCGACGTCCGACTCGGTTGGGCGGATCTCGAATTCGGGCCCGAACGTGGCGAACTATGCCTTCGGCGCCGACTGGAACGCCCAGGACGGCAACGTCACCTCGGTGGGAAGCGCAGGCCTCGCCAGCGCGAGCTGGTACGGTACGTACGACCAGGCCGGCAACGTGAGCGAGTGGACGGAGGATCTCTTGGCGGGCCGTCGGGTGGTCCGAGGCGGCAGCTGCCTGGATCTCAACGACGCGCTTCTCCGCGTGGACGGACCCGAAACGCGGGACTTCTTCTCGGAGGTCAACAAGACCGGATTCCGGGTGGCACGGTCGGCGGCCTGCCGGGACACGAACCTCGACGGGGAGCCCGACTTCGTCGGAGAGGTCCAGGACCTGCGCGTGAGCAAGGCACCTGCCACGACCCTCTCGTGGCTGCGCACGCCACTGGCGAGCCGCTACGACCTGGCCAGCGGGCTGCTTTCGACCCTCGCTGCGGGCGGGACGACGAGCGCGACGTGTCTCCAGAACGACCTCACGGCGATCACCTTCGCGGACACGACTCCGCACCCCTCGCAGGGGAATGGGTACTACTACCTCGTGCGAGCCCAGAGCGCGTGCGGGAGCGGCACCTGGGGCCGTTCGAAGGCGGGGGTTTCTCGCTTGCCGGCGGCAGCGTGCCCGTGATCTGCTCCCTCTCCGCCGCGATCGTCCGCGCGGCGAGAAGGGCGTGACGGCGGCCGAGGCGCCCGGTCGGTGGATCGTTGTCCGATGAGATCGCCTGATCCCGAGTCGGTCGCGCCGGTTCGAAGAACGACTGCTTCGATTCGGCTCCGGAGCGGCGCTCCAAGAGAAGCGACGATGGGAACCGGCGAATCGAGGGCAGTCCGTCATGAAGCCCCGGGAGCCTCACCCTGAGATCACGAAGGCAGTCTGCGGCCCCGTTGGCGCACGGAATCCAGCTTCCGCGCGCCGCACGAGAGAAGGCCATCCTGTCCGCATCTTCATGCTCGCAAGCGAATCTCGCGTGACCTTTCGTGGATCGAGACAGGTGAGAGCCCTCCAGAGTCGGGCCGCGGGTGTGAACTCATCGGGGCATGCCCACGTCCCCCCATGCGGCACAGTCCGGCAGACCGGGCTGCGCGTCCCGCGGGTTTTCACCGTTTCTGGGTGACGGGCCGGGGCTTCATGGGAGAATGTCCCCGATTCGCAGCATCTGCTCCTGATTTTTTTGTCGTTCACCCGCCTCGGGCGGTGCAGTTGTCTCACCGCAGCATCTCGTTTATAGTTGCCGCTCCGGTTCGCGGAAGGCGGTACGATCGTCGGCCCACGCCCCGTTAGGGCGAACTCGAGAGGGGGGTCTCCATGACGCGCAGGGTAGCCGCGAGCGCGGTTCTCGTTGCTTTCGTCACGATGCTCTCGTGCACGAATACGGATGTGCTGACCAACGAGCCCGGGCAGGTTTCTTTGGTACTGCAGACCGAGAAACCGTACGAGGGCGAATTTGAATTCGCGAGCGTCCAGTTCGAGCAGGTGACCGTTCACCCGGTAGATGAATCTGCTTCTGCCGCGCTCGGAGAGGACTCGATCGCGTTCGTCAGCGGCGTCGGTCTGGTCAACCTGAACCTCAAGACCGTTGCGCCGGTCGTGTTGGCGCCGGTTCTGCTCAACGAGGGTGTCTATCGCGTGACACAAGTCTCGATCGCGAGGCCATCCGTCTGGTTGGGCAATACCGATCCCGCCTCCTCGGGCGACTGCAGGCAGACGGTCACCCAGCTGCCGCGCCCTGGTGATGAGATCGCCGGGATCACGATCACCGACTTCCCGCAGGACGTGACCTTCCGAGTGGTGCGGGGACAACCTGGGACGTTCACGGTGATTGTGAACGGCCGAGCGCTCGCGGACATGCTGTACGATAGCTTCTATTGCAGCGGCAGGACCCCCGTCTATACCGCACCATCCGACGCCGAGTTCTTGGAAAAGATGCGCTTCGAATGAGGGTCTGACGTGCGTCGGACATGGCGTAACGCGCTGCTCGCCGCGATCGCTCTCAATGGTTTCATTGCATGTAGCACCGTCTCCGAGGCGTTGTTCCCGGCGAACGGGAGCCTGCGACTCGATGTGGTCGACAGCGGTCTATTCGTGAGAGGATCGGAACTCCCGCGGTTTCTCATCGCGGTCGTGCATCTCGAGTCCGCTACGGTGACGATCGCAGGACTCGCCGCGCCATTCGAGTTCGTCGAGAAGACGCCCTGCATCTTCTCGACTCCCACTGGCATCTTCTCGAACTCCTGCCTCGGGCCCGGCGTCGTCCTCGGCGCGGGTGAATCCCACGTGGGGGAGAGCATCACCATCACGATATCCGGGGTCGAGATGCGCCGCGTCGAGCAGCCTTCGCTCGTCCCCGACGCTGATGATGATGAGGACGGGGTGCCAAATCGTCTGGACAACTGCCCGGTCCTCCGGAATCGGGATCAGAGCGACGAGAACGGTGACGGGCTGGGCGACGCTTGCGCCGCGGTGGACTCGCTCACCGGTCTGCGGATCGTGCCCGACCAGGATGACGACGGCACGCCCGACCGATTCGACAATTGCCCCCTCGTTCCCAACAAGGCGCAGACGGACACCCGCGGCGGCAGGGATGGCATCGGAGACGACTGCGAGCGGTTCATTCGCGTGAACATCCCCCAGGGGTCGCTCGTGCAAACCTATCCTGCTCCGGAATTCACCATCGCATCGTCGCGCATCACTCGGCTCGTTCTCGACCTCAACAGCCGGGAATCCATCGTCTGCTCCGAGGAGTTCACCTCGTGCAAGGTGACTGCGTCGGCCATGACGCTCTCGGTGTCGGGGGGTTGAGGATCTGGTGCGGATGATCCGCGAAGGTCCTGCTGCGACCGCGGATCCGGTCGTGCGGGCGGGCGTCTCAGCGGTCTCGCGACGGACCTTCGTGAATGATCCGGGCTAGCCCTGCCCTTGCCCCACAAATCCTCCGGGACATTTGTCAGGGTGAGGGGTCGGCGCGAATCCCGGCCAGTTGATAAGTTCTTATCCCGCAGCGAGATTGTAGAGGTGTACGATTCCCTTCCAGCTGCACTTGGGGCTGGGTGGCGGGTCGGAACGGCGCGCCGAACATCCGCCCCGTCTGGCGACCAGGATGATCGCCTGACCGAGATTGACTGGCGGCTTCGTCGTGCGGCCGCAAATGTCCAGACTTACTTGTGGGGCAAGGGCAGGCCTAGCCCGGACTATTCACGAAGCTCCTGCTGCGAACGCGGATCCGGCCATGCTGACGGGCATCCTCGGGGCTCGGACCCTGCGACGTACTGTTCAAGTACGTCTCGGGTCCTCGCCCCTGCGGCTGCCCGTCATCACGGCCGTCTCCGCGTTCTCGCGACGAAGCTTCATGAATAATCCGGGCTAGCACTGCCCTTGCCCCACAAATCCTCCGGGACATTTGTCAGGGTGAGGGGTCGGCGCGAATCCCGGCCAGTTGATAAGTTCCTATCCCGCAGCGAGATTGTAGAGGTGTACGATTCCCTTCCAGCTGCACTTGGGGCTGGGTGGCGGGTCGGAACGGCGCGCCGAACATCCGCCCCGTCTGGCGACCAGGATGATCGCCTGACCGAGATTGACTGGCGGCTTCGTCGTACGGCCGCAAATGTCCAGACTTACTTGTGGGGCAAGGGCAGGGCTAGCCCGGATCATTCATGAAGAACCTACTGCGACCACGAATCTGCCCATCCTGCTTGACGTCCTCGGGTCTCCGGCCCTGCGACGTACGGCACAGTACGTCTCGGGCCCGAGCCCCTGCGGGCGCCAAGCAGGACGGGCATCTTCGCGACTCGACTGAGCTCGCCGAAGTCGGTCTCGCTACGGTTCTTCATGAATCATCCGGGCTAGTTCGACGAGGGGAGCGCTTTCAACCTCGGGCCTGGCGGCGGCGTTTGTGACCGGACGCGCTCCGCACCTCGAACAAAGCATCGATCACGCTCGCGAGTTCGGCAGGTTGCATCGGCTTCGCGAAACAGCGCATCGCCCCGCACTCCAGGATCTTGGTCTCGGTCTCGGCGTTGAAGTAACCGGTCATGGCGATCACGGCGGTGGACGAGGTGTCCGGATCGGCCTTGATCGCACGGCACACCTGGAATCCATCCATCCCCGGCATCCGCAGATCGAGGAGAACGACGTTCGGACGGAACGTGGACACGAGGCGACCTGCTTCGAAGCCGTCCCGAGCGGTCATGACCTCGTAGGCTCGGGCGCGAGTGGTGAGATGCTCGGCAATCGAGTCTCGGATGATCTCATCGTCGTCCACGACCAGGACCCGGAGCCGGCCCGAGCCCTCCTTCAACTCGTCGGGCATCGGGATTCCGTTCTCCCGGATAAACCTCACGAGGTCGTCACGACGTATCCGGCGGTGGCCGCCCGGCGTTCGAAACGCAGCCAACCTCCCCGCGTTCACCCAGTTGATGATCGAGAGCGGAGAAACCTGGCACAGCTTCGCGGTCTCGAAGGTGGTGAAGACCGATTTGTCCCGCATCCGCAACACCTATAATAATTCTAATAATTTACACTTCGTTCAAGAATATCGTACCTGAATCTTCGAAAGTCAAACGACTCAATTCACATGGATGTACGACAGGAAAGAGAAGAGTAGCTGAATCGCAGCGAATCGGGGGCAGCAGACGAAACTCGACAGCACGCAACTCATCTAACCACGGGGCTTTGTGCGAGTTTCGGTTGCTGTCCCCGGTTCGCAGCATCGACTCCTCACTTCCCTGTCGTACGACCGATTCGCAAGATCCCCTGGCTTCCGATGAGAACTGGCGTTGTTGGCCCGGCCCGCGATCCGCGGAGTCGATTCCGGATCCCGCGTGGATCACCGTCTGGGAGTCTCATTCCTCCGGAGGCGTGTCTGGCATCCCCTCCACGACGACCGGATCGCTTTGCTCGGGCAGACGAGCCCTGCCGTC
The DNA here is from genome assembly GCA_963699985.1 of Terriglobia bacterium. GTDB lineage: Bacteria > Acidobacteriota > Polarisedimenticolia > Polarisedimenticolales > CAVOVZ01 > CAVOVZ01. The sequence goes on from CAVOVZ010000022.1 coordinate 335,706, forward strand.
GTGATCGAGCCAGTGTCCCGAACGCACGGCCTTGGTCTGCAGGTAGAAGCGATTGTGCGCATTGGGTGGGATCACATGCGGAATGCGCCCCGTGACCCGGACGCCGTGCTGAGCCAGCTGCCGGATCTTGGACGGGTTGTTCGTCATCAGCTGCACCGAGCGGACGTCCAAGCTGTGGATCATGTGGGCGGCGATGGCGTAGTCCCGCTCGTCGTCCCGAAACCCGAGGGCGAGGTTGGCTTCCACCGTGTCGAGGCCCTGGTCCTGCAGGGAGTACGCCCGGATCTTGTTGACGAGCCCGATCCCGCGCCCCTCCTGACGTAGATAGAGGAGAAGCCCCCGATCCGCGTCACAGATCCGGTGCAGGGCGACCTCGAGCTGATCGCGGCAATCGCAGCGGAGCGAGCCCATGACATCACCGGTCAGACACTCCGAGTGCAACCGAGTCGGAACGTTCTCGCACCCCACGACGTCCGCGTGGACCATCGCGACGTGCTCCTTGCCGTCGCGGTTGTTCCAGAACGCGACGATCCTGAGCTCTCCGAACCGGCTGGGCAGCGTCGCCACCGCGACGATCCGTACGCATACCCGGTCGGGACCGAAACCTCCGCACTCGTGATCCCGATCACGCTCCACCAGATCCATGAGCGTGCGCGCGCTCTCCATCATCCGTTCTCCTCCCCCAGCAGTCGGCGTGCGAGCCTCCGACCGGAAATCCAGGCGGCCTGTACACCACCACGGGGCGCGAACTGCTCGCCGGCAAGACCGACCCGCAGGCTCTCCCCGAGCGAGAGCACGACCGGCCTCGCCAGTCCGCTCGCCTGGTCGGCGCGCGCGAATCTCCAACGGTGCGCCTGGGTCCAAACGGGCTTCCCAGCCCACGGTCCGAGACGCCGTCCCGCCTCCGCCAGAATGTCCTCGGTCCACGATTCCGCGGCGTCCTCGAGTCGGGCTCGGGACCAGCGGGGAAGACACTGGAACACGAGGATCAAGTGGCTTGCTTCTGCCCGCTTCGAGGAATCGTGGGAGACGAGTTGGAGGATGCCGGAATCCTCGGGATAGCAGACGTCCCATCCTGGAGCCGGAACGAACCGGTCGTAGCCGGCCACGAGGGCGAGGCTGGGAACGCTTCCCAGCATCCCGAGGAGACGGCAGACCGCTCGTGCGTCTCCCGATCGAGCGGCGAGCGGCTCGAGCAGCACGCGAGCCTGCTCCAACGGGATCGCAAGCACGAGGTCCCTGGTTCGCAGCGGTTCGCCATCGGCGATTCGAACCTCGATGTCCTCGCCGACCCCATCCAAGGAGGCAACGGCCTTTCCGGTGCGGACGTCGAGCCCCTGGGCGATATGCTTGGGAAACGCGGTGACACCCTCCGAAAACGCGACGCGACGCTCCCCTTCCGTGAACGACCACGGCTGGCAAGGCGCCCCCGTTCCGTGGATCCTCGAGGGCCAACCGTCGAGGCGGCCTGCGGACTCGACGGAGTCGAGCGCCTGGAGAAACTCCCGGTCCGAACCGTGGAGGAACGCGGTACCGTGGTCGACCGGCTGTCCATCCACCCGACGCGTCGCGCATCGCCCGCCGACACCGCGTGCCTTGTCGAGGACCACCGGGCTTCTCCCCCCGAGGGCCAGTTCGCGGGCAGCGGAGAGCCCCGCAACACCTGCACCCACCACGATCACGTCTTGACGCACGCCGTCTCCCAACGTCGCTGCACGCAGCCCATCCTACCTCACCGGCCCGACGGACGGCAGACGGCGGTCCCGAGCCGGCGAACGAGAGAGAAGGACGAGGCGATCCTGCGAATCGTGAATGATCTCCGGTCGCGCCCGCTGGCTTCACGGGTGCAACTGGAGTGAAGATGCCGGGGACCGGCCCCCGACCCTCCGCCCCCGCGCACGGTGCGGTCCGCCAAAGCGGTCTGCACCTCCCGCGATTCTCGTGATTCCTGGGTGACGTCCCGGGGTTTCATGAAAGACCGTCCGCGAATCACGTCGATTCACCCTCTCGCCACTCATCCGTCGAACACTCGCGACGACCGGGCTCGCTCGAGGACGCTGGGCGGGCAGAAGCCGAGATGGCGATGCGAGGTGAACCGTTCGAAGACTCGCGGATGGCGCGCACGTCAGTCGAGCCGTTTGCGGAAACGCAGGGACGCCAGTCCCAGAGTCGCGACCCCGAACGTCCCGAGAAACATCGCCTCCGGCCACAGCACCTCGATGCCGGATCCTTTCAGGAACACGCCGCGGATGATGTTCGTGTAGTAACGCAGGGGAATCGCGAACGTGGCGCGCTGGATGACCTGGGGCATGTTGTCGATGGGGAAAATGAGCCCCGACAGGTAGATCATCGGGATCATGAGGAGGTACACGGACGCCATCATCGCCTGCTGCTGGGTTCGGACGATGGTGGAGACGAGAAGGCCGAGACCGAGGGTGGTGAGAAGGAAGAGAAACGTCAGCCCGAGGAGGAGCAGGAACGAGCCGCGAAGCGGGACCCCGAACTGGAAAACCGCCAGGCCGGTCACCAGGACCGTGTCCGCGATGCCCACCACGACGAACGGGGTCAGCTTGCCTGCGATCAGCTGCCAGGGGCGGATCGGAGTCACGATGAGCTGCTCCAGCGTTCCGATCTCCTTCTCCCGAACGACGGCCATGGAGGGGAGGATCATCGTGGTCAACATGAGGGTCATGGCGAGAATCGCCGGAACGTAGAACCATCGGCTCCTGAGATCCGGGTTGTACCAGACTCTCGGCGAAAGCGCGATGCGCGCCCCGCCTGGACGGCCCTCGGCGAGGCGGACTCCCGCCTCCGCGAGGATCCCAGCCGCGTATCCGAGACCCACGACCGTCGAGCTCGCGTCGGTGCCGTCGGCGATCACCTGCACGGATGGTCTCCGTCCCTTCTCGAGGTCCCTGCCGAATCCCGCGGGGATCACCAGAGCCATCTGGGCGCGCCCTTCCACGAGCCAAGGGTCGACTCCCGTCGCGACGTCCTCCGATCCCGCGATGCGGAAGTACCCCGAGCTCACGAACTGGTCCGCGAGGCCGCGGCTCGCGGCAGTCCGGTCCTGGTCGACGAGGACCATGGAAACTTGCAGGACGTCACGATTCGCGGCGTAGCCGAGCGCCAGGAGTTGAACCGCCGGTCCGATGATCAGGGCGGGTAGCATCTTCCGGTCCCGGCGGAGCTGGAGAAACTCCTTCACGATGATACGGAGCAGGACGCCCATGGTCACGCCGCCTCGCGGGTGAGCCGGATCCAGGCCAGCCCGAGGACCACCACCGCGTACAGGGCCAGGAAGAGCGCATCGCGCGGATAGGCGGACACGCTCGCTCCCTTCAGGATGATCCCCCGGAGGATGACCAGGAAGTAGCGCGCGGGGACGGCGTACGTGATCGCCCGGAGAACGGCGGGCATCGAAGCGATGGGAAAGATGAAGCCGGAAAGGAAGATCGCCGGAAGCATGGAGATCAGCGCTCCGACCTGGAACGCCATCGCCTGACTCACCGAGACGCTCGAGACGAGAAGCCCGAGACCGAGGGCGCCGAGCAGGTACGCCAGCACGACGACGAACAGCTCGGCATACGAGCCCTTGACCTCCACCGAGAACAGGAACCGCGAGACGAGGAGGATGATCCCGGTGGCGAGAAGGGAGATCACGAGGTACGGAAGCGTCTTTCCGACGACGAGGTGTCCGGGCCGGAGGGAGCTCATCCGGAGCTGCTCCATCGTCCCGCGCTCTTTCTCCCGAACCACCGAAAGCGCCGTGGAGAGGACCGCCGTGAGCATGAGAATGAAGCCGATCAGCCCCGGAACGATGAACTGCGTCGACTCGAGCTCAGGGTTGTACCAGACTCGCGGCTCGTACGCGATGGGCGGTCCGGCGCGAGCCCCGCCGGGAAGACGTGCGGCTCGCAGCGACGCGTTCGCCTCGGCGACGATCGCGGAGGCGTACGCCAGCACCGTGGACGCCGACGCGGCGTCCGTCCCGTCGAGCAACAGCTGGACGTCCGCGGTTTTTCCGGGAGCCAGCTGACCCGCGTACCCTTCGGGGATCACGAGAATCGCCCTGGCCTCGCGTCGCTCCGTGACCTCGTCCAGGTCCGCTCCCCCCGGAAGGTCCGCCACGAGATCGAAACGCCCGGAGTTCACGAACGAAGCGACGAGATCGCGGCTCTCTGCGCTGCGATCTCGGTCCTGGACGGCGAGGCGGACGTGCCGGACGTCGAAGTTGAGCGCATACCCGTACAAGAGGAGCATGAACGTCGGGACGCCGAGCAGCATGACGAGACTGAAGGGGTCCCGGGCGACCTGGAGGAGCTCCTTGACCGCGACGGCGCGGATCTTCCTCATGGGCGACCAGCGGCGATTCGCAGACTCGCTTCGCTCTCGCGTCCGTACAGCTCGACGCCACTGCCCGTGACTCCGCGATTCTGGAACGATCTCCCCGTGCACCGCACCCCGCGTGTCGTTGCACGCGAGTCGGCTCTCGACTCCGACTCGCCCGGCTCGATGTAGCGGACCGAGTCGTCGCCAGTGTTCTGCATTCCCTCGCCAGGCCGTCGTCGCGGTTCCGTGCACCGGCTCGTTCCCGGAACCGTCGCCGTCGGAGAGATCAAACTCGTCCCCGGCCGATTCATGAACTCCCTCGAGTCGTCTGCGCCGGACGGGACTGCGCGCTTTCGCTTTCGATGGAGTGGATGAACACGTCCTCGAGCGACGGAACGATCCGCTCGGCGGCCGCAGGTACGTTGCCGTCGCGCTGGAGCCGGTCCAGCACGCGCCCGCGCCCCTCGTCGGCGTCGTGGACGACGACGTGAAGCCGGGTTCCGAAGACCGTACATTCCAAAACCCAGCTCTCCCCCTCGAGAGCCAGGAGCGCGTCGCGGTACCGCGGGCAGTCGACCTCGAGGATCGCTCGGCCCGCGAAGACGTTCTTCATTTCGGACACCGACCCGAGGGCCACGAGCCGGCCCGCGTGCATCAGCGCGATGCGGTCGCAGTGCTCGGCTTCGTCCAGGTAGTGGGTCGTGACCAGGATCGTGACTCCCTCCCCTGCCATCTGGTCGATGAGCGCCCAGAATCGCCGGCGGGAGATCGGATCCACCCCTCCCGTCGGCTCATCGAGCAGCAGCAACTTCGGACGGTGCAGCACCGCACACGCGAGGGCGAGACGCTGTTTGATTCCTCCTGCCAGATCCGCCGTGTCCACGCCTTCGCGACCTTCGAGCCCCGCCATGCGCGCGGCCCAGGCGATCCGCTTCACCAGCGCGTCGCCCCGCAAGCCGTAGATCCCGCCGTAGAAGCTCAGGTTCTGCCGGACCGTCAGGTCCTCGTACAGGCTGAAGCGCTGGGTGACGTAGCCGAGTCGAGCTTTGACGGCGTCCGGATGCCGGGCCACGTCGACGTCCAGGACCCGGACCGTCCCGGACGTCGGGGTGAGCAGGCCACACAGCATGCGAATGACCGTGGATTTCCCCGCCCCGTTGCTCCCGAGCAGGCCGAACACCTCTCCCTCCTGAACGTCGAAGCTCACCCGGTCCACGGCGTCGAACGTGCCGAACCGCTTCGTCAGGCCCCGCGTCTCGACAACGCCGCTCAAGGGGACGTTCTCCCCAGCGCCCGCGCCAGGCGCGCATCGGCGAGCCGGGCCTCGATCCATGAGGACGTTCTCGCCAGCTGCTCCCGGAGCAGAACGGTCTCGGCATCGAGGAGATCCGAGGACGAGACCAGCCCTTCGTGAAACCGATCCGCCGCGACCCTGACGTTCTCCCGGGCAGCTTGGACGGTCCCGTCCGCGATCTCGACCGCCGCGCGGGCCGTGCTCAGATCGAGAACGCCGTGAACCACCTCCAGCCGGACCCGCCGATCGAACTCGTCGATCTGGCACCGGGTCGCCTCGGCCTGCGCCCGGGCCGCTGCGGCAGCGGCGGCGGATCGGCCACCGTCGGACAGCACGAGCGAGACGTTGAAGCCGACATCCCAGGTGCCGTCCCACGCGTCCTGCGGGGGGACGATCTTCCGGTTGGGGTTGGAGTAGTCGTACCCGGCGCGGGCGCTCACCTGAGGCCGGCGCGCTGACTGTTCGATGCGGACCCGGGCCTGCGCCGCTGCGGCGGCGGCCTCGAGGGCCAGGCGGTCGGAGCGCCTCGCACGAGCCTCCTCGACGAGCGCCTCCACGTCGCGAGACTCCTCGGGAAGCGGCTCCCAAGGGTCGGTCGGCTCCACCCGAGTGCCCGGCGCCAGCCCCAGGATCACCGCGAGATTCGCCTGTGCCTCCTCGGTGCGATTCGCCGCGCGGAAGCGCCCCAGATCCGCCCGATCTCGCTCCACCTGCACGGCCAGCACGTCGTTGCGCGCCGCCATGCCCACTTCGGCCTGCGCCCGGATGTCGCGAAGATGCGCGTCGTACGACGCGACAGCCTCGGCCAGGACTCGCTCCTGCGCGCGCGCCGCGACGAGCGACCAGTACGCGGCGGTGGTCTCGAGCACGAGATCCGCTTGCCCGGCTTCCCCGTTCCTCTGGGCCGCCTCGCGGTCCTTCTCCGCGGACTCCAACGCTCCGGTCAGTCGCCCTCCGGTGTAAAGCGGCACGGCAAAGCCGAGGCGCGTCTGGTAGTCGTCGGGCAGGTTGGGGAAGATCACGACGGGAGGCGTCCCCGGGCCGCTGGATGGCACGGCGAATATGGGGACGTCGGAGCGGCGCGTGTACGCCGCGACGACATCGGCTGTCGGGCTGCGGTCGGCTCTTGCAGCGCGCGCCTGCGCTCCTGCGGCCTCTTCGAGCGCACGCAGCCGTGCCAGCCTGGGGGAGTTGCCTTGGGCCATCTCGACGGCTTCCACCAGCGAAACCGCACGCGCGGAGCCCTCCGCACCGACCGGTCCAACGCCGAGCGCCCAGGACCGGGTGGGCCCGCAGACGGCGGCAACGAGGGCAAGGAAGAGCAGACGGTCGGGCCGCCGGATGGGATCTGGCTTTCTCCTCATGGCGAATCCTCTTCGTGAGGCCCGGGTCCGGTTTCGGCGCTCCGGATCCGCGCGATGAACACATCCTCGAGGGAAGGGGCGACGCGCCGGATCGAGGTGAGCGCGATTCCTTCCGCGCGGAGGTCGCCCGCCAGGGTCTCGCCCGCCTCGTCGGCCTGCGACGACGGCACGTCCTCGAGAGCGACGTGGAGCCTCTCCCCGAACGCCTGCACGTCGGTGACCCTGGGCGCCGCCACGCGCGCGGCGAGAATCGCGGCGGCCTTCCGTCTCGGACTCGCGATCAGCTCCAGCACCGTTCCCCGTACCGAGGCTCGCAGGCGATCCGGCGCGTCCACCTCGAGGAGTCGTCCTCGGTGCATCAGGCCGACACGGCCGCACCGCTCGGCCTCGTCGAGGTACGGGGTCGTGAGGACGATCGTCATCCCGTCCGCCTGCAAGCGGGAGAGAATCCTCCAGAATTCCCTCCGCGAGACCGGATCGACACCGGTCGTGGGCTCGTCGAGCACGAGGACCTCGGGCTCGTGAATCAGAGTGCAGGCCAGCGCGAGCTTCTGCTTCATCCCCCCCGAGAGCCGATCCGCCAACCGGCTCCGGAACGGCGCGAGCCGTAGCTGGTCGAGGATCTGGTCACGCCGCACCTTGAAGCCGGAGACGCCGTGGGCTTCGGCGAAGAACGCGACGTTCTCGTCCACGGAAAGGTCTCCATACATGGAGAAACGCTGGGACAGGTAGCCGACCCTGCCGGAGAGATCGCGGCGGTGGCGGAACGGGTCGAGGCCGCACGTGCGCGCGCGTCCACCGTCGGGGCGGGCAAGTCCGAGCACCACTCGTAGGGTCGTGGTCTTGCCGGCGCCGTCCGGCCCGATGAGCCCGAACATTTCGCCTCGCTCCACGGAAAACGAAACCGCGTCGACCGCCACGACGGACCCGTGCCGGCGCGTCAGCTCCACCACTTCGATCGCCCGAGAGCCCGTGGGACTCAAGGGATCGCTCCGACGGGATCGGCGGCGCGCAGGCGTGCTTCCGCGGGCATTCCCGGCTTGAAGAGTCCGTCGGCGTTCTCGAGGGCCACCCTCACCTCGTAGACCAGCTTCACCCTCTCCTCCCGCGTCTGGACGTTTTTCGGCGTGAACTCGGCCGTGGACGAGATGAAGCTGACTCGTCCCGTTCGGACCTGCCCATCGTCGGTCACGACCCGCGCGTCCTGTCCGATCCTCACCCGGCCGAGGTCCGGGCCGCCCACGTACACCGTGAGCCACGGACGATCGAGGTCGGTCACGATCGAGATCGGCGAGCCGGCGGGAAGGAGCTCCCCACGTTCGGCGACTTTCTCCGTGACGATGCCGGAGACCGGGCTCGTGATGGTCGCGTCGGCGATCTGCTTCGCGATGATCGCGAGCCTCGCGTCGGCCGCGTCGAGCCGGGCGCGTGCCGCGTCGATCTCCTCGGATCGACTCCCCGCCCGCGCACGGGCCAGCGCCTGACGCGCAGCCGCGAGGTGACCGGCAAGGCTGTCCCTTCGGGCAAGGGCGTCGTCCCGCGCCTTGGTGGTCCCGGAGCCTCGATCCAGCAGGGCCTGCATGCGATCCAGGTCCTTCTGGGCGGCGTCGAGATCGGCGCGGATGCTCTGGATCTGCGCCTCGAGCTCGCCGATATCCTCCCTCCGAGCTCCGGCCTTTCGTAGCGCGAGTTCGGCGGCCGCCTGATCCCGCTCGGCTCGGACCTGCGCCATCGAAAGGCGAAGGTCGCTCGTATCCACCTGGGCGAGAACCTGGCCTTCGAGCACACGGTCGCCTTCGGCGACGGCGAACGATTCCAGCCGCCCCGGGATCTTCGTGGAGATCCTCACGTCGGTCGCTTCCACGTGACCGGACGCGACGATCGTCGCCGGATCGGGCGCGTTCCGGCACGCAGCGGCGAGACCGAGCACGACGATCGCGGCCGAGAGACGGGGAGCGTCGGACCCGCCGTGCCTCCCGTCGGTCCCTGCCGATCGGCGGGCGACACGCCGCGCCCGGTGTGCGTCACCGCCGCTCCACGGCGGGGCGTCTCGCTGAGGGGCCTTCGAACCGGTCGAAACGTGGCTCCCTTGCTCCGGCGGATCGGCCGACGCGTGCAGCGAGTCGGGTCCGAGAAAGCGGCAGAAGAGTCGGTCCGAGAGCTTCATCCTGGTTTCCCTCGCTTCACGGCGGGCCCGGGGCGAGACCTCGTGAGATGAGATCCTGAAGGTGACGCACGAACGCCTGGGGATCCGGCTCCCCGAAGGGCACCTTTCGCTCGGCGATCAATCGGTCCCGCAACGGCTTCGTGGCGAAGAAGAAGACCACGCTTCCGATCAGTCCGAGATGCGTCAGCAGCGGATCCACGCAGCGGATGCTCCCGTCCCGGATGCCGTCCGCGACGACCCCCCTGACCCGAGTGAAAATCGCGAGGAAGTGGGGCAGGACGCGATCGTCGAGGTGTCGGCCGCCCGAGACGACCTCTCGAAGGAGCATGGCGGAAAACGCGGGGTGCCGGCCGTGCATGTCGGCGAACGCGGATACGAACTCCTCGAGTCTGTCCATCGCGGGTTTTTCGGACCGCTCGATCCGGTCGAGGTGAGCTGCCACCTCCGAGAAGACCAGGATCAGAATCGCGGTGTACAGGCCGGACTTGCCGCCGAAGTGGTAGTTGATCAGCGCCTTGTTCACTCCCGCCGCTCGGGCGATCTGTTCGGTGGTGACGCCGTCGAACCCTCGCAGAGCGAACAGATCGGTCCCTGCGGTGATGAGAACCCTGCGACTGCGCGCGGCGTCGCGCGACTTCGCCGCGCGTCCCTCGCCGCCCCTGGCGCCGGTGAGCCCCATCAATTTTCTCGTTATTAATCAACCGGGTGGTTAATCATTTCAGAGCGGGTTCGATTGCGTCAAGTCCTCCCGGAACGTCGGAGACGGAGCAGACCGGGGAGCCCTCAGGACGGTCTCGGTGCCTCGACGCTCGTCCGGCCCGCGAGAAACCCCGAGATTTCGAGGATTATTTGCTCGCCCGCCATCAGACCGTGATCGTTGTGATCTACTCCGGCGATCAAGACGAAGCGCCTCTCCACGGTAGCGGCGTCGAAAAGCCGGCGGCTCTGCTCCCAGGGAATCACGCGGTCGAGCTCACCCGCGATCACCAGGAGGGGAGCTCGGAGCAAGCCCACACGCGCGAGCGAGTCGTATCGGTCACGCAGGAGCCATCGGACGGGCAGGAACGGGTAGTGGTAGGCGCCCGCGTCGGCGAGAGTCGTGAACGGCGATCGCAGGACCAGGGCGGACGGCGGGTGATCGACGGCGAGCGCTACGGCGACGGCGGCGCCAAGCGACTCTCCGAAGTACGCGATCCGGCGCGTGTCGACGTCGCCGCGCGACTCGAGGTATGCGCGAGCCGCCCTCGCATCCTCCGCCAAGCCTTCCTCGGTCGGGTGGCCGGCGTTCCCTCCGTACCCGCGGTAATCGAACAGGAGGACGGAGAATCCTCTCGCCCGGAGCGCCTCGGCGAAAGGGGCGCGGTCGAGTCGGTTTCCCGCGTTGCCGTTAAAGACCAGAATCGTGCCGATTGGAGTCTCGCCGGCCGGCCGCACGAACCACCCGCCGAGACGGACTCGGTCCGCGGTCTCGAACGAGATGTTCTCGCCGCCGGTGACCACGGTCGTTGCGGACGGAACCTGGCGCGTTTGCGGGAAGTAGACGAGCCGGCGCTGGAAGATCCACACGATCGCCAGGAAGGCGAGGCCGGCCGCCGCCAGCCAGATGACACCGACGATGACGTTTCTCGTGCCCATGTACCGGCGCTCCCTGGCGCCTCGCGCCGGACAATCGGCCGGCGGGATCGTGCGGCCGTTTTCCTGTCGGTCCGCCCGCCGCTCAGAGCCGGCGAGGCCGTGCGAGCGTACAATGTCCGGTGGGCGGCTTACCAGGGAGGTCGATTCGTGAAAACCGTTGTGAACAAGACTCACAGGCCCCTCAAGATCCAGCTTCGCGGAGGAAAGACCCTCCACCTCGGTCCGCAGAAAAGCGGCCAGATCTCCGATCGTGCCGTCGAGGAGGACTCGATCCGGAAGCTGCTCGACGCGGGAGATGTCGAGATCGCCGGCGAGACCGGGCAAGCTCCGGAAGCGGAATCCGGCGGCGCGGCCCACGAGGCCACGCATGGCCACCCGCAGGAGACCGTGGTTCATCGCAAGGGAAATCGCTAGAAGCGTCTCGGGTCGGCGCTGGGTCAGGACCGAAGAGCGGACGAGATCGCGCGGCGGCGAACGCCCAGAACGGCAACCGGAGCTCGCGAGGCCCCTGCCGTCTCGAGACATCGGACCGTGCTCGGGACTCGCGCGCCGTTCGTCATTCTCGCACTGTTGCTTCGCGTTGCTTTGACACGCCGCGCCGAGTTCCGTCCGGCTCGGATCGGACGACGCGCATCGCGCCAGCCCGGGTCAGGAATTCTCCCCGCATGCTTCGGATTCGAACCGGGAGAGCTGCTCCCGAGTGCCCAGCACCACCAGCACGTCCGAAGGCTCGAGCCGAAACTCGGGGCCCGGGCTGGGAAACGTCTGCTTCGCCCGCTGGACCGCGACCAGACCCAGGCCGAACCGGCTCCGCAATTCCGCTTCCGCGACGGAACGTCGTGCGAGCGGACCGCTCGCCGGAAGCCTCAGCTGCTCGATGCGCAGCTCCTGCCCAGAGGGCCCCAAGGACAGGTCCAGGAAGTCCACCACGGCAGGCTTCACGATGTCGTGGGCCAGGCGAATTCCACCGAGTCGATAGGGGTTGACCACGCGGTCCGCGCCCGCGCGTCGCAGTCGATCCTCGGCGCCGTCCTCGCTGGCGCGAGCGACGATGAACAACCGCGCGTTCAACGATCGGGCGGTGAGAACGGTGTAGACGTTGTGAGCGTCGTCGCGGAGGCAAACCACCAGACCGCGGGCGCGACCGACGCCCGCCGACCGGAGAATCGACTCCGAGGTCGCGTCCCCTTCCACGATCGGGATCTCCCGTTCCTGGAGGTGGCGCGCCTTGTCGGGATCGCTCTCCACCACGACGAGGGAGCGACCGCTCCGCCGCAGCTCGTCCACGACGGCCCGCCCCATCCGTCCCCACCCGCACACCACGTCGTGATCCGACAGCCGGTCGATCATCCGCGACCTCCGCGCTTTCTCGAACAGTCCGCGCAACTCCCCCTCGAAGACCCATCGAGCCGCCTCGGTCGCGCCGACAAAGAGGATCCCCAGGCCCGCCGTGAGGAGAACGACCGTGAACGCCTGACCGGTCCGCGAAAGCGGGAATACCTCGCCGAAGCCGACCGTCGTCAGCGTGATCACCGTCATGTAGAAGGCGTCCCACCACGCTGCCCCCTCGATCCACCGGTATCCGAGCGTTCCGGCGGCGAGCACCAGGACGATCAGGGCGGACGCACGAACGGCCCGGCTGCGCATGGGTCAACTCTAGCCGAGCGCGACGGCGCCGAACAAGCGGCGATTGCCGCCGCCGCAATGATCGGGTTGCCCGGAGGCCGGGACTCACGTATAACTGAGGTTTACCCCAGGGGGAAATGATTCGATGGCCCCCCCGCAACGGCGGGGTCCGAGGAGTGGTGACGTGCGAAACGACCGACGGAATCTCGTGGTGCTCGCAGCGATGGCGGCTGCGCTCTTGACGTCGTATTTGGCGATCGCGCAGGAAGCCGCAAAGCCCGCACCGGCGCCTCCGGCGCAGACCGCGCCCGCCGCGCAGCCGCAGGTTCCGAAGCCTACCGGGCCCGTTCCCGCCGAGCAGATGCAGGGACTCAGCTGGGACGGTCTCACCGATGCCCAGAAGCAGCTGGTGGTTCAGCTGTTGAACGAGAACCTGAGCGACTGCGGAAGCGGAAAGACGATCGCGGTCGAGCGGAGGGACGCCCCCACCTGCAAGCGCAGCCTCGAGCTCGCAACCCAGGTCATCGCCCTGGCGAAGCAAGGCAAGGGCAGGGACGAGATCGTCAAAACGGCGCTCACCCCGGCATGGAAGTTCGTTCAGTTCCCCATCGCTCCGGGCGACGCACCGTCGGTGGGTCCGGCTGACGCCAAGGTCGTGATCCAGTACTACTACGACTATCAGTGCCCGTTCTGCGTCCGGCTCGGCGCGACCTTCGACCAGTTCCTCCCTCAGTACCCCAAGGACGTCCGGGTCGTCTTCAAGCAGCACCCGCTCCCGATGCACGCGCAGGCGGGGATCTCCGCGCAAGGGGCGCTCGCGGCCCACAAGCAGGGGAAGTTCCTCGAGATGCACAAGAAGCTGTACGAGAGCTCGAGTCAGCTCTCCCGGGACAAGGTGCTCGAGATCGCGAAGGGTCTCGGCCTCGACATGGACCGTTTCGCGAAGGACATGGACAGCGACGCGGTGAAGAACCAGATCGCCGCGGAGACGAAGGAAGTCGAGGCGATCGGAGCCTCGGGAACGCCGGCCTCGTTCGTCAACGGCCGGTACGTGAGCGGCGCGAAGCCGCTGGAGTTCTGGAAGACGATCACGGAAGAGGAGCTGAAGTGGGCCAGGGAGGGGAACCGGCCGCAGTTCACGGTGGGGAAGAACGTGCGCGACACGATGCCCCCGCAGGCGGCGCAGCGCGGCCCCGATGCGAGCAAGGTGTACGACCTGGCGATGGGCAAGGCGCCGGTGCTCGGGAATAGCTCGGCGAAGGTGACGATCCTGCATTTCTACGACTACCAGTGTCCGTTCTGCATTCGCGTGGGTCCGACGCTGGAGCAGCTCCTGAAGGACTACCCGAACGACGTCCGGATCGCCTTCATGCAGCATCCGCTCCCGATGCACGGCCAGGCGATGATCGCGTCGCAGGCTGCCATGGCGGCGGCCGCCCAGGGAAAATTCGAGCCGATGCACAAGAAGCTCCACGAGATGAACGCCCGCCCGGACCGCGAGAAGATCCTGCAGGCCGCGAAGGACATCGGTCTCGACGTCGATCGCTTCACGAAGGAGATCGACGGCAACAGCTACAAGGCGGCCATCGACGAGATGACGAAGACGGCAATGGACGTTGGAGCGACCGGCACGCCGGCCTCGTTCGTCAACGGGCGGTACCTCTCCGGCGCCCAGCCCATCGAGGCGTTCAAGAAGCTCGTCGACGAGGAGATCGCGAAGGCCAAGGGAGGCGGAGCGGGCGCCGGCTCGTAACGCCGCGGCCGACGGGAGACCCGGGCGCACGCGCGCGGGAACGCGACGTGGGCGCGATGAGCCGCACCGGCGCCCGGGAGATCGGGATCCGCATCGGCGATCTGGTACTTCGACCCGCCGGTGATCGGCGATCGACGCCTGATCCGCCTCGTCGAGAGCACGGCGGCGGACTGCGGCATCCCGCACCAGATGCCGGTCCGCCGGACGGGCGGCACCGACGCGAAGAGGGCGCACCTGCATGGGCGCGGCGCCCCAACTACGATCGTGGGAGTCCCCGCTGGGAGGATTACCGCTCCGCGCGAGGTCTCGTGCTCGAACTGGTCCTGCACCTGGAACGGGCCGTGCTGGAACGCTTCACCGCGTGCGGCGTCTGATCGCGGGTCCCACCCTCAGAGTCCCAGACGCGCTTTCTTATCCTCGGCGGTCGGCAGGGGATCCCGCTTCTGCGTCACGTGTTCGAGCTCGCCGGACTTGGTCTTCTGCGTGGCGGTCTCGATCCAGTGCTTCTGGTCGTCCGGTACCTCCGACGCGTTGAAGATGGCCTGCACCGGGCAGGCGGGAACACACGCGTCGCAGTCGATGCATTCGTCGGGGTGGATGTAGATCATCTTGTCGTCCGCGTAGAAGCAATCGACGGGGCACACGGCGACGCAGTCGGTGAACACGCACTCGTAGCAGTTGTCGGTAACGACGTAGGCCATTCTCCGCTCTCCTCCTGCCGGCCGTCACCCGACGGGCCGCACGGCATTCCGGTCAAGGGTGGAGTATACAAGCTGCGCCCGAGAGCGGCGAGCGATCCGGACGCGTCGGGTGTACGACGGCGACGGGACGAGCAAACCGAGCGAGGCGAACCCGGAACTCCTCCCGGGCGCTCACAGCGAGCGGAAAGCGACGAGATACCGCCGGCCAGTCCCCACCCCGCGTGGTCCCTCGTCCGGCGCCGGCCGACAGATCGTCCCTCCATCTCTCTTCCGTCCTGCGACGGGAATCGAGGGACCGATCCGGCTTCGGTGGCGTCTGGTAAAATCCTCGGCCGCGTCGCGGCATCGAACGTCCGGAGGATTACGATGACTCCCATCCTTCCCGCCCGGCTGAAGCCGGGGGTCACGTTGGAGCAGATCGAGGAGCGCACGCCTCGCGAAGAGGTGGTCGACTCCTCCCCCGATCGCGTCGTCACGGGAAAGGCGCTCATCTTCTGGGATCCGGCACGGCCCGAAAGAAAACGCGACGCGATCGACACCGATCAGATCACGCCCGCCGCGGACTGCGTGTCGGAGAGCCTGGAGACGCTCGACCAGCGATGGAGGGAGGGGTCGTTCCGCCATCTGATGCCCGACTTCCGGGACCGGGTCCGGCGCGGCGAGAATTTCCTGATCGCGGGAGACCGTTTCGCGATCGGGTCTTCCCGGGAGATGTCCCCGGCCGGCCTCAAGGCCGTCGGGGAGGAGGCCGGGGTCGAGATCGTGATCGTGTGCGGCGGCAACATGGGAGACATCTTCCGGCGGAACGCGTTCAATCTCGGACTCCACGTTCTCCAGTGCCCCGAGGCGGTTCACGAGGCTCGGGACGGCGACGAGTTCGAGTTCGACACCCGAACCCGTGCTCTGACGAACCGCTCGCAAGCGAAGAGCTACGCCCCCATCCCGCTCAGCGCGAAAGAAGAAGAGATCCGCCGGAGCGGCGGAATCTTCGCGGTCGGCCGGCGCGAATTCGCTCGCTCGGCGAGAACCGCGCCCGCGGTCCTGTTCCCCGATCCCGCCACCGCACGCGGGCTGACCACGACCGAGCAGATCGTGTGGGCCCACCGGGTGGACAGGACCGCCCCCGTTCGACCCGGCGAGACGCTCCGCGTGTACGCCGACCTCCTGCCCGCCTCGGACGGCACCGGGCCGTTCGCGATCTACACGTTCAACCGGATCACCTCCGGCGACACGATCCTTCCCCGGCAGGCCGCCTTCGCCAGCGACCACTTCGTGTTCACCGGCAAGGACTCGGACGATCGGCAGACCGAGATCTCGCGCCAGTTCGCCCGCGTGCACGGGATCGGGGCTCCGTACTTCGCGGCGCCGGGGAGCGGCATCTTCCACTTCTACTTCCCCGAGCAGGGACTCATCGTGCCGGGAGGCTTCTACCCCGGAGCCGACTCCCACAGCCGCGCGTACGGTGCGTACGGCGCCATCGGAATCGGCGTGGGGAGCACCACGCTGGGCTTCGGCTGGTCCACTGGATCGATCTACTTCACCCTCGCCCCGCAGCGCCGCGTCGCGTTCCACGGAAAGCTCCAGCCGTGGGTGAACGGGAAGGACGTGGTCCTCGAGCTCCTGCGGCGGTGGGGAACGCAGCAGTCGCGGGGGATGAGCGTCGAGTTCGTGGACGCGGATCTCCAGCTTCCCATCCCGTACCGGAACACCATCGCGAACATGATGGCCGAGGCCGAGGCGCAGAACGGCATCTTCGCCCAGGACGCGATCACCACCGCCTGGTTCGAGGCGCGCGGCATCTCGCTCCCCTATCCCGCCATCCGGCCCGGCGCCGACGCTCGCTACCAGATCGACGAGTCGCTCGATCTGACGGACGTCGTCCCCATGATCGCGAAGCCGTACAGCCCTGGGAATGCGTTCCCCGCCGATCAGGTCGCCCGCGAGCGCATCCCCTTCGACAAGGCGTTCATCGGGTCGTGCACGAATGGCGGATACGAGGACCTCCTCGGCGCCGCGCTCGTCTTGAGCGCCGCCCGCGCAGCCGGCCACGTCCGAGTCGCCACGGGGACTCAGTTCGTGATCTTCCCCGGCAGCGGTGCCGTCAAGCAGCGGATCGAGACGCCCGACCCGCGGCTCGGCGGCGAGTCCGTCGCCCAGGTCTTCCGAAGCGTCGGCGGCCTGATCCGCGAATCGTGGTGCGGCCCCTGCTTCGGCCAGGGACCGGACGCCCTCCAGGCCGGCCAGCGCGCGATCACCAGCTTCAACCGGAACTGGCAGAACCGGATGGGCTTCGGCGGCGAAGGATTCCTCGCCAGCCCTCAGGTGGTCGCCGCCTCGGCACTCGCTGGATACATCGCGTCGCCGGAAGAGCTGGGTCTCGCGTGGGATCCGGTCCGCTTCGCTGTGTAGCGCATGCCGCTCTCCGTCGGTGCTCGGTGCCGCGCTTGCGGCGCTAGCCCGCATCGTTCACGAAAGTCCGTCGATCACGCAGCGGAGCGCAGGGCGTCGACGGGGGCCATGCGCGACGCCTTCAGGGCCGGGTAGATCCCGTACAGGACTCCCAGGGCGATGGAGACGCCGATCGCGAAGGCGAGGCCCCCCAGGTGGATCGGAAGCCCCGAGGGAACGAAGCGACCGGCCAGCTTCGTCACCGCCACGCCCCCCGCAGCTCCCAGCAATCCGCCGATGAGGGAGAGCACCACGGACTCCATCAGGAACTGGAGGAAGATCTCCATATCCGTAGCACCGATCGCCTTGCGCAGCCCGATCTCGTAGAGGCGCTCCCCGATCGAGATCAGCATCACCGACAGCAGCCCGATTCCGCCCACCAGGAGCGAGATCCCCGCGAGGGTTCCCAGGACGATCCGCCAGCTACGGATCACCTCGGTCACCTGCTGGCGCTCGCGAAGCATCTCCTCGGCGATGTTCTCGATGCGGAAGTCCTCGGCTCCGCGGTGCGCGATGCGCAGCGAGGCGACCAGCTCGGATCTCATCTCCCCCAGCCGCTTCACGTCGTTCGTCTTCACGGCCATCCACGAAAGCGGCGCGTCCTCTCCCGTGTAGAACTTCCGCAGCGTGGCCAGCGGGACGTAGATTCCCTCCATCTCCTCGATGAACTCGCTGCTGTCGACGAACTGGTTTCCCAGCTTCGCCGCGACTCCCACCACACGGAACTCCCGCCCTCCCACGGTCACCCTCTTCCCCAGAGGGTCCTCGGTCCCGAACAGGCGCAGGGTGAGACGATGGCCGAGGACGCAGACGCGCGCGAACGACTCCTCGTCCTGCTCCGACAGGAACCGGCCGGACTCCATCTTCCGACCCCGTACCACGGCGTACGAGGCCGTCGCCCCCTGCACCCGCGCCTTTCGCTCGACGCTGCCCCGCGCCACCACCTCCTCGGAGAGGACCATGGGGGCCACGGCCCGGATCGTCCGGCCGCGATCGAGAAGGAGGTCCGCATCTTCGGGCTGCAGTCCACGGGAGCGCGCGAAGAGCGACTGCTCTTTCAGGTCCCGCGCCTCGCGCCCCGCCACGTACATGACTCCGTCGAAACCCAGGTCTGCGAATCCGTTCCAGACCGCCGTGACGATCCCGTCGAGGAACGACGTCATCACCGTGATGGACAGCGTCCCCAGGATGATCCCGAGCAGGGTCAGCCCCGACCGGAGCTTGTGGTGGCGGATCTCTCCCAGAGCCGTGCGGACGACTTCGCCTGCGTTCATTCGTATCTCAGGGCTTCCACCGGGTTCAGGCGCGCCGCCTTGATGGCCGGGTACATGCCGAAGAACAGGCCCGTCGCCACCGAGGCGACGACGCCCACGACGGCCATCCTGGGCGTGATGATCGCCGGCGACCCGAGCAGCGCGGAGATTCCCCGGGCGAACCCGACGCCTGCCACCAGACCGACGGCGCCGCCGATGGAGGTCACGAGGATCGATTCCACGAGGAACTGGACCGCGATGTCCGAGCCCTTGGCCCCGATCGCTTTCCGGACCCCGACCTCTCGGACGCGCTCCTGGAACGAGGCCAGCATGATGTTCATGATCACGATCCCGCCCACGATCAGGGAGACGATCCCCGTCACGAGGAAGGTCACGTCGAACACCCGGTTCTGCTCCTGGGCGCGCGCCAGCCGGTCCCCGCGGTTGTACACCTCGAAGTCCGGTACCCCGCCGTGCCGGCGCGTGAGGATCCCCCGGATGGCCTCCGTGGCCTTCTCGTTGTTCTCCGCCTCGTCCACGACCACGTTGAGATAGTTCACCCGCTCCTGCGGGTCTCCGCTGAATCGGGCGTACACGGACGTGAGCGGGATGAGGGTGAGACGGTTCATCCACTCCAGGGCGTTGTCGTCGCCGTCGTTGAAGTAGAACTCCTTCCGCCGCATCGTCCCCACCACGGTGAATCCCACATCTCCCAGATACAGCGTCTTGCCCAGCGGCTCCTCGTTGCCGAAGTACGTCCGGGCCGCGGTGTCGCCGAGCACCACGACGCGGGCCTTGGTCTCGAGGTCGTCGTTGGTGAGGAACCGCCCTCGGGCGGGGTAGAACTTGTAGACCGACGAGTAGTCTGGAGTCGCACCCGCGACCTCGCGCAGCTTCCGGTAGCTGCCGTACCGGACGGCGAGGTCCACCTCGGCGATGGGATCCACATGCCGCGCGAACGGGATCTCTTTCCGGAGGGCCTGCGCGTCCCCCCAGGTGAGCCCGGCGCTCGCGAGCTGCTTCGCGGTGAGCTTGGTTTCCTTGCTCGGCCGATTCACGACCAGGATCTTCGTCAACCCGCCGGTCTGAGACCAGAAGTTCATCGTCTGCCGCCGGCCCGCATCCACGAGACCCTGCACCGCGACCAGGGAGGCCACGCCGAGAATCACGCCGAGAGTCTGCAGGAACGTCCGGAGCTTGTTGTTCCGGACGTCCACCAGCCCGTCCACGACCGACTCGTGGATCGTCACGCTACGGCTCCTGCGACGGCCGCGTCCTCCACCAGGCCGTCGACGATCCGGATCACCCGCCGGGCGCGCGCCGCGACGATGGCGTCGTGGGTCACCAGAATCACCGCCCGCCCCTGCCCGTTCAGCTCGTCGAAGATGGACAGCAGCTCGGATCCGGTCTTCGTGTCCAGGTTGCCGGTGGGCTCGTCCGCGAGAAGGATCGCCGGATCGTTCACCAGAGCGCGGGCGATGGCCACCCGCTGCCGCTGGCCGCCCGACAGCTGCGAGGGAAGGTGCTTCGCCCGGTCGGCGAGGCCCACCTTCCGAAGGGCAGCGATCGCGCGCTCTCTCCTCTCCGCGCGGCCGACCCCCGCGTAGAGCAGTGGAAGCTCCACGTTTCGAACCGTCGTGGCCCGCGGCAGCAGATTGAACGTCTGAAAGACGAACCCGACCCTCCGGTTCCGGATCCGCGCCAGCGCCCGCGACGACATCCGCGATACCGGCGTCCCGTCGAGGAAATACTCTCCGCTCGTGGGAACGTCCAGGCAGCCCAGGATGTGCATGAGCGTGGACTTGCCCGAGCCCGACGGTCCCATGATGGCCATGTACTCGCCCGCAGCGACGTCGAGGTCGATCCCGCGCAGAGCGTGGACCGCGTTCTCTCCCGCGTCGTAGACCTTGTGCACGCCCCGCAGATGGATGACCGCGCCCTCGGGTGACATCAGTCCTCCTCGACCTGCCTCGGTCGGGTGGGATCCTCGAGGGCGACGTCGATTCCGGCCTCGATTCCGGAGAGCACCTGCGCCCGCTCGAGGCTCGCCAGCCCGACCTTGACCTCGCGCTCCTCGAAGAAACGCTGCCACGCATCCGAGACGTCGTACTTCCCCGCCTTCGTCTTGCGGGGAGCCTTCTCCCCCGCCTTGGCGGCGTCGAAGATCTTCCTCAGAACGTACACGACCTCCCGGTCGTTCTTCTTGAAGATCGCCTCCACGGGGACGGACAGCGTCTTTTCGACTTTCTCTCCTCGGACGTCGATGTTGGCCGTCATCCCCGACCGGAAATCCGGAGCCTGCGCTTCGAGCCGCACCTCGACGTCGAATACCTTGATCTTGTCCTCGAGCCGAGCGCCGGGGGAGATCTGGGTCACCTTTCCGCGAAACCGCTTGTAGGGAAACGCATCGACGGTGATCACCACCGGCATGCCCAGCCGGACACGGCCGACATCGACCTCGTTGATGGACGCCTTGATCAGCATCGAGTCCAGGTCGGCCACGGTGTAGATCGGCGTCCCCTCGTTGAACGAGGAGCCGCCCGAGGTCACCGTCTGTCCCACCTCGACGTTCTTCTTGATCACCCACCCGTTCATCGGCGAGACGATGTTCACGCGCTGGGTCGTCGAGATCTGCCCGGACAGGGGGATTCCGCTCTCCTCGACGATCCGCATCTTCGTCGTTGCGGACTGCAGCCCCTCCGTCGCGGTGTCGAACTTCACCTGGAAGTCTTTCAGGCCCTGGTCCGAGACGTACCCCTCGCGGTGCAGACGGGTGTTCGTCTCGAGGTCCCTCCGGGCATCCTCGGCCCGGATCTCGGCGAGCCTGAGAGACGACTTGACCTCGGAGAGGATCTGGGCCTGGTTCACGTCGGGCTCGACGCGGGCGAGGACCTGTCCGCGGGCGACCCTGTCCCCCTCTTTGACCAGAATGTCCGTGACCCTGCCCGACAGGCTGGATTTCACGTCCACCTTGACCTCGGGCTCGATGGTTCCGACCTCGTTCACGGTCACCTGGATGTCCGCGACCTCGGCTTTTCCGACCCTCACCTCGAGATCGTCCGGGGAGATCGTCTGTTTCTTCCGGCCCTGGCTGTTCGCGGCCAGGATCGCGATGCTTGCCCCGGCCAGGACGACGGTGACCAGGACGACCCACGGCCACCGGCGACGCCTGCGCCGGGGAACGAGAACGGTGGATTCCATGTGCGGGAGCCTCCGCGACGGTTCGCGGCGCGAACGGTCATCTCGGGGCGGAATCCCCGCATTCCTGCCGCCAACCGCGGACCGACGTCCTGTAGTACGCGAAACCGCTCGGATCGGTTTCGCCCGCCGCGAGCATCGCCCCGCGCAGGGCGAGCCGCGAGTCCGCGACGACTCGCCGTCTTCGGTGGGAACGGGGCGGCCGGAGAGTCAGGCGAGTGCGCCGAGCATCTCGTCGTGCAGCGAGGACACGATGAACAGGAGGCATCCTTCCCGCGTGTACTGCACACCGTGCTCGCTGCCGCGGTCGAGCCTCTGGTAGTCACCCGCCTTCATCTCGAACGTGGGACCGCAGAGGTCCCCCTCGAGGACGTAGCACTCCTCCACTCCGCCGTGCCGGTGCGCGGGGTAGGATGCGCCGCGGTCCATTCGGACCAGCATGGTGATTCGGTCGTGAGCCTCGTCCACGAAGAGGCTTCGGACCCGGACACCGGGTACCGAGGTGTCCTGCCACACCCCGTCCGACGAGCGGACGATCGCGAGATCGTCGGAGACGGACCGTCCCTCGCCGGGCCCGGCCAGGCGCTCCGCCAGCCGCGCCACGGGCGTGGCGGAGCTGCCGATGCGCTCGAGCAGCCGGGCGCGGAGCGAGCTCGGCGGCTCCGCCTCCGGAGCAAGAGCCCCTAGGGCTGCCGCGGTTCGAATCAGCTCGGTCAGCTCGGCACGGCACTTCTCGCAGTGAGGGAGGTGCTGGGACTCGAAATCCGCGACGTCGGCCGGCTCCAGGGCGCCCAGTGCATGCAGGGCCGCATCCTCGTGCCGGGGGCAGGTGCTCTCGTCATGTTGATTCATCATGCCCGTTCCTCTTGCGCCCCTCCCAGATCCCGCCGAAGCGCGTCGAGTCCGGCGCGAATCCGAGTCTTGACGGTCCCGAGCGGCTCCCCCAGCGCCTCGGCCACCTCCCGATGGCTCAGGCCGCCGAAATACGCGGCCAGAACCGCTCGGCGCTGTCCGGCCGGAAGACGTTCCACCGCGTGCCGGACCCGCCGCGCATCGGAGCTCTCGCTGGCCGATCGCTCGGGGCTGGCATCGAGAGTCGCGAGGTCGAACGCCGCGTCGAGCGGCGTCTCGCGCTCGCAGCGGCGGAGGCGGCCACGCCGAAGGTCGATCGCGCGGGTCCGGGCGATCGTGAACAGCCACGCGGCCACGTTTCCTTTTTCCGGGTCGTGCCGCTCCGCTTCCCGCCAGACCTGCATGTACGTGTCCAGCGTGGCCTCTTCCGCGAGCGACGGATCCTTGAGGATCTGCACTGCGAGCCCGTGCACACGCGTGCACGTCGCACGGTAAAGGGCATCCAGCGCAGCCGTATCGCGGCCCCGCACCCGCCTGAGGAGATCTTCCAGAGGATCCCCCGGCAGGCTTCGCCCCGGAGCCGTGTGAGATTCGATCGTCATGAGCATACGCAATTTACTACGAGGGCAGCGCCTCCGCCGGATGTAAACCCTCGCGCATTTCCGGCCGGTTCCGCGGCGCAGGCCTCTCGAGAAACAGATGCTCGAGGGCTTTGCCCCCGAACCCCCACTCCGCCCTCCGCGACGCCGGCAGACCGGCATCGCTCCGGTTGGGCTTGCTTCTTCCAGAGGTGTCGGGGCGACCGCCCCGTGCCGCCGCTCTCAAGAAACAGGTGCTCGGGGGCTTTGCCCCCGAACCCCCACTCCGCCCTCCGCGACGCCGGCGGACCGGCATCGCTCCGGTTGGGCTTGCTTCTTCCAGAGGTGTCGGGGCGACCGCCCCGTGCCGCCGCTCTCAAGAAGCAGATGCTCGGGGGCTTTGCCCCCGAACCCCCACTCCCGCCCTCCGCGACGCCGGCGGACCGGCATCGCTCCGGTTGGGCTTGCTTCTTCCCGAGGTGTCGGGGCGACCGCCCCGTGCCGCCGCTCTCAAGAAGCAGATGCTCGGGGGCTTTGCCCCCGAACCCCCACTCCCGCCCTCCGCGACGCCGGCAGACCGGCATCGCTCCGGTTGGGCTTGCTTCTTCCCGAGGTGTCGGGGTGACCGCCCCGTAGGCCAAGCTCGTGATCCGAATCGAAATCCGATCGGCCGGCCCACGACGTACTCCTCCCGAACCTCGCTCCGGCGGAGGGAGATCGCGTCCAGGACGAGCGACGCCCGCAACCGGAGCCAACACGAACCGGAAGGAGACCATGATGCGATCGATCCGACGACTCCCGTTGGCCGCGGGAGCGGCCCTGGCGGCGATTCTGGCGTTTCCCGCGGGCGCGTCCAGTCACCGCGAAGCCCCCGCGATCACCGCGCGGCCCAAGGTGGACGCGACCGACTTTTACATGTTCCGCAGCTACGAGCCGGGGCGGGACGGTTACGTGACCCTGGTGGCGAACTATCTTCCGTTGCAGGACGCGTACGGCGGCCCGAACTACTTCGCCCTGGACCCGGACGCGCTCTACGACATCAAGATCGACAATGACGGCGACGCGGTCGAGGACCTCACATTCCGGTTCCGCTTCCGCGAGACGATCCGGAAGATCGAGCTCCCCATCGGGCCTCCGGGGGACACGCGGAGCGTCCAGATCCCGTTGCTGCTCGCCGGACCGATCGGGGCGGGCGACACCGCGGCCCTGCAGCGCGTCGAGTCCTATTCCGTGGACCTTCTCCGCGGCCCGCACGGGAGGAGCTCCTCTCTGCGCAATGCCGAGACGGGGGCGCGGGATTTCGTCAAGCCTCTGGACAACGTGGGGCTGAAGTCGATCCCCGACTACGAGGCGTACGCCGCAGCGCACGTCTACGACGTGGACATCCCGGGCTGCGCGGACGGCAGGCTCTTCGTCGGACAGCGAAAGGACCCGTTCGTCGTCAATCTCGGCGAGACGTTCGATCTGGTGAATCTGAACCCGCTGGGTCCGGTGAACGGCGCCCGCGACTCGCTCTGCGACAAGAACGTCACCTCTCTCGTTCTCGAGGTTCCCATCGCGTGCCTCGTGGATTCGCCGTCTCGCCCGACGATCGGGGCCTGGACCACCGCGAGTCTCCCGGTCTCCGAAGTGCAGCCGGTCCCGCGCGGGGGATCGCCCTTCGGCGGCACGGTACGCGGCGGATACGTCCAGGTTTCGCGCCTGTCGAGCCCTCTGGTCAACGAGCTCGTGATCGGCCTGAGTGACAAGGACCGGTTCAACTCGAGCGAGCCTCGCAACGACTCGCAGTTCCTGAAGTACGTCACCCACCCCACGCTTCCCGCGCTTCTCGCCATCCTGTTCCCCGTTCAGGCTCCGACACTGTTCCCCAGGACCGACCTCGTCGCGGCGTTCCTGACCGGAATCGAAGGCATCAACAAGGCCGGTAGGCCGGCCGAGATGCTGCGCCTGAACACGTCCATCGCACCGAAACCAGCGGCGATGCAGTCGAACCTCGGCGCGCTGGGTGGGGACCTGGCGGGATTCCCGAACGGCCGCCGTCCGGGAGACGACGTGGTGGATATCGAGCTGCGCGTCGCCATGGGAGCGCTGCTCGATCCGGCAGTCGCGCCCTCCGGCGGGCTGGCGTACACGGACGGTGCGCTGGTGGACGCCTCGTTCTTCGAGTCGGACTTCCCGTATCTCGAGTCCCCGCTCCCGGGATCGCCGAACGGCGAGAACGAAGGCGGCTGCGACTGAGTCTTCACAATCGAGGGGGCGGCCCGAATCTCGCTCGGGCCGCCCCCTGCACTCGGGGTGGGGCGATCGCCATGCTTCCAGGGAACCCCGTTTCACTTCTGCGGGTTTCTCTCCGGCGCCGCGGGCACAACCCCGGCCACGGGCACTCCGGATGCGCCACCGGTCGCACGGCCTTCCGCCGGCGCGGTGACGGACTTCGACTCGAGCCGTGCCAGGCTCACGGCCGCCTTGCCGCCGGAGTCTCCGCCCTCGACGGCAGCGCGGAACTCGACCCGCGCCTGCTCGATCCGGCCGGTGCGCTCGTAGGCCAAGCCGAGGTTGTTTCGGACGTACGCCGTTCCCGGTAGCCGGTCGCGAGCGATCTCGAGGTACGGCACGGCTTCTTCCGAACGGCCGGACTGCACGAGCCAGTAGCCCACCGTGTTGGCGATCTGACCGTCGAGTGGGTCCGCGTCGTGCGCGGCGATGAGCGCGGCGAGGGCCTCGGACCTGCGGCCGAGAATCGCGAGGGCGCGCCCCTTCTGGTGCAGCGCGGCGGGCGAGGAGGGATCGATCGCAACTGCTCGGTCCGCGGCCTCGAGAGCCGTCTGGGCCTCGTCGAGATCGAGTCGCACACGGGCGAGGTTGATCCAGGTCTTCGGCGCGCTCGGATCGAGAGAGGCGGCGTGCTCGAGGACCTGCTCGGCAAGCTGTGTCTCGCCGCTCTTCCACAGCGCAAGGCCGAGCCGATAGTGAATTCGCGCATCGTCCGGCCGCCCCGACGCGGCGATCTGGAGCTGCGCGGCGGCGGTCGCGTACGCGCCGGTATCGAACAGCGAGATACCCTCGTTCCAGGCAGCCTTCGTCTCGGCGGCGGTCGGCGCGACCGAAGGTACGTACGGCGCCGTTCCGTTCGTGAAGAGCTCCTGCGGCGCGATGGCGCTGCGCGGCGGCTCCGGGACGGGACTGCTCGTGCTCTCGGTGCAGCCGATGACGAGGGCGGCACCGAGAAGGATGCTGCAGCCTGCGATCAGGATCGGGGTCGAATTCCGGGATCGGGTGGTTCTCATGGTCAGCCTCCGTTTGCCGGCAACCTGTCCCGCGAAAGCGGGTGGCCGGGTCGCCGGGAACGAAGGGCGATCGGCATGCCATCGCTCGATCCTCCCGGGAGTCCCGAATCGATGGGCTTTCTTTCGACGGCGGATCCGGTCCGTGTGGCGCAACGGCACGGATTGGGAGAATCCGAACGGATCGTCGTTTCGTGCGGCCGGCTCGAGCATCGCGTCGAGGCTCCGAGCTCCTCGATGCGCGTCACGACCACCGGCGCCCGATTCGGGGCGCCGACTACTGCCGTTCGATGCCCAGGGACTTCAACTTCTTGTAGAGATGGCTGCGCTCGAGGCCGAGATCGTGCGCGGCCTTCGACATCCGCCAGCGGGTTCGCTCGAGAGCACGGAGAATCAGCTCGCGCTCGTACCGCTCGAGCTCGGCGGTGAGGTCCACGGTGCCGGAGGGCGCGTGGGACGACGCGCTTCCCTCGAGAAACGGGAGGTGAACGTCCCGGATTTCCTCGTCCGTTACCAGGATCGCCACGCGCCCCATGGCGTTGCGCAGCTCGCGCACGTTGCCCGGCCAGGAGTGGGTTTCCAGAACGCGAAGCGCTCCGTCCGTGAGCCGCTTCGGCCTCACCCGGTTCTGGCGGCAGGCGAGTTCGAGGAAGTGACGGGCGAGCAGGAGAACGTCCTCGCCGCGCTCGCGCAGCGGCGGGACTCGAATCGGCACCACCAGCAGGCGGTAGTAGAGGTCTTGCCGGAAGCGGCCTGCCGATACCTCCGCCTCGAGATCGCGATTCGTCGCGGCGAGTACCCGCACGTTCACCTTCTCGACGCCGCGCCCCCCGACGCGCTCCGCCTCTCCCGTCTCGATCGCGCGAAGCATCTTCGGCTGGAGGGCGAGCGGGACCTCGCCGATCTCGTCGAGGAAGACCGTGCCGCCGTCGGCCTGCTGGAGCTTCCCGCGGCGGGCCTCGGTCGCTCCGGTGAACGCCCCTCGCGCGTGTCCGAACAGCTCGCTCTCGAACAGCGTCTCCGGAATCGCCGCGCAGTTGACCGTGACGAGCTGGCGTGTACGGCGGGCGCTTCCGGCGTGGATCGCTCTGGCAACGAGCTCCTTGCCGGTCCCGTTCTCGCCCAGGATCAGGACGCCCGCCTCCGTGGGCGCCACGCGACGGATCGTGTCATGGATCTCCATCATCGCGTGCGAGGACCCGATCAGATCGGATCCCACTCCGGCTGCTTCCGCGAGGCGCCGGTTCTCCTCTTCGAGCTGTCCGACCCGGAGCGCGTTTTGCACCGCGAGGAGGATCCGCTCGACCGCCGGAGGCTTCTCGATGAAGTCGAAGGCACCCGCACGGACCGCACGCACCGCCTTCTCGATGGTGCCGTGTGCCGTCAGGACGATCGTCGGGACCGCGATCCCCTTCTCGCGCATCACATCGAGGAGTCCCAGTCCGTCGAGAACGGGCATCTGCAGGTCCAGCAGGACGAGGTCCGCCTCCCCCGCCTCGAGGTGCTTGCGCGCCTCTTCGCCGTCGGCGGCCTCGAGGGTCGCGTATCCCTCGAGGTGCAGGGCGCGGGCGAGGGTGGCCCGAATGTTCTTCTCGTCGTCGGCGATGAGGATCCTCGACATGGCCCCTCCGGCCCTCAGGTCCGGACCACCGGCGGCCCATCCACCGGCAGCCGGATCGTGATCGTGGCACCCCGGCCGGAGGCGCCGTCGGCTTCGATGGCGCCGCCGTGCTCCGACACGATCCGGTAGGCGATCGCCATCCCGAGCCCCGTGCCCCCCCGATCGCCCCGGGTGGTGAAGTACGGCTCGAAGATCCGCCGGAGCGCCTCCGGCTCGAGCCCGATCCCGCTGTCCCGCACCTCGATCACGAGCGAGGGCCCCGCCGGGCCGATCGACCGTCGAAGGACCACCTCCAGCCTGCGCTCGGCCACCGGCTCGAGCGCGTCGAGAGCATTCGCCACGACGTTCTTCACCACACGACCCAGCTGGTCGGGGTCGGCCACGATTCTCAGCGGGGCCTCCTCCGCGCTCACGCGCACCTTCACGCCGAGCGCCTCGATGCGGGGTGCGAACAACGCCAGCGCCTGCTCGACGAACTCTCGCGGATCGCACGGAACAGGCTGGGGACGCGGAAGGCGCGCGAACCGGGAGAATTCGTCCACGAGGCTGCGTAGGCTCTCCACCTCCTCGAGGATCGTCGCGGTCTCCTCGTAGAGCGCGCGGTCGAGCTCGGCGGGCGCCTTCTCCCGTGTCCGCCGGAGGTTCTCCACGGCGAGCTTGATGGGAGAAAGCGGGTTCTTGACCTCGTGGGCAAGGCGGCGCGCGACCTCCTCCCATGCCGCGATCCTCTCCGCCGCCACCCGCTGGCGCTCGCTCCCCGAGAGCGCGTCCAGCATCCGGTCGAACGAGGCGGTGAGGCGCCGGACCTCGTCGCTCTCCGGCTCGAGGAGCGAGAAGCCCGCGCGACGGGAGGCGATCCCGTCGGCGCGGTCGGCAAGGGCGCGGATCGGGCGCGAAACCCGTCCCGCGAGGAGAATCCCGACCGCGAATGCGCTCACCAGCGCGAGGGGACCGACTCCCGCGAACGCCGTCAAGAGAGCGCGGCGCTCCCGCGCGACATCTCCGGCAAGCGCCGAGATCTCGAGGAGGAAGCCGCCGCCCAGCGGAATCGCCCCAGTCACCCGCTGAGCGTCCGAGGCCAGGGCGCCGGCGGAGGCCACGACGCCCCCGTTCTCGTCGAGGAGAGTCGCCGGCTCTCCGGTGATCTCGGCCACCTCGGCGACGAGCGAACCGCCGAAAGCCAGCCCCGCGACGACATCCACGGGCTCCCGCGCGAGCGCGAGCGGCTCACGGGCGAGAAACGCGATCGCGCCCTCGTGACCCGCGGCTGGACCGGGAAGGCGGAAGACCGTGATCGCACCGGAAGGCAGGCCGGCAAGGTCGCTCCGGTGCCCCAGGGGGCGCTCCGGGCGCGAGGAAGCGAGCACGACCCCGCCGGGACCGAGGATCTCGAGCAGGTCGAGACCGTGGCGATCGGCGAGCGCGCGAGCCACCGACCGGGCGGCCTCCTCCGGTCCCCCCAGCACGAATTCGAGCGAGGTCCCGTCGCGCCCGAGCTCCGCCGCGGCGTGCTGCACACGCGCATCCGCGTCGCGCTTCGCGCGCTCGACGAGGAAAAGGGCCTGCCGACGCGCGAGATCGAGACGCTCCTGGGATCCCTCGCGGGCCCTGCGCTCCGCCCGCAGGAGCGGGACGCCGACCACGACGACCATCGGCAGCACGGCCGCGACCATCATGGCCAGGGCAAGGCGCGAACGAAGCGTCATCGCGGCCGAATCTAGCACGAACCGTTGCGGCGTGAGGATCCAGGAGACCCATCCCGACCCGTCCACCCGCATGGCGAGACGGACACGATTCGTGGCCGCATCGACACGTCTCGCCGCTCCCGGCGATCGAATTGCCGCGGAAACGCGTTCGCCAGTCCCGGTATCGGCCCTGCTCTTCCAGAGGGTCGAACCAAGGAGGAATCCGCCATGCGCCCCGCACGAAACGAGATTCAGCCCTTCGCAGCCCTCGCCCTGTTCCTTCTGCTCGCCCTCTTCCCTGCCGCAGCGCTTCCATCGGAAACGGAGCCGCCGGACGGCGAGATCCCATCGGACCTACCGGGCACCGCGGCGCTCCTCGGGCGGACGAGCCGCGGGCTCGAGCCGTTTCCCACGCTGCGCCTCGAGGTGGACCTCGACGTTCACGGCGTCGTGCTGCGCGGCCGCGTGACCGGCGAGTTCGCCAACCCGACCGGCGAGGTCCTGGACGCCGTGTACGTGCTTCCGCTCCCCGACGGGGCGGCCGTCGACGACCTCGAGATGCGCATCGGCGAGCGCCGCATCGCGTCCGTCGTGCAGGAGAAGGACGAGGCCCGCGTCACCTACGAGGCCGCCCGCTCCGAGGGAAAGAAGGCCTCCCTTCTCGAGCAGCGGCGGCCCAACCTCTTCACCGCGTCCGTGGCGAACATCAACCCGGGCGAGATCGTCGTCGTCACGGTGCGCTATCTGGAAGACGTCCCATGCAAGAATGGGGAGTTCCGCGCGGCATTCCCCATGACGTTCACGCCGCGGTACGCGCCTGCTTCGCCGCCCGCGCCCGATCTCGGCGAGGCCGGATCGATCGCAGCGTTCGAGCCTGACCCGACGTTGGGGCCGCTCGTCTCGATCCGCGCCAGGATCGACGCCGGGATTCCCATCGCGCTCTTGGACTCGCCCTCCCACGACATCCGTGTTGTGCAGGAGGGACGCGCTGCCGTGGTGGATCTGGTCGGGGCCCCGGTCCCCGCCGACCGCGACTTCGTCCTCCGCTGGAAGCCCGCAAGGGGCAGCGAGCCCCGCGCCGGGGTGTTGGTGGAGGACCGTGACGATGGACGGTATGCCCTGCTGGTCCTCTACCCCCCCGATGGGCAGGACGGTGGCGCGCCGTTGATGGCCACCGAAACGCTGTTCATCATCGATACGTCAGGGTCCATGGACGGCCCCTCCATCGAGCAGGCCAAAGCCGCGCTGCTGCGGGCGCTCGACCGGCTCCAGCCCGGTGACGCGTTCAACCTCCTGCGCTTCAACGACGAAAGCGAGCCGTTCCGGGCCGCAGCGCAGCCTGCGGACGAGAGATCTCTCGCCGCCGCTCGATCGTGGGTCGGCTCTCTCGAGGCCACCGGCGGCACCGAAATCCTCCCGGCTCTCGTGCGCGGCATCGCCCTGCTCGGCGAGGACTCCGGGACGCGAGCGCGCCGGATCGTCCTGGTCACGGACGGTGCCGTCGCCAACGAGGAAGAGGTGTTCCGGGCGGTGGCGGACCGCCTCGGTGACGCCCGCTTGCACGTGGTCGGGATCGGCAGCGCTCCGAACCGCTGGCTCATGCGCAAGCTGGCGGAGCACGGCCGCGGCGCGTGCGCGTTCGTCGGGTCGACGAACGAGGTGAACGCGCGCCTCGATGCGCTGCTCGAGCGGATCGCCCGGCCGGCCCTGACCGACGTCCGGCTCGAATTCGAGGGAGCCCCGCCGGTCGAGGCCTATCCCGAGCGGTTTCCCGATCTCTACCGCGGCGATCCGGCGCTGATCTCCCTCAAGCTCGGCCTCGGCCATCCCGGGACCTCGGCGGTGCTGTGGGGACGATCGGCGACCGGCATCGAGCGGCTCGCGCTCGACGTTTCGGCCGACGCCCCGTCCGGATCCGGAATTGCGACACGCTGGGCGAAGGCGAGGATCGAGTCGTGCATGGACCGGCTGCGCGCCGGCGCCGACGAGGAGCAGGTTCGCCGGGAGGTGATCGCGGTCGCCAAGGAGTTCCGCCTGACGACCCGCTACACGAGCCTGGTGGCCGTCGAGGAGCTGGCCACCGCAGACGGTCCTTCTCGTGCCGTTCGGGTCGCGAACCTCCTCCCTCAGGGCTCGAGGCTGCTCGGCGACGCGCTCCCGCAGGGCGGCACGAGCGGGCCGCTCCGGATTCTTGCCGGGCTCTGGCTCACCGCCGCCGGAGCCGTTCTCTCAGCCCTCGCGTGGAGGATGCGAACGTGACGACACAGCGATTCCTCCTGATCTCCGCGGCGCTCGACAGCGGCGGCGGGTTTGCTCCTGCTCGGGGACGCGGCGTGCCTTCGAGCGAAGGGATGGCTCGCCGAGCGGCTCATCGAGCGCGCGTTCGAGGCGCACCTGCGCGACGGCCGCCCCCATCGCCCTTGGCGCTTCGCCGACTTCCATCCCGTGGCGCGACTCGACGCGCCGCGGGTGCGCGCCCGACGAATCGTGCTCTCCGGCGCAGCGGGCAGCTCGATGGCGTTCGGACTCGGACACGTGGACGGAACCGCGCTTCCGGGCAGACCGGGTGCGTGCGCGCTGGCCGGTCACCGCGACTCGTGGGCCGCGTTTCTCGAGCAGCTCCGTCCGGGCGACGAGCTCCGGCTCGTGACGTGGAGCGGCACGAGGGTGTACCGGGTGAGCACGACCGAGGTCGTCTCGAAGGACCGTGCGGAGCTCCTCGACGACGATGGTGGCTCGCGGCTCACGCTGGTCACCTGCTACCCGTTCTCGGGCCTCCTAAGGAGCCCGTGGCGATACGTGGTCCGCTGCGCTGCGGCGACGGGCGCGCACGAGTGAGAAACTCGAGACGGCGACTGCCGCTCCCCGGGCCGCGGCGCGGATATCCGGGGATTCCTCCGCAGCTTCGCCGGCACCCGAGCTTCTCGACGGGTCGAGGCCGGTAGGGCAGCCGAGCCACCCGTGGGATACCCTGACCGGCCGATGGGAAACCTCGATGGTGCGCCCGCTTCCTTTCTCCTCGCCACGGACCGCACGGAGATCGCGACCCTGGTGCAGATGGCGCTGCGTGCGGCGGGAATCCCGCACGAGTCGGGCCTGCAGGCCGTCCCTTCGCCGCGCCTGGTCATCACCGTCCCGGAATCGCGGCTCGAGGATGCGCGGGCCGTGGTGGCACGGTGCCTGGGCCAGCGGTTCCTGTCCGGGGAGCTCGACGAACGGCCGGGCAAGCGCGACGACGACGAGGACGACGAGGAAGCTGCAGAGCACCTCGATGACGAAGGAGCGGAGCCGCATCGACCGTGGGGGCCCCTGGGCGCTTGCGCGGGACTCATGGCCCTGCACGGCGCCATTCTCCTTGCCGTCGGCTCCGATGCCCCTTCGCCGCGGCTCGCCGAGGCCGGAGCGCTCGTGCACGCCACGGCGCTCCGGGAGCCGTGGCGTTTCGTGACGTATGCGTTTCTGCACTCGGACGCCCGGCACATCCTGTGGAACGGATTGTCCCTAGCGGCGTTCGCCGTGCCCCTCCTGGGAAGTCTGGGGTACGCGCGAACCGCCCTCGTTTACCTCGTATCGGCAGTGGCCGGCGGGCTGACCGCGGTTGCCGCGTATCCGGCGTGGACGGTCACCGTCGGATCTTCGGGTGCGGTGGCTGGACTCTTCGGAGCCTGGCTCGCCCGCACGCTGCGAAGGGTCCGTCGAGCACCGCCGGCGAAGCATGCGAAGCTCAAGGTGATCGGGATCGGTCTGCTGGTTCTCCCCTCGCTCCTCACTCCCACCAGGCCGGGCGGTGGACACATCAGCGTCGCGGCCCATCTCGGAGGGGCGGCGGCAGGCGTGATCCTCGGGCTCCTTCTCCCGACGCCGGGGAGCGCCCCCGTCGAACCGGAAGTGCATTGACCTCGCTCCGCTCTCCAGCCGCTCGCTTCGTTGCGATCTCGAGACCTGCGCCGACGCCGTTCGGGGGAGTGGGAATAGCGAGGTTCCGCGCGCCGTTTCCTACCGAGCCGGGAGGAATCGATTGCCGGCGAGACGAGGAGCGACGCGTGCGACGCCTTGATGCCGGCTGGATTCTGGTCCTGACCATCGCCATGGAAGGATGTGGCACCCCGGGTCCGACCGCGTCTTCGGACCCGCCGGCCAGGGACGAACAGCGCTCCGGCGCGAGCGCGACGGGAGGAGCCGCCATGACGGAGCGGATCGTCAAGAGTGACGAGGAGTGGCGCAGCGCGCTCACGCCCGAGCAGTACCGGGTGCTGAGGGAGAAGGGAACCGAGGTCGCCTTCACCGGCAAGTACTGGAACCACCACGAGGAGGGGGTCTACCTCTGCGCCGCGTGCGGACAACCCCTCTTC
Source organism: Terriglobia bacterium (assembly GCA_963699985.1). Lineage (GTDB taxonomy): Bacteria > Acidobacteriota > Polarisedimenticolia > Polarisedimenticolales > CAVOVZ01 > CAVOVZ01. The sequence continues at coordinate 369,849 of CAVOVZ010000022.1, forward strand.
GCGTCGGACGCCAAGTTCGACTCGGGCACCGGCTGGCCGAGCTTCTTCCGGCCGCTGCGGGAGGCGGCCGTGTCGAGCGAGACCGACTCGAGCTTTTTCATGACGCGCACGGAGGCGCTGTGCAGCCGCTGCGGAGGACATCTGGGGCACGTCTTCCCGGATGGCCCGAAGCCCACGGGGCTCCGGTACTGCCTCAACTCGGCCGCGCTGCGATTCGAGAAGAAGTAGGATCGCACCGGCGCGGACTCCTCCGCGATCGCATCAGCGAACGAGCGCCGCCACCCGGATCCGCGACGCCTGCCGCGAGCCGATCGCCCGCAGTACGTTCCGCATGCGGCGCGAGACGTCCCGCGCGTCCTCCATCCCGCTCCCCGCGACCACCAGGCGGTTCTCGTACTCCTCGAGAAGCACGACGCTGGCGGGTCCGTGCGCCGCAGCGAGAGGCGCGAGAACCTCACGGAAGCTCCTTCCCTTTTCCGGGAGCGCGTTGATCACCGCGACTCCCGTCCTCCCCAGCCGCACCCTCATCCGCCGCGGCAGCACGGTCGAGCAGACCTCGGGCTTTGCCATCCCGTGCGGACCGGCCGCGAACAGGTCGTCGAGCACGAGATCGTAGCGACCGCGCCGCGAGCGAAGCCACGTCGCCGCGTCCCCTCTCGCCAGCGCTACCTGCCCCGCCCACGAGCCGCACAACGAGCGGAAGAGCGGAGCGGCCGCGAGCGAAAGGTCCACCGCTTCGACGCGGTGCAAGAATCCCATGGCCCGCAGCGGCGCGATCATCCCCCCGCCGGCGAAGCCGAGGATCGCGACGCGCGGGCCGGGGGCCAGCGCCGCGACGCCGGCCGCGAGCACGTCGAAGAACGTGTGGGTCGGACCCGGCTCAGCGATGATCTCGCTCACGACCGTGCCGGCCTCGATGAGGCGCGCGCCGCGGGAGGTCCGTACGATTCTCATCCTCTCAGTCTTTCCCGCGAGCGGAGCGAGGTCAAGGAAGAATCCGACGTCGGTTTGCGACGGAAAGGGGACCGGAAGGCGGATCGATGCGCATCGGGGAGAGCAACCGAATCTCGCGGACCTTGGATGCGGGGAGCAACGGGCGGCGAATCGCGGTTGTCTCCATTCGTCGCTCCCTCCAGCTTTCCGGAAATATCGCTGGCGGCCTGCCGGCCGCCGCCCTCGACGTCGCAAGCCTTCACGCCCGGCGGGTCGGGTGAGCCCATCGGCTCGTCGCGCACGGGGTCCACCATGATCTTGTCGACGATCGCCTTGATCTTCTTCTCGCCAGCGTCTCGAGAAACAGATGCTCGGGGGCTTTGCCCCCGAACCCCCACTCCCGCCCTCCGCGACGCCGGCGGACCGGCATCGCTCCGGTTGGGCTTGCTTCTTCCGGAGGTGTCGGCGGAACGCCCCGTGAGGCCGCTCTCGAGGCACAGATGCTCGGTCGGAGTAGGGACCGCGGTCGCCCGCGGCCCCCTCCACAGATCCGGACGTGCGGATTTCCCGCATCCGGCTCCTGCCTCAGGTACCAACGCCAAGACGCTGGGAGGGATAGGGGTGGACGATCTGGATCGGTGGTACCCACCTCTCCGCATACCGTCGCATCCGGGCGCGGGTGATGCGGTGATTCTGGCTGCGCCGCTGAAGGGCTCGCCGCCAGGCCTCCGCGACTTGCCGAGCAAAAGCCCGCAGGGCGGGTCCGTTCCGCGGCACTCCGTAGTACTGGATGTGCCCCGCCACGACCGCCCTCACGTAGGCTCCCTGCTCGGGAACGGCATCGTGCATGCGCCGCCGAAGCTCAACTGCCACTTCCCTCAGCTTCGCTTGCAGCCTCTTTCGCATCGTCTGCCGCAGCACCGTAAACCGACCGCTCTTGGTCTTCGCGCAAATGTGCGTGAATCCCAGAAAGTTGAAGGTCTCCGGCTTGCCGTCACCCCGCTTGTCGCGCCTCTCGACCGCGTACCGGCCGAACTCGATCAGACGCGTCTTGTCAGGATGAAGTTCCAGGCCGAACTTCGCAAACCGCGCGCGCAGTTCCTCCAGGAAACTCTCGGCTTCGGCGCGATGCTCGAATCCCACGACGAAGTCGTCCGCGAAGCGCACGACGACCATTTCGCCCCGCGCCTGCCTCGTCCTCCATCGCCGGATCCAGAGGTCGAACACGTAGTGAAGGTAGATGTTTGCCAGGAGAGGGCTGATGCTTCCACCCTGGATCGTCCCCACCTCACTCTGCGTCCGCTCGCCATCCTCCAGCACGCCCGCGTTCAGCCATTTCTGGATGAGCCGCACGACGCGCTGGTCCCCCACGCGGTGCTCGACGAACTTCACGAGCCATCCATGGTCGAGGGTGTCGAAAAAACCACGAATGTCTGCGTCGAGCACCCAGTTCACCTTCCTCGTTACGATCGCGATTTCCAGTGCGTCCAGCGCTCTGTGTGGGCTGCGCCCGGGCCGGAAACCGTACGAGAACCCGAGGAAGTCCACCTCGTAGATGGCGTAAAGCACCTCGGCGACAGCGCGCTGGACGATCTTGTCCTCCAGCACGAGGACACCGAGCGGCCGTGGCCGCCCGTCCGCCTTCGAGATGTACGCTCTCCGACCCGGCTTCGCTCGGTACGCTCCCCGCTTCAGCCTTCCCGAGAGATCCTGAAGGTTTCCATCCAGGTTCTCCCCGTAATGCCGCCACGTCTCGCCGTCGATACCCGGTGCTGCGTCCGGCCTGATCTCGCGGTAGGCCTTCCGCAGCCGCTCGACGTCGTACACGTGGTGCAGGAGCGCGGTGAACCGCTGCTTCCTGTCCCTCCTTGCTGCCTGACGTATCCGCTCGAGCGCGCTGGGCGCGCCGTCCCGGCTCTGTGTCCGGGGCGCGTTGCACTCGGCCGGATTCCCCTTGGCCAGCCCATTTCCCTCCACCGTCTCCGCAGCCGGTCCCTCGGCTTTGTTCGACAGCTTCTTCGGTACAGTGGGGCTGTCCGACTTCCCGCGTCCGTTCATCACCGGCGTGCGTCCTTGGACTTCCCGGTGCGACCTGCTCGCCCCTCAGCGGCAGGCGGGCGCGGGATCTCCCGGCTCCCGTGCGAGGTGTTTCCGGACGTGCTCGGGGTCTTCGACCGCGCCGGGTCCAGGTACGCCTCGCTACTCCCTTTCGGCGCACCCAGTGTGACCTTCCGCCGAGCCCCACGGCGTCGGCACCCGGTAGATTGGGGGTTTTCGCGGCTCAGTGCCCGGCCCGTCCGTACCCCTGTCAACGCTTCGCCTCCGGTCTCACGGCCGGCAGCGCATGACTCGGGGCCGGTGTGGGTCGCTACTCCTTCACCGTATGGCTCTTTCATCCACTACACCTCGCCGGTTTTGACCGGCGCACGGGGCTTTGCCCCCGAACCCCCCACTCCCGCCCTCCGCGACGCCGGCGGACCGGCATCGCTCCGGTTGGGCTTGCTTCTTCCCGAGGTGTCGGCGGAACGCCCCGTGAGGCGGCTCCTCAGCAATCAACGGCCGCGGTGTCTCGCGTGACCAACGAGTAGAGTACCGGCAGGACGACGAGCGTCAACAGCGTCGAGGTGACAATGCCACCCATCACGACCACGGCGAGGGGCTTCTGAATGTCCGCCCCGGATCCCGTCGCCCAGAGCATCGGCACGTGGCCGAGGAAGCTCACGAGCGCCGTCATGAACAAGGGACGGAAGCGCAGATCGCAGCCCTCTCGGACGGTCTCGGCGACGCTGCGTCCCTTGTCCCGGAGCTGCCGGAAGAACGCGACCAGGACGACGCCGTTCTGCACGGCGATGCCGAGCAGGACGATGAACGCGACCGCGGCCGAGACGGACAGATGCATGCGGAACGCGACCGCGGCGACCACTCCGCCGACCAGCGCGAACGGCAGATTGAGGACGACGAGCAGCGCGTTCTTGACCGAGCCGAGAGCGGAATACAGCAGAACGAAGATCAGCGACAGCGCGATCGGCACGACGATCGCCAACTGGCGCATTGCGCGCTGCTGCTGTTCGAATTGCCCCCCGAACTCGACCCAGGTTCCTGGCGGGAGACCCTCAACCAGCGGCTGGATCCCGGCCTGGACATCCGCGACGAAGCCGCCGAGGTCCCGTCCCCGCACGTTGGATTCGACCACGACCCGCCGCATCCCCTTCTCGCGGCTGATCTGCGCCGCGCCTTCGATGGGCCGGATCGTCGCGATCTCGCCCAGCGGGACGCGCTCGCCCCCCGGGGCGGGCACCAGGAGCGCTTTGAGGGCCGCGATGTCGCCACGCGCCGACTCCGGGAACCGAACCACGACGGCGAAGCGCTGCTGACCCTCCACGAACCGCGTCACGGTCCGACCCGCCACGCCGGCCTCGAGAATCTCGTTGACGTCGCCGGCGTTGATGCCGAAGCGGGCCATCGCATCGCGGTCGAGCTCGATATCGAGTTGCTCCATTCCCGTGACCAGCTCGACCTTGACGTCCCGGGCGCCCTCCACCTGACCCACCACGACCGCCGCGCGGTCGGCGAACTGCTTGAGTACGCCGAGGTCCGGGCCGAAGACTTTCACCGCGAGGTCGCTCTTGACGCCGGAGATCAGCTCGTTGACGCGCAGCGCGATCGGCTGTGAAAACGAAAGCCGGATTCCCGGAATGGCCGACAGGTCGGCGTTCAGCGCTTCGATCAGCTCCGGCTTGCTGCGGCCGGTCGGCCACTCCCGCCGCGGCTTGAGCATGACGAAGACGTCGTTCTGCTCCGGTCCCATCGGGTCCTCGGAGATCTCCGCACGACCCGTCTTGGTGACGACGGTGGCGACCTCCGGAAACCGCTTGACGCGGGCCTCGATCATCCCGGCGGTTGCCACCGAACCTTCGAGAGAGGCGTTGGGGAGCTTCACGACGTTGATCGCGATCGAGCCCTCGTCGAGCGTCGGAATGAACTCGGCCCCGAGGAACGGCACCAGCGCCACGGTGGCGACCAGAAAGCCCCCGGCCGTCCCGAGAGTGATCCATGGACGCCGCATGGCCGCGCCGAGGAAGCGCAGGTAGCCGTCGTGGAAGCGGCGGACGAACCGGAACTCGCGTTCCGCCCGCTGAGCCAGAATCCAGTCCGCCAGCGCCGGGACGACGGTCAGCGCGACGACAATCGATGTGAGGAGCGCGAACAGCATCGCGAGCGCCAGCGGCCGAAACATCTTCCCTTCGACGCCCTGGAGCGTGAGCAAGGGAACCAGGACGAGCGCGATGATCAGCACCGAGAACGTCACGGGCCGGCCGATCTCGGCCAGCGCCTCGATGACGACAGCTCGTTTCGTTCCCGGTTCACGCTGGTGCGCCAGGTGCCGTCGGATGTTCTCGACGACGACGATCGACGCATCGACGACCATTCCCACCGAAAACGCCAGTCCGCCGAGGCTCATGAGGTTCGACGACAGGCCGGCAACGTCCATGAGGATGAATGTGAACAGGAACGTGAGCGGCAGCGACAATACGACGATCAGGGCCGTCCGCAGCTCGGCGAGGAACAAGAACAGCACGAGGATCACCAGGACGCTCCCCTCGAGCATCGCGTCCCTCACCGTCTTGATGCAGGCCTCGATCAGCTCGGTCCGGTCGTAGAACGTGTCGATCCGCAGCCCTTGCGGCAACGAGGCGCTGAGCTTCGACACGGCATCCTTGACCCGGCCGACGACGGTCTTCGAGTTCTCGCCGCGCAACATGATGACCATGCCGGCGACCGTTTCCCCCTTCGCGTCGCGGGTCACCGCGCCTTGCCGAACCTCCGGCCCGACGACGACATCGGCGACGTCGCCCAGGAAAACCGGTGTGCCGTCCTCGGCTCGCAGAACGACGTGGGCGACGTCGTCGATCGAGGTGAAGAGACCTTTGCCGCGGATGTAGGTTTGCTCCCAGCCCTTCACAATGAAGCCCGCCCCCGCGTTGGCGTTGTTCCGCTCCACCGCATCGAGCACGTCCCGCAGCGTCAGCCCGTACTCGAGCAGTCGCGTCGGATCGGCCAGGACGTGGTACTGCTTCACGAACCCGCCGAAGCTGTTCACTTCCGTGACGCCGGGCACGGACCGCAACTGGGGCGCGAGGACCCAGTCCTGGATCGTGCGTTTTTCCATCGCGGACAGATCCGACCCTTCGAGCGTGTACTGGAAGATCTCGCCCAGGCCGGTGCTCAACGGAGCCAGCTCGGTCTCGATACCGGCTGGAAGCTGTTCTCGTGCCCCTTGCAGTCGCTCGAGGACGAGCTGGCGCCCAAAGTACGGGTCAACCCCATCCTGAAGAACGATCACGACTTGAGAGAGGCCGGCCTTCGACACGGAGCGAACCTGCGACACTTTCGGCAGGCCGCCCATCTGCTGCTCGATCGGGTAGGTCACTCGCTGCTCGACGTCTTCCGCCGAGAAGCCGGGCGCCTTGGTCAGGACCATCACCTGGACGTTGGTGACGTCTGGGAACGCGTCGATGGGAAGCCGGAACCATGCCACGACGCCGCCCCCGACCAACAGGGCACCGAAGAGCAATGCGGCCCAGCGCTGGGAGAGCAGGATCCTCGCGAAGCGACGCATGGAAGTTTTCGCTGCCGGCCTAATCCGCGCAGCCGGCGCCCATCTTCGAGCGCAGCACGTCGGACTTGAGCAGGAAGGCGCCACGCGAGACGACCACGTCATCGTCGGACAGTCCGCCGACGATCTCCGTCCATCCGCTCGAGGTCCGCCCCACACGGACCGTCCGTCGAACGTAGTACTCGGCGTCGTGGCGCACGAAGACGAAGGAACTCCCCTCGTCGGTGAGGACCGCGTCCGCCGGCACCGCGAGCCTGTCGCTCCCGGCTTCGAGCCGCAGCCGGACACGCGCAAACATGCCCCGGCGCAAGAGACCGTCCGGGTTGTCGACGACGGCGCGGGCTTTGGTGGTTCGCGTCGCCTCGTCCACCGTCCCGCCCACGGCGTCGACGGTTCCGGAGAAGATGCGCCCCGGAAACGCCGGCACGGAAACGTCCGCCATCACCTTCCTCCGGGCCTGCTGCTCGAGGATGGCCCCGAGCTCCCGTTCGTAGACGTTCGTCATGACCCAGACGCGCGCGGTGTCGGCGAGCAGGAGGTTCTTCTCGCCGGGCTCGACGAGCGCGCCGAGGTTCAGCGAGCGGTCGAGCACGGTGCCGGCGAAGGGAGCCCGAACCGGCATGAGCCCGCTGCGGACGCCGGCGTTGTCGGGAGCGACAGCGTCCACCTCCGTCGCTGTGAGGCCGAGCCGGAGCAACCGCTCGCGCGCGGCGCGCTCGGCGGCCCGAGTCGCCTCGAGGGCGGCCCGGGCTTCGAGGAGATCTTGCTCGGGGCAAATCTTCTTCTGAAACAGATCGGCTTCCCGTTGCTCGGTGGCGAGCGCGAGATTCATCGCCGCAACGGCTTTCCGATGTTCGGCACGCCCGTCGCTCAGCTCGGCGCTCTCGATCTCGAACAGAACCTGGCCGGCCCGGACGTTCTGACCGACATCGACGAGGATCCGCCGGACCACGCCGGCCGCTCGCGGGCCGATGTAGACCGAGCGTCCTTCGTCGAGCCGAACCTCGCCGTTCAGCTCCTGACTCTCGGCCATGCGGCGCGACGCCACCGGGGCCGTCGCGAAGCCTTCTCGCCCCGCACTCGCGAGCAATTCGGGCGACACCTTCACCACACCGAGCTGGTAGCGGCACTCGGGGCAGGTGTACTGCGGGATGCGGTGCTCGCATTGAGTAGCCTTGGAGAAGATCTCTTCGATTCCGGCTTCGCGCGCCGGGGCATCGTCATCGGCCTCGTCCGTCGTCGCGCTCGGGTCGCCAGGTTGGCCCGCGACTGCGAGGGACGAGCGCTCCCCCGGAGCCTGTCCTAGCTCGTCCGCGGGCCCTTTGTCCGGTTCCACGCCGGCGCCCCCTCGAGGTCCGCACGCGGACGCGAGCGCGAGGATCCCGGCAAACAACGCGAAGCCCGGAACGATCGTGCGTGTGACGCAGCTCATCGGATCCCTCCAAGCCCTGGATCCGAGGAGCCGCCCGTGAGGAAGTACAGGTCGGCAGAGGCGAGCCCGGCCGCGACGAGGGCGTCGTTGTGGCGGAGCACTGCGGCGCTGAAAGACCGTCGCGCGTCGAGCAGATCGAGAAGACGGAACTTGCCTCGGCGATACCCTTCCTCGATCGAATCGTAGACTCGGCGGACTTTTGGCAGCACTTCGTCCTGGAGGCGCAACGCTTCGGCAGTGGCCGCGTCCAGCTGGGTCACGGCCGACAGGCCATCGGCATGCGACCGATTGCGCTCCGCTTGGCGCTGCAGCGCTGCGCGGTCGCGTTGCGCCGCCGCTTCGGCGATTGCGCCTTTCCTGCCGTCGAAAAGCGGAAGAGGCAGGCCGACCGCCGCGACCATGGCGTTGTCCTGCGACGATCGAAACCGCCGGATCCCCACCGCGATGGTCACGTCCGGCCGCGCGAGCGCGTTCTGCAGATCGAGCGTCGCGGCCCGGCGTGCTTCCTCCGCCTCCCAGCGCGTCAGGCTCGGCGAGGCCTCGACCTGCGCGAGGATGTCGGTGACCGTCGGAACGGCCTTCGGGATCGACAGCGCGCCCACCAGTTGACCAAACTCGGATTCTGCGCCGCCCCAGAGGGCGGCGATGTTCCGCCGCGCCACGAGCAGATCGGCCTCCCCCCTCGCGAGATCGGTTCGCGAGGTGGACGCATCGGCATCGACCTTCAACTCCTCGATGGGCGAGACTTCGCCCGCTCGCACCAGTTCGCGGACGGCGTTCAGGGTCTCCTCGGCGATCCGCACGTTCTCCTGCAGCACCCGGACGCGCTCCTGGCGACCGAGCGCCACCACGAACCGCCGGCGCAACTCGGTCCGCAGCTCGAGACCGACCGTATCCCGCTCCAGGCGAGCGACTTCCCGCGACGCCTCGGCCTCCCGCACGCGGCGCGAGCGCTTGCCGGCAGTCTCGAGCGGTTGCGCGAGCGACAGCGTCATCTCCGTCTCGCGCCATCCCGGAAGATCGAGCGCGAAGTTCTCCCCCTCCAGCAACAGTCCGGGATTGGGCCTGGCCTTGGCCTGGAGCAGCACACCGTCCGCGGCGCGGCGGGAAGCCTCCATCGCGCCGAGAGTCGGATTGGCGGCAAGCGCAAGCGCCTCGGCGCGCTCGAACGAGATCGGATGCTGAGGCGTCCCGTCCGACGCGCTGCCGAATTGCGGCGTCGCGGAAGCGTCGCCGCTTCCCATAGCGACGGCCGGTGCTACCAGCACCAGGCTGACTGCCAACGCGCGCAGCACCATTGCGAGATTTCGATGCATGAATTCCCTCCGTTCCAGTCCACGAGTCCACGACCGCGGGCCCGTAGGCCCGCCATGCTCGAGACGAGTCGGGGGAAATCAGATCCGCAGGACGGTGGATCTTCCGAGTCGAGGGGGCGGCAGGGAAGACCAGCAGCCCGCATCTCGGTCCGCGAGCGCTGGAGCGGGGCACGGAGCGAGCCCGGCGGGCGGCACCGTGGTCACGGCGTCAGACGCCGGAGCGATACTCCGAGTCGAGGCAACGTCGATGCTAGCGAGGAAGAAGGTATCGGTGCAGGAGCCCGCGCAGGAATTCGTCGCAGCGCCCCGGGTCTCGGGCGCTCGATTCGATTCGCGGGTTCCAGTCGACACCTGCGGGCAGCAGAGCGAGATCGCCGATTCCACGGCCGTGTGGCCGTTTCCGTCCTCGCACAGGACCAGCATCGGAGCGACGAACGTGAATACGGCCAGATGGAACACCACGGCCAAGGCGCGAACGCGCCCCTTCGCGCTACGACCCGATCGGTGGATTCTCAGCATGTTGGACGCAATATGGCACAGGGATTCGCTGTGGGCAACTCCACGAGCGGTCGGGGGCGTAGGGCCGGGGCAGCCCGGGCGTACACCCTCCAGGATGTCCAATCTTGACTCCGGCGCGCAGACGTGGAGGATGGATCGTGCCTCGAACGGTCGGCCGCACGAGGTCCTCGCGTCCGACCGTTCCACGACGAGCGGAAGGGAGCATGCGTTGACGGGCCGGATCCGAATCGGGATTGCGGGACTGGGCATCCACGGGATGCGCTATGCCACGCACCTTCTCCGCGGGGACGTACCGGGCGCGAAGCTCGTGGCGATCTCGCGCGCCGATGAAGCGGCGGGCCGTGGCTTCGCGGAGGCCAACCACATCCGCTTCGCGCACGACCCGTCCGATCTCGCGACGCTCGCGAACCTCGACGCGGTCGTGCTCGCGCTTCCCCCGGACCTGCACCCGACGGTCGCCGCGGCCTGCCTGCGGGCGGGGCGGCCGGTGCTCGTCGAGAAACCTCTCGCCCCGGACGCGGCGCGCGCTGCGGAGGTCTGCGTCCTCTCCGAGACCACCGGCACGCCGCTCATGGTCGCGCAGACGCTCCGATTCGACCCGCTCGTGCGAGCGCTTCGCGAGCGGGCCGCGACGCTGGGCGCGCTGCGCGTCGTGACGGTCAACCAGCGATTCGAGCCGAGCGGGAGAGCGTGGATCGACACCCCCGGATGCGGCGGCTGCGTTCTCAACACGGGGGTCCACGGATTCGACCTCCTCCGGTTCCTCACGGGGTCCGAGGTCGTCTCCGTCCAGGCCGAGATCGGTGCGGCCGAGACGCGATCCACGGACGACCAGTTCGTGGCGCTCCTGCGCCTCGAGCCAGGCGGGATCCTCGCGGCGGTGGACAACGCGCGCACCACGCAGGGCCGGTCCGGCCGGATCGAGCTGGTCGGCGAGAACGGCCAGCTGGCGGCGGACCACATCCACAGGACGCTCCACGCGATCGAGGGGCGATCGATCCGCGACCTCGGCCACGTTCCCTCCGTGCCGACCGTGGTCGAGGCGCTGCGGGAATTCACGCGAGCCCTGCGCGAGGGGACCGCGCCGTCCGTCACGGGCAGGGACGGGCTTGCCGCGGTCGAGATCGCCGATGCCGTGCTCGTCTCCGCCCGCGAGGGCCGCCGCGTCCGGCTCGATGAGATCCGCGCGGGCGCCCGAGCCATGAGACCTTCCTGACGTAGAGAGCGCGAGGTCGGTTGGGAGCCGTCGTCGGCGCCGAGGCGGCAGCCGATCAGCCGCCCACGACGAGGGCGGCCACCGCCACGGGACGATCCTCGCGCCCGAGGCGGCCCGCGAGGCGACGGATCAACGCGGCCCAGCCGGGTTGCTTCGTCAAGGTCTCCGCCTTGAGCCGCTTGGACCGGAGCGGCCGCTGCACGAGGGCGTCCGTCCAGTCGGGTCGCAGGCGACCGGACCCGTCCACGGCCACCGCCTCGAAGACCGGCCCCGACTTGTAGAGCGCGAGCAAGCCGAGGTCCCGCTCGCTCCCCAGATCGACGCGCAGCACCGCGGTGCGGCCGACGGGCCCCTCCTCGATCTCGAGCAGGATCCCCTCCACGAGGGGATGCCCCGAAGCGAAGAAATCGATCGACTCGTCCGCCACCGCCTCTTCCCGGTCGAAGGTGCCCAGGAAGCTCGCGCCGCCGGGGACGCCCGGCAGCGAGTCCACCCGGGCGTGGCTGCCGAACTCGATGGAGTGCCGCGCGCGCCCGCGCTGCTCCTCGACGTGAAACCCCAGATGCCCGCACGCGGCGAGCACGACCTCCTGGGTCAGCTCCTCGAGATGCGGGGGAACCCGGGCGAGGATCCCGGCCGCCATTTCCGGTCGATACGGGTCGCGATGCAGCTCGTGATAGGCCGCCTCGCGCTCGCGGCTGAGGGCATGGCCTGCGGCGGTCGCCGCCTGGTCGAAATGCCCGGGAGGAATCGGATCGAGCTCCGACAGCGCCGCCTCCTGGATCGCCGCTTCGACGAGGGCCAGCTCGCGCTCGATCCCTCCGAGAGGCTCCCGGAAGAGGCCGATGGTCTCGTACAGCGACGCCACCGCCGCGCCGAGCCCGCGCGGCGGGCGGAAATACACGATCTCCACCGGGATCGTCCGCCCGATCCGGTCCAGGCGGCCGATCCGCTGCTCCACCGCGAGCGGACTCCACGGAAGGTCGAACAGGATCAGCCGGTGGCAGAACTCGAAGTTGCGCCCCTCGCCGCCGCACTCGGTGGACACGAGGATCGAAGGACCGCCGGGAAGGCGGAACTGGGCGACCTCGATGTCGCGTTGCCCGGGAGCCAGATCCTCGTGGAACACCCCGCAGCGGATCTGCGCGACACGGCTGAGAGCGGCCTGAAGCGCCTCCAGCGTCTCGCGATCCGCGACGAAGACGAGGGTCTTCTCGCCCCGGTCCTTCCCGCGACGCGCGGCGGTTGCGAGCCACTCGATTCTGGGGTCCGAGGCAAGAGCCCTTCGCGCGAGCGCCCGGAGCTTCTCGTCGGGACCTCCCGGCGGTCCCAGCACGGCGAGGAGCGACGCACCCGAGGAGAGGCCGCGCTGGATCCTCCGTGCCTTCTCCTTTCTGGCCACGGCGTGCGGAGCCGGCTGGGCACGGAGCGCTCGCTCGAGCCGCTCGAGGTCTTCCCACCCCTCGTGCTCGTCGTCGATCTCCACGGGGACACCGACACGGGGCGGGAGTCCCCCGATGTCGCTGCGGCGCGTCGAGCTGGTGCAGGGCGGCAGCGGCTCGCGCCGCGCGAGACGCTCTTCGACCGACACGCCTTCGGGGAACTCCTCGGGCCGAAGCAGCTGGAGGAGTCGGAAGAACCCGTGGGAGTCCTCTTCCAGCGGCGTGGCGGTCAAGAGCAGCACGTGGCGGCCGAGGGCCGCGATGGGAGCGACGGCGCGGTACGCCGGGTCGCCCGGGTGCCCGGGCGGACGTCTCAGGTGGTGCGCCTCGTCGACGATCAACAGGTCGATCCCCGCCTCGACCGCCTGCTCGGTGAGGCGCGGCCGAGCTGCCAGGGCCTCGAGTCCGACCACCGTGCGACGGTGCACCTCGAACGGATTGAACCCGCTGCCGAAGTCCCGCTCGACGTCGGCGAGGCGCTTGTCATCGAGGAGCACGAAGACCTGGTGGTACTTCCTCCACAGCTCTCCCAGCCACTGCACGGTGAGCGTCTCGGGCGCGACGACCAGCGCCCGCTCCGCCCGCCGGGTCCGCACCAGCCGGTTGAGGATCAGGCACGCCTCGACCGTCTTGCCGAGGCCCACCTCGTCGGCGAGGAGCCAGCGAACCGGATCGGTTCGGGTCGCCCGCTCGGCCACGTCGAGCTGATGAGGGAAGAGCCGGATCCGGCCCCCCAGGAACGAGCCCAGTCCAGCGGCCTCCCGCAGCGCCATGAGGTGAAGGGCATCGAGCCGCAACGCGAACGCGTCCACGGTCCCCACCTCGCCCTGCGCGAGGAGGTCCACGGGGGAATCCACCACGTCGATCGGCCAGAGCTCGGAAGCGCGTACGACCCTCCCGTCGCTCAGCCGGATGCCTCCATCCGTCGCCTCCCCGGCCACCACCACCGTCTCTCCGCCGGGCTCGAGGCGCGCCTTCGAGCCGGGCGAGAACTCGAGAGGGACGAGCGCATCGGTCGTCGCGGCGAGGCGTAGCGTCGAGCCCGCGTCGGGGAACTCGACCACGATCGAGCGGCCGTCAACCGCCAGGATCCGACCGGGGCCGAGGTCATGGTTGAACCGATGGCGAAGCCTGTCGCCGATCTTCCAGGCAGGCATCTGGGTCCGGGCACCTCCTCTTCCGCCCACAGGATACCTACCCGGGTCCGCCGCGCGAATCGGGAATGGTCCTCGTGGCGCGTCCGATGCGGGATCTGCGATGACACCGATGCAGCTGCGGCAGCCGGCGACGTGGGCCCGAATCGCCGGCCGGTGTTGGGCTCCTGGCCCGGAGCACGATCACACCCGCCGACCAGACGATCGGGGTCTGACCCCTCTCCTGGCGCCACGCTCAGCTCGAGCCACCGAGCCCGGGGAACTCGAATCGCAGGATCTCCACGACCCGTCGGTGCAAATCGGGCACGTCCCTCGTTGCCGTATCCCAAACCAGCGCCCACGAAAGCCCGAAGTACTCGTGGACGATGATGTTCCGGAACGCGATGATGTCCGGCCACGGAACCAAGGGGTAGCGCTCGCGCAGCGTTGCGGGGATGCGGGCCGCCGCTTCGCCGATTACGGTCAGTTCGTGGAGCACCGCCGCCCGCACGGTTCGGTCCACCATGAACGCGTCCCGCGACTTCCCTTTGATGTGGAGGGCGACGTTCTCGGACGCCTCGAGCATGTCCGACGAATAGAGCCGCTCAGGCCGCATAAAGGAGTTGCGCCTCGGCGAGCACCTCGTCGCGAATGACCGCTTTCAAACCATCCTTGGGCACGAGGTCGACCCGGCGACCGAGGCCGTCCTCCAGTTCTCTTCGGAGTCGATTGAATGCAACGAGGCCGATCGCCGCATCCGGTTGGAACGTCACCAGAAGGTCGATGTCGCTCTCGGGGCCCGCGTTGCCCCGTGCGGTCGACCCGAACACGGACAGCTCGGCCACGTGATACTGCGCGCAGATTCGGGCGATGGTTGACGATTCGAGGCGCAACTGTTCCAGTGGAGTCATCCCGAACCTCCGTCGAGCAGTCGAAACAAGCAGCCCATCCTCCCGTACCCCCGAGCACCCCGAGTTCCATCGGTGGCCTTCTGTCGCATCGGCCGGGCCTCTCCCCGGCCCCAGCAACACGGAGCATACGCCGAAATTGGTCGAGCGAGGACACGAACCCCAGGAACCCTCGATCCGGCAGGAACGCGGATGGCTGCTCGCTATTCGTCGTTGGGAGCGGAGTCGATGCGCTCGTTCCCGTCGGGTGTACGACAGGAAAGTGAGGAGGAGCTGAATCGAAGCGCGTACGACCCTTGTCTCCAATGACATCGATACAACCGCGGCAGCGGGCGACGTCGGCCCGCCTCAGCCGGAGGACTCGACCGCGCGCAGAGCCTCGCGCGCCTCCTGGCGAACGATGAAGGCGCTGTCCCACACGTACTCGGCCGACTCGCCCAGGGCGGCCCGCGCCGCGTTCGCGACGGTCTCCCGCTGCTCCGCGGTCAGCAGTCCGGCGCCGGCCATCTTGCCCAGGCTCCGGATCGCCTTGGCCCGGACCGCCGCCTGAGCGTCCCGCGTCGCGCGGGTCAGCGCGTCGAACATCTCGCGTCGCATTCCCGTCTTCACGCGAGCTTTCGGCACCGCGCGAGCGATCTTCCCGAGAGTGCGCGCCGCCGAGTCCCGCACTTCCTTGTCGGGATGCATCAGGCCGCCCAGGACCTCCGGAACCGCGTCCAGCACCTCGGGGCAGGTCATCTTCCCGATCGCGTAGAGGGCGAACGCGCGTGCGTACGGATCCTCGGCCGTCGCCAGGACATCCCGGAGACGCCGGATGGCGTGCTTCCCGATCTTCCCGAGCGTCCGGGCGAGGTAGAGGTGCGACTTGATGTCGCTCCCCTGCATCTGCGCCAGCAGGAGCGGGACCGCCTTCTCGCCCTGCGCCGCGAGCAGGTCCGAGGCGCGCTCCATGGCGACCTCGAGGTCGGGCCGATCCGAGGTGTCGACGTAGAAGAGGCTGCAGATCGCCTCGCCGGTCCGGCGGAACTCGTCCGGTCGCAGCTTGCCCAGGCGTGCTTTCAGCTCCTTGACCGTCCGATCCACCACCGCCGCATCGGCGGCGGCAAGCCGCTCGATGAGCGACGTCAGGTCCGCCGGATTCTTCTGGGCCATGCCGTTCTCCTCCCCGCCGCGACGCGCGGCTCCACGAGCGGTGGAAGCATAGAGGATCGGCGTACGCGGGATCAACGACTCGCCTGCGCTCGCCGCCGCGCTCGAAGCGGCCCGGAGTCCGGCGAGGGATGCGCTAGAATCGCCTGTTGCGAGCGTCGACCGGGGCGCGAGGCGCGGTGGGGATCGATGCGCTGGACTCCCAGATGGGACGCGCCGTTCGGCGCCCACGGAGGAATGCTCCTCCGGGCCGTGCTCGTCGGCGTCGTCGCGGGAGGGGTCGCCTCCGCGTTCCGCCTGCTGGCGATCTGGCTTCCGCACCTCATCTGGCCCCAGGACGACAACCTTGCCCACGCGGTGGCGGCGGCCCCTGGATGGCTTCGCGTCCTGATTCCGACCGCGGGCGGGCTGCTCGCGGGGATTGTCCTCATGTGGGGGGGACGCTGGGCGGGGTCGGGACGCGGCTGGGACATTCTCGAAGCGGTGGTCGTGCGCGAGGGGGTGCTCTACCTCCGCCCCGCCCTCGTCAAGAGCGTTTCCTCGATCGTGACCGTCGCCTCGGCGGGAGCGGTGGGTCGCGAAGGCTCGATGGTGCTCCTGTCCTCGAGCGTGGGGTCGTGGCTGGGGCGCCGCCTCGGCGTGACGACGCGCGAGCTGCGGATCCTGGTCGGCTGCGGGGTCGCCGCCGGGATCGCCTCCGCGTACAACACGCCGATCGGCGCCGCGCTCTTCACCATGGAGATCATCCTGGGAAGCTTCGCGCTCGACGTGTTCGCGCCGCTCGTCTTCTCGTCCGCCGCGGCGACGATCATCGCGGGGGGGGTGTTCGGGAGGATGCCGGTCTTCCGCCTGCCGGAGCTCACGATGGCGAGCCGGTGGGAGATCCTCCTCTACGTCGTCCTGGGCCTCGTGGCGGGGGCGGCCGCGGCGCTCTTCCTCGTGACCCTGCGCGCGGCGGCGCGCTTCTTCACCTGGTCGAGGCTGCCCCGACCGCTCGCGATGGCGGCCGTGGGGCTCGTTTTGGGGCTTGCGATAATCCGCTTCCCGGAGCTCGTCGGCAACGGCCGCGAGGCGATCCGGGACCTCTTCGACCACCTCTGGGCGCCGGGGTTCGCGCTGACGCTCTTCGCGTTCCGGCTCGTGCTCACGTCGGCCACGGTCGGCTCGGGGGCGGTGGGCGGCGTGTTCACCCCGACCCTCTTCCTGGGCGCCGTGATCGGACAGGCGTTCGGATCGTTGTTCCACGGCGCGTTCCCCGGAAGCACCTCCGATCCGCGCGCGTACGCCCTTGTCGGGATGGGATGCCTGCTCGCGGGGACGACGCATGCGCCGCTCACCGCCGTGGTGATGCTCTTCGAGATGACGCTCGACTACCAGATCGTGCTGCCGCTCCTGGTCGCCGCGGCGGCTGCGAGCCTCGTCGCCCGCGGGATCCACGACGACTCGATCTACACCGAGGCATTGCGACGGAAGCGCGGCGCGGACCTGCTCTTTCCCGGGGCGACCCAATCACTCGCCGTGCGGAGCGTCATGCGTCCCGACCAGGAGACCGTCGCTCCCGACGTCCCGGTGCCGGCCCTCCTCGACCGCTTCATCGCGGCGCGACGGAACCACCTGTACGTCCTCGACGCGGAAGGGCGTTTCACCGGCGCCGTGGCGCTTCGCGACGTCGGCCGCGCGCTGCGCGAGATGGGAGAGCCTTCGGCCTCTCGCGCGCGAGACGTCGCCGATCCGGCCTTCCCGGTGGTGACCCCCGACGACAGCCTCGACGCCGCGCTCGAGACTTTCTGGACGACCGAGACGGAGCGGCTGCCGGTCGTCTCGAACCGCCAGGAGCGAAAGCTCCTCGGGACCGTCTCGCGGCGCGACATCCTCGGCGTCTACGCGCTCGAGGTGCTCCATCGGCGCGCTCCAATCGCACGCTTCGAGGCCGAGGGCGCGGGCGGCCGAGGACCCACCTTCGTCCGCGTGCCCGCCGACCAGGAGGTGATCGAGGTCACCGTCCCGCAGTCGCTCGTCGGGCGCACGATCGCGGAAATCGGAATTCGCGAGCGCTTCGGCGCGACGGTACTCGTCGTGCTACGTCGCGACAGCGCGGGACGGGAGCTTCGCCTGGTGCCCGAAGCGGGCACCCGCCTCGAGCCGGGGGATCGACTCGTGGTGCTCGGATCGAGGGAGCGCCTCGCCGGGGCGTTCTGACCGACACTCCGGAGCGGTCCGCGTCGGGGGGAAATCGCCGGGCGGCGGGAACCGGGCACTCGCGTCACCACGGGGACGCGGCGAGAGCGGCAACTGCCTCCTCAGTCGTGCAGTGGTCGCGCCCCGTTGGCCGCCAGACTCTCGATGTAGCTGGTGATGTCCGCGGCCGGCGCTCCGGAATTGCACGGCCAGGGCAACGCACGACGTTTCTTTCAACGACCAGTTCAGGGAAAGCGGGGGGGGGCTGATAGCATCCGGAAGGGTCGGCGTCGGCTGTGGTGCACCAGCGGTTCTTCAGGTCGTTCCTTCCGTGCCTGAGCCCCGCGACCACACCGACGTATCCTCCTCCGAGACGCACTTCGGCACGGACCCCCTCGGAGGCTCTCCCATCGTGCACGCCAGGCACCGGGGCGCGAGGGGCGCGGGCGAAACCCTCGCAGTCTCACAGCAGCAAGATCAGCGGAGGGCCGGATCGACGGCGCACGGCGCGTCGCTCTTCCGTCGAAACGTGTACAGCACGCTGTCGGAGACGGGCTTGTACCCGCGGGCCTCCTGCTCCCACACGTACCGGGTCTCGTTCTTCGAGTAGATGTCCGCGACGCCGACCAGGTCGTAGCAGTCGCGGACGTAGCGGTTTCCCCAGCGGAGGATCCACTGGTCGGACTGCGGCCGCGCGAGCCACGACGCGCTGACCTGCGCGAAGACCAGGTAGACCGGGTGCGCGGCCTCGATCTCCCGGCGCATCTCCTCCTGCATCTGGCGCGCGTAGCGCTGCGGCTCCATGAGGGGGTAGGTGTAGAGGTAGCCGGTGGCCGAGCGGCGGCCGGCGTAGAAGTAGATCTGCGGCTCCGAGCCGAGCACCGCGATGCGATCGCCGGGCGAGGTGCGCTCGCGGATGTAGCGCGCGACCTCGGGGGACTCGACGAACGGGTTGCTTCCGTAGCGCACGCGGCTGAGCTCACGGGGGCTCATCGAGAACAGATAGCCGCGCTCCGCGATCGCGTACGAGCCGACCAGGAGCGCGACGACGGCCGCCGCGGCGGCACGCGCGAGGCGAGCGGGCGCCACGGTAGCGACGAGCCGGTCCAGCGCCGCGGCCCCCGCTCCGACCAGCAGGGCGAGCGCGGGGAGCATCACGATGAAGTAGTGCTCGCGGAAGTAGAAGCCGGGACAGGTGGCCGCGAACGAAGCGATCAGCAGCCCCGTCAGGTATGCCCGCGTCGTGGCGGAAAAGCGGGCGACCCAGAGGGCCGCGAGGCCGACTCCCGCCGCGATCCACAGCGCCAGGGTCGACTGGGTGATCTGGCTCAACGCGTAGGAAAGCTGGGCCGGCGCGCGGGACAGCGGCAGCTCGGTGACGTACTCCTTCGCGTAGCGGAACGTCCAGAACCAGAAGCGCCCGAGGACCCCCTGGAACAGGAAGACGGCCAGCACGAGAGCCACCGGAGCGACGGATCCGGCGGCGAGCGACGCGACGCGAAGCCCCGCCGCGCGCAGCGCCCGCCGATCCTCCTCCCACGCCGACCAGACGACGAGGAACGCGCCGAGGGGAAGGAAGAGGATCGCGTGCTGCTTCATGAGCACGGCCGCGCCCAGCAGAGCGCCGCTCGCGGCGAACCAGATCATCCGCCGCCGCTGCTCGGCGAGGAGCAGCACGTACAGTCCCGCCGTGACCAGCAGCGCGGCGAAATGCGTCGCGTGGGCGAACACTCCCATGATCCATCGATCGAGGGAGAGAGCGGCGAACACCCACGCGGCGGCCGCCCCCGCGAGGTCCCCCGCCAGGCGCCGGCCGAGAAGCCACACCAACAGAATCGTGGCCACGTTGACCAAGAGGAGCCCGGTGTGAATCCCGCGCGCGCTGGCCCCGAACAGGGCCAGCATCGCGGCGTACGCGTAGTAGGTCCCGGGGAATTTCATGTTGTACGCGAGGCCGTAGGGCGGCACGCCTTGCAAAATGAGCTGCCCCGCGTACGCGTACTCCCCCTCGTCGCGCTCGAGAGGAACGTCCGCGAGGCGCAGCCGCAGCAGGGCCACGACCAAGATCGCCGCCGCGACCGCGACCCAGCCGCCCGCTCGTAGCGCGGCCCTCCCCTTCTCCCCTACCCCTTCCCGGCCCGCGATCTTCTGCGACATGCGTGGATTGTACGGCACCGCCGCCAGCACGGGCCCGCGAACGGATTCTCCCGGAAACCACTCGACCCGAAGGCCCGTAGAATGCCGGCAGGGGGGATCGTCGCCATGAGGAAGCGGACTCTGCTGATTGCCGGCGGTTGCGTCGTCCTGGTCGCCGCGGCCGTCGGGTTCTGGGCGTCGCGCCGCGGCCCGAAGCCCGTGGCCGTCCAGACCGGCACCGTGGGCCGCGAGGACCTGCAAGCGAAGGTCAGCGCGAACGGCAAGGTCCAGGCGCAGAAGAAGGTCGAGATCTCCGCGACCGTCGCGGGACAGGTGACCCAGCTGGCCGTTCGCGAAGGCGACCGCGTGCGGAAGGGGCAGTTTCTGCTCCAGATCGACTCCGCGCATCCGCTCGCCCTGACCCGCAGCTCCGAGTTCTCGATGCAGGCCCTGCTCAAGCAGCTCGACTCCGCCCGCCTCACCCGGGACCAGGCCAGGGCGGACGCGGAGCGCGCCGACGAGAATTTTCTCGCCGGGATCCTCTCCGCCGCCGACCGCGAGCGGGCCCGGACCTCGGCGGCGACCGCCGAGGCCGCAATCGAGGCCGCCGAGCGTCGGGTGGATGAGGCGCGCGCCGCGCTCTCGGGGGTTCGCGACACCCTATCGAAGACGACGATCCGCGCCCCGATGGACGGCGTGGTCACCGCCAGGCGGATCGAGGAAGGCGAGGTCGCGGTGATCGGCGTGCAGAACCAGCCCGGGACGGTGCTTCTCACGATCTCCGACATGTCCACGGTGGAAGCCGAGATGGAGATCGACGAGACCTCGATCCCGTCGGTGGCTCTCGGACAGAAGGCGCGCGTCCACGTGGATGCCTACCCCAACCGGACCCTGGACGGGATAGTCACCGAGGTCGGAAGCTCGCCGTTGGTGAGGACGGGCGCGGCGAACGAGGCGATCAAGTTCAAGGTCAAGGTGCGCATCGAGAATCCGCCCGAAGGGATCAAGCCCGGGCTCACCGTGCAGGCCGACATCCTCACCGGGTTCCGGGCCAAGGTGCTCACCGTTCCGATCCAGTCTCTCGTGGTGCGCGACGCCGAGAAGAAGCCCGACGGCGCTGCTCCCGGTGCCGCGCCGCGGGAGCAAGAGGGGATCTACGTCGTGGAGAACGGCAAGGCGGCGTTCCGGCCGATCCAAACCGGCCTCCTCGGAGAGCTCTCCGTGGAGGTGAAGGAGGGGGTGAAGGAAGGCGAGACAATCGTCACCGGGCCGTTCCGGGAGCTTCGGACCCTCGAGCCGGGAGATGCAGTCCGCGCGCAGAAGCCCGGCGAAGCCGAGCCGCCGCGGAGCTAGGCCGCATGCGACCCGTCGCGCGCCGTTTCCTCTCTTGCCGCGCCTGCTCCGCCGCGACTTGCCGCGCGTGCGCCCAGGAGTGGCTCCCATGAACGGCCGCGAGCTCGCGCGCTCCGCGCTCGAGTCCATCCGCGCGCACCCGTTGCGGAGCTTCCTGACTCTCCTGGGAGTCATCATCGGCGTGATGACGATCGTCGGCGTCGCCGCCGTGATCTCCGGGCTCAACGGCTACGTGGCCGAGAAAGTGATCCGGCTCTCCCCGGACGTCTTCGTGGTGACGAAGTTCGGGATCATCCGGAGCCGCGACGAGTTCCTCGACGCGGTGCGGCGGCCGGACATCACCTGGAGGGACGTCGAGCATCTGATGGCGCTCCTTTCGCGCGCGCGGGCGGTAGCCGCCGACGTGACGACGAGCGGCCCGGTGAAGCACCAGGACCGCCGCCTGGCGGACGTGACCGTCCACGGAACGACGGCGAACTACGGCGAGCTGATGAACGTCGATCTCGCCTCGGGACGTTTCTTCAGCGAGAGTGACGAACGCGGTGCTGCGGCCGTGGTGGTCATCGGCTGGGACGTCAAGGACGAGCTGTTCCCTCAGCTCAATCCCGTGGGGCGGACGGTTCTGGTGGGAAGCGTGCCGTACCGCGTCATCGGGTTGATCGCGCAACAAGGTCGGATGCTCGGACAGAGTCTCGACAACCAAGTATTCATTCCCATGAGGACCTTTCGCCAGGCGTACGGGACGAGGAGATCCGTCGATGTTCTCATCCAGGCCCGCGGAGGGGTCCCCGGGGTGGAGCCGGCCGCCGACGAAGTCCGGGCCGTCGTCCGGGCGCTTCGGCACACTCCGTTCCGTTCTCCCGACCCGTTCGGCATCGTGACGGCGGAGAGCTTGCAGACTCTCTGGCGCCAGATCTCCGCAGCGGCGTTCCTCCTGACATTCCTGATCGCAGCGGTCTCGCTGGGGATCGGCGGAATCGTGATCATGAACATCATGCTGGTCGGGGTGGTCGAGCGGACGCGCGAGATCGGCGTGCGGCTCGCGCTCGGCGCCCGCAAACGGGACATCCGGCGGCAGTTCCTCCTCGAGGCGGCGTTTCTTTCCACCGGCGGGGGAATCGTGGGAGTGGCCCTGGGCGCCACCGCGTCCGTTCTCGTGCAGGTGGTGCTGCAGTTCCCGGCGCGCCTCACGCCGCCGATCCTCGGCGGCGCCCTCGCGCTCTCCACCATCGTGGGAGTCGTGGCCGGCTACCTTCCCGCACGCAGCGCGTCGAACCTGGCGGTCGTGGACGCGTTGAGGGACGAGGTGTGACCGGGCTCCGGCTTCGAATCGCCTGGCTCGAGAACGTCCGCTTCGCCCTGGCGGCGATGCGATCCCAGAAGCTCCGCTCGCTCCTGACCCTGCTCGGCGTCACCGCCGGCGTGGCCACCGTGATCATGATGGTGAGCTTCGTGGTCGGGTTCGACCGCCAGGTCACCTCCGCGTTCACGGCGTTCGGAACGCACCTCGTCCAGTTCCAGAAGTTCGAGCCGCGCTTCGGCCCCGGGGGTCCCCCCGAATCCGAGAGAAACCGCCGCGATCTGACCCTCGAGGACGCGGCGGCGCTGAAGCGACTCTCGCGGCTGGTCCTGGCGGTCTCCCCCGAGCGGTATCTGTTCCAGGACCCGCCTGCGGTCGAGTCGGGCCGCCGCGAGATGAGCTCTCCCCTGCTCTTCGGCGCCGCGCCCGGCTACATGGAAGCGAACGTCCACTTCGTCGCGGACGGCCGCTTCTTGACCGACGCCGACCTTCGTCTGGCCGCCCACGTCTGCGTGATCGGCCCCGACGTCGTCGATGCGCTCTTTCCGCTGCGCGACCCGATCGGACAAGAGCTGACCATCGCAGGTGTCCCCTACCGCGTCGTGGGGGTCTTCGAGCGGAAGGGAAGCTTCTTCGGCGGCAGCGCGGACAACTACATCGGTCTGCCCGTGACCGCCTTCGACGAGCAGTTCCCGCAGGTCAAGAACGGCGGAGGCGACACGATCCACATCGCCACGGTCCCGGCGCGGCCCGAGGACTTCGACGCGCTCATCGAGGAAGAAACTGCGATCCTCCGAGCCCGTCGCGGGCTGCGTCCGGATCAGGAGAACGACTTCTCCACGTTCACGAGCGTGGGCCGCCTGGATCAGTTCCGGCAGATCACGAACGGAGTGGCGGCCGCCATGCTCGTGATCGCGGGGATCGCGCTGCTGGTGGGTGGCGTCGGGGTCATGAACATCATGCTCGTCAACGTGACCCAGCGCACGCGCGAGATCGGCCTGCGCAAGGCGCTCGGCGCCACGCGCCGCGACATCGCCTTGCAGTTCCTCGTGGAAACGGTGACGCTCACGGGGGTCGGAGGAACCGCGGGCATCGGCGTGGGCCTGGGAGCCGCGTTCGCCGTGCGCGCATCGCTGAGCTTCCAGGCCGCGGCCCCGTGGTGGTCCGTTGCCCTCGGATTCGGGGTGTCCACCGCGGTCGGCCTCGTGTTCGGCATGTGGCCGGCCCTCAAGGCCGCCCGGCAGGATCCGATCGAGGCGCTGCGGTACGAGTGACGAGTTTCGGGGACAGTCGTCCATGACGCCCGAGGCGTTTCCCTGAAATGCTGAAATCGTCCCGCGGAAATGCACGCCGGTCCGCCGGCGTGCGTTTCCGGCGGGAGCCGGGGGCGCGGGGGCGGAGCCCCCGTGTTCGCATGCCAGTTGTCCATGACGCCTCGTGGCGTCACCCGAACGCGATGAAAAACCCGCGGGAGGTGCAGGCCGGTCTGCCGGACTGCACCGTACGCGGGTGCGGGGGTCCGGGGGCTGGCCCCCGGTATTTTCACTCTGGTTGTCCATGACGCCACGAGCGTCATGGTTCATTGTCCCCGAATCCCCGAGACCGTTGCGTTTCCCGGCGCGGAGATGCGAGAGTACGACCATGCGGTCCCCGTCCAGCCGACCGGAGCTGCCCTTGGCTCGCGGGCTCCTGTTCGCATCGATTGCGCTGCTGTTTTTGACCTTGTCCGTGCAGGAGATCCGGAGCGCGGATTTCTGGTGGCAGCTCGCGACCGGTCGGTGGATCGTGGAGAACGGCCGGCTCCCCGGTCACGATGTCTTCACCTACACGGTCCCCGGAACGGAGTGGATCGAGGTCCGCTGGCTGTTCTACGTCTTCACCTACCTCGGCTGGACTGTCGGCGGACCCGCACTCCTGATCCTCGCGCAAGCAGCCCTCCTCGCCGCAGCGTTCGTCGCCCTGGTCCGGCCGTCGTGGCGGGTGGCGCGGACGCTGCCGGGTGCCGCGATCGTCGTGCTGGGCATCTGGGCGGCGTCGGGCCGTTTCGTGGTGAGGCCCGAGATCGTCACGTTCGCGTTGACGAGCGCGTTCCTCGTGGTGCTGGACGGGTACCGTCGCGGGCGATTCCGCCGGCTCGTGTGGGCGCTTCCCGCGGCTCAGGTCCTCTGGAGCAACGCGCACACCGTGTTCATCCTCGGACCGGTTCTCGCATGGCTCTTCGTTGCCGGGGAGACGATCTCGCGCGCCGTCCGCCGGCCGGATGGGAATCCGCGCGGCGCCACCCCCGGGCCCGCGCGGCTCGCCACGATCGCCGCGGCGATCACCGCCGCCTGCCTTCTCAACCCGCACGGCCCGAAGGGAGCGATCTTCCCGTTCCTCCTGTTTCGTGAGATCCATGCCAGCAGCATCGTAGGGCGGGCGGTCCAGGAGCTGCAGAGCCCGTTCGTCCTGGACCGCTGGGGGTGGGATCTCCGCGCGGCCGCGATCCTGTTCGCGGTGTCGGGGCTGTCGTTCGTCGCATGCAGGTCGCGCCTGAACTTTGCACGGCTCGCGATCTGGGCTTCGGTGTCGTACCTGGCCGGGCAGTCGGTCCGAAACGTCGCGCTCTTCGCGTTCGTGGGCACCTGGACCGCCCTTCGCAACCTCGAGGACACGGAAAGCCCCGGGACGGACCGACGGGATCTCGCGCAGTGGATCCCGAAGGCCGGCGTCGCGTGGGCAACGCTCGCGCTGGCGTTCGCCGTGGGAAGCTGCGCGTGGTACGTGGCGTCGGATCGCTACGCGGTGCGCTTCGACCCGGACCGCCGCTTCGGCCTCGGAATCGCCCCCTGGTACCAGGCCGAGGCTGCCACGAGCTTCCTGATGCAGTCGGGAGCTCGGCCGCAGCTCTTCCACGAAATGGCCGACGGCTCCTACCTCATCTGGGCGGCTCGAGGCCGCTTCCCCGTGTTCATCGACGGCCGGAACGAGGTGTTCGGCGAGCCGTTCATCGCCGAGTACCTCGCCACCGCAGCGGGCCGGCGTGATTTCGACCGGTTCGCCGACCGCTGGGGAATCCGTTCCGTCATGCTGGGCCGAGGCGACCTCGCTCGGCTCGCCGACGTGCTCCTGCAATCTCCCCGGTGGGTTCTCGTCCATCTCGATTCCCGCGAGCTGGTGTTCCTCCGCGACCTCCCGGAGCACGCCGAGGTCATTCGCAGGTACCGGATCGACCCGGGAGCCGGCTTCACGCCACGCGGGCCGGAGCCCGACGAGATGCCCGCGGGATGGCGGCGCTGGTTCGGCTCGGTCGGCCGGCCGTGGTACTCGCTCGGCATCGCCCGAAGCCTCCTCCTGGTCGGGGCGGTCGAATCCGCGATGCCCTACCTGGAGCGGGCCCACCACCGGTTCCCGGAGGATCGGGAGGTCCGGCTCGTCCTCGCCCAGGTGTACCGGAGCCTCGGCCGTAAGGCGGAGGCCGACCGCCTCGTCGCCGGCGTGACGGTGTCGGCGGAGGAAGAGTCGCGGTCCGACGAGATGCTGGCCGGCCTGGCGCTGAGCCGGGGGCGCCCGGCCGAGGCCGCGGCCGCGCTCGAGCGGGCCCTGCGCGCACGACCCGACGACCCGCTTCTCCAGGCGCGGCTCGGACGGGCGCTCCTGGAATCGAAGGACTACCCCCGCGCCGCTGCGGCGTTCCGCGCGGCGCTCGCTCTCACCCCCGCCGCCGCACAGGAATGGGTCGGCCTCGGCCACGCCCTGGCCCTGGCCGGCGACACCGGCGGAGCCCTGGATGCGTACGGGAACGCCCTCCGCCACGATCCCGCGCTCTACCAGGTGCACCACAACATGGGTGTGCTCCTGGGCCGGCGCGGCGATTCCGCCGGGGCCAGAGAGCATTTCCGTGCCGCGATCCGGATCAAGCCGGACTACGACGCGGCACGCCAGGCTCTCGAGCGGATCGGCTCGACCGGCCCCTGACGGTGCGTCCCGGACAAACGGACCAATTCGGGGGCTTTGCCCTCTTGATCGCGCGGCGGCCGAGGGGAGATGATCCCGCTGTGTCGGCCTCCCTGCGAGGGAGGAGCCGCCCTCGCGGGGTTGCGCCGTATTCGTCGGAGGAGGCGTGATGATGGCGAAGCACAACCAGGACCCACCCGAGCAGCAATCGACGGCCCCCGAAGACCGTCTCATGCACGACATCGAGGAGCTGGAGAAAGGCGGAGGTTGGAAGTCCGCCCTCAAGTGGGTTGTGATCTTGGTCGTTTCAGTCGGCGCCGTGTGGGCCGCATCCACGTTCCTGGGCAAGGGCGAGAAGCGAACCCCCAAGCTGACCAAGTCCGGCGGCGTCTTGATCGAAACGTACGAGCCCGCCCGTGGGAAGCTCTCCGCCGCTCCCCTGAAGTTCCGTTGGGAGTCGGTCCAGGGACGGCAGAGCTACGTGTTCCGCGTCATCGCCCTCGGGGTTCCGCGACCACTCGTCGAGCGCACCGTGCCGGAGAACCAGACGACCCTCATGCCCGACGAATCCTCACAGCTGGTTCCGGGCGGGCGATACAAATGGCAGGTGGAAGCTCGCTCGAAGGAAGGGACGACCCTGGGGTCGGGCGAGAGTTTCTTCGATCTCTGACGCGGGTCCCCGGGACGAATGACGGCCGGAATGCGCGCGGAGCGCCGTGTTGCCGGGCCGCGTGGGGCGCCAATCGTCCGTTCCGCAATGGGGGACGGGTACCCCCTTGGCATAGCCGCCGGTTGGGGGTATTCCTACCGTGGCTGGACGTCGTGGCGGCGCGCGCCCCGACGGAGGAAACGAACGCGCGGCCGGGGGCGTACGAGCGATGAAAGACAAAGCGGCGGGGCCTGACTTCCCCCCCCTGAGTGCGGCAGCCCGGACCGAGTGGAACGCGCTCGGGCTCGCGACGGGCGACCCGTCCAAAGCGGAAGGGATCGTGCCGGTTCCCGGCCGTGCCCGCGTGCCCAAGCGAGCCATCCACGCCCCCGAGGTGCTGAACGAGGCGTACGCCTATTCGCAGCCCAGCTCGTTCAGCCGCGGGATGCGCGTCGATCTCCCCGGGGCGACGATGCTCTTCCTCTCGGGCACGGCGAGCGTCGACGAGCAGGGACGGACCGTGCACGTCGGCGACTTCAACGCCCAGTGCCTGCGTACGCTCCGGAATCTCACCCGGCTGCTGGCCGCAGAGAGAGCGAGCTGGCACGACGTCGTTCGCACCACCTGCTACCTGCGCGACATCGAGCGGGACTACGACGCGTTCAACCAGGTCCGGACCCTGTTCCTGACCCTGGCGGGCACGGATCCGCTGCCGGCGAGCACCGCCATCCAGGCGCGAATCTGCCGGACGGATCTGCTGGTGGAGATCGAGGCGATCGCGATCCTCCCCCGGGAAGAGCCATGAGCGAAGAGCTTCCCGATCTGACGATCCTGCGACGAAGCTGGACGGAGTACGCCGACCTCGGGTCGACGCACGAGGTCGACGTCCGGGGAGTGCGGATCGGAGGACCGGAGCGAGTCCTCATCGCCGGACCGTGCGCGGTGGAATCGCTCGATCAGACTCTGCGGGTCGCGCGAGCCGTTCGGGAAGCCGGGGGTCTCCTCCTGCGCGGCGGGGCGTTCAAGCCACGCACCAGCCCGTACTCGTTCCAGGGGCTCGGTCTCGAGGGGCTCGAGATCCTGTCCGAGGTGCGGCGGCAGACCGGGGTCGGGATCGTCACCGAGGTGCTCGATCCGCGCCTGGTCGAGACGGTCGCGGCGCATGCGGACATGATCCAGGTCGGCTCGCGCTCGATGCAGAACTTCCCGCTCCTCACGGAGGTCGGCAGGACGTCGAAGCCCGTCCTGCTCAAGCGCGGCTTCTGCGCCACGATCGAGGAGTGGCTCTGCGCCGCCGAGTACATCGCAAAGGAAGGAAACCGCGACATCGTCCTGTGCGAGCGCGGAATCCGCACCGCCTGTCACTGGAGCTACGCCCGGAGCGTGCTGGACCTGAACGTCATCGAGCCGCTCCGGCGAGCCACCCCACTCCCCATCATCGTCGACCCCTCGCACGCGACCGGTCATTGGTCGCTCGTGCCGGCCATGAGCCGCGCCGCGCTCGCCGCGGGGGCCCACGGCCTCCTCGTCGAGGTCGTGGAGCAAGAGTCGGATCGCAGCCGCCTTCGCTCGGACGCGGACCAGGGAATCTCGCCCGGGGTGCTCGCCGAGATCGTCGCCGCCTGCCGCGAGTCGGAGCAGAGCCAGCGATGAGCGGCGCGCGGCCGGCGATCGCAGGCCTGTGTGCCCTCGGCGCTCTCCTTGCGGTCGTCGGGATCCTCGGGGTCGCAAGCCCCCGGGACGCACGCGCGCCGGGTCGCGACGTGGCCGCCGCCGACGGGATTCCGTTCGCCGCAACCGCGGATGAGGCCGCCACGCAACGGATCCGCCTTCTTGCCTCTGCGGCGCAGCAAGAACCGGATCTCCCGCGGATCACCGTGGACTATCCACTCGACGCATCGGTGTTCCCGCCGGATCTCGCCCCGCCGACGTTTCTCTGGCACGACGCTTCCGAGAACGCGACCGCCTGGCTGGTGGACATCGCGTTCGGCGGCGGCTCCACCCGGCTTCGCGTTCTCGTTCCGGGCGTCGAGCCGCCCCAGGGGGAGATCGATCGGCGCGCCGTCGGCGAGAACAACGAACTGCCGTCCCGGAGCGCGTACGAGGCGTCCGCCCGGTCCTGGAAGCCATCCCCCGAGGTGTGGGACGCGATCCGGAAGCACGCGGTGGATGCCGCCGCGCGGCTGACGTTCCTCGGTTACGAGGCGCAGGAAACGTCCCGGGTTCTGTCCCGCGGCTCCGTGACCATCCGCACCTCGGCCGACCCGGTCGGCGCGCCGATCTTCTACCGCGACGTCCCGCTCATGCCCAGCACGGGAAAAGACGGCGTGATCAAGCCGCTGTCGGAGGGCTCGGTCCCCCTCATCGGGTGGCGGCTCAAGGACGTCTCCCGCGACGGCAGCCGGCTCCTCCTCGAGGACATGCCGACCTGCGCGAACTGCCATAGCTTTTCCGCGGACGGAAAGACGTTCGGAATGGACGTGGATGGGCCGGACGGAGACAAGGGGGCGTACGGCCTCGTCCCCCTGCAGAAGAGCACGGTGATCCAGGCGGGTCAGGTGATCTCCTGGAACCGGTTCAAGGGGCGACCTGAAGGGCGCATGACCCTCGGATTCCTGGCCCGCGTGAGCCCGAACGGCAAGTACGTCGTCAGCACCGTCAACGACGCTCTCTACGTCCAGAACTTCACCAACTACAAGTTCCTGCAGGTCTTCTATCCGACCCGGGGAATCCTGGCGTACTACAGCCGGGACACCGGTGAGATTCTCGCGCTGCCGGGGGCCGACGATCCGGAGTACGTGCACTGCGGCGCGACCTGGTCCCCGGACGGGAAGTTCCTGGTCTTCTCGCGGGCGAAAGCGACCGACCCGTACCCGAAGGGACGGCCGCGGGCCACCTACGCGGGCGATCCGAACGAGACGCCGATCCAGTACGACCTCGTCCGCATCCCGTTCCAGGACGGACGGGGAGGGGTTGCGACACCCGTGGCCGGCGCGTCGGCCAACGGCTGGAGCAACACGTTCCCGAAGGTGTCTCCCGACGGGAAGTGGATCGTGTTCACGCGATGCAGGAACGGTCAGCTCCAGCGCCCCGACGGAGAGCTGTTCATCGTGCCGTTCGACGGCGGCGAGGCCCGTCGCATGCGCTGCAACACCAAGCTCATGAACTCGTGGCACAGCTTCTCGCCCAACGGCCGGTGGCTCGTGTTCTCGTCCAAGGCGAACACCCCGTACACGCAGATGTTCCTGACGCACATCGACGAGAGCGGCAACGACACCCCGCCGATCCTGGTGGAGAACGCCACGGCCGCGAATCGCGCCGTCAACATCCCGGAGTTCGTCAACGTGCGCTTCGACGAGTTCCAGAGTATCGCCGTCCCCGCCGTGGACCACTGGCGCCACATGAAGGCCGGCGCCCGGCTCGCCAAGGAGGGGCGTCACGGCGAGGCGATCGTCGAGTTCGAGAAGGCCCTCGAGGGGGAGTACCACGACTGGCGGACCAACGACTGGAAAACTCACGCGAACATGAGCACTTCGCTCACGCAGATGGGCGACCTCGAGCCGGCATTGGAGCACCTGCGGCGCTCCCTCGAGCTGAACCCGCGCAACGCCGAGATGCAGACGAATCTCGGGTACCTCCTCGCCGAGCGCGGCGAGAATCGCGAGGCGCTGAAGCACCTGGACCTCGCGGTGCAGCTGAGCCCGCGCGACACCAAGATCCGCGGCAACCGCGCGAAGCTGCGGATGAGCCTGGGGGACGTCAACGGCGGGCTCGAGGATTTCGGCGAGGCGATCCGGCTCGATCCCAACGGCGCGGACGCATGGGCCGGCCGCGGCGCGGCGAGAATGGGATTGAAAGATTTGAAGGGCGCGCGATCCGATCTCGATCGGGCCGTCGAGCTCGATCCGAGCTCCGCCAGCGCGTGGTACTTCCGCGCGCTCGTCCGGCAGCAGGCGGACGACCTCCCCGGATCGCTCGCCGATCTCGACCGGGCGCGCGCGCTCGTCCCGCCGGGCTCGGTCCAGCTCCGGGAGATCGACGCGCTCAGGGCGCAGATCCGCGAGGCGCTGGACCGAAATCGCTGACCCAGCTCCGGACGAACCGGCCGCGGCGTTCCGCGGCCGTCCCCGTCAACCGGCGAGCTTTGCGGCGATCGAGGCGACGTGTCGTCCCTGGAACCTGGCAGCCTCAATCTCGAGGGCGCTGGGCATCCGCTGCCCCTTCCCACCCGTGATCGTCGAGGCGCCGTAGGGACTCCCTCCCGTCATCTCGTCGATCGTCATCTGCCCTTGAAACGAGTACGGCAGGCCCACGACCACCATCCCGTGGTGGAGGAGCGTCACGTGGAACGTGAGCAGCGTCGATTCCTGCCCCCCGTGCTGGGTCGCCGAGCTCGTGAACACGCTCCCCACCTTCCCCACGAGCGCGCCTCGGCTCCACAGCTGTCCGGTGGCGTCCAGGAACTGCCTCATCTGCCCGCACATGTTCCCGAAGCGTGTCGGAGTACCAAAAAGAATCGCGTCGGCCTGGGACAGCTCGTCCACCGTGCATTCGGGAACCTGGGACAGCGCCTTCTGCGCGTCCGCGGCACCCATCTTCGCGATCACCTCGGCCGCGAGAGTCTCGGGAACGCGCCGGACGGTCACCTCGGCGCCCGCAACGCCGCGAGCACCATCGGCTGCCGCTTCGGCCATCCGGGCGATGTGCCCGTACAGGGAGTAGTAGACCACCAGGACCTTCATGGGTTCTCCTTCTGGCCGGCTTCGCTGGGCGGGGTGCCACCAGCCCCGCAGTGAAAGCGCTCAGGATACAACGTGCGCGCCTCTTGACGCTTTCGGGGGCAACGTCCACTCTCGACCAAGCGCGAGACAGCGCCGGGTCGAGACGTGAGAAACGGGCAGGCGCGGCAACGAGCCGCTTCGGTCGGATTGACTCGCACGGGTGCGAACGTGCCGCGCTACCTCCTGTTCGCCTCCGCGGGCGCCCTGGGGATCGCGCTCCAGACGGTTCTCCTCCGAGAGTTGATGGTCGGGCTTTCGGGCGACGAAGGCGCGATCGGCCTGGGACTTGGCGCCTGGCTCATCGGCATCGCGGGGGGGGCAGTGACTGCGAGACGCCTGGTCCGCCGCTCGCCAGCGCGGTTCGCGGCGCTGAGCTTGAGCCTGTTGATCTGCTCGGGCCCGCTCCTGGTCCTCGGCGGCCGGTTCCTGCGGCTTCTTCTCGCCCCTCCTCCCGGGGAGATCCTCTCCACCGGGCTGTCGCTCGTGACCGCTCTGACCCTCCTCGGCCCGCCGGGAGCGCTCGTCGGCGCCACGTTCACCGCACTGGCTGCCGCCGCCGCGGACCTCGACGGATCGCCGGACCGCGGAATCGGCCCGCTCTACGTGCTCGAGTCCCTCGGCTCCCTCGTCGGCGGCATCGCCGTCACCTGGGTCGTGGTGCCGCACCTCACCCCGTTCCGCGGCGCGGCGCTTCTGGGGGCGGTCGGGGCGCTGCTCGCCCTTCCGGCGACCGCTCGGATGGCGGGACGCGGGACGCGGGACGTCGCCATCGGCGAAGGACTTCTGCCTGGGCGCGGTCCCCTCGCGATCCTGGCCGCGGTTCTCCTCGCGCTCGCCGTGTCTCCGGCCGGCCGCCGGATCGAGGAGGCATCCGCCCTCGCTCGCTTCGCCGGGCTCGCGCCAGGGATGCCGCTCCTCGCATGGACCGACACCCCGTACCAGAACCTCGCGGTGAGTGGCGACGAGACGCGGCATCTTTACTCGGGCGGACAGTACGCGGGCTCGTTTCCGGATCCCGTGTCCGGAGAGACGACGGCCCACACGGTCGCCTGCCTGGCGCCGCGCACAACGCGCGTGCTGGCAATCGGCGCCGCGACTCTGGGGCCACTTCGGTTCCTTCTCCGGCACCCCGTGGAGTGGATCGATTTTCCGCAGCCGGATGCCCGTGCCCTGTCGTTTCTGCGAAGGCACCTGCCCGCCGGAGACTCGAGCGCCCTCGACGATTCGCGAGTTCGCGTCGTGACCGACGATCCAAGGCGATTCCTGGCACGACGGGGCGACCCCTACGACCTGATCCTGGTGCTCGAGCCGGATGCGGTGACCTTGCTCCTCGCTCGCCTCACCACGGCGGAGTTCTTCCGTCTCGCGGCCTCGCGGCTCGCACCGGAGGGGGTGCTCGTCGTGAGCCTCCGTACCGCCCCCAACGTCCTCACCGGCGAGACCGCGGCGCTCGGGGGCGCGGTCATGGGCGCGATCCGGTCGGCCCTCCCGGTCGTGCACGCGACCCCGGGACCCGACGGGTTCCTCGTCGCCGGATGGGATCCCGCCTCGGTCACGCTGGACCCGGCGGTCCTCGCGGGGCGTTGGCGCGAACGGGGGCTTCGCTCGGAGATCTTCGGGCCCGAGATGTTCCCCGTCCTGTTCGCTCCCGAGCGGGTTCGTGCCCAGGAGAGCGAGCTTGCTCGAGCCGCGGCCGACGTGGCGGCGAGCACGGACGATCGGCCCGTATCGTTCCTCCACGCGCTGGCGCGACGGCGCAGGATCTCCGGCGGAACCATCGGGGACTTCTTCGCTCCCGTCGCGCGCCTTCCGGGGTCCGCGCTCGCGGTCCTCGCGTTGCTCCCGACCGGTGTCCTGCTCGCCCGGAGCCTCGTTGCGGCGGCCGTCTTCGGAGGACGTTCCCTCTCGGCGAGGGCTCTCGGCCGGCGCTCGCTCGCGGTCCGCTCCGCGCTTCATCTCACCGCCGTCACCGGGGCGTCCGGAATGCTGCTCAGTCTGCTGATCCTGTTCTCGTACCAGACGCACGCCGGGGTCCTGTACGGACAGATCGGATTCCTCTCGGCCCTCTTCATGCTGGGACTGGCCATGGGAGGAGCGGCGGGGACGTGGGCCGCGTCCGCAGGAACGGCGCGGGCGAGAGCGGGGCTGCTCGCGGCGAGCGGATCGACCGCCCTCTTCGGGGCGTGCTTCGCCTCTGCGCTCGCGGCGAGGGGCCAGGCGGGACCCGGAGCCGCCTTCGCGTTCCTCGCCGTGCACGGCGCCGCCCTGCTCCTGGCCGGCCTCGTTACGGGCGGCGTGTTCCCGACCGCTGCGACGCTGCTGCTCTCCGAAGGGTGCTCCGCGGGGGATGCCGCGGGATCGGTCGAAGCGGCCGATCACGCCGGCGCCGCGATCGCCGCGGTCGCCGGAGCGCTTCTCCTCGTCCCGACGCTCGGTCTCGCCAACACGGCGTGGCTCGTCGTCGCGGTCCAGACCATGGGCACGGCCGCGGCGGGGCTCGACGGCCGGAGCCCGATGTCGCGGAACGAGGTCCGGAGCTGAGTTGATCCTGTTGCCGCTGCGAGCCTCGCCGTCGCTTCGCACGGGGACGGGAATCGTCGTCGCGATCGAACGCGCAGGTCGGTTGAGAGCTTCCGGCGTGCGCTGTCGGCCCTGCATCGATCGGTCTCGACACCGTTCACCGAACCCCGCGATCTGTCGGGCATCGTCAAGGACTTCGAACTCCTCTATGAGCTGAGCTGGAAGACCCTCAAGAAGGTCCTGGAGGCGGCCGGCCACTCGCCGGGAACGGCCCGGGAGGTCTCCCAGGTCGCCTACCAAACCAACATCATTGGGGACGAGTCCGGCTGGGTGGAGATGATCGAGGATCGGAACCGTACGGTTCACACGTACAACGAAGCATTCGCGCGAGAACTCGCAGGTCGGATACGGGATCGCTACCTGCCGCTCTTCAGGGAGCTGGACGCGCGATTTCCGCGGTAGCGACTCCCTGAGCGCCCCGACACCAATGCTCACACCAATGCTCAGGTCTGCTGGTCACGCCCAGATGCCGGGCACGACGTGGCGACAGTCGGGGCAGCGGCTGTCCCTCAGGCGATTCTCCAGAACCGCGAGCCCCCTCCGCCGGATCAGCACCTTCTTGCACGCGGGGCAATAGGTGCTCTCTGCGGGATGGCCCGGGACGTTGCCGACGTACACGAACTGGAGCCCCTCCTCCGAAGCGACGCGAACCGCGCGGTCGAGCGTCGGCACCGGCGTCGAGGGAAGGTTCATCAGCCGATAGCTCGGGTGGAAGCGCGTGAAGTGGACGGGAACCTCGGGCCCCAGGTCGTTGCGCACGAACCGAGCGAGGCCCCGGATCTCCTCCTCGCCGTCGTTGAGCGTGGGAACGAGGAGCACGACGATCTCGGTCCACACGCCGTGTTTCTTCAGGCGTCGCAGCGTCTCGAGCACGGGCTTCAGCTCGCCGCCGCACTGCTCCTTGTAGAACTTCTGGGTGTACGCCTTCAGATCGATCTTCACCGCGCCCAGGACCCGGCAGAGATCGGCGAGAGGCTGCTCCTCGATGTACCCGTTCGACACCATCAGCGTGCGCACTCCCGCTTTCTTCCCCGCGGTGGCGATGTCCTGAACGTACTCGGCCCACACGACCGGCTCGGTGTACGTGCACGCGACGGTGGGAGCGCCCTGCCGGCGCGCCAGGGCGATCGCGCTCTCGGGGGTGAGCAGCGCGCTTTTCACCTGCTCTGGCCGGGCCTGGGCGATCTCCCAGTTCTGGCAGAAGCGGCACTCCATGTTGCAGCCGGCGCTCGCCAGGGACAGCGCGTTCGTCCCGGGGAGGACGTGGAAGAACGGCTTCTTCTCCACTGGATCCAAGTGCACGGTGCAGGGCCGCGAGTGAACCAGCGTGACGTACTCCCCTCCGCGGTTCTCCCGCACGCCGCAGGTGCCGCGCTCGATGTCGGAGACGACGCAGTGTCGCGGGCAGAGCCCGCACTCGACCTTGAGGCCGTCCTTCTTCTTCCACCATCGAGCCGGCGAAGGGTGGAACCCGGCTTCGGCGGGCAACGCCTCGGCCCCTGGAGCGGCTTGATCCTCGGCACGCAGCTCCAGCCCCCCTCCGGCCCCTGCCAGGCATGCGGCGCAGCCGCCGGCAAGGAGCGCCAGCACGCGTCTTCGATCCGCATCGATCGCGATCACACCTCCTCCACGCGAATCCGGCCGATGTCGCTCTCGCCGAGTCCCAGCTTCGAGGCTTCCGCGAGCCAGCGCGGCGCGCGCTTCTCGGACTCGAGCGATCCGAGCTCGACCTCGCGCCTTCTCTCCTCGAGGATCCGGATGCCGACCGCGTCCACCGCCACGGGGTCGGACGACGCCAGGATTCCCTGGTAAGGCCACGCCCACTTCGGGCTGCGCCCGGGTCCGCCGTGGCACTGGCCCGTCAGTCCATCGACCACCGTCAGCCGGAGCTTCTCGCGAATCAGCGGGAACGCCGCGAGGTGGGGGATGAAGGGATTGCATCCGTCCTCGTGGCACTTGTTGGGGTTGTGGATCGCTCCGTACCAGTTCTTCATGCCGAGCGACGCCCCCGCGAGATCGTGGTCCTTCAGCACGGGGACGTTGATCAGCGCGGTCATGCTCTCGACGAGCATTCTCGGGAAGCACGAGCCGTTCGGCCCCCACTCTCGTGGCTTCCAGTCGTAGTCCTCGTTGGTTCCGAGAACGCGCACGCCGCTGGCTCCGCGGTTCAGCTCGAAGCCCGCCGCGGTCAGGTCCCGGTCGGTCCGATCCCAGACCACGATGTTGCGCGGCGGAACGCCCGCCTCTTGAAGCCACCGCACGAGGATCGAGACCAGCTCCGAGTGTGTCGACAGTCCCTTCCCGGCGATGCAGTTGACCTTGATCCCCACCACGTCGCTCGGGCGGAACAGCCGCTTGAATCCCGCCACAGGGGACGCCTCGCCGCAGCAACCCGACACGGCGGCCGCCAGGGCGGATTCCAGGATCGGAATCCCCGGCCGTCCCTGGGCTCCCAGGAGCGCATCACGCTTCGCCCTGTACACGGTTGCGCGAGACGACGATGTCGCCGGTCGCGACGTCTCTCCCGCCTTCGCCGGCGAGCGCGGAGGCCTCTCGGGCTGTCGTGGGTCGCTCCCAATGGTCATGGACAGAGCCGCCCGGGCCAGCGGGGTCGAAGCGACGGCTCCGAGCAGGAGCCCCTTCAAGATCTTCCGTCGATCGTGATCGTGGATCATGGCGTCGTCCTCTGGGGGGAGGTCTTCCAAAGACACAGCGGCGCGGAGGCTTTGCCCCAGAACCCCCACTCCCGCCCTCCGCGATGCCGGCGGACCGGCGTCGCTCCGGTTGGGCCTTCTTCTTTCCGATGTGTCGGGAGAACGTCGGTAAGGCAGATCATGAAACGGCCCGCAGCGTGAAGGAGGAGCCGGGATCTCTTGATTCGCCGGCTCGCGTCACTCGGACCGCCGCCAGGTCGGTGACCGGGCACTTGGCCTCGCACAGACCGCATCCGACGCATTGCGCGGGGTCCATGTGCGGCCGCTGGAGACGGATGGTCGTGCCGTCGCGACGGGCGACCGACACCTCCTCGAGCCAGATCGCCTTGGGACTCGTCGGGCAGACCTCCTGACACACGATGCAGGGGGTCGCCATCGCCCAGGGCAGGCACCGCCCCAGATCGAAGAACGCCGTGCCGATGCGCACGAACGGCCCTTCGCGGGTCCAGCCCTTCTCTTCCGCGCTCATCGGACGGATCGCCCCGGTGGGACAGACCTGGCCGCACAGCGTGCAGCTCGGCTCGCACCAGCCGCGCCGCGGCACCAGGATCGGCGTCCAGAGCCCTTCGATTCCCGCCATTCCCAGGGCGGGCTGGAGCGCCGACGTGGGACAGGCGTTCACGCAAGCGCCGCAGCGGATGCACCGCGCCAGGAACTCCGGCTCGGGCCGCGCTCCGGGCGGACGAATGACGAGCGGACCGGGCGCGGCCGCCGAGCCCACGCTCGCTCGGTAGAGCGGCAGCAAGGCCGCCCCGGCCAGCGCGGCGCCGAGGACCTGCCGCCGCTCGAGGGAAACGCCGCCCGAGGGGGCGGACTCGGGAGCGAACGGGGCGAACGTGATCGCCCCTTCACGGCACGCCGCGACGCAGTTGAGGCACACGTGGCATTCGGAAACACGGTGTTTTCCGAAGGGCTCGTCGGCGCCCTGGCAGTCGCGAGCGCACAGGTTGCATTCGGTGCAGAGGCCTTCGTCCACGTGAATCCGGTAGATGGATGCGCGCGCGAGAACGCCCAGGGCGGCTCCGAGGGGACAGAGCGCCCGACACCACCAGCGCGCGATCCAGCGGTTCGCCAGCAGGAGCCCGATGAAGATCCCCGCGGTCAGCCACGCGCCCGCATAGATCCGCGGGCGGTACTCCTCTCCCGCCATGGCGCGGATCGCGGGCAGGATCCCGGAGCCGAACGAGCGGGCAGCGAGCGAGATCGGGTCGAACAGGCCCGCCTGGAGGCTCCCGCCGAGGGCCGTCAGCAGGAGAGCGACGAGCAGCAGGTACTTCCAACGGAAGTGCGGCCGCCAGCCGTTGACCACGCGGACCGGCCCGCGTCGCATCCTGCTCGTGAGCCACGACACCGCGTGATGCAGCGTCCCCACCGGGCAGATCCACCCGCAGAATGCCCTGCCGAAGACCACCGTGAGGGCGACGACCGCGAGCGCGGTCAGCAGGCCGGCCGAGAGAACGAACGACGAGCCGAGGGTGGAGGCGGCCACGAGGGGATCCGCCTCGAACAGGAGCCGAACCGGAAACCGCCGGATCCCCTCGTCGGTCATCAGGGCGAGGGAAGCGAAGAAGAACGCGACGAAGAACACCTGGTAGATCCTGCGGAAGACGACGGGCGCGTACCGCCGCCGCGTGCCCTTCGTGGCGGCGGGCAGGAGCGGGAGCACGCCCGAGCTACGCTCCGACACCGATCTCCTCCAGAGGGCCGGCGGTGCGAATCGATCCGAGGCCCCGCCCTTCCGCGATGACCAGATAGGGAACGTCCGCGGGATCGACGCCCATCAACTTCGCACCCCAGGCGTCCAGGGCCACCGGATCGGTGCCGGCAGCCACGGCGTTCGTCGCCACCACGTCCTCGAGACGTCCTCCCGTGGGCCCTCCCCGCACCATGATCCGCGTGGCGTCCACGACCGTCAGAGTGGGACGCATCGCGGCTGCCAGATCGACGATCGAGCGATGAATCTCCTGGTGCAGCCGGGCTCGGGTCCCTCCGAGAAGGCCGTACCAGTTCTTCAGGCCGCAGGTGAGCCGGGTGAGGGCATGGTCCTTGACCACCGGAAGGTTGATGACGCGATCCGCTCCAAGCATGGGATCGAACACTTCCCAATGGTCGAGGACCGCCCCGGAGAGCGCGACGGTCGAGAAGCCCGCGTCGGAAGGCAGGACGAGCTCCGCTCCGGCCTCGAGGGCGGCACGGCGGATTCCCGAGCGCTCGGCGGCCCGCGCCGCATCGTGGACCGGCACCTCGGCGACGACGACGCGCGCGGCGCGCGCCTGACGGCACAGCCGGATCACCTCCGCCACCACCGCGGGGTGGGTGTTGGCCCCCTGCTCGACGCTGCGGTCCCACGCCATGTTCGGCTTCAGCAGGACACTCTCACCGGGACGCACGAAGCGCTCGATCCCCCCCAGCGCCCCGATCGCCGCCCGGACGAGCCGTGCCGGATCGGGGCCCCGCGCAACCGTGACCGCAGGCCACCTCACGTCGTCCGGGATGCGATGGTCGCGCAGGGGCACGGGTCGGCCCGTCCCGCGCCAGCGCCCCGGAGAGATCAGACCGAGCGCGCCGAGAGCTCCCGACGCTCCGAGCACGAGACCGGCTTGCGCCAGCCGCTTGAGGACCTCCCGACGGTCTGCTCGGCCGCTCACAACGCGCCCTCCCCGACCGGAGCGACGAACGACGCGCGCCGCTCCACCAGCGTCCGATCGATCTCCGCCGCGATCGCCATCAGCTTCTCCGCGTCGGGAGCTGCCGAAGGATCGGCGATCAGTCTCGCGTAAAGCGCCCCGCGCCGGAACAGGACGGCCTGGGGGCTCACCGATGCCTCGTCCCCTGGGCCCGCCTCCCGGCCGGGGCCCGCGTCGCGCGCCAGCACGGCCGCAGCCCCTTCGTCTCGGTCGAAGACGAGAATCTCGAGGTCGGCGGGCGGTGCGGCGAGATGCCATGCGAGCAGGCGGCGACAGCCGTGGCTTCGCAGGTGATCCGCGGCGCCGTCCACGCGCTCCTCGAGCCGGCCGGCGGGTAGGTCGGCCTCCGGCGGAGGGAAGCCGGGGAGAATCTCGGACGATGTCGCGCGAGAACTCTCGGACGTGGCACTCCGGCTCTCACCGCCGCGCGGCCGGTGAAAGCGCTTGACCGCGCCCAGGCCTAGCCAGGCGGAGAACACCACGAGCGGAATCGAGAGGAGCAGGGCCTGGAGCCACGTTCGGAGCCGGATTCGCGCCATCCTGGCTCGCTCTTACCATCCTGTCCCGGTGGCGCCGGGAGATGCGTCGTCCTCTGACTGGAGCCGCCGAACATCGGTGATCATACGCCCGCGATGGCCCCGGTGCCAAAAGCTCGCGGCCGCGAGCGGTTTACTACGGAGGCGTAACGAAGCGATGCAGCAATCGGCGACAGCTACCGAGCGGCGCGCTCGAGAATCCCCGGGTCTCAGCCCCCGAGGATCTCCCGCAGCTTTCGGTTGAACTCGGCCGGCTCCTCGATCTGGGGGAAGTGGCCGGTCCCTTCCACGCCCACCGCGTCGAGGCTCCTGGCGTGGCGCCGATTCGCCTCGATGCGGGTGGGGAACATCGACCCCTGAATGCAGCGCACCGGGCACGTCACCGCCGCCCGCGCGGTGGCGCCGTCGTAGGTCCCGAACTGGGCCATCAGCGCCCGGCCGACCGCGGGGTCCGCGTCGCACATCGCGTCGGTGACTCGCCGAGCGACTGCCGCGTCCGCCGTATCGGGAGCCGATCGGCGGCGGTCGCGGGATGGTAGATCGGATGCGGTCGAGTCCTCCACTTCGATCCGTCGCGGGGTGACCACTGCGAAGCGACCGGAAGGGGGAGGCGCGCGAGGGGCAGGATCCTATCTTCCGTCGAGCGGCCGCCTGCGATAAGCTTTCGCAGGATGGTCGGCCGCGCCCCTGGACGCATGTACGCCCGGGGAACGAAGCGAGCGCTCGAGGAGGGGTCGGGTCCGCCGTCAGGGGTACTGGCTGCGGTCCCTCCGGCGTCTCGGGAGAACGGGGAGTCGATATGCCCACCGATCGGCGACGAACGCTACGAATGGGAATCCGGGCGGGCGTCGGCGCGCTGCTCGTCGTCGCGGCCTCGGTCCGGCCCAGCGCCGCCGGCTGAACGCCCGCCGGCTGCGGCTCGGTGAGCCGCGTATCGAGAGGTGAGGGCGGCTACTTCGACCGGCTCGTGGGGGAGTTCAGCGACCTCCTGCCGCAGCTCGAGGTGATGCCGCAGCTCTCGGCCGAGGAGGTCGAGCGGTTCGTCGCACTGGGCAGGGAAGGGTGGGACCGTCTCCGCCTGGGCGACGAGCCGGGGGCGGAGGCGGCGTTTCGCGGACAGATCGCCATCTTTCCGGTCAACCCGGAGCCGCACGTGTCACTCGCTCTGCTCGCGGCGCGGCGGAGGGAGGAGAAGGCCGCGATCGAGCACCTGCGCGCCGCCGTGATTCGAGGATTCACCGATCTCGCACGGATCGAAAGGGCGGAGTCCTGGACGAGGATGCGGAACCACCCGGACTTCCTCGGCCTGCAAGATGCCATTCCCAGGCTCATCGAAGCCGAGCGCAGATGGGCCGGCTGGGACGCGTTCCGGGCGCGCGCGCCGGAGGACCTCGCCAGTGTCTTCCGGAACCACGAGACGCGGAAATCGCTCGTGGAAAAGATGGCGCCGGCCCTCGGCCAACGACTCGTCAGGCTCTGGAAACGCTTGAACGATCGAGCGACGGCCGCGCTCCTCGAGGCGTACGTCGCCGCGCGCCCGCAGGCGTCCGACACAGCCGCCGCGCTCGACCGCCTGATGTCTCTCTATTCGGGAGGGCCGCTGTTCCGCTGGGAGCCGCTGTCGACCGCGTCGACCCGAAGGCTCCGGGCGGTGGCGAACGCCGCGCTCGAACGGTTCCCGGACGGCCCCCTTCGGCCGGGAGCCCTCGCCTGCCGGGCGCTCGCGCGATACTCCGACCGCGACCGGCGGGGCGCAATGCAGCCGGGCGCGGCAGACGAGATCCGGGCCGCCCTGGGCGAGGTCCTGTCGCGGCACGCGAGCTCCCCGTTCGTCGCCGCGGCCGCGGAGGGCCTGGTCCGGACCGAGACGGAGGCCGGCCGCATGGATCGGGCCGCCGACGTGTACCGCAAGGTCCGCGACGACCACGCGGACGATCGCTCTCTCCTCGACGACCTGCGCGAGCGGCTCGGCGTGCTCGCCCTGAAAGCCGGAGGCCTCCCCGACTTCCGCGCGGCGGCGCTCGACGGCGGAACCGTCGAGCGGGAAGCGCTTCGAGGCAAGGTCGTCGTCGTCGACTTCTGGGCCACCTGGTGCCGCCCCTGCATCGAGCAGTTCCCCGACCTGCGGCGCATCGCGGAGCGCTACGGGGACCGGATCGTGATTCTGGGAGTGAATCTCGATCGCGCGGACGACGTCTCGCCGGACGATCTGCGCGAATGGATCTCCCGCGAAAAAGTCCCCGGGCGACAGATCCACGACGGGCTCGGCTGGGACTCGCAGCTGGTCAAGGCTTTCGGTGCCGCGGAGATCCCGTTCGGCGTGGTCGTCGGAAGGGACGGCAGCGTT
The DNA here is from genome assembly GCA_963699985.1 of Terriglobia bacterium. Lineage (GTDB taxonomy): Bacteria > Acidobacteriota > Polarisedimenticolia > Polarisedimenticolales > CAVOVZ01 > CAVOVZ01. Next base: position 412,711 of record CAVOVZ010000022.1, read on the forward strand.
CTGGCCGTCAACGAGCACGGAAGGCGCTTGGAGAAAACCGTGCAGTCGGCGGTCGAGTAGCAGCGACGTTGCGCCCGTCCTGCGCGTTCCGTCGCTGCATCCTGGCCGCAACGTCTCGATCGCGCAGAGCCCGAGCGCGGGCACCGATCCGCCTCGGGATCCACGCTCCTGCGCCGTCCGTGGGGGAGGCGCGTGCCGGCCGGAGTGTCAGGCCTTCACGAGCCGCTTCGCCATCGCAATGGCGGGCCCGATGCCCTTGGTCGCCCTGAGCTTCTTCACCTGCGACTTCTGACGCTCGCCGAGGTGCCGCACGTACCCCATGTAGACCCCCTGGAGCTTCAGCGCCTCGCGGCGGCGGGGCGACAGTTTGGGCTTGCGGCGCGGGGCCTGGGCTGGCTCGAAAGACTCCGTCTGGTGTAGCGACTCGGAGAGCCCGCGCAGTGCTCGATCGAGCGCCTGCAGCGAATTCTGGACGGCACGAACCTCGGAAGCGATTCCGGACGACGAACGCTTGGCCACGGCTTCCTCCTGCTGGTCAATGTGTGGCTCAGAACAATACAGCGGAATGCTCCTCCGGCGCCATCCCGGGGTCGCTAGCCGATTTCACGCCAATTGCCGGACGGCGAGTGACCAGTTTTTTCCAAAGGAATGAAGCCGCTTCTGGCGATTCCGTCCCTGTCGCGACTTCGGCGCCGGAGGCGATGGGGCGAGGCGCTCGAGGAGAGGGGGCGCAAGACGATTCATTGTGAGACGGAAGACACTGCATCCCGGCACCGAATCCAGAGCGCCGCGCGCGCCGAGCCGACGCCTCCCGCTGCCCCGATGCTCCGGTTCGATGCGTCACCCGTCTCAGGGACAGGTCGCGGGTGGGCGGGAAAGTGAATGCGCACGGAGCTGGAGTCGCCTGGAATGGAGGGATCTCGTGCGAGATCGCGAGCGGGCCAGGCGGCAGCGGCCCGCGGAGGCCCCGGGGTACCCGGCGTACGGCACGCCGGGACCCCCGGGCATCGGGACGGAGCACGCTCACGCGCCGGGGAAGATCAGGCCGCCCGCACCTCGGAGGTGCAATGGGCGCACCGGGTGGCCTTGAGCGGAATCGTCGAGAGGCAGTGCGGGCAGTCCCGGGTGGTCACGGGCGCCGGGGGAGGCGCCGCCTCCGCCTTCTTCATGCGGTTCATCTGCTTCACCACGAGGAAGATCACGAATGCGACGATGACGAAATCCAGGATCGTGTTCAGGAACACGCCGTAGTTGATGGTCGGCGCCCCGGCTTCCTTCGCCTTCTCGAGCGTCTCGTACGCCTGCCCCGAGAGGTTGAGGAACAGGCTGCTGAAATTCACCTTGCCCATGATGAGGCCGATGGGCGGCATCAGCACGTCGCTGACCAGCGAGGACACGATCTTCCCGAACGCGCCCCCGATGATGACGCCGATCGCCATGTCGAGGACGTTGCCTTTCATTGCGAACTCCTTGAACTCCTTCAACATCGTCTCAGCTCCTTCTCGAGGTGGGCCGAGCTTGGGCCCGGCCAGTTTCAGAATCGTGCGATCACGGAAGTCGTCCGGATGGTGTCGAGCCTGTCGAGCCGGAACGGCGCTCGAAGCCTCGCAGGTCTGCCTTCCGACCTCGTCGCCGATGCCGGCGCCGGCCGGAACCGGCAGAGCGCCACAGGGGAGAATTCGTTCACGTCAACAGCGTGAAGACAGACCGATCGGGGGCCAGCAACGTCTTGGTATCCTCACTCTGCGAGAAACGCCCGTCGGACTCCGTCGGACCGAGCGCGGCAACGATCAGCGCTGCTGCGTGGAGAGCCTTGAGCCCCTCTCGGAGCCGCGCCGCGCTCGGGAGGATTCCCTCCGGGGTGAGCCGATCGACCAACTGTGGCAGGATCTCCGCGACCGCCGACGAAGCGGTCTCGAGCGACACCCCGACGTACTCCGCGACCGACTGGATTCGGGCCGCGCCCAGCGCTTCGAGGAGCATCGCCCCGCTGAGCGGGAGGTTCTCGCCCGTCCCGATCCACGACGACGTCGTCTCGGCGAGACCCGCCTCCTCGAAGCAGCGGATGATGCCACGAACACCGCCGACCCTGCGATCCTCGAGCAACCCGAACGTGGCCCGGAGGATCGCCTGCTGACTGCCCCTGGTGAGGCTTCTCGTCACCGGCCCCGCGAACAGATCGAACGCGCCCATGCTCCTCTCCTCAATTCGTGTCGTTTCCTGAGACCGGCTCCATCGAGAAAAGTCACACGAGTTCTGGTGGGTATGCAAGCCCGGGGACTCCACTCCCCGCACCCCGGGCTCCCGCAAGAAACGGAGGCCGGCGGACCGGCGCGCATTTCCGCGGGGGCTTCTGGTCTCTTCAGGGTGACGCCGCAGGCTTCCTGGGAGACCGGTAGGGAGATTCCGGGGGCATGCCCCTGGCCTCCCCACCCGCGTAGGGTGCAGTCCGGCAGACCGGCCTGCACCTCCCGGGGGTCTTCATCTGTTTCTGGGTGACGCCCCGGGGCGTCATGACGAGTGTCCGCGAAACTCCGATTCCCCCGGAACCAGGTGCTCTTGGCCCGTCGGCGCAATCTGAGATACGCTCCCCAAGCTCGAAGAGGCTGCGACCGGTCGGAGGGGGCCGGACCGCGGCGGGAGTGAAACCATGAACACCGTGAAAATGATCGTGCTCTCGCTTCTCGTCCTGGCGGCCGCCGGCGACGTTGCGCTCGCCGGCGAGGTCTACGGGAAGATCCTGGACGGGGCGGCGACCGTGGGCGAGGCCGCGTCGGTGGAGGCCAAGTGCGGCGAGACGGCCTATCCTGCCCAGAAGACCGACAAGTCGGGCTCGTTCCACCTCGTCCTCAAGGAGACCGGCAAGTGCTCCGTGACGGTGAGCTACAAGGGGCAGTCCGCATCCGTCTCGGTGGCCTCGTTCGACGAGGCGGTGCAATTCGACATCGTGCTCGAGACGAAGGACGGCAAGCTCACAGCCCGCAGGAAGTAGACTCCCGGGAGAGCGCCGCATGACGAAGATCGAAGGGCCGAAGGACCCCTGGGACAAGCTCCAGATCGTTCTTCAGCCGGTCGGCGGGCTCCTCACGGCGCTCGCGGTCGCCACGGTGGGGATCCTCGGATCCCAGGTTCTCGATCGCCGCCAATCCATGGAGACGAACGCGCGCCTGTACTCCGAGCTCATGAGCCGGCGCGAGGAGTCCGAGAGCAGCCTGCGCAAGGACATGCTCGTCACGATCATCGACTCGTTCCTGCGGCCGGCCCCCACGGACCTCGACGCGAAGGTGCTGAACCTCGAGCTCCTCGCGTACAACTTCCACGAGTCGCTGAACCTGAAGCCCTTGTTCCTGGACATGCAGCGCCGGCTCGCGGTGGGCTCGCAGAAGCAGCGCGACGACCTCTTCCCCCGGCTGAACCGCGTGGCCAAGGAGATCTCGGCAAAACAGCTGTTCGCCTTGGAGGGCCATGGGCAGAGCTTCCGCCGCGCGGTCGACCTCGAGGAGATCGCGGCCGCGGGCAAGTCGGGCGTGGCGCTCGACGGCGAGACGATCCAGGTCGACAGGGAAGCAGTTCGAGGTGAACCTTCGCGTTCTCGAGGCCGACCCGACGATCCAGCAGGTGCGCGTGCGCATCGAGGTCAAGGACCCGAACGGCGCCGCGCTGCGGGCGGACACGCGGGCGACGTTCGACGTGGGGTTCTTCGACTTCCCGATGATCGACAACACGCGCCTCGCGAACGGGATGCGATGCGCGGTGACGATGGGTGCGTTCTCCCCGGCCATGGCCGACCTCACGACGGTTTGCTTCCCCGGCGAGTACGCCAGCCTCAAGGATCGTCCCTACTACGACGAGGTGATTCGGAAGCTCTACGAGACGGCCGCCGAGGGGCGCCGAGCCGAGCGCTGACGCGCGCCGGCCCGCGACGGCGCGGAGCCGCCGTCGCGTCCGGAGCGCTGGGGAAGACCATGGACCGCAACTCCGGCAAGGCCGCGCGTTACGCGCGGGTCCTGGACCAGGTCCAGGAGCTGATCGCGGAGACGGCGAATCCGCTGGCGCGGATGGCAACGATCGCGGCCCTGCTCCACCACAAGATGACCGGATTCTCGTGGACCGGGTTCTACCTCCTCGACGGCGAGGATCTGGTGGTGGGACCGTACCAGGGACTCGTCGCGTGCCTCGTCCTCGAGCGGCACGCGGGGGTTTGCTGGGCGGGAGTGGATCGGAACGAAACGGTGATCGTCTCCGACGTCCACGCGTTCCCCGGCCACATCGCCTGCGATCCCCGTTCGGTCTCGGAGATCGTGGTCCCCCTGCGTCGCAAGGACGGCACGGTGGCCGGGGTTCTCGACCTCGACAGCACCCGGTCGGGGTGGTTCGACCCGACAGCGACGCGCGAGGGCTCGAGCCACTCGCCGCGCTCGTGTACGCGGGGGTGTGAACTCGAAAGGAAACGAGGCCGAGGGCTTCGCCGTGGTCTGAGGCAGGTGCCCGCGGTCGAGGAGAGCACCACGTCGCGGAAGAAACATTCAACGGAGCAGCGACCGGACACGAGACCTCCCGCCACGCCTCTGCAACCAGGGGACGCCGGGCGCTCGCGGTGGCTTCGGGTCGCCGCCGTTCTCCTCCTATCGGTCACCGTCTGCTTCGCGGTGTACGGGAACGCTCTCGACGGCCGCTTCGTGTACGACGACGACAAGCAGATCGTCCGCAACACGCTGATCCAGGACCCGCGCTTCTTCTGGACGGCTCTCGCCTCCGACGTCTGGGCGTTCAAGGGGTCCGCCTCGGACGTGGTGAGCAACTACTGGCGCCCCGTCTTCGTCCTCTGGCTCGTCGCCAACCACCGGATGTTCGGGCTGGGAAGCACCGTCGGCTGGCACGTGATGCACCTGGCGCTCCACGCGCTGGTGACGGCGCTCTGCTACGCGGTCGCGCGCAAGCTCGGCCTCGCGTGGACGGTGGCAGGCGCCGTGGGGTTTCTCTTCGCCGTCCACCCCGTCCACGTCGAGGCGGTGGCCTGGCTCGCGGGCGCACCGGACCTGCTGCTGTCGGCCGCGCTCCTGGGCGCGCTCGCGCTCTTCCTGTCGTCGCTCGAGCGCCCCTCGCGACTCGCGACGGCGGGAGCCGTCGCCCTGTACGGCGTGGGACAGCTCTCGAAGGAAACCGCGATCTTCTTCCCGGCGCTCGTGTTCCTCGTCGCGGGGTGGCCGGAGCCCGGCGCACGCGGTTTCCGATGGAAGACGGCCGCGCGCAAGACGGCGCCGTTCGCCGCGGTGGCTGCGGGATACGCGCTCGCGCACGTGGCCGTCGTCGGGGCGACCTCGATCCGAGCGCAGGGGGCAGCCGGCCCTGCCACCTCGATCCTCACTGCGCCCTCCCTCGCGGCGTTCTACCTCCGGCAGCTCGTGCTTCCCTTCTGGATCGGCCCTCAACATCCGATCCGTCCGGTTCTTCCGGCGGCGGTCGGCTTCGGCAACTTCGTCGTTCCTCTCGTCGTCGTCCTGGCCGCCGCGGCTTTCGCGCTGAGGCGTGCGCGGAACGACCGTACGGCAGCGGTGGGCCTCGCCCTCCTGGCGCTCCCGCTGCTCCCGGCATTCCACCTGTCGGTCTTCCTCCCCGAGCAGATCGCCCACGATCGCTATCTCTACCTCCCTCTGCTCGGCGCCCTGCTGCTCTTCCTCCCGTGGGCGCACGACGCCGCGACGCGGGCGGCGGGCGCAGCGACACGATGGCTCGCCCCGAGCCTGGCGATCGGGGTCGGAGCGCTCCTCGCCGCCCTGACGATCCGGTACAACCCAGCGTGGCACGATGATCTGTCGCTCTGGGCTTGGGCGGTCCGCAGCGACCCGGGCTCCGCGTTCGCCTGGAGCGAGTACGCGGTCAAGCTGCGCGAAGCAGGCCGCCGCAACGAGACGCGCGAGGCGCTGGACCGTACCCTCGCCGTCGCGCCGGTGACGTCGGCCTATCTACTCCGGGCGGAGATGGCCACCGAGGAGGGCAGGTTCGCCGACGCGGAGGCGGATCTGAAGCTCGTCCTCAGGAACTTCCCGGACCACGACCAGGCCTACGAGCGCCTCGCCGTTTGCTACGAGCGCCAGCGCCGCCTCGACGATGCGGAGAAGATCCTCCGGGAAGCTCGCGACAAGGTGCCTCACCGGAAATGCACGTTCACCGACATGCTCGCCGTCGTCCTGTACCAGGCCGGTCGCAAACTCGACGCTCTCGCAGAGCTCGAGTCGGTGCGCGCTCTGGTCCCCTCGGAGTATCACCCCGCGTCGAGACTCGTCCTGTACCGGCTCGGCACGCTCTACCTCGAGCTCGGCCGCAAGCCGGACGCCGCCGGTGCCTTCCGGGAGTTCATGGAACGTACGAAGGGCCTCCAGGATCCCGTCACGCTGTCCACACGGGCCGCGACGCAGCGGGCGCTCGGGGCGCTTTGATACGGGATCGTGACGAGACCGCGCGGCACGAGCCGCCGCGCGAGACCGGATGGTAGGATCTGCCCATGAGAATCGCATCGCTCGTCGCCGTCGCGATCCTCGCGTCAACGGTGTGGGCAGGCGCCCCTCCACCCGATCTCGACCTCGCCTCGGCCGCACGCCTCGCCGATCTCGCCCTCGGATGCGTCGCCCGTGAGTACCCGAACAAGATCGCGCACGTGATGGACGGGGACGCGGACGCGCTCCCGCCCCGGAAGCTCACCCCGGCCTTCTACGGTTGCTTCGACTGGCATTCTTCTGTCCATGGCCACTGGCTCCTCGCGCGACTCGCGCGGACGTTTCCCGAAGCCCCGCTGGCGGCGCGCTCGCGGGAGGCGCTTGCCCGCAGCCTCACCCCGGAGAACGTCGCGGCGGAGGCGGCATACCTGACGCGGAAGGGAAGAGAAACCTTCGAGCGTCCGTACGGCCTCGCATGGCTTCTGCACCTCGCCCTCGAGCTGCGGGAGTGGGACGATCCGCAGGCCCGGACCTGGTCCGCGGCCCTCGCCCCGCTCGAGCGGGCCGCGGCCGCGCGCCTCGCGGAGTGGATTCCCAAGCTCGCCTACCCGATCCGTTCGGGAGAGCACGATCAAACCGCCTTCGCATTCGGCCTGGTGCTCGACTGGGCTCGCGGGACCGGCGACACCGCCATGGCGCGCCTCCTCGAGACGCGCATCGCGGATCTCTACCTGTCGGATCGAGGCTGCCCCATCGCGTTCGAGCCCTCGGGCCAGGACTTCCTCTCTCCGTGTCTCGCGGAAGCCGACCTCGTGCGGCGCGTGACGGCCCCTCCCCGATTCGCGGCGTGGCTCGGCGGTTTCCTCCCCGGGATCCCCCTCGACGGGACGGGATCCTGGCTGCGCCCTGGGATCGTGACCGACCGGGCGGACGGGAAGCTGGCGCACATCGACGGGCTGAACCTGAGCCGCGCGTGGATGCTCGAGGGGATCGCCTCGGGGCTTCCCGCCGGCGATCCACGCATCGCGGCCCTGTCCGCGGCCGCCGCGGCGCATCGCGATGCGGGCCTCGCCGCCGTCACGGGCGAGCACTACGCGGGCGGCCACTGGCTGGGAACGTTCGCGACGTACCTCGTCACGCGACGTGGGATCACGCACGAAGCGATGCCGCGGCCGCGCTGAGTCGCGCGCAGGCTCAGAAGCGGTCTGCCCGGAACGGCTCGGGGTCGAAGACCGAACGATCACCGGAGAGCAGGTCGGCCGCAAGTCTCGCCGTGCCCGGCGCGCAGTGAAGACCGAGCATCTGGTGCCCCGTGGCGATCAGCAGGTTCCCGAAGGCACGCGGGAAGCCGATCACCGGAAGACCGTCCGGCGTGCACGGCCGAAGGCCCCGCCAGACCTCCACGGTCTCCGGTGGCTCCGGGACGTTGAGGACCGCCCGCGAGCCCCGGAGAATCGCGTCGACCCGTCTCGGGCTGATTCCGTCGTCCCCGTCCACCAGCTCGAGGGTCCCCGCGAGGCGTACGCCGTCCCGGCGCGGGGTGATCGCGATCCGCCGCTCGACGAGCTTGATGGGGATCCCCGGCATCGGATCGAGCGGCGGGACGACGATCGCGTACCCCTTGCCGCCGAGGATCGGAAGCCGCAGACCCAGACCGCGCACGAGCGACGCGGACCAGGACCCGGTCGCCAGGACGTATCGGTCCGCGCGGAGCCAACCGCGCGTCGTGCGGACGCCGTCGACCCGGCCGCTCGCGGTCGCGAGCTCGAACACCTCGGTCTCGGGGAGCAGACGAACACCGTTCCGCGCCGCACCGGCCGCCATCGCGGTGACCGCCGCGAGCGGCTCGACGTGGGCCTCGCCCGGAAAGAAAACCCCGCCGCGGACCGGGCGCACGATCGCCGGCTCCAGGCCGCGCACCGCCTCGGCGCTCATCGCCTGACCCGAAACCCCGTGGACCGCCACCAGATCCATTCCCGCGACGGCAGCATCGAGCCCGCGGTCGCTTTCGGCAACCACCAGGAGCCCCCGCTGCTCGAATCCGAGCGGCTCCGGCGAGGTGCGCGCAAGCTCGTGGTAGGCCTCGAGGCTGTACTTCGACATCTCCACCAGGATCCCCACCCCTCGCTCGAAGCGCGCGCGTCCCGTGGCGAGCGCGAAGCCCGCGAGCCAGCGTACTAGCGCGACGCTGGGGACCGGCCGGATGTAAAACGGGCTTTCCGCGTCCAGCATGAAGCGCATGGCTGTCCAGAGGATCCCCGGAGCCGGGAGCGGCGACGCCAGGCACGGCGTCAGCCAGCCCGCGTTGCCGTACGAACAGCCGTGGCCGATCTCTCCCTTGTCGACGACGGTCACGCGCGCTCCGCGACGGCCGAGCTCCAGGGCGCAGGCGATCCCGATCACCCCACCCCCGATCACGACAACGTCGCTGCGCCCGACCATGAGGCCTCCGGGTCACTTCCTACGCCCGCCGAGCGGCCGGGTCAAGGGACTCCCGATTTGCCTGCGGGGACGTCGCGCGTCGCCCGCGCTAGACTGTGTCGCACGCCATGAGGAAACCTCTGCCCCCTCCGATTCTCCCAGCTGCAACCCGGTGCGTTCCTTCCGACCCGCGGCCGCGGACGATCCAAGGGGCGCGAAGCCGGAATCGCCCGGCGGAGGGGTCCGCGTGAGCCGTCGCCAGCGGGGCGGCCGCGAGGTCCGTCATCTGGGCGAGTTCGCCCTGATCGAACGTCTCGCCTCGCGTCTCCCCTCTCCTCGCCCCGACGTGGTGGTCGGCATCGGCGACGATGTCGCCGTCCTCGAGCTCGCCGCGGATCGGCTCCTCCTCGTCACCTGCGACGCGCAGGTGGCCGGCACGCACTTCCTTCCCGACCGGTGCGATCCCCATCGGCTCGGGCGCAAGGCGGCCGCGATCAACCTCAGCGACATCGCCGCCGTGGGAGGCCGCCCGACGCACTTCCTGTCGTCGCTCGTCCTCCCGCCAGCGATCGAGGTCGCGTTCCTCGAAGCCCTGTACGACGGCCTCGCGGAGGAGGCGGCTCGTTTCGGAGCCGACGTGGTCGGAGGAAACGTGAGCCGTGGCGAAAGCCTCGTGATCGATCTGACGCTCCTAGGAGAGGCGGCGCCGGCGCACCTGCTTCGGAGGAGCGGCGCCAGGCCGGGCGACCGGGTGCTCGTCACCGGGCATCTGGGGGCCGCGGCAGCGGGCCTGCACGTCCTCGTCCACCCGGGAGTCGATGCGTCCGAAGAGACGCGTCGGCGCGCGCGCGACGCATTCGAGCTCCCCGTCCCGCGCCTTGCCGAGGTGCGGGCCATCGTCGAGGCGGGGGGAGCGACGGCCGCCATCGACGTGAGCGACGGGCTTGCCGCGGACCTCGGCCGGGTCTGCGACTCGAGTCGCGTGGGAGTCCGCGTCGATGCCGCCACCGTCCCGGTCGCCGATTGCGCCCGGGAGGTAGCCGGGACCGCCGGCCTCGACGCCCTCGCGTGGGCCCTCGGCGGAGGTGAGGACTACGAGATCGTTTTCACAGCGCCCTCCGATCGAGTCGAGAGTCTGATCGAGGCCGTGAAGAGCTCCACCGGAACTCCGGTGGCGGTGATCGGGGCGATCCTCCCCCACGAGGCCGGCCGGATCCTGGTCCTGCGCGATGGCCGAGAGCAGCCGCTCCCCACGGAGGGCTTCAGGCACTTCTGAGCCGGCGGGCCGGACGGACCAGGCTTGCGCCAGACGCCACGCGCGGCGATACAATCGAAGGGGAAGCAAGACAAGGGGGATTCGCCATGATCCACCTCGATCTCACCGAAGAGGAAGCGGCCGCCGTGCGAGAGATCGTCGAGTGGCGGCTCCGGGACCTGCCGCGCGAGATCTCGCATACCGATCACGCCCCGTTCCGCGAGCGGCTACGCGAGCAGGCTAAGGCGCTCGAGCGCGTGCTGGCTCGCATCGGATCGGCGCGCGCGGCCTGAGCCCCGGCGGGGAGCGCCTGCCGCCGACTGCGATGGCGCCGCGGCGCGGGCCGGGGGGCCCGCGCCGCGGCTCGCTCCGTTACTGCTGGTCGCCGAGCAGCCGCACGGCGTAGAAGTAGGCCTGGGAGTAGAAGCGAAAGGCCTCCTTGTACAGCCGGCTCGCTACCGCGGCGTCGCCCTCGCCGAGCCGCGTGTTGGCCGCATTCACGCCCTGGCCCGAGGCCACGACGTTGGCGATCGTCTCGACCACGATCTGGCGCACGAGCGACAGCTTGCCGCCGTGGGCCTCGGGCAGGTAGAGCGACGCCAGGCGCGTATCGTGGCGCAGCGCTTTTTCGATCTCCAGGCGCAACGTGAAGTCCTGACCGGCCTGGACGACGCTCAGGATGTTCGTTTCGGCCATGTCGACGTTGGTGTTGATCGACGTCGTGGCGTTGTTCACGGTACTCGTCAGGCTCAGCTCGGCGGAATCGACGTTGGCGTTGATCGACGTCTCGGCGTTGTCCACGGTACTCGTCAGGCTCAGCTCGGCGGAATCGACGTTGGCGTTGATCGACGTCTCGGCGTTGCCCAGATCGGTGTGCAGGTGCCCGAGCCGCAGATAGGACGCGTGGAGCTCGGCGCCGTCGTTCTGATCCTCGCAGTAGTTGATGACGTCGTTGGCGCCCCGCACGGCGAGGTAGATCAGGTCGGTGATGATGCAGATGAGCGAGCCGTTGCCCCCCCCGATGACCACCACGACCTGGTCGCAGGCCCGGGAGGCGACCATCTGGAGCGCCTCGGCGAGGAGCGTATCGGTGAGCAGGACGAACAGCACGGCATCGGACTTGCGCGTGCTATTGCACAAGCCACCGCTCGTCGCACCTCCCGTGCCGCCGGGGAGGTCGTCGGGGTCGTTGCTGCCGGAGTTGGCCGTGTCGAGATTGAACGCCCAGCTGACGCTCGGGTAGGAGGCGTCGGGAAATCCGACGGACTCCGGCGCCAGGCTCTCCGAGGGCGGCGCCTCGACGATCTCGCGCACCCGGTGCATGACTTGCATCATCCGATCGAGCTGCGGCGCGACCTGCGCTAGCGCCTGGAGGTCGCTGTCCCCGGCGTCGAGGATTCTCGCTCGCGCCTGCTCCAGTTGCTCGAGCAGCGTGGGATTCTGCGGGTTGAGAACGCGGATGAACCGCTCGGTCTCGTCCATCATGTGCATCAGGCTCTCGCGCGGTGCTCCGGCATCGAAGCGCAGGTCGAGCGTTGCGTTCGACTGGAGCTCGTCGGGGCGGGACCAGGCCGGGCTCACGGGAACGCCGATGAGCAAGGCCGCCGACAGAGTAATGCTCAGAATCGCTCGAAACATTGATTTCCGGGACATGATCTCCTCCTCGTGTGTTTCTGGTTTCCGTTGCGAAGGTCCATGACGTTCGGTCTTTTCTCCACCACCGAGTACCCCGGCCCCGGGGCTCGTGTCGCTCCTGCGCAGCGCGCGAGGGCCAGGACCACGCCGGTCCGGTCGAGGCTCCTCTTCCTCTTCGTCTTGATCGCGACTTTCCCCGTACCTGGAACCGCGGCTCCGAAAGCCATGGGACGAAGACCGCCTGAACGCTGGTACGAGTGCGCCCCCGCGCCATCGGCACGTGCTTCACCGCGATTGAACTGCGCTCTTCTTACAGCCACGGTCATCGGAAGGACGCAGGCACCTGACGATCGGCCGGAAGCTACATGCTTTCGCCAGTGCGGTCAAGACGGATCTTCCGACAGACCCGCCTGATCGAGCGCGCCGCCGAGTATCGCGATCGTCCAAACGTCCCGCCGTAGTGCCGCCGAGCCGCAAATTGCGTATATGTAGGGTCATCGAGGATTGGACCGGCCGCGCCGGCCCCGTTTCCTCGGGTTGGAGCGCGCCATGGAGTTGTCCGCACGATCCACATCTCGCGTCCGGGGTGGTTGCCCGCATCGATCGCAGTCCCCCGTCCGTCCGTGGATTCAGCTTCTCGGCTGGGTCGTGGCCGCGCTCACCACCGCGCGGGCCAGCGCCAATCCCCTCCATCGCCCGGCGGATCCTCTGGTCCTGACCGGAGCGGAGCTTCCTTCCCTGATGGGGATCCTCCCATCGGAGCTCGTCGCGTGGAGGTGGACGGGGGGATGGGAGCAGGTCCCGGTGCAGGTGGACGAGCGAGACGTGCGGGACTTCGGACAGCTCTATCAATCGTCTCCCACCGGCGCGACCTCGCTCGTGTACACCGACGAAGCCACGTTCACCGGACCCGACTCGAATCTGCTCCTGGACGCCGATGACCAGATCGTCGTGATGCTTCGGGACACGGGCTCCCTCGCCCCCACGATCGCCCTCCCTCCCGGCGCCCTCGAGGGAACCGGCGTCCGGATCCGCATCGCCGACCCCGTCGATGGGGAGGTCGCCCACGTCTACCTGTTCCGGCAGGACGGCAGTCTCGATCCGGCCGCGGGACGGTCGTACGTGGACTACGACTTCCTGCTTCTGTCCGGGGACTACCTGTCGACCTACAATCTGGCCAGCGGCCCGAACCCGGAGAGCACGACGGTGACGACCGCCTCGTATGCGCACCATTTCTCCGATCGATGGATCGACGACGAGATGCGCATCCTCGCAGGAGACGCGAGCGGAGCGGACATCCTCGACCGGCACAAGAACCAGTTCAGCCCTGGCGTGTGTTCGCGAACGGAGAACACGTTCTCGAACGGCGAGGGGGCCTTCGTCGCGAACCGGAGCGGTCCGGTGCGCGCCATCCGGTCGTATCTGGGAGCCAACAGCGGTCCGCTGACTCAGAGAGAGCACCTCTTTTACGAGGCGCGCCAGGACGTCCTCACGGCCCTGCGGGTCCACCCGATCTCGGGCGTCGTGGATTTCTTCGATTACTCTCCCGCCGCGGCCGGGATGACGTACTTCAACGACCGGAATCTCGCGGGAGTCCCCGTCGACGGCTCGCCCGACGTCGTGACTGCGGGAGCTCTCTCCTGGGAGATGGTCACCGGCCCGCAGGGCACCGCGATCATCCTCCACCGGATCGACACCGACGTTCAGGGCCTCGCCGTCACGTCCTACTACCTCGACGCGACGGCGCCACTCGTGAACCAGTGCACGGGCGATCCGTTCGCGTACGGTGCGAGCGGGCCATGGCTCAACTCGCCCATCCCGTGCACGGACCCGATCGCGTGTGCGGCGAGCTACAAGCGCCTCCTGAGCGCCCGCACAATCTACTACTCCGCCCCGGGAGGGATCATCGCGGACGCCGAATCGCTCCGCCTCCGCGCCGACACGCCGATCGAGATCGCGGTGACCGCCTGGCCGCCCGCCGCGCCCGGCGCCACTCCGTCCCGAGTCGCCGAGGGGGTTCCGCTCCTCCTGGCGAAACACCCGGCGGGGGACGGGCGAATCGATCTGAGCTGGGGCGCCGGCTGCGGCGCAGGAGTGGTCGCATACGCCGTGTACGAAGGAGCCGTCGGCGACGGGTTTCGCAGCCACGCTCCCGTCCATTGCTCGGTTCCCGACTCGCCCTTCTCTCTCACACCGTCGCCCGGCGACCGGTACTACCTGGTCGTTCCGGTTTCCCTGGAGACCGAGGGAAGCTACGGCGTGAGCTCGGAAGGGACCGAGCGTCTCCCCCCCGCCGCGGCATGCCTCCCTCAGCTCTTGGGGGCCTGCCCTTGACGCGACGGTCTGGTCCCGAGGTGCCTCCCCGTCCGAAAGGATGACTCCCGCTGCGGCCGGCGAGGCCACTCCAGTCCACGAGAGCTCGCGACTACTCGGGAATCTCCCTGTCCCTTCTGACGAATCGGTCGTAGAGCAGCAGGCCTGCGATGGTGGCGGCGCCGATGGAGGCGAAGATGAGCCAGAGCACGCGCGGCCGGTTCAGCTGGTCGACGAAGTGCACGTAGAGATTGGCTCCCAGGACCCCCCCGATGCTCGACCCGATCACGCCGTACAGGAAGATGTAGCCCATGTACGTGGCCACCCGGTCGCGGGGAGCCGTCTGCCCGACCCAGCTGATGAATTTCGGATGGGCCGTCATCTCTCCGATGGAGAAGATGACGATCCCGACGAGGAACACCCAGATGTGGGTGGAGATGGCCAGAATCGCCATCCCCAGCGTGCCGAGGAGGATGCCGAAGATCATGGTAGGCAGCGCCCGGGTCTTCTCCACCAGACGCGACACGATCAGCTGGAGCAGGATGATCGTGCCGGCGTTGATCACGGTGACGTGCTCGACGTCGAAGCGCCAGCGGAAGCCGAGGCCGAAGAACGCCAGCACGCCGTTCACCGCATTGTCGATGGGCGTGGCGTCCACGTACGCCTTCACGTACCAGAGCACCGAGTCGAACATCTGGAAGTACAGGACCCAGAAGCCCGAGTAGAGTCCGATCATCGCCAGGAATCGCAGGTGGTCCCGGAAGCGCGCCGGCTCGTCGGCGCGGATCAGGAGCAGGGAGAGGAGCGTCAGGTAGAGCACGCCGCACAGGATGCGTGCGAAGAGCGACAGCCCGGGAACGAGGGCGAGAAGGAGTACCATCCCCCCTCCGAGGGCCGCGGCAGCGACCGCGCCTGACATCCCTCTCAGATCTCGCACACGCGGAGCAAGGGCGAGCATCGCGAAGCCCGTCCAGAGCAGAATCGCGACGAACAGCACGAGGAAGCGCGGCCGCGAGGCGGTGTCGAGAGCCCGGCGGACCAGGCGCGGCTCGGCGCCGCGCAGCGCAGGCTCCGCGTGCAGCGCCTCGGTCACCCGCGCGGCGAGCGCGTCGTCCACGGCGGTCGCGCGCACGTCGGCGCGAAACTCCAGAGGACCGATCCGCGAGAGCGAGACGTCCGTGGCGCCTCGCTCGCGCCGCACGATCAGACGCACGGAGGGCTTGCGGTCTCCCGCCTCGAGAATCCGCTTCAGGCCGGAAGCGTCGGGGACCGCGATCCCCAGGGCCGACAATTCCTGCAACGCCGGCGCCGCCGCCGGGGCGACGAGCATCCGCTCGGGCTGGTGGACCACCAGCCGCGGAACGTCACCCGGCTCGAGCGCGTACGGGCGCTCGGCGGATTGATCGCGCGCCATCTCCACCACGAGCGTCTGCCCGCCCACCGCAACCGGCACGCTCGCGAGGCGGAGGACGGTCCCCTGCGGCTTCAGGTAGGAGACCAGGCCGTACCCCGTCAGCGCGACCGCAGCTCCCAGCACCAGCACTCTCCCCGTCCCGGAGCGCCGCAGCGCGAAAAACGCCAGAACGAACGGGGAGTAGATGATCTCGAACGCATCGGCGAGGGTCTGGACCAGGCTGGTGCTCCGCCGCGCGGTTCCTTCCGCCGCCGCCGGCTCCCGGAAGAAGAGAAGAGTGGGAAGGACCATGGCTCCGGTCCCGACCGCCGAGGCGAGGATGACGAAACCCCAGCCGATTCCCTTCAGATACGGAACCAGCACGAGCGGGAACAGAAACGCCCCGAGGTTGATCGACCAGTAGTAGACCCCGAAGCCGAGGGTCGAGTTCGTCTTGTCGGTGGTGCGCGCGATCGTCCCCGAGATGATCGGCTTGAAGGTCCCGGCTCCGAGGGCCATCACCACCAGCGACAGGAAGACCCCGGTGAACGTGGTGAAGCGGCTCGTGAGCAGGTATCCGACCCCGAGAAGGGCGAACGCCAGCGTGAGCGCCCTGCGATATCCGAATCGATCGGCGAGAGCCCCGGCGACGATGGGAAGGAAGTAGAGAATCGGCTGGATGACGCTCTTGATGATGCCGACGCTTTCCTTGCTGAAATGCAGCGCATCGGTGAAGTACACCGACAGGACGCTCATCATCCCGTAGTACGAGCCGCGTTCGAAGAACTCGAACACGATGACGAGCCAGAAGACGGGGGGAAACGGAGAGCGGGCGGTCTGCGGTCGATCGGACATGTCACCTCCCAGGAAAGCGGCTGGAGATTATCGCCCAGCGGGGCGCTTGGGGCACCCTCCCTAGAGTGAAAACACGAGGGCCAGCCCCCGAACCCCCGCACCCGCGTGCGCTGCAGTCCGGCAGACCGGCCTGCACCTCCTGCGGGTTTTTGCAGTTCCTGAGTGACGTCCCGGGGTGTCATGAAAGACCGTCCCCAATTCCCGTCAGAGGGAGTGGAACCGGTCGGCGGGTCGGGACTATCTTATGGCTCCAGCAGCGGGAGGGGATTCCGGATCGGCCGCCGGGAACGCCCGTCTTCCTCCGAGCCGGTGAAAGGGAACGCAGCATGAAGATCGGGATTCCGATGGAGACCCAGCGTCACGAGCATCGAGTGGGGCTCACCCCCTTCGGCGTGTCGAAGCTGCAAGGAGTGGGCTGCGAAGTGCTGATCCAGCACGATGCGGGCCGCGACAGCCATTTCGCCGATGAGGCCTTCGTGGCCGAAGGCGCGAAGATCGTCTACGACCGCGAGGAGATCTTCGGACGCGCGGATCTGGTCTGCAAGGTCGGAAGCGTGACCGCGGACGAGGCTCGCCTGATGACGCCGGCCACCACCGTCACCGGGCTGATGCACGTCGGCGTCATGCAGAGGGAGACCCTGCGGATCCTCGTCGACCAACAGATCACGGTCCTCGGCTGGGAGAGCGTCCAGGACGACCAGGGGTTCCACCCGGTGCTCCGCTCGATGTCGGAGATCGCCGGCCAGATGACGATCCAGTGGGCGTCCCATCTGATGCAGCACGAGCAGGGAGGACGCGGCATCGTGCTCGGGAACATCCCCGGCATCGCTCCGGCAACCGTGGTCATCATCGGTGCCGGTGCGGTGGGGTGGAGCGCCGCGAGGGCCGCGCTCGCGCTCAACGCCCACGTGATCGTCCTGGATGCGGACCTGGGCAAGCTGCGCCGCGCCATCGAACACGGCTGCGAGCACGCGGTGACGGCAGTCGCGTCGCACCGGAACTTCCTGCGCTTCATCCCGATTGCCGACGTGGTGGTCGGGGCGGTCCTGGTTCCCGGCGAGCGGGCGCCGTACCTCGTCACCGAGGACATGGTGAAGCGGATGAAGCCCGGATCGGCGATCTTCGACCTGGCCATCGACGAGGGGGGGTGCGTGGAAACGAGCCGTCCGACGACGCTCCAGGACCCGACCTTCCGGGTCCACGGCGTCACGCACTTCTGCGTTCCCAATCTAACCTCGAACGCGCCGCGGGCCGCCTCGCGCGCCCTGGCGCTGGCCTCGGTCCCCTACCTGGAGGAGATCGCGGGAGTCGGATTCGAGGAGGCGCTCCGCTCCGATCCGGGGCTGGCCAAGGGGCTCGCCCTGTACCGTGGCAAGGTCCTCCACGAGCTCGCGGCCCGGGCAGCGGGCGTGACTTCGGTCAAGTTGAGCGATGTCTTGGGTTCCTGACGCCCCGAGCGGACCGCAACGGAGACAACACGATGCAATGGCATGACGACTACCGCCGGAAGCTCTGTTCCGCCGAGGAAGCCGTTCGGGTCATCGAGAGCGGCCACCGGGTGTACTACGGAGGAAACGCCGCGATCCCCCGCGCTCTCGTCAACGCTCTGGCGGCCCGTTACAGGGAGCTCGACGGCGTCCAGCTCACCCACGTGCTGCTGCTGGGCGAGGACCCCCTGAGTCGGCCCGAGATGGCCGGACACTTCCGCCATAACTCGCTCTTCGTGGGACCTGCCGACCGCGATGCGGTGAACGACGGCCGCGCCGACTACGTTCCCGTCTTCCTCCATCAGATCCCTCGGCTCTTCAACGAGAAGATCATCCCGCTCGACGTGGCCATGATCCAGCTTTCCCGGCCGGACGAGCACGGCTTCATGAGCTTCGGTGTCGAGGTCATGCAGGCGCGCGCGGCGTGCCGCAACGCCAAGACGGTCATCGGTCAGGTCAACGAGCACATGCCGCGGATCCTCGGCGATTCGTTCCTCCACGTCAGCCGCGTCGACAGGATCGTCGAATCCCACGAGCCGCTTCCCGAGCTGATCCCCAAGCCTTCCACCGACATCGAGGTGAAGATCGGCCGGCACATCCGGGCTCTCATCACGGACGGCGCGACGATCCAGATGGGAATCGGCGGAATTCCGGACGCCGTCTGGGAGATGCTGGATGGCGTGAGCGACCTGGGGATCCACACCGAGATGCTCTCCGACGGGGCCATGCGCGCCATCGAGCGGGGCATCGTCACCGGGGCGCGCAAGACCCTCCATCCCGGAAAGGCCGTGATCACGTTCGCCCTGGGGAGCAGGACTCTCTACGAGTTCCTGGACAACAACCCGATGATCGAGGCGCACCCGGTGGAGTACGTCAACGACCCGTTCGTGATCGGCCAACAGGACAACTTCATCGCCATCAACTCCGCCATCGAGGTGGACCTGACGGGGCAGGTCTGCTCGGATTCCATCGGCACGCGGATCTACTCGGGATTCGGCGGGCAGGTGGACTTCATCCGGGGCGCGGCCCGATCGAAGGGGGGCAAGCCGGTCATCGCGCTCCCGTCCACCGCGAAGACCACCTCCCGCATCGTGCCCGAGCTCAAGCCCGGCGCCGGGGTGGTCACCTCGCGCGCGGACGTGCACTACATCGTCACGGAGCACGGCGTCGCGCACATTTTCGGAAAGAACCTGAGGGAGCGCGCCGAAGCGCTCATCGCCATCGCCGATCCGAGCCACAGGGACGAGCTGGCGCAGGCCGCGAAGAAACGGAAGCTCCTGGCGTAGCCGCGCGCAGGTCGTGGGGTCGGCCCGGCGGCGCCTTCCGGGGCGCCGGCCTCCGGCCTCGCGTTCGGCCCAGGCCGGCGGACCGGTTTGCGCCTCCTGCGGCATGCTCCACAGAAAAGGGAACTGTCCCCGAATCGCCTCAGGGAGGCGGGGCCTGGCCGTCGTATTCCGGAGGTGGATCCCCAAGGGCGATCGGGCCTTGGCCGTCGCCGATCTTCCATCGGCCATCGACGGCATCGCGGCGGATGGGAACCGATGCGTGCCGGATCCCACCGTCGAAGTACTGCACGACCCCAATCCAGACGCCGGGCCCCGGAGGCGCCGTCGGCACGATCGCGACAGGGTGCAGCCAGCCGGCGAACTGCGGATCGTCGCACATCATTCGAAGGGTCTCGACGGGACCGGGACCGGCGACCACGGTCGCGAAGCCCGCTTCGTTCGTCACGACCTCGGCCGGAAGAGGATCCTGAGACACGGGCGCCGGCTCCCGGTCGCCGGGGGTCACGGCGCGAGAGCGGACGATCCTCCCCTCCAGTGCGTCGACGGGGAGGACCTCCGCCGATGCCTCGCGCAAGCCTCGGCGCGTCACGAGAGCGACGGCGAGGAGCAGGAGCGCGGCCAGCACCACGGGGGACCGATACGCCGGCGTTCGAGGAGCCACCGCAGAGGCCGGAGAGACGCCGAAGGACCGGACCGTGACGGCTGCCGTGGCGACGGATCGTGGGCGATTGAGGGGACCGGCACGAGGACGACCCGGCGAGGCCACGTCGCTGCGTCCCTTCGTCGTTCCCTCCGCCGCGCCACCGCGCGTTGGCACCGACGGCTTCTGCTCACCGCACGCTGCGCATTCCGGCGGATCGGCGCCCCCCGCGCGCGAGGGCGCAGCGCGCGCTCCGCAGCGAGGACAGCGCCAGTCCCCGCTGGGATCGGCGTCCTCTCGAACCGGCGGGGGCGAAGATTGCGACGAGCGCCCGCCCAGGGGCCCCGGCGGATCGGTCGCGGCGGCCTTCTCGCAAGAGGAGCAGATCGGCTCCCCCGCCAGGCTCGAGACCGACCCGTCCGCGGCCACGATCTTGTTCCCGCATCGGGCGCATCGGACCACCGGCTCGGCCCCCGGGCCGTGGGCCACGCACTCGAGACAGAGCGCTGAGACGCCCAGCGCGACGTCGATGTCGGAGGGTCCGTCGATCTCGCGCTTGCAGCGGGCACACCGCCACGGGGACCGGGTGCCGCCGGCGTCGCTCTCGTTCATGCTCGACCTCGGCGTCTCGCGAGGAGAACCTAGGCCCCACTCTCCGGTTAGTCAATGACGCCACGGTCGGGCGTGCGGAGCGGAAGGTCCATGGCCCGCGCCGGGTCCGTCGCGCGCAACCGGTCGAGAGCCGTCCGGGCGGTTTGGCCGCCCCGACGGGCCCCGCAGACCGTCATCCCATGGCAAACTGGGGCGTCGCAAGACGAGGGGGAAGCCATGTCCCGGAGCGTACCGAGAGCGAGTCGGAGGGAAACCCGGACGGCGGCCGGCCGGCCGCTTCCTCTCCCGTTCCGCGCGCTCGCCTGGCTGTCCGTCGCCGCCCTCCTCGCATCCATGTGCATCGCGCCGATCTCGAACAACGACGTCTTCATCCATCTCGCGACCGGGCGGTATGTCCTCGACAACGGCCACGTGCCCGAGACGGACCCGTACTCGTTCACCGCCTCGGACCGCGACTACGTGGCCCACGAGTGGCTCTCGGGCGTTCTCTTTCAGCTGGTGTTCTCCGTCGCGGGCACGTCCGGGCTGATCCTGTTCAAGACGATCGTCGTGGGCGCGGCGTTCGTCCTTCTGCTGTCCGCGTCTCGCCTCGCGGGTGCGCGCACCTCGGTGCTGCTACCCGTCTCGGCGGTCGTGCTCTACCTCGCCAGCGCCCGCTTCGTCGAGCGCCCCCACGTGTTCTCGTACCTCCTGGCCGCGCTCTACCTCTGGCTGCTATTTCGGTGGCGAGACGGAGGTCGGGAACGCCGCTGGCTGTGGGCGATCCTACCGGCGCACGTCCTCTGGACCAATCTCCACGGCGGATTCGTGGTGGGAATCGCTCTGGTGGGTGTCTTCGCGCTGGGGGAGGGGCTGCATCTCGTCCGTTCCCGGCTCGTGGGGAAGGGCGCGATCGAGCCCGTAGCACCCCGCGACGTCGCGCTCCTTGCGGCGCTGGTTCCGGGCTGCGTCGCCGCTTCTCTGCTGAACCCCTACGGCCCGCGCATCCTGTCGTTCCCATTCGAGCTGACGCGGCTCGGCACGTTCATGCAGCGGATCTACGAGTGGCAGCCGCCGTTCGCCGAGGTCTACAACGCCTCGACGATGTTCGTCCTCTTCCTGATCTGGCTCGGAGCGCTGCTGATCGTCTTCTTCCTTCGCTTCCGCGACGAAGGGCTCACGCCGGGCGGCTGGGCCGCCGCCCGGCTTTCGCTCTTTGCCCTTGCCGCGATCTACGCGACGCTTCCCGTTCTCTGGTTCCTGCGGGGCGGGATGTACTGGCGGCCGGACGTCCTTGCCACGGTCCTCTATGGGCTCCTGGGGCTCTTCGCGCTCTTCTGCGTCGTCCGCTGGCGCTCGGTGGACTTCACGCACGCCGGCCTCGTGGGCCTCCTCGTGCTGTTGAGCCTCCGGCACAACCGCGCCGTCACCGATGCGGCGCTGGGGACGGTCGTGACCGTCTCGTCGTTCGCGTCGTGGCTCCTCTCGCGGCGGCGCGGGATCCAGGGCGGTGCTCGCGCTGATTCGTCGGCTCGCGCGGCGGTGCTCGCTGGCTCCGGCCTTCTGCTCGCGATCGCTGCGATCACCGCGGTGCGCGGCTACGCGTACGACTTCCGCGGAACCGTGCGCAAGGCAGGGTTCGGCATCGGGGCCGAGCTGCCGGTCTGCGCGGTGGAGTTCCTCGCCCGGAACGGGTTCCGCGGCAACGCGTTCGTGGCCTACTCCGACGCCGCGCTCGTGATCCACCGGCTGTACCCCGCCGTGAAGGTCAACATGGACTCCCGCAACGACGTCTACGGGGAGGCTCTGTACGCGGAGTACCTGGGCGCGTTCGCGTCTCCCGAGGCGATGCGGGAGTACCTGTCGCGCCGACCCGTGGACTTCTTCCTGTTTCCCCTGGAGCTGCGGATCCCGGAGATCTTCGATTCCCTCGAGGCGACGGGCGAGTGGGTTCCGGTCTATTTCGACGATGGCTGGTTCGTCCTCGACCGGCGAGGAGCGAGCACCGAGGAGCGGATCCGTCGCGAGGGGTTCCGGGTCCTGCGGCCCTTCGGACTCTCCGCGCCCGAGCCGTCGACGTCCGAGGCGCCGGTTCTGCTCGAGGAGGCCGGGCGCGTCATCCGGAACTGCCCGTCCGCCACCCTCGGCTACCTCCGGAAGAGCGACGCGCTACGCGCCCTCGGTCGGCACCGGGAGGCGATCGACGCGAGTCGCGAGGCGCTCGCGCGGGATCCGGGCAGCGTCCCCGCCCGCATGGGAATGGCCCAGTCCCACGCGGCACTCGGGGAGCGCGACGCGGCGATCGAGGCGCTCCGAACGCTGCTGCGCACCGATCCGACGTACGCTCCCGCCCTCGACCTCCTGCGCAGGCTGCGCGGCTTCTGAGCTTGCTCTTGCGGGGCTGCGCCCCGCCACCTCAGGAAGAAACGAGCCCAACCGGAGCGATGCCGGTCCGCCGGCGTCGCGGAGGGCGGGAGCGGGAGTTCGGGGGCAGAGCCCCCGAGCATCTGTTTCTCGAGAGCGGCCGCACGGGGCGGGCGCCCCGCCACCTCAGGAAGAAACGAGCCCAACCGGAGCGATGCCGGTCTGCCGGCGTCGCGGAGGGCGGGAGCGGGGGTTCGGGGGCAGAGCCCCCGAGCATCTGTTTCTCGAGAGCGGCCGCACGGGGCGGGCGCCCCGCCACCTCAGGAAGAAACGAGCCCAACCGGAGCGATGCCGGTCCGCCGGCGTCGCGGAGGGCGGGAGCGGGGGTTCGGGGGCAGAGCCCCCGAGCATCTGTTTCTCGAGAGCGGCCGCACGGGGCGGGCGCCCCGCCACCTCAGGAAAAAACGAGCCCAACCGGAGCGATGCCGGTCCGCCGGCGTCGCGGAGGGCGGGAGCGGGGGTTCGGGGGCAGAGCCCCCGAGCATCTGTTTCTTAAGAGCGGCCGCACGGGGCGGGCGCCCCGACACCTCAGGAAGAAACGAGCCCAACCGGAGCGATGCCGGTCCGCCGGCGTCGCGGAGGGCGGGAGCGGGAGTTCGGGGGCAGAGCCCCCGAGCATCTGTTTCTCGAGAGCGGCCGCACGGGGCGGGCGCCCCGCCACCTCAGGAAAAAACGAGCCCAACCGGAGCGATGCCGGTCCGCCGGCGTCGCGGAGGGCGGGAGCGGGGGTTCGGGGGCAGAGCCCCCGAGCATCTGTTTCTCGAGAGCGGCCGCACGGGGCGGGCGCCCCGACACCTCAGGAAAAAACGAGCCCAACCGGAGCGATGCCGGTCCGCCGGCGTCGCGGAGGGCGGGAGCGGGGGTTCGGGGGCAGCTGATCCGCGGCCACAAGTGACCCCGCTGGACACGGGGCACGCCGGCTGGTAGGCTTCCGGCGTGCAGGTCGGCGGCATAGAGGTCACGGACGCGGATCTGGGATGGATTCGCGAGCGAGGGGTCCTTGAGGATCTGCCCAGTCGTTCGCGATTGGCCCGGGAATTCTGCGACCGCA
This sequence comes from Terriglobia bacterium, assembly GCA_963699985.1. Lineage (GTDB taxonomy): Bacteria > Acidobacteriota > Polarisedimenticolia > Polarisedimenticolales > CAVOVZ01 > CAVOVZ01. The sequence continues at coordinate 436,499 of CAVOVZ010000022.1, forward strand.
AGGGCCTCTTTGATGGCCTGGGTAGGCGTCGGGAGGTTGCGGCCCGGGTGGCCCTTGGGCGGCTGGAGCGTGCCGGGGTGGTATCGCTACCGGCGCTCAGGGGTTGGTTTCCTCGGTCGCCGGGTTGGACGCCCGTCCCACCGCCCTCGGATTTGTACCGCGGGACTGCTGCGGAGATTCGGGATTTCCCGGGTCTCGAGATCGTCTGCGTGAGTCGGAACAATCGGACAGAGCACCGGCAGTGGACGCGGCTGATGGAATCGAGCCACTACCTGGGTGCGGGCCCCCTCTGCGGCGCACAGCTTCGCTACCTCGTCCGCTGCCGTGAGGGGCTACTCGGCGCGCTGGCGTTCTCGGCGAGCGCGTGGCGGCTTGGGACCCGGGATCGCTGGATTGGCTGGAGCGAGCGAGCCCGCCTTCGCAATCTCAAGTTCGTGGTGGCCAACAGCCGCTTTTTACTCGTTCCGAGAATCCCGAATCTGGCGTCGCACGTGCTGTCGCGATGCGCAGCGCGCTTGGCTGCCGATTGGCAGGATCGTTACGGCTACAAGCCGCTGTTGGTTGAATCGTTTGTCGACCCGGATCGGTTCGGGGGCACGTGTTATCGTGCGGCAGGTTGGATCCGGCTCGGCGCCACGGTCGGTCGAGGCCGCCAGGACCGCGATCGTCGGCGGCAGTGCGGGGTGAAGGAAGTCTTCATCTTGCCCCTCGACCCGGCGGCGAAGGAGCAGTTGTGCGTCGAGCCCGTTCGCGAGCTTCCGACGGATCGAGACTGGGCGGATGTCGAGTTTGCTGAGGCAATCTTACCCGACGAGCGTCTCAACAAGCGCCTGCTGTCGATCGCGCGGGACTTTTACGCACGGCCCACGGCGAATGTTGCGCAGGCGTGCGGTAGCCGCGCGAAGACGAAGGCCGCTTACCGGTTCTGTGCACACCGGAAGGTGAGCATGGAAGCAATCCTGCAGCCGCACTACGAGTCGTCGCTCGGTCGGGCCGCGCAGCACCCGCTCGTATTGGCCATTCAGGACACTACGGCCTTGAACTACACGACGCACTCGACCTGCGAGGATCTCGGGCCGATCGGCAGCTATGGTGCACAGACCACGCGCGGTCTTTTCGTCCACAGTACGCTCCTGCTCAGCCCAGGGGGAACTCCGCTAGGGCTGCTCAACGCGCAGTGTTGGGCGCGGGATCCCAAGAAACATGGGACCAGCAAGCAGCGGGAGAGGCTTCCGATCGACCAAAAGGAAAGCCGCAAGTGGATGGTCGGATACGAAGCCACCGCGCAAGCGCAGCGGCGACTCCCAAGCACTCGTCTCGTTTGCGTGGCCGACCGCGAAGCCGACATCTTTGATCTCTTTGTACGTGCGCGGCAGAGCGACGAGCAGCCGGAGCTTCTCGTTCGAGCCACAGCGCCGCGAAAGATCGAGATCAACGCCAGCACAGGCGAAGTGGCATTCTTGTGGGAGCATATCCGAGCACTTTCCTCGATGGGCACGCTTCCGCTCGTTGTGCCGCGACGCGGTTTGCGCCGTCGCCGAGACACGACGCTGGAACTGCGGTTTGCCGAAGTTCTGCTCCGTCCGCCCCGGGACTCCAGGCACAAGACTGCCGTAAAGCTGTGGGCAATTGCCGCCACGGAGGAGAGCCAGCCAGCCCAAGGCGAAGCAGTCGAGTGGCTGCTGCTCACGACGATGCCGGTGACTTCCCTCGAGCAGGCTGCCGAGACGCTCTCCTGGTACGCCCTACGCTGGCAGATTGAGGTCTATCACCGCACGCTCAAGAGCGGCTGCCGAATCGAGAATCGCCAACTCGCCTCGGCGCACAGCCTCAAAGCGTGCATCGCGGTCGATCTGGTCATCGGGTGGCGCATCTTCCATCTCGCCAAGCTCGGCCGAGAGATTCCTGACGTCCCTTGCACGGTCTACTTCGAAGAGGCCGAATGGAAAGCCCTGCTCTGCTTCCTCTCCGGGACGCCGACTCCGCCTCCCACCCCGCCGTCGCTCCGCGACGCGATCCACATGGTGGCGGGCCTGGGCGGATTCCTCGGCCGGAAGTCGGACGGAGAGCCAGGAACCCAGACCCTCTGGCTCGGCCTCCAGCGGCTCGACGACATCGCCGCCACCTACACGGCCCTGACGGCGCCGCCCCCAGACTCGTCCTGACCCGTGTCCAGCGGGGGGACTTATGGGTAAAGACCAGCGGGGGCAGAGCCCCCGAGCATCTGTTTCTTAAGAGCGTTCCGCTCCCGCCCCCGGCGGCTCGCCGGATCGCCGCTCGAATACGAAGAACACGGCGCCGTCCGGAAACCGGACCGGTCGGAGCTCGTACGACCGGTCGGCCGCGAGCCGGCGCAGTAGGTCCCGATCCATGGGGCTCTCGGCGAGAAGCCCCGGGTTGCTCGCGACGGCGTTCGCCATCGTGTCCCCTGCCGGGAAGTACCCGCGGTTGATGACGATCAGATCGGGCCGGCGGGACAGCACGTAGGCGTTGTCCCATTTCATGAGCCGGGCTCTCCCGCTCACTGCGAACGGAACGCGAGCGATGTGCGCGTCGTTGAGACCGTACATGTCGATGGTCGGCAGGTCGGAGAAGTACGGGATGGCTCCCGCCGCAGCCACGGCGACCACGGTGCCGGACGGACGCGTCCGCGCGAGCAGGCGGCCGAGCCTCTCGTTCCCCTCCTGGTAGACCAGAGGACCTTCGTGCAGCGTTCGCAACACCTGCGTGTGCAAGACCCGGACAGACAGAGGTACCGTGAGGCACACGGCGAGCACTCCCGCCGTGCGGAGCCCGCGCCCGGCCCCGGTCCGCAAGGACGCGGGGTGGAACAGCATGCCCACGAGGAACGCCATCGGCGCGAGAATCGGAGGGTAGAAACGGTGGATCCGCAGCCCGTCGTCTCCCACCGCCACAACGTAGGCGACGTGCAGCGCGGCGGCTCCGGCCAGAATCGCGACGGATGCCTTCCGCGGGCGGACGCGCAGCCCGGCCACGGCACCCAGCGCTGCGGCGACGATCCAGGCGGCGTGTGCGGGGCTCGAGACGAAGAGCCTCAGACCGTGGAGCCCCTGTCGCCAGAGCTCGATCCCGCCGCCGGTCTTCGCGTAGTACGTGTTCGCGAAGAGGACGCCGTAGAAGGCATGCCTCCAGGCGAGATGGAGCGCGAGAGCGAGACCTGGGAGTCCGTACGCCATCGCCGACCGCACCCGGTCGCGCAGATCGGGTCGGGCATTGCCGGTGGGTGGAAACGCGAACGCGAGCGGGGCACCCAAAAGCCAGAACACCAGCCCCTCGGGTCGGGTCAGCGCCGCGGCGGCCAGACAAGCGGATGCGAACGCGGTGGAGCGCGTCGTCGGCTTCGGGCGCGAGAGTGCGAGGAGGCCGGCGAAGAACGCCAGCGCGTACGCGTTCGTCTCCATCCCCGCCGCGGCCCAGATCTGAAGCACCGCGCTCGAGCCGAGCAGGAGAGTCGCGAGCGCCGCCCCCCAGCCCGCCACCCCTTCCCGGCGCAGGCTCGCGTGCAGAAGAAAGACCAGACCGAGCGTGCACGCCACGCCGAGCCACTTCGACGCGGCGATCGGATCCAGCCCCGCGACGATCGCGGCGGCGGCAATCAGCATGAAGGAGGGACTCGAGTATCCTTCGACCCGCTCACCGGCGTTGAAGACCGGCCCCGCTCCGTGCGCCAGGTTCCGCGCGTGGCGGAACGTGATGTACGCGTCGTCGACCGTCCGCGGCCAGGTGGACGCGACGCCGTACAGGAGCGCCGCAACGGAGAGCGCCAGGAGTCCCCGGGAGAGCCACGCCGCTCCGTCCCGGGAAGAGGCGAGCGAATCGGATCCGTCTGGCTCGATGCGTCCGGCGTTCACGAGCGTGCCCGCGAAGCCCTCTTGCCCGCAGCGCTCGAACGCGGAGTGGAGGGCGCCGGCGGCCGAACTTCGTCCGTCGCGGCCGCGGCGACGAGCGTCTCGAACGAGACGGACGCGAACGTGCATCGGGCAAGCTCGTCGACTTCCCCGAAGACTTGCTCGAGGCGAGCCCGACCGGGAAGGGCCCGAGCGGGCCGTGCCGCCCGAGCGGAGAGCCGCTCGGGTCGGCGGCGCGGCGGCCCCGTCTCGAAGACGTCGATGACGTTCAGCATGGTGACCTCGGACGGCCCGCGGGCCAGCCGGTACCCGCCTCCCGTCCCCCGCGTTCCCACGGCGATTCCTGCGCGGACGAGTTGCTGGAACACCTTGGCGAGGACGGATGCGGAAACCCGGTACCGGGTGGAGACCTGCGCCGCGGTGACCGCCTCGCCCGGCCAAGCGGCCGCCATCTCCACCGTGGCGAACAGCGCGTACCGGGTGCTCTTGTTCAGCCTCACGGCCCGTCTTCGGCCTCTCGAGGCGGGGCGGTGACGTCCAAGTCCAGGCAGAAGCGCTCCGCGGGCCGGAACCCCTCGTGCTGGAAGAACGTCAGCAGCCGGGGATCGTCCCACCGCACCTCGGTCTGGAGCGTGCGCACGCCGAGCCCCGTGAGGTTCAGCCGGAGCTGCCGAAGCAGAGCCGCGCCGACTCCCTGACCGCGGAATCCAGGGTGAACTCCGATCGTGTCGAGCACCGCCGTCGGCTCCGGGAGACCGAATTCCCCGTAGAAGACCCGGGCCAGCAGGAACCCGCAGAAGCTCCCGTCCATCTCCGCGGCGAGCGAGACCTTGATCCCGGTCTCTTGCAGGTTCTGCTGGAGCTTGATCTTGAAGTACTCCTCGCGTTTCCTGCCGATGATCTTCGCGTCGATGGCGATGACGGGCGCGAGGTCCTCGGGCCGCAGGCCCCTGACCACGATGCGATCGGTCGCCGAGTTCGGTCGGTCCATGGTGCCCTCCGTTTCAGGCCATGAGCTGCCCGCCGTCGACACGGAGCACCTGCCCCGTCACGTGCGCGCTCATGGACGACGCCAGGAAGAGCGCGGCCATGGCCACGTCCTCCGGCTTTCCGACGGCGCCGAGAGCGGACTCGTCCACCGCCGCTTTTCTGAATCTCTCGTCGAGCCCGGCGGTCATCGGCGTCTCGATGAAGCCGGGGGCGATGACGTTGACGCGCGTGCCGGAGGCGCCCAGCTCGCGGGCGGCGCTGCGCGCGAGGCCGATGAGCCCGGCCTTGCTCGCGGCGTAGTTCGCCTGGCCGAACTTCCCTCTCTCGCCGTTGATGGACGAGACGAGAACGACCGCCCCTCCACGCCGGGAGCGCAGCGAGGGAATCGCCTCGCGCAGAACGAGGAACGCCGAATCCAGGTTGATCCGGATCACCTCGCCCCACGCCTCGTCCGTCATCTTCCAGACAACCGCGTCGCGCGTCACCCCCGCGCAGTGCACCAGCACGTCCAGGCGGTCGAAGCGGTCGCGGAACGCCTCGAAGAGCCGGGCCACGCCCTCGCGACTCGCCACGTCGTACGGGAGCTCGAGGGCTCCGTCCACGCAGCCGCGTCCGGGAAGGTCCACGCTCGCGACGCGCGCCCCCGCCCGAAGAAACAGGTGACACACCGCCGAGCCGATCCCGCCGCCCCCGCCGGTGACCAGGGCCACCTTGCCTTCCAGGGACAGCACGGTGGCCAGAGCGCTCGAATCGCTCATGCGCTCGCCCGGCTCGCGAAGAACGTTCCCTTGCCCGCGAGCTTGCGCGCCCGGAACGCGCCCCAGATCGCCGCGCCGATCGCTCCCGCGAGCACCGAGTCGGCGTGCGACCGGATCGTCACGGTCAGCTTCGAGCTCTCCGCGGCCTCCCGCATGGCGGCGACCAGACCGACGTCCGCGGCCAGCCCCCCGGTGACCAGGACGGTCCCCTGGCCGGCGAGGGACGAGACCAACCGCACCGTGCGACCGGCCATCGACTGATGGATGCCCTTGATGATGTTCCGTGTGGAGATGCCGCGGGAGACCATGTTGATCACGTCCGTCTCTGCGAGGACCGCGCAGATCGAGGAACACGCCTCCGGCGCGTCGGCCTCGAGCGACATCGGACCAACCTCGTCCATGGTGATGCCCAGGTAGCGACAGATGTTCTCCAGGAACTGTCCCGAGCCCGACGCGCACTGACTGGTCATCCGGTAGCCCAGGACCTTGCCGCGCTCGTCCATGAGCACCGCCCGCGTGTGGAGCGCGCCGATGTCGATCACGGCGCGCGCCTCGGGGTCGAGGAACAGGCCCCCGCGCGCGTGGGTCGTCATCCCGTAGAAGTGCCCCGTCCGGACCGCCACGGACTCGCCCTCTCCGGTGGTCGCCACGTAGGCCAGGGCGCCGCGGGGAATTCCGGCCTCCTCGAGGCAGGACGCGAACATCTCCTCGGCGACCTTCTGCGGATCCCGCCGGCGGATCCGCTCGTTCCGGCCCAGGAGAATCCGGGCGCCGTCTCCGGCGAGATCCTCCATGAGAACCACCTTGACCGCCGAGGAACCGACGTCGATCCCGGCCACCTTCAGATTCCGAAGGTCGTGCTCGCTCACGACGGCTGCCCTCCCATGACGCCCTCGCCCTGGAGCCAGGCACGCCGGGCGAAGAGCGAGGCGCCCAGCGCCCCGGTGTAGATGCTGTCGTGAGAGATGTTCATGGTGATGTCACCGTAGTTCTCCCGGACGAGCCGACCCAGGGCGCCGACCGCCGCCTCGTTCCGGGCCACCCCGCCCGTGAACGTGAACTCGTCTTCGATCCCTCCCGAACGGGCGAGAAGCGACATCGCCCTCAGGATGATCGCGCGGTGGAGACCCGCGAGGATGTCCTCGCGCCGCTCGCCCAGCGACAGGCGCTCTCTCAGCTCTGCGCCCGCGAAGACCGTGCACGTGGAGTTGATCCGAACGGTTCGCCTCGCGTTGTTCGCCAGCGGCCCCAGCTCGTGCAGTCCCAGGTTCATCTCGTCCGCGATGTACCCCAGGTAGCGCCCGCAACCGGCCGCGCAGCGGTCGTTCATCTGGAACGAGGTCACGATCCCGTCGGGATCCACCTGGATCGCCTTCGTGTCCTGCCCGCCGATGTCGAGGACGGTGCGGGTTCCCGGGAAGAGACGATGCGCTCCCAGCCCATGACACAGGATCTCGGAGCGGATCTGCTCCTTCGGGAACGGAAGCGTCTGCCGTCCGTAGCCGGTGCCCACCCGTGACCCCAGCTCGAGGGGAACCGCCGCCGCGCGCTCCACTGCGGATCGAAGCGCGGGGTCGGCGCCGTCCATCGCGGCGAGGGCGGCGCGGACGTGGTCGCCGAAGTCCGACTCCGACGACGAGAGGTTCTCGACCTCGAGGATCGTCTTGTCGAACACCCCGGCCATGCGGTCGAAGCCCGCCAGGCCCTCCCGTGCCGCGTCCTCGGCGAACGGCAGGTATCGGCTCGCGGCGAGGTCGCGGAAGAAATCGCTCTTGCGGCTCGCGCCGGGCCGGAACAGCTCATGGGCCTCCTGCTCCATCCGGGCAAAGACCCACTCGAACCCGCGCCCGAGGTCCCCGGTAGGTCCCGCCGCGGCTGCGACGCGGCGGCCGATCTCGCCGAACGAGCGGAGCTGGGCGAGGTACTGCTGCTCCCGGAACCGGCGGCTGAGCTCCGAGAGCCATTCGGCCTTCCGGTCCGCGTCCGCGACCACGCCGTCGAGCTCCGCCTCCACCAGACCGAAACGAGCGTTGATGAGCGCCTCGCAGAGCGCCACGTCGCAGGCAACCCGGTAGTTGCTCCGGCTGTTCGTGATGCCCCGTCCGAGGATCTCCCCGGACTCGCCGAGCACGACCGCCTTGGTCGTCGTCGAGCCGAGATCGATGCCGACGCAGTACCTCATGCCGGCCCTCCGTCCCGCTTCTGCTGGATCATCTGGAAGTAGGACTCCAGTCGGTTCTTGATGTTCGCCGCCGAGAAGTACCGGGGGTCCACCAGATCGCTCTCGATGAACCCGGCGGGCCGCCCTGTCCTCCGTTCCACCTCCCGGAGGATCATCAGCTGCCCGGCGCTGAACGAATTGCAGCTCTTGATGGAGTTGACCAGCAGCCCGTCCGCCTCGTACTCGTTGACGTATCGGACCAGCATGTCCACGCGGGACGGGAGGTTGAGGTTCGTGTAGCAGCCCGCGCAGTACTCGGCCAGCGTCTCGAGAGGACGGCGGGAGTCGTGGCGAAATCCGGTGTCGTACACCCCGCCGACCTTGGTGTAGGTGGAGGCCACCGCCACGGCCCCCTCGTCGGCGAACATCTTCCAGAACGCCTGGAAGCTGGTCCAGTTCGGAGGTCCTTCCACGACCACACGGAAGCGCTCCTCGCCCATCTCCCCCTCGGGGGTCACCGGACCCAGCCGGTGATCGATTCGGTGCTGAACCTCCTCGCGCAGCTCGCGGTAGTACGCGACCGCCTCCTCGGTGCCGCGGAACGCGGTGAAGATCGGCCCGATGTAGTAAACGCCACCGAAGTAGGCGTCGATGGGAGATGGGCGGTGCTTCGCCGACTCGAGGACGAACACCAGATCGTCCTCGGCGCGCGCCGATCGCGCGAGCATCTCCCGCAGGCGATCCTCGTCGTAGCGACGACCGGACACTTTCTCGAGGGCCGGAATGACCGTGTCACGCAGCTGGTCGACGATGTACCGCTTCATCGAGTCTGTGATCTGTCCGTCGGCCTGGTACGGGACGTGGAGCATCACCGTCGGACAGTCGTACTCCTCTTTGAGGATCTCGAACCATTTCATGAACGTGAAACAGCCGGTGTACGAGAGAAGCAGGAGGTCGGGCTTGGGAAGACGCTCGCCGGTCGGTCCCACGTTGCCCGACTTCATCATCCCGATGTCGCACTTCACGTAGGTGCAGACATCCTCCGAATGCCCGAGCTTCTCGGCGATGGCGATGTAGTCCCTGGACTTCCCTCGCATCGCCGACTGGAGCGCGTTGATCTCGGGAAGGACCGGCAGCAGATCGAAGCTGAGCAGCAGCTCCGTGAGGTTTCCCGGCACGAACGTGTAGACGCAGCGCTCGCCGGTCTCTCCCGTCCGGGCCAGGCGGCTGAAGTGATCGGCGATGATCCGCTTCTGCCGGAGCTGGCTCCGGTCCTTCCGGGATTCCGGCGGCGGATTCGAGGGCTGTCCTGGGACCGGGTGCGTGTTCGACATGGATCAATCCCCACTCCAGAGCTTGATGGAATCGGCGAAGGTACCCGCTTGCTCCCGGATGACCTGGAACTGTCCGCTGTTCTCCGCGTACTTGAACGCCGTCCACGGGATGCCCGCGCGCTCCACGGCACGAACCGCCATGGGCTGGTCGAGGAGCGCCGGGTCGCAGAAGCTCGGAGCACAGAAGAGGACCCCCTCGGCGCCGGACTCCCGCGCGCGTCGCACCAGGTCGCCCCCCCGCTGCTGCTCCCCGATGAAGCGCGTCGGGCTCTCGACGGCGTCGTCGAGGAAGGCCCGGACCAGGTTCTCCATCGGGTCTCCGTCGACCGGGATGTCCCCGCGGAGGAAACGGTGCACCTGAACCAGATCGTCGTCCACGATGTAGCAGCCCGAGCGCTCGAGCGTCTTGATCAGGCCGAGGGGGGGCTGCTCGCAGAACGATCCGGCCAGCAGCACCCGGGCCTGGTCCACGGGCGATCGCGAGTCGTCCTCGCGGACCGCGGCGAGGTACTCGCCGAGCATGGCCGTGGATTCCTCCACCGGGATCACGAGCCCCGCGCGGAGGAGCACGTAGAGCTCCGCGGTGGGCACCTTCCAGGGCTCCGCACGGCGCAGATCGAACAGGTCGCCGACGAGGCGGCGATTCCGGTTGTAGGCGGCGATCGACGCGCGCAGCGCCTCGGCCTCGCACGCCCGCGCGCCGCGCGCGGTGAGATCGCGGGAGAGATCCTCGAGCTCCCTGCGGTAGAAGCTCCCGCCGATCCTTGGATCGAAGTTCTGCGGCACGTCGAGGTAGCGGGACAGCTTCTCCGGAAACCGGAGCTTCCACATGCCGGACAGGTTCCGGATCACGTCGCAGATGGCGGGAAACACCATGCCGTCCAGGCAGTCGAGGCTGCCGTTCAAGCCCATCTCGAGCGTGCTGCGCGGGATGTGGCAGATGTAGGACTGGTAGTACGCGTCTCCCCGGATGATCTCCAGATCCTCGCCGCCTCCCATGATCCCCACCGGAAGCACGCCCTGGGCGTGGAACAGCTCCCTCGGCACGTACACCGGCATGAAGCCGACGGCGAGCCCGCCGGTGATCTCCTTCCACTTGCGGACGCTCCCGAGCTCCAGATCGCCGTAGAGCGCTTCGGCCTCCCCCACCAGCGTCGCGAGCCGTCGGCGGGCATCGTCGGCGCCGCTGCCCGTCATGGCTCCACCTCCAGGCTCCGCTCGAGCTCCACCGAGCTCCCCCCGACGAACTCGTTGGCACGGAAGAACGAGAGCATGGGGACGTCGTTGCGCCGCACCAGGGTCCTCACCGACGTCACCCCCATGCGCCGGAAGCGAGCGCACGCCTCGGCGAGAAGGAACGAGGCGATCCCCGCGCGGGCCTCGCCGGGATCCACCGCCACCGAGAGGATCCATCCGCACGGGCCGGAGCCGAACTCGAACGCGCGGACCTCGCCCAGCAGGTATCCGATCGGACGCCCCTGCGCCTCGATGATGAGGCCCAGGCGGCGCTCTCGTGCTCCCTCGTCGAGGAAGCGCGGGAACAGGTCCCTCCAGTACTCCGGCTTGGGATCGCCCGCGTGGAGACCGTCGATGCGAGCAACCTCCACCAGGTCGCCCCCGCGAAGATCGCGCACCGAGAGTCGCAACGGAGATGCACGCTTCATCGCGGCGCGGTCTCCCTGCCGTGGGCCTTCGCCAGGACCTCCCGGAGGAGCGCCTCGTCCCAGTCCGCGCCCTCGGCGAGCCGTCGGCGCAGGAGCAGGAAATCCACCTCGCGACAGGCCTTCGTCCCCTCGTGAAACGCCCGGAACCCGGCGCGCCCCTCCGTCATCATGTTCAGCGCGAGCCAGGCGCGATTCCCCTCCCGATTGCGATCCCAGTGCTCGAGCTTGTGCTTCCGCACGCTCTCCACGGTCTTGGTCAGGCATCCTGGCATGGTCATGGCGAGCGACGAGACGAGAGCGTCCACGGCTTCGTCGAGCAGGGTGAGGTCGATCTCACCGCGCTTGACCAGGTCCTTGCCGGCCTGGAGCTCGGCTCCCCTGCGCATCTCCCCGTGGACGATGCGGCCGTGCTCGTCGAGCCACCGGTCCGTGATCGCGAGTGGGTTCGAAACGAACGCACCGTCGACCTTGAGGGCCGGGACGATGCGGCTCACCAGGCCGAGCCGCGCGGCCTGGTGGGCCGACCAGGGCTCGCAGAGCGTGCAGCTCTCCATGGCCGCCTCGATCCCGACGAAAAGCGGCAGGAAGTCGGTGCTCCCTCCGTCCGGCGCGGATCCGTGCCGCGGCCCCGCCTGGCCGAACACGGCGAGGTCCTGGGCCACGGTGAAGTCGCACGCCATGCCGATCTCTTGCCCGCCGGCGATCCGCATCCCGTTCACGCGGCACACGACCGGCTTGTCGCAGTGGAGGATGGCTGAGACCATGTCGTTGAACAGCCGCATGTACTGCCGGTACTCCTCGGGGCGTCCGGCGTAGTAGGTCGCGTACTCCGCGGTGTTCCCTCCGGTGCAGAACGCCCGGGTCCCCGACCCGGTGAACACCACCGCGACGCACGCCCTGTCGTTCGAGGCTCGCCGCATTCCCGAGATGACCCCCTTGACCATCTCGGTGGTGTACGAGTTGAGCTGGGAGGGGTTGTCCAGCGTGATCTGAACGGCGTGGAGCCCGTCGACGCTGCGGCCGTCGGGACCGCGCACCGGCCTCTTCGTCCACAGAACACCCTGGAATTCGTTCGTCTCGCTGAGGTCGTGGCTCTTGAACTCCATGAGTCGCTCCTACGCTTCGGGGACCAGGATCACGCGGCGCGAGACGCGGCGCTCGTGCAGGTCCGCGAAGGTGCGATTGATGTCGGCGAGCGGCCGGGTCTCGACGAACGGTGCCAGCGCGATCTTCCCCGACAGGACCAGGTCCACGATGGCGGGGTAGTGCTCCGGAAGGCACCCCCAGTTTCCTTGCGCGGTGGCGTCGAATGCCATGAGATTCGACAGCCGCAGCTCGACCTTCTTCGGAGTGAATCCGACGATGGACAGGTACGCTCCGTGACCAACCAGTCCGAACGCCGTCTCCTGACCCGCCGCGGTCCCCGAGGTCTCGAAGATCCGGTGTCGCCAGGACGGAATGCCGCGCTCGCCGGCCAGCCCCTGGATCGCCGCGCGCAGCTGCTTGAAATCCAGGACCCCAGCCTGAAGGGCGAGCGATGCGCCGAACGCCTTCATCGTCTCGAGCCGGGGGCCATCCACGTCGATCGCAACCACGACGGCGCCCCTCGCCGCGGCGAGCTGCACGCCGAAACCGCCGACGCCGCCCACGCCCACGAAGACTGCAAGATCGCCCGCGGCAAGCCCGCTGCGCGCGATGGCCTGGTACGGCGTGGACACCGCATCCGCCACGACGGAGAGCGAGGCCAGGTCGATTCCCCCCCGGTTGACGGCGGAATTCGAGAGATCCGGCACGGGGCACAAGCCCCGCGCCGGCACGCGAACGTGCGACGCAAAGCCGCCGTGGGTGTCGCTTCCGGGAAAGACCTGCGCCGGACAGACGGGGCCGCGGCCCGCGCGGCACGCGTCGCAGGTCCCGCAGGGAATCACGGCCGGAACGACGACCGCCCGCCCCACCCACGCCTCGGCGCCGGGACCGCACTCCACCACCACCCCGCTGATCTCGTGCCCGAGCGTGAGCGGGAGCGGATGCCTGGTGGGGACCCCGTCGTAGTAGAACCCGAGATCCGTGTGGCACACGCCGCAGCCGGCCACCTGGACCAGGACCTCGTCCGGGCCGGGGCTCTCGTCGCGCTCCTCCCGGACGAGCGGCTCTCCGCGTGCGCGGAACATCCAACCGGCAACTCTCATCCTGACCTCGTTCTCGCCGCACAATCGGATATCGGAGTCCGAATTCCTATTATAGCGAATCCGGAGCTTCGCCCACAAGAACGAGCGACTCGATTTCGCGCGCGGCCGCCTACGGTCGGGGGAGGGGGTTCGGGTTCTCGTCGCAGCCCTGAACCGCGTCCAGGATCTCCTCGTGCGTGAGGAGCCGCTCGGACTTCTTCGCCGCCCTGAGAACCGCGTCCACGACCTCGGGCCCATGTGGCAGGCCGCTCGACCTCAGGTAGTAGAGGACGTTCGATCCGCCGGACATGTGCCCCACGACGATCTCCTGGGAGCGGCCCACCCAGCTCGCCGGCACTCCGGAGTAGATCCGGTCGGCGAGCCACGCGTCCCCCCTGCGCTGGGCCTTGATGACCGCCGCCGCATGCACTCCCGTGGCGGTGCGGAACGCATCGCGCCCGACGATGGGGGTGTTCACGGGAACCGGAACGCCCACAGCCCTGGAAACCGCCTCCACGTAGGCCGGAAGGGTCGTGAGGTCGTCGTCGCGGATCTCCAGAAGCTTGAGGTTCAACAGGATCTGCTCCATCGGCGTGTTTCCCACGCGCTCCCCCACCCCCAGAGCGGTTCCATGGACGCGGGTCGCGCCGGCGTCGATGGCCGCGAGCGTGTTCGCCAGCCCGAGTCCGCGGTCGCGGTGACCGTGCCAATCGATCCCCACGTTCCCGCCGACTCCAAGCTCGCCCAGGAGATCGTGCACCCATCCGACCAGATTCATCACTCCGGGAGGCGTGGCGGCGCCGACCGTGTCGCACAGGCACACCCGCTTGGCGCCCGACTCGACGGCAGCCGCGAGGAGCACGCGAAGGTGCTCCGGGGCGGAGCGGACGGTGTCCTCCGTGACGTACATCACCTCGAGCCCTTCGCGCACCGCGAAGCTCACGGCCTCGACGGTGTGCCGCAGGATGTGGTCCAGGTCCCACTCCTCCGCGTACTGTCGGATCGGGCTGCTTCCGATGAACAGGCAGGCCTCGATGGGAACGCCAGTCCTCTGGGCGACCTCGGCCATGGGCTGGATGTCCACCATCATCGTCCGGCCGGCACAGTTGGCACGGATGCGGAGCCGGTGGTGGGCGATCTCCCGGCAGAGGCGCTCGACCGCGTCCCGCTGCCGCGGTCCAGCGCCGGGCAGTCCGACGTCCGCGGTCTCGATCCCCAGGCGGTTCATCAGGTGGAGAATCTCGATCTTCGTCTCGACGGGAGGATCGGTCACCGACGGGCTCTGCAGGCCGTCCCGCAGGGTCTCGTCGTCGAGCTCCACGGGCCTCTGCGGCTTCCGAAATCGGTTCGGGCCGGCTTCGGCCCAGTCGAACACCAGATTCTTCTCCGACGGTGTGCCCACGCCCACCTCCGCGCGGACCGGCCGCGCCTCCGTTGACATCACGACGAGCGACGTGCGAGCGATCGCACCGATCTCGCTCGTCAGGCGAATCCTCGGTTCAGCGTGCCGAGTTCCGGCCGAACTGCTTCGCACGGCCCAGGAGCGCCTGCGCTTCCTGCAGGTTCCCCTCCGCCTCCCGGATGCGGGCCAGATGGTACAGGCTGCTGACCTCGCCCTTCGCCTCGTCGATGCTGCGAGTGAACTCCCTGGCGGCCGCCTTCAAGTCGCCCCGCCGCTCGTGGATCACCCCGATGTGATACCGGGCCATCAGGTACTCGGGAGTCAAGGATGTGCACTTCTCGAAGTGCTCCAGGGCGTCGTCGAGCTCGCCGGAATGAAACCGGGCCAGCGCGAGGCGATAGTGGGCCGCGTTGTAGTGAGGATCGATCTCCAGACACCGCCCGAAGGACGTCACCGCCTCCGGCATGTTTCCGCGGTGGTACCAGGCGACTCCCAGATCGTAGTGGGCGAGGAGGAACTCGGGCGCGTTCGCCACGGCCTGCTGGTAGCGCTCGATGGCCAGGTCGAGAGTCCCCTGATGAAAGTACATGCTGCCCAGCAGGTGGTTCGCGAGGACGTGAGCCGGCTCGGCTTCGACCACCTGCTCGAGCACCATCCGTGCCTCCCGGTGATTGCCGTGGCGCGAGGCCTCGAGGGCGAGAAGCAGCCGCTGATCGACTTGCGCCTCGCGCAGGAACTTGCCGCATTCCGCGCAGAACTTGTCGTTGTCCTTCGTCTCGTGCCCGCATCGGGTGCATCGCATGCTCGACTTCCTTCCCTGAGGCGCCACGGCGCCCGGTCGCTCGTCGGGTCGGAGACCCTGCCCGGCCCGAGGCGGCCGGCTCGTCCGGGCCGGCGCCCGAAACCCAGTCGTCGAAACGACGTTGCATTGTACGCCGACTTGCGCCGCGCCGGTCAACGGGCGGGAGCTTCCATCGAGGCATTCGGGGCGTCGTAACGACGAGGCCCGGGACGCCTCTTCCGAGACGGCCCGGGCCTTCGAGTCCAGACGAACGGAAACGCAACCGGCGGGGCAGCGTTACCTCCCGCACATCCCCGGAGCACACTGCGTGCCGTCGCCACGGTAGCTACCGCGTTGCGACGTGCACATCGATTGCGTCGTCACCGTGCACGCCATCGCTCCCGCCGAATTACGGACGCAGCAGGCCCCCAGCGCAGGACGCGGACACGGGCTCGTCCGGCAGTCCGTGCCGTTCCCCTGGTACGTCCCGCCCCGCGCCGTGCAGTCGCCCTGCGTCACCATCGCGCACATCGGGCCCTGCGGAGTCGAGGTGCAGCACGCGCCCACCGGAGGCGGCGCGCACGGCGCCGTCGAGCAGCCGGTGTTATCGCCCTGGTACGCGCCACCGCGCATCCCACAATCGGCCTGGGTCGTCATCGCACAGAACGAGGTCCCGTCGGGAGCCGCCACGCAGCAGGCCCCCACCGCAGGACGCGGACACGGGCTCGTCCGGCAGTTGGTATTGTCGCCCTGATAGACGCCGCCTCGCGCCGTGCAATCGCCCTGCGTCACCATCGCGCACGTCGGCCCCTGGGGCGCAGAGATACAGCACGCTCCCATGGGAGGCGGCGCGCAGGGCGCCGTCGTGCAATCCGTGTTGTCGCCCTGGTACGCGCCACCGCGCATCCCACAATCGGCCTGGGTCGTCATCGCACAGAACGAGGTCCCGTCGGGAGCCGCCACGCAGCAGGCCCCCACCGCAGGACGCGGACACGGGCTCGTCCGGCAGTTGGTATTGTCGCCCTGATAGACGCCGCCTCGCGCCGTGCAATCGCCCTGCGTCACCATCGCGCACATCGGCCCCTGGGGCGTAGAGATACAGCACGCTCCCATGGGAGGCGGCGCGCAGGGCGCCGTCGTGCAATCCGTGTTGTCGCCCTGGTACGCGCCACCGCGCATCCCACAATCGGCCTGGGTCGTCATCGCACAGAACGAGGTCCCGTCGGGAGCCGCCACGCAGCAGGCCCCCACCGCAGGACGCGGACACGGGCTCGTCCGGCAGTTGGTATTGTCGCCCTGATAGACGCCGCCTCGCGCCGTGCAATCGCCCTGCGTCACCATCGCGCACATCGGCCCCTGGGGCGCAGAGATACAGCACGCTCCCATGGGAGGCGGCGCGCAGGGCGCCGTCGTGCAATCCGTGTTGTCGCCCTGGTACGCGCCACCGCGCATCCCACAATCGGCCTGGGTCGTCATCGCACAGAACGAGGTCCCGTCGGGAGCCGCCACGCAGCAGGCCCCCACCGCAGGACGCGGACACGGGCTCGTCCGGCAGTTGGTATTGTCGCCCTGATAGACGCCGCCCCGCTCCGTGCAGTGATTCTGACTCATCTCGACGCATGCAGATCCGTAGGGGGTCGAGATGCAGCACGCGCCGATGAGAGGCAGGTTGCACGGATTCGAGGAGCAGCTCGAGCCCGCGCCCTGGAAGGTCCCGTGAAGCCAGGTGCAGCGAGTCTCGGAGGTCGTGACGCATCCGGAAACGCCGGTCGACGACACGACGCAGCACGCGCCGAGCTGCGGAGCCGGGCAGGAGCTCGACTGGCACGTCGTCCCGTCCCCCTGATAGGTGCCCGACGCGGCGAGGCATCGATCGGAGGTCGTGAGGCCGCAGAATGCCGAGCCGTCCGGCCCGGTGATGCAGCAGGCGCCCACCTGCGGCAGCTGGATGTTGCACGGATTGGTGCGGCAGTTGCTGTCGGGACCCTGGAACGAGCCTCCCATCGCCTCGCAGCGCGCCGCCGATGTCATGGTGCAGCGGCGCGTGCCGTCCGGCAGCGTCAGGCAGCAGGCCCCTCCAGGCGGGTACGGATGGTGGGCGACCATCTCTCCGTCCGCGGACGCGGAAATCGTCTCGGACGACGTGGAAACGCCGGCGTCGTCGATCGGCAGGACTCCCCGCTCGCGGAGAATGCCGGAGTAGATCATGTCATCGATGACCAGCTGAGGGTCCACCGACGGTGCTTCAGCGATCGGGCGGCATGCGGTCGCTCCGGGCGCCCGGGGCACGGCGGGGCTTTCGATGCTCTTCCCCACCCGGTGCTTGTTGGTGACGGCCATGGCCACGCTGAAACACACTAGGAGCCCGGCTGCAGGAAGCAGCCACGATCTGATTCGCATCGTTCCTCTCCTTGCTTCATCCGTCATGGTTGACGGGCTCACGAAGAGACTCAGGTTGTCCTGGCCCGCCTCCGGGTCCCGGGTGCGCGCCTCTGGAATCGGCTGGAATCGGAACTCCGGAAAGGCGGATCGCCACGTTGGCAGAATATACCCCCACGCCCGGGCCAAGGCCAGCACGCGGAGGAGAGCGGGTGTACGACAGGAAAGTGAAAAGGAGCTGAATCGAAGCGAATCGGGGACAGCAACCGAGATTCGCCAACACGCAGCTCGTTCAAACCACGGGGCATTGTGCGAGTTTCGGTTGCTAGAGTGAAAGTACCGGTCGGAGTAGGGACCGCGGTCGCCCGCGGCCCCCTCCACAGATCCGGACGTGCGGATTTCCCGCATCCGGCTCCTGCCTCAGGTACCAACGCCAAGACGCTGGGAGGGATAGGGGTGGACGATCTGGATCGGTGGTACCCACCTCTCCGCATACCGTCGCATCCGGGCGCGGGTGATGCGGTGATTCTGGCTGCGCCGCTGAAGGGCTCGCCGCCAGGCCTCCGCGACTTGCCGAGCAAAAGCCCGCAGGGCGGGTCCGTTCCGCGGCACTCCGTAGTACTGGATGTGCCCCGCCACGACCGCCCTCACGTAGGCTCCCTGCTCGGGAACGGCATCGTGCATGCGCCGCCGAAGCTCAACTGCCACTTCCCTCAGCTTCGCTTGCAGCCTCTTTCGCATCGTCTGCCGCAGCACCGTAAACCGACCGCTCTTGGTCTTCGCGCAAATGTGCGTGAATCCCAGAAAGTTGAAGGTCTCCGGCTTGCCGTCACCCCGCTTGTCGCGCCTCTCGACCGCATACCGGCCGAACTCGATCAGACGCGTCTTGTCAGGATGAAGTTCCAGGCCGAACTTCGCAAACCGCGCGCGCAGTTCCTCCAGGAAACTCTCGGCTTCGGCGCGATGCTCGAATCCCACGACGAAGTCGTCCGCGAAGCGCACGACGACCATTTCGCCCCGCGCCTGCCTCGTCCTCCATCGCTGGATCCAGAGGTCGAACACGTAGTGAAGGTAGATGTTTGCCAGGAGAGGGCTGATGCTTCCACCCTGGATCGTCCCCACCTCACTCTGCGTCCGCTCGCCATCCTCCAGCACGCCCGCGTTCAGCCATTTCTGGATGAGCCGCACGACGCGCTGGTCCCCCACGCGGTGCTCGACGAACTTCACGAGCCATCCATGGTCGAGGGTGTCGAAAAAACCACGAATGTCTGCGTCGAGCACCCAGTTCACCTTCCTCGTTACGATCGCGATTTCCAGTGCGTCCAGCGCTCTGTGTGGGCTGCGCCCGGGCCGGAAACCGTACGAGAACCCGAGGAAGTCCACCTCGTAGATGGCGTAAAGCACCTCGGCGACAGCGCGCTGGACGATCTTGTCCTCCAGCACGAGGACACCGAGCGGCCGTGGCCGCCCGTCCGCCTTCGAGATGTACGCTCTCCGACCCGGCTTCGCTCGGTACGCTCCCCGCTTCAGCCTTCCCGAGAGATCCTGAAGGTTTCCATCCAGGTTCTCCCCGTAATGCCGCCACGTCTCGCCGTCGATACCCGGTGCTGCGTCCGGCCTGATCTCGCGGTAGGCCTTCCGCAGCCGCTCGACGTCGTACACGTGGTGCAGGAGCGCGGTGAACCGCTGCTTCCTGTCCCTCCTTGCTGCCTGACGTATCCGCTCGAGCGCGCTGGGCGCGCCGTCCCGGCTCTGTGTCCGGGGCGCGTTGCACTCGGCCGGATTCCCCTTGGCCAGCCCATTTCCCTCCACCGTCTCCGCAGCCGGTCCCTCGGCTTTGTTCGACAGCTTCTTCGGTACAGTGGGGCTGTCCGACTTCCCGCGTCCGTTCATCACCGGCGTGCGTCCTTGGACTTCCCGGTGCGACCTGCTCGCCCCTCAGCGGCAGGCGGGCGCGGGATCTCCCGGCTCCCGTGCGAGGTGTTTCCGGACGTGCTCGGGGTCTTCGACCGCGCCGGGTCCAGGTACGCCTCGCTACTCCCTTTCGGCGCACCCAGTGTGACCTTCCGCCGAGCCCCACGGCGTCGGCACCCGGTAGATTGGGGGTTTTCGCGGCTCAGTGCCCGGCCCGTCCGTACCCCTGTCAACGCTTCGCCTCCGGTCTCACGGCCGGCAGCGCATGACTCGGGGCCGGTGTGGGTCGCTACTCCTTCACCGTATGGCTCTTTCATCCACTACACCTCGCCGGTTTTGACCGGCGCACGGGGCCAGCCCCCGGACCCCCGCACCCGCGTACGGTGCAGTCCGGCAGACCGGCCTGCACCTCCCGCGGGTTTTTCATCGCTTTCGGGTGACGCCACGAGCTTCATGGGGAACTGGTATGCGAACACGCGGGCTCTGCCCCCGCGCCCCCGGCTCCCGCGGGACGTTTTCAGCATGTCAGGGCGACGCCTCGGGCGTCATGGACGACTGTCCCCGATTCGCAGCATCGTCTCCTCACTTTCCTGTCGTACACCCGAGGAGAGCGTCGGATTCGACCGTTTCCGGCCACTTCGTCGCCTGGCCACGTTCCTGTCGTACACCCCACCCTTTTCGCCCGCTCGCGATTGGCGTCGCGCATCGAGTATGCTTGGCTGGCATTTCCTCCGAGGAGGCGCCGATCATGGATCCAACCGAGTCCGTCGCCGCGAGCATCCCACCGGAGGAGCGAACTCTGGCCGCACTGACCCACCTGTCGGGTTTGGCGGGCTACCTCATCCCCCTCGGGGGAGTGGTCGTTCCGATCATCCTCTGGGCCGTGAAGCGCGAATCGCGGGTCGTTTCGAGCATCGCGAAGCAGGCATTACTGCTCAACTTCTGCGTGTTCCTCGCTGCCGCCCTGGCGGCGGTGTTCCTGTTCACGATCATCCTGATCCCTGTGGTGATCGCATTCTGGATCGCTCTCGGCCTCGTGGCGATCGTGCTCCCCATCGTTGGCGCGATCCGCGCTTCGGAGGGCGTGTACTACCGGTACCCCCTCGTCGGTATCGGGCTCAGGTAGAGGGAACGCCGGCCGAGATCGGGCGATTCGCACTCGCGGGCGCGATGCGCCTCCCGCACGGGAGAGGGTACCTCAAGGCCGCGCGGCGGGCGGCGGGTCCGCCAGATCGCGCAGCTTCTGCCGCCGGGCAAGGAGCGCCTTGATCTGGCCTTTGGTCAGGAGGCCGTCCAGCGCGGTCCGGAACGCGTCGTCCGGAAGCGCGAGGATCCGTTCCATGAAATCGGCGGGGATGCGCAGCCCCTGGCTCTTCTTCACCGAAGGCAATACCGGCCTCGTGCGGAACGACCTCGAATGGTCGATGAGCCACATCCGGCTCCCCGGCTCGGTCACCAGCACGTTCTGCTGGTTCCGGTCCGTGTTGTAGATCAGCAGATCGAAAACTTGCATCCGCAGCGCATAGCCCGCCCAGCGGTCGACGTCCGTCACGGGGGTCTTGTCCCGAACGCGGTCTCTTTCGTTTGTTGCGTTCTCCACCCAGATCTGGAGCGACCCGGGCGTCTTGCGCCAGGCCCGTGCGACCGTGACGGGAACCATGCCGAGCCCGATGAGGCGATCGACACGGTACGCGGCGACCTCGTGCTGCCACAGGTCGGAGAAATACAGCTCGTCGAGCCGCAGCCCCGCGCTGTTCGGTCGGGCGTACTCCTCGTGCACGTCCTTCCAGATCGCGTGTCCGGTCCGCTCGCCGAGCCGCAGCGTCATCTTGCGCGGGCGCGTGATCCCCGTGCCGAGGTCCTTCGACTCCACGATCTCGGCGTCGAGAAGGAACCGCTCCTGCTCCGCGTCCTCGCCGGTCCCCCACGGAGCGGCCAGCTGCCGCTTCTCATCCGCCGCGACCGGGTTCTCGCCGGACAGGAGAGCGAGAACGGCGGCGATCAGGCCGGCGGTCGACCGAGCGCGGAGCAGACGTACGACAGAAGGGGGACGAGGACGCGGATCGATGCGAATCGTCTCGCCCGTTTTCCGCCGTACACCCCCGCGAAACGCGATGCTCGCGCGATGAAATGAGATATCCTTTGACCGTACAGCGCGCGAACCGCCAGCCGCGGTACCCGCAAGCTCGTCCGGATCCGCCATGCGTAATCGCACCCCTTCTCCTCCCTTGCACCAGTGGACCCGTCGACCCGACGCCGACGGGAGCTAGGCTACCTCATGGTCGGCGATGGGAGGAGACCGTCGGAGGACCGAGGCCCGGGAGGCCGGCTGCTGGCACTCGTCTCGCTGCGCCGCGGCGAAGCGTCGCGGGCGCTGCTGACCCTCCTCTACCTGTTCCTCATCATCGCCGCGTACGTCCTGTTGAAGGCGATTCGAACCGCGCTGTTCATCAGCGAGTTCGGCGCGATGAAGCTCCCGTACGTGATGCTCGGCATCGCAGTCATGACGGGAGCGCTGGTCTCCGTGTACATCCGCCTCGCGCGCCGCATGCAGACTTCGGATCTCACCGCGTACTCCATCCTCTTCTTCGCGTCGAACGTGCTCCTGTTCTGGTGGCTCGCGCTGCGCGGGGAGCGGTGGCTGTACCCCCTCCTGTACGTTTGGTCGGGGATGTTCGGCGTCATCGCCACGACACAAGTCTGGACGCTGGCCAACGAGCTCTTCACCGTGCGGGAGGCGAAGCGTACGTTCGGGGTCGTGGGCGCGGGCGGGAGCCTCGGAGCCGCTGCCGGCGGCTGGGCCGCGTTTTGCCTGGCGCCGCGGATCGGGACAACCCACCTCCTCCTCGTGGTCGTGGCTCTGCTCCTCGCAGCAGCCGGGACAGTCTGGGCCCTGTCGCGTCTTCGTACGGCGCAAGAACCGGCCTCGCGGGCGTTCCCGCCGCCGCGCAACCTCGCGGAGAGCCTGGGCACCATCGCGGGGTCCGGGCACCTGCGCCTGCTGGCCGGCCTGGTCTTCATCGCGGCGCTCGCGACCACCACGGTGGATTTCCAGTTCAACGTGGTCGCGTCCGAGAAGATCGGCGATCGCGACGCGCTCACCGCGTTCTTCGGCGCCGTGCACGGAAGCACCTCGGTGGTCGCATTCCTGCTCCAGGTGCTCGCGACGGGCCGCGTGCTCTCCCACTTCGGCGTGGGGGTATCGATCCTGGTCCTTCCCCTCTCGCTGCTGTCCGGCTCCACCGCGCTGGCGCTCTCCAAGACCGTGTGGGCCGGCGTGTTCCTCAAGGGAAGCGACGGTGCTCTGAAGCACTCGCTGGACCGCGCGTGCCGCGAGCTGATGTACGTCCCGGTCCCATCCAGCGTGCGTGTCCAGACCAAGTCCACCATCGACACCGTCATGGACCGACTGGGCGACGGGGTCGCCGGCGCAGTGCAGCTGGTGATCATCGAGGGGTTCGGCTGGGGGCTCCCGGGATCGTTGGCGTTAAACTTCCTCGTCGTGGGACTGTGGATCTCCATGGCGCTCCGACTCAGGTGGCACTACGTGGCACAGCTCCGGCAGACGCTGCGCGCGCACGACGCGGACCCCGAACAGGTGGACGGCCTCGCCGCGGAGGGAGACGCTCGGAGGGTCGTCGAGCGACTCCTCGAAACCGGGTCGGCGGACGAGAAGCTCGCCTGCCTGGAATGGGCGGCTCGAACCGAAGGTCGCGTGGAGGAGCAGCGACTCCTCTACTTGGCGCGGAACGATCCGTCGCCCGAAGTCCGCCACGCCGCGCTCTCGGCCCTGCTCGGCGGCCCCGAAGGCGACCTTCCCGATGACCTGGCGGACGCCGTGGATCGGGGCGGCCAGGCCGCACTCGTCGCCGCCATCGATCTGGTGGTCGAGACCGACCGCGGCCGACTCGACGAGAAAGCAGGGGTGCTGCTCGATCAGGCCGGCGAGGCGTCCCGCCTGCCGCTCCTCGCGTTCATGCTCCGGCGTCTCGGACCCGCCTTCGAGCCGTTCGCCGCCCGGGTCTTCGGGGCGTTGCTCGCTCCGGATGCCGCTCCCCCCCTGCGTCGCGCCGCGGTCCGCACACTCGGGCTCCTCCCGCCGGGATCGTCGGTCCTGCAATGCCTCGACGCGCTTCTCGCCGATCCCGATCCGGAGATCGCCGCGGCGGCGGTCGACGTCGCCGCTCTCCACGGACGCGGCGAGTTGATCCCACGGCTCGTGGACCTGCTCCAGCGCCCACGAGTCCGCTCGGCCGCCCGGGGCGCGCTCGGCTCGTTCGGCATCGAGGCGGTGGCCCCGCTGATCGATGCCCTGACCGACCCGCATCGCCTCCCGGCCGTGCGGCGTCACGTCCCGAGAATTCTGGGCAGCCTCGCCACGCCGCGAGCCGTCGGCGTGCTCGTGGCGGGGCTCCGGGACCTGGATCCCCTGGTGGCCGACGGCTGCCTGCGAGCGGTCTCGGCCCTGAGTCGCCGGATCCCGCGCCCGCGGGCGCTCCGCAGCGGAGACCTCGCCCGAGAGACGCTCGAGCAGATCCGGCGCGTCGAGGAGTCCGAGCGGATGCGGGAGGCGCTTCTTCCCGGTGACACCGGGCCGGTGGCCGCCGCCACCTGGCTCTTGGAGGCGCTCGCGAGCGAGCGTCGACGGGGGCTGGCGGCCGTATTCGGCATCTTGGCCCTCGAACACCCACCCTTGGAGATCCAGCGCATCGAGCGCGCCATTGAACAGGGCAACCGGATCGAGCGGGCCAACGCCATCGAGCTTCTTGCGAACCTGCTTCCCCGGGAGATCCATCGCTGCCTGCTTCCCCTGCTCGAGCACGAGGCACGCGCGTCAGGGATGTGGGTCGGGGGGAAGCCTCTGCCCAGCCGGGAGGACGCGATCCGGCTTCTTGCCGAAAGCCCCCGGCCCTGGATCGCCGCCACGGCGCTCCACGCCGGCCGGACCCTGGGCGCAGCCGGAATCGGCGATCTCGCCCGTCGCGCTTCTGCGTCGCGAGACCCGCTCGTTCGGGAAGAAGCCGCTGCCGTCCTCTCCGACATCGAACAGGAGACCGGGCCATGAGTTTGGGCCGATCCGTTCCACGCAGGATGACGGCGGTCGAGCGCGCCATCGCGCTGCGCGGCGTCGATGCGTTCCGGACCATTCCGATGGATCAGCTGGCGTACCTGGCGGGGATCGTTCGCGAGGAGGTCCATCCTGCCGGCGCCGTGCTCTTTCGCGAAGGGGATCCGCCGGGAGGACTCCTGGTGGTGCTGGACGGGACGGTCGTTCTGAAGCGCGGCGACCGTGAGGCGGGCGAGGCGACCGCCGGCGAGACGCTGGGAGGATGGTCTCTCTTCGACGATCATCCGCGCCGCGCGACGGCCGTCGCGACATCGGATGTGCGCGCGCTGGTCCTGGATCGGGAAGCCTTCTACGATGTTCTTTCGGATCACGTGGAGCTGTTGCGGAGCCTGTTGCGGGATCTCGCACGCCGCGCGCTGGAAGTCGCCGGCATCGACGAAGGGGGCTCGTGATGTTCTCGGATGACGCGGACGACGGCCACATTCTGCTCCTGGACGACGATGTCATCGTCACCCGGTCCCTCGCTGCGCTGCTGAAGCTGGAGACCTCGTGGCGCGTGACGTCGTGCAACCGGGTCGCCGAGGCGATCGACGTGGTCGGTGCCCAGGATTTCGACGTGATCGTCTCGGACTTCCTGATGCCTGAATTGGACGGAGTCGAGTTCCTGAAACGGTCGCGGGAGTTGAGACCGTTCGCCAGCCGGATCCTCCTCACGGGATACGCCGACAAGCAGAACGCCATCCGCTCGATCAACGAGGTCGGTCTCTACCAGTACCTCGAGAAGCCCTGGGACAACGACGCGATCCTCCTGGTCCTTCGCAACGCCCTCGAGCGAGCGCGGTTGTACCGCCGGCTCGACGACCTGCTCCGTCGCGAGTCGGAACGCGACCGTTCCCTGGAAGCCCTCAGGGCGCGACTGCTCAAGGCGATGGTCTGATGGCGCGCGTTCTCGACCCGGCCTTCCTGGACCTGCTGGCGCGGATGCTCTCGGAGAGCCCGGACGCGGTGCGCGTAGTCGGCCGGGACGGGACCGTGCTCGTCCGGAACCGGGCCGCCCTGGCGTTCCCACCCGACGGACTCGGCCACCTATGCATGCCCCCGATGCGCGCGCGCCCCTCGTCGTGTCCGGGATGCAGGCTGGAGGTCTCCCTTCGCGATGGAGCCGAGGCCCGCTGGCATGTGAAGCTCCCGTCGCACGCGGGAACGGGGCGAGAGCGATGCTACGAGATCACGCTCTGGCCTGCGCGCGACGAGATGAGCCAGGTCTTCGTCGTCGTCGAGGTGACCCGCGACATGACCGCGACCCTCGGCCTCGAACACTACCTGATTCGGACGGCGGAGGCGCAAGAGGAGGAGATCCGTCAGAAGACCGACG
This sequence comes from Terriglobia bacterium, assembly GCA_963699985.1. Classification (GTDB taxonomy): domain Bacteria; phylum Acidobacteriota; class Polarisedimenticolia; order Polarisedimenticolales; family CAVOVZ01; genus CAVOVZ01. The sequence goes on from CAVOVZ010000022.1 coordinate 462,362, forward strand.
AGGCTCGTCTCTTGGTGGAGAGCGCGGAGACTCTTCGAACCGAGCTGGGCTGTCTGCGCGACTCCCAGACGGAGCTGGTGTATCACGATCGCCTCCTCGCCCTCGGGCTCCTCGTGTCCGCCCTGGCCCACGAGATCCACACGCCCCTCGCGGCGGTGGCGGCGAACTCGGATCTCGTGCGACGGCACATGGACCGGCTCCGCGGGGCGTTTGACGCGGTCGGCTCGTCCGCCACCCAGCGCCTCGACGCGCTTCAGGAATGCTCCGAGGTGATCTCCGAGGGGGCGCGGAGAATCCAGGGAGTGGTTCGCACGCTCCAGATCTTCTCTCGGTCGGACGAGGCGGAGCGAAAGGCGATCGACCTTCACGAGAGCCTCGATTGCACCCTGGCGCTGCTCGGCTACCGCATCGGCCCCGGCATTCGGCTGGTCCGGGAGTACGGCGCCCTCCCCCCGGTCGCGTGCCGCCCGGACGCCGTGAACCACGTGTTTCTCACCGTCCTCCTGAACGCGGTCCAGTCGATCCGCAGCGAAGGACAGATCCGGATCCGTACGCGATGCGAGGGTCGATGGTCGGTGGTCGAGATCGAAGACGACGGGGACGGAATTGCTCCCGAGGTCTTGCCACGAATCTTCGAACTCGGCTTCACCACGCGGGGTCCTGGCGTGGGCTCGGGGATCGGTCTCGCGCTCGCCCGGCGGATCGTCGACGAGCACGGAGGAGGAATCGAGGCCGCGAGCGGTCCGGGGCGCGGCTCCACGTTCACGATCCGCCTTCCCGTCGCGGGCGGGGAACCCCATTGATCCCGGCGGCGCTCGCGGCAGGTCTTTCGGCAGCGGTTCTCCTTGCTCCGTCCCTGTCCGCCGCTGAGCCGGAGTGCGAGCGCGTGGTCGCCGTGGGCGACCTGCACGGCGCCTTCGACGATTTCGTCGGGATCCTGCGCGAGACTCGACTCCTCGACGAACGGAATCGGTGGATCGACCCCCGCGCGTGTCTCGTTCAGTTGGGCGACGTGTTGGATCGCGGTGGAAGACCCCGAGCCATCCTCGACCTCCTCATGGACCTCGAGCAGCGCTATCCGGACCGTGTGGAGATGGTGCTGGGCAACCACGAGACCATGCGCCTCACCGGCGACCTGCGCTACGCCGATCACGCCGAGTTCGCGGAGTTCGCGCCCGACGAAACCGTTGCGCAGCGCGACGAAGGATACCGGGAGTTCCTCCGGACGGGTCTCGCCACCGGGGATCCGGAGCGGGACCGAATCGCCTTCGACCAGCGATACCCGCCGGGTTGGTTCGCCCAGCGCCGAGCGTTCTCGCGGGAGGGAGCCTACGGCGCGTGGCTCCTGAACCGCCCGGCCATGGTGGTGCGGGGAGGGACCGTTTTCGTCCACGCAGGGCTGGACCGCGCCACGGTGGAGGCCGGGATCTCCGCTTCGAATCGCAAGGTCCGGGACGACCTCCACGACTACCTCGAAGCGCGGAGACGGCTGATCGCGGCGGGGTTGCTCAACCCCCTGACGCCGTTCGCGGAATCGCTCGCCGCGGCTCGAGTCGCCCTGGACCAGGCCGGGGCAGCCGCGGACACCGATTCGAACGGGCTCTTGGTGCGCGAGGCCCGGCGGTTCGTGGCGTTCCGAAACGCGGAGTTCGCTCGACCGGATGGACCCATGTGGACTCGCGATCTCTCCGACGGGGACGAAGGCCGGCTCGAAGAAACGATCCCCCCGTTCTTGGCGAAGCTGGGGGTGTCTCGGCTGGTGGTGGGGCACACCCCGTCCCCCTCCAATCGGATCGGGTCGCGACTCGGCGGTCGCGTCTACCTGATCGACACGGGGCTGTCCGCAGCCCGGACCGGCGCCGGATCGGCGCTGGTGATCGATTGGAACGGGAGGGTCCGCGCCGTGTATCCCGGCCGAACGGACGTTCTGGAAGATCCACCCCTCTCGGACGCGGACGCGGAGCGGATCCTGCGCGAGGGCCGCATGATCCGCTCGGAGGAGATCGGCACGGGAATCACCCGACCGAGGAAGCTGCTCCTCTCCCTTGGAGACGTGAGCGCCAGTGCCGCGTTCAAGACCGCGGACATCCGGCCGACGGGTGTCACGCGGTTCCCGAGGGATGGGATCGTCCTTCAATTCGTCGACAGCTATCTCCACGAGCGGGCGGCATTCGTGTTGGACCGCCTTCTCGGGCTCCAGATGGTTCCGCCGACGGTGATTCGTGAGATCGGTGGAGAGCGGGGGGCGGTCATCCTCTGGGTGTCCGACTCCATCGATGAAATCCAACGGCGCGAGCGGCGCATGGCGCCGCCCGACCGGCTCGCGCTGGAGCATGCGTGGCATCGGATGCGCCTCTTCGACGCTCTGATCTCGAACCCCGACCACAATCTGGGGAACCAGCTCTGGACCGTTTCGGACTGGCGACTCCACCTGATCGACCACTCCCGCTCGTTCCGGCTCGATCGGGGCGTCGACGCCTCGTTCCTGGAACCACCCTACGGCCTTCCTCGCGCGCTTCTCGACCGGCTGACTTCCCTGGACGAGAAGGCGATCGCCGGCCGCCTCGAGGGCGCTCTCAGCAAGGCCCAGGTGAAGGCGCTGCTCGCCCGCCGCAACCGGATTCTCGAGAAAATTGCTCGGGACCGTGAGCGATTCGGCGACGGGGCTGTCTTCGACGATCCGTCACCCGTTCCGCCTGCCGCGTCTGCCGGCGCGGAGATGGGCCCCAAGTAAACCCCGGAGGCCGCACGAACGTCTAGAACGGTGTAGCGAACCCGCTCGCGGTGGAGAGGCGGCCGGAATGGAGGCACAGGCCATCTTGGAAGAACGGATGGAGCCGGCGCTCGACGACGCGGTGCTTCGCGCCCGGGCCGGTCACCTGGACGCCTTCGAAACCCTGTACCACCGCCACGCGGGCCGGGTATTCGCCGTCTGCCTCCGGCTGACCGGCGATCGTTCGCGCGCCGAGGAGCTCACCCAGGAGAGCTTCGTTCGGGCGTGGAAGCACCTGTCCACGTTCCGCGGCGAGTCGGGATTCTCGGCCTGGCTGACGAAGATCGCCGTGAACGCCGTGGTCTCCGACGGCCGGGCGCGACGCCGCCGCGGTGCCGTGGAGCGACCGGTCGAGGACGTGAATCGTCTTCCCGCTCCTCCGCGCGCGACGGGTCCGGGTGCGGGCCTCGATCTCGACGCCGCGATCGCGGCGCTCCCGGATGGCGCACGCACCGTGTTCGTGCTGCACGACGTCGAGGGGTACCGGCACGGGGAGATTTCCGGCGTGCTCGGGATCGCTTCGGGAACCTCGAAGGCCCAGCTCCATCGGGCGCGTAGGCTGCTCCGGGAGGCACTTCGCCGATGAGATGCTCAGAAATCCTCGAACGAATCGACGACTGGCTCGAAGGGACGCTCCCCGAGAAAGCGCGCGCCGGGATCGAAGCCCATCTCTCTTCGTGCGACGCATGCCGTCTCGCCTTCGGAGAGCAGCGCGCGCTCCTCGACTCGGTCGCCGTGCTTCCCCGCGAGATCACTCCCCCACGGAACCTGTTTCCCGCCATTCGACGCGCGATCGAAGCCCGCATCCCCGGACCGAGCACGGGGGCCGGCGCGGTCCGTTGGACTCGGGCGCGCGTGCTGGCCATCGCGGCGGGAGTCGCCATCGCGTGGATCGCGGGAACATGGGCGCTGCGGCTGTCGACGGGTTGGAATCTGCGAGAGGCGTCTCCCGCGCCCGGGGTGGCGGATCGAGCATCCCGCGACGATCGGGGAACGGACGCACGAGCGGAGGAAGGCGAGCTACGCAACGCCACCGCCGCGATCGTCGCATCGCTCGACGGCCGGGAACGACCCATCGTGCCCGAAGCCCGGGCGGCGATCCTCGGAAGCATCACGATCGTGGATGGCGCCATCGATGAAATCCGGGCATGTTTGACGACCGGACCTTTGGACCCGGAGCGCGAGCTCCTGCTCGCCTCCCTCTTTCACCGAAAAACCTGGCTGCTGGGACGAGCCGCTCGACTGTCCCGGCAGCTGGGATGAACGGAACGAGGCTCCCATGAGAACGATCCGTCTCGCGCTCAGCCTGCTCGTCCTTGCGACGGCCCCTGCCGTCGCGGGGACCCCCGTGGACGAGACACGTCCCGCGTCACGGGACGGTGCGATTTCCATCGAGATGATCAGCGGGACGCTGAAGGTCGTCGGCTGGGACCGGAACGAGATGAAATTGACCGGCGTCCTCGCGGATGACGTGGAAAACTTGAAGATCGGCGGCGGCGCGGACTCGCTGAGCGTCGAGGTGATCCCGCGGAAGCACTCCTCGCGGCGCGGGGGGGCTGGAACGCAGATCGAGATCCGCGTTCCGTTCGACGCGCGGATCGCCGTCGAGGTCGTGGCCGTCACGGTGAGCCTCGAGGGCCTCCGCGGCGCCGTGGAAGCCGAGGCCGTCAGCGGCGAGATCACGATGTCGGGAGCGTTCGAGGAGGCGACGGCATCGTTGGTGAGCGGCAACCTGACGTTTCGTTCCGACCGGCCGCTCCGGCGCGGTGAGTTCCAAACCGTCTCCGGAAGACTCGACATCACCACCTCCCTCGCGAAGGCGGCTCGACTGACCGTCGAGGCATTCTCGGGAGACGTCGTTCTGCGCCTCCCCGCCGACGTCTCCGCCACCTTCGACGTGTCCACCTTCAGTGGCGGGATCGAAAACGGCTTCGGTAGTGGCGAGATCCGGAAAAGCGCCGTCGTGCCGGCGAAGAACCTCTCGTTTTCGGTGGGGTCGGGGGACGCTCGGGTGAACATCGACGCGTTCAGCGGGCACGTGCGCCTCCTCGAGCGGTAACCCGGTGTTTCTCGGCTACCGAACCTGCGAGACCGAAGCGCGCTAGACTGTGCCGGTTGGGGACGTGACGTGTCGGCGCCGGAGAAGATCCAGCATTACGAGTTGCTTTCGCGCCTCGGCGAGGGAGGGATGGGCGTGGTGTATCGCGCCCGGGACACTCGCCTCGGCAGGATCGTGGCACTCAAGGTCCTACCCGACGAGCTGGCCTCCGACGAAGACCGCTGCCGCCGGTTCGAGCTCGAAGCGAGGATCGCATCGTCCCTGAGCCATCCGGGAATCGCCACGCTCTACGACGTGGGTCGCGACGGAGGTCACGCGTTCCTCACGATGGAGCTCGTCGAGGGCGAGACCCTTCGGCAGATCCTCGGTCGGGGCCCACTCCCCATCCGGCAGGTGCTGGATTGCGCCGTGCAGGTCGCCGAGGCCCTCTCCGCCGCCCACCGGGCAGGTGTGATCCATCGCGACCTGAAGCCGGAGAACGTGATGCTCTCGGCCTCTGGGTACTACAAGGTCCTCGACTTCGGGATCGCACGCGTGACCGCGGACCGGTCCTCCGACGAAAACCCGACCTCGACCCCCACCTACACGTGGCGCACGCGGACGGGAGCCCTCGTCGGCACGGTGGCGTACATGAGCCCCGAGCAGGCGCTCGGAGAGCCGCTGGACGCGCGCTCGGATCTCTTCTCCTTCGGAAGCGTCCTGTACGAGCTGATCACGGGAACGCCCGCGTTTCGCGGAGCTACCGAGATCGCCACCGGACGGGCCATTCTGGCGGACGACCCGACGCCGCTGGCCCGGATTCGCCCGGACCTACCGCCGGGTCTCGACGCCGTGGTGCGAAAGTGCCTCGCGAAGGAGAAGGACCAACGTTTTGCGGGAGCCGATGCTCTCGCCGAGGACCTCCGTGCGCTGCGATTCGACAGCCTCGCTGGAACCCGAGATCGGCAGCAGCTCCATGCGCTCGCGGGATCCGGGACGTTCAGGCCGTCGTTGCGTCTCGCCACGGGCGCAAGCATCGCGCTGGTCGCTCTGGCAGCGGTCGCCTGGTTGGCCATCCGATCCGGAGCGCCCGCTCGGAATCCGTCGTCATCCGTCACGGGAGCCGAAGCCGCGGCAGACTTCGCCACGCTCTCGAACCCGGTGGGGCCGGCGACGCTTCCTCCGTCGTTGCGGCCTCGAAGGGTCGTGGTAGCCGCCTTCGATAACCAGACGGGCGCCGCCGACCAGGCGTGGCTCGCGCGTGGCCTGCCGGAGATGCTCACCACCGACCTGTCCGGGTCGGACGGCCTCGAGGTCATTGCAACGCAGCGGCTTCACGATCTGCTCGCGCAGGCCGGGAAGGCAGGAGAGTCCCTGGACCGTGCGAAGACCACCGAGCTGGCCCGCTGGGCGGGCGCGGACCTGGTCATCACCGGAGCGATCTTCCGAGCGGGAAGCCGTTACCGAATCGACGCTCAGGCGTACGATACCGCGACGGGGACAGTGGTCGTGGCCAGGAAGTCGGAAGGAACGGAGCTCTTCCGGATGGTGGACGAGCTGAGCCAGGGACTTCGCGAGGGTCTCGAGGTCGGCGGACGCGCGCCGGGAGAATTGCAACACATCACCACCGCCTCCGAGCCCGCCTATCGCGCCTTCGTCCAGGGAAAGACGCTTTACGATGGGTTGCGGTTCGACGAGGCGGCGCAGACGTTCGACGAGGCGTTGCGGGTGGACCCGAGCTTTGCGCTGGCACGGCTGCGCCTGGCGATGAGCCTGTACATGGCGGGCAGCACGGATCAGGCCGACGCAGCCTTGGACGAGGCCCGGGAACAGGTCGACCGGATGCCCGAACCCTCTCGGCTCCTCACGCTGGGGTTGCACGCGTTCTACCGAGATCGGGATCCCGCCGGCGGAGGTCGGTACTTCGAGACCCTCGCGCGAGACTACCCGGCCGAGAAGGACACCTATGCCTGGTGGGGCCGCGCTCTCGGCGAGGTGGTCGGGGATTCGGTCGCGTCGACCCAGAAGCTCCGGAAGGCCATGGGAGAAGACCCGAGCGATCTTCCCGCGATTGCCGTCATGGCGGTCGAGCTGGCCCGCCTGGGCGCCCGCCCGGACGCGGAGAGGCTCCTGTCGGAAGCCGCCCGCCGCCGGCCGGAGGCCGACGCTGCCTTGGAGCGCCTGCGCGCGTCGCTGCGGGGGTCCGTTTCCGCCGAGCGAGAGTGAGCGGGGTCCCAGCTTCTCGGAAGATCTGTCTGCTCCTCGGTTTCCTGTCGACCACCGCCGTTTCCGCGTCCCGTTGACATTGTTTCTTCTTTCCTCTACCCTGCCACTAGGTTCTGGTCGACATTCTCTCGTACGGAAACGAAGGTATGGCGTGCCAAAGCCGATTGCGTGCTGCGGTGCGCATGACCGACCCGTCGGATCGGGTCGGCGGCCAGAACTCGGAATCGGCGCCTCAACGAAAGGCGCAAGGAGTCTGAGGCATGGGTACCAGGCTGTACGTCGGCAACCTCCCCTTCAACGCGGACGAGGAGCAGGTCCGCGAGCTCTTCGCCCAGGGCGGCCGAACGGTCACCGAGGTCAAGCTCGTGACCGATCGTGACACCGGTCGTCCCCGCGGGTTCGGTTTTGTCGAGATGGGTAGCAGCGAGGACGCCGACAGCGCCATCCGCAACCTGAACGGCTACGACTTCGGCGGTCGAGCCCTCACGGTGAACGAGGCTCGCGAGCGCTCGAGCGGTGGTGGCGGCGGTGGTGGTGGTGGTTGGGGAGGCGGCGGCGGCGGACGCGGCGGACGCGGTGGTGGCGGCGGCGGTGGAGGCCGTCAGCGCTACTGATCGCTGGCGACACGCAATTACGATGCACTCGGGGGCGCCTCTTCGGAGGCGCCCCTTTTTCTTTCCGGAATCGGCTCGATCGGGACGGTCTTCGCGCGGCCGCGGCAGCGAGATTCATCGCGACGCCGGAGCAACGTCGGCCCTCGCCGGGAAAGCTCCGTGGCATTCGGCGCCTGTGTCCGCCGCTTTCCCGAAGCGCGGTCCGGCGCGCTACGCAGGCCGCCCCAGCATCCGCAGGTGTCGGACGTGCGCCCGCATCGCCGACCACAGCGTGTCGTACGATAGGTGCGGCACGTCGTGCTCCAGGCAGATACTTCGGATGATGGGCTCGAGAGCGGGATAGTGGATGTGACTGACCCGCGGGAACAGGTGGTGCTCCACCTGGAAATTCAACCCCCCGAGGTACCACGAGAGGAGGCGGTTCCTCGGCGCGAAATCCACCGTGGTCGCGAGCTGGTGCTCGGTCCACGGTCGATCCATCCGCTCACCCTCCTTCGGCGTCGCGCGAAAACTCGCTCCTTGGATGCAGTGCGCGAGCTGGAAAACGGTGCCGAGCGTCACGCCCGTCACGAGCACGCAGCCCGCGTACACCAGCAACACGATTCCCACGGAGTGCATCGTCAACGGCACGACCAGCGCCCAGGTCACGAAGGCGGCCTTCCCGGCGAAAAGCAGCGCCAGATTCCACCCCTTCGGGCGAGGGATCCGGTGCGTCCCGATCCGCCCCTTTGCCAGGGTCGCGAAATCGTCCCAGAACTGCCAACGCGGCGGCAGAAACGCGTACAGCGGCCAGATGTACCAGTGCTGGAACCGGTGGAACCAGCGTCGCTGCTGTCCGCTGGCCAGGCGAAGGAACGGCCCTGCGTCGAGATCGTCGTCCACCCCCTCCACGTTCGTGTACTGGTGGTGGAGGATGTTGTGCTTGAAATGCCAGAAGTACGAGCTACCGCCCATCAGGTCCAGCGCGAGGGCCGAGACGCGGTTCGCGAATGGGCGACGCGCGTAGGAGCCGTGTCCTCCGTCGTGCTGAATGTTGAAGCCGATGCCGGCTACCGACAGGCCGACCGCGACCGTCAGGAGCACCACGTGCCACCAGGTCGAGGCCCAGAACACGAGGAGCGAAAACGCGGTGAGCCACCATGCGAGAAACAACACGCTCTTCAAGACCATTCGCCACCCTCCGTCGGGGCGGATGTTCCGCCGCTCGAAATAGGACCGCACGGCCTCGACGAGGCTCGCGCGGAGTCCGGAGTGGGCGGGGTACTTCACCACCGCATCTGCGACGACGGCCTTGCTCATTGCCCGACTCGAGTGACCAGTCACGAGGTACGCCTCCCTTGGGCGATTGCACGATACGCCGTCCGGCTCGTTCCCCGCCAGCCGGAGACTCAGCTCGCGAGCCATGGGCACTGCCGATCGGCGGCAGGAGTTCCCTTCAGGTCGGTCGCGTTCTCTTCCGCCGGATCGCCACGATCGTGGCGTCGAGTCGCGAGAGGAACCGGGACCGGTCGGCAGCGGCGAACGGGGGCGGTCCCCCGCCCACTTGCCCCATTTGGCGGAGATGCTCCAGGATCTCGCGCGTGGCCAGCGAAGATCCAATCGAGTCCTCCGTGAACACCTTGCCGTTCGGCGCGAGCACGCGTGCCCCTTTCTTGAGGCACCGGTCGGCCAGCGGAATATCCGCGGTCACCGCGATGTCACCTTCCCCGATGTGCTCCACGATCCAGTCGTCGGCGGCCCCGAAGCCAGGCCGTACCCGAACGCGTTCCGCGCGGTCCCAGTCCGGAGCGGGAAGCGCGGAGTGCGCCACCAGCCACACCTTCAGCTCGTGGCGCCGCGCGACCCTACAGATCTCGCTCTTCACCGGGCACGCGTCGCCGTCCACGTAGACGTCGAGCATTCAGCGCCCGCGCCGGCGGGTCCGCGCGACGGTCCGCGTCTTCGCGACCCCTGAGAGCGGAGCGTGCCGGTCGAGAATCGCCTGGAGCCTCGCCTCGCGATTCTGGCCGCCGGGCTCCCGTCGCCCGCCGCCCGCGCGCCCTCGGGACGGGGTCGCGCGCTCCCGCATGAAGACCCCGACGCGCCCCAGAGGCTTCGCCTCGTAGTCGAAATCCGGAAGCGTCACGCGGGGCAGCCGCTGCCCGATCGCGGTCTCGATGGCGCGCAGCTCGCTCTCTTCGTCGAAGCAAACGAACGTGAACGCATCGCCGGTGGCCTCGGCTCGGGCGGTCCTCCCGACGCGGTGGATGTAGGAATCGGGATCGGCCGGGACGTCGAAGTTGACCACGTGGCCAATCTCCTCCACGTCGATCCCTCGGGCCATGATGTCCGTGGCGACGAGGACGCGGTGCTTCCCGCTCTTGAACCCGTCGAGTGCCGCGGTGCGCTGGCTCTGATTGCGGTTCCCGTGGATCCGCTCGGTCGAGATCCCCTCCCGCTCCAGGTAGTCGGCCAGGCGGTTCGCGCGCTGCTTCGTGCGGGTGAACACCAACGCGTCGGCGATGACCTTCCGCGTGAGGAGCGCGAGCAGGAGCGCAGGCTTGAGCTCGCGAGGAACCGGGTACACGGCCTGCGTGATTCCGACCGCCGGCAACGCCTTCCGCTCGAGATTGATCGTCACCGGCTCGCGGAGCATCTGACGGGCGAGGCCGACGATCTGCCGCGGTATCGTCGCGCTGAAGAACAGCGTCTGGCGCTCCTTCGGCACCTGACGGAGAATCCTCTGGATGTCCGGCAGGAATCCCATGTCGAGCATCCGGTCGGCCTCGTCGAGCACGAGGAACTCCAGCGTGGAGAGGCTGGCGTACGGTCGGCGCAGGTGATCGAGCAGCCGGCCGGGCGTGGCGACGATCAAGTCGACGCCGCTCCGGAAGGCATGCTCCTGCGGCCCCATGCCGACGCCCCCGTAGACGGCGGCGCCGCTGATCGCGGTGTGCATGGCCAGCCCCTCGAAGTGATCGCGGATCTGAACGGCCAGTTCCCGCGTGGGCGTGAGGACGAGCGCGCGCGTCACTCCGCGCGGTTTGGCCATCAACCGCTGGAGGATGGGCAGCAGAAACGCCGCGGTCTTGCCGCTTCCCGTCATCGCGCAAGCCATGATGTCCTTCCCGTCAGCCGCCGGCGGGATCGTCTGCTCCTGGATCGGGGTGGGTCTCGAGAATCCCAGCTCCTTGATCCCCTTCACGAGGTCGGGATGAAGAGCAAAACGGGAAAACGACATCAACACGCCCTTTCCGTCCTGGATTTGGACCGTGGGGAGCACGCGCCGAGAAACAGGCGCCGACCAGGAACGCTACACCAGCCTCCGAGTTGCCGCCATGCGTCGGCGATCGTGGGCGCACGTCGGAAGAGCGACGAGACGGGGCAGCGAGCGCTTCAGCGCCTGGGACCCGCCCCCCAGAAGTTCATCCCCTCCGCGGCCGCATGCTCGCCGTAGCTGCGAATCTCCTCTCGCGTCACGAAGTAGGTCTCGTGGTGCCCATACGCGCGAGAGAAGACGACGGAGCCCCCCTCCCCGCCGGGACCCGCGTAGCGGATCGCCGCCATGCCGGCGTCTCGCTTCGTCGTGAGGTCGTGCCCGCAGATCGGGCAGGAGAACTTCACCTGCTCGCCTGATTTGAGGTGAAACCCCTCCGGGACGATGACCTGGTAGTTGCCCGGCTGCGGGCTGAAGAGGAGCAGGGCACGGCGGCCGCGGCGCTCGGCCCTGAGAATGATCTTGATGTTCGGGTTGAGCTTCCCTTCGCAATGAGGGCACTGGTACTCGCGTTTCATCGGGGCTCCTTCCCTTGCCTTCCCGGCAAGGCGGAATCGTACCACTGCTCCGCTCCGTCCCGTTCCGCGGAAACAGGGCCTGCGCGTTCAATCCCGCGAACGCCGACTTCCCGGAATCGAGGCCGGGAGCGCTGTTGCCTCCGCCGAAGGGTGGTCGTATACGATTCACATGACGGCACGACGCCGCAAGGAACCGAGGCACATGATGCGCGCAGTTGCAGGATGGCTCGTCGGCTCGTTGATTCCCCTGCTTCTGTGCGGCGGCACGCTGGCCTCGCCGCCTCCCGTGGAGGTTCCGCTGGAGCTCTGGACCGGCCCCGGGTATCCGTCCGGGCTGCCAGTCGGCGGAACGATGGGTGTGTCGTGGGGCGACTACGACGCGGACGGGTACATCGACCTTTTCGCCTGCTTCTCCGGCCTCCTCTGGCGAAACGTGGAGGGGGTGACCTGGGAATTCGCGGGGAATCTCGGCGATTTCATCCCACCTGCGGAACGTCGCTACGGTGCTTCCTTCGCCGACTACGACAACGACGGGCTGCCGGACATCGCCACCGCGCCGCGGGTTCCGGCCTGGGGCGACAACCGGATGCACCTGTTGAGGAACCTCGGAGGTGGACCGCATTTCATCGACGTGGCCTCGGATCCCGCCATCGTCGACGTGCAGCCGTACAACAACGCCGAAACCCTGTGCTGGGCCGACTACAACGGAGACGGGAGCCTGGACCTCTTCGTGCCCGTCTACCCGGCCTGGGAAGGCGGGCCGGGGAATTTCTTCCTGTCCGGCCTGGGACCCACGGGCCCCGGTGGAGCGCACCGTTTCACGGAGGCCAGCGGCCCCGCCGGTCTCGACAACCCGCCGGGTACCGCGCGTCCCGAAGGAGCCCAGGCCGCGGACGTGGACTTCGACGGAGATGTCGATCTCTTCAGCAACGGCACCCTCTACCAGAACGTCTCGACGCAGGACGCCACCCGCTTCAACGCGATGAGCGAGATCTCCTCCGGCATCGGACTGCGTTCGTCCAAGGACGAGGGAACCGTGTTTCTCGACTACGACATGGACGGCGATGAGGACCTGCTCGTGGCGTACGCCCTCGACGGTGTCCGGATCTGGGAGAACCAGGGCGACGGGACGTTTCTCGCCGCCGAGGCGGGGATCGTCGACAGCCCGCTGACGGGGCTGAATCTCGGCATGTCCGCCGCCGACTGGGACAACGACGGAGACGTGGACTTCACCACGCGGCAGGTCTTCCGTCGAAACATGTGGATCGAGGAGGGCCGACGCCACTTCACGGTGGCGACGCACTCCATTCCCGCGGCTCACCTCTCCTCCGCCACCCCCGCGTGGGGCGACTGGGACAAGGACGGGGATCAGGATTGCGCCGTGGGAAACTGGGGCTCCGACGGGCACTTCTACCTCAACACGCTGTACACGTCATCGACCCCCGAGGAGGCTCGTCGGCATCTGCGGGTTCGCGTGGTCCGCGACTCTCCCGCCGTGCCGCGCGGGCTCGAGGTGGAATTCGGGGCGGCGGCCGAAGTCCGCGTGCGCAACGGCACGGACGCTTTTCGCCGACGGATGTTCGTGGCGAGCTCGCACGGGTACCTGAACCAGAACGAGTACGCGCTGCACTTCGCCCTGCCGCCCGATCCGGCCCCGACGGACCCATCGAGCGATGTCCGTTTCGATCTGAGCGTCGACTTCCCCGGCCTGCCCGCACAGGGACTCTGGCGAGTGGATGCACGCGTCAACCCGGTGCTCGCGGACCTCGACCTCGCCACGCTCGCCGACCGCGAGATCACGGTCCACCGCTGCGGCACGGTAGTCGTCGACGGGGTGGCCCGCGACCCGATTCCGCTCGCGTCCCCGACGCTGGTCACCACCACGCGTGGCCTCTCGCAGCCGGGAGCCGAAGCGCTCCCGCCGCTCTCGACGGTGTCCGGCCCAGACTCGTACGTCGGCCTCGCCTTCGACACCATGGGCGCCACCGATCGTCTGTCCCTCGAGGAGATTCTCCTCGACGGCCGGCTGGACTCGCCCGCGGGCTGCCAGCCCGACCCCTTCAACATCGCGTTGTGGGACGTGACCGACCGATCGAGCCCGCTTCTCGTGAGCGGCGGGGCCGTTACGAGGGTGACATCCTCCCGAAACCGGCGGAGCATCCTTCCCGCGAGCATGGTTCTGGAGCCCGGCCGGTCGTACCGACTCGTCGCGAAGGTCACGGACTATCGCCTCACACCCATCGCCGCGCCGGTCGCCTCCGGCCCGGTCACGGTGCTCGGAGCGATCTCGTACCAGGACTCCAGTCCGTGCACGGGCCGGCGGGCCGCGAGGACATCCGTGGACGGCACCTGGACCGCTCTGGCTTTCCGTTTTCGCCCGATCCCATCGTCGGTCGCGGTCGACCCCGTCGGATCCTCGCTCCGGATCGATCGCGGCGCCGATCAGTCGCTGCTGTTCCGCTGGCAGGATGCCTCCGCAGCCGGTTACGAGATCCTGCGTTGCGACGCGGCCGCGGGACCGTGCAAGCCGTCCTTCCACGACTCCACGCGGATTCCCTCGTACCTGGAGCCGCCTCCGTCCGGCTCCGGACGAGAAAACGCTTGGGTTCGGGTGCGAGCGGTCAACGAGTGCACGCTCGGTGTGCGATCGAACGAATCATCCGGGGGCGAGTGACATCGCTCGCCTGTCGGGACGGTCGAGCACTCCTCAGGGACACGCGGCAAGCGACTGCGGGTGACACGCGCCGGCTCCCTGAGGCCGCTCGGCCCCGGCGCTGCTCGTTCCGTAGCTCCCCTCGGCCGTCGCCGTTTCGGGTACCACGAGGCAGTAGCTGCCCGCGGCCTGGGGGGTGATGGTCGCGCCGGGGACATTTCCGAGGCTGCAGTCCCGGGCCACGTGGTTGTACGCTCCGGGGATCGGCAGAGTACCCTCGTAGACTGCGTAGTTGGTCGCGCCGGCGCTGCACGAAGCGCCCCAGGACAGGACGATCGCACCGGCGACTCCTTTTCCGACGGTGAGGGGCGTGCCCGGCACGCCGTCTCCGTCCGGCACGGCTCCCGGCGCCGCCGGCGTCAGCACGTTCAGGGTTTCGACCATTCCCGCAACGCAGTGGGGCCGGCAGAAGTACGGGAAGCTGCCCGCCGCCGAGAACGTGCGATCGAACGTCGGGCCGGCTCTCGAAGTGGGGCTCGTGGCGCAGCTCGTGTTGGCGGGGGAGCAGAACAGGTTGTTGGCGGTGCACGCAGTTCCGCTGACCACGCTGTGCAGGCTGGTGGACCAGACCCCGTGCACGGTGTCGTTGACCCGGATGTTCGCGACGCGCGGACTGAAGACGAGCTTGCCCATGCCGACGAACACGGTCACCGTCGTCTCTGGAACCAGGATCGACCTCGCCGGGACTTCCATCGGCTCGCGTCTCGATCGGGGGTTTCCTGCTGTCTCGATCCGCCGCTGCGAGCGCCAAGACGCGGAGCGAGCGCATCGCCACGATGATCGGAGCCCGTGTATCCTGTTTTATCGCGAGCGCATCGCCGACATCGGACGGCTTCCGCAGGAGGAGGCCTCGGGCCCCGCCGGACGAGACGACGGAATCACGACGGGCCGTCGATGGCAGTGGCGCCGACCGGCGCTGCGCGGAGGGTGTGACCGTTGCACCGCGCACGAAAATGGCTGGGCCCTCTTCTCGCCGCGGGTCTTTTCGGTCTCGCGCTCTGGGCGATCCACCGGCAGCTGGCCCCGTTCGCGCCCCGCGAGATCGTCGAGGCGACGCGGACCATCGGCCCGGCTCACATCGGTTGGGCGCTTCTGCTGACGATCGGGAGCTACGCGGCGCTCACGTTCTACGATTCCCTCGCTCTGCGCGAGATCGGCGTGCGCCTCCCGTTTCGCCGCGCGGCTCTTGCCGCTTTCGTGGCCTACGCGTTCAGCCATGCGGTCGGGTTCGTGGCGGTGACGGCGGCCTCGGTACGCTACCGCCTCTACTCGATCTGGGGCCTGGGAGCCGCCGAAGTGGCCCGGGTGCTCTGGCTCGCCACGCTCACCTTCTGGCTGGGCCTGGCCGCTCTGGGCGGGGTCGTGCTCGTAGCGTCTCCCGACGCGATTCCGGCCGCGGCGAACGTGCCGTGGGCGTCGACTCGCCTCCTCGGTGGGATTCTCTTGGCCCTTCTCGCCGCATACCTGACCCTGGTCATCCTGCGCAAGGGAAGGCCCCCTCTCCTGCTCCGAGGACACGAGGTACCGTTGCCCGGTCCCGCCATGACGGCCGCGCAGCTCTTCGTGTCGGTGGTCGACTGGATCCTGGCGGCTGGAGTCCTCTACGTGCTGCTCCCCGGCGAGCCGCGCGGCCGGTTCGATGTCTTCATCGGCGTGTTCCTCCTGGCGCACCTTGGCGGGACCGCGAGCCAGGTTCCCGGCGGCATCGGCGTGTTCGAATCGCTCGTGCTCGTTCTGCTGGGCGGATCCCATCCGACCCCGCAAGTCATCGCCGCGCTGGTCCTGTACCGCATCGTCTACTACGTCGTTCCCCTCGTCGCCGCGGCCGCCCTGTTCAGCGCGCACGAGATCACCGAGAAGTGGCCAGGCGTCTCACGCGCCCCTCGTCTGGTGGCAGGATGGGTTTCCCAGGCCACGCCTGCTCTGTTCACCGTGACCACGTTCCTCAGCGGCGGCGTCCTGCTCCTCTCGGGCGCCACCCCGTCCGAGGCTCCGCGGCTGGTAGGACTCGAGGGGATCGTGCCTCTCCCGCTGATCGAGGCCTCCCACTTCCTGGCGAGTCTCACGGGTCTCGGACTCCTCCTGCTGGCACGAGGGCTCCAGCTCCGGCTGGATGCAGCGTTCTTCCTGACCGCGCTGCTTCTGGGCGCGGGAGCCGCGTTCTCGCTGTTCAAGGGGTTCGACTACGAGGAAGCGGCGTTCCTCCTCTCCATGCTGGCCCTCCTGCTTCCTTGCAGGCGACACTTCTACCGACGCACGTCGCTTCTCGGCGAGTCGTTCTCTCCCGGCTGGATCGCGGCCGTTGCGGTCGTCCTGCTGTCGACCGCGTGGACCAGCGTGTTCGCCCATCGTCACGTGGAGCTCACCAAGGACCTCTGGTGGACGTTCGCGCTCCATGGCAACGCTCCCCGATCGCTCCGGGCACTGGCGGGAGTGGTCGCGGTCGCGATGGCGCTCGCGGTCGCCCGCCTTCTCCGTCCCGCGTCCCCCCGCCCGCATTCTCCGGTGCACGACGAGATCCGGAGGGTCGAGATCGCGGTCGCGGCGTCGCGGGACACCACGGCGAGCCTCGCCCTGCTCGGGGACAAGTCGTTTCTCCTGAGCGGCAGCGGTCGCGGCTTCGTCATGTACGGCGTCGCGGGGAGAAGCATGATCGCGCTCGGCGATCCCGTGGCGCCCGACGACGAGGCGGAGGAGCTCGCCTGGGCGTTCCACCAGCTCGCCGATCGCAGCGGGGCGTGGACGGTCTTCTACCAGGTCTCGGCCCCCCGCCTTCCCGTCTACCTGGAGCTGGGACTCACGCTCGTCAAGCTCGGAGAGGAGGCGCGGGTCCGACTCGACGCGTTCTCGCTCCAGGGGAATCCGGCAAAGACGTGGCGCCACTCCTTGAACCAGGTCCGGCGCGAGGGCGGGACGTTCGAGATCGTCTCCCGTGAGGAGGTCCCGTCGCTCCTCCCGCAGCTGCGGGCGGTTTCGGACGCGTGGCTCGCGGCGAAAAACACGCGGGAGAAAGGGTTCTCGCTGGGCTTCTACTCGGAGGCGTACCTGTGCCACTTCCCGCTGGCGATTCTGCGCATCGACGGGACGGTGGTCGCGTTCGCGAACCTCTGGCTCGGCGCCGACCACGAGGAGCTCTCCGTGGATCTCGTGCGGTTCGACCAGCGCGCTCCCCGCGGCGTCATGGACGCGCTCTTTCTCGAGACGATGCACTGGGGAAAGGAGCAAGGCTTTCGCTGGTTCAACCTCGGCATGGCTCCGCTGGCCGGCCTCGATCCCCGGCCGGGAGGGCCCATCTGGAGCCGGGTGGGTTCGTACGTGTACCGCCACGGTGAGCAGTTCTACAATTTCCAAGGCCTGCGCCAGTACAAGGAGAAGTTCTCACCGGAATGGGCGCCGCGATACCTGGCGTTTCCCGGCGGCATCACGCTGCCCCGCGTGCTCGTCCACATCACGTCTCTCGTTTCGGGAGGCATCAAGGGGGTCATCGCGAAGTGAGACATCCCTTTCTCGCCGTCGTCTCGTTCGTCCTCTCGTTCCACTCGGTCCTCGGCGCCGCTCCCATCGCTGCTCGGGCTTCCGAGCGGACGCTTCCATTCGGCGCGTTCGGCGAAGTCACGGTGTACCGACCGACGGCGAAGCTCCGGGCGGTCGCGCTGTTCGTCTCGGGAGACGGTGGATGGAATCAGGGTGTGGTCGACATGGCCCGGAAACTCGAGGACATGGACGTTCTTGTGATCGGGATCGACATTCGCCGCTACCTCCGAAACGTGGATCGCGGTCGCGCCGCGTGTACGTTCGCCGCCGGCGATTTCGAGGCTCTCGGTCAGTTCGTCCAGAAGAAGCTCGAGCTCGACGAGTTCACCACACCGTTCCTCGTGGGGTATTCCTCGGGGGCGACCCTGGTGTACGCGGTTCTCGCGCAAGCGCCGCGGGGGACGTTCATGGGAGCGGTGAGCCTCGGCTTCTGCCCGGATCTTCCTCTGACGAAACCGCTGTGTCGCGGCGGCGGACTCGTCTCCGAGCCGCTCTCCAAGGGAAAGGGGTTCCGCTTCGCGCCCGACGGGTCGCTCGCCGCTCCGTGGGTCGTGCTCCAGGGAGAAGTGGACCAGGTCTGCGACTCCGCTCGCACGAAGGAGTTCGTCGCGGCGGTTCCATCGGCGAAGATGTACTCCCTGGCCAAGGTCGGCCACGGATACTCGGTTCCGGGCAACTGGCTCCCGCAGTTCCGGCAAGCCGTGCGAGCGGTCGCCGGATTTCCGCCGAGCGAGCCGGAAGGGGTCGATCCGGTCGAGTCCGCTCCTTCGGGCGCCGCAACCGGCCCCGCCGGCGTGACGCACGCCGCCGAGGAGGCGGCTCCCCCGGTCGCCATCGACGACCTTCCGCTCGTGGACATCGACCCCAGCGGATCGCCCAAGAACGTCGTCGCGGTCATCGTGTCCGGTGACGGCGGTTGGGCGGGGCTCGACAAGGAGGTCGGCCATGCGCTGGCCGAACGCGGGGTTCGTGTCGTGGGGTGGAACTCTCTCCGCTACTACTGGAAGCCGCGAACGCCCGAAGGCGCGACCGCCGATCTCGCCCGCATCCTCAGGCATCATCTGACCAGCCGCGGCCCGGATGCTTCGGTGATCCTGGTGGGTTACTCGCTGGGGGCCGACGTCCTCCCCTTCCTCGCGGCGCGTCTTCCCGAGGACCTGAAAGCGCGCGTCCGTCTGGTGACGCTCATCGGCCCCAGCACATGGGTGAGCTTCCAGCTCCACCTCTCCAACTGGCTCGGCGGAACCCCGTCCGATGCGCGACCCACCCTTCCCGAGGTGACGCGGCTGTCCGGAACGAAGGTCCTGTGCGTCTACGGGCAGGACGAGGACGACTCCCTCTGTCCGAAGCTCCCGGCCGGCCTGGCGTCCCTCTCGCGCCTGCCCGGCGGGCATCACTTCGGCGGGGACTACGAGGCGGTGGCTTCGCGCATCCTCGAGGCTGCCGCCCCGTGAGGGCTCGAGTCGAAAACGAGTCGAAGTCGGGGTCGGGTCTGGCGGAACGACTCGGGGGCTTCCGGAAACCCGATCGTGCCCGGGATCGTCCTCCGCGTCGTGGCGGGCGGAGGGTCACAGCGCCCCCCGGACCCAGTCCAGCTGGACACGAGCGACCGCATGGTCGCGGCGGGAGCGCGCGAGGTTGCCTTCGGCGGCGCGTAGGCTCAGCTGCGCATCCTCCACCTCGATGCGCGTCTTCACGCCGAGCTGGTAGCCCTGCTCGGCCATGCCGAGCAGCCGCCTGGCTTGCTCCACCGTGCCCGACAGGGCGCGTACGATCTCCGCCGTCGCGCGAACCTCGTCCACCGTGTTGCTCGCCTCGGCCACCACGGCGTCGCGGGCGCGCGCGAGCTCGATCCGGCCCTGTGCAAGGTCGCTCGAAGCCTGCATCGTCCGCCCGCGCGTGGCGAAACCGTCGAACAGCGGGATCGACACGTAGAGGCCCAGGATCCACTTCTTGGCGCCTGCCTCGAACGGGCCGGCCGCCAGCTCCTTCCAGCCGAGCCCACCCCGGAAATCGACTCTCGGCTTGTCGCCCGCCGTCGCGATGCGGAGGAGCTCGTCGGAGACGTCCAGCCGATGCCCGAGCTCCCGGAGGTCCGGTCGGCGCTCGAACGCCTCCGCCACCACCGACTCCAGGGGAGGGGGATCGGCGAGTGGAGTCTCCAGCGAGCCCTGCACCTCCGCCGGGATCTCCGGCTCCGCGAGGACGAGTCGAAGCCGTTCGCGGGCCTCGCGCACGGCGCTACCGGAACGGATCACTCCCGGCCGCGCGTTGTCCACCGCGACGCTGGCCGCCAGCACGTCGTAGTCGGTAGCGGTTCCCATGGCGTTGCGGCGTCGTGCCTCCGAGAGATGTCGCTCCCGCTGCGCAAGCGTCTCGGTGGCGATCGTCTCGATCTGCTGCGCGAGGAGGACGTCGAGGAACGCTGCCGTCACGTCGCGCGCGGCGCTCTGGCGGGCGAATTCGAGCCGGTCCTGCGCGCTCTCGACGCCGGCTCGCGCGCCGCGGATCGCCGCACCGATCTTCCCCCAAGAAAAGACGGTCTGCGACACGCCGACCTCTGCGCTGTAGTTGTTCTGCCCCGCCGGGTACAGGTCGCCGAACAGCGCCTGAAACGTCCCGTCCCAGGCGCGCTCGGCGATGGTATGGAGCTTCAAGCCGGGCAGCGCGGCGGCGCGCTCCTCCAGGTACTTGCCCTGCACCCACTCCTGGTAGGCGCGCGCGGCTTCGATGTCGCGGTTTTTCTCCGCGGCGATGACGAGAGCGCGCTCGAGCGTGAGAGGCGCGCGCTCCTCGGCCGGCACGCGCTGGGGAGCCAGGAGCGCGGCAACGAGGAGAACGCCGAGCACCCCCTTCGCCGCCACGGACTCGCTGCGCTCGCGGCGGTTTTCCGGCCCCTCCCTCGCGACGTCCGGGCGCGCGCCCGACCAACGCCGCCGCAGCCACGCGGCGAGATCGTCGAGAACGGTGTAGACGACCGGAACCACGAGCAGCGTGAGCGCCGTCGAGGTGAGGAGCCCGCCGATGACGGCCCGGGCCATGGGCGCGCGCATCTCCGCACCCTGCCCGATGGCGAGGGCCAGCGGGGCCATCCCGAAGATCATCGCCAGGGTCGTCATGACGATCGGGCGCAGCCGCGTCCTGCCCGCCGTCGCGATCGCTTCGCGTCGGTCCATTCCTCGCCGCGTCAGGACCTTCGTGTAGTCCACGAGGAGGATGGCGTTCTTCGTCACGAGTCCCATGAGCAGGATCAGGCCGATGAGCGACATGATGTTCACGGTGTCGCCCGTGGCGACCAGCATCCCCGCCATTCCCACGATCGACAGCGGCAGGGAGAACATGATCGCCAGCGGATCGACGAACGACTCGAACTGGGCGGCCAGGATCAGGTACACGAAGATGATGGCGAGGATCAGGGCCTCGGCGAGGTAGCCGAACGACTCGAGCATGATCTCCGTGTCGCCGCCCAGCCGGATGCGGTACCCGGGGGCCATCCGGATCGCCGCTCCCGCCCTCTCGGCCTCGAGGCCGGCCGTGCCCAGCGGAAGATCGTCGAGGTTCGCGCTGACGACGACCTGCCGCGAGAGGTCCTGACGGCTGATCTCGGAAGGAGAAACGGTGCGCACGACCTTCACCAGGTCCGCGATGGGAATGAGAGACGGGGCGCCGCGGGCCGACGGCGCAGCGATCCGCAGGTCCGCCACCTGTCCCACGTCCTGCCGCAGCTCCTCGGGAAGCCGGACGCGGATGTTCACCGCCTCGCCCTCCTCGTCTTCGTAGGTCGAGACGACCTGCCCGCCGACGAGGGCACCGAGGGTCCGGACCACTTCCTCGGTGCCCATTCCCGCGTCGCGAGCGCGCTCGCGATCGACGGCGAAGTGGTACTCGGGGAGGTCGTGCTCGAGGGTGGCCTCGAGGTCCACGATCCCCTTCACGTTCCACAACCCGCCCTTCAGCGCCGCCGCGTACTCCTTGAGCTTCGAGATTTCCTCCCCCTGGATCAGGACCTTGAGGGGCTTCGGGTCGGGGTTGTCCAGGTCCTCCTCGATCGACAGGAGGATCCCGGGAACTCGCCCAAGATCGGCGCGCAGCGCGCGCATCAGCTCCCGGGCGCCGCGACGGCGTTCCGAGCGGTCCTTCAGCTTCACGTAGACCAGCGCGTCCCGGACGGTGTCGGACTCCCGCGCCGCGATCGAGGCATAGGTGTGATCGATCTCGGGGTATCGCCCGAGGACCGACAGTACCTCGCCGAGCCGCCCCCGGGTCTCTTCCATGGAGGCGTCGGGAGCGGTGCGAAACCGCACCGACAGCTCGCCACGATCGAACGGGGGCATGAACTCGGTCTCGAGGACCGCGAACAGGAGAAGCCCGGCGGCGAACGCAACCGCCGCGGTCCCGAGAACGAGAGCGCGGTGGTCGAGGGCCCATCCGATGAGATCCCGGTACCGATCCCCGGTCCGGTCGAACCAGCCGTTGAAGCGGTCCAGCAGGCGGGCCACCGCATGCCGGGCTCCGGCTCTCTCCACGTCCGGGTCGAACCAGCGTGACGACAGCATGGGATCCAGCGTGAACGAGACGAACAAGGACACCAGAACGGCGAACGCCACGGTCAGGCCGAACTGGTAGAAGATGCGGCCGATGATCCCCTGCATGAACGCCACGGGGACGAAGACCGCCAGGATCGACATCGTGGTGGCCAGAACCGCGAGGCCGATCTCCGATGTCCCCTCCCGCGCCGCCGTGAAATGGTCCTGCCCGCGCTCGAGATGACGGACGATGTTCTCGCGCACGACGATGGCGTCGTCGATCAGCAGCCCAATGGCCAGGGAGAGAGCCATGAGCGTGACCACGTTGAGCGTCATCCCGAGGAAGTACATGGAGATGAACGCCGAGAGGACGGAGATCGGCAGCGTCAGGCCCGTGATCACCGTGGAGCGCCAGGAGTTGAGGAAGCAGAACACGATGAGGATCGTCAGGAACCCGCCGATCAGCAGCGTGTTCTGCACGTCGGCGACCGATTCGCGAATCATGACGGACGCGTCGCGGACGATCTCGATCTGGACGCCGGGCGGCAGCTCCGCCCGCAGCGTCTCGACCTCGCGCTCGACGGCGTCCACGACGCCCACGGTATTGGCCTTGGACTGCTTCAGGACGTCGAGGACGATCGCCGGAACGCCGTTCAGAAGCGCGAGGGAGCGCGGCTCCTCGATCCCGTCGACGACTCGTGCCACCTCGGAAAGGGTCACCGGATGGTCGCCGCGCCGACCGATGACCAGCCCCTCGAATCCGGCGACCAGCGACGGCTTCCCCGAGATCCGGAGCGGGGTCTCGCTCGCGTCTCCGGTGATCCTCCCCAGCGGCGTGTTCACGTTCTCGCTTGCCAGGCCCCCCACGATCTCGGTGACGCTCATGCCGAGCGCTTCGGTCCTGGACGGATCGACGAGGATCTCGACCTCGCGCCGCGCCGCGCCGACCAGACGCACCATGCCGACCCCGGAGACGTTCTCCAGGCGTCGCTTGATCCTGCGCTCGGCGAGCGTGGTGAGGTCCCTGGCCGACCTCGAGGCGGATCGCACCGCAAGGGAGACGATCGGCAGACCGCCGATCTCCATCTTCTGAATCACCGGCTCTTTCATCTGCTCCGGAAGGCCTCGGCGGATGGCGTTGATCTTCGCGCGCACGTCCTGAGAGGCCTCGTTGATCCGCACGTCGAGCTCGAACTCCACGATCACGGTGGACAGGCTCTCGCGGGAGGTGGAGTACACGTGCTTGACCCCCGCGATGGGGTTGACGGCCTCCTCGATCCGTCGCGTCACCTCGCGCTCGACTGCCTCGGGCGAGGCGCCGGGCAGCTCGGAGATGATGGACAGGACCGGGAGCTCCACCTCCGGCATCATGTCGATGGCCAGCCGGCGGTACGAGAACAGGCCGACGGTGACCAGGGCGAGCATGAGGACGGTGGCGAAGACAGGGCGCTTGATGGAGAGGTTCGAGAGGAACATGGAGATCAGGCCCCCTGGGTCGCCGCAACGAGGACCCGGTCCCCGTCGCGAAGGTCGAAGCCGCCGCGCGTGACGACTCGGTCGCCGAGCGAGAGGCCGCTCCGGATCTCGACGTCGGCTCCCGCACCGGCGCCGGTGGCCACCTCGCGTCGGACCGCTCGGTCCCCTTCGAGGACGAACAGGACGGCGCGGCGGCCCTCCAGGTCCCACGCAACGAACGCGCTCCGGGGAACTCGAATGACTCCGCGCCTCTCCTCCGTGACGATCTCTCCCTTGACGAAGAGCCCGGACTTGAGCGTCTCGTCCCGGTTCTCGACGACGGCAACCACCTTCACCGTCCTGCTGGACTCGTCGGCCGCCGGATTGATGAAGCGAACTTCGCCGAGGAACGTCCGCCCCGGCACCGCATCGGTGGTGAACGAGAGCGGCTGGCCGAGCCGCACACGGGAGATCCGCGAGGACGGCACGCTGACGGTCAGGTCCAGCCGCCGGTTGTCGACGATGCGGAACATCGGCGCGGGCGATCCCATGTTCTCCACGTAGTCCCCCGGATTCACGGAGCGGCTCGCCACCACGCCGTCCATCGGAGCCCGGATCGTCGTCTTCGCGAGTCGCGTCTCGGCCATCTCGCCGCGCGCCCGCGCGGCGGCCAGCAGCGCCTCCGCCGCTTCCGACTCGGTCCGGGCTTCATCGACCGCCTGCCGGGTCGCGAGTCCCGCGCTCTCGAGCTGCTCGGTCCGCTCGCGCTCGCGGCCGGCACGGGCGGCGGCCACCTGCGCCTGGAGGAGCCCCGCCCGAGCCGCCTGCGCCGCCGCCTCGGCCTCGCGGGCGTCGAAGCGGATCAGCACCGTCCCCTTGGCCACACGAACCCATTCGGTGACGAGGACCTCCGCAACCGTCCCGCTGTACTCGGACTTCACCTCGGCCTGGAACTTCGGGGTGAGCGTGCCGACCACCGCGATCGTCTCCTGGATGTCTCCGGAGGTCACGGGCGCGGCTTCCACCGCGACGGCCGGACGCCCCCCTTCCCCGGGCTCGGCAGCTCCCCCGCTGCGCCCGCAGCGGGGAGCGGAGAGAAGGGCGAGGAAGACGATTGCAACGAACTCGAGTCGCCCGCCGATCATCGTAGGACCTCCTCGGAGCCGGGAAGCGGCGCATGAACGCCGGAGTAGACGAGGTCGAGGAGGCGGCCGAGCCCGGCCATCCCGAACTCCGTCTCGGGGTAAACCAGGTGAAGGTCCATCGAGAACGTGAGGACGGCCATCAGCACGAGAGCCACGTCGTCCGCATCGCGTGCCCGGATCTCCCCGGCGGTGATCGCCGCGTCGACGGCATTTCCAAGTGCCTCGCGTAGCCGGCGGTGCATCGCCTCAAAGTCGAAGCGCGGGGCGCCCTGCGGGGGTCCCCAGAAGCTCGCATTGATGAACCGTAGGCCGGCGACGTTCTGCTCGAACAGCTCAAACAGGCCGAAGCAGAGCCGATCGAGCCGATCGCGGGCGCAACCTCCTCCCGCGGAAAGGCGCTCGACCGCCTCTTCGAAGGTCCGCTTCAATTCCGAGAGGATCGCGAGATAGATCCCCTCCTTGCTTCCGAAGTGGTAGTAGAGCGCGGGCTTCGCGACGCCCGCCCCCTCCACGATCTCGCGCACCGAGGTGGCGGCATATCCTCGCCGCGTGAACAGCTCCGTCGCCGCGGTGAGTAGCCTATCGCGGACCGCAGGAGCAGAGGCGTCCACCCGCGGGACCGCCGGGGCCGCTTCCTTCTCGAGCATGGGGAACTCCGCGCCGAATTGCGACAACTTTGCGTGAATACCGACCGGTAGGTATAAGAGGATCTGCACTGCCTGTCAAGGGATTCCATCCACCCGAATGCCGCAACTCGGTCTATTCTCACCGCGCACGGTGGCGGCGTGATCCGATGCCCCGCGCTCTCCCTGCGCGAGATCGCGTCGCGGCGCACCCGTGAAGGTGGGGGTGCCCCGATGAATCTCGACACGCTCGACCGTTCCGACCGACGTCTCATCTGGGCCTGCATCGCGATCTCCGCGATCTGCCTCTTCGTCGGCGTCCGGTACTACTTCCTGGCGTTTCCGGAGGCGTCCATCGAGTTCCGTGTCACGAAGGACGGCTCGGGCGAGATGGCGAAATCGTTCCTCTCCACGATGGGTCTCGACCCGTCGGACTACCGTCACGCCGCGATCTTCGATTTCGACGATCAGCAGAAGACCTTCCTCGAGCGCGAGCTGGGAGTCGCGGATTCGAATCGGGTACTCGAGACGACCGTACGTCTCTGGCGGTGGAAGCACCGATGGTTCCGTCCCCTCGAGAAAGAGGAGATGACGGTCGAGGTGACGACCAAGGGGGAGATCGCCGGCTTCCGCCACGAGCTCCCCGAGGACGCGCCGGGCGACGCTCTGCCGGTCGAGGAAGCGCGCAGGGCGGCCGAGACGTTCCTCGAGAAGACCATGGGCCGTCCGCTCGATGAGCTGGCGTTCGTCGAGTCCTCCACGCAGAAGCGGCCCCATCGCGCCGACCACTCCTTTACCTGGAAGCTCGCCGGAACGGATATCGCAAGTGCCGACTACCGCCTCGAGGTCGCCGTGGCGGGGAGCACGGTGGCGGGCTACAAGGAGTTCCTCGAGGTCCCCGACGCCTGGGTCCGCGGCTACGCCGAGCTGCGGTCGAAGAACCAGGTTGCAGGGCAGGTCGACTCGGTCCTGCTGATCCTGACGATCGTGGCCATGGCCGCGTTCCTCGTGCTCCGGATCCGACGCGGGGATGTCCGTTGGAGGGCGGCGGCAATCCTGGGAGGGCTCATCTGCTTGCTCCTGAGCGTCTCCCAGCTGAACGAGCTGCCCGCGGACCTCTACGGGTACGACACGACCACGTCGTTCCCCGGCTTCTTGCTCGGTCGAATCCTCGGGTCGCTCGGGACCGGCTTCGGCGGTGGCCTGGTGGTCTTCGTGCTGACCGCCTCCGCCGAGCCTTTCTACCGTGAGCGGTGGCCGAAGCTCCTGTCCCTGACCTCGCTGCTGCGCTTCCGAGCGCTGCGGACGAAGGAGTTCTTCATCGCCTCGCTCGTGGGGATCACGCTCACGTTCTTCTTCTTCGCGTTCGAGAACGTCTTCTACCTGATCGCCAACGCCCTCGGCGCGTGGAGCCCGCGCGAGGTGCCGTACTCGGACCTCCTGTCCACCGCCTTTCCGTGGGTCTACGTCCTGTTCTTCGGATTCCTCCCCGCCATCTCCGAGGAGTTCATCTCGCGGATGTTCTCGATCCCGTTCTTCGAGCGGATCTTCCGGAGCACGTGGGCCGCCGTCCTGGTGTCGTCGTTCATCTGGGGGTTCGGTCACGCGGGGTATCCGAACCAGCCGTTCTGGATCCGCGGCCTCGAGGTGGGACTCGCCGGGATCGTGTTCGCGCTGGTCATGCTGCGCTTCGGAATCGCGGCCGTCGTGATCTGCCACTTCTCCGTGGACGCGCTCTACACGGCGTTCGTCCTGATCCGCTCGCCGAACCCGTACTACGTGATCACCGGCAGTCTCTCGGCCGGAATCTTCCTGGTGCTCCTGCTGATCGCGGCGTTCCTCTATCTTCGGGCGGGTGGATTCCTCACTGCGGAGGTCACCAACGCGGTCGAGGGAGTCGCGCCGCCGCCCGAGCCGCGACCCGCGGAAGCGGACGCGACGCTCGTGGCGTCGGCGGGCTACGCGCCGATGTCCGGGAGACGGGTCGCTTGGGGTCTCGCCCTCGCGGTCGGCCTCGCGGCCCTGCGCCTGGCTCCGGTGAGCGAGTTCGGCGACTGGGTCGACTTCGGCACCACCCGGAGCGCTGCGCGCGACGCCGGGCGGCGATTCCTCGCGAAGCAGGGCTTCGAGGTGTCCGCGTACCGGACCGCGATCGAAATCGTCGACCGCACCGATCCGACGGCGGGAGCGTACTTGAGGAATACCGGAGGACTCGAGACAGCGGAACGGTTCTATCGCGACCTCGTCCCCACCCCGCTCTGGCGGGTGCGCTACTTCGTGCCGCGGCAGAAGGAGGAGTACTGGGTGTCGGTGCACCCCAAGGACGGCAGCGTGCTGGGCTTCGGCCGGACCCTGGCCGAAGACGCCCCGGGTGCAACCATCGAGACGGACCGCGCGCGGGAGATCGCCGCCGCGTTCCTCGCGGAAAAAGG
Organism: Terriglobia bacterium; assembly: GCA_963699985.1. GTDB lineage: Bacteria > Acidobacteriota > Polarisedimenticolia > Polarisedimenticolales > CAVOVZ01 > CAVOVZ01. The sequence continues at coordinate 490,215 of CAVOVZ010000022.1, forward strand.
GGTCGACCCGGCGGCGGGCGAGATCAAGGAGCAGAGCGCGAAGGACGAGAAGGCGCGGCGCGACCACACTCTGGTCTGGGAGCTCCCCGAGCCCGGCGCCGGCGAGGCCAGGGTCCGGCAGGAGGTCGTCGTTCAGGGAGACGCGGTCGGCTCCTGGTCGAGAACGATCAAGATCCCCGAGGACTGGCGGAGGCAGAGAGAGAAACGCACGTTGCTGACCGAGATCCTCCGCTGGCTCAAGTTCCCGTTCCTCGCCTTCTTCGCCGTCTTCGCCATCCTGGCGACAATCCGGAAGATTCGAGACGGCGCGATCCCGTGGAAGCTCGCCTTCTCCGGAGGCGCCGTCGCCGGCCTCGCCACTCTCGTCCGGATCGCCGTCACGACGGACACGTTCTGGGCACGATACGACACGTCGGTCCCCGCGAGCGCCCACTTCGTCGTCATTGCCATCGGCATGTTCCTCGGTGCCGTTCTGTTCGCCATTCTCGGCATGATCGTCACCGGTCTGGCCGGAGCGCTGTGGCCTGACGCCGCTACGATGTTCCGGCGGGAGGCCCGCGCTCTGTACGCCCGCGACGCCCTGGTTGCCGGCATCGTGTCGGCAGGCCTGGTGCTGGGCGCCTCCGCGCTTCGCAGGATCGTCGGCGCGATGTTTCCCTCGGGCACGCTCGTCACGGACGCGGCGTGGCCCGCGGGAATCGAGGCGGCGGTCCCGTTTCTCGCGGCGCTGGCGAATTCGATCAGCGGCATGCTATTCGCGGCGACGCTCTTCGGAATCGTCGCGGGCCTGCTGTTCCGGCACTTCCGCAGCTTGGGAGTCCGCGCCGCGCTTCTGGCGATGTTCGTCGTGAGCTTCCTGCCCGGAATGGCGAGAACGCTCCCCGAGTACGCCGTCGCCGCCCTCGGCCTGGCGATCGTGGCCGGCTCCGTCATCGTCCTGGCCTCCTGTTTCCTCCGTCGTAACCCGCTTGCCTGGTTGAGCGCGGCGTTCTTCGGACCTTCGATCGTCGGCGCCATGCGACTCGTGACCCAGGACGGCGGCGGCTACCGCCTGGACGGAATCCTAGTCCTCGCAATCGTCGCCGCGTGGGCGGTCTTTCTCGCGCTCTCCGCGTTCCGCCGCGCTCCCACGGCCGCCGCGTGATCGCTGGGCCGCTTCGCCGGGATCTTCACGGCGGATCGAGAGCGCGGGGGCCGGATCGGCCGAAGTGGAAGCGGGGCTCGTTTCGCTCCGGAAGCCCGACGTGGGCAGCGGAGCAGCGGCTCGGCGAGAATCTCCTTCGGAGACCGAACCGACCGGCCCGCCGGCGCGTCTTCCTCTCGAGACGCGCCGGCGGGTCCGAACGCCGACGGTCTTCCAGGGAGCCGAACGCGGATGGAGGTCGCCGAGCTTCTCGATCGTTGCCGCGCCGGGGACCGCCTCGCCTGGGAGGCGCTGATCCGTCTCTTTCAGGGGCGCGTGTTCGGGCTGGCGCTCCAGTACGCGCCCGACCCGGAGGAAGCGCGGGATCTGGCCCAGGAGGCGTTCGTGCGGGTCTGGAGGCGCCTCGACACCTTCCGGGGGCACGAAACGTTCGCCTCGTGGCTCCTCATGCTCACCCGGAACCTGTGCCTCGACCACCGCCGGCGCGCCGCGTCCCGCCCGCCGCTCCATGACGTCGCGGTCGAGGAGGCTCGTGAGCTGGCGGGTTCCGGAGACGCTCCGGACGAACAGCTCGCCCTCTCGCGAAGGCGCCGCCTCGTGCGGCGTGCGATCGCACGACTCACCGACCTCAACCGAGAGGTGCTGATCCTTCAGGAGATCCACGGACTCGACGTCGGGGAGATCGCATCGGTCCTGCGGGTCCCGCCGGGGACGGTGAAATCGCGCGCGTTCCGGGCGAGGCTGGAGCTTGCGCGAACCGTCGTCGCTCTCGATCCGTCTTACAGGGCGTGATGAAGAAGGTACCCATGGATCCCGAGCTGCCGGACGATTTCGCCGCCGGCGTGCTGAGGCGCACGACCGGCTCCGCGTGCATCACGGCGGAGCCGCTGCTTCCGGCGCTGGTGGACGGCGAGACGAGCGACTCGGACCGAGCCCTCCTGGAGCAGCACGTCGCCCGATGCGCGTCGTGCGGCGCGCTCGTGCGAGCGCTCGGCGCGCTTCGCGCCGATCTCCCGGCCCTGGCCGAGGTCGAGCCGGACGCCGCGTTCGTCGGCGAAGTCCTGGCTGCGACGGTCGATGCGCCGAGCGCCGAGGCGACTCCGGCCCGGTCCTGGCGCGACTGGCTGCCCGGCCTCGTCGCGCGACCGCGATTCAGCTTCGAGGCGGCCTTCCTCGCGACCATGGTTCTACTGCTGGTCTTCGGCTCACCCGCACCGAGAGCCCTCTTCGATCGACCCGACGCCCTCGCACACGAGATCCGCGCGGGCGCCGGCGAGCCGCTCGACCTCGCCCGACGAGTCTGGGACCGCGCGGGACCTCCAATCGTGGATTCCCTGACCGATTCCGGCCGGGCCGTCGCCAGGGCCGCCCGAGCGCTCGGACTGGCTTCGTCGACCCGAGGATCACGATCCCCTCAGCCTTCCGGGGGCGCGGACACCGATCCCGCTTCCCATGGAGAAACACGATGAACGCGACGGACGACCGCCCCGTAGCCGATCTCCGCGACGCCGCCGTCGCCCCGGAGCCGCCCACGAGCCGGGGGGCGTTGACCCGGCCGTACACCGCCGGGCCCGACCCGCGGCGGAAATCCCCCGCCCTCGCCTCGATTCTCTCGATCGTCCCCGGCCTGGGGCAGGTGTACGTCGGTTACTACCAGCGTGGGTTCATCCACGCGATCGCGGCGTTCTCGATCATCGCGGTGCTGTCCTGGGAGCCGGGGGGCGACGCGATCGCGCCGCTGCTCGGACCGTTCCTGATGTTCTTCTGGCTCTACAACATCATCGACGCGGGTCGTCGGGCCACGCTCCTCAATCACGCTCTCGCGGGAATGGAGTCGGTCGACCTTCCCTCCGACTTCCGGGCGCCCGGATTCGGGGGCTCCGTCGCCGGCGGCATCGCACTGATCGCGTTCGGCGCCCTCGCCCTTGCCCACCTGCGATTCGGGATGCCGCTGGACTGGATCGCGACGTGGTGGCCCGTGGCGCCGATCGCCTTCGGCGGCTGGCTCGTCGTGAAGGCGCTTCGAGAGCACGGCACCGCCCGGGTCTGACTCCAAATCGGGGACGGTCCTTCACGACGCCCCGTGGCGTCATGGAAGACCGTCCCCGCCCCCCCCGAAACCCGATTCGTCGCATCGTCTGGCCGTTTTTCTGACGTAACCCCCCCTCCCTCGCGACGACGAGACCTCCGGTGGCGATTCGTGCCACAATTCCTCCCCTTGACTCCACGGGAGCCGATCACGATGAACGCCGGACTGGACAGGGACACGCTCGAAATGACTCTCTCGGCGATCCGCGAGTTCGCCGAGGCTCGGGTGCCGCAGGCCACGCTGCTCGAGCTGGACGCGAAGGACGAGTTCCCGGAGGAGACCGTCCGGGCCATGTGCGGGTCGGACCTGGGGATCCAGCTCCTCTTCATCCCAGAGGAGTTCGAAGGGATGGGCGGCGGCGCGTTCGACGTCTACCGCGTGTGCGAGGAGATGGCGCGAATCGACCTGGGCATCGCCACCGGGGTGCTGGCCACGTTCCTCGGCAGCGACCCGATCGTCTTCGGGGGCACCCACGGCCAGAAGAAGCTCTGGCTCACGCGGATCGCCCGCGAGGGCTTGCTGATGGCGTACGGGGCCACCGAGCCGGAGGCGGGGAGCGACCTCGGCGCCCTCCGAACGACAGCGACCCCGGTCGTCGAGAACGGCGAGGTCACCGGGTACCGGATCAACGGCAACAAGCAGTGGATCAGCAACGGCGGCGTCGCCGATCTGTACAGCATCCTCGCCATGGCCCCCGGAGGGCCCTCCTGGTTCGTGGTCGAGAAGGGGACCGCCGGGCTCGGTCACGGAAAGCCGGAGGACAAGCACGGAATCCGGGCGAGCAACACCGCCGCGGTCTCTTTGAACGACGTCCACGTGGCCGCGGACCGACTCGTGGGCGAGGTCGAAGGGCAGGGCCTCCTCCAGGCGCAGCTCGTATTCGGCTACACGCGACTGATGGTGGCAGCGTTCGGCCTCGGCGCCGGGTGGGCCGCGCTGGATCGCGCGATTCCGTATTCCGTCGGGCGCGTCCAGGCCGGGGGACCGCTGTCGACGAAGCAGGGGTACACCCACAAGCTGATCGTTCCCCATGCCGCGCGGCTCGAGGCCGCGAGGGCCTTCATCGAGGACACGGCCGAGCGGATCGACCGGGGTGAGGGCTCCCTGAACACCGAGGGAGCCGTCGCGAAGTATCTGGCCACCGAGGCCGGAAACCTCGCCGCCGACGCGGGAATCCAGGCACTGGGCGGCTACGGCTACACGCGCGAGTACATGGTGGAGAAGATCAAGCGCGACGCCCGCATCACCACGATCTACGAAGGAACCTCCGAGATCATGGAGATGACCATTGCGCGCGACCGCTGGCAGCTCCACCTCAAGACCCAGGGGCGTCACTATCACGACGTGGCGCGCGGGATGGCAGAGCTCGACGCGCACCACCCGAAGGTCGGAGCCGGCACGGCCGCGCTGGTCCTCCAGGGGCTCGCCAGTCTGCTCGAGACCGCGCGCGTCCACCGGCTCACGCGCCACCAGCACGTGCTCTTCCGACTCGGCGAGCTCATCGCCTGGGCCGAGACCGCCGCCTGCTTCGCGAATCGGGCGGCGCGCGCGGCGGACGGGAAGCTCGCCGAGAAAGCCGACGGCAGGTTCGGCCCCGAAGCGCTTGCCGTGCTCAGTCGCGTCTTCGCGCGCGAGGCGGCGTCGAAGCTGATCGCGGAGGGGATCCGCTCGGTTGGAGGCGCGATGGGGGAGGCCGAGATCGCGTCGCTGGAGCAGGCGCTGGGAGTCGCCGCGTTGCACCGCGCACAGGCCGGCGCGGTACAGGACATGGACTCGGTCGCGGACGTGCTGTACGGCCGGGCCGGGTGAGCGCGTGCGTTTCTGTCACCTTGGCGCGGAGCCTTCTCTCTCCGCGGGGATCGCAACCATGAGAGATTCCGCACACAGGGCCGTGGCAATCGTCGGAGTGGGGGCGGTCCTTCCCGACGCCCCCGACGCGCGAGCCTTCTGGCAGAACATCCGGGAGGGTCGCTACAGCATCTCGGACGTCTCCGTCGATCGATGGAACCCGGACGTCTACTACGACCCGGATCCCAAAGCTTCCGACCGGACCTACTCGAAGATCGGCGGATGGGTCCGTCAATGGGAGTGGGACCCGTTGAAGTGGCGGCTCCCGATTCCCCCGCGCGTGGGCGATGCCATGGATCTGACCCAGAAGTGGGCCGTGATCGCCGCGCGGGAGGCCCTGTCCGATTACGGCCATCCTTCCCGTCCTTTGGACCAGGAGCGGACCGCCGTGATCCTGGGAAATGCCATGGGCGGAGACGGACACCTGTACTCGTCCGCCCGGATCCTGTTCCAGGAGTACGAGGCCGATCTGGCGGGCGTGCCGGAGTTCGCCGCGCTCCCGGCCGACCTACGCCGGACGATCCGGGCTCGATTCGGGGAGCGGGTCCGCGGACAGCGTCCGGAGATCACCGAGGACACCATGCCCGGCGAGCTCTCCAACATCGTCGCCGGACGGATCGCCTCCATCTACGACTTCAAGGGACCCAACTTCGTCACCGACGCGGCCTGCGCCTCGGCGATGGCCGCCATCAGCGCCGCGATGGACGGGTTGGTGGAGGGGAACTTCGACGCGGTCCTCACCGGCGGCATCGACGCGAACATGAGCCCGGCCACCTTCGTGAAGTTCTGCAAGATCGGCGCTCTCTCCGCCACCGGCACACGGCCTTACGCCGAGGGGGCGGACGGGTTCGTCATGGGAGAAGGGGCGGCGGTCTTCGTGATGAAGCGGCTCCGCGACGCGGAGCGCGACGGCGACACGATCTACGCGGTCGTGCGGGGCGTCGGCGGATCGAGCGACGGCAAGGGCAAGGGAATCACCGCTCCCAACCCCGCCGGCCAGAGAATCTGCGTCCGGCGCGCCTGGGAAAGCGCCGGCGTCGTGCCGACGGACGGCGACCTGATCGAAGGGCACGGAACTTCGACCCGGGTTGGCGACGTCGTCGAAGTGGAAAGCCTGATCGCCGCGTTCCAGGAGTACGGGCTCCCGAAGGGATCGCTGGCGCTCGGCTCGGTCAAATCGAACATCGGCCACCTGAAGGGGGCGGCGGGCGCCGCCGGCATCTTGAAGGCGATGTTCGCCCTGCACGAGAAGACCCTCCCGCCCAGCCTCAACTTCCACACGCCCAACCCCGGGATCGACTTCGAGGGTTCTCCCCTCCGGGTCAACACGAGCCTGCGCGCCTGGGAGAAGAAAGGGACCGAGGTGCGACGGGCCGGGGTGAGTGCGTTCGGATTCGGCGGAACGAACTTCCACACCGTTCTCGAGGAGTACATCCCGGGGCGGATCCGGGTCGATGCCAGGAGATCGGTGTCGGTTCCGGCGATGCCCGGGCCGAACCTCCCGCCGAAGGCCCCGTCGCGAGGAGCGCTGGTGATCGGCGGCGCGTCCGAGGCTGAGATCATCTCCCGACTGCGTCCGCTCGTCGCCGAGGCCGAGGCCGGACGTGCACCGGCTCCCGTCGTGCCGGCGGAGTCCGACCTTCGCGGCTCGACCCGACTGGCCATCGACTACGGGAGCGCAGCAGAGCTCGCGGACAAGGGAGCCAAAGCGCTCAAGGCGTTCGAGGAGAATCAGCCCGGCCGGTGGAAAGCCCTACGGGCGAAGGGGATTTTTCTCGGGAAAGGCCCTGCGCCCAAGGTCGCGTTCCTCTTTTCCGGCCAGGGCTCCCAGTACGTGAACATGCTCCGAACGCTGCGGGACGGAGAACCGGTCGTCGCCGAGACGTACGCCACGGCGGATCGAGTCATGGAGCCGCTCCTCGGCCGGCCGCTCTCCGCGTGCGTTTTTCTCGACACCGACGATGAGAAGGCCGTGGCCGACGCCGAGGTGGGATTGAAACAGACGGCGATCACGCAGCCCGCCGTCCTGACCGCGGAAACGGCTCTCTGCCGCCTGCTCGGCGCGTACGGAGTCGTTCCCGACATGGTGATGGGGCACAGCCTGGGAGAGTACGGTGCGCTCGTCGCCGCCGGGGCTCTTTCGTTCGAGGAGGCTCTTCGCGCGGTGAGCGCCCGCGGCACCGAGATGACCCGGTGCGCCGTGGACGACAACGGGATGATGGCCGCGGTCTTCGGCCCCGTGCCGGAGATCGAGAAGGCTCTCGCCCCGGTGGACGGGTACGTGGTCGTCGCCAATATCAACAGCACCAAGGAGGCGGTGATCGGCGGCGGGACCGCGGCGGTCGAGAAGGCGATGGAGGCGCTGCGCGAGGCCGGGTACGTCGCCCGACCGATCCAGGTGAGCCACGCGTTCCACACGCAGATCGTCGCGCCCGCCAGCGCGTCGCTCGCGCGCCTGCTCGAGAAGATGGACGTGCACCCGCCCGAGCTACGGGTCATCTCGAACGTCACCGGCGAGTTCTACCCCATGGGACCCGGCGCGTTGCCCGCCATGATCGACCTTCTGGGCAGGCAGGTGTCTTCGCCGGTCCAGTTCGTGAAGGGGCTCCGAACGCTCTACGACGCCGGGGCGCGAGTGTTCGTCGAGGTCGGCCCGAAACGCATCCTCTACGGCTTCGTCGATGACGTCCTGGGTGAGCGCGAAGGAGTTTGGTCGCTCTTCACGAACCACCCGCGCATCGGGGACGTGGAGTCGTTCAACCTGGCGCTCTGCGGTCTGTACGCCTCGGGCGTGGGTGTGGGGCTCATGGATATCCAGCCTGGGGTCGAGGCGAGGACGGTCTCGACGACGGCCGCAGCGACGGCCGCGGTGCCGGTTCCGGCATCGGCTCGGTCGGCCGCGTCCCCCGCTCCGCCCATCCCAGCGGCGGCCACGAGCGACCGGTACGCTCAGCTCGGCCGTCTGTTCGTCGAGTTCCTGGACCGCAGCTACCAGGTGTATTCCGGCGAAGGCCCCGTGCGCGGCAACGTGGAGGTCGTCGTGAGCGGAGCCGCCCTCGGGCTCCCGGGCGTGGACCGCGTCTTCGACGACTCGAACGTAGAGCGAATCCTGCGGGGAGACCAGTTCCTCTCCGCCATCCCGCTGCCCCTCCGGCGGGCGATGCTCGAGAAGAACGTCACCCGCTTGGTCAAGTCCGAGACGGGCGAGGGACGGTTCGAGACCATCGAGTCCATGGACGACGGGATCAAGCTGGCCGCGCGCGCGCGGGAGTACGACCTGGTGCGCGACTTCGGATTCCCCGAGGACCGGATGGCGGCGCTCGACCACGTGACCAAGCTGGCGATCGGGGCCGGCATCGACGCCCTGCGCGATGCGGGCATCCCGCTGGTGCTGCGGTACAAGACCACGACGAAGGGGACGCAGCTCCCGGACCGCTTCATGCTCCCGGTGGAGATGCGGGACGACACGGGGGTGATCTTCGGGTCGGCCTTCCCGGGATACGACGCGTTCGCGGAGATCCTCTCCGATTTCTACCGGGACCGGAACCGGCGCGAGAAGATCGAGGAGCTGTCGGCGATCCGCGCGCGAACGCAACGATCGGACGGATCAGGATCTCTCGCTGCCGAGCTCGACCGTCGCATCCGCGAGCTCCAGGCGGAAGTCGACCGAGATCCGTACCGCTTCGACCGGCGGTTCCTGTTCCGCGTCCTGTCCATGGGGCACTCCCAATTCGCCGAGTACATCGGGGCGCGGGGGCCGAACACCGCCATCAACGCCGCCTGCGCCACGGGAACCCAGGCGGCCTCCATCGCCAGCGACTGGATCCAGACGGGGCGCTGCCGGCGGGTGATCGTGATCACCGCCGACGACGTCACCTCGGAGCATTTGATGGAGTGGCATGGCGCGGGCTTCCTGGCGTCGGGAGCGGCGGCGACCGACGAGATCGTGGAGGAGGCGGCGCTTCCCTTCGACCGGCGGCGGCACGGATTGCTCATCGGGATGGGCGCGGCCGCGATGGTGTTCGAACGCGCCGATGCGGCGCGCGAGCGCGGCGTGCGGCCGATCTGCGAGGTACTGGGCGCCGTCACCGCGAACAGCGCCTTTCATGGGACGAGGCTGGACGTCGGCCACATCTGCCAGGTGATGGAGAGTCTGGTCTCCCAGGCCGAAGCGCACTGGGGGATCCGTCGCTCCGAGATCGCCCCCGAGACCGTGTTCGTCTCCCATGAGACCTACACACCGGCCCGAGGCGGCAGCGCCTCGGCGGAGGTCTTCGCGCTGCGGCACGTCTTCGGCGAGTTCGCGGATCGAATCGTGATCGCCAACACCAAGGGGGCGACGGGACATCCGATGGCGGTGGGGATCGAGGACGTGGTCGCCGTCAAGATCCTCGAGACGGGAGTCGTCCCTCCGGTGCCGAACTTCAAGGAGGTGGACCCCGAGCTGGGCGTGCTGACCCTGTCGAAGGGCGGAGCGTATCCGGTCCGCTACGCGCTCCGTCTGGGGGCGGGCTTCGGCTCGCAGATCAGCATGACCCTGACACGCTGGGCGCCCTCGCCCGACGGGCGCAGGCCTCTTCCCGGGTCTCTGGGGTTCGCGGGCCGGATCGCGGACCCTGAGTGCTTCCGCTCATGGCTCGCGCGGGCGACGGGGCAGGCCGCTCCGGAGCTCGAGGTGGTGCAGCGAACCCTGCGGGTGAAAGACCGCGGCGCCGCGGCGCGGCTCCAGCCCGCCTCGACGCCGCTCCCGGTGCCGGCAAAACGCGCGACCGATCCGGCCCTCCCTCGCCCCACCGTGCCCGAGCCGGCAGCGCCGGCAAAGGGGGGAGCCGTTCCGTCCACGCTCGCCATCGATCCGGTCCAGGAGATGGTTCTCCGGATCATCGCGGAGAAGACCGGATACCCGCCCGACATGTTGCAGATGGACCTCGACCTCGAGGCGGATCTCGGGATCGACACCGTGAAGCAGGCCGAGATGTTCGCCGCGATCCGAGCCGCGTGGGACATCCCGCGCGACGACAACCTGAAGCTGCGCGACTTCCCGACTCTCGCGCACACCGTCCAGTTCGTTTACGAGCGCAGACCCGACCTGAGGAAACCGGCTGCGCCGGGACCGCCCCCGTCGCCGCCCGCAAAGCCCGCCGTCGCGCCGCGGGCGGCCGTGGAGACCTCCGATCCGGTGCGGGACAAGGTCCTCGAGATCATCGCGGCAAAAACCGGGTACCCGCCCGACATGCTGCAGATGGACCTCGACCTCGAGGCGGATCTCGGGATCGACACGGTGAAGCAGGCCGAGATGTTCGCCGCCATCCGCGCCGCGTGGGACATCCCCCGCGAGGACGACCTGAAGCTGCGCGATTTCCCGACTCTCGCGCACACCGTCGAGTTCGTGTACGAGCGCAGGCCGGATCTGAGGAAACCGGTCCCGGCGCCGGCGCTCGTCTCGCCGGCTCCCGCGCCGGCCGTCGCGAAGCCCGCGTCCCCCGTCGCGCCCGACCCGGTGCGCGAGAAGGTGCTGGCCATCATCGCGGAGAAGACCGGATATCCGCCGGACATGCTCGATCTCGACCTCGACCTCGAGGCGGATCTGGGAATCGACACCGTCAAGCAGGCCGAGATGTTCGCCGCGATCCGAGCCGCGTGGGACATCCCGCGGGACGACAACCTCAAGCTCCGGGACTTCCCCACCCTCGCCCACACGATCCAGTTCGTCTACGACCGCCGCCCGGATCTGCGAAGGCCGGTCTCCCAGACCCCCTCGGCGGTGGAATCCGCCTCGACCGTCGCGGAGCCCGCCCGCGTCGTGGCAGCGATCGCCGCGGATCCGGTCCGCGAGAAGGTGCTGGCCATCATCGCGGAGAAGACCGGGTATCCGCCGGACATGCTCGATCTCGACCTCGACCTCGAAGCGGACCTGGGAATCGACACCGTCAAGCAGGCCGAGATGTTCGCTGCGATCCGAGCCGCGTGGGACATCCCGCGGGACGACAACCTCAAGCTCCGGGACTTCCCCACGCTCGCCCACACGATCCAGTTCGTCTACGACCGCCGCCCGGACCTGTCGGTCCGCGGCACCTCGGCCGCCCATGCGCCGGCCGCTTTCGTCGAGCCGGCGCAGGACAGGGCGGACCTCGCCGCTACCGACGCGGTGCCGCGGCGCGTGCCGGTCCCGCGCCTGCGTCCGAAGCTCGAGCAGTGCCGGCCCACCGGCGTGACGCTCGGGGCCGGAACCCGCGTCGTGGTCATGCCGGACCGCGGAGGCGTGGGCCGGGCGCTCGCCAACCGCCTCGAGAAGCTGGGTGTCGAGGTCCTCGAGATCGAGAGCGCCCCCGACGCGGAAACCCTCGTTCGCCGACTGCAAGAATGGAAAGCGAAGGCCCCGGTGCAGGGCGTCTTCTGGCTCTCGGCACTCGACCCGGAGCCTGCGATCGCAGGAATGGACCTGCCGGCCTGGCGCGAGGCGAACCGGGTTCGTGTGAAGCTGCTCTACACCGCCATGCGCGCGCTCGCCGATTCGATCGGCCCGCGCGGGACGTTCCTGATCGCAGCGACCCGACTCGGCGGTCAGCACGGGTACGACGACGCGGGCGCCTTCGCCCCCCTCGGCGGCGCGGTTACGGGATTCACCAAGGCGTTCCGGCGAGAAAACGGCGCCGCGCTCGTGAAGGCCGTGGATTTCGAGCCGAGCCGCCGGACCACGACGCTGGCGGATCTCCTGATCGAAGAGGCCCGGCTCGACCCGGGCGTGGTGGAAGTGGGCTACCGCGGCGGTCGCCGTTTCACCGTCGGGCTCGAGGAGAGGCCGGCGGCGGACGGCCTGCCGGGGATGGGGCTCGGCCGTGACACCGTCTTCGTGATCACCGGCGCCGCCGGGAGCATCGTGTCGGCGATCACGGCCGATCTGGCCGCGGCGTCGGGCGGCACGTTCCACCTCCTCGACCTGACCCCGCGGCCCGATCCGTCGAGCTCGGACCTGCAGCGCTTCGCCACCGACAAGGAAGGGTTGAAGCGCGACATCTTCGAGCGGATGAAGACGCGAGGCGAGCGAGCCACCCCCGCGATGGTGGAGAGGGAGCTGGCCTCGATCGAGCGGCTGCACGCGGCGCAGTCCGCCATCGACGCCGTGACGCGGGCCGGAGGAACCGCGCACTACTACAGCGCCGACCTGCGGAGCTCCGAGGCGGTGGCGTCGGCGATGCGCCAGGTCGCCGAGCGAAGCGGCCGTGTGGACGTCCTCCTCCACGCGGCAGGGCTCGAGATCAGCCATCGCCTCGCCGACAAGGCTCCGGCGGAGTTCGACCTGGTGTTCGACGTGAAGGCGGACGGTTGGTTCAACCTGATGGCGAACCTCGCGGAGATGCCGCTCGCGGCCGTCGTGGCGTTCAGCTCGGTTGCGGGACGGTTCGGAAACACGGGGCAGACCGACTACAGCGCGGCGAACGATCTTCTGTGCAAGCTGGTATCGAGCCTCCGCACCAGCCGCCCCGCGACCCGAGGCATCGCCATCGACTGGACCGCGTGGGGCGGGATCGGAATGGCCACGCGAGGGTCGATCCCGACGGTGATGCGGGAGGCAGGAATCGACATGCTCCCCCCGGACGCCGCGATTCCCGTGGTGCGACGGGAGCTGGCCGCGGGATCGACCCGCGGCGAGATCGTCGTCGCCGGACGCCTGGGCATGATGACGGAGGAGCTCGATCCGACCGGCGGCCTCGAGGTCGGCGCGGCCCGCTGGTCGGCCGCCGGCGAGCGCGGGCTGATGATCGGCCGCGTCACGGGGATGGGGATCCACGGCGGCTTGACCATCGAGACGGATCTCGATCCGTCGCGTCAGCCGTTCCTCTTCGACCACCGCATCTCGGGAACGCCCGTGCTTCCCGGAGTGATGGGGATCGAGGCTCTGGCGGAGGCCTCGAAGCTGCTATTCCCCGAGCTGACGCTGCGCGCCGTCGAGGACGTGCGATTCCTCGTTCCGTTCAAGTTCCACCGGGACCAGCCGCGCACGCTGACGCTCCGCGCCGAGTTCGCTCCCGACGGGGCGGGCGTTTTGGCACGCTGCAGCCTCATCGGATCGAGGACGCTCCACGGAAAGACCGAGCCCGAGGTCACGACTCATTTCACCGCGCAGGTGCGTCTGACGCTCGCCGCGCCGATGCCGGAGAATCGAGCACGGGTGGTACCTCCGGGAAACGGGCGGAAGCTCGGAGCCGCCGACATCTATCGCGTCTTCTTCCACGGTCCCGCCTACCAGGTGCTCGCGAGCGCATGGAAGTCGGGTGCGGAGGTCTTCGGTCAGCTCGCGGCGGATCTCCCGCCCAACCACGAGCCCGCGGGCATCCCCCTTCTCGTCGCTCCGCGACTGATCGAGCTGTGCTTCCAGACCGCGGGGCTCGTGGAGCTGGCACAGGACGCTCGGATGGGACTGCCGTTCCGGATCGGACGGATCCGTCTGCTGGGATCTCAGGATGAGGCGAGCGAGACGCTCTTCGCCGCGGTGACCCGCAACGAAGACGGCAGCTTCGACGGGCGCGTGTGCGACGAAGGCGGAAGCGTCGTCCTCAGCGCCGAAGGGTACCGTACGATGCAGCTTCCGGACGCGGTGAGTCCCGAAATCCTCGCGCCGTTGAAGGACGCCCTGGGGTGATCGCGGACCGGCTTGCCCTGGGCTATCTGCTCCAGTCCTCGGACTTCGTTCCGGAAACGGACGACTGGCTCGGTCCGGGCGAGCGGTCGGCGCTGGCGCGTCTTCGTGTTCCGAAACGCCGCGGCGACTGGCGCCTCGGCCGATGGACCGCGAAGCAGGCCATCCGCTCCGTTGTGGCCCGGAGCGGTCCGCCCCCCGCTCTCGCCGCGATCGAGATCTTCGCAGCGAGCGACGGCCATCCCGAAACGAGACTCCGCGGAGAGAGAGCGCCGCTCGCGATCTCGTTGAGTCACAGCGGCTCGTGCTCCCTCTGCCTCGTCACGGCCCCTCATCTCTGTCCCGGATGCGACCTGGAGCGGATCGAGCCGCGCGATCCCGAATTCGTCGCCGACTATTTCTCCGAGGAGGAGATCGCGCTCGTCTCGAGATACCCCGCCGGCACCCGTCCGATCGTCGTCACCGCGATCTGGAGCGCCAAGGAGAGCGCCCTGAAGGCGCTGCGCGAGGGACTGCGTCGCGACACGCGCAGCGCGATCGTGCGGATCGAGGGGGGTGCGGACGAAGGTGGATGGCGCAGGTTGCGGGTCGATTGCAGGGAGACTTCCCGCGTCTTCCCCGGCTGGTGGCGCGTCGACGCGCCCTACGTGCTGACGCTGGTTTCGGCGGATCCCGCGGCCCAGCCCGAGCCCCTGCATCTCCGCCCGTGAGCGCTCGAGGGGACTCCCGCGGTACCGCCGCGGAATCATGGACCCGTGTCCCCGATTCGCTCGGATTCAGCTCCTCCTCACTTTCCTGTCGTACACGCCGGGAACGGCCTGCCGTTGACAACTGCCCTCATCGAGTTGATCATCCTCATAGCTCGATCTACGAGCCGGGGGGTGGGACAATGAGCCAGCGATCGAGACGTGCTGCGGTTGTTTTCGTCTGTGCGATCCTATTCGCCACGCTGCTCCAGGCGGGCACGCTGCAGTTATTCGCGGCGCCGCAGTTCCAGTACTGGGGTCACTGGACGGCCAACACGGCAGAGGTCTGCAACGTCACCGTCCGGGTCCAGAACCGGACTTTGGTGGCGCAGCCGCTCACTCTGGATTTCTCGGCCGTCGCGGTCGACGGTACGATGGTCGGCAGAATCGTCAAGACCACGATGGCGGGGGGGCAGCTTCGCGAGATCACCTTCACCTTGCCCAAACCCGTTGCGGGACCGCAGTTCCTGAAGCTCCTACGGAAGTGAGTTCGAGAGGTCCCACCTCGCCGGGCGGCCGCGAGGCCACGGATCTCGCCGCTTCGGTCCTCGGCCGGAAGCGCGTTCGTTCAGTTCACGCAACGACCGCGCTGACGACGGGAACCATCCAGAGCGCGTACCCTTCCGGATCGCGAATCGTGGCAATCATGTCGTCGAAGTGCTCGATCGCCTGGGCCGGGGTGTACGCGGTGTACTTCGCCACGGACTCCGCGTAGCCGTCCCGCCACGAGATCCAGATCTGGGCGAACGTCTCGCGGGGAACTCTCAGGGTGTCGACACACACGTAGTCTACCTGGATGTCCCGCACGCCGAGCCTCCGTAGGTGCGTGTAGGCGGCACGGCCGATGTGCAGATCCGTTCCCGTCGCACGGGCGAATCGGCGAGGTCCCTCGAGCCAGAACCGGTCGATGTCGAGCCGCGTCGGGTGCATGAAGATCATCCCGTAGTCCTCCACGAGCAGGTGGAGCCGTCCCCCGGCTCGCGTGACGCGGATCATCTCCGCCAGCACCCGATCGGGGTGCGGGATCGCCTGGAGGACGTGCCGGCACGTGGTGAGGTCGAACGTGCCGGAGTCGAATTCGAGACCGAACGCGTTGCCGTTCTGGAACCGCACCCGGTCGCCGAATCGCTCGGCGCTCTTGCGCGCCAGGTCGAGGTGGGACTCGATCAGATCCACTCCGACCACCCGTGATTCCGGGTACCGCTCGGCCAGGCGCAGGGCGATCTCGCCGGTTCCGCAGCCCAGGTCCAGGATGCGGGCGTCCGGTCGGAGACCGTATCGATCGAACAGCAGCCTCTCTTGCGGCCAGATCGCCTCGGCCTGAAAGCGTAGCGTTCGGACCATCGACTCGTCGGCCATGTGCGCCGCCTGGGGGTTCATCGGATCGAATTCGCTCACCACGACCTCCAGGAAAGCTCCATCATTCACGATTCCGCGGATTCCGGCGAGCTTGACGCCTCTGCCCCGATCGCCGTGACACGAGATCCGGCGAGGCGCCCTGGTCCGGAACTCGAGCGAGAGAGTCCGGCTCCGATGGTAGGATCCACCCCATGGACGGAGGATCTCGGTCGCCCGGTCGGAAGAAGAGCCCCAGGCGTGCGCGCCCTCGTCGCGCCGATCCGGATTCCATGCGGGGCAAGGTCCGGGCGCACGATCCCTTCGAGCTGATCCGCTGGCTCGCGTTGAGCCAGCCGGACCCGCGCAAGGCCCTCGCGGAGCTCGTCCAGAACAGCCTGGATGCCGTGGCGCGGCACGTCCGCGTGACGCGGGTGCGCGAGCGCGGAGCGGCGTGCCTTCGCATCCTGGACGACGGGGACGGCGTGATTCCCGAGCTGGACCGACCCGCCGCTCTGCGCTACATCGCCACCCACATCGGGCACAGCCGCAAGCGGGATCTCTCGCCGCAGCAGCGCCTCGAGCTGATGACCCAGGGTCAGTACGGGATCGGGCTTCTCGGGTTCTGGAGCCTCGGCCAGCAGCTCGAGATGAGGACGGCGATTCCCGGTCAGAGGCCGCACCGCCTGATTCTGCACCGCGACGACCCGGACTTCCTGATCGAGCCGATCCGCGGACGCCTGGGCCTGGACGAGCGATGGACCGAGGTCGTCGTGATCGGACTCCACCGCGAGGCGCAGGCCGCCCTCCTGGGCCGGCGCGCCGCGGACTTCCTCGGGGCCGAGCTGCGCGGCCAGCTTCTCGATCGCGACGTCGCGCTGGTCGTCGAGGACCGCATGGCGCGCGGACTCGCCCGGAAACTGATCCCGGTCAAGCCCCCGCGCTATCTCGGGGAGCGCGTCGAGGGGATCGGTCCCCTGGAGATCCCCGGTCATCCGCCGATCCGGTTCGAGGTGTACGTGACCGGCGACGAGCCGGCGGCCGGAAGTCACACCGGCCTTGCCGTATACGCGGCGGGCACTCTCGTCACCGAGGGTTTCGCCGACCTCGGCGCGCTCGACCTGGACCACGCGCCGTGGACGGACCCGCGGCTCGGCGGATTCGTGGATTTTCCCGGCCTGCGCGTCGCTCCCGGGAGCCGGCGTGGCGTGGTGGTGGATGCCGCTGCCGGGGCGTTCGCCGGCGCGCTTCGTACCGTGGAGCCCATTCTGGTCGGGATCCTCGAGGCGCGTGAGCGGCGCCGTGCCGAGGAGCTCGACCGTTCGATGATCCGCGATCTCCAGCACGCGTTCCGCGATTTGCAGCGGCACCGCCCGCGATACGCCATGCTGCCGGTGGCGAAGCCGGAAGGTGCGACGGGGGGTGGTCCGGGCAGCCGCCTCGGCGAAGGCGAGACCGGGGCGATCCCATCCGGCGAGGAAGCAGCTCGCGAGGACGCCGTCGCCGAGCGAGCGCCCAAGGTTGGCCGCACGGACTTGCTGCCACCCGGCCCGCTCGCGGGAGTTCGGATCGTGCCAGCCGCCATTCGGATCGAGGTCCTCGGATCGCGCCGTGTGCGGGCTCTCGGGGTGGATGCCGTCGGCCGTTCCGTGGAGGAACCGGCGCGATTCTCCTGGAAGGTCCTCGGCGCCGTGGGAGACATCGAGACGTCGTCCGAGGACGGATCCGAGGCCGTGCTGCGCGCGCCGGCCGACCCGGCACACGGCTCGCTCGAGGTCCTCGCCTCGGCTGACGTTCGGGAGGCCCGAGGAGAAGCCTCGGTGGAGGTCCTGGCCGATCTGCACGGATCGAGAGCGGACGAGGGAATCCCCGAGCCCGAGCTGGTGGACCTTCCCGGGGTCACCTGGCGGTCCCGTTTCCAGGAGGGATCGTGGCAGGTCAACAGCGGTCATCGGGACTTCCGTGCCGTCGCCGACAAGCCCGCTCTCAAGCTCCGCTACCTCGCGCTCCTGTTCGCGAAGGAAATCGTTCTACGCAGCAGCCAGGATCCGCGGCTGGACCCTTCCCTCGAGCAACTCGTCGAGGTCGCGGCGTTCGCCGACCGCAACATCGCCCGGCAGCGCCGCGGCCGTCTGCGTCACGATCCCTCCTGACGGCCCGACTCGCCACGCGGGGATCCTCCTCCCCGTGCGGGCCAACGGCCAGTTGAAGAGCCCACGGGGACGCAACCGCATGCGCAGCCGCGGTCGCGTCCCCGTGCTCTGAACTGCTCAGTGGGCCGATCGCGCCAGGACGGCCGGTCGGCAGCGATACGATGTTGGACGCAGTCGGCTCGTTATCTTCCGAGCGGCGTCACGAAGAGCTTCGACACGAACGCTATCTCGCTCCCGAATTCGATATCGACCGGTCGAGTCGAGCGACCCGGAAGGTAGAGCGGGTACGACGACTGCAGCAGGCTCCCGTCCGGAGCCGGCGCAACCACCGTCACGAGAACGAAGCCGCTTCTCCTGCATGAGTTCGATACCCACACGCGGACCACTGCCTCGGACTGGTTGTTCAGGACGATCTGGTAGTCCCCCGCCTGCGCGCTGCAGTAGCAGCGCTGGGTGTCGTCCCCGGCGTAGGCGGCGGCGGAGAGACAGAAGGCGAGCGCCAACATCAACGCAACACGAACCCGCAAACCCGATCTCATCGAGATACCCTCCTTGGAGTGTGGAATGGGTGGTTCAGATACCGCTGGATCGTTCCACGGTCAAGGTTTTTTCGTGCCGATCCTGCCTCGATGGTGCCCTCGCCGCAACCCGCCCGGAGTCGCGACCTTGCTGTTTCGCCATCGCACGGGATACGGGCACGCCCCGCAGCTGCGCGGCGCCGCGTTTCGGATCGAGGACGCGAGCGGGAAGCGGTACGAGGTCCTTCAGGGGAGGAAGATCGGACGGTCGGTTCCGTCCTTCTCTTCCTGCTCCATTTCCCGGAGGAGCCCCAGCACCGTACGCTCGAGGAGGGTCTCGACGGTCAGGCCGCGGCGGGATGCCTCGCTTGCGAACGACGCGTACTCGTCCTCCTCGAGATCGATGGAAATCCGCACCTTCTTCACGACATGCCCTCCGAGCCGCTACGCCGCCGGAACCCCCTTGAATCCGTAACACAGGATCCCGCCGTGCCCTTCCCTGCGGATGCGCCGGAACTCGAGCGAGACCTCCATCCCGGGACGAACCGACGAAGGATCGCAGTCGACCACTTGCGCCGTCAGTCGCGCGCCCTCCGGCGTCTCGACGATGGCCATGGCGAACGGCGCCTCGAAGGCCATGTCGGACGGAGCCACGTGGATGACCGTCGCCGTCAGGACCTTTCCCTTCCGGGACAGGTGGATCCGCTCCCACTCGACGCCGCGGCAGCTCGGGCAGACGCGCCGCGCAGGGAACGAGACCTTGCCGCAGCCACGACACCTCGCGGCCTCCAGGCGAAAACGATTCGGCATTTCTCTCCAGTATCTCGGGCTCGGCATGGTCAGACCCCCTCGAGAATGTGCACCACGGAGCTGGCGCCCGATCCGCCCATGTTCTGGGCGAGACCGATCCGGGCGCCCTTCACCTGGCGGTCTCCGGCCTCCCCCCGCAGCTGCTCGAAGATCTCGATGGCCTGGGCGATCCCCGTCGCGCCCACCGGATGTCCCTTCGATTTCAGCCCGCCACTCGTGTTGACGGGAATGCGTCCGCCCAGGCCGGTCTCGCCCTTCCGCGCCGCATGCCGTCCCTGACCGCGCTCGACGAATCCCAGCGCCTCGATGCAGCAGATCTCGGCGATGGCAAAGCAGTCGTGAACCTCGGCGACCTGGACGTCGCCCGGGGAAAGGCCTGCCATCTCGTACGCTCGCTCCGCGGACAGGCGCACCGAATCCAGCTCGGCCAGGTTCCGCCGGTCGTGGAGCGCCATCGTTCCGGTGGCCAGACCGACGCCGCGGAGCTTCACGGGTCGGTCCGTGTACTTCCGCGCCTGATCGAGAGGACAGAGCAGGACGGCAGCCGCTCCGTCGCTCACCGGCGAGCAGTGCAGGAGCCGCAGCGGCTCCGCCACCATCGCGGAAGAGAGAATCGTCTCGATCGTGAGCTCCCGGCGGAATTGGGCCTTCGGATTGAGCGCTCCATGACGGTGATTCTTGACCGCGACCCACGCCAGGTCCTCTTCCGTGGTTCCGAACGCATCCATGTGCGCCCGCGCGATCATCGCGTAGAGCCCCGGGAACGTGATCCCGTGATACGCCTCGGTCTCCTGATCGGCGGCGGTGGCCAGGACCGCGGTCACGTCGGCCCCATCCGTCATCTTCTCGACCCCGGACGCCAGGACGAGGTCGCTCGCCCCGGACGCCACCTCCAGGAAAGCGGATCGCAGCGCCACACCTCCCGAGGCGCACGCCGACTCGACGTGAGTCGCCGCGACTCCCGCCATCCCGAGATGGTCGGCCATCAGCACTGCTGACCGAGGGGCACGCCCACCGCGGCCCAGCGATCGATTGGTGGGAAAGCTGTAACGACGGCGACGTAGGCCTCTGCTTGCCGGTGCGCATGGCCTTGCTCCGGCTGCTGACCAATGTTCGCGTAATGGGATCAGGCACTTTGCGGCCCGAACAGGCATGGGACGCCGTGGACCAACTAATCAACGATCCACGCATCTCGTTGATCGACCAGATACCACAGGCACACGACAAGCATTGGCACGCCAACATCGCGGGTCGCGAACCGTCGCCGGATATCTGGACGGAAGCCTGGCTTGCTGCGCTGGCCCAGGCGACCGACTCCGAAATGACGACGTTCGATAGGGGCTTCCGCTCGTTCGCCAAGTTGAGATTGGGCCTGCTTTCGCCGGTGCCTTGAGAGTATCGCGGCGCGGTCGGGGATGTCCGCACACGGCCGCCCCCGCAGGACAATGTCGGAGTCAGCGCTGGCAGCGGTCCGCTTGCTGTGGCTGAGGCGACCGTCTCAAGTGCTACTTCTCGGGCGGCTCGTCATCATAACCCGGCCAGTCGCCGTCACCGGCCAGCTCTACGCCGACGACCGCTTATCGGCAGGCACGCGTATGCTGCCGTCCAAGAGCGGAAGCCTTGTCGATTGCAGACGCACGTAGATTATCCAGGCCCTCCGTGATGGAATAGCGTCTGGCAGAGAAAGGGAAAGGCCCTGCTTTGCAGGGCCTTCAGAAACTAGGGGCGTGGAGCCGATCCGACTTGGCATTTCTGCCTCATCTTCACGGGTCGTGCCCCGTTAGACGGTGGGTCGTTAGCCGACCAATGTTGAAAGGCTACCAGCGGTGCTGAAGACAGTCAATGCAAAAGATGCGGTGGCGGTAGGGCGGTTGCTTGATTTACTCTCGCCAAACCCAGCTTGGAACCGCTCCCTATGGAGCATCGGACTCATTTTGGGGCTCTCGGAACTGCACGAGGCTTGCATAGCTCACCGCAACGGAACCTTGAGCGATGCCTCCGTCCGCCGATTATGCAGAACGTTGGTGCGCAGGTCGGGTAGGGACCCCGGCGTTGTCGGACCAAGAGAAGGCATTCCTGAGGGCACAGATCCAGGATGTTCCCAAAGCGGACGGGCCGGCGCATCACAGCATTGTCAATCTGGCCACGATTCTTGAGAAGGACTACATGAAGCGATGGGCTGGTGTGGTTTCCGGGCCAGGCTTTACTGTCGAACGTTTCGCTCGCAGCGTCGCTTCTCACCTTCTCGATGCAGGTTTCTCAGCATCGCATCTTCACACCATAATTAAAGCGCGGCTTCACGCCGACACTGCTGAGATTACGTTATCAGAAATTTGTTACGAACTACATGGTCAGGTGTCGGCGAATGCCCGCCGTCCGTTTGAGGTGCTCTTAGCGTTCGGTAAGCCGCCAAGAGTCGCGGGGGGAATACCGAAGAATTGGCTCTGGGGGAGGGCCGTGTCGAAGTGGCTAGTCGGCAATGGATTTGACACCAAAGACATCCGCGCAGCAGTCGGGATACTGCTCACTGTTCATGCGAGGGATTCGGCTGGTGCGGCGCAGGCGGCGCGGGTGGAATCCGACCGATTCGCCGCACGTGCCATTGTGGCCACGGGTTCCCCTCTCCATCGTCTACCACCTGTTTGGGTCAAAGGAGACAAGGTACCGGCGACGCTGAGCGCCCACTCGCGTGGCGTGAGGGTCGAGGCGCTTTACCGCGAGGGCGTTATCTTCTCGACTACTCCCTCTACTGAGGTAGATGCCGCAATTGAACTTCTCTCTCTCACCTTGAGACCAGTTCGCCGACCGCCGCTATAGCGGGAGGATGGGGAACAATTGAGGGTCTCTTGGCGGATCCAGGTGAGAGAGCTACGGCAGCGGACAATCTAGCAGCGCTGGTGCATGCTCTTTGTAAGAGCCGAGTTGACGACGTTGTCGTACAAGGCCAAGGAAGAACACGCTGCCGTCGCGGCGCAACTGGATCCATGCAAGAATAATCGTGAACGGTCGCGGGTAATGGCGCAATTGATTGTGAGAGAAAAAGCTCCCCGAAATGCACGACGGTTGACCGTGCTGCGGTACTACGCGTGCAAAAGGTTCTGGCGGACCCGTCTGCGGAGTTGATGACAATCAAAGATGCTGCGGCTGAGGCCTTCCATCGGTTGTACCGCCAACGAAACCTAATCCTTCATGGAGGACAGATCGACAGTGTGACACTAGCGGCCAGCTTGCGAACAGTGTCGAAACTTGCGGGCGCCGCATAGACCGGATTACGCGCGAAGTACGTGCAGTCACTTAGGCCCTTGGAACTGGTCGCAAGAGCAAACCTCTCGATCGCCCTTGTCAATCCGCAGAGTGCGCTTTCTTGCGTCGATTTACTTGAACTGAACTAACAGCTTACTTTCTGCCCCAACGGCACCATCC